>RAYR01000005.1 GCA_003612405.1 bacterium 0.1xD8-71
CCGATTCATCAGCGATAGGACACATAACAAATTTGATCACTTACCGCAGCCAATACACTTCATCAAAAGTTATCATATTTTATAAACTACTCTATTAAAAGCCTGTCCAACAAAGTATGCCTGTTATTTATAAACATTTCTGTAACCTGATAGCTTTCTGTTTCCTCATATTCGCATAAATGTATACTTCCATTATCAAAACAGTATATATCTGCATTGGGGATTCCCAGCAAAATGGGTGAATGTGTAACTATAAAAAACTGCGCCCCTTTTTGGGCACACCGATATATTTCCATTAACAAAGTAAGCTGTCTTTGCGGCGATAATGCTGCTTCCGGTTCATCAAAAAGATATAAACCATTTGCCCGCAGATTATTCTGCGCTAATGCCAGGAAACTTTCTCCATGTGATTTTTCATGATATTTAGCCGAGGGATGCACAATATCTGCATATTCCTCCTCTTGGGTTGCAACATTATAAAAGCTTTCAGCTCTAAGAAAATACCCCCATTTTTCCCTCCTATATCCCTTTGAAATCCTTATTGCATCACATAATTCCGAGTGGGTATCATGTGTGGAAAAAACATAATTCTTGGTTCCTCCCTCCGGATTAAACCCATGAGCCACTGCAAGCGCCTCCAATAATGTTGATTTACCGCTTCCATTTTCTCCGACAAAAAAGGTTACCGGACTATTAAAATCAAGTTCTTCGATACCTTTAAATGCTTCTATTTTCTTCAGATAACTATCATTATTTATTCTATCCCAATCAAATATTACTCCCTGTATAAATTGATCATTCATTACGTTTTCTCCAGAATATAAATTATCCGTCCCTGCAAATTCCAATCAATTTCATTTCTTTGCCTTATGTGCCGTAATAATCGTATAGCTATGTGCATTTACCGTTAAAATATCATGATCTACATGAACATACCAGTTCTTTCCATTTCGTGTAATCACGGCATTGACAGAGTTTATTTTCATTTTACACCAGTCAACCACATCTTCTGTCTCCAAAGACAGATTTCTTTTAATGCGTTCTATCCCTAACTT
>RAYR01000006.1 GCA_003612405.1 bacterium 0.1xD8-71
CTCTATCCCTAACTTAGTTGTATGTAATTTATCCAGGTTCTTTCGTAATTCATTTTCTTCCTTCATTTTATATTTGCTCCTCCTGTTTCTGTCTCCAAAGCCACTCCAAAATCGCTTGTCCATGTTTCACATTTCTATGCTAAACCCATTATATTCCTGTGTTAACTCGATCCTTCCTCACAATTCCGCTCTGTTTCACTCAATACTCTGCCTTTTTGAGTTTCAATACTCTTGAATAGTCACAATGTACTTCTGACACTACTTTCAAACCATATCGTTCAAAATAACGGTATAAATCTTTTTTTATAAATGACTTAAAAGGCTTTGGTTCTAAAATTTCTATCGGTAAAAATACTGCCCTGCAAAAAAGTTTCCTGCTTTTTTCCCATTCTGTAACAATAATCTCCCCATCATCTTTTAATACTCTTTTAGCTTCAGCAAGAATTTTTCCCGCCAGATCTTCCTCAACCTCATGCAAAACTAACGAAAGAAGTATCTTGTCAAAAAACTTATCATGAAACCTCATATTGGTTGCGTCCATATGGTATAGTTTTATATTTGGTACTTTAGACCTCTCAGCTTTACCTTGAGCAATTTTCAACATATCTTTTGATAAGTCTATGCCGATCACTTCAGACAAAGGCTTTAATTCTGCGATTTTTAAGGCATTTGTCGCTGTACCGGTACACAAATCCAAAACCTTTTCTGTATTGCCAATGCTTTCAAATACCGCCTTTCTTGGACTGTTCTCGTAATCTCTAAAATAGACAATATCTATTAAATCATAAAATCCTGACATTGCTTTATAGAAAAGTTTTGAATCCATTTTATTCCTCCGCAGTCGAGTAGACAGGCACCTCACGATGCCAGCCCCTCACAGATCCGTACGTGCGGCTTTTCCGCATACGGCTCCTC
>RAYR01000007.1 GCA_003612405.1 bacterium 0.1xD8-71
AGTTGTATGTAATTTATCCAGGTTCTTCCGTAATTCATTTTCTTCCTTCATTATATATTTGCTCCTCCTGTTTCAATACCATAAACCCATTACAGTCCCAATTCCAGCTTGTACTATTCAATTCCGGTTTATCAGTGATATGCCACATAACAAAAATGGGGCATATCAACACCTCTATAGTGCTTTGTCCATGTATCCACGTTCCAGCCATTCCTGCACTTCACTGTCACTAAATGCACCTTCATAAGCAATCATTGTTTCTTCATCCTGTAGTATCTTACACAATGAATCAAAATCAGATTGGTTCATTTCCCGCAAATATAATCTTTCTGTTTCAAATATCATATCTTTACCTCAAATTCTGTTCCATCTGATCATTTACAATACCAATGCCTTTTTAGGACAAAGCTTTGAACATTTACCGCAGCCAATACACTTGTCATAGTCTATTTGAGGTGCTTCAAACTCTTTCTGGCTTAACGCTCCTACCGGACAGACCTTAACAGCCGGACATTTGTGATTTTGAGGACAGTTATCCACTACGATTTTCAATTTTTTCTCCATAAAATTTATCTCCTTTACATTTTTTAAACCAGCCCTTACTCTGTTCACAACTGTATTTTCAATCCGTCATACGCAAAATGTATTAGGTTCAATCCTCGCTCCAAGTCTCTGTAATCATCATATGATTTTCCCCAGTCTTCCTCTAAATGTGTAATAAAAACTTCCCTGATACCATACTGTTTCCGTATGGTATCAATTTCATCTAAAGTAAACAGTTCTTTGCGCAGTGAGTTATCTTCGCTTAATACAAAGCCATCTTTTAATATATCCCCGACAATGGTATTGCCAATAATCAAAACATCTGCACCTTGAAATTTCTCTGACTTTGGAAAAGGCTTTACATCGCATGGCGCATAAATTATCTTTTTACTGTTAGAAGAAATAATAAATACTGCCACATGCTCCTGTTCATCTACAGGAACCAGCTCTATCAAAATATTGTCTTTTTTGAAAGCACGAATTTCTTTTGTATAGATAAGACCGCATGCCTCATAATATTCAATGGCTGAGCCATACTTTGTACCTTGCTTTTTAATATCTGCGAGAATGGCAGGCAAAGAAGCAACTTCTATCGGATTCTCCGGTTTCTTTCCCAGAGAATTGGCAAGCCAGTCCATTTTCAATTGTTCAATTACTCTCATTCCCATTGTGTGATCGGGATCACAATGGCTGTATAAAATATGTTCTACTTTGTGTATGCCGGAATTATTCAATGAAACATTGATATCTTCCGGCGTATCAATCAACAGATTCACATCTTTAACAAACAGACTGCACCCCGTTCTTGCATAAGGAAATCCTTTCTGCCGCGCTTCTGTACATACAGGACAGTTACAACATGCTCTTGGCGTGCTGACACAGCCTCCGGAACCAAGTATGATTATATTCATGTTATTTCCGTCTCCTTTTTTCATAAAATGATAATGTAAGTCTTTCGTTGATGACCTTTGTTTTACCTGTTTGGCGATACCCCATTTTTTCATACAGATGACAGTTTTTAGACTCCTGTAAAATTGTGTCCAGTTCCCAATTATCGTTTCCATGCATTTCTTCGCACAGCCGGATTGCTTTTTGTGCAATGCCTTTCCCTTGAAATTCAGGCAGTATAAATATTGGGGAAATTCTTTTGTTTTTTCCATCTTCCTTTTTGTCAACAATACGGATAGCTCCCACTTTTTGCTGTCCGATACAGATAAAATAGAAAAATGTAAAGTCCTGTTTCAGGCGTGCTTCTACTTTTTCCATGGTCTCATTTGCAGGACTGGTATCAAAATCCTGATATTTCTCCAATAATTCTTTGAACGCTTCAACCTGCATAGCGTGCAGTTCTTTTGCATTGTCAATATCTGCCCTCAATAAGGTCACTTCCATATACAGCCTCCGCACTAAATGATTTCCATTCCTCAGTCACAAACTATAACATCATCCATTGCATCCAAAGAAGTTCCATATGCAAAATTAATTGAATTAGCCGGATTAAATGAAAGTTCGTAAAAGGCATCATAACCATCATGTGCAGTTCTGAATGTGATGCTATTTCCCGTATAGCCATATACATCAAGATCAGAAATAATATCACCGCCAGTTACCCAGACAGTCCAATTACTTCCTGCAACACCATATGTACACGTTTCTGTCCTTTCAATCCCAACACATGCACCGCGCTCTTCATCAAATATCCACTGTCCTTCAAATTTTGCAAAAACATCATTCAGGCTTGGGTCCGCCATATCAATGCTCTCTTGAATCTCAGCCGGAATCGTAAATGATTCGTTTCTGACATCTGCTAAATATCCGGCAAGTATGTATGCTCTTGCCCGTGTCATTTCCTCGGCAGTCGAATTTTCTAATTGCGATTGAAGACTTCCGCCATAAGCCGCTGCACCAGCACCTTTTACATTTTCTTCTTTTCTTTTAATCCATGCCCGTTGTTCATCAAGCACTTTTGCTTTCGTTTCGGCATCCAACTCATCACTTAATCTGCTCCATAAAGAATTGAGTTCATCATCCCAAAGCTGATACCACTGTGCGGTAAGCTGATTCATTTCCTGTTGTCCCATGCTGCCCCAATCAGCATTTTCATATTCATGAGACTTAACCTCTACTTTTGCAATCTCATCTTGAATACTTTCGGTCTCGCTTTTTTCTTCTATATCATCCATTTCTTCTATATACTGACCCTCTGTGGGCTGATGTTGCTCATTAGATCTGGAACTCTGCTCTTTTTCCATTTTTGCACCACAGCCACTGCAAAATAAAATAAACATAATACACAATAATATTGCTATTCTTTTTGTTTTCATAAAGTTCATCCTCTTTCTCTTATATCTGGCATCAGGCCGTTTATAATACACTTTGCATACCGGCTGCTGTTTATTCTTCCTCCACAGCAGAAATTCCAAGAATATATGGTTTTTCTCTAAGCTGTCTTTCTGCTTTTTTCAAGAGACAATTACAACTAAGTGTATATTTATCCGGCAGCTTCCCATCTAATCGAATTTTTATAAATCCGTTTTTGTCGCCCACCCCGTTTTTCTCAATATTCCAAGCCAGTTCTAAATCATTAACGGCAAGTTCTATCATGTCTTCCCGATCGCAATCGTATATCATAACACAATTCTTTTCTTCATCATATCCAGTCATCATAACATAATGTATAGGTATATGTTCAACATGATACATCTTCAGATAGGGCAGATAAAACATATCCAATGGACCCAGAACTACAGGATTGCCTTCATCAATTTCCCCCTTTTCGTAAACTTATACCAATCGCCATCTGAAAAATGCTGACTGGCTTCATACTTAAAATACTTAAAATCCTTAAAATCTGTGTATATGCTGTCGCTGAAAAGGAAGAAGAACAGACGTTTTTTATCTTCTACCATCGCAGCTCACACTTACCGGTGGCTCCCTTAAATTCCCAACGCAAATAATATCTGTTTCTTACATCTAACTCTATTTTACATGTAGGAGACTGCGGGTTTAATTTCATTAACGGCTGCTTTTTCCCGTCCAATAGAATTACTTCTACATTCCCTTTTGATAATTGTGCATCCAAGAAGAACTCGTATGTCTTACTTTCACGAAATCTTCCTGCGTGCTTAACCCAACCAGTACAGGTATCCAAAGTTGCTTTATCTGCATTTTTGCCATGACGAAATACAATCATAATTGCAGAAGTTCTTCTCAATACTACGAAGCCTTGACAATATAGTATATATATAAAAGCAAAAACCACTGCGAAAAACGCAATAAATAATGGTATGTTCATAACCACGCAACCGCTCTAATAGGCGAACCGTCACAGTTGTCCAGCTTTAACGGGAAACAACTGAACCAAAATAAATCGCTGCCACATAACTCTAAGTTTTTAAGATTTTCAATATTTACAATATCACACTTTTGAAACAGAATCTTATGACGAGTCAGGTTCTTATCTGCAATTGGATCAAGACCAATTATGTCAAATCCAATCCCTTTGTAATTTCCAGATATTACAAAATTCAATACATCCTCATCAATACAGGGATAGTCTCCAAAATAAGCATCTGTCCCCCAACGTTTATCCCAGCCAAGATTAAACAACAGGAAATCGGCATCCCTTATCTTATCTCCGATTTTACGAATACGTTCCATTGAAATCGCTTGATTTTCCTTCAAATCTCTACAATCTATAACCAATGCTTTTCCAATAAACTGCTCAATGGGAAATTGGTCAAGTGTCTTTCTGCCTGCAAAAAGATGTGCAGGTGGGTCCATATGTGTTCCCGTATGTGTGTACATCTGTAACATTGTTTCCTTGAATCCGTCTTTTTCATAACTGTTTGCCGGAATAAATTTCGGTGTGTCAGTTCCGGGATAAACAGGCATATTCTCTTTAATCGTGTGAGTCAAATCAATTACTTTCATTTCAATTTCCCCCGCAAATTGCGATTGTCACTCTGTTTAACCATCAAATAATTACATCTTCCGTGTCAAGCAAGCCCCAATGATTGCTCCAATCAAGGCAAACGGTGCAATCCGGACAAACAGCCACTCAACTCCATGAAGCATTGCTCCCGCAATTGCGGTTTCGGGCTGACTATAATCCCATCCCAGGTAAGGACTCTTTAAAACAATCAGGACTGCAAAAACAGCCGCTATAACTGCACACAATGAGATAAAAAACCAATGAACTGCCTTTTGTCTCGCTGCTTTCGCATGTGCAAGCTGCAAGTTTATGACCTCCAGTTTCTCGGAAATCACTCTTAAATCATCAGCCCTCGTTTCCACAATGGTTTCTCCCAACAGTGTGCTGACAGGTGTTTCCAAGACCTCAGATATGGCAATCAGCATATCGGCATCCGGGACCGACAGACCTTGTTCCCATTTGGAGATCGTTTGTCTCACTACATTCAGCCTGATGGCAAGTTCCTCCTGCGAAAGACCTTTGGATTTTCTGATTGTTTTGATGTTTTCGTTTAGCATCGGGGATATCCTCCTTTTATCTTTTGCCACCACTATATGAAAGAATCCCCGTTGCGGCAAGCAACGCAGATTAACATTACTGTTTCTGCAATAGCCAGTCAACTATATTATAAATCTCAACCCCTTCATAACTATATTTCGAGTGCCGAGTCCGGGCAATGACCTTTTTGGGATAAGCATCCCGAATTTGCAGTAATGGCAGACATTCTCTTTCAAGAGTTTTCTGATCTGAAATATTGTCACTGACCTGAATATAAATTTTCTCGCTCCCTTTTTGTGCCACAAAATCAATTTCCTTCTGATATAATTTTCCGACGTACACATCATATCCCCGGCGAAGCAGTTCAATACAGACTATATTTTCATACATTCTGCCGTAATCCATATTCCTGCTTCCCAGAACAGCATATCGAATACCAGTATCACACAAATAAAATTTTTCAGAACTTTCCAAATACTTCCTTCCACGAATATCATAGCGCTTTATATCGTAAAAAACAAAGGCATTGCACAAATATTTAATATATCTGCCAACTGTCACATGGTTAGTTATTGTCTTGTTCGCTGTCAGGAGCTGACTGACCTTGTTTGGAGAAGTAAGATTACTAATGTTATCCATGAGGAATTCACTCAATCTTTGCAAGACCAACGTATCTGGCAAAGCATATTTCTGTACAAGATCCCTTGTAACAATCGTTTCATAAACTTCCTTAATATAGTTTACTCTATCCTGCTTCGTTCTGTAAGCGTAAGAACCTGCCAGTCCCCCATTTATGGAATATTCATCAAAGAGCTTTTCCTTATCGCCGGTCTCATCATAATACTGGCAATATTCCTGAAAACTGAATGGGAACACATGAATCTCTATATAACGTCCGGTAAAAAGAGTTGCCAGATCAGCCCCCAGCAAAAAAGCATTAGAACCTGTAATATAAATATCATATTTTCCTTTGGCGTAAAGACTGTTGATTGCCAATTCAAATTTGGGACACATCTGAACTTCATCTACAAAAAGATAGTTCTTTTTTCCCTCTTGATAATGTTCCTCTACATAAGTATGAAGCACATGATACTCTCTGATTTCCTCGTATGTCAGATCCATAAAATCAATAAAGATAATATTAATATCTTCAAAATATTTTTTCAGATAGTCAATATATGCCAGCATTAATTTTGACTTCCCCGATCGCCGGATACCTGTAATGATTTTAATGTCCGGTGTTCCGTTTAACTCGATTATTCTATTCAAATAATTTGTTCTTATTATTGTCCTCATATAATCCCTCGCTTTCAAAAATAAAAAAAAATCTGCTTTTTGAAACCGCGTTTCACATCTTATTATCCCAATAAAAATAGTATATGCATATACCCGGTTTCAAAACAGTAAATTTTTTAATTTTTTGAAATCAGACTATTGATAACTATCAATACATCTCGCAGTACCAAAAATTATATGCATTTTTGCAAATAGATCATATCCGCCAATTGGACCGAGTGTAAAATATACTTTTTTGTGGATATACTGACCGTTTTAGCTCCCTCCACACAGCAACCCAGGTAAGAACTGGATAATACAAAAACCAATGAACGGCCTTTTGTCTCACCACGTTCAGCTTAATGAATTGTATTCCATCCACCCTATACTCTGATATACCGTGTTGCCCTTGACGAGCCGATTCGTTTTATCGTACCGCTTTTTACCATAGCTCCAAGGACAGCCTCAACGGTGGTCGGGCTTACATCAAGAAGAATCTTACATATCTCTGCTTTGGAAATCGGTGTCAGACTATTTAATACCGCCGCTTCAATACGGGCTTTCTTTGTAATCTTTTGCCCATGAACAACAGCGAAACGCTTATCAAGTTCCTTATAGCACATATAAAGCATAGATAAAAAGTTTTCGATAAAAGGGAAATAACTGTTTTCACCAGATTCCCAACCGTCTGAAGATTGACGGAGAGATTCATAATAATAGGCTTTGTAGTTATTGATCTGTTCTTCAAAAGACACATATTTTCCTGCATCAAACCCATTTTTATATAAGAGAAGCAAAGAAAGCAGGCGTGACATCCTGCCATTTCCATCCTTTCTGCATATAATTTTCACTATAATATGCAGAAAATCTGCTTATATTTTTTATGCAACATCACACCCCTGAATTCATGACATTCGGGCACTAACTGTTTCTGCGAGTTTCCTTCCCTTGTCTCATGATAGATACTTTGCAATTCAACCGTACATTCCGGAAGGATTTCCTCAACAAGCGGCTTTTCCTTATTACCGACAACCACTAAAACTGTCATATATCCTTCTCTTGGATAGATGGTACATAATGATTTTCCGGCCTTTTTAAATTTGACATTAAAGCCCTTTTCCCAACTGCATGAACTATATTCTATTTTCTCATGACATTTATACGTATCCATAATCTCCAAACAGAATTGCCTGAAAACCGGATTACAGACATATTCTCCTATCTCCTCAAGGGCAGGACTGTTATTCTTATCTTGTAAATCAATCATATTAATACCCTTGCTTCTTTCTTCTTTTACCTGTCACCTGCTCCACCACCAGTTTAAAAACTTTTGTCTGGGGCATAACCGCTTTATTAAACGGAAATTCTTCCTGATGGTAATGTTTCATCAGGATGCACAGGGCCTCATACTTTTCATCCTCAGGAAGTATCTCCATATGTCCCTGTCCGATCACACTTGCATATTCCATGGTACAGTTTCCCCGCTCCAGTTCCGTTACCAGCCTGTGTTCACAATCCATTTCAAAACCGGCTCTGTTATCCGCTTCCATCAAATCATATTTCGTACCTTCCATTGCTCCATGAAAATACAGCTCAATCTTCTCCCCTTCTACTTTCATTCCAAAGTTTAACGGCACTATGTATGGATAACCGTTATGATTCAAAGCAATCCTGCACACATCACATTGTTCCATGATAGCTACAATATCCTTAAACTCTTTTACTTCTCTGTCTGAACGACGCATTTTATCCTCCTGTCTTAAACCATTACCATCTTTCTTCCTGTCAGCTTACGTTTATCTGCTTTTTCAGCAGTCCTGCCACAGCTCCTTCCTGATAGAAATCCAGAACACTTAATTTTGTATTGGGAGACACATAAGAGAAATCTGCATGATGCTGATATAATAGATTTAATATTCTCGTCAGATCTTCTTCCAGTTCTGTTGTGAAAATTCTGTCATCGTTTTCACAATGCGTGCTATGATTATACGAAGGCAGTATCTGCGCTGCCTGCAGACAGAACCGCCAGATTCCCGAACTGCCATAGGAATCCACGGCATTGACATCGGCCCCCAGTTCAATCATTCTTTCCAGTACCCTGTAAGCCCTGTCCGCATCCTGTTTCGTTGAAAACTCTCTGAATCCCATAATATCATTATTGGTATTCCATCTGCTGTTCATAACGGCAGCGTTGATGGCGTCATGAATAACGGGTGCTCTCCATGCATTACAACAGGAAGCATCTTCCATGAAATTTACATCCGCCCCCATATCAATCAGATACTCTGCTATCTCAAAAGCACCTGTTTTCAAAGATACCTGCAAGGGCGACTGGCCGTCGTCTTTTTTGGGCGGCTGCTTTGCCACGCAATTGACCAGTTCCGGTTTCTGCTCAATAATCTGTTTGACCTGTTCTATATCCTTATGCCGAATTGCCTGAAATAATTTCTTCACTATATGCGTCCTCCCCTCTATATCCCCAACACCAGCTCTGCCACTCTGAAATAAATCAAAAGGGAAATGGCATCCACAATGGTGGTGATGAACGGACTTGCCATCACCGCCGGATCCAGTCCAATCTTCTTGGCGAGCATGGGCAGGGTCGATCCAACCACCTTTGCCACGATAACAGCCATCAACAGTGTCAGGCAGACCACCAGGGCCACCTGCACGCTCACCTGATCAAAAATCATCAGTCTTGCAAAGTTACAGATGGAAAGCGTCAGACCACACAATACTGCCGTGCGGATTTCTTTCCAGATTACGACAAGCCAGTCTGCAAATTCTATTTCATCTAATGAGATGCCTCGAATGATAATGGCCGAAGCCTGTCCGCCCGCGTTGCCGCCCGTGTCCATCAGCATGGGGATAAACGCTGTCAGCACCACATATCTGCTCAGTTCACTTTCAAATGAGGTAATGATGCTCCCGGTAAAAGTAGCGGAAATCATCAACAATAACAGCCAGGGAATCCTTTTCTTATAGGCATCAAATACGGTCATCTTAAGGTAGGGCTTGTCAGAAGGCATCAAAGCCGCCATTTTCTCGATATCCTCTGTGGTCTCTTCTTCCAGAATATCCACCACATCATCCATGGTGATGATGCCCACAAGCCTGTCCTCGTTATCCACCACCGGCATGGCCGTAAACTCATACTTCCTGAACTGTCTGGCCACCTCTTCCTGGTCCATCAGCGTGTGCAGGGATACCACGTTACGGTGCATCATTTCCCCGATGACGGCATCCGCATCACTGATGAGCAGATAGCGCAGGGCCACCGTGCCCACCAACGTTCTTTTTTTATCTAGCACATAACAAATATTGATTGTCTCACTGTCCAGACCTACCTTACGGATCCGCTCAATGGCCTCCCCTACGGTCTGATTTTCCTTTAAATCCACATACTCCACCGTCATGATACTGCCGGCGGAATCTTCCGGATAACGCATCAGATGATTGATGGCCTGACGGGTGTCGGGACTGGTATTGGCAATCAGACGTTTCACCACATTGGCCGGCATCTCCTCCATCAGTTCCTTGGCATCATCGGACATCATGTTGTCAATAATGCGGGCTGCATCCTTATCGGATAAGGATGTGATAATGGACTGCTGACGGTCAATCTCCAGATAAGAAAAGACATCAGCCGCCATATCCTTCGGCAGGATTCGGAAGATCTTGATTACTTCTTCCTCCTCCATATCCTCCATATAGTCAGCGATATCCGCATCGTTTAACTCCTGGATTACCTGCCTGAGCCTGGTATACTGCCCCCTGCCTAACAGTTCCCGGATTTCTTCCATACCAAAATCCGCATACTCAAAATGTGTATTCCCGCTTATTTCTTCTGTTACTCTTTGCTCTTCCCTGATCTCGCCCATGGTATGCCGCCCTTCCGCACAGATCACAAATCCACCCGGCATACCGCTCTGTTAACTGACCTACGATACGCCGCCTGCGGAAGTTGTTCCTGCGCTCTTATAATATATGGGATCCGAGACTGCCACCTGCGCCCTGCCGGCAGTGGCCTCTGTGATCTCATGTAACAGTTTGTCTCTCTCTTCAAAAGGAACCTTACAGGTAACGGATACCTGCTGCGTATAGGCACTGTCCTCTATGGGTATGCCCTGCTGTCCCAACAGATACTGTATCTTACCGATACCGTTATAATCCGTCTCAATCGTAAAAGTATACCCATAACACATCGTACACACACTGCTGGCCGCAATGCCGGCCTGGGCCGCCTGCGTGTAGGCTCTCACAAGCCCGCCTGTGCCAAGCAGCGTTCCTCCGAAATACCGGGTCACCACCAGGATCAGATTCCGGATACCGGAGCCTGTCAACACCTCCAGAATCGGTCTCCCCGCTGTACCCGAGGGCTCCCCGTCATCCGAAAAGCGCATGATCTGTCCCTGCCCGCCCAGAATATAGGCATAGCAGTGATGTCTGGCATCCCAGTAACGCTTTCTTACCGACTCCAGAAAAGCTGCTGCCTCCTCCTCCGTGGATACCGCCTGTACCTGGGCGATAAAGCGGGATTTCTTCTCCTCAATTTCGCCCACGCCTCCATATTCTATTATCTTATATGGTTCTAACCTATGACCGGATTCCATATGTGCAGTTCTTCATATCCTTTCCCTGAGCCGTCTGACTCCCCAGAATCGGCCGTTCAACAGTTCCACAGCCTTTTCCTAGTATAACATTTTCAAAGAATCCGTACAAGCAGAATAAAAGTGTATAAAATCGTAAACAATTCTTAAGATAAAATGAAAAAACTTTCATTATAAGGGAAATTTTGCTATAATGAACGCAAACTTAGCAGTTAGCGTCTCAAGAATTACTGCGTAATTCTTGCTTAAGTTTTAGGAGGCATTATACATGAATTATAGTAAGAGAGGTGTACGCAAGAAACAGCAGGCACTTAATTCTACCGGTAAGAAATGGGGTAAAAAGATTGGTTTTACCTTTATACAGATATTCCTTTTATTCATGATCGGCACCGCCATTATCGGCATCAGTGCCGGCATCGGCGTTTTCAAGGGCATCATTGCCACAGCGCCGGATATTGGCAATATTGATGTGACGCCCACAGGATTTTCCACTTTTGTATATGACATCGAAGGTAATCAGACGGAAAAACTGGTGGCCCAGGATTCCAACCGTATCCCGGTAACCATCGACATGGTGCCCCAGGATCTGCAAAACGCTTTTGTGGCGATTGAGGACTCCCGTTTCTACGATCATAACGGTATTGACATCAAGGGTATCATCCGTGCCGGCGTGGTGGGCATCCAGAACCGTCATTTTTCCGAAGGTGCCAGCACCATCACTCAGCAGCTTTTAAAGAACAATGTTTTTACCGACTGGACCAGTGAGGATTCCTTTGCCGATAAAGTCAAACGTAAGATTCAGGAGCAGTATCTGGCACTGGAACTTGAGAAAGTCATGGATAAGGATACTATCCTGATTAACTATATGAACACCATCAACCTGGGGCAGAATACTCTGGGCGTGGAAGCGGCGTCCAACCGCTACTTTGGCAAGCATGTAAGCGAGCTGACCTTATCGGAGTGTGCAGTCATTGCAGGTATTACCCAGAACCCCTCCCGTCTCAATCCGATCAGTCATCCGGAAAAAAACGCCGAGCGTCGGCAGAAAGTACTGGATGATATGAAGAAGCAGGGCTTTATCACACAGGAAGAATATGACGAAGCATTGGCAGACGATGTCTATTCGCGTATTCAGGTTGCCGATTCCGAAAATAATGAAGAGTCATCTATCAATACATACTTTACAGATGCACTGATAGATGATGTCTTAGAGGATCTGATCGCGGCAGGCTACAACGAAACCCAGGCATACACCCTGCTCTACAGCGGCGGACTCAAGATTTACTCTACCCAGGATCCGAAGATTCAGAAGATTTGCGATGAGGCATTTGCAGATGAAAGCAATTTCCCTGCCAATACCAAGTGGTATCTGAATTATGAACTGACCATTGACAGGGCCAACGGCGACCGGGAAAATATCAGCACGGAAATGTTCCGTGCCTACTGGCGTGAAAACCGTTCCTCCAAATATAATCTGATCTATGCTTCCCAGGAGGAAGCCTACCAGGATATTGAAGCATATAAAGAAGCTGTCATGTCCTCCGGCGATGAAGTATACGGAGAAAGAGTCAGTCTGACACCCCAGCCCCAGGTTTCCCTGGTGGTGCAGAATCAGAGTACAGGCCATGTGGTTGCCATGGTCGGCGGACGGGGCGCCAAATCCGCCAGCCGTACTTTGAACCGTGCAACAGACACCGTCAGACAGCCCGGCTCTACTTTCAAAGTAGTATCTACCTATGCACCGGCTCTGGACAGTGCAGGACTCACGCTGGCAACCGTTATGAACGATGCCCCCTTCAACTATGCCACAGGCCGTCCTGTAGCCAACTGGTATGGGGAAAACTATCGCGGACTTTCCTCCTTAAGAGACGGTATCCGTGATTCCATGAATATCGTGGCCGTTAAGACCCTGACACAGATTACTCCACAGCTGGGCTTTGATTATCTGAAGAGTTTCGGCTTTACTACAGTGGTTGACCGTATGGAAATTAACGGTCAGATTTTCTCTGACATACAGCAGACCACTGCACTCGGCGGCCTCACCAAGGGCGTCACCAATGAAGAGCTAAATGCCGCCTATGCTTGTATTGCCAACCACGGTACCTATATTAAACCCAAGCTATATACCAAAGTCCTGGATCACGATGATAATGTCATTCTGGATAACACAATGCCACAGTCCAGACAAGTTATCAAAGAGACCACGGCTTTCCTTCTGACAGACGCCATGGTGGATGTAGTCACCAGCGGTACCGGCGGTTCCGTTAATTTCGGCAACATGGCGATTGCCGGTAAAACAGGAACCACTTCCGATTATAATGATGTATGGTTTGCGGGTTATACCCCATACTACACGGCAACTACCTGGGCCGGTTTCGACAATAACGTAAAACTCACCGGCGATGAGAAAAACCTGGCCAAAAAATTATGGCGTGCCGTCATGTCCAAGATTCATGAGGATCTGCCCAGTGAGTCCTTCTCAGTTCCTTCCGGGATTGTGACAGCCACCGTATGTTCCCGATCCGGCAAACTGCCGATTGCGGGACTGTGCGACGGTACACTGCGCAGCGAATACTTTGCCGAAGGCACAGTTCCTTCCGCCACCTGCGATGTGCATTACGCCGGCCAGATCTGCCAGTACACTGGCCTGCCTGCAACGGAGTTCTGTCCGTTTAAAGCAGAAGGTGTGGTAGAATTGACGCCGATAGAAGATATCTCTCTACAGAGCGGCTCTGCTACCGTATCACAGGTAGTAGACCCGGACGGCACCGTGAACAACGTCGCCACCCCTGCCGCACAGACCAACCTGTGCCCGCACAATGCGGAATTCTATGCAGATCCTAACTATGAGGCTGTAATAGCCATGCAGAGAATGGAACTGGAACAGCGCACACAGCAGGCAATCCTGGAAGCACAGCAGGCGGCCCTGGCACAGCAGCAACAGCAGGCCGCAGAGCAACCCCAGCCACCTGCGGATGTACCTCCAACAGAATAAACAAAAAAAGAGTTTCCAAATATGGAAACTCTTTTTATACTCTCTATATTCCGTCTGTCTTTCGCAATCAGATTCCTTTCACATCCCTGATCTTCTGCTCCAGGTCTGCAACCCCGTTCTTTGCGTTCATAATGGCGCGGCAGGCTTCCTCATATTCCTCACCCGGCTCTAAAGCATGCTGCTCATAATACATCTTGCCAATCTCAATGTAATTCTTCCTGATCACCTCTTCACAGGTATTAATCTGACTTTTCAAACTGGCAATCTCTGCTAAATCCTTTGCCTTGTCAGACACTTCCCTGCCCTTCGACGTAATGGTTTCGCTCAGTTTATCTAAGAAATCCATACATTTCCTCCTGTTTTGCTTTTTTCTATTGTACACCATTCCCCTCCGTGCCGCAAGGTCAGCGGGCCGAATTACCGGAAAGTGAGTCCTTCGACACTGTGTTACCCGAGAGGGATTCTTTGGGCCGTTCCCTGTCCGATGTATCCCGTGTCTGGGAATTACCGGAAAGAGAATCCCTGGATAAGGAATTACCCGACAAGCTATCCCCTTCAGTGTAATCCTGCTCCCAGCCGCCATCCTCATAATAACGCACCAGTTCTGCTGCAAAATGTTCGGCCAGAATCTGATACCCTTCATGATTGCCATGCACACCGTCCGGAATGTACTCTTCCACGATGTCCACATCATGAGAATCCAGAATATTAGAGTTATACAAATCAATCACCGGAATATCATATTCCTGTGCCAGTTTCAGCATCACATTTACAAGCTTTCTCTGGGGAAGCAGATAACTGCGTTCCCGCATCAGATAATCCTGTAGGATATTCGGAAGCGGCGTGGCAAAGAAAATATCCGCATCAGGATAGTTCTTCTGAAGGCCCCTGATCAATTCGTCCAAATCCCCGCAGAACGTGCGGGGAGAGCGCTCCTCAAGCGTACCCAGCTCTTTTTCCGACAGACAGAAGCCATCGTTAGTACCGCCCATGACAATGATAATATCTACATCCTCGGGGATTTCCTGATAGCGTTCTACAAAAGCATCCGCCCAATACCGTCCTATGGAAGAACCGCCGATTCCCAGATTATACACTTCTTCCGCTCCCAGAAGTTCTTTCAGGCGGGATGGATAAGCATACTGCTGATAATCCTCCTCCGAGTCTAAATTAGCTGCCGCCGTGATACTGTCTCCCAGACAGGCAATCTTTTTCCCGCTGAAATCTATTTCACTGTCCGAAATACGTTTTCGATCCGTCCGGTTCACGATAAGCGTTTCTTTCATGGAGCTTCGCTGTGCCCGCCGCTCTTCCAGCGTAATCCTGGCCGGTGAGCTGCCAAGTCCGCTGCCATTGCCCGATACGCTCCGGTTACCGGACACGCTCCAATTACCGGACACACTGGCATTTCCGGACACGCTTCCATTCCCAGACACACTTTGATTACCAGACACACTTTGATTACCGGATACACTGCTGTTACCGGACACACTCCAGTTGTCCAATACGCTGCCGTTGCCAGACACATTTCCATCATCTGACACAATATCATTCTCAGAAAGAGAGCCCTCATCGGATATATCCCATTCTCCCCGAAGACCCATGCCTTCCTCAAAAGCAGCTTCCTCGGCACGCGCTATCTCCTCATCCCGAAGTGCACTCTCCTGCTGAAGCTGAGAGATAAACTCCTCCAGCTTTTCCCGGTCCTGGGTCAGCTCCTGAATCTCTGCCTGCATCTCCTGGACTCTTGTATGAGCCTCTTCATTGCGGGCATAAACTTCCGCTATGGCCTGCTCTTCTTCCTGTCTTTCCAGTTCCTCCGACTCAACATATGTATGGTATGCCTTCAGACCAAGTGCGGCCAGCAGCACCGCAGTCAATATCAGAATACTTATCGCTAAAATATCATTTACTCGTCTCATCCCATTCTCTGCCTTACAATCTCATATGCAAGCACCCCTGCTGCCACAGACACATTTAAAGAATCGATGTTTCCGCGCATGGGAATTGCCGCACACATATCACACTTTTCTCTGATCAGGCGGCCTACACCGCTTCCTTCTCCTCCTACCACAAGCCCGATAGGACCCTTTAAATCAAGCTCATACATAGGGGTACCATTCATATCTGCACAGACAAACCACAGCCCGTCCTTCTTCAAGTCCTCAATGGTCTGCCCCAGATTGGTGACCTTTGCCACCGGCGTATAGTTCAAAGCTCCGGCAGAAGCCTTCGCCACGGTCGCCGTCAGTCCAACCGCACGGTTTTTGGGAATAATGACCCCATGCGCCCCTGCCTGATTGGCCGTACGGATGATAGCCCCCAGATTATGAGGATCCTCCACCCCGTCAAGAAGCAGGATAAAAGGCGGCTCATTCTGCTGTCTCGCTTTTTGCAGGATGTCCTCAACCTCCGCATACCCATAAGCGGCGGCACTGGCAATAACGCCCTGATGCTTCCCTGTATCGGACATCTGATCCAGACGCTCTTTGGACACATACTTAATCATAGTACCCTGTTTGGATGCCTCCCGCTTTATGGTCATGACAGGCCCGTCCTTACAACCGTCCAGAACATACAGCCTGTCTATTGTCCGGCCGGAACGAAACGCCTCAATCACGGCATTTCTGCCTTCTATGGTAAACTCTGCATTTTCTCTTTTCTTCTCTTCCATCTTCATCTTTAAATCTCCATACCCAGACTTTCAACCGCCCTTTTAATCAGGCTAAGCATCCTCTCCTGTTTCCCCAGCAGATACAGATAACCGCACAAGGCTTCCAATCCCGTAGCCTTGCGGTATTCTATGACCGTTGCATTTTTGGCCGTAGTATAGGACTTGGCATTACGGCCCCTTCTGTAAACTTCCTGCTCTTCTTCCGTCAGTTCCTCCATAAGACCGTCAATCAATTTCGCCTGCACCCGGGCGCTGACATACTGTACCGTCTTCTTATGCAGCTTGTTGGGAGAAGTGTTGCCCCTCTCCACCACAATGGTACGAATCACCAGGTCATAAATCGCATCGCCGATATAGGCAAGCGTCAACGGGGAATAAGTTCTGATATCAATCTCCCTACAGCCAAATTCCCGTTTGATTGCCTCTAAAATCGTTACGCCCTCTTCCATTTAACACCCTCTCTTGTATCTTCCAGAATAATCCCCTTATCTGTCAGGATGTTCCTGATTTCATCCGCCCGCGCAAAGTTCTTCGCTTTTCTGGCCTCCTGTCTTTCCTGAATCAACACCTCAATCTCCTCATCCAGCATCTCCTGCTTTCGCTCCACAATCAGCCCGCAGATATCGGACAGCATCACGATTTCTTCTTTTAATGCCTGTAAAAATGCCCTGCCAGACGCCGCATCTGCATGGGTGTTGGCAAATTTCACCAGTTCAAAAATAGCCGAAACAGCATCCGCCGTGTTGAAATCGTCGTCCATGGCTTCGTCAAATTTATCCACGAACCCTTTCGCTTCCGTGATAAGCTGCGCTTCCGTCTCGCTCATCTCCCGCTCATCTGCACTCTCCATCAGGAAATTCAGATTGCTCACGCTGGTCACGATTCTGTCCAGACCATTCTTGGCCGCTTCCATCAGTTCCGCGCTGAAATTCAAGGGACTTCTGTAATGTGCGGAGAGCATGAAGAAACGAAGCACCTGCAAATCATACTTCTCACTGATATCACGCACCGTAAAGAAATTCCCCAGAGATTTGGACATCTTCTTATTATCAATATTCAAGAACCCATTGTGCATCCAGTATTTGGCAAAAGGCTTGCCATTGGCAGCCTCCGACTGGGCAATCTCATTCTCATGATGCGGGAAAATCAGATCCTCTCCGCCTGCATGAATATCTATCTCATCCCCCAGATACTTCTTGCTCATCACGGAACATTCAATATGCCAGCCCGGACGCCCCTCGCACCAGGGTGCCGTCCAGAAAGGCTCCCCCTCTTTCTTCGGTTTCCACAGCACAAAATCCAGCGGATCATGCTTCTGATCCTCACCGGACACCAGAAGAGAACGCTCCCCGCTTCGCAAATCGTCCAGATTTTTGTGGGAAAGCTTGCCATACTCCGCAAAACTCCTGGTCTTAAAATAGACCGTACCATCCTCCGCCGCATAAGCATGCCCCTTGTCAATCAACGTGTTGATCATATCGATCATCCCGTCAATCTCACAGGTTGCCTTCGGATGCGTGGTAGCCGGTTTCACGTTCAGAGCCTCCATATCCTTCTTACACTCTGCAATATAGCGCTCAGAAATCACGGAAGCATCCGTTCCCTCTTCATTGGCCTTCTTGATGATTTTATCGTCCACATCCGTAAAATTGGACACATAATTGACCTCATAACCTTTATGCTCCATGTAACGGCGCACCGTATCAAAGACAATCATCGGCCTGGCATTGCCAATGTGTATCAGATTATATACCGTAGGCCCGCAGACATACATGCTGACCTTTCCCTCCTCCAGGGGTACAAACTCTTCCTTTTTTCTGGATAATGTGTTATATACTTTCATTTTGCCTCCATCCCTGCGCCGCTTTTGCGCATAACGATTCTCTTACTGTCACTTCGTTTCCCTGCTCCTTATGATTCCTGTTCCCTGTCCTTCACCTTGCGCTGCACTTTCAGTTCTCTTTCCAGATCAAGCAATCGGTTGGTCAGTTCCGCATTGGCTTTCTGCAAAAGCATAAGGTCTTCCCGTACCGGATCCGGCAGATGCGTCTGATCCAGTTCTTCCTGCGGCAGACTCATATTGTCCCGCTTGACCACGCGCCCCGGCACACCCACCACGGTAGAATTCGGCGGCACCTCCTCCAGCACCACACTGCCCGCGCCGATCTTACTGTTATCACCGATTTTAAAAGACCCCAGCACCTTGGCGCCCGTACTGATCATCACATTGTTGCCCACCGTAGGATGACGCTTGCCCTGTTCTTTGCCTGTACCGCCCAGGGTCACTCCCTGGTAGAGCGTCACATTGTCGCCGATCACCGTGGTCTCCCCGATGATAACTCCGTTGCCGTGATCGATAAAGAATCCTTTGCCAATCTGCGCGCCCGGATGTATCTCTATGCCGGTCTTACGCACCCCTTTCTGGGATACCCACCTTGCCAGGAAGTATCGTTTCTTCAGATACAGCTTATGGGCCAGACGATAATACAGCATGACCTTGAAGCTTGGATAAAGAAACACTTCCATGTTGGAATGAATAGCCGGGTCACGTTCCCTTACAACACGGATTTCTTCCTTTATATTCTTGACCAATCCCATAACACCACTCCCACTAAAAAACGCGGCCCATACGTCCATTCCCTAAGGAAATAGAGACGAATTGATCCGCGGTTCCACTCTACTTAAAAACTGTTTACAGTTTTTCACTCAAAGCCGATAACGGGGCTGACCGGACGAAGATACTCACAACCGCTTCCGCGGGCTTTCCCCTCGCCTGACTCCGGAGCGCACTTTCCTTTCTCTTTCACGAAATCTGCTTACAGCCCACGGCAGATTCTCTCTGGCGTTTCGATAAAAGGTACTCTTCTCCTTCACTGTCTACTAATTAGAATATGCAAAGATGGGGGTTTTGTCAAGCGTTTAAAGAATCAGATTTCCCTGATTTCACATACAAATTTCTCAATCAGGAAATTAACACGATCCGGCTCATCCGTATTGGAATTATGTCCGGCCCCCTGAATCCATTCCAACCTGATTCCGGTATTTTGATGCCACATTTTATTATATCGGATACAGGAACCTGCATGATCTTTCTCTCCGCATATGAGAAGTGCCGGGCAGGTAATCCGGTATGGAAGATCCGCTTCCATGGCCGCCGCCAGCATACGAAAACCATGCCCGGACAATCTGGCATATCTTTCCTGATTCCCGTTATAAACCATCATCATATCATACATCAACTTTCTTCCGTATGTTGAAGTGGCAACTCCAGATGTCCCTGACATCAACAAAAGCTTCCATGGATAATGACGATATACAGGCTCCATTCTTTTTAAAAACCAAAGTTCTGCCGCCGTTACATAATTTCTCTGTAAGGGCGCCGAGTCGATAGCGATAAAGCCTGCCGGCTTATCCGGATATAACTGCAAATATGCCTGCCCCACATAACCGCCCATGGATTGACCTATAAGGATGGGTTTTTCTATCCCCTCCACCGTCAAAATCTCGTTCAGCCACCTGGCCTTATCCAACAGACTAAAAGTTAATTCAAACGGCCAGGAGGCACTATGCCCCGGCGCATCCCATACCAAAACATGATACTTATCCTCGAAATATTCTATTTGTTTGTCAAACAATCTGTGGTCGGCAGTCAAGCCGGGCAGAAAAATCAATGTTTCTTTGGCGTTGTCTTTTTGACTGCTTACCCAGTAATGGATTGTCCCATACGATGTCTGATAAGTTTTCTCAATCATCCTGTTTCCCTGAAGGCCTTTCCGACAGAAACAAATTTCTGTTGCTTTCTATCATTCCCATGTTATAATTGACCTATGGAAGCATAGCTCAGCTGGGATGAGCGCTCGCCTGACTAGCGGGAGGTCAAGGGTTCGAGCCCCTTTGCTTCCATTTTGTTATTCTACTACACAATCTTTTCCCATTTTTAACAAAATACATTCTCAATTATTCATGGATAGAACAACAAATGCTAAAAGAAATCACCGCAATTCATATAAAACCTATTTTCATTCGTATATATTCTATAACAAGTTTTTTAATACGGCCAGTATATTCCTCAATAGTAATTAAAACCCTAGCAAATATTTTCACTTATTTCAAACAATATCAGCCTTGAAATTCAATTATCAATTTTCTTAAATCCTACTAATTCCGTTACTCCCATATTACCATTTTTACAAAAATGTCTGTTTACGTCTACTTTGTTTAATAACTCTATATCTGCAACTACTTTATCGACATATTCCCCTTCAAATTTTTTCCCACACATTTTACATCTATATATTTCAATAAACATCCTTACCTCCATAACAAAAAATGCTACTGATTAATCCTCAGCAACATCTTTTGTATACTTCACATTCATTTTACTTATTATTTAATTTCTACCTCTGGAAATCGTTTCAGAAATTCTTCACTTTTTCTTAATTCTATAAATAAAGGCCATTCCTTTAACTCAGTTTCACCTATGTCCGTTTGTTGATCATAAAACTCGAAAAATTTACTATAATCCTCTTTTAATACCAATACACCTAAAATATATCTAGGTTTATATGCTGATGTATCTATTCCTTCAACCTCCATCTTAACTTTATCATATTCACCCAACCATTTGTAACATAGCCAACTATTTATCTTGCACAATATTCTATCGGCATCCAAAAGTTTAGGACTTTTCAAACATATTTCATAAAAATGTCGCGCCATTTTCCATCTCTGTACATCTAAATATTCTTCATATATTATACTCATCATATTATCTATTTCATCTTGATTATCCCCATATTCCTTAATCCATATTTCTATAACAAGGGACATTCCTACATATTCTATTATATCTATAGCATTATCTATGTACTCTCTATCAATATTTAAATCCTTTCCCACTAAATCTTTCTTCGTATTCTTTACTACATTCATATATATAGTATTAATAATGCCATTATTATGTACATATAAATTTCTTCTTGCGAAAATTTCTTGTATAGTTTCAAACTCATCTTCCCATGCCTTTAAATCTATTTTTATAATTTTTTGAAAATATTTTTTCCAATCGCATAAGGAACCATACATTTTATTAGTAACTTCTTGATCAATTAGAATATTCCTTATCTCTTCTATATTGTTAAGTTCAGTCAATACTTTATAGGAAACAGACTTTTCATCCAAAGATATTCTCTGAGGATGCTTAACAAAACTCTCTCTCAAAACACTGGCAATAAGACTCTCAAAATAAGTAACCAGCAATAATAATGATCCTTTATATAAGTCGAGTAGACAGGCACCTCACGATGCCAGCCCCTCACAGATCCGTACGTGCGGCTTTTCCGCATACGGCTCCTCA
>RAYR01000045.1 GCA_003612405.1 bacterium 0.1xD8-71
CTCGGCGTGCTTGCGGATGCGATGGATTCCCTCCTGCCAGAAGAGAGGGAGCTTGCCATGAAGGTGTTCGGGGAGGAAATGCAGGTCAGCGAGTTTGCGAAAGAGCATGGTCAGCTCCGGACAACCGTGTCCTCAAAGAAGATGGTGGTGCTGGGGAAACTCCGCGCATTTTTCCGGGAAAGAGGGTTGGATGTTTAATATATTGAATATTCTAACGCTTCGGAGCCACCGTTTTATAGCTTGAGAGCCACCTCGGATTTTAACACTTTAGAGCCACCACAAACACAAGATATAGTAATGGAGCCATGAGCATGAGCTCACAGCTCCAACTTTTTTTACAGGTCTTACAAGTGTCTATTTCTCAATCTCGGCCTTAAGATTAGCAAGCTTTTTGGACTCGTATATCTTCCTGAGATTTGTTTCGCTGCTCGGAATCTCATATGCGTTATGAACAATCCTGTCCATTATGGAATCAGCCTGTGTTCCGCCTCCCAGCCTGTCATGCCATTCTGCCACAGGAAATTGTCCGACAAAGATGGTAGAATTGTTTCCGCTTCTCTGCTCAAACAATTCATAGAGCATCTTTGCATCCCTCTCGTTAAGCTTGTAGTTCAGCCACTCGTCGATTATGAGGATGTTGTAGTTACCCAATCTCTTCCTGTACCGGGTCAACTCTTTAAGGTCATCCCTCCTGTCCTCAAAATTGCGCATTAAATCAGGCATTCGGATGTAGAAAACCCTGTAAGTTTTTTTGCATGCCTCAATTCCCAACGCACATGAAAGATAGGTTTTGCCAGCACCGGTCGGACCTGTGATTATAAGGTTTGTTGCCGTAGCCACAAATCCCATTGCGGCAAGATTGATTATCGTGTTCTTCTTGACTTGTCTTGCGTCAAAATCCAGAGACTCAATGCTTGCCATTGGATACTTGAATGAGGCGGCCTTTATCAGCCTGTTAATAAGCTTGTTTTCTCTTTCGCAAATCAATTCCTCAAGCAGTTGTTCCAATCTTGCATCAAAGCTCAAATCTGCCAATGCGATATCGCCTTCCTGGTTTTCCACCAGTCTGGCTAAATCACCCAGCTCGTGTTTTGTAAGGTTTTTCTTTAACTCGAATTTCATAATGATATTTCCTCCTATCTGTAGTAATCGCCACCTCTTACGATGCCAGTTGTTTTATTTGTTTCTTTGAATTTTTCAAGCTCTTTTTGATTATTTAGATTCTCGGCAGCCTTGTATACCGTTTTGTAAAAAGGCATATGATACTGCTTTAAGCTTTTTTTACAAGCGGCTTCTAAGATGTCCGGCGTAAAGGTGTCAGCAATTGCGAGAATGGCCACGACCGTCTGCGTGGGCTGCTCCTTTACTTTTGCCTCGTCATACATCCTTCGGATCAACTCAAAAGTATTCGGCCCGATTTCTCTGGCCGCGTCAATCAGGTCTTCAGCCTGCTTATTCTTTTTAAGCGGAAACGGAAGATGGGATTCATCTGTCCTGACACCGTTTACTATGCCCTTGGGAAGGATTTCATGTCTTGCAATTTCGCTTCTGTTATAATAGACAAAGACAAGGCGGGAGTTGTATTTGACATCAACCTTACAGCCAATATATCTGCTGGGAACAGAGTATTGACCCTTGTTAAAGCTTATATGGGAGTTCTTGCCCGCCTTATGTCCGTAAGACCATTCACACACCTCGTAAGGGACTGACGGCAGGGCTCTCAGATAAGCCTTTTCCTGCGTATTGAAAACAGTGCTCCTGCTTCCATCCCTTTTCTGGAACGGCCTGTCATTGTACTCCTTTACAGCCTTGCGAATAGCTGAGTTTAGCGATCCAAGTGATGTAAATATCTCATTCCTAAGCTTTGCTATAACAGCCGTCGCAATCTTGCCTACGGAACCTTCTACGCTGGCTTTCTGCTTGGGCTTTTTAACGCCTGTAGGCATGATGGCGGTCATGTAATACTCCCCCAATGCCAGATATGCATCATTGAGGATGATCTCGCCCTTCTTAGGATGAGACACAACACCAGTTTTCAAGTTGTCGCAGACAATCTTCACAGGCGTGCCTTCAAAGAATTCAAACATATGCACATGGCATTCAAGCCACGCCTTTTCTTTCATATCCGTGGTTGCTTCCACATACCCATACTGGCTGTATGGCAGTGTGGCGACAAACAGATATGCGGTTATGATTTCTCCGGTATCCACGTCCACATATGACATTGTAGGACCAGACCAATCCACCTCTACCTCGACTCCCGGCTTGTGCTGTATATGGCTGGTATAATTCTTCTCGCCAGTGTATTTGTAATAATTGACAGTAAATGTAGGATACGCACAGTATTCCCTGCCCTCGCTCACGCATCTGTCCCGATACTCTTCCCACAGTAGTTTCATAGTCATTCCAGTTTTCTTGAGTTCTGAATGTACGTATGCATAATCGACAGGCACATAGTTTGTTGTCCGCTTGAATTTCTTAGGATATAAAATATCGTACAACCCGTCATCTGTCATATCCTGAATGTCATCCCAAGTCATGCCCTGCTGTCTGCAGAGTTCTTTAATTTCAGAGACTGTGTTTCTTGAGCATCCAAGTATTGCCGCCACCTCCCTTTCGCTTAGATTTTTGTTTAGAAGCTCCATTACGCTTCTGGGTTTCGTCTTTTTGTACATAATAAAAGACCTCCTATAGATTTATTAAAAGCACCAGGCTTTCTATCAAAATCTATAGGAGATCCTATATAAAATCAAATATCAAAGACCACTAGATGTTGTGGTGGCTCTCAAGCATTAGAATACCAAAATCAAATGGCTCTCAAGCGATAAAACGGTGGCTCCGAAACGTTAGAATATTCAGTAATGGTAATAGCATACGTAATCAATTAATTTGTGCAATGTATTCCGCATATGTTAAACAGAAAGATGTCGAGCAGGCACATTTTATTATTACTAAGTTTTTAAGATTGTTTTCAGATAGTTATTTGGGAACAGAATTAGCATATTTTTTTGCAGATAAATTCTGGGAGGGTTTGTATCCAATTTTGGAAAAGGGAAAAATATTATCTGCCAATGCTAATAATATAAGTTTAGTATTATATGATAGATTGCGTTCTAATGAAGTATTTGAGTTATATGATAGAGCCGCAAACAAAAACGCAACATATAATCTTCTCAGGTTTCTCATTTATGGAGAGAACCCTGAATTTGTAGAGAAAAATCAGGTTCGATGGTATATAATAAAGAGAAATTTGGAAGAGGATAATTTGTCAGCGATTAAAGATTTGGAAGATTGGAACGACGAACTAAAGAATATAGATATGCCATATGCAGTATATCAAAGAGAACGTGTTGTTTTAGAGTTGTTCAAATTATATATTTCTTTGGGAGAGTACTTGAAAGCAGAGATTTTGGTGGCAGAAATATGTGTGGACAATCCATATGCGCATTTACGTATTGACTTATCGTTAATCAAAGAAGCTGTCTTTGTGAAGACTAAGATGTGGAAGAGCAATATATGTAGATGTGCAATTGCCTTCAATGGAACAAAAAGGTGCTATATCAAAAACTGGGGGAATAGAGATTCTGGATTTGATTACAGATTTGGATTCTATAAATAAGCCAGGACATATTATAGGGATTACTGCGCATAATGAGAATTACGAAGAAATAAAAAAGGAATTTGATAAGAAACTTTGGCATTTGATAAAATATGATAAATTGAGCATTGACTGGAAAACTAGTATTATTGGGAAAATAATATATGCTTATGAAGCAAAAGAAAGGTTTTTGGAATATAATAAAATATCTGAAAAACGAATCCAAGTCGATTGTGCAATACTAACTGCTGTTCCGAATGAATGGAATCAATTATTAAAATGTGGACTTGATTGGAAAGAATATACCGAATTAAATGATCCAACACAATATTTTTATTCTGACTTTGAAAAAAATGGAGAAATCTTACACGTAATGATTGCAAAACAAAGCCAAATGGGAATGGCTGCTGCATCAATGCTAACAACAAAAATAATTAATAAGTTTTCACCAAATCTTATATGTATGGTAGGTATTGCAGCGGGAAGAAAAGGCGAAGTGGAACTTGGTGACATAATTGTTGCCAATGAAAGTTGGGATTATGGAAGTGGAAAAATAGAACCAGAAGAAGGAACAAAGGGCATTATGTTTAGTCCAGAAATGCATCAGCTTTCGATATCTGCAGCTAGCAGAGAACTGTTAAGCAGGGATTATACGGATATTTTATACCAAATTCGGAAAAAATGGAATGCGAGAAATGGTATGGAAGTGGCTAGAGATATAAAGATTCATGTAGGAGCGCTGGCATCAGGTGCTTCTGTTGTGCAAGATGAAGGGTTGGTAAAAAATTACATATTGCCTCAAAATAGAAAATTGTTAGGTCTAGATATGGAAACTTATGGAGTTTACTATGCTGCTCAAAATGCATCAACAAAAAAAGTTGAAGCCATATCTGTTAAAGCAGTGAGCGATTTTGCGGATCCACACAAGAATAATGATTATCAACATTACGGCTCATTTATTAGTACACAGTTTGTTTTAGCGAATATGCATGCTTTATTAAGAAATAATTCATAGTATACTTGGTTAGATACTACAAGACCACCATAGCTTGATTTTATTGACTTTACTAAAAAATAAATAATGAATTGTCAGAAGCACTAGCACGTATGAAAAATAAACAAAGGACTTTATGAGCTACGGCTAGTAATGAATAGAGTCCTTTGTTCATGTTATACTAAACACCGATTAGATTTACAGTTTGTGCTTTAGCATTCATACAAAAAGCCGATAATCCAAATATAGGATTATTTGGAGGCATATGGTATGAGTAAAAAGTCAAATACAAACGGTGAGATTGTTGAAATAAAATTACAGGGACACGCCGCAGGCATACTGAAACAGGCAGTGGGATTTTTGAAAATCTTTTTGCCTGAAACTTTGGCCAAAAGGCTTGTTGCCATCATCCTGCTTGCAATAGGTGTTCCTGTTAAAACTGCCGTCGGGCTGACAGGGCTATCCGAGAGGAGCCTTTGGACGCTCCATAAGCGACTGTCAATGCTGGATGTTTCTGAAATAATGGTGTTTCATTATGGCGGCGGACGTTCCGCAAAGGCTTCGGGGCTGGAGGAACAGATACTTGCCGAAATAGAAGCAGGCAGCTACCATACGCGCCAGGAGATCGCGGACATGATCCTGGAAAAGTTCCATATCAAAATGTCCAGGACATCCGTAGGCAGGCTTCTAAAAAAAACGGCATCAAATGGCTGAAATGCGGATCCCTTCCGGCAAAGGCAGACATTGGAAAACAAAACAGCTATTTTGAGTCCACCCTTAAGCCGCTGATGGAGAAAGCGGTCTCTGGAGACATCGCCCTGCTCTTCCTTGACGCCTCACATTTTGTCATGGGATGCGATTTTCTTGGGCACATATACGGGAAAACGCGGTGGCTCGTCAGGACATTTTCCGGACGCCAGCGTTATAATGTGCTCGGAGCATTGGATTACGTTTCCAAGAAAGTCCATACAATTACCAATGACACTTATATAACAGCTACGGAAGTATGTGCCATGCTGCGCCGGATTGCTTCCGAATATAAAGGCCTGCTGGTGCACCTGATACTTGACAATGCGAGATACCAGAAATGCGCACCTGTGCAGGAACTCGCCGGTAAGCTGGGGATAGCGCTTGAATACATACCGCCATACAACCCAAACCTTAACCTAATCGAGCGCATTTGGAAATTTGTCAAGGGCGAACTGTGCTCAAAATATTATGGCGACTTTGAGAACTTCCGGGGAAAGATCGACTCTACCATCAGCAGCATATCCGGAAGCAATAAGGCAAAGATTGACAAGCTGATTGGCAAGGGAGTCCAATTGTACCAAGACCTCAGGGTAGTGGATGGCAACACATTTTCGTGTCCAGAAAGGATAAAGGATGTAGCCTAAACGAAGAAATTTATTTACTGCAAATCCATTCGGTGCTTAGTATAATAGAATGGTTGCTAAATTATGGTTTTATTTTTCCAATATTGACTTTTAAAATTTTGTCTGCTAACATGAAAGCATGTACTTGCATGAAGGAGGGGATAGATTTGGATGAAACAAGCCAGAAAATAATTGATGCAGCAATGACATTAGTCCGGGATAAGGGATATGTCGCAACAACCACGAAAGAAATTGCAAAGATAGCAGGTGTAAACGAATGTACTCTGTTCCGCAAATTTGAAAGTAAAAAGGATATTGTTTTGCAAGGAGCCAACCAAGCAGGATGGCGGGCAAATGTCACACCGGAGATTTTTGAAAATGTAACATGGGATTTGCGGAAAGATTTGGAAATGTTCATGAGGGCATATATTGACAGGATGACACCGGATTTCGTCAATCTGTCAATCGGTCTGAGAGCGCCACAGCTCTATGAGGAAACCAAACAGCTCATTATGAAAGTTCCACAGGCTTTTTTGATGACATTTACCGATTACCTGAATAAGATGCGTGAGATGGGAAAAATACCGGAGAAAGACTTTAAGACGCTGGCACTTACCGTATTTTCGGCAACATTTGGCTACACATTTCTGAATGCATCGTTTGGAAAAGAGCTTACGGATGTTGAAAAAGATGAGTACATTAAAGAAAGTGTGCAGATGTTTATAGAAGGAATCAATCAGTAAGGTTTGGCGCTGTCAGGTGGCAGTGCCTAAAAAATATATGTTATGCGTGCAAGCACACGCATTAAGAAATGGAGGAAGTTATGAAACAGATTACAGGTGCAGATTTATTTGTGAAAGCACTAAAAGAAGAAGAAGTTGACACATTGTTCGCTTATCCGGGGGGACAGGCGATAGATCTGTTTAATGCGCTGTATGGAGAAAGAGAAATAGATGTGATCCTGCCACGTCATGAGCAGGGCTTGATTCATGCGGCAGATGGTTATGCACGTTCTACGGGTAATGTTGGTGTCTGTCTTGTGACAAGCGGACCGGGAGCTACGAATCTTGTTACGGGTATTGCTACTGCGAATTATGACAGCGTGCCGTTAGTATGCTTTACGGGACAGGTGCCGACACACCTTATTGGGAATGATACCTTTCAGGAAGTGGACTTTGTGGGCATTACAAGAAGTATCTGTAAATATGCTGTGATGGTACGAAAGAGGGAAGATTTGGCAGAAACTATAAAAAAGGCATTTTATATTGCAAAAACAGGAAAACCGGGAGTAGTTGTTGTTGATCTGCCAAAGGATGTTCAGAGGGCTTACGGTAGCGATTTTTATCCACAGGAAATTATGGTGAGAGGTTATAAGCCGAATACTTCTGTACACATGGGGCAGTTAAATAAAGCACTGGACATCTTGAACCATGCGGTGAAGCCTGTTTTTCTGATAGGCGGCGGAGTGAATATTGCTCATGCAAATACAGAGATGACACAGCTTGCAGAGTTGACAGGCGTGCCTGTTATTACAACTATCATGGGAAAAGGGGCAATTCCTACCACGAGCAGTTTATATGTTGGCAATATAGGTATTCATGGGAGCTATGCCGCCAATTCAGCGATCAGTAACTGTGATGTTCTTTTTTCAATAGGAACACGGTTCAATGACCGCATTACGGGGAAAATAGAAGAATTTGCGGTAAATGCGAAGATTATCCATATTGATGTGGATGCAGCATCTATTTCCCGTAATATTGATGTAGATATTCCGATTGTAGCTGATGCGAAAAAGGCAATATGCGCTTTGCTTGAAAAGGCAAAGCCGCTCCATATCTCAGAGTGGACAGATGAAATCAACCGTTGGAAAAAGGAATATCCGATTGATATGGGGAAAGTTGGTTTGACGCCGCAGATGATTATTCAATCCATAAATGAATTATTCAAAGATGCTGTTATCGCTACTGATGTAGGTCAAAATCAATTATGGACAACACAATTTCTTGATATTGATGAGAATAAGCAAATGCTGACATCGGGCGGTTTGGGAACAATGGGATATGGTTTTCCGGCGGCAATCGGAGCAAAATTTGGTAATCCACATAAAGATGTCATTGTTATATCCGGTGATGGTGGTATGCAGATGAATATTCAGGAAATGGCAACAGCGGTTGTTTATGAGTTGCCAATTATCATCTGTATACTGAATAACGGATATTTAGGGAATGTGCGGCAGTGGCAGGAAATGTTTTATGACAGGAGATATTCGAGTACCTGTATGCGTTATCGGAGAAGCTGTGAAATAGGCTGCAACAAACCTGATCATTGCTGCCCGGAATATACACCAGATTTCATTGCACTGGCAGAAAGTTATGGTGCAAAAGGAATCCGTGTCACAAAGGCAGAGGATATAAAATCAGCTTTGAACAGTGCGAAACAGAATACAAAAACACCTACGGTTATTGAATTTATCATAGACAGGGAAATCAATGTCATGCCGATTGTTCCGCCGGGGAACTCCCTTAATGACATGATTTTGGAAAGTGAGGAAGGCAGAGAATGAAAAAAAGATGGATTTGTTTATTTGTTGAAAATGAAATAGGTGTACTAGCCCGTATTTCGGGGTTATTTTCCGGAAAGTCTTATAATCTGGACAGCTTGACAGTCGGAGTTACTGAGGACAGTACCATATCACGAATGACGATTAGTTTAACAAGTGATGACAGGACTTTTGAGCAGATAAAAAAGCAGCTCGGTAGAAGTGTTGAGGTAATCAAAGTGGTAGATTATACAGATACACCTATCCACATGAAAGAAATTTTATTTGTTAAGGTAAATCATTGTACCGATGCAGACATAACGGAACTGTTTCGGATTTCAAAAGTATTCGGAGTTGCAATTATTGACTATGATGGCACTACTGTCCTTTTGGAATGTACACAGACAGAAAACAGAAATGATGATTTAATAGCATTGCTGAAAAGAAAGTTTGCAAACAGGATTGAGATTGTAAGGGGTGGAAGTGTTGCAGTTGAAGCTGTTAGTATCTCGGAAAGATGACAGAAAGCTCTGGTCATATTGAAACAATTTATTGGCACCGTTTTATGAAAACTCAATTTTTACAAAAGATTCAGATTGCAATGCAATTCATATTTTATATAGGATTGCATTGCATTTTTCTGGAAATATCATATCAGATATGTTCAGGTTGGAGAAAGATGCAAAATGAAATGTAAGTTATATAAATATCGAATAAGAATACATATCAAAATCAACGGCATACTGCACACATCAAGGTGTACCACAATGAAGGGAAAAACTTCACTGCGGCACACCTTTTTTAATGGTGCGAAATTTGTCTGATTTTGGATTTTGTTTCAGTTTTACTTTTGCAGATTTGTGAAAGGGATTTGACTGGTACTGCCCTGTTCTTCAGCAGGAATACCGTTTCCGTTTACTGCTTCATGTAAGGCTGTTTTGAGAGCATGGATTTTTGTGTATCCCACACTTTTTTCATTAGCTCCTTTACTTCCTTTACATCGGCGGCATAGACGTTTCCTGTGGCATTCATGCGCTTTGCTATCTGGTTCAGATTGTTGCCGATTCTTCCGAGTGCGGCGTTGTATTCCCGAAGTTCGGAATAGTCAATGTCATAGACAAAACCATATAAAATTTGGCGGCGCAGGAAAGCGGATTTGCTTTTCATGCCGGAGGCTTTTACTTTCTGTTCCAGTATGTACTGCTCATCATCACTTAGATATATTTTTAACTCGTTTTTGCGTTCTCTGTTTGCCATTTTTGTGTCCTTTCAGTAATGAGATTATGAAAGAATTTTACACTATCTTCTATCCCGTTACGGGGGATATTCGTGCAAAAAAATAAGTGAAAAAATCAGAAATTCCGGCAGGACATTTCGTGATTTTTGAGCGCAGAGGGGGGCTAGGGGGAAACTTTCCCCTACAAGCAATTTTTTCAAGTTTCCGTCTTTTGGAAAATTGGAAAAATTCAGCCTGTGAGGGAACACAGGCAGTGCTTGCTATTCCTTATACCGACTTTTTTGGGAAGCACTGATAAATACGGGTTTCTTTCAGAAAAAAGTCGGTATAACTTTTACAGTTTTTGAAAAAATAATCAGATTTTTTTGAGGAAGGTAGCCCTAGAGGGAACATTACTTTTTCTATAATACCCACAGGGAATCAAACAGCGGAAGACCAACTATTAAAAGTCAAGTAGATAAATGAAAAAATCAAAAGAAAATTTAATAGAAAAAAGAGTACAACAACA
>RAYR01000046.1 GCA_003612405.1 bacterium 0.1xD8-71
TCCTGCAAGCAGGTTTCTATGTAATCGGAGGGTCACAGTCCCTCCGCAGAAGAACTAGCCGCCTACCGTTATGGCAGCACCCTTATGAATATTTTATCAGAAAATGTCGGACGCTACAAGATGGTTTTCCGGCTTTTTTCTTTTTCCGCTTGCAATTCCGCCAAAACAGAGGTAAGCTACGACACCACGGAAGGAGGGATTGGATTGGAAAAGGATTCTGCATTATACCAGCTCATGGACACCCGCATGAACGGCGTCATGAACGGCATAGTAAGCGGTGACGGGGAATATCAGGCGATTCTCCGAGAGTCGGACATATATTCCGGCGAACTGGACAGGATGGATTTATCAAAAGAAATCCGGCTGCTGATCGACCGCTACGTCAGCGAGCAGAACGCTCTCGGCTCCCGGTATGGGATGCTCGCCTACCTGCTTGGGTTTCACAAAGGCATCATACACATATTTTTCATAGCCCGTGACAAATATGATGATGGGCTGTTTGATATCTTCCATGCCCCTGATCCGTTTTGCCATTTCCATACCATCCATTGATGAATCCGAGCCTTTCAGCTCAACATCAAGAAACAGCAGGTCATATTCAGCCCCCGCCAGAAGATAGTCCTCCGCCGTGGCATATTCCGTAATCTCACACTCCACTCCCTGTTTCCGAACCAGCGAACAGATGTAGCTCCTTATATTTTTTTCATCATCACAGACTGCTATTTTGATCGCCTCCACCTCCTTCTTTCCTCACTTCGTGTATCGGAAAAATAAGAATATTTTTAACTCCGATAGCGTGAATAGACGATTTGACAGCGTAACTGGATTGACATTTTTTATCCTTACTATCCCCTCAAAAAGGGGCGGATGCCCTGTAAGACGGCACAAACGGAAACCGCCGTATCTGCATATTACCTCTAATCTCCCCGGATTCCAAGTTATTTCCGCTATCAGGCCACCCGGCCTGCCTGCGGAAACGGCAGACCGCCGCATATGGAAAAAGGGCCTGTGAGCCCTTTTCCTCTTTATCCTTAGTTCAATTCCAGTAACCGGGATATGTTCTCCCCTAATGCCATCTCCGCTGTCCTCTTATCCGGGCTTACAAATTCAATGAGCTGCCTGTATAGGTACGGCTCGCCATAAGGCGCATCTGAACTATACAGGCATCTTTCTGGCAGTTCAGCCAATGCCATTTTTGTAGCAAGGGAAGCAAATGCTGCAGAGAGGTCTAAGTAGACATTATCATGCCCTTTTGCAAATTTGATCACATCCATCCAGTTTGAGCCGCCCAAGTGTCCGAAAATGACGGGAATGTCGGGATACTTTTCACACAGCGACATTAAGCATTTTATCCCATCCATTGTGACCGGGTGGAAGGTATGTACCCAAACCGGGCAAATCCTTGTGTTCCTCAATGCCCGGAAGATTGTTTCCAACTGCATGATCTGCTGTTCACTGCCGGGGGTAAATTCTCCAATCCCATACAGAGAATTGGATGTGATCTGTGTGTCGATCCATTCCTCGGCTTCTTCCTGTTCCATCCCCAAAGGCACAGCGCCGAAGCCTAAGAAGCGGTCTGGATATTTCCTTACTGCTTCCACAACTTCTGAAATATTCTTCTGCAGGCGACTGATGTTATCCTCCTTAGTGTTGGAACCCGCTAAAATCTTATTCAGGGCTACCATTTCCGCCTCAAGCTCGTTTAATGTATCTGCTTTCTCCGGGTGCGGTGCAGTACAGAATAATACCGTTTTGTCCACTCCCGTTGCATCCATCTTATCCAACTGCATTTTTATTGGGAACATGATATGCTCGTGGCTGTCTATGACCATTTTCAAAACCTCCTTGACAATTTTGGTATACTGACTTTAGCATTAAGAAGATTCAAAATCAAGTACGCACTTTTTTGAAACAAGGCTTCCTTTTTGAAACCGTGCGTAGAAAGGGGCATTACATGGCAAAGGCACAGGCGGCAGATACGCAGTGTCCAGTGGAATTAGGGCTGAATATCTTAAGCGGGAAATGGAAACTGAAAATACTCTGGCATCTGTCAAAAGGCACAGTCCGCTTCAATGAACTGCAAAGGCTCTTAGGAAATATCACGACCAAGACCTTGACGCAGCAGCTCCGGGAACTGGAAGAACAGGGAATCGTCCTGAGAAATGTTTTCCCGGAAGTCCCTCCGAGGGTTGAATATTCATTAAGCGAAATAGGCATTACCCTGAAACCAATCTTAAAAGGGCTGTGCGAATGGGGAAAAACTTATCAGCAGAAAAAATATGATTTGGAGGTTTTGCAATGAACAGACGTGAAGAAACAATCAGATTATGGTTTGATATGTGGCTGCAAAAAAGCGATTTAGGCATATTAAACATATTCTCGGAGAAATTTTTGGCTTTTTGGGACCGAACGGTTCCGGGAAATCAACGACACAAAAAATCCTCACTGGACAAATTTACACCATAAGATTCATAAAAACTGCAAAGAATGAGATAATCCCCATTGTCAGATAGAATATTCCATCGTGTGGAGCACTTTGCTGCGGGGAATGTCTTTGATCAGTTTTACTCTTATCCGTAAATTCCAAATCCTCTTCTGTAATAGATCCATTTAACCCATAATGATTTCGATTAACATTCTTAATGGCTTCTTCTAATGACCTGCCACATAAGCCCTGTTCTTTTACCTGAGATTCTATATGACATTTACCAATTGTTTTTTGTGCATCTGCCAGTGCAATTATCTCAGGCAAATCTATCTTGCTCGTATCATTTTCCGGCATTCCTTTTACTTTTCGCATCCACCATTTCAATGTTGTATTCGAAGTTGTTTTTCCTTTACTCACGATTACTTTTGTTCTCCCATCTTCCATTGAATCTATATCTGTTAATATTAAACATGGAATTTCTAAAAAATTTACAAATGGGATAAATTTATTTGCATAAGCACCGCCGATTTCAATAAGTGCATAGTATTGTGACGGCAATTTATATTTTTTCGCATTAAACAGACCATTTCTATCGCATTTTTCAATCATGTCTGGAAGAAGTAGTCTTTCTGATGCCCCTTCTACAAAAATTACCTTGTCAGCAAAAAACAAATCACATCTGCTAAGCGTAAGATATTTCTTTATAAAATCCATATTTCCTTCATTATCTTTGGCAAATGTATTCAGGTTTTTGTAAATAACTCCCTTTATGGTTTTTTGTGCATATCGTATTTTAGAAAACTCAATGTTATTTGCAATATGCGCCGAATGAGATGTTAGAAACGTTTGAATATGGACATCAGAAATCTCTCTTAAAAATTTCTCCAGATAACCTGCAAATGTATGCTGCATTTGTGGATGCATGTGCGACTCTGGCTCCTCAATAAATAACAGCGGAATACATGCAAGATTTCCCACTTTAATCTTCTCTGCAAAATCTGCTAACATAAATTCAATTTTTATAAGATTCTTGTATCCCAAACCATTATGAGAACTTGGAAGCGATTCTCCCATTTCCACAGATGTATATGTAAGTTCTGTTTTGTCCTTAATTTGATCATCTATCTGTAACCGAGTATTCACTCCCAGTTGAAGTTCTTCCGCATTTGGATACCCAAAGCCAACAGCTCTATTTACAATTGTTCCTAAAAGCTCACTGCTTTGCCTTTGAAGTTTAATATTTGCATCTTCTACCGTCTTTCGAAGTATTTTTACCTCTTCTGATACTTTTGGATCTAAATTCTCAATGTCAGCACTAAAATAACCAGAAATTAATGTTCCTAATGAATTAATATTATGGTCTCCATTTTCACCCAGCATTCTTTCTGCTGGTATTGAATAAAACGGAAATAAATCAACTAATTCTTTTTGTGTTTTTAATTGACTATCATTCTCATTTTTAGGATTAATTGCATATATTCAGTCCGAATATCTTTGCAAAATTGGCCATAGACACATCACGAACATCTTCTGGTTTACACACAAATTTATTGTTTTCAAAAAAACATGTTTCGAACATAGTCCTTAATGAGCTTTCGCTTATTTTAATAGTATATTCCGCACAGATAATCGCCATAGTACTATCATCATCTACATCAATAATAAACGGAGAAAGTGCTCCTAAATTCATATTCGGATCATCTAATGAATAATCAATATAAAAATCAATAGCTGTTAGTGGAAATTTTTTACACAGGTTTTCAAATGATATTTTATTACGCATAAATTGAGCCAATAGAATATACGCATATTTACGCTTTTTAACGGATAATCATCATATGACAACGCCCTGTTTTTCAAAACCTTATCTATCAGTTCAGCACAAGAAGTTTTTGCTGTATTATTCAACTTGATCTTTCATAATTGGTCTTAAATATCTGCAAGCAAATCCATCAACTGTACTACCGCATCACACGTTTCCTCAAATACAATATCTGTTGCATATTCAAAATCCTTTTGATAATTATACCATTGCTTCTGCATAACTTCACTATTCCTTACCGCATTCATAATTTTACGATAATCCTTAACCACCGCTGTCGAACCACGTTTTTCCACTGTCGCTTTCAATGCCGCCTTTAACGAACCAGGTTCTATATTTGAATATTGCAGCTTAGCTAATATGTATATATCGTAGTAATCTCTCGGTCTTGTATTCTGATCACCTCTGGTTATTACCGTTTCCAGCTTCTCTGCCATTATTGTTTCAAGGTTATATGCAAGCACAGAAATACTTCTGTCTTCTAAAAAAAGTTTAAACCGATATTCTATTTCTTTTGGCGTTATCTTATCACCCGTAGTAATATCCAGCTTCAGAGGAACTGCCATGGGCGGATAATTTGCCGATAATGAAACACGATACCCTGTATATTCATCTCCTTCACGAATTTCTCCAATACTCCGAAAGCTAAATGTTACTTTATCAGCTAATTCTATATTACAGATTTCCTCAAACATTCTCCGGACAGTCTGTTCATTTACGGGAATCCCCTTTATTGTTGCATCCATATCCATAGTTGCCCTGGTATCAAGCCCTACCATTGCTGCTATCAAAAAACCACCTTTCAAGATAAAGTTCCGCTGATATTTTGAAACCGATATCCGTTCCAATAATCTCTCCAACATAAAATTCTGCATTACAAGCTGTGCTGATATGTGCTTTTCTTTTGCAATATTTTTAATAATTGCCTTTAATTGCATTGCGTTCTTCATAACAGCACCTCCAGATACGCTCTAAGCTTTGATTCAACCTTTAATATTTTTGCATACTCTGACAAGATAGGAATATTCCTATTCGATCTTGTTGCATATTGTTTATATGCCTCCGCCACGATCTGAATATCTACACGACTATGAGGTCTCAAAATATCACAAAGCGTGCGTTCTACACTGTATACTCTTACCGTATTTCCCCCTGGAGTTGTTACTTTTGCGATACCCAAATCATATAATGCTCTCTTACATTGCACACATTGAATCGTTTCCTTCTTTGGTTTTGTCAAATTATAATTTTCAGGAAAAGTCATACAATATCTAATCGGTGTTCTATCTGTTAAATCCCATAAAAACAATGCCGTTTCATAAGAATAGATTCCCCTCTTAAATCGATTCTGTAAATTGAAAATTTCATCATCCCAGACTTCCGGCAAAATATATACACCTCTGGCAGATTTCTCAAGCATACCTTTGTCAACAAGATATTTAATATTCCCACGGGAAAAACCTGCTGCAACTACCATTGCAGTAGTAACTGTACCATGATTCTCTTTTGCCATTTTGATAATCGTTTCAGTCGCTCCCATAAAAATCATCTACTTTCTATTGACTTTTGTGCTTACTATTATACACATACACAGCACAAAAGTCAATCAGCGCATTTACTTAGTCGAAATGGGCGGACAATGCCCACCCATTTCATATCATAATCCGATGTATTTAGTTTTTCACAAAATTTCTTAAATCAATTTCCTTGTTATTATCTTTGTCTTATCAAGGCTCTAACCCAAATTAAAATGGTGTAATAGTGGTATATTAAGCACCTTTTCGCACTATGAAATCACTGGTTTTACAAGCTTTTCAGAGATTTATCAAGATGTTGCCGTGGCAGACAAATAATACTTTTATCATAACGCTAAAACTCCCTTATTTCCTGTATTTTCAAGGCTTACAGCCATTTACGCTATTCTTGATTTCAAACATTTTTCTTAGATTGTCACATATTTTCTTATGTTTTCTTCTGCAAAAGTGGTAAAATGAGTGGTAAATTATTTCATTTTACCACTTGCCTTTTTACTCGCCCACTACACGCTGTAACTCACTTTGCGCATCTTCAAAATTCACATGGGTATAAGTGTTTAAGGTAACGCTTATATCGAAACGCCCCATAATGTACTGTAAAGTTTTCGGGTTCATTCCGCTTTTTGCCATGTTGGAACAGAATGTGTGCCGGCAGACATGAGGGGTAATTTTCGGCATCTGTACCTTGTAGATACTGTTATACTTTTCAAGGATATGCTGCATGTACTTTTCCCAATGCAGGGCATCCATAGGCATATCATTCTTATCCAAGAATAAAAATCCTGTATATCCCTCAATAATCGGCTCTACTTTCGGGGCAGTCCGATTTTTAATAATTCTTCGGAAGCACTCCGCAACTTCTTCTGTCATGGGTACATAGCGAACCCCTTTTTCCGTCTTAGGCGCTTCTATCACATATTCCATTTGGCTTGTGCGCTGTAACTGATGATTGACCCGAATACGTTTTTGTTTAAAATCAATATTCGAAACGGTCAGACCGCAAAACTCTGATATGCGCAAGCCTGTATGGAACAGGATAAAGATACCGTCATAGTATCTGCAAAAATGTTTGTCCTCTTGAATAAATCTCAAATATTCCTTTTGTTGTTTTCTTGTGACGGCTTCCCTTGTCACGCTGTCATTTACAATGACCGTGGCTAACTCAAACTGGAACGGATTTTTGCGGATCAAATCATCATTTTCCGCCATTTGAAATGCCGGTCTTAACACACCCCTAATCTTATGAATGGAACTGTACCCCCGTCCGTCCACCTGCTGTAATTTAATCAGCCACGCCTTTGCGTCAGACAGCTTTACTTTGTCAATCCGCTTATCCCCGAACGGGTCTTTCTTTAAGATGTTTATAACGGTTTTATACCCTGCTTTGGTGTTATGCCTTACGCCTATTTTCAGGGAAACATATTTTTCTACCAATGACAGCACCGTATAATTGCCGCCGTTTGATACAATCTGATTAAACATATCCTGTTCAATCTGTTTCTCTTTTTCCCGAAGCGCCAGGTCTTTGCGCTTGCCTTTCGGGTATGGGTCGTTATGGTCTAACCGCCAACTGTAAACACTCTTTTCCTTGCCGTCCGAGTCGGTATATTTAAAGCGGTATCTGCCGTCTTTTCCATGCCTGCCTCCTGTACTATTCTTCGTATTTTCTGATTTCCCAATAATGAGATTTCAAAAACTGCACCATTGTCAGCGTGCCATTGTCACAGAGTACCCGAAACCAATCGTTTCGGTTTTCTTTTGCAAACAAAAGTAACTGTGCATAGCTTACAATACCATTTTGCAAGCAAAACTCAATCATTTCTCCGATTGCACTGTACTTTTCCGTTGCAAGATTTATCATGGTCTGATGTTTCCTCAGTCTCGATGATTTCCCTCTGCAAACCATCGTACTGCTCCTGGGTGATCTCCCCTTTTGCCAGCGCCTCGTTTGCCTGTTCCGCAGCGGCTTTCAGGGTTTCCAGCTTTTCCTTCATCTCCCGCACCGCATCCGCAAGGAGCCGGTGCTTCTGTGCCAGCAGTTCCGTGTTGCCGGGGTCCAGTTTCAGAAGATTATTCACATCCCGTAGCTGTGACTGCGTGGTCCGTATCTCCCCGTTTACCCCTTTCAGCGCAGCGGTCAGCTTTGTGGTATCGCCACCGATCTCCACCGTAATGCCCCGTATCCTTGACGCTCCCCCAAAGCACCTCCCCACGAAAAAAGGAAGCCCGGAGGCTTCCTGAAAAAATGCGTAAAAATAGGCACCTGCTGTTATGGCAAGTGCCTATGTAAAAACATATTCTATTTTTTGTACCCCAACCCCTAAAAGTTTATGGCATTATATAAAAAGCTCATTCCCCTTTTTCACGGAACAGGCTTTTTTTATCGCAAGTGAAGCAACAGAAACCATTACGCTGTTCACTTTTCTCGCAGATTCAGGGCACCGGACGACACACCTCATACATGATATGCACTTCCCGGCATCTGCTGTCCGTATATTATCTTTACTGATCGCCCGTGCCGGACATGCCTCAGCACACAGTCCGCAGTCCACACAATTTTTATCTGCCTTCGGGACCAAGCCAGCTCCCCCTGCCTTTTTATATGGCCGGTTTCCCGGAATCCCTGACGCATCGGGCGCTACAGCATTATCTTTCAGTTTTTCCAGAATCTTCTTTGAGAAATCGTGTAATTCCATGAAATCCTGCTCATCCGGCCTCTCGGCAGCATATTGGTGCATGATAGAGTGCTCTGCCACTGCGGAGATCGCAGCCACTACATGAAAACCGCATCCCTCCACAATATCCTGCATCTCCACAAGGGTATCCTCATAAGCCCTGTTTCCATATACGCAGACAATAATGCACTGTGCATGTTTACCATATATCTGCCCAAGCCGTTTTGCGGCAAGTTCCGGGACACGCCCGCCATAAGAAGGCACTGCCACCAGTACAATATCCTCTTTCTGGAACATCGTTTTTGAAAAATCTTCCCCTGCATCGGTAAGGTCAACCCTGTCAACATGGGTACCCCATACTTCTGTCACCGCATCCGCAACCTTCTGTGTCCCTCCAGTCGGACTAAAGACAATCTGTGCAAATCTCATATTTTAACCTTGTATGATGTTTATAGAAGCAAAAACACCATAACTTCCTTGTATAATGTATTTAGGTTGTTCAAGGGATACCTATAAACCCTCAGACCTGCTTCTTTACATCTCCTGTCTGA
>RAYR01000047.1 GCA_003612405.1 bacterium 0.1xD8-71
AAAAAATCAAAAGTCCACAGTATCTGAGTTGTATTGAACCACGATATTAAAAAGAAAGGAAGTTATGGTGTTTTTGCCTCTATAAACATCATACAAGGAAAAAGAATGGAAGAAACTATTAGAGAGATTATTGAAGATGCAGCAGAAAGCAAATGGGGGAAGTCTGGAAAATATATAGCGGATATAGGTTTTTTTATTATTGATACAGCTCAAAATAGAAGAACAATAAGAAAGCAGAAACTAAATGTATTTAGAAATAAAAGCTATGACATGAGCTATTTATATAATGAAGTAATTCTAAAAAATTTTGTTAAAAGAAATTTCCGGTATTACGGAAGTAATAGAAATATATCAATTTATAAAGTAAAAGCTGAAATAAAGAGTAAGCAATATTTTCAAAGAAATATAATACTTACTGGACAAACAGGCTCAGGTAAATCAACTGCGCTCAAATGGCTGTTTTTAAATACGACCCTGCATAAATGTAATTACATTTACCTTTATGCCAAAATGTTTGATGAATGTAAATCCTTAGATGAAGCTTTAAAAGAAATTGAAAATATTATTCCTAGTGATAAGCACAGTATTATATTTTTTGATGGGCTAGATGAACTAAAATGTATAAAAGGAAATGCATATGAATTTAATAAATTTATAAGTTTTTTTGATAAAAACAGTAATCACGAGTTTGATAAACCAGATTGCAAATTTGTCATTTCAACACGACCAGAGCATTTTGGCTTTAATAATATGATTATTAAAAAAAATAGTGAGCGATCTTTAGATAATTATCTTATTATTGAACTACCAGAATTGACCCCAAAAGAAGCATTTAGAATATGTAAATCTATTAAAAAATTATATCAGTTTGATAAGAAAATTGGAGTATCTAACTTTACAAATAAATGGCCGTCAAAAGAAAAAAGAAATATATTTTTTAATGAGAAGGAATATCTCAATATATTAAAAAAATATTTAAATGTTACGAAAGATGCAAATTCGTTGCTGAATATTCCTTTATTATGTCGATATGCATACCAAATTATTTGTGATTGGTTTGAAAGTGAACAAGATTCATATAATCAGATTTATAAAACTCAAAGTGATAAAGTTAAGAAGGTAATTGAGTGTTGTATTAAATGGGAATTTCACGATAGGTATACTTATCAAACAGAGGGAGGAACGGGGGATGTTTTTTTAAATAAGTATAGAGATCGAATTTGGAATTTCCTTACTGATATAGCTGGAATAATGGACGATGATAAATTTATAGAGAAAGATCAGTGGATGCAAGCAATAAAATTAAGAGAAATTCAAGAAATAAATGAAGCTTTTTGTGTTTTGAAAGAAGTTAAAAATAAAGATGAAAAAGAAAAATTATGCTTTGTTCATAATATATTTCAGAACTATTTTCTTGCACGTTACTATATATTAATGACAAAAGAAGAGAGAAAGAAATGTGAAGACCAATATATATATATATATATTAAGATCAAATTCTGAATTTGCTACAATGTTTATTGAGCAATTAATAAATGGAGAAGATGAACTTTCTAAAAGAATATGTATTAATATATTGCAGAGGGAAAATGATAATTTTGATAAACTTATAGAATATGCTAGAGGAAATTTGCGATTTCTTTATAGTTCTGATGTATCGTTCACAATTGAAGAATATTTATCTGTTTTTCCTTGTGGTATTTTTGAATATAATGGGACTGTTTTTAATAAGAATCTGATCAGAGAATTGTGTTATGAAGGAGTGTTGGAACTTGAAAATATTTACAGTTTAAATGAAATTAAGAGTGAAGTAATAACTAGAAATAATTTAAATATTATAGGTATACGAATCAATCGAATAAATTGTTGTAATTCTCTAGAAATTGGATTTGGTGATTGCGACAAAGAGGGATGTTTACCAATTATGGGGAGTGTTAATCTACTGGACGAAGAAAAAATATATGAAATTATGCGCAAATGAGATATTGACAGATTTTCAATGGAAGAAAAAATAAATAGTGAAATAGTTTATGACAAAATGGCAGACTATATTTTTAGTCTTGAATTAAAAGACTATGTAACTTTACAATATATAGTTCTAAATATGATAAGATATATGGAAACCGATAATAATTGTTGGTTCTTATTAGATAATGAATCCTCCCTTTATGTTTATCAAAAAACACTCATGAATGTAGAGAAAATGAAATGTTTATTTGAAAAAGGAGTAAAAATTTCTCCAATGCATTATATACTTTTATATGGTCGATATAAATCATGGGTAGAAGAGGGAGATAAGATTGTTCTTGAAAGTAATTTTACACACATAAGTAATATTCAATTTGTTTTTGACACCAATTGGAAGATACAACCTAATTTAGATAATTGCTTTTTATATAATTATTATACCATACATTCTATTAATATTGATTTGCTTAGAAATAAAATAGAAGGAGAAGATTTTAAGCACGCTTTTAAAATGAAAAGAGATGATATGCTTAAAGAATATAATAAAATTGATACTTTTCTTGAAAAGTCTTCGAATGAAAAATTGAAATTAATCTTTAGTGATGAACATTTATTTACATTCTATTTATTAGGAGAAGGAGAGAACATGGTCAATTTGGCACAAAACACTATAAAATTGTGCAAGAAATATCACCATTCACAAGGATTAGAATTTAGAATGTTTTTACTGCTGGATGAAACGTGTTTTAATGGAAAAGATTTAGAGAAAGTGTATGAATTTGCTAAAAATTATATTTGGATTTAATCATATTCTGGACAAGAAATGAAAGTATAAGGAATTATTCGGTATTCCTTAAAACTACGATTTCATAGTATAATCCCAATTTCATATCCCCAAGATCTAAACCACTAATATGCAGATCACATAAATGCATATCAGTGGTTTTCTTTATGGAGAAAGTACATGATATAGGACATGCTTTCTGGTAGGATATAAACGAGAAATATGATTTGCACATGATAAGAATATGATCAGATAGCATTAAAAGAATAAATTTTCTAGAATATCAAACGTATGTTCGATAATTCTGTTGACAGATACAAACATATGTTCTATAATTGCCATTATCAACTATAAAATTAACACAAAAGACCCATCCTCAAACGGTGCTACCAACACCATCGGATAGGTCTATGCACATAAACTGAGCAGATACGCTCGATTTCATTATACATTATCTTCAATGAATTTCAAGCGTATCTGCAATTCAAATCCAATGTAAAGTTGTAACAATTTCAGAGAAGTATAAGTTAAGTCTTATTGTTTTGTGTGATAAGGTTTTAATTTTGTACTCTGAAAATTGAATATTGGATGTGTAAAGGCTGAAAAGCCTGATATTTTTTTAATTTACATCGTTACTGAAAACAGTATTTCAGAGAATATGAAAAGAGAAAGGTGGTGAAAACAGTGATTACAACAACAAAAAGCGTGAATCTTCGTTTGGCAGCACAAAGAAGAGGATTTCTTCTTATAAAAAGAAGAGATAAGAAATATGCGCCCGGACTTGGAGGCGGTTACATGATCTTAGATTCCTATTCTGGGAACATTGCCGCCGGTCATAGGTATGAGTTGTCGCCAGAAGATGTAAGAGATTTTTTGAATGAACATTCAAAATGAAAATTAAAAGGAGAGAGGAAAATATGCAAGTAATTGAACGAGAGTATACAGTTAAAAAACTTAATGAGGGGATTGAAAACAGAACAATTGTATTTGATCATCCTATGCAGAGAAAGCCGGGACAGTGGGATCTGGAACAGCAGAGCCTTTTGATCCACAGTATTTTGGCTGGTTTTGCGATACCACAGGCATACGCCTTGCAACAGTTTGAAGGGGATTACGATTCATTTTCCGTTTTGGATGGTAAACAGAGATTTACAACGTTGAATGACTATATGAAGAACAGCTTCAAATTGGCAGAGGGTACACCTGTCGTAAATATCCAGAAGAGAAAAGTAGTTATGGATGAAAATGGACAGCGAAAGCAGCAAACAAGCGTAGAAGTGTACGAAATCGCTGGGAGGTATTTCTCAGAGATTGATCCTAAATTACAGGAGAACCTCAAGGATAAAGTGCTTTCCGTGATTGTGCTTACAAACTGCACAGATGAGGAGATTGAGGAGCAATTTTATCGGCTCAATAACGGCACAGCGTTGACCAAAAGCCAGAAAACAAGAGTTTTTCTCGGTGACGAATTGGCTGCTTTTGTGGAAAGGGTAGAAGCGAGCGAGTTCTTTTCAGAAGATTCGCATAAATCTTATTTCTCATCATTGCGGAGAAAACAGGGAGATATACAGACGACAATCTTACAAACGTTGATGCTTGTTATGGATTACCCTTTTAAGAATTTCAATAATGATGCGATTATGGAGTTCGCAAAATGGTTCCGGGTTAACCACAAGGATAGTGATCTCGTTTATTGCGAGGAACTTTTTAGTAAGCTGAATATAGCTGTGCCAACATCAGGGAAACCGAATAATTTGATGAAGAAAACTACAATCCCGATTTTGGCCTATCATATTCAGACTATAGATGAACTGAATATTCCTCTCCAGAGATATGGCGAGTGGATTCAGGAGTTTATTGATTCTTATACGCCAGATTGCGAATATGCTTCATATTGTGGTCAGAGTTCCACATCCAGAGTTAAAGTGATGGCAAGACTGAAATATGTAGAAAAACAATTGCGAGGATTGGAGGTATAGAGATGAGCGAACATAGAAAGATGAAGATTTCTGATTTGAAGCCACATCCTAAGAATGAAGAGATTTATGGACATAACGAAGATATTTCTGATCTGGTAGAGAAGATAAAAAGGAGTGGACAAGTTCATACATTGGTTGTGACTTCAAATGGGATTGTTTTGGCTGGCCACAGACGGTTGAGAGCATGTAAAGAACTTGGCATTGAGGAAGTGGATGTGGAGATTGTTGATTTTGAAACACCAGAACAAGAAATTGAGTATCTAATCGACAATAATGCCACAAGAGAAAAGACCAATGAGCAAAAGGCAAGAGAGGCTGTTGTTTTAAAACAGACGCTATCAGCTCTGGCAGAAAAGCGTAAAAAGAGCAAGTTAAAACAAAACCGGTTATCCAACGGTGTTTCGGATTTGGTGGTTCAGGAAGGCTCTACCGATGTGCCAAATTCGGCACCACGGAATGGTCAGTTTACCGATACGCCAAATTTGGCGGAACGGGGAGAAGATGATTTTGTAACAGGGGAAACCAGAGAAGTTGTAGCTCAGAAGGTGGGGTTGAAATCAGGACACGAGGTTGATAGAGCCATTAATACTATTAAAAAGGTAGACGAGCTTAAAAAAGAAGGGCGTGATGAAGATGCAAAATTTGTTACAGATGTTATGAATAATAGAAGCATTTCGGCGGCCGATAGTCTTGCTAAAAATATTGATAAGATTAGGCTTTCAGAAGAAGAGAAGGAAGATATACGGCGTGGAAGAAAAAGTCCTAATTCATTTATCAAGAGAAATGAGAAAAAAGAAGAACACAAAAACTCAGAAGAAAAATTAGCTGAATCATCTGATAAGGTAAAAAACTTGGAGGATACGTTAGTGGAAATTCAGAAAAGGTATCATGACTATCTTTTAGGGTTTCAGGAGGACGTTAAGTGGCTGTCTGATAAAGTGTTTTATCGTGACGATGAAGAAGTTTCTGGTAAGACACATTCCGAATTACAAAACTGCTTGGAGAAGTTAAAAAGTATCAGCAATGTAATGGAGAAGATGGTCATTGATGAATTTGGATGCATTACGATTGAAAAGTAGAAGTAAACAATGGGTGGGATTTATTGTCTCACCCAACAAATAAAGAGAGGAGGATTTATATGCTATTAGCTATATTACAAGCGATGCTTCAATTCGTGTTGAAGTTAGGTGTGATATTTGGATTTATTTTCATGATATCGTGCACAGCATTTGTGATTGTTTGCATCGTTCATGGTGATATAAAGATCAACGTAATCAGAAGTAAAAGGGAAGAAGAGAATGAATAGATAGGCAATGTAGAAGTAACAACCATAGGGCAGTATACCACCATAGATACTGCCTATACATAAAATAAAATGCAAAGGAGATTCAAAAAATGCAAGGAACAGTAAAATGGTTCAATTCACAAAAAGGCTACGGATTCTTAGTGGATTCCGAAACAAATGAGGATATCTTTGTACATTGGTCAATGTTACAAATGAATGGTTTTAAGGCGTTGAATGAAGACGATCTTGTTGAATATGAGATTTTAGATGGGACTAATGGGCGAAAACAGGCAATCAATGTGAAAGCAATACTTACAAGAAAGATGATTGAGGATTCTTTGAAAGAAGATGGTCTACATATCCAGACTATGAAGGATGGTTATGGTGTGAGAAAGTATATTGTAATTAATGAGCTTGATGTGATTCAGACCGATGAAAAAGGCATGACGCTTATGGAAGTGGCTAAATATGCTGGATTTGAGATTTCTCAGTTATCAGCATAGCAAATGTAGAAGTAAGCTAATGTAACTATAAATCAAAAGGCGGTATTGTTATATAAATACCGTCTTTGTCGCCCGTTAAAAGGAGAATATTATTATGAGTAGAAATTATGTAGAAATGAGAAGAAAAGAATCAGATCGGAGGAATGAATTATTAGCAAAATTACAGTAGTTGATAACCCTATGGGAACAGGAAAGACCAGTTGGAGTATACAGTATATTAATGATAATCAATTTGAAAATATTTTGTACATTACACCATTTTTAAGTGAAGTGGAAAGAATATTGGATAACACTGACAGAGAATTTAAGCAACCAATATATAAAGGTGGAAGTAAACTTGAAAATCTGAATGAATTATTGGATTGCCAATATGATATCGCATCAACACATGCTTTATTTAAGAAATTTGATGATGAAAGCAGAGAAAATATAAAAAAGGGACATTATACATTGATATTAGATGAAGTGCTTAATGTAATAGAACCATATAATGTACAAAAAGATGATGTACCATTATTAAAAGACAGTGGATGTATTACTATTGATGAAGACGGATTTGTCATATGGAATAAAGAAAAAGCAAATTACGATACCAAATATAATGATATCAAGATATTAGCAGAAAGTAGAAGTCTTGTTTGTATCAATCAAAAATTTTTGTTATGGCATTACCCACCTGATATTTTTACACTATTTGATAATATATACATACTGACATATTTATTTGAAGCCAGTATATTAAAGGGATACTTTGATTTATATAAAATCAAATATGATAAGAAAAGCATATGTAATGAGAATGGAAAATATTTTATAACAGATTTTTGTTTGCCAGATACAAAAGTTTATTCAAAACTATTAAATATCTATGATGGGAACTTGAATACCAATATAAAACAGAAGCAGACAGGATTATCTTCTACATGGTTTGGTAAGAAAGTAAATATACCGATAATACAGCAGATGAAAAAGAATTTGTACAATTACTTTGCAAATATCTTAAATGCAAAAAGTGAAACAATTATGTGGACAACATTTAAAGATTCAAAGACGAATTTAAGAGGAAAAGGATATTCAAAAGAGTTTACGGCAGAACAGTTAAAAAGTACTGAAAGAGCATATGGATTTTTGGCTTGTAATGCGAGATCAACCAATAAATATGGATATTGTTATAATTTGGCCTATTGTTTAAATGTATATTTGCATCCTTCTGTTTCACAATTTTTCAGACAAAAGGGGATTGTCATAGATGAAGAACTTTATGCATTATCTGAAATGATACAATGGATTTGGAGAAGTAGGATTCGGAACAATGAAAAAATTAATATATACATACCATCTATCAGAATGAGGACATTGCTCAATTCATGGATTAATATGAGTTTAGAGTATCAACATAACATGGCATCTTAGGAAGAAAAACTTCCTAAATGTTTCAAAAAAGCTAGTAAAATCAAGGGTTTCAGAGGAATTTCTTTAAAGAATATAGTAACAGATAACCACGCCAATTTCAAATATAAAATTCCCATTTAAACAATTTAATATTGAACTGATTTAAGGTCTTTCCAAAAGAAATATTTATTTAAAAAATATATTCATTTTTGGACAGACTGGCAAAAAGGCGTAGCCTTTTGACAGGATGCTCCAAAAATAATCACGGACTAAATTCAGAAAAGGACAGCTCTGCTGGACTTTGAGGAATTTAGGCTGTGCCTACTGTCAGAGACAACATAAAAGGAGATTGATTATTTATGACAAAACAGGATAAAGAGAATTTACAGAATAAGAAATTTACAGATTCATTATTGATATCATGTTTGGCAGCTTGTGAGCCAGTAATAAGTAAAAATGCCTATCTTGAAAAGAAATGGGCAAATTGTGGACAATCATACAATGGATGCTATAAATATGAGCGTTTGGAATGGATGAAACATAGGGAGAAGTTACGTTCATTATTGTTACCTGTATATTCGATGAAAATGATTATCCAAATGACTAAAGGGTGTAAAGATAAAGCAACGCAAAAGGAAGTATTAGAAGTGATTAATCTGCTAGAGAATAATGATTATGAGTTGGTGTAGTCCCTGACAGTAGGCAGCCACCGCAAAAGCGGCGGTGACTGATCGGTTCGCAATCAAAGATTGCTCACCACTTATATTTTTGTAGGTAATTGCGAAACAAGTTCGCAATCCTGATTGAAAACAAGGATAGAATCCTGCAATGCAGGATTCTTGGGATGA
>RAYR01000048.1 GCA_003612405.1 bacterium 0.1xD8-71
ATACCCAACAACAATATTCCGCAATCCAATCTTCCCACAATAAACGGAAGAAAACCATATATCAGCACCGAAACCAATCAATCATATCAATCCATATCACAGGAGGGTAAAGACCATGAACAAAAAGCAGGAACAGCAGATTTTAGATTATTACAGCACCACCGACAAATATATCCGTAGCAAGACACACTCCAATGCGCATCAGACTGTATTCACCAAAGAAAGCGACAAATACCAGTGGCTTGTGTTGGAGCAGAAAAGCCAGTGCGAAGTTGAGGTAAGGCAGACCGACAGTCATGGAACAATCACAGCGAGGGATAATTACGAACTGACAAGAAATCTCCCTAAGTGCGTGGGCGTGGAGCGTTTATGTGAGGGCACAAATTTTCAGATACCTTTTAACGCTGATGAAATCAATCTGATTTATCAGTTTGGAGAACTGTCATCAAAAGATACGGTTATCAAAATGTGCAGGAATTTTACCAGATTTACCGCAAATCCTACAACTCCTATATCGCATGTAAGGAACAAGTGACTAAATGGGAAAAAACTTATGGGGATGATAATCAAAAGCAAAATAAGGAAAGTGTGCTTGAGCGGTTGAGGAATCCGCCAAAGAAAACCGCAGATTACCAACAACAAGGGACTCTTAAGGGAAAAGACCGAGGGGCGAGATAGTCCTTTGGTCTTTGTTAAATATAATAACTTTTTGATGATGAACACCCCCAAAATTTGATATAATAGATTTGTAACTGATTATTTACAAGATCCGAAATGGGGTTGTTATGAAAACTTTGATATTGAATGGTTCTCCAAGAATAAATGGTGATACAAGCAGACTTATTAAGAAATTTACCGAAAAAAAGATAGATGAATATAAAATTGTTGATGCATATAGATGTAATATTTCGGCTTGCCTTGATTGTCGGAACTGCTGGAAAAATAATGGCTGCTCAATAAATGATGAAATGCAGGAAATATATAAATACATACAGGAATGCGATAACATTTTAATTGCTTCACCGCTCTATTTTTCGGAGTTGACTGGAAAATTATTAGATGTTGGGAGCAGACTTCAAACATATTTTTGCGCTAGATTTTTCAGGAATGAAGAACCTATTGCAAAATCTAAGAAAGGAGCAGTTATATTAGTTGGGGGTGGTGACGGTCATATAGACAAAGCATACAGTACGGCATGTACGCTTTTACATCATATGAACTGCAGTAACATTCATGAAGTTGTATATAGCCATAACACTAATACAAGACCTGCAATAAATGACAAAAACACACTTATGGGATTAAATAGTATATATGATTTTTTTAAGAATAACGAATAAGCCAAGTTGTTTTTTACAGAGTGGATTCAAGAAGGATAAACTTATGAAAGTAGAAGATTATAAAATGCGTATTTTATTTGAAATGGACAAAAAAGATTATGTTCCTGACGGAAGCGTTTATAGCAGACCTTCTGCAAGGGCTGTCATCATTAAGGATGGAAAAATAGCAATGGTATATAGTAAGAAATATAATTATTATAAATTTCCGGGTGGAGGCATAGAAGCTGATGAATGTATGGAAGATGCATTGATAAGAGAAGTATTAGAGGAAACGGGGTTATGTGTTATCAGGGATTCCATTCAGGAATATGGGCAGGTTCATCGTATTCAGAAAGGTACAAAAGAGGATATTTTTATACAGGATAATTATTATTTCCTGTGTAGCGTGAAAAAGGATATAGAACAACAAAATTTGGACAAGTATGAAGCGGACGAAGGCTTTACACTTGAATTCCTGAAGCCGCAGCTTGCGATAGATGTAAACAGGAAAACGATACTGGATGATTTCACTCAGGTAATGTTGGAACGAGAGGCGCTTGTATTGGAATTACTGATACAAGAAGGATATTTTGAATATGGAGGTAAATTACATGAAAATACCTAAAATGGTATTGTTTGATTATGGCCAGACACTTATTGCAGAAAAATTTGACGGCTTAAAGGGAACAGAGGCTGTCTTACAGTATGCTAAAAGAAATAAGTATCATTTGTCGGCAGAGCAGGTGCAGGCTAAAGCAAATGAAATCAATCAGGAATTCAGGAGATTTGATCCTGAAAAAAGACACTTATTTCAAATAGAAATACCCAATACCATGTTTACGCCTTACCTTTATGAATCGCAGGGAATAGAGATTGCATTAAGCAACTCTGAAATTGATACCGTATTCTGGAATGCCGCTGCTCCGGGAATGCCGACAGAGGGTATCAAAGAATTTTTGGGATATTTGAAAAACAAAGGTATCCGCACAGGCGTAATCAGCAATATTTGTTATGATTTTTCTGTGGTTGCAGAACGTATCAACAGGCTGCTTCCGGAAAATGCTTTTGAATTTATCATTACCTCAAGCAATTATATCTTCCGCAAGCCAAACAAAAGGATATTCGATCTGGCTTTGGAAAAAGCCGGATTAGAGTCGGATGAAGTTTGGTATATCGGGGATCAGTATGAATGCGATGTAAAAGGCGCCTTGAATGCCGGCCTGTTTCCGGTATGGTATATAGGGGCGATCAATCTGCCCTACACAGAAGATACAAATATCTTGACGGTAAAGACTTGGAATGAAATAGAGCGGTACATGGAGGGATAGCGTGTGCAGAGAACAGAAAATGTCGAATTAACGGTTTTATGCCTGATTCATCAAAATGATAAATACCTTCTGCAGAACAGATTAAAAGAGGATTGGAAAGGTTTGACTCTGCCCGGAGGACATATTGAGAAAAATGAATCTATCATAGATGCTGTTATTCGGGAAATGAAAGAGGAAACGGGACTTGATATTCAGAATCCAAGATTATGTGGAATCAAGCAATTTCCCATTGAGAATGGGCGGTACATTGTATTTTTATTTCATACAGACGAATTTCTCGGAGAAGTAACATCATCAGAGGAGGGAGAAATGATTTGGGTAAAAAAGGCAGACCTGTCAAAGATGAATACTGTAAATGACCTACCGCCACTTCTTCAAGTGATGGAAGATGATAATTTAACGGAATTTCAATATGTAATTGAAAACGGTGAATGGAATATGATTATTAAATGAAAGGAATCTTCTTATGGGAAAACTAAATGTTGACGGAACAGAGATACAAGTTTTACAGATTGAAGAAGACGATTATATTTCTTTAACGGATATGGTAAGGAAAATCGACAATGGACCTGCTCTGATAGAAAAATGGCTGCGTAACAAGAATACAATAGAATTTCTTGGTATATGGGAAGAAATGTATAATGCAGACTTCAATGCTGCCGCCTATGAAGAAATTATGCTGGAGGCAGGATTAAACCGTTTTATTATGTCTGTTAAGCAATGGGTATCCCGCACAAATTCAAAGGGGATTGTGGCAAAAGCAGGACGGTATGGCGGTACATACGCATATAAAGATATTGCGTTTGAGTTTGCAAGCTGGGTATCTCCGCAATTCAAATTATACCTTATCAAGGAATTTGAGCGGTTAAAGAAAGAAGAACAGGCTTTACTTGGATGGAGCGCAAAGAGGGAATTGGCAAAAATAAATTACCGGATACATACGGATGCAATCAAAGTCAATCTCATTCCGCCGGAACTCACACCACAGCAGACTTCAGTCATATATGCATCAGAGGCTGATGTGCTGAATATGGCATTATTTGGCATGACAGCGAAGCAATGGCGGGATAAGAATCCTGATAAAAAGGGCAATATTAGGGATTATGCGATGCCTGTCAAATATGGAAAACATTAATGCGGTGTTGATTGAAGATGGGCTGAACCAGAAAGAACGCTTAATAAAGCTTAACAAGATTGCCATACATCAGATGTCTATTTTGGAAGAACAGACTACAAAGGTTTTGAAGTGATTTAATTCCCCCGAATTCGGGGGAATTAAAATTACCACAGTTCAAGGCTGTATTCCGAATCCACCCACATTTGCATATTTCCTTCAAGATACAATCTTGCATATTCAAGCGGTTCATCTATTGCCAGAGCATTTAAGGCACATTCAGAGCAGGGAGTAGTTTTCAATCCTTCTTCTGCTTTATTACAGTCTATCCGTAAAAAGTAGCCTGCATAGGTGAATACGTCAATGCTGTTATGGTGGATATTGTATGTTGCATAAATCATATTCATTTTATCTGTCCTCTTTTCGTAGATTTTTTGAAAGCATTTCAATCAGTTTACCAATTCCCGTATATTTTGTGTTATAATGTTTTATGTGATTTTGTTTCCCTCATTTTTTCCCTTATCAGGGTTTGTAATACCCTGTGGGAAGATATAACACAAGGGAAATGATAAGGGAAAGTTCACCTGCGATAAACTTAGTGTTTTCAAGGGTTAGCGGAGATTTTAATAATAAAATATAACAGCTAATATTTCCCCTAAAAATCATCAAATCACAATCAGGATTTTGATGGAGGTATTGGTAGTATTTTGTAAAAACAATTCAATGATAGAATTTCAAATGATTGATGGGAGAAATATAGATGTCAAAACAAAAATTGATTATTATAGCAGGCTCTCCGTGTGTGGGGAAAACAACGGTGACACAGAAACTTTTTACTTCTTATGAAAACAGTGCTTATTTTGATGGCGATTGGGCATGGTGTGTCAATCCGTTTTCAGTTGATGATCCGAGGTTGAGAAATGGTGATAAAACAATGTCATTCGCATTATCTACATATTTAAACTCTAGTTTTGATTATGTCTTTTTTTCGTCGGTGGTTGTTGTGGATAAAACAATTCGTGAAGCGATACTAAAAGATATAACGGCAAAAGATTATTCTGTTATTGGTATTACCCTGACCTGTTCGGAGGAAACTTTGCGTGAACGTCATAAAAAGCGTGGAGATGCAAATGAATGTTCTTTTTTCTGGCTACATTTAAAACCATATGAAGGCGATTATGTTATCAATACAGATAATAAAAGTGTTCAGCAAATAGTTGATGAAATAAAAGTTATTGTAGATAGTGAGATAAATGGCTAATGGAAATTAAAACAAATGATTTAATATTGCGAACCGTGACTGAAAACGATATTAAGGAGATAGCAAGAATGAGGGAATAGCCATATGAAACAACGATGGATAAGCCATACGAAGCATTAAAGTACATGGAAGATACCCATAGTAAGAATAGAAAAAGGAATGAGGTTAGATGATAACTATAGAAACTAATAGATTACTTTTGAGAAATTATAAAGTGACAGATTTTGAGGATATTTTAAAATATTTTTCCGATGAAGAAGTCAGCAAATTTGAAGATTTTTATCCAATGTCAGAAGAACAGATAAGAAACATTATTGCTGAGTGGAAAGATATGGATAATCGTCTTGTTGCTGAATTAAAAGTAAAGCAGAAAGTTATAGGAAGTATTGGTTATTGGATAGATGATGAAGGGCATTATTGTATAGATTATGATTTTAATCCTAGATATTGCGGACAGGGTTATGCAACAGAAGTAAGTAATGCACTTGTTCATTATCTATTTGAGTCAGTTGGTATTAGTGTAATTTATGGAGATTGTGATGTGCAGAATGTATCATCATGGAGGCTTTTAGAAAGATTAGGATTTCAACGTATAAGTAAGCTTGATAATCAATCATATAAAAATGATAAAAATGGTAATCCAATTTTAATTAATACGTTTTTATATGAGTTGGATAAAGCCCAGTTCAATACGTCCAATATTTCTTTAGTGACAAGAAATACATGGTGCTAGAACCATGTTATATGGGGGATAAGCTGATTATGAGTAACTTGATTTTTAGGAGAAATATAAATGAAAGAAATAATTGTATATGAAATGATATTTGATAAAACATTGGAGTATCGAAATGACATAATTTGTGTCCCATTTTTAATAAAGATGCTGGAATGAATATATGAAAATATATAATGAATAAGTTTTATCGCTTTTGCATTGGGATTTGTTGTTGCTGATTTATGCAGGAACAAAATATAACTGCTAATAGAGAAGAAACTTCCAGTTTGTCGGAGTAAAACAGACAAATGATATGAAAACTGAATATTGTTTACCTTTAGGTAGCGATTATCTTAACAGACAATCAGCAATTGAAACAGGCGCAACAGCGTGTAGCCAACGAAAAGAAAAAGCAGAACGAGAAGAAACGCAAAGCCGAGAACCACCACAAGTATATCATGGGCGGCATTATCGTGAAGTATTTCCCCGACTGCTACTGCTATGACGAGGGCGAGTTAAACAGCATCTATCCCGCAAGAAAGGCGGCGAAGTTGAGCCCGATTGAAGCGTTGAGACATGAGTAAGATATCCAATTTTCAATTCATTTTATCATCACCTGTAAAATATCCTCAAACCGAATCTTGGTATTTACAATCTGCAACAGGCGGCTGGTCTCGTCCATGCGGGCGACCAGGCCTGTTATTTTAATGTATTCTCCTTTTTGGAAATAAACCACAGTGGCCATTTTCCCTTTGGAGAGCAGGTGCATCTGACGGTCCAGTTCTTCCTCCATTTCCGGAGAGAGTTCTATTTTGGGCACCAGGACTTTTTCCCTGGCGGCCAGGGCATCCGGCAGGCCGCTTAAGGCGGCAAAAGGCATGAACTGTTTGGCTCTTTCTTCTATGGGCATTTTATTGCGCGGTTTACTCGCCACTTTTATGTCCTCCGATCTGGTGATTGCGTTCTCGGGTGGTGGCGCCTTCCTCCAGGTTCATGCCTTTGAGGATAGCGTCCTTGCCGAATTTGTTTTTGATGTCGATAACGGCCTGCTGCATTTTGCGGTTCCGTTCCAATTCCTCGGCATCCACAAAGAAGCTGTATTGATGGTATTCTTCCGGCATCACATGGTTGCAGGTGATGTTGATGCGGTGGATCTGATAACTGGGATCCACAATCTGTTTATAGAGTGCCGTGACCGCTGGTATGATGAGCAGGTCGGAGCTGGTATCCATGGCAAGGGCTGTGGTACCGTGTGCGGAGGGCACATTTAGGCGGTTGGAGTAGCCTATGTGGAGGGTGATGGAACGGGTGACCAGCTTTTTCTCCACCAGATCCAGGCACAGTAAGTCGGTCATTTCCTTGACAATGAGAAGACCTTTGTCAAAGGGATAGTCACAGCCTAAGACCTGGCCGCTGGTCAGACAGCTGCTGTGGGGTTTATAGGTCTTGATATCAGCAATGGTTACGGGTTCCCGTCCCCAGGCATGGTCAATCAAGAGTTCCGCATCCACACCGAAAAGCTGATACAGGAGGTTCTCATCGGCTTCTGCGATATCCTGCATGGTGCGGATGCCGAAAGGTTCAAGCCTTCTGGCGGTACCGGCGCCTACCCGCCAGAAATCCGTGAGAGGTTTGTGATTCCACAGGGTCTTTTGGTAACTTTCTTCTGTGAGTTCTCCGATGAAGTCAGAGGCATGTTTGGCAGTGATATCCAGAGCGATTTTGGCAAGGTACAGGTTGGAGCCCACACCGCAGGAGGCACGGACGCCGAGCTGTTCATAAATATCCTGCATGATCCGAAGTCCCAGTTCTCTGGCGGAAAGCTGGTAGAGATTCAGGTAATCGGTTACGTCCATAAAGGCTTCGTCAATAGAATAAACATGAATATCTTCCCGGGAAATATATTTTAAATAAATCTCATAGATATCGGCGGAAGTATCCACATATTTCTGCATCCGGGGCGGTGCCACGATGTAATCCACATGCTTTGGGATTTCAAAGATGCGGCACCGGTTTTTGATGCCCAGGGCTTTCATGGCAGGCGTAATGGCCAGACAGATGGTTTTTTCCGTTCGTGAGGGATCGGCCACAACCAGATTGGTGGTCATGGGATCCAGGCCTCTTTCCACACATTCCACGGAGGCATAGAAAGATTTCAGGTCAATGCATAGATAAGTGTGTTGTTTCATGACAGAGTTCCTTTCCTGCTTACAGTATATAGGCGTTTGCGAAACGCCAGAACCCGCATAAATACGGGATTCTCTTTGTTACAAAATAAAACAACTCCTCACTGG
>RAYR01000049.1 GCA_003612405.1 bacterium 0.1xD8-71
CAGCTAAAAGAAAACTTTGCCATTCATGAAGCCTCTCCCCAATCTGCCGGAAACCGGGGAGAAGCCCTGTCCGGCGCAACTTTTGCGCCCTCGCTTTTCCGCAGGGTGAGGAACTTATTTCCCATATAGACGTTCTGTGCCGCGTCCTGTTATCTCCATACAAAAACAGCCTTTCAAAAGTCACTCGTAATAATCTAACTGGTGGAAATTGTTAGGAAAAATGTAAAATTCCGTTCCTGTTTTCCCATCTATCTGCTTCCAGACAATCACTTTATAAGTCAGGGCTGTATAGGTCTGTGTCCCACCATCCTCATAGACCTTTTTAACCGGAATCAGCAGCAGAATCACCGCTATTACCACGAAAACAATAATGAGTTTCTTTTTCAAACCACGCCTCCAAAAAGTTAATCTGTAAAGCTCCCCCTGCTACCCAATTCCCCAATCTGCCGGAACTCCGGGGATGCCTGCCCTGTCAGGCTGTAGCTTATGGGGATATGCTACTGTAGAACCGTATGCATTTATTATCTTTGTGCCTTCTTTCTGATGATCATAGAAATCAGCATGGCCACTATCCCTAATACAAGATAGACCACCGCATACAGTATAAATGCCATTTCACCCATATCAAAAAATATCCATGTGCCAATCAGGAACAGAGCAGCCGAAACAATTGGAAGGCTCCACAGATGCTTCATATCTTTTCCTGCAAAAACGCCGAATATCACGGAGTATAACGGATTAAGTGCAAAAAACAAAAGAAAACATACGGCCATTCCTGCATCGCCTTTTACTAAAGTAACCGCAAGCCACGGCAATGCCAGCATGACTACCGCTGAAACCGCCAACCACAATATAATATTCTTTTTCATAATGCTGCAGAACCCCCATCATTTTTTTATATTGCAACTGCTTCCCTGCTGAAGCCTGTTCGTCCTCTGTGCCTTATTGGGGATATGTAGCCGTGGCAGACCTCCCCCGTTACTGTACCATCAATACCAAAACTTCGATGTCAGCTCCCGGTTTATGATAGATGATAGGAAATTGGGGTGATTACTCTGGAACATTTTCAGGCTTTCAAGGAAAGCCGCCATGCTTTCCGTTTTTATGTCCACAAAGGTTGCATCCAGCTCCCGGTCTTTCACGTTTTTCTCCACATATTCCTCCGACTGTTTTTCGTAAGTATCAACCATCGAAGGGTCTTTCTTTACTGCGCCTGCATACCAGTTCGTAAGGTATTTCAATGAACTAAGCCCGCCATCATCGTTCTGGCCCATCTTCTGGTACTCGGCATATGCGTCCTTATCCATCGCCTGCATCATGCCAAGCGCGTTTGTGGTCTGGACAAGGCCGCTGCCATGCCCAAGATACCTGGCTTTTGCAACGCCGTAATTCATGACCCCGCTGCTGTCGGCTTTTCCTGCGCTTGCCAGTTTTGCAATGGACTCCATCGCTTCCAGAAATGCCTCCCTGCTTTCCTCCGGGATAAAGTTCTGTGCCGCATATTCTGCTTTCTTCATGCCGAGTGAGATATTCGCCTGCCGCTCTTCCTCTGTCATAGAACCGCTGCTCCCCACAAGGAAATTCTGCCGGATGATGTCATACACAAATCCCTTCTCCTCTTTGCCGCAGTTCTCCAAAGCAGACGCAACCGCCTTATCTGCGCCATACATACCCGAATATGCCGGAAGGTCACTCAGGGAATTGTCAATCTGCACGATATCCTTTTGGAACGCCGCATTTTTCGCTTCCATTGCTTCCTTATCTTCCGGCACCATGCTGCCTTTCTTTCCTTCCACGAGGGCTGCCATACCGTCTCCCGAAAATTCCACAATGACCGCATCCCCATACTGTGAACGGATGTCTTTCATTGCCTGCAGGGTTTCTTCCCTTGACATCTTATCCATTACCTTGTTGCCATGCTCATCCGTGGTGTTAAATTCATACTTTACAAGGGTATCCTTCTTATATGCACCACTCCCATATGAGGGAATATTTGTTGTTCCTCTGTAAAACCGGCTGTAATCGATATTCATAATGTGCACTCTCCTTTACTTTGTTTTGATTAAATCCTTTATCATTTAGAGCTCCCCCACACCTCCGCAAAGGCATAAATTTATGCACCTCTGCGGAATAAGGTGTAAAGATCATATCTTCATATCCAATCTGCTACCCGAAGATGATTTTTTTACAAATGTATTGCCACTTTTGACAAGCTGGCTTTCTACGGATTCCCTTGTAACGCTGTCCAGTATTCTGGAATCAAACGGCTGTCCCTGTTGCCAATTCGGATTAGCCGCCTTTACCGCATCATAAAAAGCCTTATTATATGCTTTTTCATATTGCCCAAGCGTCCATGTACCTTTCAATCGGTCATCAATCTTAATGCTTTTTTGATATGCCGTATACAGTGATGTTCTTTTGGTTGTATCCCCATTCGCAACACCATTTTCTTGTATGAACTCCCTTTTGACCATATCAAACATCTCTTGACGCCAGTCTTCGGAAACATCTATAATCTGATTATATTCCGAAGGACTTTTTCCATCTACGCACATTCCTGCTACGCCATACGCATTAAGGAAATTTCCATTAGAGTCATATAATTTCATGTAATTTTTAATGATAGTATCCCGTCCGCCAAATGTTTCATAAATCAACCGCTCCTTTTCGGACATGCTTGCTTCATTTGCAATGATGGCACTCAAATGATCCCTTTCAACAGCTTTATACTGCGCACTGTTTTTGTTGATACTACTGTATCCTCCAGAACTCCCTGCATTGAAACTAATGTTCATTGATATCATCCTCCTTATTGAAAATATTTTTTGCGCCATCCTTGACCTGCATATAAAGAGGCACTCTCTTAAATACCTCTACAGAATAGGATTGAAACATTATATCTTCAAATCCAGATTCGCACCCACCTGTGTCTGTTCTTTTACAATGGTTTTGCCCGCATCCTCTTCCTGGGCAGCTTTGATGATTGTTTTCATATCTGTGTCATTCAGATAAATCGTGCCATCTTTGGAAGCAGCCATTTTTTCTTCTAAGAGTTGCTCTGCTTTGTTCGGAGTTGTTGTTCCATCTTCCGTTACCACTTTCTTTTCTTCCGACTCTTCGCTTCCCTTTGCTTCCTCTGCCTTTTCCTCTAATTTCTCCGCAAGCTGCTCCGCATTTTCACGGGCTTTTTCTCTTGACTTCTCAATCCGCTCTTCGGCGTTTTCCTGCGCTTCTTTACGGAGTTTTTCGTTTAACACATCTTTTCTAACTGAAACAGTAAAATTACTGTAATTTCCATTCTCATCTAAATATGCATGACGGCATACAACTGTACTTCCAGTTGCTGCAAAAAAACTATCTACATACTTATGTGCAGCTTCCACATCTTTCAATCTCTGCGTATATTCTTTTGCTGCCTTTGGATCATTCTGCATCTTCTCTAAAAGTTTCGGGTTAATATTCAAAACATCTACTTTACCATCATTTTTTGTATTAACCCCATAGCCGACTTGCAACTTCATATTAGGAAACTGTTTCTGCAAATTATTAAGGTATTCCTCATTGCCGCCACTCTTTGCTACTTCGGCGTTTTTCTCTGTAGCCGCTGTTTCCTTTGTTTCTTCTTTCTTTGCCGCTTCCTTCCTTGATGAAGCATATGTGTTTTCATAAACACTGCTATAATTGCCCACTCCTGTGATTGCCATAATCATATCCTCCTTAAAATTCAATTCCTTTTACCTATAATATTTTGAACAACGCCATCATCCAATTGTCCTCTTGCCTTATGTATGGAATCCGGACTACCTCATCCGTTGAATCAGTTTCATATAAACATGACTGCCCACCGCATAAAAAACCGGGAAGTTTATAAAATCCTCCAAAGACAATATATATCTGCCCCTCTGCATTGTTTTTTCCCAAAAATGCCTCAAATGCCTCCCTGTCCACATAAACATAACTGTCATCATAAGAAATCATCTGATCCAATCTGCTATCATGATTTGAAATGGTAACTCCATCTTCACCGACATACTCATATACCAGTATGCTTTCATCTTCCCTGAATTGGGCATAAGAACAGCTATGTATGACGAGTAATGCCGCACCTGTTACTGCTACCAGAACTGCTACCATGCACATACACAGTTTTTTCCGGTATGGGTGGAAACCTGCAATCTTCCCCATCCGCCTTTTCATGCCTATAAATTCACTTTCCCCTGCATAGGTAACGGCGGGCGGTACATTCTCCGATTCAGAGAGCAGCAGTTTTAGAGTTTTCAGCAATACCAGCCCATACTCATGTGCCGTCTTCCCACTGTTCTGTATGCACACCCTGTCGCAGATATCTTCCATATCCGCTCTGAAATGTTTCTGGAATACTGTCAGGAACGGATTAATCCACAAAAGGCACCTCAGCATATCCCACGCAAGCCCGAACCATAAATGCCCTAACCGGATATGTGTCTGCTCATGCTGTATAATGGCTTTTAATTCCTCCCGGCTGTAGCTGTCCGCCATTGTTTTTGGCAGGACAATCTTCGGTTTCAGCAGGCCGATTGTGAATGGCGTAATATTCATGTCAGTAACACTGATCCTGATGCCATCAAAAAAGACTTTTTCCATTCCGGCAACCAGCCTCCGAAGGCGCAGCCGCTTTCCAAAGACACAGATAACGGCTACCAGAATACCCATTGTATAAATACGGCCAACCCACAGGCAGGACATAGTTCCCTTTGTCATCCACCATGTCGCCTTACATATGGCTGCATTTTCATAAAACAGCTTCAGCTTCCCAAGAAATGGGGTGACCAGAAATACTGCCCATAGCATCCCTTTCAAAAAAATCCGTTCTGAAAAAAGCATTTTCCGGAGCAGCATCACAAGCCCGGTCAGTACAAGTGAAAAGGCGGCGCACCGCGCAAGCTGTGTTGTCAGATATACTGCGCATAAATCCAGAAAGCTGCCAATCCGTGGCCAGTCGAGCATAGCCATCACTCCTTTTTATCTGAGGATTCCGCATTCTGCCCCTTGCTTTTCTCCAGAATCTCCTCCAGTTCCTTAATCTGCTCATCCGTCAGTGCGAAGCTCTGTAGCAGCGCCGCCATTGCATTTGTCCCGCTTCCGGAAAAATAACTGTCCACAAACTTCCTGCTTTTCTCCTTCACGCATTCCTCCTTTTGCTTCAGCACATAGTAGTGGTAAACCCTTGAATCATGCTCATCCACGGTGTATCCAAGGATATCCTTCTGGTTCAGACGGTTCATCAGCACCCGCACCATCCTCATCGACATATCCACATTCCCATGCATCCTTTTGTAAACCTCGGAGGATGTCAACGGCATATCGCTCGCCCAGAGAACTTCCATGATCTGCCATTCGCTCGGTGTAATCTCTTCCTTTGCCATATCTCTGCCTTCCTTTCGTTTTATTTCGTCACTTTATTTATCGGTCAATTATTGTTAATTGTTAAGAGCCGTTGACGCTTTTGCATGATATGGGTATAGGCAGAGGGCTGATCATGGGAAATTACTTTCCCACTTTCCAAGTAATTTCCCTTATCAGGCCGCCCGGCCTGCCTGCGGAAATAGCAGACCGCCGCATATGGCGGATGAAGGCCATAGTACGGCGGTTGGCTTTTGTATTATTTGGCATTCAGTTCCACCAAAACAATCTCCGGACGGTTATTGAACAACTGTGTGCCGGGATAGTATATTTCCTCTGTCTATATGCTAACTGGTTTTTTTAAAGATTCCATAAAGATTTAGAAAAAAGGCGGCATAAGGCCACCTTTTTTAACTACCCGTCAATACGGGATTTGTATTGTAACTTTTGCACCGCCTACAACAGCAGAATTTTCTAAAATGATTTTCCCATTGTGCTTTTTGGCTATGGAAGCAGCCACATACAGACCAATACCATAATGGGATTTTGAATTCCGGCTGTCATCCCCCATATAGAATTCTTCTGTTGCATGTTTTAAAGATTCGTCAGAAAATCCTTTTCCGGTATCTGTAATTAGAAAAGAAAGCTCGTTGCCATGTTCCTCTACTTCAAAGGTAATCTCTCCACCCTGCGGAGTATGTTCTACTGCATTGGAAAGCACGTTGGTGAGCATCCTTATAAGCAGATTGTGATCTGCAGTAATATAGGAAGGATGATGTCCACAATCCCAATGCAGTAGAATGTTTTTCACAGCACATAAACCATCAATTCGCTTCTTAAGCTCCAGCAGTAAAGAATCCATATTGACCTTTTTCATACAAAGGTTATAGCTGTCCCATGATTTTGCTGCCTCAATCAAGGTCTGCACATAGTCCTGCATCTGTAAGGAACTGTTCTCAATGTATTCCGCACACTCCCTCTGTTCTGCTGAAAGGGAAGTGTCAAGAAGCAGCTCTGCATTTCCCCTGATAATGGTAAGCGGTGTTTTCAGATCGTGTGCCAGGGCAGAAAGCTGCTCCTGTCTCATTTTATCGTCATACCACTGCCTCTCAAGGGACTGCCGCAACGCAAGCCTCATATGGTCAAGCGCATCCAATGCCTGATCCACCTCAAAAAGTCTGCTTTTTTGAATTTCAAATTCCAAATCCTGATCCTCTATTTTGTGGACGACAGTCAGCAGTTTATCAATCTTTTTCCCAAGATATTTCCCAAATATAAAAGATATTGCAATCAGAGAGAGCAGAATTTCCAGCAGGATAGTGACGATCAAAAGCCAGTCGGCAGACGGAAATATACTTCTTAATGCCGCATTTCCAAATTGGGCCGTCATGCGGTATCTCAAAATCAGGATTTCATCTTCTCTCTCAATGACAGAATAAAGATGCGAACCGTCTCTGGTTCTGCCCCCTTCCATGCAGGTATTCCATATGGCGGTGCTATACTCCCAGCCAATGGAGCCGCCTACATACTGCCCGTCTTTTGTGAATATCACATATTCACATGGATACGGTATATCAGATTCTTCAACCTGCCGGACAGACCGCAGATTATCTTTTTCCCTTTCTATTGCGGTACTTATGCTGGTCAGCGGATATATGGCCCCTATGCTCACGCAAAAAAGGTAAACCCCCACATTAACCGCAACCACCATAAAAACCGCAAGCGCAAGGCACAGTGCATACCGCATGAATACGGAACGCAGTTTTTTTACACCCATTTATAGCCCACCCCCCATACAGTCTCTATCGACGCTAATTGGTAAGCTGTCAGTTTGCTGCGGATATTTTTGATGTGGGTGGAAATAACAGAACTGTCACTTTCCCCATCAAAGCCAAAAACAGCTTCATAGATTTGTTCCCTCGTAAATGTTTGCCCGTGGTGAAGCGCCAGATATTCGCAGATTTCATATTCACTTTTGGTCAGCGGAAGTTTTTCCCCCTGAAATTCCGCTTCTTTTGCGCTGATCTGAAACACGATGCCTGAAATGGAAAAGGCGTTTTTCTTTTCCCTGCTATCGCGCCGTAAGTGGGCATTTACCCTCGCCCGAAGTTCATCCGTTCCAAATGGCTTTGTAATGTAATCATCAGCGCCAAGCCCTAATCCGCGCACAATATCAGCCTCTTGTATTTTGGCCGTCAGAAATATAATGGGACAGTCTACATAGGAACGTATCTGACTACAAAATTCAAATCCATCCAGTCCCGGCATCATAATATCCAGCAAAATCAGATCATATTTAGAAAAGTTCATATCAAGGGCTGTTTGTGCATCCGATATCAGGCTGACCAGATGCCGGTCTTTTTCCAGCACACGCCGGATAAGCTGAAGCATTGCAGGCTCATCGTCTACTACTAAAATATGTCCCATTGTTCCGCTCCTTTCAGAATATACAAAATAGGCGTTTGCGAAACGCCAGAACCCGCATAAATACGGGATTCTCTTTGTTACAAAATAAAACAACTCCTCACTGG
>RAYR01000050.1 GCA_003612405.1 bacterium 0.1xD8-71
CCCACAATAAACGGAAGAAAACCATATATCAGCACCGAAACCAACCTATCATATCAATCCATATCACAGGAGGGCAAAGACCATGAATAAAAAGCAGGAACAGCAGATTTTAGATTATTACAGCACCACTGACAAATATATCCGTAGCAAGACACACTCCAATGTGCATCAGACTGTATTTACCAAAGAAAGCGACAAATACCAGTGGCTTGTGTTGGAGCAGAAAATCCAGTGCGGAGTTGAGGTAAGGCAGACCGACAATCATGGAACAATCACAGCGAGGGATAATTACGAACTGACAAGAAATCCCCCTAAGAGTGTAGGCGTGGAGCGTTTATGTGAGGGCGCAAATTTTCAGATACCTTTTAACGCTGATGAAGTCAATCTGATTTATCAGTTTGGGGAACAGCGCAAAGCGGAAACGGGCGCCAGTCTGTCTGCTATTCTTCCGCAGATAAAGGACAGCGACACAAAGCAGATAGTAAGCGACACATTAAAGAAATTAAATGCCTTGTCAAAGGAAACGTGTGCAGAACTGACCGCCACCCTCTACACAAGGGATAAGGCGGTTATGAGGAAACCTGACACGCTTGTTGCCGATTATCCCGACACATATATGTTGATAGGACAGGACGAAGTATCTAAGACCTATTCTTTTCCGAAGTCACATATTAGTTACCGCAAGCCGAGGACAGTCAGCGCCGAGCAGAGGGAACGGGCAAGGCAGATGATGATTGAGAGGAATAAAAGAAAAGAATATTAAGGATTTTTTTATAGATATATAAGCGGATATATGATAAAATGAGGGGATTTCATAATAGTTTGACATATAAATAAGGAAATAACATGAAAAAAATTAAAGGTATAGTGATAGTACTATTATCTGTTATGGTTGCAGGGTGTTCAAATACAAATAGTGAACAGCAGGAAGATAATAGTATTGCAATAGAACAGCATACAGCGGAAGAAAATCAAAATATACAGGGTACAGAAATCGTTAAAGAAAATGAAATATCTGTTGTGACAGATAATATTGTTGATTATTCTGAATACTTTCAAGGAATCAGTGGCTGTGCTGTAATATATGATGAATCATCAAACACTTATTCCCTTTATGGTAAAGAGCAATGTGAAAAGGAAGTTTCACCTTTGTCAACATTCAAGATTGTATCTGCACTGGCAGGTTTGGAAGATAATGTGCTTGAAAGCCAAACTTCTACAATGGAATACAGTGGTGTAAAATACCCCATTGACGCATGGAACTCTAATTTAACATTAAAAGAAGCATTTGAAACTTCGTGTGTATGGTATTTCCGGCAAGTTGTAGATATGGTTGGTCAAAAAGATATTCGTTCCATGTTGAAAGAAATACAGTACGGAAATTGTGACATATCCGAATGGAATGGAAGTGGAACTAATTCATTGCCAGAGCTTAATGGATTTTGGTTAGAATCATCGTTGAAAATTTCTCCAAAACAGCAAGTAGCTTCGCTGAATTATATTTTTGGCAGTGATAATCATCTTAATGCTGACAACTTGGAAGAATTGAAAAGCATTATGTATATAACGGAACTGGGTAATGGTTGTCTATATGGTAAAACAGGTTCGGGAACTGACGGTAAAGCATGGTTTGTTGGCTTTATAGAAGAAAATGATAATAAAATTTACTTTGCAATTTATCTTGATGATATGCAAAATAAGGAAGCAGTATCAGGAAATAAGGCAAAGGAAATAGCAATCAGTATTTTAAGCAATGAGGTATAGAAAATGTTAAAATATAAAATGTATTTAATCAGTATCATTGGCATGTGCTTATAGCCAAAAACGAAATATATGCAAGGCATGGGTATATATTCAAAAATGAAGATTTATATAATTATTTTATGGGGTGTATCTGGTATAGTCCAACTTGTGACAGTACAGATTTTGATGACAATATATTTAATGAATATGAAAAGGAGAATCTTGAAATACTGTCTGATTTGGACACATATTAAAATTGTATTTGAGAAAGAAGTAAAAAGCATTTAGGAAAAAACTAAGTGCTTTTCCTTTGCTCTATTGCGAAATTAAGGCAAAATGGGGATATAAATAATTGAATATTGTTTACCTTTAGGTAGCGATTATCTTAACAGACAATCCGCTACCTTTTTTATTTTCAGAAACTATCAACACTGTCAAAGCGGAACATAAACAAGGCGGCAACAAGCCGCTGTTTTATGCTGTCCTCGGTGTCCCTGTCGATATGCCCGTTTTCACTGGCGGCGATTCGGATTCGCTTGCTGTAATGGCGTAAAACCTCGTCTACGGCTTCCGGCTCTCCGCTGGTCGCTCTGATAATTGTTTCATAAGGCACAAAGTTAGGATTCCCCATGTGAAAGTACCTCCATTTCTTTGTGTAGGAGCTGTAAAGTCCTGCGAATTTGATACCCGGTCGTACTTCGGCAGCGTCCGTACATTTCCCCGATTTCCCGCTGTGTGTAACGTCCGAAAAAGTAAAGGAAAATGATTTCCCGGTTCTTCTCCGGCAGAGATAACAGGGCGGCGGCAAGCTCCCCATTGGTGAGGACAACTGTCTGACCGCATATCGTTATGGGGTATTCTTCATAAGGTGCTTCAAAATATTCGTCTGTTGTGCCTAAAGGGTAAAACCTTTCTTCTGTGAGGTATTCAAGGGATATTTCTTTTTGCCGCCGCCTGCTCCTGCCACGCCATGCGTTGATAGCTGCAAAGCGTATGACAGTCTTGCAGTAGCCATTGAAAGTATACATGATATGTTCCCTGTATGCTTCTGTACAAGGCATAGATGATTCCCCCTTTCTCCCACATAGGGCGGTGCATGGTTTACAAGTTGCATTTATAAATCATAGGGACGACTGCGCTTAGGCTGTCGCCCTTTGATTATTGATTACAAAAAAGAACCGATAACCGCATTTTTTATTTTGGCGTGTTATCGGCTCTGCGTCTGTGCGTCCGGCTCTTTGATAACTGAAATATGAAATTGTGTTACATTGATTAAGATTTCCTGCTTACATTTGGGGCAGAACAGTGGGAAATTCCGAAGTTCTGTATCTGACCGCATTTTAATGCGTGTCTTGCTTCCGCAAACAGGGCATAATAACCATTTGAATTGCTCGCTCTCGTTATGATTCATGGGTTTTATTCTTGCTTTCCTTTTTCAGTACAGCACTGCTGATAACGCTGACGCCGCCCAATAATGCACAAGATTTTGACGGGAAAAGGATTCCTGCCGCCACCAGACCAACACCGACAACTAAGTTACAAGCCGCTGCCGTTTTTAACGCTTTCTTTTTCGGGTTGGGAAGCTCTACGGAAATCCCCAATCTACTATTCAGCTTTTCGCAAGCCTGATTTACTTCTTTAATCATTTTGTCCTCCTTAAAATAATAACTGTATGCCGTGATTTACAATAAGCAACACGCCAATGCCTATGACAATCCATAGGGCTGTGGCTTTCTTTTCTTTCCCTTTTCTCTTGTTCAGAAACAGGAAAATCAATCCCACACCCACAAGGCAGATACCGCCAATCAATGATACGATTGAAATAGTCTGCATGATTTCCGCACTTGGAACAGGTACAAAATCGGGAATTGGAAAATTCATATTATCGTCCCCCTTTCTTTTAATTGCTTAAATCTGATAAAATCATTTTTCTCATTGCGACTGCTGAAAAAATGATTCCTATGATACCGAAAATAATTGCCGCAACGGGAATTGACATCAATCCTGCGCTGCTTCCCTGTGAGTTTGACGCTATGGCAACAATGATGATAGACGAAACAACGGTTGCAATCGTTGACTTCTTTATCATTCCAACATACAGCGGGAGAAGCCCCAACAGGATAGCGGATATTGTTGTAACTGCCTGTGCCAGTATGTTTCCAAAGCTGAACATGACAAAATCAAAACATTTTGCCGCAAGAAAGATTGTGGCATATTGGAAGATATTTGACAGCACATGGAACGTAAAACTAATGTAGCATATCAAAATGAGTTTTGCCGTAATCAGTTTCGTGCGGCTGATCGGGTAAGTGAAAAGCAAGCCGATTGTCTTGTTTCTGTATTCTTCAATCACAAATACAGAAATCAGTACCGCTTCCCATACAATCAGAGTAGCCCTTACAAGCATTGCCGCTAACGTAACCGTATCTAACTGGACTGGGGCAAATCCCGGAAGCGTGGATATATTGCCGCTTGCAGATAAAAGGCTGGACGTAAAGATGGAAAGCAGAAAAATAATAAAGTTAGCGATTAACAATCCGGCGATATGCGGCTTTAACGGTACTTTCTTAATTTCCATGCGGATAAGATTCCACATTTTTTCCACCTCCTCCCAATAAGCCTAAATAATAGGATTCAAGGTCTATCCCGTTCGCCGTAAGCTCTTTCATAGATACTTCCGCAAGCATAGCCCCGTGGTCAATAATTCCGATTGTGTCGGCAATTTTAGACAGCTCGTCAAGGATATGGCTGGATATTAAAATGCTTGTGTGGTATTCATGGTTGATTCGCAGTAGCAGCTCCCGCACTTCGATAATTCCCTGTGGGTCTAAGCCGTTTATAGGTTCGTCTAAAATGAGCAAATCCGGCTTTGTGAGCATTGCCCTTGCAAGCGCAAGCCGCTGTTTCATTCCCAAAGAGAATTTCCCTACAGCTTTATTGCCCGTTTCTGCAATACCCAACAATGACAGCGTTTCCATGATGTTTTCATAGCCTGCGCCCATGTACCGGCAATGGAGTTCCATGTTCTCGTATGCGCTTAAATGGCTGTAAAAAACAGGGCTTTCAATAATGCTGCCGATACGGGAGAAAACGGGATTGTTCCCCTTGTTGATAGTTTCGCCTAATAAACATACCGTACCTGTATCGGGGAAAATGATGTGGTACAGTGTTTTCATCAGCGAAGTTTTTCCAGCGCCGTTTGCGCCCAGAAATCCGTATACTTCCCCTTGCCTTACATTCATGCAAATATCATTCAGTATGGGGCTGCCCTCTATGGATTTTGATAAATGCCGGACTTCAACCGCATTTGTCATTCGCTCGCCCCCTTTTCGGGGCATAGCCGCCTTTTGAATATCAGAGTCGCTTTCTGTGCGATTCCGATAAGGGAATATTGGGAGCTACCTATGCACGGATAGGCAAAACAAGTAACCAGTTCCCAGCCGTCCTTACCGTAATGGTTCAGTTTATCAGACAGCGACTTTTCGGAATGTTCTGTTTCCTTGCTGTCAATTACTACCGTTTTGTACTCAAATTCTGTCATAAAAATCTCCTTTACTCAAAAATATCTGCCACAAGGCTATCCACCATAAAATCAAAAACAGTGAAATAATCACAAGTGACGGAAAGCGTTTCTTTTGCATTGATTGTTGACAGCAGCGCACTCAAAATTCCATACGCCTGTGCTTCCTCCATTTTCAGATTGAGGTCTGCGGCATGGATAACCTGTCTGAAAAAATCGAAACTGTCAAACTTGATTTTCTTAATCGTTTCTTCCGGCAGCTTTGTCACAAAAGACTGAAAATCCGGTGTATTGACATTGTAGAGGAACGGCTTGCTGTCGTATTCCCGGAAAAGCCTTTTCATGGACTGTGCAAAGCCCTCTTTCGTCCGGCTGTTCCTGTTTATGTCGATAATCTTTTCTGTCAACCTCCTTTGTATGTCTGTGATTGTTTCAAGGAATAAATCTTCCTTTGTTGGGTAGAGCGTATAAAAAGTACCGATAGAGATAACTGCCTTGTCGCATAGATTCTTAATGCTTGTCTTTTTGTACCCTTGCGCTATCCAACATTCCTCGCATAGTTCTTCCAGCTTTTTGCGGATTGCTTTTTTATCAGCGTCCGAAAGGACTGGCTTTGACGGCATAGTTTCACTTCTCCTTTCTTCTGAATTATATTTGCGAATATTCGCAATAAATATTCGCAAAATGAATGATAGCACGATTGATAGCTGTTGTCAAGTAGGGAACTTGATTTAGCAATGCCGTATTTCTCGACAATAAATAAATTTTTGAGAAGGAAAGATAGAAAGAATGGGGTTGGATTCCGTAGTAGTCGGCATTTGTGGGAATGTGTATAACAGGCTATCTTATGGAATTGTGGGTAACTCTGTTTGCAGGACGTGGGAAAGCTGC
>RAYR01000051.1 GCA_003612405.1 bacterium 0.1xD8-71
AAATTCCCTCTCATTTACAATAGAGGAAGTGGCAGTATGTCCGGCTATGATGTCCATATAAAATGCACCTGTCGTCGCAATACTTTTTTTCTAGCAGTGTGTGGCACTGTAAGTCAAAAACCTACAATGCCACATTTTTAATTACGCACTTTTAGCAACTACATATCCATAAATTGTAAAATCAAGTTCCTTAGTTGTCATAGGTTTCCCATGTTCCATATAGAATCCTGGCAATTTACGATGATACTCATCTAAAGCATCATTGTTCTCTATAGTATACTTGATTACCTCATCGTATTGCCAATGTTCGCCAGAATATCTTTTGGATTTTACAATCTCTTTTTTAGGAATTGCCTTTCCTTCAGCATCCCGATAACCACCTTCATCAATCATTCTTTCCAAAATAATTCTTGTAAAATACTGACTTACCCCAAACAAATAATTTTTTCTAACAATGTTTTTAGGAACAAGAAGCAGCTCTTTACCGTTGACAAAATAAACAGGTTTTTCAACTTTTTTCCATCCACCAGCACGTATGTCCCATGTATAAAACGCTTTCGTACCATTACTTTGAATGTCATATTTATACATTTGTTCCATTGTAAATTGATGCAAACATTCATGAAGAATGTTTGTAAGTAAATCCGACATGCCATCTTCTGCAAAGCCAGGTATCAACAAAAGCAAATCTTCCGCTTTTCCCATTGTCTTAATTGAATGTATCAGCTGTTCCAATGGTTGAAATATCTCTAACAATCCATCCGCGGTATTACCTTTGCCATTATCGCCTTTACCATATCCCAATCTGGTCGCATTTTGCTCCCCAGCATGCGACAGTAAACATCTCATATCTTTTCTATTACGCGTATAATATGCTTTGAACAACTTATTAAAATATGAGTTTATGTGCTTCGTTGCTTTGATAGCCCATGCATTATTCCAACTTTCAATTAAACACGGATCTATAAAAAGCAAATTGTCATCATTAACTGCCACATCTACGAAATCAAAGTTTTCGTGGCCTTTTTGCTTTAATTGCCACTCATCAGATATATATTTTTTCTTCATCTTGTCTTACTCCTCAATATTATTTTTCTTTATCCCGTCCGCCTTTGAACGAATATAGGTTGTTCCATCAGATTTGTTTACCACCTGATAATTTTCATAATTTTTATTGCCCTTACATATCTGTGCAACTGCCTGCTCTAACGGAATATGTCTACCAGTTTCTACATTTACAAATTCTGTATTCAATCCGCTTGCGGATTCCTTAGATACTTTTAATCTCATACATTTATCCTCCATTTTTAGGTGCACTTAATAAAGCAGTCAAATAACACTGCCATGTTAATTTATATAAACAAATAATGACCTAATTTGGAATTATAGTTAAATCGAACAACAGTTTCGGGATTGCTTTGTCGAATGATAAATGATAAATTAGATTTATTCTAAACAATCTAATGGTCATTTATGGTCATTAACAACTAGTCGAAGTTGCCGCTTCGGCTTTTTTGTTGCTACATTCATTCAGTATCCCTACTTTCATCACCTTCTTTCTTGCATTATTTTAATAAAGAATCTCCCCAAAAGTGCATTTCATTTCCTTTTTTGATTCTATTTTCACTTTTTTAAAAATGAGTTCAACTTTTTGAGCTCAAAAAGTTAAATTCATTTCTAATTAACCAAATGATCTTTTAGCTCCACTAATTTAATAGGTGCACTCTGTGTTATCTCGGAAAAATCCAATTTAGATATCATATCTTTTGCTCTTTCTCCTTCATGATAAGCCCTCCCCGCACTTCTATATAATGCTTTCATTTTCGCTTTTCCTTTTCTACCAACTAACTTTACAGGCATTGCAATGCCAAGAAAAGCTAAAACACTCTCAATATCATAAAGCATAATATCTTCTATATCCATACTGGCCGCCAAATCAACTATTGTAGTTGCTTTTGATTTTTCCAACTCCTGTCTCAATATCTTCCAGTCTCCTTCATAAAACTTACTTATATCTGAATTAGAAGAATCCGTATCATAACACAAATAGATAGTCCAAGGAATTTTATGTTTTTTACTACACATATTAAGGAACCACTTACCAGAATGAACTATCTGCGTTATGGTACCAACAACATAAAATTTGATAAGAATCTTTTTTTCACCAGATTGCCAGCAAAAAATTATTTCGCCATCATCTACTGATCGATCCCTAATCAACGATGTCTTTTCATCCAAAGCACTTAGATGTTCCAAATACGCTTTATAAAATACTTTTTCTGTCGTCCCTTCAAGAATGAAAGCAATGCCTTCTGTATAATTATCCATTAACTATCAAGCACCTCCAGAAAGCTTTCTAACATCTCATAAGAATCAGAATCACCTGATAATAATTCAAATAAATATTCTCCAACTGAAAGCCCCATATCTCTTGCACTTGATATAATAACTTTTATTTTATTTTTTTGAATTCTTCTAAATTCCGCTACTCCTCCATTGTTCGGAACACCAATATATATTTTGTCCGGCTTCAAGTATTGTACCAAATATGGAGAATGACTTGAGATTATTAATGGGGCATTTCCTAACGCCTCAGTTATTATTTCTAATAACTGACGCATCATTTTAGGATGTATACTGGTCTCAATTTCTTCAATTCCTACAATTCCTGCTTCCATATAGTTTGCAATATAAGCATTGGCCAACAACCATATAACTCGTTTCGTCCCTGTTGACATATTAGCCATACTTAACGGTTGATTCATATAATCACATTTAACAAACAAACGATATATGTGTTCACGAAGTTTAAAGGGGATTTCCTTCTTACTCTCCTCTTCAGATAATTTCTTATCAGTAACAGTTAACATCATTTGTCGTTCCATATTTTGATCAGTTAATGTGTATTCATTTAAATTAATTGACGTAAACTCCGGAAACATTATAAATAATGATTCTTCAAACAACTCATAAAGTTCTGGAGCTTTATTTTTTAAACGTTGCAACGCCTTAGGAACATCTGTGTCATCAAATCTTATAGACTCTTCCTCATCTTCAATGTACTCCAATGGCGATGGCTGATACCTATCTCTTAAATCTAAAGAAGAACATACCCTAAATGCAATTTTTTGGATTGCATTTATAACATTTACAATCTCTATATCTTCTATTAATCCTAATACATCGATTGCCAATTGTAATCCATCCAGATCGATCTTCCGATATGCCGTTGTGGACTTGCTCTTTCTATATTTTCCTTCTTTTCTTTTTAAGTATGAAGTGTACCTTACACTGGTATTCTCCCTTGTTTCAATCCATTCATCAGTAATACAGTCACCTTTTTCATCATCACGATGCCATTTAAAAGAAAAACCATATCTTACGTATTTATATTCTCCAAGATCTTCATTTTCAAATTCGATTTCAAATCTATACTCAGAATTTTCCAACGCCAAACACAGAGGGATTCCTCTTACCCATCCCATCATGCTTTTTCTTCCTTTTCTCGATTCATGAATAAAATCAATTCCAAAATCAATTGCTTCTAAAAGGTTGGATTTTCCATAGTTGTTTGGAGAAATAATTGCACATATGTTATCCAATTCTAATTTAGTAGTATTTAGATTCTTAAATCCGCCTACTGTAATGCTATTAATCTTCATATTAAACTACACTCCATTTATATTATATTATATATTATAGTATGATTTATACAGAAGTCAACATATTAATTTGTCTCATTTCTATTTTTACATATAAATATCTATTTTTCTATTATAAAATAAACTTTTTTATCTATTTCATTTTTATTACCGTATATACATATATATTTAAAACAAGAGTTATCGCAAAAATCTCCTTTGCATCATCAATTCTATATGCAAAACAAGAAGGCGGTTTTTTCCACCCTCTCGCTCTTATTTTACATATTTATGTATTTTATTCTTAATACTTATTCC
>RAYR01000052.1 GCA_003612405.1 bacterium 0.1xD8-71
CCAGGATAGTCGGTATCTCTCCTGTCGGGTCATTGTAGTTGACCGGGTCGTTGTCACAGTATGGGTAAGGATTTAAGTTTCTCTTTACCGGATCCGGAGCCAGCATCCTGCCCTGGACCGGGTTGGTTTCCGGGGCAGATACTTTTCACGGTATGAACATTATGGATAAACCGGATGCACTCTCTTTAAGATGTCTTTACCCGTTATCATACAGTCAACTTTGTCATAGACATATGTATACCGTTACTCTCTGTATCCATCACAGTAAATAGAAAAATTTACTGTCATAGATATCAGGCCCTATACACCCTGTTTTTCTTAGTTCACTATAATAAATCATTAATGTATATGAGTGTATCTGGATGGGTATAGTTTATCACATTTGTGTCACGATAGCCGAACTTATATCCCACAGCCAAAACCTTCGCTTGCATATATCTGTGTTAAACAAACCATTAATACAAGTTATATTTCTTCCATAATTTTTATAATCAAATTATCAGGACAAACCAAACTATATGGCGACATTTTAAATAATTCTCCATACATATCATCTCGCTTAGTACATACATATTCATTACAAGTTTTTTCTTTTTCAGCAAAAGAACATATGATAACTCTTAAATCCCATGTTGATAGCGTTAATATTTCACTAATATCATCTATAAATTCTTTAACCTTTATGGGGATATTATCCCTAATTTCCCACTCCATAAACCCTCCTAAAAAATCATCCATCTTTAATTCAAAACTATATTTTCTCCAATAACTTGAAAAGTAATCCTTTTTAACTTCTTCTATATTTTCAAAATCAATAACTGTAAACCCTCTTATTAAAAATGTTTTTAAAACAGTATCTTTAATCATCTGATAGGGTAACGTGGAATCAAATGTAACAAATTGTGTGAAATCAAAATTATCCATACAAAAAATCTCCTCTCCATAAATTATCCTTTTGTAACCATACAAACATTACTTGGGCTACGACATCTAAAACCTACCGTAGCCCAACAACTTTTGTCACATCGATATCTTTTAAATTTATTTATGATATTTTTGTAATAAAAGTTCGTAAAATCCCTTTTAATTTCATATCCTAATCTGCTATAATTAATCATGCAAAAACACTCCTTTGTTTGGTTGTTTGTGGTGATTCAATTATAACAAAGATTCAGTGTTTTTGCATTTTTATTTAAGAGCAAATAAGGAAGGGAAAAAAGGGGAAACTGATAATATTCTTTTATATTGACGAAACATAAAATCAGCAATATTCCACAAATTTTTACATTCAAGAATATCGCTGATTTATGTTTTATTTCTAAATAATTAAAAACATTGGTTCTACAGTTTTATGGCAAACTCCGTTTGTTCAAAATTATTTCACGTTATATATACAGCTCAAATCTTTATAAAGAGTATTTTATCATAACATTTTCTAACCCAAATAGAGGACATCTTTGTAGCTAAAATGTTATGATGACTACTCAACTATCAACCACATATTTATATCGTCATATGCTTTCACCTTATACTGAACACATTTATTATAATAAAATGGTTGATCTCCTGTATATATCGCAATAAAATTTCTACCTTTGACAATAGTTCCTTGTGGATAAGAGTAACTATTTACTCCCTGCACACAAACTCCAACAGGATACTTTTGCTTGATTTCTTTCCATTGTTTTTTATGCTCATTTAAAACAGATTGCCATACATCTTCAAAGTCTTGCTTTGCCAAATTAATAATATTACCTTCTACGTCAGCTTCATTAAATATTCCTTCGGCTAAACAATCTTCCATACATGAAACATGAAATTTATTACACTCATCCAATATAATCTGCCTATTTGCATACCTTTCATCATCTAATTCCAACCAATATTTTTCTTTATTCAGTTCCAACAACAAATATTTCATATATTTGTACCTCGTCTAATGTCCTCCTACTGTTCCTACACTAATAATTCTACCCGTTAAATCTAATGGAGAATCATTAGGAATCATAAATACACCTTATCGTCCTTGAATTACCTCCAAACCGTAACATTAATTTGAACATAATGTGTATGCCTAGATGAGTATAGTTTATCACATTTGTATCACGATAGCGAATTTATATCCTGTAAACAGACATAATTACATATGCACGTATCTGTCTGATATTTAAAAATGATCGAATCCGGACGCAGAAACAGGGATAATATCTACGTCGCCACACTCTCGTTCCTCAAAAAGCATAGCGCTCACTAAGTTCGTGTGGAACCTCACTAATGTGCCCGGATTTAGTCCTTTGGACTAAATCTCGTTTTCAAGGGGCTCCTTAAGATTTTATCCCTGTTTTGCTGGGTACCTGTGATTGCATATAAAATATCACAAAATCAGAGGTATTCTACAACTATTAATAGATTGTCACTACCTATAATGGCTTATGGCATCAATTCCATCACTACTAAAAATTCTTATAATTATACATTTTCATAGTAATGTGTTATTGCCACTAATTGTTCCCCTGCAACTTTTGCTAAAGGCATTAATAGTTCATCCAATTTCTTAATATCCACTTCACCCACTTTTGCCTTATTTAACATACTCATTGCTTCTGGCATGTCAAACAATGCAGCTTCACTTGCTATATCATCCTCATCAATAAGTCGCAAAAATAATTCTGATAACCCCATCCTCCCTTCCTGAAACATAAGATAATAATATCCTATTACTACATCAGGCTCCCAATAAAGTGTTTCTTTACTAAATACTTCAGTAATTTTTTTATGTGCAATTGCCAAACATAATTCTTCCTTGCTTTGTGCAAATGCAACATCAAAGACCCAATCTTCCAATTCATCATGATTCATAATCAATTGATCTGCCCACGATTGCCACTGTTCTTCTTTCCAATATCCACTTACTACAATTGTATGTAAATAATTTACTATTGTCATATACAACCCCTTTTCACCAAGTTCTCCAAGGTGTCTCTGGATGCAATCCTGGTATTCCACCACCATGTGCTTGTGAATCTAAAGGTAAATTAGAATGATAATGTGGATTAGTATGTGATGGTATTTCAGGTGTCCCATGATCAGTAAAATCATTGATTCCTATTTTTCTTCCAAACCGATCAAAAATAGTTTCCCTAAAATAAATTTCACCGTTTCTACCATATTTTACATCCATAATACTTCTTGTTCCAGGATTTGTTTGTAGACGCTGCCTTGTATTTATGGTGTTCTTTTCTCCTATAATTATTTCTCTCTTTTTCCCATTTACAATAACGTTTTCATAACTACCAGCGCCCTGTTTCCAGTAGGCATCATATCTCGCCGCCTCTTCTGATAACATCATGTCCCTAAAACAAGTATTTCTTCTACTCCTACGCCCAACAACACTCCCTCGCAGCGCCTCCACAGCCTTCCCGGCTCCATAGAACCCGGCACTGCCAAGACCGCCTACTACTGCTCCTGTCAACGCATCTTTCACAAAGCTGCCAAGACTGAATCCGCCACCATTACCTATCCTGCTGTGGCCTGCTCCTCCATGGTAACCTTCGCTTCCGCCAAGTCCACTCTCAAGGTCAAACGGATCTGGCGAACCACACATCCTTCTTGGATCGCGCCCTGTAAGCCCTAACGCCCCTGCGATATTCTCCAGTCCCGATACCGCCGCGCCGCTCCGGGCTCCTCTGATAAAGGCATCCCCCAGTCCTTTGATCTGTCCTGTTCCATACAGCATCTGTCCAAACGCATTACTGATGCCGCTTACCAGGCTCTCACCGATATCTATCCGATCTGCCCGTTCTTTGGTAATCCACTGTTCCAACGCATTGCCGGATGCTCCTGCCAGGAAGTCTGTGGCAAAGGCTGCCGGGATCCCTGCTCCGCTTCCGATCAGCGCTCCTCTGGCGGCTCCTACTACAGCGCCGTTTGCTCCTGCTCCCAAAGCTTTCCGCCAGTT
>RAYR01000053.1 GCA_003612405.1 bacterium 0.1xD8-71
ACCTTGAGGAGATATTTTATTTTGTCAACAAAAAAATGCTGTATTTATGCGGCTTTTGGCGTTTCGCAAACGCCTAAATCAAAATAAAGTAGAAAAGGAGAATGAAGATCATGAATATCGATTACAGCCAGTTTTACAGAGGGACAACAAATATCCCATCATATGGAAGCGGTGCGTATAAGAAGGACACCCTTGTAAAATATGAGTTCAACACCACGGATGAACATGGCAACAAGGTCATGGATAAAATGTCAAGGGAGGAAACCCTGCAGGCGATGAAGGACATCCGTTCACAGTATGGGGACAGCGTTATCGTGGAGTTTTCAGGAGACGGCATGGCGGCTCTTGCGGAGGGCAGGAAGAGCTGGACGGTGCCGGAAGATAAGGAAGCAGTGGAGGCAAGAAATGCGGCATTCCAAAAGGATATCGTGCAGGTTGACAAGTCCTTAAATAATCTCCCGGCATATTCGGGGATGTATGGCGCAGACAAGGCGGTTGCGTCCGCACTGGAGAACTGCAGCAAAGAGGAGCAGGGATTTGTGTATGACATCATCCGGCAGAATTTCCTTGTCGGGAACAGCGGCTCCATGACGGAAGAGGAGCGGCAGGCGAACATATCGCTCGGCATGAAGAAAGCGGAATATGCGGCAGAAAACTTTATCCCGGAGGACAGCAGGGATGCGTTTCTGGAGGCAATGGAATCCATTGCGAAACTGGCAAGCGCAGGAAAAGCGGACAGTAACGGAAACATGGATTACGGTGTGGCGAAAGGCAGGTATCTTGGGCATGGGAGCAATCTCGTCCAGACCACAAACGCGCTTGACATGATGCGGACGATGGACAAAGACGCATATGCAGAGTACCAGAAGATGGGGAAAAAAGATGACGGCGGGCTTAGTTCGTTGAAATACCTTACAAACTGGTATGCGGGCGCGGTAAGGAAGAATCCTTCGATGGTTGATAATTACGAAAAGCAGTCGGAGGAATATGTGGAGAAGAATGTGAAAAACCAGAAACTGGATAAGACTTTTGCAGGATTAAAGACGGGAAGCAAGGCCGCTTTCTTTGAAAGCCTGAGAATGTTCCAGAGCAGCAATCCCAATTTCCTCTCATCCATCATAAACCGGGAGCTGGCATCGAAGTTTTGGGGATTTTAGATATCGGTACGGATATCTATAGTTGGCATTTTACTATTTGACGGATATCTTAAATTGGAGGAAGAATGTATGGCAATTAGCATTTCAAATTATCCTGTATATTTGCAGGATGGCCTTAAACTTGATAGGGATTGTTTGAAATCTCAGGAAAGTCAAAATGAAGGCCGGAAAGTATTTGATAGAGATTCATTAGAAGTTTCCCCATTATCGAAAAACAGGGAAATCTTAATGGATAGAATTAAGCATACGGTGGTGCAGTCGGCGGCATCACTCAGCGATATGAGAGCTGGAATATTAAAGGAAATCAGGGAAGAAAAAGGGCAGTATGCTTATTCCGATGTAGTGAATGCCTGTGGATTGAGTTATGCAAGGCTCTATGCTGAAATCGAACAGCGCCATAAAAATGAACAGTATTATGAGACAGATGGGACATCGTTGACAGAGGAAGTAGAAATTGAGTGGCTGGATATGCAGTATGAGCAGGAAGTAGAGTGGCAGAAGTCCTGTGCCAGAATAGCAGCACAAGGGCAGGCATTTCAGGGAAATATTCCTAAAACGCCGACAAAAGAGATGGAAGAATTGGAAGATGCATTCTATCAGGCGAGGGACGCTTATATGAAGCTACATCGGGAAAGCAGGCAGACGGGGAAGCCGCTTGTTTTGCATAATTATATGTTTGGCAATAGCCAGATGTATGAAATGCTCAACCGATTAGGAAATTTACGGGAGAGGGTGAAATAATGCAGGTCAATTCGTCCAATGTTTCATTGCAGAACAGATATTTTCTAGGAACAGGAAGCATAGGCGGTATCCATCTGCCCGACTTTAATGATAAATATGTTTTTTCCAAGAAGAAAAGTGGCATCAGCGATGAGGAATATCGGAAGCAGATCAGGGAGCAGGCATATGAGGATTTCGCAAAAGGGCAGTTCCAGAACAAATCCGAAGGGTTTAACAGGCTGATGAAAAGTTACACATCGGAAGTGTCCCCGGACAGAAAAGGGATCATCACTTCCGGGCTGAAAGCTGTTTCAAAGAACAGGCAGAATGTGCTTAAGCCTATAGATTTTGTGGCAACGCTGCTGGAAGGGAAAGTGAAATATCAGAAACTGCCATCAGGAAACAGCGATTACATAGAGTTTTATGATAAGAACGGGGAGATGGTGGCGACTTATTCCAATAATGGGTGGACGATGTACACCACCAATGCGGAGGCTGCCAGGCAGACGGAAATGTGCATGATATATAACGAGGCATGGGGAAATGCCAAGAGGGGCATACCGCTGGCGGGTGAAGAAGCGGTGGGGGTGGAAAATCCGCAGAATAGCTTTGACGCAAAAGCATAGAAGGAAATAAAACTCATATCCCCGATAGGCCACAGCCTGACAAGGCAGGGCGGGCATCCCCGGTGTTGCTACAGATTGGCGAATCGGGGAGCAGCGGTTGTCGGGAATGCAGAAATAAATTGCTCAAACTTGGAGGGATTATGAATAATACTGTTTTGGAATTTGAGTGCATTGGCATGGATGGCGGAAACAAATTTCCCATCGAATATACCGGGCGTGGGCAGGACATATCGCCGGAATTTATAATTAAGAACCTGTCACCGAATGCGAAAACCCTCGCTGTTACATTGGAAGATTTATCACATCCAATTAAGGATTTTACGCATTGGGTTATATGGAACATTCCTGCAACTGACAGAATAAAGAAAAATATTCCTGCTGGCAAGACAGTGCCAATGTTGGGGAATGCCCGCCAGGGGATAGGATATGGCTTTCACTGTTATGCGGGGCCGAAGCCACCGAAAGGGAAAAAGCATACTTACCGCTTTACAGTCTATTCCTTGGATTGTGAAATAAATATAAGCGCCAACTCTATGAAAAGAAATTTTCTGAAAAAGGCTGAAAGGCATATCATCCAAAAAGGTAGTATTGTTGGTGAGTTTGAATAAGGAACCTGGCATTTCGAGGTGTGAATGGACAAAAGCCGCAGAGGGTGTAAGCGTCCACAATTTCTGACCGAACAGGAGGATTGAACATGGGTATAGCAAGAATAGCAAAAAGCCATTATGCGGGCATCCCAAAAGCGTCATCCGGGAAGGAATGGAAGCTGTCTGATTCCCTCCGGGAGAAGATAACAGGATGCGGCACAGGGCGTCTATATGGGGAATAAGTTCCTCGCCCTGCGGAAAAGCGAGGTCGCCAAAGTGGCGCCGGACAGGGCTTCTCCCCGGTTTCCGGCAGATTGGGGAGAGGCTTCATGAATGGCAAAGTTTTCTTTTAGCTG
>RAYR01000054.1 GCA_003612405.1 bacterium 0.1xD8-71
TGTACTCTTTTTTCTATTAAATTTTCTTTTGATTTTTTCATTTATCTACTTGACTTTTAATAGTTGGTCTTTCTTTTGTATATCTAAATTATTAACTACAATCGATTGTTGTTTATTATAATATCACGATTATCATAACATTTCAATAGCTAATGGTAATAATATTGGCCTAAAATTATTTTTTAAAAAAATTTGTCAGAAACAAATCAAAATGATAAAATAAATTAGACGTAGACTATATTAGAATTTAAAGATATTTTTAGCCTTAGCTCACTTACATAGTTCCATAGTGGAATAATAGCACATTATAACTCATAAATCCCTCTTTGACATTATACTACAGTTTTCAATATTCTGTCAACATTTCCAGAACATTCGTTCTTTTTTGGGGGACAATCGTTACTTTTCACTCCTACAGCAATATGCCAATCTGAACAGATATAAAATTCTTAAGAAGGCCCCGGTGCTTACTTAAATCCTTCAGATTAAAACGCCAACGGAGAATTTTATATCTGTTCAAGCATCACTTCTTGCTAACATGTGAAAAGTGACGGATAATCTTATTCCCCTACTCCGCCAAATAGATCCCCAAGCGCATCTCAATGGCATCCAAAGCTTCTTCCAGACTCTGATCGCCCTGCATGTATGCAATGCCCTCTTCATAAACCACATTTTCAAATACAAAATCTTCCATATAAACCGTATCGGTGGACGCAATCCAGGCAAGCAGTTCATCCACCTGCTCTTCCTTGGGCACACGAATAAGTATATCACATATAAATCCCTCTTCATCACTCAGACTCGAACTGCCGGAGATATAGTCATTATCTTTATATAGCCGCCTCTGATTATCATAATTATCCAGTATTGCCTTCTGATTGACCGGGATTCCTCCCAGCACATTCTTCTGCACTTCGTTTCCAAACACCACTTTCAGGAAATCCTCTGCCAGCGCAGTATTCTCTGACACCGCACTGATACCGAGCAGTAATCTTGCCCAGAGCACATGACCGGCCTGCCCCGGCATCGGAATTACCTCACATTCCTCCATCCCCTCCGACACAGCAAGAGACATCTGCAAAGTATACTCATCTATATCTTTCATGGAACCCACCACAAATTTACAGTAACCTCCCATAAAATATATCTCATCCCGGCTCATCCTAAGCTCGTCCGAGTCCTCAAATGCTTGTCCATAGTCCTCCATATAATACCTGCACCAGATATCCCACTCTTCGACCGCCTCTTCTGAAAGGCCATCCATCTGCGCGTCATAAATCCGCATACTCTGTATCAGGAAATCAGAAATCGCCTCCCTGTTGATCTTCCCGTCTTGTATTCTCCATGACGGCATACTTGTCATGGAAAAAATGCGCATGACCGCCTTGGGTGACGAGAACCGCAGAAGATTACTGCCCGGATTATTCTTACGTGCATCTTCTATCGCGTCAGCTATACCTGACATATCTGTCATTTTCTCCAAACCACTTGCATTTCCTAATATAAAAGGAAGCTGAATCTCACAAGGAGCCATATAGACATGTCCGTCATTTTCAAAAGCCGCCAGTACGTTCGGGAAAACAGCCTCATCCTTTTCCAAACTATCCAAAATCGGCCCGATATCCATGAGAAGACCTTTCTCCATGTATGAATTAACCGGCAGGTTATCCAGAATCAGCACATCGGGTCCTTTTCCAGACATTATACGGGTATTCAGATTCTTTATGGCATCCTCTCTGGTTGCAGAGCCGGCCTGTTCCAGACCAATCTCATAATTCACATAGACCGATGGATTGGCCGCCTGATACAGATTGATAGCCTGTCGTATGGTCGCCTTATCTTCCAGACTATATACCTCTAATCTGTCATTTGGCACTGTAGGAATATCCGGATCATATACAAAATGCATAAGCTTTTGACCAGTCAGCAACACAAGAAATTCATCTTCACCCGCAACTATCATATCCATGATGCTGTAAGTGGGATTACCCAGAATACTTAAGTTCCCATCAACCACCTGTTCAATTGCCGCACCACCAAGAACATGACGATATATTCCTGTCTGCCCCGCCAGATATACCACCTCATCACTTACCGGCAATAGAAATAAATCGTAATTCTTTCCTGTAAAGCTGTCCCTCTCACCGAAATTTTCCTTTACAAAGTCTGACAGCACCTTATCTTCTATATAGTTCTCCGCCTCCATATCATAAATCAGCGGTGCCTCATACCCCACACCGTCCATAAACATGAGCTTCCCGTAAAAACGGACCAGTTCCGGCCGGCCTTCCTCTACGGTCAGAAATTTCCTACAGGTTCCATCTTCCTTTATTTCATACAAAGTAGAACTCAACGTGCTGGCAATAATCCTTCCCGTATCCGATATATACACAGCGTAAAAATCAGCATCTTCCTCCGGCAGATCCGCCTCCACCGGTATCTTTGTACCATCAGGCTTTACAAGCAATAACATCATGTCCATGTCCTTAACATCCGTATTGTCAGTTTCTTCTGTCTCTTCCTCCCCATCCGCATTATCGTCATCTTCCATATCAGCCTCTTCAGGCGCACAATATATCACAGCCGCGCTCTGATCCTCTCCCAGCGCAACACTCATAATGAGATTTCCCTCCTGTGCCATCTGTGTAAGCCAGGGCATACTCTCCGCTATCCAGGTTCCACCGTCATCCCAGGAACCCAGTACAAAACCACTGTTATCTATCAAAAAAAGACTGCCGTCTTTTTGCTGAAACAACCGACTGTTAAAGTCTGAAAGACTATAACTGAGTTCTACCTCTCTCTCCACATACCTTCCCATGGCAGTCCCCTGCTGCCCGTCCTGCACATCATTGCCATCCTGATGCAGGCTCCCATCTATACCTGTATTCCCCGGATTTCCTCCCATACTGCATCCGGTCAACGTCCCTGTCAACAAGGCTGCCGCCAGCAGCCATACCTGTATCTTTTTTCCTGTCTGCTTCTGTGTCATATGGAACTCCTCCTTTTGCCACTATCATTATAGCAGTCCCTTTCTCTAAAAAATCTCTAAAAAACGTAAGCGCCAAATAATACCGCGGTAAGATACAAAATTACCCCAGCCCTTTGCGAGTTGGAGTAATTTACTATAATTC
>RAYR01000008.1 GCA_003612405.1 bacterium 0.1xD8-71
AGTCTAACTATCTAACATTTAGAATTATATAGAAGGACAGAGGTTTTGGGAATCCGCAGGATTATTTGGCGCTTACTAAAAAACAGCAATCAGAAAAATCCTTCCACTATAAAAGGGTTCCGGAACCGCTCCAAAACCCTTCACTTTACCAATCTTAAGATAATATATGTAGCCAATATCATTTCCTCTGCTTCTTCCTTGCCGTTTTCTCCTGATACATAACCTCATCAGCCTCCCTGACATAATCGTCCAACTCTTTGCTGCAACGCATATCCGTGTCAATTCCTCCTGCACTGATACCCAGTTCGCACGGAAAATCCAACAGCTTCACCCGCGCACTGATATCCTTACGGATACTGTTCACTAACCTTGTCATCTCATCTTGACTCATCTTCGTCAGAATAACCAGGAATTCATCCCCGCCCATACGGATTGCCACTGCATTGTCCGGACAAAACCGCAGAATTGCCCTGGCAGTAATCTTGATGGCAAGATCGCCACATTCATGACCAAATGTGTCATTCATATATTTTAACCGGTCCATATCCATGAAAAGAATACTCAGATCCTGATTCTTTTCCTTACTTTCCTTGAAAATACGGCATGCCTGATTCTGATAACCCAGACGGTTATACAGTCCTGTCATGGCGTCCCGCATGGAAATCTCTCCCAGTTCCCGGTTAATATATTCCAGCCGCTTACTTCGGTAGAAATTCTCCATGCCGGTCATAATCGTACTCATCAGTTTATTTAAATACCGCTTTTCCATCAGATATGCGGAATTCACAATCACCATGTAGCCTACCGTATACTGGCTGAAATGAAAGGGCAGAAATAGATATTCTCTTCCCCCTTCATCCGCATCCAGATCATCAAACAGCTTTTTACGGCTCTGAACCTCCATCTTGATCTTTCCGGACGCCAGATCCGTATATATCTTTTTCATCTTGTCCGGATAACCGATTTCGTGAAACCTGCCGTCTCCGGACAAATTGGTGATGTCTTCCAACGTCTCTCCGCCTTCATTCTGATAATCTTCAATTTTCTCATCCAACACCAGGTACATATCATCACACTGCAAAGAATGAATCCCTTTTAATATCTTCTCATATATCTCTTCCAGTGTTTTACAATACAGCAGTTCATATTCCAGCATCTTGATTTCTTCTTCCAGACCTGCAAGCTCGGCTTCTGTCAAAATCTCTTTGCGGACATACGCCGCCAGATCAATCCCCTCATCCGTATGGCATCCACAGCTGTCCCAGAATACACACGCTGTATCCGTATAGTAGCACTCTTCCACCGGTTCACCCTTCCAGACATGTAAAAAGAGTTCCATACTCTTTTCCACCAACAGCTCCTGCCTCTGGTCAATGGTCGTAATCCGTGGTAAAAAATATGCCGCCTTGTCAAAATTATCAAATCCTGTCACAATAAAATCTTCCGGCACGGAAAATCCTTTTTCCTCAGCGGCTTTACAAACACCCACCGCAATCTCGTCATTGGCACAGATCACAGCCTGCGGCAGTTCTCCATGCTTTTCATATAACTTCATAAAGCCACGATATCCGCTCTTGATCTCGAAACTTTCGCAAAAGAAACACTCCTCTCCACAGGGCACATTCCGTTCTGTCAGATAATCCACAACAGCGCGCATCCGCTGTCCGTTTTCATAATTATCCCTGGGCCCCATCACAAACCAGAATTTCCTGCACCCATGAACATGATAAACATGTTCCATCATCGGAAGCATGGCTGCATAATTATAATCCCCACATAATAAAATCCCTCAATCCTGTTTGCAAGAGAAAGAACCGGCTTACCCGACTGTCTGGCCGCATTGATAAGATATTCCCATGACGCTGCGCCACAGCCATACTGTTCCCGCTGATGGATGCTGTTGACATCCAGTATGATACCGTCGAACTCTGACAGATCCGGCAACTGGTAAATATTGTATTCTCCAAGATTATAATTACGATCCAACGTCCATGCGCCGGCACTGCGGAAAATATAGAGATTAATCTCCTCATCCATTTCCCTGATCTTTTTTAAAAACCATGCCACACGTGTGCAGGCAAATGCACGATTGTTGGCCTCCATGATCATTGCAAGTTTTTTCATCTCAATCCTCCACGAGGGAACAAGCTAGATAACCCCATTATCGGTTTGATTATATCATTCTGACACACTATCTGTCACTACAAATCAGAAAAAGCGGTCTTTCTTGCGGTCTGAATATTCATCAGATGATACCGCTTAAATTCCCGCACCAAATTACTCAGTTTCTTGGGCGTAATTCCAATATATTCATGAAACTGTCTTTCCAACTGCCTGCTGCCGATAAAACACTCTCTGGACAGCCTGCTCACATCCAATGCTCCATGATGCAGGATAATATTGTCTATCGCTGTGTCAATCAATTCATGGTTTCTTGCTGTTTGCAGCCTGTTGATAAGCAGTCTTTCTGTCAAATGAGTGATATCCGCCAGATCTACCGGCTCAACTAAGCGCTTTCGCAGTTCTCTGCCCAGCCAGCTGAACCTTTCCCTGACATCAGACCTTCCGTTTACCGTTCCGGCAAAAGAGTCTTCTGCGAAAACAGAGTCTCCCCAGGCATAGAAACGAATAGCAAACACTGACATCTTATGTACATTGTTCTCTTCATTATGAACATAAAAACTACTGTCATTAATGCCATTGAAATCAGAGACCACAATACGCTTCTCCTCATCCATGCGGTAAATAATATCTACGCAGGTATCTGGTATCACGATTGCCGAAGTTCCGCCTGTCTCTGCATTAGAGCAATGATATTCACCACCCCAAAATGTTGCGCTCCCTCATCAACCTGGGTAGAGAGCAAAGTCATCTTATAACCCTGGCTTTTCATTTCCTTTTCCCAACAGAGTATCGCCTGCCCGGCAAATCCCTTTCCACGATATTCCTCTTTGATAAAGATAAAATTCAGAAACGGGAGATTATCCCACAAGACACAATATGCCATTATTCCGATCCGTCTGCTTCCTTCCCAGATAACGTAGCCGGACTTCGTGAACACCCGATTCATATAGGCTGTATCATCAACATGCTTATCCATGCTCATTACAAATTCTTTATCGCTATCTGTTACAATTCTAATTTCCATATCTTCTTCTCCTCTAACCGCCAATTGTTGCAAGAATATTAATGAATTTCAGTATATTTTCATTCACAGGTTTGATCGCATTATACAAAAAACCTATTTCACGAGGAGCTATCGGCTCAGACAAGTTTATTTCTATCAAAGAACCTGCCCTTAATTCCTGGGCAACGAACTGTTTTACCACACAGGATATTCCTATCCCCATTCTGGCAAATTCAATAAGCAAATCCATTTCATTTACTTCCAGAATATGTAAAGGATTAATTTTATTTTGTGCATAGTAATGATTTAAATGTCTGCGGGAAACATTATCCTTATCCAGCAAAATAATATTTCCATGTTCAAATATCTTATCCTCATCACAATTTAATTTATTCCGATATGCCGGCGTACAAACAAAGACGTATTCAATCGTCCCCAACGAATGATATACCGTTGTTCCCAGATTATCTGGCTTCGCTGCAAGAGCCAGGTCTATATTACACTGTGCAAGCATGGAACAGGCTGCTGATGACGATGTACAGGTAATTGATATGTCGGTATCCGGATATAGACCTGTAAATGCCTTAAGATAAGGCATGAGAAAATACTTGCACAGCACATTACTGGCCGCTATCCGCAAATGCCCCGTACTCTGCTGCAATCTAATCGCTTCTTCCGTATCTGAAAGAGTACGAAATGCCTTTTTAACATTCTCATACAGGATTCTCCCTTTTTCCGTAAGGTCAACCCCTTTTGCCTTTCTGATAAAAAGAGTGGTCCCCAGATTCTCTTCCAGCTTTTTGACGGTAATACTTACTGCCGGCTGTGAAATATATAATTGTGCTGCTGCCTTTGATATGCTCTTACATTCAGCAACCGCAAGAAAAATTTTATATCTGGAAAGATTATCAAAGTTTTCCATATTTCCATTCCATAAATTTATTTTATATATTTTATAAAATCCATATATTTGAATTATATCATTAACAACTTTATAATACAAGAAAATTTGTACAGGAGAATATACATGAAGACTTATGAATTCGACGGTGAGAGATACCGGACTGCTTCTTCCCATCAGAAAGAATGGGGAAAAAGTCTTATTTCCAAAATCACTTTGCAAGGTAATGAAACCATATTGGATCTGGGTTGCGGTGACGGACACTTAACCGAACAGTTAGCATTGCTTGTGCCGAATGGAAACGTGTTAGGTATAGACGCTTCCATCGGAATGATTCAAACGGCACAAAACATTTGCAGGGATAATCTTGCCTTTGTCCGCATGGACATCAACAATCTGCACTTTTCCAATGAATTTAATATTATTTATTCTAATGCGGCCCTGCATTGGATCAAAGACCACAAACGGCTTTTGCAAAACTCATACGCGGCATTAAAACCCGGTGGCATATTATTATGGGATTTTGGAAGCCATGGCAACTGTTCTAATTTTCTTGCAGTAACCCAACAAAAAATGGACGAAGATAACTACAGAGAATTTTTCCGGGATTTTGAAATGCCATGGTTCATGCCCTCAAAAAACTGCTATGAGGAACTGATCTCCGATATCGGCTACTGCGATTTTACAATTACCGAAGTAAACCGGGACAGGTATTTCCCAACTTCTGACGAGATGATAAAGTGGATTGACCAGCCATGTATTGTACCTTTTATCGAGTGTATCCCCGATATGCTCAAAAATAAATTCCGTCAAGAAGTCATTGCAGAAATGCTTAAAAAAACACAACAGCCGGACGGAACCTGCTTTGAAACGTTTCGCAGGTTATTGGTGTATGCCTTGAAATAAAACATACAATCCATAGTTGCCTTGCAATCAATAGAGAATTTCCCTTATTTTCCTCATCTTTCCCCAAACATTATCTCCATAGTTGCTTACCAGGACAGAAATAATCCCCTTATCAGGATTATATTCGGAAATGAAACTCACTCCCGGATCACAGCCTTGAAAATACGCAAAGTCCCTGCCATTCGGATTATCTATAATCCACATGCCATAGCCATAATACCCTTCTTCTGCGTCACTCCCATCCCCACTCTGCTTACTAAGCATATCTGAAACAAAGGATGTTGAAATCAGATGACCTGCCAGCAAATTCGTCCAAAAACGAATAATATCTTTTACCGTAACAAACGCCCCGCCTGCACCAGTACCTTTTACATCAACAGAAAAGATATTTGTACGATAATCGTTTGTGTCAGTACAGTAAATATAGTTATTGGCACATTTTGACGGCAACCTGTCCAATTCATAATAACCTGTTGATTTCATACCGCATATATCAAAAATATTTTCTTTCAGATATTGATCATAATACTTTCCTGTTACTTTTTCGATAATCATTGCAAGCAATACATAGCCCGAATTATTGTATTGAAATCTTTCACCCCTGGGGTACATCATAGGCTTATTGATGAATAACGGAAGCAAGTCACTGTTATGTCTTATTTTATAATTAGGATAATCAGTCCATAATTCTTCATATTCCTCCATCACACTTTCATCAAAATAATCCGGAACACCCGATGTATGATTTAAGAGTTGTCTGACTGTAACATCCTTATCAATATCGTTCCATGAAATAGAATCGAGCAGCACACCCAATGTATCATCAAACCCTATTTTCCCCTGCTCAATCAACTGCAAGATTCCTACGGCAACAAATACTTTACCTGCTGATGCACTTGCAAATTTCGTCTCCACCGTGTTGGGAATTTCATTTGCCATGTCTGCAAACCCATTTTCCTGTTCATATAAAACTTTGCCGTTCTGCACAATATATATGTTTCCCCTAAAATTTACATCCATCACTTCTTCCATTGCGTCCGCCTCCTCATTTATCGCCGATTGCTGTCTTCCGTTTTAAAATACATACGGTCCAGTTTCCCATGATAGGCAATCATTGCCAATATGCCGCCCAGCACTTCAATCATGCACAAATATCCTGCAACTAATCCTCCAAAGGCAAGCCCGCATACGAAGCAGATAATAAATCCCACTCCCAACAGAATCCACATAAGACCATGCTTTCGATTATAAGCCCTGACATCTGTAAGCTGTTCTTTTTGGGGCGGTTTTTTCCCAGACCAGAAACCAACCGGCTCCTTACTTCTATACTGGACAATTCCTATGATTATAACAGGCGCTATACAGACCAACGCTGCTATTGATGAAAAAATTATTTCTGCTGACATTTTAATCTCCCCTATCTCACGTAAATTTCAGAAGCCTTTTCCATCTTTTCTGCCTATGGGAATAAAAGCAGACTGCCCATAAATATATAAATACTGTTTTCCAACCTGCCTCAATATCTACTATATCAGTGTATCTCGTGTTGCTATCATCCATTTTTTCAATCAATATCCTATGATTCCAAACCGGAACATGCGTATTGCTTTCATTGGTAAATATTCCCTGCTTCACCCCAAAATGGATAACTTTAATTGTGTGAATACCAAATGGAATAACCCCAAACAATTTAAACCTGTAAGAGGATTCTGTTCCCTCTTTCCAGATCAGTTCATGATTTCCATTGACAGGCGTAAAGGCTGCCATAGGCCAGGCAATATACTGTAACGTTTTTAACTTTTGCAGTCTCTTAAATATTTCTTTTTCTTTTCCCAAATTTATAATCACTAACTTCCTTAAGCACCATTTCCAAATGTCGTCTCCCAAAGTTCATTCGCAATCTTCCTGTCTGAAACACACATCAGATCAGCTTCCGCCTCCTTATAAATCCAATCCTTAAATCCACAGTTCCTTGCAGACTGATATACCGGCTGCATAATTTCTTCCAATACACTTGAAAAGCATAAGAAATCCTGTCCTTTACGATACATTTTGCTTCGCACCGCGTTATCATTTAAGTGCTCTTTTGCACATTTTTCAAATGCGTCATGCAGAATCTCATATTTCCACATCATTTCATAAGAAATGAATTCCAGTCTCGCCAGTTGAGGAAAATAAACATCCCAGGTCGGCAAATTATTGCTCTTGCTGCTATTAATGCTTCGGGTAGTAGGATGTAAATTCCAGAACTCATCATGCGCTACATACGACCATGGTACAAAATGATCAATTGAAATATCTTTCTCTGATAACTGTACATGCCCATAGATTTCATGAATCGGCTGAACCTCAATTAACAGTTTCCAATATCTTTTAATCTTTTCTAACTTCCGCTCCTGGGGCGGATATAATTTATCCGCAATTCCCGGAACACTTGGATTACGTCGTTGCAGATATACAATAATATTATATTGCATCCATCCCTTGATAATCTCTTGATTTTTATGTATATAGGAAAGCCAGTCCGCGTTGAATCGAATGGTGGTCTGCATACCATTCAGTTTCTCAAAATAGTACATTAATCTGCGTTCCTGATTAATCTTAGAGATAAGTGCGCTTTCCGATACATTCCACTCTTTGCCCTTAACCTTATCCATAAATGGAGCCTGAATACGGTAGGGAACATTTTTCGTCAGTATCCTCTTTCGTTTTATGACTTCTTTGTCCTTACAGTTTTTCAAATAACGAATAATATTTTCTTTCTTCTCCGAAGATTTTAATTGGGAAATCTGCTGAAGATATATGACTAAACTTTCCAGTGTATCTCGTGGACCCAGATTTAAATGATACTCTGTTACCATATACCATGCATCTGCAATCATCTCATCAATCAATTCTTCATAAGTTGTGCTTTCTTTACCCTCCAGCACTTTGGAAACAATTGCCTGAAACCAGAAAAACTTGTAACATTCACTTGTATTGTCAAATATCCTGCTCAGATTTTGAACTTCTAAAGTATCGGAATATGGTAGTATCAATAGGAGTCACCTTCCTGCTTTTAAAATATAGTTGGGCTTATGATTTATGATTATTCCAAATCTATAAAGGTTTCTGCACTAAATATAGCGGTATCGTATCTATAATGACAATCTCATTTCCCGCCTCCACAATTGCTTTTCTAATACCTGCATAAAAATCTGATTTATAGGGCTCATCTAAAGTTATGTGTTCACAGTGCGTACTAATATAACAAATATATTCATCTGCGTTCAGTTTCCGCACACTTTTCCACTCTTTGTATTTCATGTTCTCAAATCCATAATTAACAACATTTTCATAGTTCAACTTACAATTATATCTTTGTTTTACGCGGAAATATTTATCATATACTTTGTCAATCTCAGCTCTTAAGGACGGATTTGCACTTGTCTCATCCGAGCGAGTCATAAACATGGCAAGATAGCCTCCCGGCTTTAGCATCCTATATGTTTTCGTAAATGCTATTTCTTCAGGAATCCATTGTATCGTAGCTGCCGAATATACTAAATCATATGTATGTTCATTAAAACTATAGCTTTCAAAATCCCCATTCACAATATGAAAGTTCTGATAGCAGCCAAACTTATCTTTCATAAAAGAAGTGAAATTTTCTCCAAGCTCAATTGCCGTGTAGTCGCACCCTGTTTTTAATATAGGCTCTGTGGCCTGACCCGTTCCAGGACCAATTTCAAGTACTTTCTTTTCAGAATTTAAACCACATATTATTTCCAGTTCTTGAAATAACTCTTTACAATATCTTGGTCTATACTTATCAAAATCTTCTGGTATTTTATCAAATGTTTTACGGAAATCCATTTTGTTTTCTCTCCATTTTTCCTTTCAAATGTAATAAAAGCAGCCTTACATTGTCTCACATCCCTGATGCCTTTCATTTCCAAATGTCATTTCAAGCAGTTCATTTGCAATCTTCCCATCTGCAACACGCATCAGATTATCTTCGGCATCTTCTTTACCCAGGAAATTCATACTCCCATACCAGACCACCTGGCGGTCTATAATACAATAATGCTCGCAGTAATCCTCCACAAGATTCATCTCAAATCCCGCTCTTCGCATCTGCTCCTGCAGCTCCTGCCAATATGCACTGTCCCCATATCCATAACTATCCGGTTTCCAGGTAATAATAATTATTTTCACTCCTGCTTCCTGCTTTTCCTTCAGCAAATGAATCATGTCATATACTTTCCTGCCGCTGATAGCCGGACTTGAAATGATAATATCTTTTTCTGCGATAAGCAAATCATTCCGGTAGATATCATTATAATTGTCTATGTCAAAAATCGCGTTGGCTGCTTGCTTCTGTGCGCCAGTTCCAGAAAAAATATCGTACCCAATCTGCTTGTACGCCTTAAGTCTTTTATGATACATCCTGTCAAACATGGAAATATGACTATCCACATAATCATAGATAATCACACTTTTCTTTCCATCGTAATCCCTGTTTAAACGTCCGGCATACTGCTCCACTACTCCCTTCCATGCCACTGGTGTTGCCATAATCAGTGTATCCAGCCGCGGATAGTCAAAGCCTTCTCCTATCAGTTTGCCTGTCGCTACAAGAATCATACTCTCCTCTGGCGTAACCTGATTCATCTGTTTTAAAATTTCTTTATGCTCTTTCTTTGAATTCCTGCCAGACAGCATAAAAACTTTATCCGCAGAATCTATCAGACACTGATACAACCGCTGTGAATGTTCTACATATTTGGAAAGAACCACCGGCGTTCTTCCCTCCTTAACACATTGCTTCACATCCCTTATGATCAATTCATCTCTGTCTTCATTATTACGGATTATCTCATACGCCTCATTGGGATGCATTTTATCCTGTGAAAATCTTGGCGCAACTGCTCTTGTGAACCGCGGATAAACCAGATGTTCTATCCCCTGCTCCTTTGCCCTGTCCTTTGAGGTATACTGATAACGGATTGCTCCAAGAAGCATATCATTCATTTTCTCAAGTCCATCTCCCCTGGCCGGAGTAGCTGTTACACCATATACATATGCTGCATTTACTTCCTGTAAAATATCTACGATTGTATCAGAAGCCGCATGATGACACTCATCCACCAAAATGAGCCCATACTCCTTTAACCGCCTGTGATATTCACCTTTCTTACAAACCGAACCGACCATCGCAATATCAATAATTCCCGTAGTGGAGTCGTGGGCTCCCTGCAATTTCCCAATGATACTTTTTCGTCTCTTCTTTCGGCCGGTGGGTGTCTCATACTCCGGCAACTCCTCATCAATATGCAGAAACTTTTCCAATGCTTCCTGCCACTGTTCCATCAGTGCTGATGACTGGAGAAGAATCAGCGTGCTCACCTGTCTTTGAGCTATCACCTTACAGCACACCACCGTCTTTCCAAATGCTGTGGCTGCGTTCAGGATTCCATTATCATATTCCAAAAGTTTTTCTACAGCAGGTATCTGTGATTCTTTCAATTCTCCGGTAAATTCCACATGAATCGGCTGTCCCTTACAGCGCTTATCCTCTATTTCATATTCAATACTGGCCTTTTTACACTCCTGGGTTATTCTTTCCAAAATGCCTCTTGGAACCTTAATGTATCCACCCTCATCACTTCCGAGATAAATAAATCTGTAGTTTTCAAAATTAAACAATCCCATAGCCTGGTTTTTGTAAAAAACAGGATTAGGAAATGCCGCCATACTCCTGATCTGATTCTGTATTCTTGGCTGTAAATTCACTGCGTTCACATACACGCCGTTTGCCAGCGTAAGATGCAGTATCCCTTCCACATCTTCTTTCTGAAAATGCTTTGCTTTATCCCAGAGTTTTTCACTATCATTTACAAAAATATCTTCGTCAGAAGCAACCGTATAAGAATTTTGCCTTGTCCACTCTTTTATCTTATCCTCGATAAACTCTTTTGAAAGTTTTTTCTTACTCAACAACACTTCCCACTGGTCGGGATATGCGTTCCACCGTTCATCTATAAAGGCACTGTTTCCTTCTTTTAGCGCCCGACCTTGCAGTGGCAGGGCAATCAGGCTGCCTACCCCACCTTCCGGAAGATGATCCTGCATTGGCAACATACGGTCATAAAAGCGAAACGACCTTAAATTTACAGATTCCGCCCCTTTCTGTAACAACGCCTTACCAAATTTTCTTGCAAGAGAAGCTTCTATCGGCTTTTGAAAGAATATCCAGAGGTGTGCGCCTCTCCCTGAACGTGAACGCTCTACCAGTGCATCAATTCCGTTTATATCACATATTTTTCTCAGGCTGTCTACTTCGTCTCTCCACTTATCATCAGTATTGGCAAAATCAGCTTTTTCTGCATCCTTTTCATGATTGTCAAAATCAAAGACAATAAACCGGCAGGTGTCATCTGTTAAAAGCGGAAAAATGCCTATGACGTCTGTTGCCTCCTCTGATATTCCCCTCAAATGTTCAATAATCTGTTCCTTCTTTAATTCCTTATATGCCTGTCTTGGGCAATCCTGACATTTCATCTTACTGCCTCTAACTCTCGGGCAGCCATTTTTCCAAAAATTATAGCACTGTGTGTAATAATTTACTTCTCCGGTAGATTTCTTTATGGTTCGCTTGCTATATACATCCGTGCGTCCCCAGAACATGCTGAAAAACACTTTTGCATCGTTTTCTGTAATGTCTCTTGATATGATTCTTGCTCCCTGATCCGGGTCATATTCATTAGAGATACCGGCAATCTCTTTTTCAGAATAGGAAATCCCTGCATCTGACAGCAGATGTTTCAGGTATTGGTTCTCTTCTTCCAGGTATTGGATCCTTTTTTCCAGATCTGCTGTGCTTTTCATTTGGAGCTCCTTGTTGGTTTGCTATGATCTTACATAAATCCACGTATACTTTAAATATTGATTCATTTTTACATTAAAATATCTTCTCCACCATTTCCTTATAATATTTTTCAACATAATCGCATACAGCAAAACTTCATCAAACAATGTGTGATTTATTGACTGAATACGTATCAAAAATATCCCCAAAATTCATAAGGCATTGAGGTTGTTCCCAACTTATCCACAATAGGCTTCAATATGTTATATTTCAGTATGCAAGTACATAATCTAATCACATATCATATCCTCAGGAAATGTAGAATAACTGAATAAAGGGTCTGACCTCTCTGCCAGCCCCTCAAACCACACCCTCACGAAGAACCCTCAAAAACTTTGATTACCCCGAACATCGTTGGGGCAAATATAACGCCATATCATCTATTGCTATGTACTTTGATGCGTTCTATTCCATGCTTGCTTTACATCAGATTGATGTACTCTCTCACCAATAGATTTTACTACATTAACCAAATCATTTTTCTCGAAAGAAGTCTCTTCTTTTTCAGCAATCATTATCAACAAATCCAGTACACTATATATATTCAAAGTATACCTTTCACTTCCCATTTTTCGCCTTGTAATTGAACGCAACATATCAATATCTGAATCCTCAGTTAAAATAATTGGCATCTCGGCAAAAAAAGCCATTAATATCATATGAACATCTCCCAAACTCATTGATGCCTTACGATATGTGAATACTGTCTGTCCAGGTGGCAAGACAAGCTTTTCTAACTGTTTTTTCCCACCCTTTACCTCTAAATACTCACGCAATGTATTGTGTATATTAACAAAATATGACTCATAAAATATCTTATCTTCCTCATCATACAAAAACTCATTATAATCTACAACCCTAACAACTCCTTCTGCCACCAACTTGTCAAAATAAAAATGCATATCCAATTCATTTGCTGCAATATAAGGATGCACTACAGGTTTATAACCTAAATCTGACAACACTCTCTTAAAAGTTTCAAGATTTTTTCCCTCACACGATAATTTTTCAAGAAAGCCTGTGTCAACTATTACCTCTTTCTTATTCATCACCATTATCCCCTATGTGAATTTCAAAACCTTCCTCTGCAATAGGCATATCTGTTATGTCAAATTCTTTTTTGATTTTCATCAACAAATAGTTATCTACATTTTTTTGACTTTCAGCATTTTCAATTAATGTTCTTATTCCAGAAACAGTTTTTACAGCTGTTCCATTTCCCAGATAAGTATTTCGATCTCTTATAAAAATAGCTACTAACTCTAATGCTTCTTCTTGTTTAGATAATAAATAATCTGCCGCTTTTTTTTGCATAATATCAGTTTCTTCTAATCTTCTTCTTACAGACTCATATGGAACCATAAAATCATTCATCTGTAAAACAATAACATGTACTATCTCCTCTAACTTTACCTTTCCTGCTTTTATCCCCAATTCATCCATATGGGCAAAGAAAGCTTCTCTAAATTCATCAGTTGGCATAAGTAATTCTGCGGCAAACCAGTCAGTAATATCTTCTTCCTCTTCTTCCGTTGGCTTTCCTTCATATCCGAGAATATTCCAGACTTTTTCTGCGACTTCGCAAATATGACCAAATTCATGAGCAGCAGCAAAAATCTGTTCAACAATAGGCTTTGCTGTATTTATATATACAAAATCTTCAAGTTCATTTTTAACAATTTTCTTTATATGAAATCCTCTATTTTTTTCATTATCAAGAGGATAATAGATAACAGTACACTCATTCTCCAAAATACCAAAAATGCTGTCTCTTATAGCTGTATTTTTAATAATGCACCTTTCTTTAATATCCGATATTATTTTTTGAATAGCCTTTACAACCACTTTTCGTTCCATAATGCACCTCTAAAAAGGCTGTACGTTTTCGTACAGCCTTCCACTTACATAACTTCTTTTAGTTCCACATAATCATCCAACAAGTCTAATATCTTATCAAGGTTATCTGTGTTGCTGAACTCCTTCATATATTGTAACTCTGGAACAAATTTATCTGCTTCATAACTAAGCAATTCTTTTTTTGTCTTTCCGAACAACTCAGCTATCTTTCCAATCTCTACTGGCGGTAGCAACAGTTTGCCTTCAAGTATTCTACACATATCTCTGTATGTGTAATTTAGTTTTTCAGCCAAATCTTCACGACTAATTCCAGAGTTCTGCATTAACGTAAAGATATTAACGCCAAGCTTTCTTCCAACGTTAGCCATAATCTACCTCCCTTAATAACATACTGTTATTATCCTGTTTTACTCTACATATATTATATGCACACAGCACATAGTATATCATTACAAGCAACTCAATGTCAATGTCTTTCTAAAAAGACACTTAACCATCCTTGTTCTAATGTACTTATCGAATACTTTCATTTTTAGTATAACACATTTTTAAGCTTTTGAACCATTTCAAACAAATTTTTTAAATAAACTTATCTTTTACAGCACCATTTCAGCACCGCTTACAATTTTTTTAACGTTACAAAGTTTCAAAAAAGGCTTCTCGATTTCTCAGAAAGACCGATAAGCGCACCTCGAAAATGTTTCACATTTCCTCGGTCACGGGCATTCGCTAAATGCCCGCAAAGGCAATAAAACAGGGACATCCAAGTAAACTTGGCGTCCCTGTTATTATTGCCTTTTATGCGCTTAGCTCAAAGCTTTCGTGCAGATTACTCAATGATTGTAGCAACCCTACCAGAACCAACAGTTCTGCCACCCTCACGGTTTTCTGTGGTGGAAATCAGGGTGATTTTATGTAATTTTCAAGGCTTTTTCGGTACTCTTTTCTTTGATATGCGCCTTGTATCTGAGGTTTTGCAAATTTTTGTTATCATTGTGTTATCACGGAAGCATTAAATATTCAGTAAACATATTAGCTATCCCCTCATCAAAAAGCTAAACGCCGTTTCACTTTTTTAATTTCCGAAACACTGTTTCGGATTTTTTACTCTATAACTTCCCAGTAACCGTTTTTATTTGCCCCGTGTCGTATTATTTTTCCCTCCGCCTTTAATTTAGCCAAAATACGTTGTGCCTGCCTTTCGGTAACTCCCACAGATACAGCCAGCATATTAGCTGACATATTGCCATCCTGCCTTAGAAGGGCTATTATTTTTTCCTCGTTTGTCACGACATTTTTTCCGATATTTATTACGACATTTGTTTGGCTATGTGTTTCACTGATTTCCTTTAAGGCATTACGAATCATCCCAAGCATAAACTCTACAAATTCAGTAGAATCCCCGACTTTATCAGAGTGCTGCAGTACCTTATAATATTCCTCCTGATTTTCATACACAAGCGTTTCTACCGGAATCCATGCAAAAACCTCTTTCCATTTCTGCAAAATCAACGACTGCCACAACCTGCCTGTCCGACCATTACCATCAGCAAAAGGATGTATAAATTCGAACTCATAATGAAAAACGCAGGACTTCACAAGTGGATGATACTTCGATTGCTTCAACCATGTGAACAACTGATTCATTAAATTCGGCACATATTTTGCCGGTGTTCCTGCATGAATCAGTTCTGTTCCTGCATAAACGCCAACATTCCCGCTTCGAAAACTTCCCGCCTCTTTCACAAGCCCTTCCATCATAATCTTATGAGCCAACAAAAGATTTTTCAGACTGTATGGATCAAGCACGGATACTCTTTCATAAGCCTCATATGCATTCTTTACTTCACGAATGTCCTGTGGCGGTCCTAATATCCGCTTCCCATTAATCACAGACGTAACTTGTTCCAGCGTAAGCGTATTCTGCTCTATCGCCAGAGATGAATGTATCGTCTTAATCCGATTTTCCCTGCGGAGAATTGGATTCGGACGCATAGCATCGTAAGTTGTGATTGTACCAACATATTCTCCTATCTCTACTATTAAGTTTGTTATCTCCTCATTCATTGTAAAAGGGGGATTATAACCTTCACCCATATTATTCTCCGTTCATTATTCATGTAATCCAAGCTTCATAATTCTATTTTAATAACTTTTTTAAGAAACATTTGTATTACTCTCGTTCATTCACTCTGGTTCCTGTAGCTCCAGTTTTTCATTTCCTTACATCGTCTCTCCCTGATATTTTTCATTTCCAAATGTCATTTCAAGCAGTTCATTTGCAACCTTCCCGTCTGCAATACGCATCAGATTATCTTCTGCATCCTCTTTTCCGAGAAAATTCATACTTCCGTACCAGACTACCTGATGGTCTATAATGCAATAATGTTCGCAATAATCTTCCACGAGATTCATTTCGAATCCTGCTTTTCGCATCTGTTCCTGCACTTCCCGCCAGTATGCACTGTCCCCATACCCATAGCAGTCCGGTTTCCATGTGACAATGACTATTTTAATTCCTGCCTCCTGCTTTTCTCTGAGTAAACGAATCATATCATACACTTTTCTGCCGCTGATTACCGGACTGGAAATGATAATTTCTTTCTCTGCGGCAAGCAAATCATTTTGATACACATCTGCATAATTATCTATATCAAAAATTGCATTCGCCGTTTGCTTCTGAGTGCCAGCTGCTGAAAAAATATCATACCCAATCTGTTTGTACGCCCTAAGTCTCTTATGGTACATCCTGTCAAACATGGATATATGGCTATCCACATAATCATAGATAATCACGTTTTTCTTTCCGTCATAATCCCTGTTTAAACGTCCGGCATACTGCTCCACGACTCCTTTCCATGCTACCGGAGTCGCCATAATCAGTGTATCCAGCCTCGGATAATCAAATCCCTCTCCGATTAGCTTTCCTGTTGCAACAAGAATCATACTTTCCCCTGATGCAACCTGATTCATCTGTTTTAAAATTTCTTTATGCTCTTTCTTTGAATTACTGCCGGACAATAAAAAGACTTTGTCTGCATAATTTATCAGATGCTGATACAGCCGCTGCGAATGATCCACATATTTGGAAAGAACCACCGGCGTTCTTCCGTCATTCACACATTGCTTTACATCCCGGATTATCAATTCGTCCCTGTCTTCATTATTGCGGATAATTTCATATGCCTCATTTGGATGCATCTTATCCTGTGAAAATCTCGGAGCAACCGCTCTTGTAAACCGAGGATAGACAAGGTGCTCTATTCCCTGCTCTTTTGCCCTGTCCTTTGAGGTGTATTTGTAACGAATGGAGCCAAGGAGCATATAATTCATTTTTCCAGACCATCACCCCTGAATGGCGTAGCCGTCACCCCATATACATATTTCGCTTTTGCTTCCTGCAAAATATCCACGATTGTATCTGAAGCGGCATGGTGGCACTCATCCACCAGTATGAGTCCGTATTCCTTTAACCGCCAGTGATATTCACCATTCTTACAGACCGAACCGACCATCGCAATGTCAATGATACCTGTAGTGGAATCATGCGCCCCCTGTAATTTTCCAACAACACTTTTCCGTCTCTTCTTACGACCCGTGGGAGTCTCGTATTCAGGTAATTCCTCATCAATATGTAAGAATTTTGTAAGCGCCTCCTGCCATTGTTCCATCAATGCCGATGACTGGAGAAGAATCAGTGTGCTTACCTGTCTTTTCGCTATCACATTACAGCACACTACCGTCTTTCCAAATGCTGTGGCTGCATTCAGAATTCCGTTATCATTTTGAAGAAGCTTGTCAACCGCAGGTATCTGTGACTCTTTCAGTTCACCAATAAACTCCGCATGAATCGGATGCCCTTTACTCCGCTTATCTTCTATTTCATATTCGATACCGGCTTTTTCGCACGCCTCGGTTATATTTTCCAATATGCCTCTTGGAACTTTGATGAATCCGCCTTCATCACTTCCAAGATAAATATATCTGCAATGTTCAAAATTAGACAATCCCATAGCCTGGTTTTTGAAAAAAACAGGATTGGAAAACGCAGCCATCCTCCTAATTTGATTCTGTATTCTTGGCTGTAAATTTACCGTATTCACATACACACCATTTGACAATGTAACATGTAGTATCCCGTCAACATCTCCCTTTTGAAAACGTTTTGTTCTGTCCCACGGCTTTTCGTTATCGTTTTCAAAAATATCTTCGCAGCTTGCGGCAATATCAAGACTTCCCTCAGTCCATTCTTTTATCTTATCTTCGATAAACTCTTTTGAAAGTTTTTTCTTGTTCAGCAGCACTTCCCACTGGTCTGGATATGCATTCCAGTGTTCATCTATAAATGCACTGTTCCCCTCTTTTAACGCCTGCCCCTGCAAAGGCAGTGCAATCAGATTGCCCAAACCGCCTACAGGAAGGTGGTTCTGCATTGGCAGCATGCGGTCATAAAACCGAAACGACTTCAAATTAACAGATTCAGCCCCTTTGTTTAACAGCGCATTGCCGAATTTTCTTGCCAATTCAGCTTCTATTGGTTTTTGAAAGAATATCCAGAGATGTGCGCCTCTCCCTGAACGGGAACGCTCTACCAGCGCATCTATTCCATTTATATCACATATTCTTCTCAGGCTGTCTACTTCCTCTTTCCACAGATCGTCAGTGTTGGCAAAATCATTTTTTTCCGCATCTTTTTCATGATTATCAAAATCAAAGACGATAAACCTGCAGGTATCATCCGGCAAAAGCGGAAAAACGCCTATGACGTCTGTGGCATCCTCTGAATTTCCCCTTAAATGGTCAATGATCTGCTCTTTCTTTGACTCCCTATATGCCTGTCTTTGGCAATCCTGACATTTTATCTTACTTCCCGTAATCCTTGGGCAGCCGTTTTTCCAAAAGTTATAACACTGTGTATAATAATTAACTTCCCCTGTAGATTTCTTTATGGTACGCTTGCTGTATACATCCGTGCGCCCCCAAAACATGCTGAAGAACACTTTTGCATCCGTTTCTGTAATCTCTCTTGGTATAATTCTTGCCCCTTGATTTGGATCATATTCATTCACATCAGTATCTGTCTCTTTTTCAGAATAAGAAATCCCCGCGTCTGCCAGCAGCTTTTTCAGATATTGGTTTTCCTTTTCCAGACAATCTATTCTTTTTTCCAACTCTGCTGTGCTTTTCATCAGAAACTCCTATTTTCTCTTAGTATCTATCCAGCCATAATTTCTCATTTCTTCCCGAAATGCGCTCCTTCGTGTATACTTATCCTTATACGACGTCATAAGTTTCTGTTTTGCTCCCAACTCGCCCCAAGATTCCCGCACCTCACCCAAAGCGGCGATATACGCTGCGCATTCCCCATAATAATTTCTGCGGTTTGCGTCCATAATTCCTGCTGTCCGCTTTTCAAGCAGCGCTGTAATTCTTTTTACCGCGCGTTCTCTCATATCCGATTCCATTTGCGCCATAGACTTCCACTTTAAAAATAATTGGCAAAACAACTCGTTTTCGCCTGTCTCCTCAGACCCACAGACACCTTTTCGGTATTCTTCTGAGGAAAATTTCATGGCGCTTTTCACAATCTCTGCCATAGCAGCCATTCCCTTGCCGTGCCATTGCCCCTCATACAAATATAACAGGTACAGCGCAATTCCCTGTTTCATAAAAGTTCCTGTCCAGCCCAATGCCTGCGATTGGTTCAATCCCTGATCCAATACGTCCGCAAACTGCCCGTCCAAAAATCTGAGCAATAACACCATATTCCCGTCCGGCCTGTTTTCTTCCCTCTCAGAACAAGAACCGCTGCTTTCATACATGCCAAAATAACCGTTGCTTTTATGTACAGGTAATTTCATAAAAACTTTTTGAAGTTCTTCCTTTTTCTTCTCATTTTCGCAGTCATTTAACAGCGCACGAAGATAGTTCAATGCGGAGGTATCCGATTCATATGCCGCATAATAGCACTTTTCCAGCAAAGGCAACTCTCCATTTGCTGCAATCACATACTCAGCCGTTTTCAGGGCAACCCTGCTGCGCATAATATATTTCTTTGGTATCGCCTTCATCGCTTGTATTCCTATGGACACCATGTCATTTGCCGTCGCATATTTCCCATTTTCCAATATATTCAGATATAATCTCGGATGGACAGCGGCATATTTTTCCGCATACTGGATCTCCAAAGGAATATCGTTTAACAGACCGGCAGCTTCCAAAATAAGGCGGTCCGCATCATGCCCCGTCTTATCGCCAAGATATGTAATCCAGCATGAAAGAAATTCTTCAAGCGCTGGTAATTCTTCATCGCCATGCTGCATAATCGCTTCTAATGTGACTGCATCCTCTTTTGCATTTACAATAATGCCATACAATGCCTCCGGGCGTTTGATTGGCGGTACTGCATGATATGCACAATATACCGTATCAAGGATAACCTGCTTCAGATTGCAATACAAAAGTTCATGATGCACCATATCTCCAAGTGAAAATTCTTCATCGCCGTACTCATTATCGCACAGAATTTCCATTTCCAACATTTGATTCCCAACTTCAAAGCCTTCTTTATATCTCTCCCTGTCCATACAGATATGCACAAAATCACAAGCCTCCGCAAGCATATCTGAAATACCGTTGTTGTCCTCATAATAAAATTCCTCGCCACTGTCATCGTACCAGTCATCATATTCTTCATTCAATATTCCAGTAATCGTAATTTCCTGTGAATCAATACTCTTTAAATTTTTTCTGACATAACGATACATCTCATCAAAATCAATATCTTTTTCCGTATTCTTCTTTGACGCTTTCTCCTCTTTATTTCCGACAGATCGTAGCATTTCCAAAAAGTCTTCCCTGCGATGCTCCGGAAAAACCCTCCCAATCTCATGAATAAAAGCAATGAGCTGCTCTGTTGAATATTGCGCCACAAGGGCATCCGTCTGTTTTAAAAAATTTGTCAGGTTCATATCGTATCTCCATTTTTATCTTCGCACTCTAAACCTATACTCTTCCTTTAATTTCTCAAAAATCTCAAAAGCTGCCGGACAAATCTCTATCACATCTAATATACTAAGCAAGCTTGACAATCTCTCCGACTGGTCGGTATATGAATATTTTTTGCAGCTATCAGGTTTACAATCGCCCAATTTACAGTTACCATCTTCCTGTAAAAAATCGCACGGTTTATGCTTGGTCTGATAGTTCATGTCATACTCTTCTTTTTCCAAGTAAGTATCAATAAATTGTTCCTCCACTTTCATAATGACACTTATCCTTTTATCAACCTATATCTTCTTGTCCTATTTGCACCAATAATCTCTATTTTGTCTTGCTCTTGCAATATTTGAAGCAATTGCCTTGCCTTACGTTCTTTTACATCTAAAAGGACACAAATATCTCTGCAAGAACATTCCTCTTGTTCTGATAGATATTGAAGTATCTTCTCTAACTGCTGTCCCGTCTTTATCGGCACTTTTTTATCGGCATTTTTTATCGGCATTTTTTATCGGCATTTTATTATCGGCAATTTGTGCCGATAAATCATTGCCAATATTATTAAGATTATAATTTAAATTTCTTAGTATCAGCCAAAATTCACTATTACTCGACCTAAACTCCGGTTTCATTTCCTCTGTATAATGTTCCTGAAATTCATAGGAATCCAAGATTTTCCTAAAACCGCTGCCTCGACAATCCATATATTTCAAACGATTAAATATATCGGCAATAATCGGATTCCGTCTTCTGGACGATACATTTCTCAAATCTAAATCCTGCACCTTGCGCCCATCCAACATGCCGCCCGGAGAGTAAATCTCCATTCTGTCATCAAACATATCTATATGGATTTCACTTCCCAATTCCAGATAGTCCCTATGAATCAGTGCATTCACGACTCCCTCAAGGACAGCCGTATCCGGATAATCCGGCATCTCAATTCTTCCGTTTCCTATCTTTCTCCATGCTTTCTTCGTATTTCTGGAAACAAAACTCATGCTGTCCTGCAAAATATTTACAAGACCGCCACTGTATTCTTCATCATCAATACGCTACCATTCAAAAGAACACACTGAAATTCTCTTTAACAGCGCATTGAAGTTCATTTGCATGAATCGCCTAATCATTGTTTAGGAAATTCGCTTTTGAAAAACTATTTTAATCATCTTCTGGCAAATTCGCAGCAATATGATAAACTATATTGTTTGTACTTCCCTCCGCCACTATATATCTTGTACCTATGAGAATTTTAAAATATCTTCGCACAGTCGCGGCAGACTTTCCCGTAACTGCTTCGGCTTCTTTAGGAGTTATTTTTCCATGCTCTTCCATAAAACTAACAATTGTACTTACTTTATTATAATCTTTTTGCGCCAAAACTTCGCTCAAAACTTCGCTCAAACTTCGCTCATTTTTTTGAGCGAAGTTTTCATTTTCAGTCTCAAATTTTTCATGAATCCTTATAGTAGTAATCATATAGGTTCTGTCTGCATCCGTTTCAAACTCTGGTATAGGCGAACCGTTTCTTTTCAGTTCACGCAAAATTTTCGATATGCCCGTCGATTTCTTCTCAGACAAATCAATTTCCTTGAAAAACTCTCCAATTTTAGGATTTCTGTATCTTCTTGCCCGGACTTTCCCCATCGCAAACTTCTCCATATCAATATAATGATCCGGTCCGGGAAAATTGATAATTTGGATCTGATCCAAATAAATCCGAATCTCTACCGGCACATCCTCTTTATAATTCTTGTGCAAAACCGCATTTACAAGCGCTTCCTCCAACGCATTGTACGGATAGTTGAAAAAGCGGTCTGCTTCCGCCCTTCCATCAACCTTTACAACCTTTTCCTCAATCACAGTTGTCTTAATATAGTCTAGCGCATCTCTTACCTGCTTCCATATCGGACCGTAAAATGTCTTCTCCGTAAAATCAGATGCCTCCGCTTCCTTATCATGAAAACGCACCAACTCAATCTTGCTTCCTGCAATCAACTTGTCCGGTCTTTCTCCAAACATAAGCAGTCCGATATTTTTGATTACTATTCCCTCATCTCTTTCCTCCGCTACTTCCTCAGATACCAATAAATCCTCCAAAGAACGTACATTAAGCTCCTCTATCAGTGAACTATTGCTTTCTCTGATAAAATCCTCAAGATATCCCCTGCGTATATGTTCCATAGAAGCGCGACTGTTTATACGGTCAACAAATGGTATGGTAGCAAATTTCTCAAATAGTTCTGCTATCTCGCTCTGTTTGGCTTCTACCGTAAGTGATGCCGGACGAATCCAATATTTCATTGTGCGGTCCTGCTCTTTACCCGCCTCCTTTTTAGAATAAACATCCATAGGTGCCTGATATGGTCCCGCATCCCCCGCTGCACATTTCAGATACACCAAATTTACCCCTTGATATTCCACAATCTCAATTTTTGGAATATAGCGAGGTTCAATTTTGTTGCAGTATTGAAATATTTTCAGTTGAATTTCATCAAGTAATTCGTCCGGTACACCTATAGGCGGCAGAATGGGACGTCCATTTTCTGTTTTGACACCAATCACAAGATATCCGCCATCCACCCCTGCAATATCGTTTGCATAACCGCATATGGTATGCACGATTTCTGACGGATTAAAACCTTCCTTATATTCAATACGGTTTCGTTCTACTTTGCGCCCCTCTAACAGAGTTTCTATTTTTATTGGAATCATATAGTCATCTCCATAGTTGTTATATATGCGATTAAATTGGGGAAACAGCATTTACCCAATTTAAATTCATTTATAATTTGTCATATCTTCCACAACATTTTTTAAATTTCCTGCCCGAACCACATGGGCATGAAGCATTGGGATAAATTTTCTTATAAGAATTATCTACTTGTCCGAACACGTTGCTTTGAGAAGAATTATTTGAAATAATCGCTACGTTACTTTCAAAGTCAACACATATCCCCCTCTCTTGCAATTCCTTCGATGCGCTTTTCAAAAGATTAGCTGCCTCCCTACTTTCGGGTACAACTTTCAGTCTTTGAGAAAACGCTGTTTCTCTTTTTGAATTTCCGAAACACTGTTTGGGATTTTTCAGCCTATTCCCTCCCTGTAACCATTTTTATTATCTTCATGCCATATTATTTTCTTCTCGTCTTCAATATTTTCAAATACACTATGCCCGTCATTCAGTAATTCCTACAAATACAGTCAGCATATTTGCCGACATATTGACATTCTGTCTTAAAAGGGTTATTATCTGTCCTCATTAGTTACAGCATATATACCAACATTTATTCTGTTATGTGCCTCGCTAATTTCTTTTGTGTCTGACCTTTTGGGGTAATTTGGGGTAATATATGCCTTCTTTTGGGGTAGTTTTGGGGTAATTGGGGATACACTACCCAAAATCATTTTACTTCCCAATAGCCTCCCCGTGAAGCGCCTATATGCTCAATCAATCCTTTACTTTTCAATTTTTTCAGCTGATATTTCACGCCATCTTCTGAAATCATTAACAGCTTTGACAATTCCTTTCTTGAAATATACGGATTATTACGCAAAGCATTCAAAAATACTTCTTCCGTGCTTTGGACATATTCTTCAACCGCTTGTGAAATATCATTTATTTTACTTTTATCATCTCTGTTTTCCCCATAATTCAAATTTTTCAATATAACTGTAAATTCCACTCTTGATGAGATAAACTGTGGTGCTTTACTTTCATCATAATTATTTGCATTCTTATATGCATTTATTATCTTTGTCAGTCCGCTTCCCTTACGTTCCATATATCCTAACCGCTGAAACACATCTGCCAAAATAGGATTTCTCCTTGTCGAAGGAATTGCATCTATAACCCGTTCCTGTACCAAGGTTCCGTCCGGCATTCCTCCGGGCGAGTATATCACCATCCGATCGTCAAACATATCTATATGGACTTCACTGCCATTTACCAAATAATCCCGATGCACCAATGCATTAACTAATGCTTCAAAATAGCTCCGTTCACAATATTCGGGCATATCAATTCTTGAATTGGCTGTCTTTTTCCACATTGTTTTCATATTTCGCTTGATAAATGCTGCTCCTTCATTCAAAAGACTGATTAAACTTCCTGAATATTCCGCATCATCAAGAGCATCCATAATGCCGCCACCCTTATCCAATCATTCCATCTCGTGCAGAAAACCCTTGACCATCTGATAGGCGAATTATCTGCCAGCAATGCTCCGGCATTTGTAAGTTTCCCTTTATCATCCACTAAACCAAATGACACAAGCTCTTTATCCTCCAAGCTTTCTCTTGTCCATGCTTTATACCGCTCGCGTAATTTGCTGAACGAATAATCCGATACACTGTAGGTTGTAGCCAACGCATCATAGGATGAATTCTTTCCACGCAGTACCAGTCTCTTTAATTCTGTTGCGTCTGCTTTTACGCTCTCATTCCCCAGACGGACATATGTTTCCATTACACCATCCGCCAAATAATAATACGGAGTTTCCCCCCCTGTCGAATGTTTAACAAAATCAATGTCTTATCGTCTTCCGTTCTAAAAAAACTAAGATGAAATTCCGGAATCAGGTCAAGACGTGTCTTTATCTGCTCACTGATAATCTCTGCATCTTTCTCTGCATCCAAGAGCCCTCTTACTTCATTATCATTTGAGACACCAAAAATCAAAGTTCCACCAACGCCATTTGCAAAAGCGCTGACACTTTTGCACCAGCTTTTTGGCTTTTTCACTTCCAATGCAAGTTTTTTATCATAATCCGTTGTCTCACCAATAATATCTTTTAAATTCATCCTGCCCATCTCCATTATATATTCACCGCACACTATTTTCTGACATTCATTATATGATTTATCTCACTTATAAACTCCGCATCAGATTCCGCATTCTCTAATCCGACAACCTCGTCATCATTCGTAATGCCCCCAATTAAAGTGCCGCCAAAACTATTTGCAAACGCACTGACGCTTTTCAGCCAACTCTTTACCTATCTTCTTTCCACGCTGCGCTTCTTATCATATTCGGTTGCTTCTCCAATTAATGTCTTTGGATTAATCTGCATCAGCCCACTTCCTTCCCGATGAGTACACATTTTATATCTATACACTTTTCACCTTATTTACCAATCTGCCACATTATACTTTTCCATAAGTTCCTTTGCCTTTGCTTCACCTTCTTTCGTAATATACATGGACTTTGACCGATGGGAACCCTGTTTTATGTAATCTTTTTCATCAAGTTGGTTCAGGACATCAAAATCATAACCTTTCCATGCATATTTGTCATCCGGATTGGCGAATCTATCCCTCTCAGTAAAATGAGATAAATAAATCAACATCATTGTTAATTCTTCTATTGCTGTTTTTGCATCTAATTTGTCCATGTTAATCCTCCTTCAAAAGAACATATTGAAATTCTCTTTAACAGCGCATTAAAGTTCATTTGTATGAATCGCCTAATCACTGTTTAGGCAATTCACTTTTGAAAAACTATTTTAATCATCTTCTGGCAAATTCGCAGCAGTACGATAAATTATATTGTTGGTACTCCCCTCTGCCACTATATATCTTGTACCTGTGAGCATTTTAAAATATCTTCGCACTGTCGCAGCAAACTTGCCCGTAACCGCTTCTGCTTCTTTAGGAGTATTTCTCCATGCTCTTCCATAAAACCAATAATTGTACTTACTTTATTATAATCTTTATGCGCCAAAACTTCGCTCATTTTTTTGAGCGAAGTTTTCATTCTCAGTCCTAAACTTTTCATGAATTCTTATTGTAGTAATCATATATGTTCTGTCCACATCCGTTTCAAACTCCGGCAATGGAGAGCCGTTTCTTTTCAGTTCGCGCAAAATTTTCGATATGCCCGTTGATTTCTTCTCGGACAAATCAATTTCCTTAAAAAATTCTCCAATCTTAGGATTTCTGTATCTTCTTTCTCTGACTTTCCCCGCCGCAAACTTTTCCATATCAATATAATGATCCGGTCCGGGAAAATTGATAATCTGAATCTGATCCAAATAAATCCGAATCTCTATCGGCACATCCTCTTTGTAATTTTTGTGTAAAACCGCATTTACAAGCGCTTCCTCCAACGCATTGTACGGATAGTTGAAAAAACGATCTGCTTCCGCCCTTCCGTCAACCTTTACCACCTTTTCCTCAATCACAGTTTTTATATATTTTTTATCTGCCATACCGCACTGTTTTCCGAACCAGTAAACTTTACCATATCATTGTGAGTAAAGCAGCGCATCGTCACCAATTCTTTTTACAATTCCATATCGAACCTCTACCTTTATTAATATATCGCAAAACACTTGTATGTTCAATTGTTTTATGCCTTTCAAATCACCCTTTCAAAAGACACCTATTTATCACGTTCAATAATCATTTCATCATGCATATGCCCCACGATAAACAATGTAATAGCAGCCGCAACTACACTTTTGTACTTGAGCTTGTAAACCCTACCCATATGCTGCCGCCTTAGCGCCTATTCTTCTTTTTGTTTAAAACCGGGTATTCTTTGTAAGTCTTACCATCCAATATGCTTCCGGTCTCCTTTTTTCTGACACCGCCCCATTGCTTAAAGAAAAATGCGGTTCCTGCCTCCTTTGCCTTATCTCGTAACTCTATAACCCATTCCTCTTGCACCGGTCTGCATCCTGCACCGGATTCTCCACCGACTATTAACCAATCAATGCCGTTAAGCTTTATATCTTTGATTGATTCTAATAGCGGTTCAGCTGAAACAAACTTTATCTTTGCTCCTGTTTGCTTCAGTTTTTCACATCGATCAAGTGCCGCATTATCTTCCACCGAAACTCCCATCCAAATATTATCAGTCCAGAGTATTTTATCTGCCATGCTGACAAGCCGGTCTGCTCGCTTCGTAAGTATTTGGAATGTATGCCAACTTGCCTTGTTCATTACCCGAAAAAGTTCAAGTATATCTTCTTCTTGTATATCCGAATGAAACAGATCAGACATAGAATTCACAAATATCATTTTAGGTTTTGTCCACTGCAATGGACGTTCAAATAGGTCATGATGAACAGATACTTTGAATGCATTCTGATATCTTTTGTTTCCCATAGCCTGAAGTCGCTTGGCGAATCTCTCAGCATAGCAATTCTCGCAACCTCTGGAACACTTTGTGCAACCAGTCACCGGATTCCAGGTTTCTTCCGTCCATTCAATTTTACTTGTCGCCATAATCAAATCCCCTCAAAAAAATATTATTATCTTCAAAGGTGACGATATCATCTCCCTTCAATCCCCTGTCTGTCTTCGATGTGACGGGGGTGGTACTTACAAGTCCTTCCTTTTTCATCTCTTTTATTGCCGCCCTGATATCTTTTTCCAAAAAAAGTGTCTCATGCATAAAAATCTCTTTTGCTCAGGACAAGCCTCTGCTATAATAAATTTGCAAGATTTTCATAGAGAGGCTTGTCCTTTTTATGTCACGGATTAAATTGTTCCACCAATTTAATCTGCATCCGAAATGTCCCTGTTTCCGGCAGGGGCATTTTCATTTGATGTTTCATTCCGCTTTCGATTCAGCATATCCGCAACCTTCTTCTGCTCGTTAGGATATAAATGTCCGTATGTATTCAGGGTAATCTTGATATCTTTATGTCCCATGCGTTCCTTGATAACCATAGGCGCGACTCCCTGATGCGCGAGATACGCACATGCGGAATGTCTTAAATCATGCACCCTGATTCTTTTTACTCCCGATTCGTGAATGTGCCTTACCATTTTATGCTGTACTGCTTCGCATACGATTGGAAAAAGCCTTTCGCTATCGGGAAATTCATACAGCTTATCACAATACGCTTTAATCTCCTGTGTCAAAAATTCGGGAATATCTATTGTCCTGACTGACTGCTCCGTCTTAGGCGTTGTGATGACATCTTTTCCCCCTGTACGGTAATAAGTTTTTGAAATGGATATTTTGTTCTCCTGAAAATTTACGTCACTTTTTAATAACGCAAGTAATTCTCCAATACGCATACCCGTCCAGAATAAAATTTCAAACAGCACATAATATCTGCTTCCCACTTCAATCGTATGAATGAATTGCTGGTACTCCTCATAAGTCCAGAAATCCATTTTATCCGCATCTGACTTCCCCATTTTCTTTACTTTCCTGCAGGGATTATTTGTCAGGTTGTAGATGTTGGAAGCATGGGTAAACAGCGCCGTCATCTGATTCTGAAGCATACGCAGGTATGTCTGCGAATATCCAGCCTCCCGCATTTTGTTCTGCCACTGGATAATGTCTGCCGGTGTAATTTCATTCATGGACTTATTTTCAAAGTACGGAAGGATATGCCGTTCAATCATATATCTCTTATTTTTGATTGACCGTTCCTTTAACTCTCCCTGCTTATCCCTGAAATAAGTCTCAACAAAAGCTCCCACTTTCATATTCATGTCTGCTTCTGTTGTCTGCATAAACTGTTCCTCATACTCTTTCGCCTCCCTCTTTGTTTTGAAACCTCTTTTGCACTTTTGTTTCTATCTGCCCGTCCAATCATTGTAACGGAACATACAATACCATGTTCCCCTCTGCTCATCTTTATAGACTGACATAAAATCTCCTTTCCTCTCAGGACAGTCTGCGGCTTGTCATAAAATCAAACCTACAGTACCGCCCCTAAATTTGCTTTTTGTTTCAGCCGCATATCCTGTATATCTGAATAATGTGCCGACCGTCTGTTACGCTGTTGTCACTCCGCTTTGATACCCGTAAAACTTCTTGTCCCAATATGCTCTGGGAATCTTGCCTGACACGACAATATAGCCGCTATCTTCCAGTTCTTTGTTCAACTGCCTGATAATCTTATATGCGTGTCCCTTAGAAACGCCAAGCATATCAACGATATCCTGTGCCGTTACCATATAATTGTTATTCATCTACCTCCCTCCTCCTGCACTGACGCTGTATATTGTCAAGTTTCTATATCTAGTATTCAATTTATCTTGACTTATTCTCTATGATAAAACATCACTGGATATTTGTCAAGATAATTTTATTGATTTCTTTTTTATCTTGTGATAGTATTGTATCTATAAGAAAAGAAATGAGTTTCAGAGAGGCTATTTTACGCCGTTCTTCTGATAGAAAGGAATTTTAAACATGAATTTATATTCGCTAGACATCATCAAAAATGATTTTCACTTTAATGTTGCAACCTACAGCATTAACCGCCATACCCACGAAGAAACTCTTTCTTCCATTTATGATGATGAGAATACACACAAAAGCGGGACTGCCTGCTTTATAAAAAAAGCGGCTATCCACACCGGCATTATGGAAATTCTCGATTATGATATGCCGGAAAAGGAATCCGCTGTTGTGGTATTTCAGAAATTGAAGTCTGTTTTGCCGTTACTCGGCATTGACTGCCCCTTTGACAAAGAAGCCTTCAATTTATATTGCCGCGAACACATACCAAAAGATATCGAGACTTCTGCCGGACAAATCATGCCGATATTGCAGTCCTGCTTTGAAGAACATCCAGCACTGTCTTATCTGTATCCTTTATTTCATATGATAATGCACTCTTGCTATCAGCAAGCCGGAAAATCAGCCGATACGGAACTACTTCAAGCTGCCAAACTGTTAGCAGAAGAAGTCGGCAGTCTTGAAACTTTATATACGCAGGCAAGAAATTATTTAGATGAAGTTATCATAGAGCCTTCAAAACAAGGCTTACAGTTTCCTAGCAGCACAATAGCTGAAATATACCATTCCTATTGCCTGTATGCCAGTGAGCAGGATTTTCAATCGGATGCATTATCCGCTATGGAAATAAAAGGAACTTTTCTGCCTGACATTCATACCCATACAGATGCTCATTCCAATACACAAGATTGGATAGAGTATTTAAACCATGCCACTAACCTTATTACAGATAATGCAATCGGGAAATATCCCATCACATCCTTCAAACAGTTCTTATGCATAGGCATCCGACTACTGCTTGAAGATGAACTCGTTATCAAGAAATGCAGACTGTGTAACGGATATTTTCGAGTAAAATACACTTCCAACCAAGAATACTGCACACGAATATACAGAGACACTTCCACTACCTGTAACGAATACGCTAGCCGGAAATCCTATAAGGAAAAGTTATTCAGCCATCCGATTCATACGGAATTTACAAAATCATATAACAGGCTGTATGCCCGCATCCGCAGAGGGAAACTCCCTGCTGACACGCCGCTTATGGATCAGCTTAAGGCGCTTCATGACGAATATACTGAAAAATATGAGAACACACACCTGAAAGACCGAGAAGCTATATGGAAAGAATATATCGAAAAGAATAAAGAACTGCTCAATTAGCGAACTTTTGTTATCATTCTGTTATCACGACTTACCAATCCCTCCACACTACGAAAAAAGGGCTTCCCGATTTCTCGGAAAGCCCCATAAAATCTAGCTTTTTTCTAATTACTCGATAATTGTAGCTACACGACCAGAACCAACAGTTCTGCCACCCTCACGAGCTTTTGGAAATGAAATCTGAATGTTTTTACTGCGTTTTCCTGCTTGTTTTTCTTTATATTATCCAGTTTATCCCTACGTTTTTACTGTTCCGAAAAATTTTAGAGCCAAAATAGAGCCAGTGGTAAAATACAGATTTTCTCCTTATCCGCCCTTATTACATGGTGCTAGCACCATGTAATAAATGTGAATAAGGAAAACCGAAAGTCTCTGCTTACGACAAATGGAAATTTAATATTTTTATAATGATATGAACATTCCATATTCTTTTGGTACGTTTAAAACTCCATCTATTGTATTTTTCATCAGAATATCTTTTATTACTTGTTCAGGCACACTATCTCTCAAAGATGTCATACTAGAAAGCGAATAAATATAATCCATCATATCATCTATATTAGTAACTGCCAATGAATCTATATATTCTCTTTTTTCTACTTTTGAAAAAGTTTTACTTAAAATCTCATATCCATTTTGAAGCGTAAAATTCTTATTTATGTTATCTTCAACACCATATGCCGATAAAATTTTGGAAAGATATTCAATAATTCCATGTTCTCCATATGTCGCACAATAAAAACGACCTTCTCGCTTTAATACTCGTCGCACCTCCGCCAGACCTTTATTTATATCAGGCACATGATACAACATCATATTTGCAATGACAACATCAAAAGTCGCATTTTCATAAGGTATCTCTTGAATATCTAAAACCTTATATTCAATATTATCATAGCCTCCTATATTATTTTTTGTCATTGCAACCATTCCTTCTGAAAAATCAGAAAGTATTATCTTGGAACAAGTACAGATTAATGACTCTCTATTTTTCCACATATCTCCTGTTCCACAGCCTAACTCTAATACTTTCGCCCCTTTATCAATTCTATAATTTGAAAATATCCAATTCCCAAACCCCAGTTTATTCGTTGAATATTTATCATGAAATGATATTCTTGTATCTAAGTTATTTGCAGTAGCATATTGTTGTTTTACAACTGACATATCATTTATCTTGCTCACAATTAACCTCCACAAATTTTATTTCATTTTAATCTTACCACTTTTCTCACGCCCTTACAACCATAAAACACCGAAGCAAAACAACCGCCACACCATATATTATTTATCGCTCCAATGATTTCTCTATCTTCTGTTTCTGCCCTTTCAAATCGTTCTGTTTTTCATACAGATTATTTCGCTCTTTGCACAATTCTTTCATGCGCTCCAACTGCACCCGCACTCTCTCCCGGCAATCCGGCTCTATCTTTTTATATTCCCCGGTCAGATTACGGATTATATTGTTGTTTTCCTTTATCTGCTCCGACAGACATACCCAGTCTATCAGATTTTGTACTTCCTTGTCCGTTTCGTAAAGGTCTGTATCTGCCACGATTTTAGCGCACAGCCGTATCATAACTTTCTTTTCCATATCCGTCATATCCAATCAATCCTCACTTTCCTATCGGCTCATTTCAAAGGCACGTTTCGGGCGTTTTTTTGCTCTTTCTGCCTGCTCAACTGCCTTTGATTGCTCTACTATCGACTGCACCTGTTCTCTGCCGAAATGACGCTCCAAACGCCCCAAATCAGACGCTTTTTCCTGCAATCGGTCTATGGTGTCGCTCTGCTCCATGACCTTATCCGTCAAGTGGCTAATCTGTATTTGTTGCCCGTCCACTTTGGCAGAAAATTTCTTGCTTTGCTCCGTAAGCTGTACGCACTTGATAGTCAGATTTTTAACGACTTCTTTCAATTTCTCCACAAGCGGTAAAGCCTTTTTATCCCGATATGCTTTTGCGCTCATCAATGCCCCCGGCTCTGCCAACTGCCATTTCACATCTTCATCATAGGCATGGATATTGCGCTCCATGACTTCCTTTGACTGAACCATTTTGTTGATTTCCTGCTGTAACTTTTTCTGCTGTTTCTCCAACTTCTCATTTTCGGATAACAGTTTTTCTTTATCCTCCGTCAGCGTTTCCGTCTGCTCTTTTAGAATATGATTTGTTGCGGAAAGTTCTGATACTTCCTGCCGGATCGCTTCACCCTCTTTCCGTATCTGTTCCGTTTCCTGTCCTGCCGCTATCTGCTGATGAAGAATGTCAGATAATTCCTCTTTACTACCGAAGATTGTCTGTTCCAGTTCCGCAACCTCTTTCTGCCGTTCCTGCTTCTCAAAATCGAGTACAGACAAATGCTTGTTATGTGTGCCTAACTGTTTCCACTGTACGCCATGCCGCCCCATGACTTTTGAAAGTTCCTGTTTCTCCGCTTCAATCCATTCGTTCCATTCCGTCATTCCCCTTGTGCCGCCTTTGAAACCCTGTTCCGACAATGCTCCTTTGAGGGAAACTCTCGTATCAAGTCCACGCTTGCTGTTACGGATAAAGGGGACAAAATCAATGTGAATGTGCGGCGTCTGCTCGTCCATGTGCAAGTGACTTGAGAATACAAACAGGTTCGGATTTCTTTTCTGAAACCGTTCCATAAACTCACTTAAAATCTCTTTCGCCAACTGCCCCTCATTGCTCTGTACGTTCATATCGTCCTTATTGCCGATTTGGAAGATAACTTCATAGAATAATTTCTCCTGCTTTCCCCGGCGTATCTTCTCATAGTAATCGTCAATCTTTCGGTCACTCCGTTTCTGTTTTGCGTTGTAGCGTTCCAGTGCTTCATCAAAAAGAGTATGATAGACCTCTTTTATATCCGAGTGGCAAAATTCCACGTTATCCCGGCTTCGTTCCTTATCTACATTTTTAGCTGTAAAGGCTCTTGTAATGTGGTTGACCGAACCTTTCCCAACCATGCCGCTAATTGTCCTTTCCAATAGGCATATCCTCCACATTCTATATACTGATTTTACTGCGCCGACTAAGGCGCAAAGCGAAGTTTCTTCGCTTCGACTTTGTTACTTTCCCGAAAGTAACGCAAAAGCACTTTCGACAGGCTACGCTCTATCAAAAGTGCCTTTGCGCCCTGCCGGGGGCAAGCTGTCCGTTGGACAGCATACCGTCCTTACGGACGGGGCGGCTTTTCGCCGCCATGTTACCGCCACGCTTCTAATCAAGGTAGCAAGATTACCCTATCTTTAGAAAAGGCAATCTTGCTATCTTCCTTTGCTACAAAGTCCAGTACCATTGATTTCCTACTTTCACACTATCAATGTTCATTTCCTTTTTGGCGTTCCACAGTGTTTTCTTCTTGATACCTCTCTCCTTTGCCGCTTCTGTAATTTCATTGCAGGATAACTGCCCCTCTGCCAAAATCTCCGCAAGAAATGATTTAGCGTCCTTTGTTTTCTGTCCTCTGCTTTCGCCGGAAAGTAATTCTTCAACCGTAATATCATAAACACCCTCCCAAGTAAAACCGTTATCCTTATCCATGCGAAACGCTATTGAAGTTCCCTCCGGCGCAAGACTGCTTTTATCATGCGCTATCACACGCAGAGTTGTATCGTCTTTTATCCTGCCTACTACCAACACACTCCGGGCAGTAGCTTGAAAATCTATCGAACCCAATCCCCGGTAAGTAGATTTACTTCCACTTGCCTTATTCATGTGACCGATAAGGACAATCGCACACCCATATTCTTCTGCAACATTTCCCAACTGCTTCAGCACTGGTCTGATTTCATTTGCCCGGTGCATATCCACATCTGCACCCAAATAGGCTTGTATTGGGTCTAACACAACCATTTTTGCCCCGGTTTCCTTTATTGCCCGGACGAGCCTTTCATCTGTCATGCTCAAACAATCTATACTTTCATCAATCACCAACACCCGGTTACAGTCTGCTCCTGCTTCTAACAATCGGGGCTTTATGGTATCTTCCAAGCTGTCCTCTGCGTTCTGATAAATTACATTGACCGGCTCTCTGCCCTCTTTTGTTTCCTCACAGGGAAGTGCTTCGCCTTTTGTGAGTAGTGCCGCAAGGTGCAGAATAAAAGTGGTCTTTCCCTCCCCCGGATCGCCTTGCACAATCGTCAGCTTTCCATAGGGAATATAAGGATACCACAACCAGTTGACCTCTCTTGCTTCTACATATTCCATGTTGATTAAACGATAATTTTTCTCTCTTTTTTCTTCCATTTGCGTCCTCCACTAAAATAATTCGATTGAGTTTCAGCAGAGCCTTTGTTATACTATATTTGCGAGATATAAATACAACAGGCTCTGCCTTTGTAGTGAAATGTCCTTGTCAATCGACAGGGGCATTTTCACTTCTTGCGGCGTTTAACATATCTGCCACTTTCTTTTGCTGATTAGGATATAAATGTCCGTAAGTATTCAGCGTGATTTTAATATCCCTATGCCCTAACCGTTCCTTAATAATCAAAGGCTGTACGCCTTGATTGATAAGATACGCTACATGGCTATGACGTAAATCATGCACTCTAATCTGCTTTACGCCCGATTTCACACACGCACGTTTCAGCTTATGCTGTACCGCTTCTGCAACAATCGGGAACAGTCTTTCATTATCCGGCAGACCATAACAGCGGTTCACATACATTTCAATCTCTTTTGTTAAAAACTGCGGAATGTCAATCACTCTAACCGACTGTTCCGTTTTCGGCGTTGTAATAATATCTCTGCGCTCTGTTCTGTAATAAGTCTTAGTAATGCTGATTTGATTGTTCTCAAAATCGACATCTTCTTTTGTTAAAGCCAACATTTCCCCCTCTCTGCACCCCGTCCAAAAAAGGATTTCAAATATCACATAATATTTGCTTTCCCGGTCAATGCCGCTGATGAAACAATCGTATTCGTCTTTCGTCCAAAAGTTCAGCTTGTCAGCGTCAGACTTTCCCATTTTCTTAACCTTTTTACATGGGTTATTGTTGAGATTGTAAATATTACTTGCATGAGTAAACAATGCTGTAATCTGATTTTGCACCATGCGTAAATAAGTCTGCGAATACCCTTTTGCTCTGATAGCGTTCTGCCACTGGATAATGTCAGAGGGGCTTATTTCGTTCATTTGCTTATTCTCGAAATACGGTAATACATGGGCTTCTATCATGTACCGCTTGTTTTTTATCGTGCGTTCCTTTAGTTCTCCTGCCTTGTCCCGGAAATACACATCAACAAATGCGCCTAACATCATATCCATATTGGCAGATGTACTTTTCAGAAATTCTCTTTCCCATTCCAACGCTTCTTTTTTCGTGGCAAAACCACGCTTCTTTTTGTGCTTCTTCTCCCCTTTCCAGTTTTCGTAATAGCATTGAGCAGTCCATTTCCCGGTCTTTTCATCTCTTGAAGCAGACATTTCTTATCCCCCTTTCATGCGCTTTGGTTCGGCTGATTGTAACCATAAAACTTTGTTTCCCAAAATGCCTTTGGCACTTTCCCGGCAACAATAAGATAGCCTTTGCTCTGTAATTCTTCATTTAATTCTCTTATCAGTTTGTAAGCGTGTCCTTTGGAAACACCCAATGTTTCCGCAACTTCTCCGGCAGTCAATAAGTAGTTCTGTCCGTTCATGCAATCTCTCCTTATCATTTATTCCACTATTTATTAGTGTTAATGATATTCTAGCACCCTATATCATTTATGTCAATAATTTTTATCTGTATTTTTCATATTTATTATTGTTGCCAATATTTATTGAAAGTGCTATACTATAAGAAAGCAAAAAAGAAAAGAGGTAACGGCATGGATAATACAATTCAGATAGCAGAACGGATAAAACAACTCCGCAAAAATCTAGGTTTGAACCAAAGTGAATTTTGCAAAAAGCTAGGCATAAAGCAATCCACCCTATCCAGTTATGAAAACGGAACGGTATCTCCGTCCAACGAGGTACTCTATGCCATAGCAAAGCAATATCACGTTTCTTTGGATTGGCTTTTTGGTATTTCAGACAATGAATTTTCTTTATCATCTATGGGCGATATTATCAGTTTTCTTTTGGAGTTGAACGAGTTAAAAGAATTGCGCTATGAACTGGAAATCAACAATAAATTCTTCAATGACATAGAAACCGAAGATAACCGTTGGTATGCCAATATTAAATTCTATGGGAATGAAAAAGGACACTTATATAATGCGGATATGTGTCAATTCCTTGCTTCTCTGAATGAGAGCCGGGAAAGTTTTGAATCTTACTTTACGCCAAAGGATATGTTTGATATTTGGAAAAAACAGAAAATTGCTGATTACTCCACTTTGCCAGTGACAAAGAAAGTGTATGAAGATATAGACAATACTACAAGAATGAAACTCCGAAATGAACATTTGGAGCAACAATTTAAGAAAAATCAGAGTGACAGCGAATAAAAATAGAGCCATTTTAGAGCCACAAGCCATTTTCAATGAAATTTCGGCAAGTGGCTTTTCCTTTTGTTCGCTATTATTTTTAGGCATTAAGAAACCGCAACCCCTTGATTTTTCAAAGGATTGCGGTGCTTATTCTTATTATTTGGCTCTAATCACAAGATTACTCAATGATTGTAGCAACCCTTCCAGAACCTACAGTACGACCACCCTCACGGATAGCAAAGGTAAGACCCTGCTCCATAGCGATAGGATGAATCAGTTCGATTGACATCTCTACGTTATCACCAGGCATGCACATCTCTGTGCCTTCAGGCAGATTACATACACCTGTGATATCAGTTGTTCTGAAATAGAACTGAGGTCTGTAATTGTTGAAGAAAGGTGTGTGACGACCACCCTCGTCCTTGGTCAGTACGTATACCTGAGCTGTAAATTTCTTGTGGCAGGTAACTGTACCGGGTTTTGCAAGAACCTGTCCTCTCTCGATATCTGTTCTCTGGATACCACGAAGCAGAACACCTACGTTATCACCAGCCTGAGCCTCGTCAAGCAGCTTACGGAACATTTCAATACCGGTTACAACAGATTTCTGTGTCTCTTCCTTAACACCAATGATTTCTACATCATCAGACATATGCAGTGTACCACGCTCTACTCTACCGGTAGCAACGGTACCACGGCCTGTGATAGAGAATACATCCTCGATAGGCATAAGGAAAGGCTTATCTGTATCACGCTGAGGATCCGGAATATAATCATCAACTGTGCTCATGAGCTCCATGATCTTGTCGCCCCACTCGCCGTTAGGATCTTCCAGAGCTTTCAGAGCGGAACCCTTAATGATCGGGCAGTCTGTGAACTCATACTCTTCCAACTGCTCTGTAATTTCCATCTCAACCAGCTCAAGCAGCTCAGGATCGTCAACCATATCGCACTTGTTCATGAATACTACGATATAAGGAACGCCTACCTGACGGGACAGAAGGATGTGCTCCTTTGTCTGAGCCATAACACCGTCTGTAGCAGCTACTACAAGGATAGCGCCGTCCATCTGTGCTGCACCGGTAATCATGTTCTTTACATAGTCAGCATGGCCAGGGCAGTCAACGTGTGCGTAGTGTCTCTTCTCTGTCTCATACTCAACGTGAGCGGTAGAGATTGTGATACCTCTTTCTCTCTCTTCGGGAGCTTTATCGATGTTCTCGAAATCTGTAGCTGTGTTACCGGCAACTCTCTCGGAAAGCACTTTGGTGATTGCTGCTGTCAGAGTGGTTTTACCATGATCGACATGACCAATGGTACCAATATTACAATGGGGTTTGGTTCTTTCAAATTTAGCTTTAGCCATTTCTAAAGTCCTCCTTAAAATAATTTACTTTCTTTGTTACAACAAATAATCCATAATTAATCAGCTATCTTTGATTATATTAAAGATTGCCAAGTTTTTCAAGCATTTTCTTTGTATTACTTCGTCTTTGCCGCCAATACTTTTTCCTGAACATTCTTAGGAACCTGCTCGTACTTCTCAAAGAACATGGAATAGTTTCCGCGTCCCTGTGTCTTGGAACGTAAGTCTGTGGAATAACCGAACATTTCAGCAAGCGGTACATAACCTTTGACCATCTTGCCGCCGCCAACATCTTCCATACCTTCGATACGTCCGCGGCGAGAGTTGATGTCACCGATAACATCACCCATATATTCCTCGGGCATGGTAACTTCCACTTTCATGATAGGCTCAAGCAGTACGGGGTTCGCTTTCTTCATGGCTTCCTTGAAACACATGGAACCTGCGATATGGAAAGCCATCTCTGAAGAGTCCACCTCATGGTAGGAACCGTCATATACGTTAGCAGAAATACCAAGTACAGGGAATCCGCCAAGGATACCTGCCTTGGAAGCCTCTTCGATACCTTCGCCCACTGCCGGGATATATTCCTTGGGAATGGCACCACCGACTACAGAAGTTTCAAACTTGAATGTCTCCTCTCCGTTTGGATCCATGGGCTCGAATTTGACTTTACAGTGACCGTACTGTCCACGACCGCCGGACTGTTTTGCATATTTGTATTCCTGATCCACAGGTTTGGTAAAGGTCTCTTTGTAGGCAACCTGAGGTGCTCCTACGTTAGCCTCCACCTTGAACTCACGCAGTAATCTGTCTACGATGATCTCCAGATGAAGCTCACCCATACCTGCGATGATTGTCTGTCCTGTCTCCTGGTCTGTATGGGCACGGAAGGTAGGATCCTCCTCTGCAAGTTTTGCCAGTGCCTCACCCATCTTGCCCTGTCCAGCCTTGGTCTTGGGCTCGATTGCCAGCTCGATAACCGGCTCCGGGAACTCCATGGACTCTAAGATAACAGGATGCTGCTCGTCACAGATAGTATCACCGGTTGTGGTGAACTTAAATCCTACTGCTGCAGCGATATCGCCGGAGTAAACTTTATCAAGTTCTGCTCTCTTGTTCGCATGCATCTGTAAGATACGTCCGATACGCTCCTTCTTATCCTTTGTCGCATTATATACGTAGGAACCGGAATTACAGGTACCTGAATATACTCTGAAGAACGCCAGCTTACCGACGAAAGGATCCGCCATGATCTTAAATGCCAGTGCGGAAAAAGGCTCATCATCAGATGAATGTCTCTCAATCTCGTTGCCGTCCATATCGGTACCCTTAATGGAAGCGATATCCGTAGGTGCCGGCATATACTCCAGGACTGCATCCAAAAGCTTCTGAACGCCTTTGTTTCTGTATGCGGAACCGCAGCATACAGGGATTGCCTTACACTCACAGGTCCCCTTGCGCAGTGCTGCCTTCAGCTGTTCCACAGAGGGTGTTTCTCCCTCCAGGTACATCATGGTCAGATCATCATCCAGCTCACAGATTTTCTCAATCAGTTCATCACGGTACATAGCGGCATCGTCCGCCATATCTTCCGGAATATCTGTGATAGAGATATCTTCGCCCTTATCATCATTATAGATATAGGCTTTCATCTCAAATAAGTCGATGATTCCCTTGAAGTCATCCTCTTTACCAATGGGCAGCTGTAAAATAATTGTGTTTTTACCTAATCTTGTTCTGATCTGCTCTACAGCTCCATAGAAATTGGCACCTAAGATATCCATCTTATTGATAAATGCCATTCTGGGAACGTTGTAGGTATCAGCCTGTCTCCATACGTTTTCTGACTGTGGCTCCACGCCACCCTTCGCACAAAATACGCCTACGGCACCATCAAGTACACGGAGTGAACGCTCAACTTCTACAGTAAAGTCAACGTGGCCAGGAGTATCAATGATGTTGATACGATGCTCTAATGCGCCGGCCTTCGGTTTGCAGTTCTCTTCCAAAGTCCAATGGCATGTAGTAGCGGCTGATGTGATCGTGATACCTCTTTCCTGCTCCTGCTCCATCCAGTCCATGGTAGCAGTGCCTTCATGAGTATCACCAATCTTATAGTTTACACCAGTATAATAAAGGATACGCTCTGTCAATGTAGTCTTACCGGCATCGATATGAGCCATAATACCTATATTTCTGGTTCTCTCTAGTGGATATTCTCTTCCAGCCAAGGTTTTTTCCTCCTTATATTACTAGAAACGATAGTGCGCAAAAGCCTTGTTTGCCTCTGCCATCTTGTGCATATCTTCTTTTCTCTTAACGGCTGCGCCTGTATTGTTAGCCGCATCTAAGATTTCATTTGCAAGTCTCTGCTCCATGGTCTTTTCGCCTCTCTTACGAGAAAACATTACCAACCAACGCAGTCCGAGTGCCTGCCGTCTGTCCGGACGAACTTCGATCGGCACCTGATAGGTAGCACCGCCGATACGTCTAGCCTTAACTTCGAGAACAGGCATGATATTGTTCATAGCCTCCTCAAATACGTCAAGTGCCGGCTTGCCGGCTTTCTCCTCCACTCTTGCAAATGCTCCGTATACAATCTTCTGTGCAACACCTTTCTTACCGTCCAACATGATGTTGTTGATAAGTTTGGTCACTACCTTATTATTGTATAAAGGATCTGCTAATACATCTCTCTTTGCAATATGTCCTTTACGTGGCACGATTCTTCCCTCCTTATTATCATGAATAATTCATCGGTACTCACATGTGTCCTCTAATTCAATGTGTCCGTGCGGTTTTCTATCAATAAGAATCCCAACACTAAATTAGTTCTGTTTGTGGTCCTGATTTACCTAACCCTGTCTTTGCAGTTCTTAAACCTGAATCATATCCAGACGTAGGTTTGCCCTGCAAACCTACAGAAGTTAAATTGCTTCGCAATTTTACTTCCCTGCTTTGGGTCTCTTAGCGCCGTACTTGGAACGAGCCTGTCTTCTGTTAGCGACTCCCGCAGTATCGAGGGTACCTCTGATGATGTGGTATCTCGTACCAGGTAAGTCTTTGACTCTTCCGCCACGAATAAGGACTACGCTATGCTCCTGAAGGTTGTGGCCTTCACCGGGGATATAGCTTGTCACTTCGATTCCGTTAGAAAGACGTACTCTGGCAATCTTTCTGAGCGCTGAGTTAGGCTTTTTAGGGGTTGCTGTCTTAACAGCTGTGCAGACACCTCTCTTCTGCGGAGAAGCTGTGTCAGTAGCAGCTTTATGAAGGGAATTGTATCCTTTCAGCAAAGCAGGTGCTGTGGACTTCTTTACAGATGTCTGACGACCCTTTCTGACTAACTGGTTAAATGTTGGCATTCTTTTCACCTCCTGTATGATTGATACTATGCCTCTTCGGCTTTTATGGCGCACAAAAAAAACGTATTCACGTGCACACTCAAATAGTATACTTGCCCGTGAATACGTTGTCAATACATTTTTCCTTGAAATTACTATATTATTCTAGGATTTCAGCCTCTAAAGCTTCCTCTGTCTCTTCGATAATCTCTTCTTCCAGTTCCTCCGCCTCATCGAATTCCTCAATCTCTTCCAAATCTACCAGATCGATCTCGTCATCCTCCAGGGAACCGTCGTCAAAATCAAGCTCGTCGTCCATCCGCAGTCTGCTGAGAAGATTTTCATCTGTGCTGAGTCTGGTGTCACGATACCGTTTCATACCGGTACCGGCAGGAATCAGCTTACCGATGATCACGTTCTCTTTCAGACCGATCAGTGCATCGACTTTTCCTTTGATTGCAGCCTCGGTCAGAACCTTGGTGGTCTCCTGGAAAGATGCTGCCGACAGGAAGGAATCTGTAGCCAGAGCCGCTTTGGTGATACCCAGAAGGATCTGCTTGCCGTCTGCCGGCTCCTTGCCTTCGCTGATCAGTTTCTCATTCATATCTTCATATTCCAGTACATCCACCAGCGTACCCGGCAGGAAATCCGTGTCGCCGTTATTCTCAATACGCACTTTCTTGAGCATCTGGCGTACGATCACCTCGATATGCTTATCGGAAATATCCACACCCTGAAGGCGGTACACTCTCTGTACCTCGCGCAGCATATAATCCTGCACGGCACGGATACCTTTGATCTTCAGCAGATCATGGGGATTGACACTACCCTCTGTGAGTTCGTCACCCGCCTCCAACACTGCCCCGTCCAGAACTTTAATCCTGGATCCATAAGGGATCAGATAGGTCTTGGCCTCGCCTGTCTCATCATTGGTGATCATGATCTCACGTTTTTTCTTGGTATCCTTGATGGTTACCACGCCGCCAAACTCTGCGATAATCGCCAGTCCTTTCGGCTTACGTGCCTCAAAAAGCTCCTCTACACGGGGAAGACCCTGTGTGATATCGTCACCTGCCACACCGCCGGTATGGAAGGTACGCATGGTAAGCTGTGTACCAGGCTCACCGATAGACTGTGCCGCAATGATACCGACAGCCTCACCGACCTGTACAGCCTCACCGGTAGCCATGTTGGCACCATAACACTTCGCGCAGATACCCACATGGGAACGGCAGGTTAAGATGGTACGAATCTTGACTTCTTCCACCGGCTCACCTTTTTCGTTCACACCTACGCTCAGAATCTTAGCCGCACGGGCGGGGGTAATCATATGATTTCTCTTCACGATCATCTTGCCGTCTTTATCTTTAATATCCTCACAGGAGAATCTTCCCGTGATTCTGTCTTTCAATCCTTCGATGGTCTCCTTGCCGTCCATGAACGCCTTGACCACCATACCGGAAATCTCGTCTTTGCCCTCACAGCAATCTACCTCACGGATGATAAGCTCCTGAGAGACATCTACCATTCTTCTGGTCAGATAACCGGAGTCTGCGGTACGAAGCGCTGTATCGGACAGACCTTTACGCGCACCGTGAGCGGACATAAAATATTCCAGTACATCCAGACCTTCACGGAAGTTAGACTTAATCGGCAGCTCGATGGTACGTCCTGTCGTATTCGCCATCAGACCACGCATACCAGCCAGCTGTTTGATCTGCTGATTGGAACCACGGGCACCGGAATCCGCCATCATGAAGATGTTATTATACTTATCCAGACCGGAGAGCAGCACTTCCGTCAGTTCCTTATCGGTCTCGTTCCAGGTCTCAACGACTGCACGGTATCTCTCTTCCTCCGTGATCAGTCCTCGTCTGAAATTCACGGAAATCTTATCTACGGTAGCCTGCGCTGCCTCCAGCATTTCTTCCTTCTGGGCCGGCACTGTCATATCAGAAATAGATACGGTCATGGCCGCCTGGGTAGAATACTTATAACCGATGGATTTGATCAGGTCAAGCACTTCTGCCGTCCTTACGGCGCCATGGATGTTGATGACCTTCTCCAGAATCTGTTTTAACTGTTTCTTGCCCACATGGAAATCCACTTCCAGTTTCAGCACATCTTCCGGGTTGCTTCTGTCCACATATCCCAGATCCTGAGGCAGGATCTCATTGAAAAGGAATCTGCCCAGGGTAGACTCTACATTGCCGGACACAACTTTTCCGTCAGCGGTCTTTTTGGTCACTCTCACCGTAATCCTGGTGTGCAATGTACAAACCTTATTTTCATAGGCGAGAATCGCCTCGTTCACATTCTTAAAGAACTTGCCTTCGCCCAGAGCACCGGGTCTTTCCTGTGTCAGGTAGTAGATTCCCAGCACCATATCCTGAGAGGGCACCGCCACAGGGCCGCCGTCAGAAGGCTTCAAGAGGTTGTTCGGGGAAAGCAGAAGGAATCTGCACTCCGCCTGAGCCTCTACGGAAAGGGGCAGATGTACTGCCATCTGGTCACCGTCAAAGTCGGCGTTAAATGCCGTACATACCAAGGGATGCAGCTTAATAGCCTTACCTTCCACGAGAATCGGCTCAAAAGCCTGGATGCCCAGTCTGTGCAAAGTAGGAGCACGGTTTAACATCACAGGATGCTCTTTGATCACTTCCTCCAGCACATCCCATACCTGCGTATCCAGTCTCTCTACCAGTTTCTTTGCCGCCTTGATATTCTGGGAAATACCCCGAGATACCAGTTCTTTCATAACAAAGGGCTTAAACAGTTCGATTGCCATCTCCTTGGGCAGACCGCACTGATAAATCTTTAATTCAGGTCCCACCACGATAACAGATCGACCAGAATAGTCAACGCGCTTACCAAGCAGGTTCTGACGGAAACGTCCCGATTTACCCTTCAACATATCGGACAGGGATTTTAATGCCCTGTTGCCGGGGCCTGTCACCGGACGTCCTCTTCTGCCATTGTCAATCAGCGCATCTACCGCTTCCTGTAACATACGCTTCTCGTTACGGACAATGATATCCGGAGCACCCAGCTCCAACAGTCTCTTCAGACGATTATTTCTATTGATGATTCTTCTGTACAGATCATTTAAATCGGAGGTCGCAAAACGGCCGCCATCCAGCTGTACCATAGGACGCAGATCGGGCGGAATCACCGGAATCGCATCCATGATCATCCATTCCGGCTGATTCCCGGATTCTCTGAAAGCTTCCACCACTTCCAGTCTCTTGATGATACGGGCACGCTTCTGACCGGTGGAATCTTTCAAGCCCTCTTTTAACTCAACGGCCTCTGTCTCTAAGTCAATGGCCTGCAAAAGCTCTTTGATTGCCTCGGCACCCATGCCCACACGGAATTTATTGCCCCAGTTCTCTCTTGCATCCTGATATTCCTTCTCGGAGAGAACCTGCTTATATTCCAGATCTGTCTCACCGCCGTCCAGTACAATATAGGAAGCAAAATAAAGCACCTTCTCCAGTACTCTCGGGGACAGATCGAGGATCAGTCCCATACGGCTGGGAATTCCTTTAAAATACCAGATATGGGATACGGGCGCTGCCAGTTCAATATGTCCCATACGCTCTCTGCGGACGCTGGACTTGGTTACTTCCACGCCGCATCTGTCACAGACCACACCTTTATATCTGATCTTCTTATACTTACCACAATGACATTCCCAGTCCTTGCTGGGTCCAAAGATCTTCTCACAGAAAAGACCTTCTTTCTCTGGTTTTAATGTTCTATAATTGATAGTCTCAGGCTTCGTGACCTCACCTCTGGACCACTCTCTGATCTTCTCGGGTGATGCCAATCCAATCTTGATCGCATCAAATGTCATAGGTTGATATGTTTCCTGTCTCATGTCTGACATCTTACACTATGCTCCTTCCAGATTATTTGCGGACCTTCTCTTCGTCTTATTCAAACTCCACTTCAAGATCCAGGTCATCTTCAGCCAAATCTTCTTCCTCATCGCTGGTCACAAGTTCTCCGCTGTCCTCATCAAACTCCTGCTTCTGATAGCCCATGGAACCTAAGGAATCTTTCTCGTAATCATAGTTACGGGAATCACCCTCAATCTCGTAACGGTAATCGTTTTCGCCGTAGTCGATTGTCTCCATGATCTCCACCTCAGTCTGATCATCACGAAGCACTCTCACATCCAGACCCAGGGACTGTAATTCTTTCAGCAGTACCTTGAAGGATTCCGGCACACCAGGTTCCGGAATGTTGTCGCCTTTGATGATTGCCTCATAGGTCTTAACGCGGCCTACCACATCATCGGACTTCACGGTCAGGATTTCCTGTAACGTATAAGCCGCACCATATGCCTCCAGCGCCCACACTTCCATCTCACCGAAACGCTGTCCGCCGAACTGCGCCTTACCACCCAGCGGCTGCTGTGTTACCAGAGAGTAAGGGCCTGTGGAACGTGCATGAATCTTATCGTCCACCAGATGATGAAGCTTCAGGTAATGCATGTGTCCGATGGTAACCGGTGAGTCAAAATACTCGCCTGTCCTTCCGTCGCGCAGTCTCACCTTACCGTCTCTGGAAATGGGTACACCCTTCCACAGTTCCCGGTGATCTCTGTTCTCATACAGATACTCCATTACTTCCGGTAAGAGTTCTTCCTTGTGTTTCTTCTCAAACTCTTCCCATTCCAGATTCACATAGTCGTTGGCCAGATCGAGGGTATCCATGATATCATCCTCTTTCGCACCGTCAAACACCGGTGTTGCCACGTTAAAGCCAAGGGCCTTAGCCGCCAGAGACAGATGGATTTCAAGCACCTGCCCGATATTCATACGGGAAGGCACGCCCAGCGGATTTAACACAATATCCAACGGACGTCCGTTAGGCAGATAAGGCATATCCTCCACCGGCAGCACGCGGGATACCACACCCTTGTTACCATGACGGCCTGCCATCTTATCACCTACGGATATCTTTCTCTTCTGTGCGATATAAATGCGGACAGCCTGATTCACACCAGGAGACAGCTCGTCGCCATTCTCTCTGGTAAATACCTTGGCATCCACAACGATACCATACTCACCGTGAGGTACTTTCAGGGAAGTGTCACGCACTTCTCTGGCCTTTTCACCGAAAATGGCGCGGAGAAGTCTCTCTTCCGCAGTCAGCTCGGTCTCTCCCTTAGGGGTTACCTTACCCACCAGGATATCGCCGGCGCGCACTTCCGCACCGATACGGATAATACCTCTGTCATCCAGATCTTTCAAAGCATCGTCACCCACACCGGGCACATCCCTGGTAATCTCTTCGGGTCCCAGTTTGGTATCACGCGCTTCTGCCTCATATTCTTCAATGTGTACGGAAGTGTAAACATCTTCCTGTACCAGTCTTTCACTTAAAAGTACTGCATCCTCATAGTTGTAGCCTTCCCAGGTCATGAACCCGATCAGCGGATTCTTGCCCAGTGCCAGCTCGCCGCCGTCTGTGGAAGGACCGTCTGCGATCACTTCACCCTGCTCCACATGAACACCCTTTTGTACGATGGGCTTCTGATTGTAACAGTTGGACTGATTGCTTCTGGAGAACTTGGACAAATGGTATTCCATCTTCTCCCCATCGTCACAGGTCATCTTGATCAGATTAGAGGATACATAATCGATGGTGCCCGCTTTCTTCGCCACCACGCAGACACCGGAGTCTACGGCTGCCTTCGGCTCCATACCGGTTCCCACCACAGGGGTTTCTGTAAAGAGCAGCGGCACTGCCTGTCTCTGCATGTTGGATCCCATCAGCGCACGGTTTGCATCGTCGTTCTGCAAGAACGGAATCAGCGCCGTTGCCACGGAGAATACCATCTTCGGAGACACATCCATATAATCAAACATGGTCTTGGGATATTCCTGGGTCTCCATCTTATAACGTCCCGACACACTGTTTCTCTTAAAATATCCATCCTTGTCCAGAGGTGTGGAAGCCTGCGCTACATGGTAGTTATCTTCCTCATCCGCCGTCATATAGACTGCCTCGTCCGTAACCCGCGGATTGGCCGGATCAGACTTGTCAATCTTACGATAAGGCGCCTCCACAAATCCATATTCATTAATCCTTGCATAGGACGCCAGGGAATTGATCAGACCGATGTTCGGGCCTTCAGGCGTCTCAATAGGACACATTCTGCCGTAATGCGTATAGTGTACATCCCGCACCTCGAATCCGGCTCTGTCTCTGGACAGACCGCCCGGTCCCAAAGCGGAGAGACGTCTCTTATGCGTCAGCTCGCCAAGCGGGTTGTTCTGATCCATGAACTGTGACAGCTGGGAGGATCCAAAGAACTCCTTCACTGCCGCTTGCACCGGTTTGATATTGATGAGCACCTGCGGGGAAATCTCCTCCGCATCATGGGTAGTCATTCTCTCACGCACCACTCTCTCCAGTCTGGAAAGACCGATGCGGTACTGATTCTGTAACAATTCGCCGACCGCACGGATACGGCGGTTGCCCAGATGATCGATATCGTCATCATTGCCGATACCGTACTCCAGGTGAATATTATAGTTGATGGAAGCCAGGATATCTTCCTTGGTAATATGCTTCGGAATCAGTTCGTGTACATTCTTCTGGATTGCCTCAGCCAGCATCTCCGGATCTTCGCTGTACTCCTGCAAGATCTGCTGTAACACAGGGAAATAAACCAACTCTGTAACACCCAGTTCTCTGGGATTACACTCCACAAAGTTCGTGATGTCCACCATCATATTGGACAGTACTTTGACATTCTTTTCTTCTGTCTGAATCCACACGGCAGGTACTGCGGCGTTCTGGATCATATCAGCCATCTCTGCCGTTACCTTGTCCCCTGCCTTAGCCAGAATCTCACCTGTCAGGGTATCCACCACATCCTCAGCAAGCACATGGTGTCTGATTCTGTTTCTGAACATCAGCTTCTTATTAAATTTATATCTGCCGACCTTGGCAAGATCATATCTTCTGGGGTCAAAGAACATCGCAGTGATCAGACTCTCAGCGCTCTCCACGCTCAAAGGCTCACCGGGACGGATTTTCTTATATAATTCCAACAGACCTTCCTGGTAATTCTCGGAAGTATCCTTTGTGAAACTTGCCTCGATCTTCGGCTCGTCGCCAAACAACTCCCTGATCTCATCATTGGAGCCCACTCCCAGCGCACGAATCAGCACAGTGATCGGAACCTTTCTGGTTCTATCAACGCGCACATAAAAGACATCATTAGAGTCTGTCTCATACTCTAACCATGCTCCACGGTTGGGAATTACGGTAGCAGAAAAAAGCCGTTTACCAATCTTATCATGTCCGATTCCATAATAGATGCCGGGAGAACGCACAAGCTGGCTGACGATGACACGCTCTGCGCCATTGATCACGAAAGTGCCTGTCTCAGTCATCAGAGGCAGATCGCCCATAAAGATCTCGTGCTCCGTAATCTCATCCTTCTCTTTATTGATCAGACGTACTTTTACTTTGAGAGGGGCTGCATAAGTGGCGTCTCTCTCCTTACATTTTTCGATAGAATACTTGACATCCTCTTCGCATAACTCAAAGTCAACGAATTCCAAGCTCAGATGACCACTATAATCTGAAATCGGAGAAATATCGTCAAACACTTCTTTTAAGCCTTCATCCAGAAACCACCGGTAGGAGTTCTTCTGAACTTCGATCAGGTTCGGCATATCCAGAACCTCTTTCTGTCGTGCATAAGTCATTCGCGTATTTCTGCCGGCTGCAGTCTTACGGATCCTGTTCTTTTCCATTGACATCTCACCCCGTTCTTTATAATTAATGCATGCTTAATCATAAAATCATACTCCAAATAAGCATACCACACCACAATAGTGCATCATCCATTCTACTACAAGTCCTCAGGGGAGTCAACGATTATTTTGAGAAATTAAAAAAGATTTTAGAAATCAGCAAAGTATCGGCTGCTGATGATACCAGAAACAAAACCGCCCACATGCTTATCAAAACATGTGAACGGTTTATCATTCTGCTATGTGTAGAAATTACTTGAGAGTAACCTTTGCGCCCTCAGCCTCTAACTTAGCCTTCAGGTCTTCAGCCTCTTCCTTGGAAGCAGCCTCTTTGAGTACCTTCGGAGCGGAATCTACCATATCCTTAGCTTCTTTCAGACCAAGGCCTGTTGCCTCACGAACAACTTTGATAACCTTAACCTTGTTCGGGCCAACCTCTGTCAGCTCTACGTCGAACTCTGTCTTCTCCTCTGCTGCCGCTGCACCTGCGTCACCGCCTGCTGCTGCAACTACTACGCCTGCCGCTGCGGATACACCATATTTCTCCTCGCAGGCTTTTACCAGATCATTTAACTCTAATACTGTCAGCTCATCAATCGCACTGATGATTTCTTCAATAGATAACTTTGCCATGATTATAACCTCCATATTTTTATTATTGTTGGATTGTCTGATACTTTACTTTCCCTGTTTACTCTGCTGCGGGTGTCTCTTCAGCAGGCGCTGCCTCTGCGGGTGCAGCCTCTTCCTTGGCCGGTGCCTCGCACTCGGATGCGCCGCCTTTCTCTGCCAGCTGATTCATGACACGAGCAAAGTTCGCAATCGGAGACTGGATACTGCCAAGCAGCTTGGACAACAGTTCTTCTCTGGAAGGAATCTTGGAAATCTCTATGATGCCCTTGGCATCATAAGCAATACCTTCCACAACGCCGCCCTTCACTTCAAGAGCGTCTGCTGTCTTAGCGAATTTGCATAATACTCTGGCAGGTGCCGTAGCATCCTCTGTGGAGATGGCAACTGCGCTGGGCCCTTCCAGGTAAGGAAGAAGAGATTCATAATCTGTGCCCTTAAATGCAAAATTCATCATTGTGTTCTTGTAAACCTTGTAGGTGATCCCGGCTTCACGAAGCTGTTTACGAAGCTGTGTGTCCTGCTCCACCGTAAGACCGCGGTAATCAACCAGGACTACTGACTGCGCATCTTTTACGGCTGCGGAGATCTCTTCTACGATAGGTTTTTTCAGTTCAACCTTTGCCATTACATTACCTCCTTATAGATTTTGTGCCGAAAGGAGTCTATTTCATAAAAAATCCTCCCCAAAGACAGGGAGGATCAAATGTCATAAAGTACTCTTCTCTCCTCGGTAGGCGGACTCTTACGCCGGCAATACGGCACCTACTGTCTTCGGCATGGTTTTATAACCTTGATTACTATAGCACAGCTTATCTTTTGTTGTCAACTGTTTTTTACCGTCATCAGCCGTCTACAGCTGTCACCATCAGGCCTCGCCCCAGTCTTTGCCGGACTCAAAGTCGGACACAAACGCATCCTCATCAATCCCGCCTGCAAGAAACTGTTTCCAGAAACTCTCCTGAGCAGCAAAGCGCAGATTGGCATCCGCCGGAAACCGCTTCAGAAAAGCCATTACCTTTTCATACTGTCCCTCTTCCGTATAAGACAATCCCCAGCAGTCCCTATTCACCCATTTTGAACCGTCAAAATATGCCTCTTTACAGGAGATGCCGTCCGGGCCGTACGCCGTGATAAACCAATGTTTCTGCTTGGGATCATCGGTGGGATAACTGCACTTGGTAACTTCATCCGTAAGAAGCGCGGCCGCCTGTTCGGTATTCATTTCTTCTCTGAGAGCTTCCTTGGCCGCCTGTTTCTCCGCTTCCTCAATCTGTGCCTCTACTTCTGCCTGTAAAGCTTCCTCTGCGGTGTCAAATTTCTCCAACAGTTTATCCCATTCCTTCATGGTGTAGGACATGGCTCCGATCTGAAATGTGGGTTCCACGGTGCCGTCTTTGACTTTCTGGGCCATCTCGGCCATCTTCTCAAGAATCTGTTCCCGGCAAGTCTTATCGGCCTCGTTACCGGAGGCTGCGGATTCCCCTGCCTCCTTCTCCGCTTCTTTCACAGGCGCAGATGACTGGCCTTTCTTCGCATATCCTTTATAATACTCCTGTCCCTGATTGGCCTGCCAGGGATTATGATAATAATCTGAATTAATATTCATGGCTTTCATTCCTTTCCGTTTCTGCTTTCATCCCTCTACAGGAAATACGAATCAGACTCCCAAAAAGTTTCATCAGGAAATAATTTGTCTTATATTTTGACCATTTCATGTTTCATCATTTCATGTTTTACCATGTCACATATCCCTCTTCATCAATCTGCACGCCTTCCGAGATACTGCGCATATAATCCAGCACCCGCTTTTTCTCTTCCCCCTCCAGGCGCACAGTCCTGCAGTCGCTTTGCAGACACGGGATGAACTGATAACGCACAATACCGTCCTGGTTAATCACTACCTTTACCATACCGGTGTCCAGTGTTTTCGAGTTAAACCAGAAATTGCCCAGGCTGTAAATCACCGGCACTCCCTGGATCACGCCGATAGGCTGTAAGCAGTGCGGATGATCCCCGATCACAAGGTCCGCCCCCGCAGCGATCACTTCCGGCGCCTGCTTCAACTGCGCCCAGTCAAGAGTATCCACATTCTCTGTTCCCCAGTGCACATAGACCACTACAAAATCACAGTTCTTTTTGGCTTCCCTGACGGTCTCCAGCAGGTTCTCCCCATCCCAGCAGCGAAAGACTCCTGCCGAGACATCCGTTGCGCCTCTGGTATCCGGATTGTCCAGACGTTCAATCTGTGTGGCCGTAATAAAGGCAATTTTGAGATCATCCACAATATAATAGGCCGGACGGCGGGCCTCACTTAAGTTACGGCCTGCACCTATCGCCGTAATGCCTGCCTCCTGCAACGTATCCAGCGTGTCAAGCAGCGCCTCTTCCCCGTAATCATAAGCATGATTATTGGCCAGGGACACAATATCCACTCCCATATCATTGAGATAGGATACCGTCTCCGGTCTTGCCCGGAAAGTGAACTGCTTTCCTTCAAGGGGTGTGCCTCTGTCGGAATACGCAAATTCATTGTTGAGCATCATCACATCCGCTCTCTCCATTTCCCGGATCAGTTCCGGCGCTATACCCTGGTCAATGCCTCCGCCTGACTGCAAATGCTTCATAATGGCATAATGATCGTCGAAAAGAATATCACCGGCAAACAACAGGGTGGCACTCCCGGGCTCTCCCGCCTCTCTGTAGCAGATATTGTTCTGCGCCATATATTCCGGATCATTCAGTTCCGCCTGATACTTATCCTGCTCCTCGTCCGCTTCCTCTCCCTGTAAGGGTGCATCTGCCGTCTCATCTTCCGGAGCAGGCCGCTCAACAGGTTTCGTAACGCTCTGCACCTGCCTGGCCGGTTCCAGAACCCACTGACAGGCTGCCAGAATCAGAAGTCCTGTAACGACTGCCAGGCTGAGGGTCAGGATAAACGGTATCAGAAAGCTACGGCTGATGCGAATCCTTCTTTTTGTTGTTTTTTTATTTCTGCGTATTTTTTTCTTTCTGCCCATGGGATGATTATACCACAAAAAGACCGCCATAACAAAAAAAGGTAATGTGCTGTGCACATTACCTTTTCAAACTTTGTTTACCGTACGGAGATTAATACTTGGCCGTATTGATCTTCACACCGGGGCCCATGGTGGTTGCCAGCGTGATGCTTCTCAGATACTGACCTTTTAATGCCGAAGGTTTTGCTTTCACAATCGCTTCCATCAGTGCATTAAAGTTCTCCTGCAATTTGCTTTCTTCAAAGGAAACTTTTCCAACCGGCACATGGATAATGTTCGCCTTATCCAGTCTGTACTCAATCTTACCGGCTTTGATATCGCTGATTGCCTTGGCCACATCCATGGTTACAGTACCAGCCTTCGGGTTCGGCATCAATCCTTTGGGACCAAGCACCTTACCGAGACGTCCTACCACACCCATCATGTCAGGCGTCGCAACGACTACATCAAAGTCAAGCCAGCCTTCATTCTGAATCTTAGGGATCAGCTCTTCGCCGCCTACATGATCTGCACCGGCTGCCTCAGCCTCCGCCACCTTATCACCTTTGGCGAATACCAGCACCTTCACTGTCTTACCTGTTCCGTTCGGCAGAACTACTGCGCCACGGATCTGCTGCTCGGCATGACGGCCGTCACATCCGGTCTTGATATGAACCTCCACCGTCTCATCAAATTTCGCTGTCGCTGTTTTCTTAACCAAGGCGATCGCATCTGCTGTATCGTACAGAGTCGCACGATCTACCAGCTTAGCCGCCTCCTGATATTTTTTACCATGTTTCATGTCAGCCCCTCCATTACTCTTCTACTGTGATGCCCATACTTCTTGCTGTACCGGCAATCATGCTCATAGCAGCCTCTACGCTTGCCGCATTTAAATCCGGCATCTTCGTCTCCGCGATCTCCTGTAACTTTGCCTTGGAAATCGTTGCAACCTTAGCCTTATTGGGGGTTGCCGAACCGGATTTGATGTTGCAGGCTTTCTTCAAAAGAACTGCCGCAGGGGGAGTCTTCGTGATGAAACTGAAACTTCTGTCCGCATAAACTGTGATAACGACCGGGATGATCACATCACCTTTATCAGCCGTTCTAGCGTTGAACTGTTTGGTAAATTCAACGATGTTGACACCATGCTGTCCCAGTGCAGGACCAACCGGCGGTGCTGGTGTTGCTTTACCAGCAGGGATCTGTAACTTAATGTATCCTTCTACTTTCTTTGCCATAATGGCACCTCCTAAAATATTGTGGTTTAGGCGATGATTTTAAATGTGAAACATCCCATATTCCTCAGTTTCATGCGCGATTGCCCCTCCGGCAATCGTGCGATTTAAAATGCTACGCATTTTAAATCATCTCCCACATACATATCTACACCCGTTATCCCCGGGAATAAATATCAGCTTATCTAAGGCTTCTTACTTCCGCAAAACTGATCTCCACGGGAGTCTCTCTGCCGAACAACTCTACATTGATGGTAGCCGTCTGTTTGTTGTAGTCAATCCTCTGTACAACACCCACCGTATCCTTCCAGACACCGGCAACCACCACAATGGTATCGCCTTCTGCGAAGTCAACGCTCACATTTTCCATCTTAATGCCAAGAGGCTTCATCTCCGCCTCTGTGAGCGGCACAGGTTTACTTCCCGGCCCCACAAAGCCTGTCACACCTCTGGTATTTCTCACGACATACCATGTATCGTCATTCATGACCATATTGATCAGAACATAACCCGGAAACATCTTCTTCTGCACTGTCTTGCGGGCACCGTTCTTCATTTCCATAACATCCTGCATCGGCACCTTGACTTCCAGGATTTCCTCTTCCAGATGTCTGTTCTCAATTGTCTTCTCAATATTGGCTTTTACTTTGTTCTCATACCCGGAATAAGTATGCACAACATACCAATTCGCTTCTGCCATACCAATCCTCCATGCCTCTTATCAACCTGTTTGCGAAGCTTCCTAAAATGTGAATGTCGTAATAAACTCCACACCATACTGTAAACCGAAGTCCAGTATCGTAATAATCGCTCCTACTACCAAGGAAATAATAACAACCGCCACGGATTGTTTCAAAAGGGCATCTTTATCAGGCCAGGTGATCTTCTTAAACTCAGCCTTCACACCGTCAAAAAATTTGACCGTTTTAGCTGTCTTGTCCAATTTTGCTGATTTCGCAGAATCTCCCATAGCTACTCTCCTTTCCCTTAAAAAACGACAGACGATTACTTCGTCTCCTTATGCAGGGTATGTCTCTTGCAGAATCTGCAATACTTCTTGGTCTCCATCCTGTCCGGATGAGTCTTCTTGTCTTTCGTCGTATTGTAGTTACGCTGTTTACATTCTGTACATGCTAATGTGATCCTTGTGCGCATCTTGTTACCTCCACGTGCATTTACTCTTCATTTACTCTGTGATGATTGGATAAATCCCATTTTTTAAGCATAAAAAAAAGACCTAAATCTTATCTCGCCCACACAATATATCATATGAAAGGAACGAAGTCAACCGCTTTTTCCATTTTTCCTGTAAACCTGTCCAAAATCATTTCTTAAAATTATATAAAATATTTGTCTTTTTCCTCTTCACAATTTACACTCCCCTTACGATATATATATAAATCGTATGTTTTATGCTTATTTAATATGTAACAGGATTTACGGCAAGTTTATATAAAAAAGTCTATAAAGACCCATAAACACTTGCATTTCTCCCCTATATGATGTTACAATAAAATTACAATTTATTGATAATAGGATTATTGTCAGTATTCGTATCTCATACGTGAATATTATCATACAATATTATATAAGTAGAAATGCCCACGAAGATGCTTTGCAGGCAACGGACAGCCTAAGAAAACATCTGCGACGATTTCATGGAAGAAAGGAGGGGCTTATGTCTTATAATTCTGTTAGTAATTTAACAAATGTCTATAATTTCTATCTGACTACCTATGCGCCGAAGTCTAGCACACCTTATGATTCCCATAAGAAGAGCGAGCTTCGCAGCGTGTATAATTCCATCGTCAAAATGAACAAGGAATCCCCTCTGTTTATTCTGGATACAAGTAAAGAATCCCAGCGTTTTGCTGTGGGCATGAAAGAAAATGCCAGAGAACTGCGCAATACGATTGCTTCACTGGGTGGTCTGGACGAAGAAGAACTCTTAAATAAAAAGGTTGCCTATTCCAGCAATGAGAATATCGCCACCGCCTCTTATATCGGTTCGTCCAAACCGGAAGACGACATGCCTTCCTATGATGTGGAAGTAAAGCGTCTGGCGTCCACACAGGTTAATATGGGACGTTTTCTTGCCGATGAAGAAGCCATCGCACTGACACCCGATACCTACTCTTTCGATGTGAGTATAGATGATCTCAACTATGAATTTCAGTTCAGCATCAAAGCGACCGATACCAACCGGGATGTACAGGATCGTCTTTCCCGCCTGATCAACAACGCAAACATCGGCATGACGGCACAGGTTATTACAGATAATAACGGTAATTCCAGTCTCCGGATGGAATCCAACGCCACCGGTTTAAAAGACAATAAATATTATCAGTTCCATATATCCGACAAACGCACCAGCAAGGCTTCCGGTGCCGTTGATTATCTGGGACTTGATTATGTCGCTTCACCGCCCACCAATGCAGCTTTTCTGGTAAACGGCGAAGAGATTACTTCCACCTCCAATCACTACACCATAGAACACCTGTATAACCTACAGTTTAAGGGTGTCAGCAGCGAGGAGGGGGAAACCGCTTCCATCGGACTTAAGACAGATGTGGAGTCGTTGACAGAAAATATCAATACTCTGGTAAGAGGCTACAATTCCTTTTTACAGGCTGTTTCCGAATACAGTGAGAACCAGCCCAAGAGCAACCGTCTGTTCAACGAAATGAGCAGTGTTGCCAGGGTCTACGCCAAGGGACTTACGCAGGCAGGATTAAATCTGAACTTGGACGGCACCCTGGAAGTGGACAGTGATGTCCTCCGACAGAAAGCCATGGGCGATGACGCAAGAGATGCCTTCTCTTCCATGAAGGGCTTCACCAATTCCATCCTCCGCAAATCTAACCAGGTAGCCTTAAATCCCATGAACTACGTCAACAACGTAATCGTGGCCTACAAGAATCCCGGTAAGAACTTTGCAAGTCCCTACATCACCAGCGCCTACAGCGGCATGATGTTCAACAGCTATTGTTAATATTCCATATGCTAAAGGAGGCAGAATATATCTGCCTCCTTTTATATTAGAGTGGTATATTTCCGTGCTTTTTCTTCGGCCCTTCCATCTGCTTATTCTTAAGTCCCCGCAGCGCCTTGATCAGCGCCTCTCTTGTCTCCTCCGGTTTGATCACCTCGTTGACATAGCCCCTGGCCGCAGCCACATAGGGATTTAAGAATCTGTCCTCATACTCTTTCTTGCACTGTGCCCGCATGGCTTCCGGATCCGCAGCCGCCTTGATCTTACGCTTGAAAGCAATATTCACGGCACCGTCCGCTCCCATCACCGCAATCTCCGCGATAGGCCAGGCATAGACAATATCCGCTCCCATCTCCTTGGAATTCATGGCAATATAGGCGCCGCCGTAAGCCTTGCGCATAATCAGGGAAATCTTGGGTACTGTTGCCTCGGAATATGCATACAGAATCTTTGCGCCGTGACGGATAATGCCGTTATGTTCCTGGGCTGTGCCCGGCAGAAAGGCCGGCACATCAATCAAGGTGACAAGCGGTATGTTAAAACAGTCACAGAACCTGATAAATCTGGCTATCTTATCGGAAGCATGGTAATCCAGGGATCCGCCCATGGAATTGGGCTGATTCGCCACAATACCCACAACCTTGCCCTCCATCCGGCACCAACCCACCACCGCATTGGTGGCAAATTCCTTCTGTACCTCAAAGAAGCTCCCTTCATCCACGATACAGTCAATCACTTCTTTCACATCATAGGCATGACGGGAATTATCCGGCACAATATCCATAATCTTGGCAGCTTTCGCCCGCATGGCGCTTCCCGCCTTGCCGCCCTCGCCTCTGCCAAAGACCTTGCCCACGCGGGGCAGGATGCTCTGTCTCTCTTTTGTATTGATTACAGGCGGCTTCTCCGTCCAGTTACTGGGCAGATAGGACAGGAGTTTACGCACCCCCATCAGACACTCATTCTCCGTATCATAGGTAAAATGGGAAACCCCGCTCTTCTTCGCATGCACTTCCGCACCGCCAAGTTCCTCCACGGACACTTCCTCGTTGATAACCGTCTTCACCACATTGGGCCCGGTGATAAACATCTTGGAGGTATCTTTTACCATAAAGATAAAGTCACAGATTGCAGGCGCATAGCAGGCACCGCCAGAACAGGGCCCCAGAATGACCGCAATCTGTGGGATAACGCCGGACGCTTTCGTATGACGCAGGAACATGCCGCTGTAACCGCTTAAGGAGGAAATACCCTCCTCAATCCTGGCCCCGCCGCTGTCATTGATACAGATTAAGGGTGCCTTCATCTCCATCGCCATATCCTGAATCCGACAGATTTTAAAAGAATGATACTCTCCCAGTGTGCCGCCGATCACCGTGAAATCCTCGCTGGCCACAAAAACCTGTCTTCCGTCAATCTCACCATATCCCGTCACCACGCCGTCTCCGGGCACTCTTCTTTTATCCAGATCAAAATCGTCAATGCGGGATTCCAGAAAGCCGTCCACTTCCACAAAAGTACCGGGATCCAACAGAATCTCAATCCGCTCCCTGGCCGTCAGCTTGCCTGTCGCATGCTGTTTGTCAATCTTACCCTGTCCGCCGCCAAGCAGCGCTTTCTCTCTTCTGCCATCCAATTCCTTGATTGCTTCGTTCCAGTTCATAATGCCTCCATCTGATATCCTGATTATCATTTCACTTATATTATTTGAAACTCCAATACTTTGATACTCAAACTATCAAGTAGTATTATAGGCAGAGTACCGCATCTTGTCAATACTCTGCCTGCATTTGATTTACAAATAATTGCCGGCCGCTACGATAATTCTTCCCGCACAGCCGCCAGTGCTGTCCCGATCACTTTATCCATATCATAATACTTATACTGTCCCAGACGGCCGCCCAGAATAAGATGCGGTCTGGCCTTTGCCAGTTCCTGATACTTCTCGAGCAGTACCGTGTTGGCCTCATCGTTAACCGGATAGTAGGGTTCCTCTCCCTCCTGCCAGATTGCGGGATACTCTCTGGTAATCACGGTATCCGGCTGGGTTCCAAATTCAAAATGCTTGTGTTCGATCACCCTGGTATAAGGAATCTCACGCTCCGTATAATTCACCACCGCATTACCCTGGTAATTGTCGCAGCCCACAAGTGTCTCTGTCTCAAACTTAAGGGATCGGTATTCCAGGTGACCCAGACAGAAATCAAAGTACTCATCCACCATGCCTGTATAAACCACCTTATCATAGGTATTTCCTGCATGATCTGTCACACAGACATGTCCGTCCTCCTCCTGCTCCGTTGCAAACTCCTGATAGGAGATACCTGTCTTTACCTCGATTCCACGCAGCATATTCTCTACCATTATGGTATAGCCGCCAATCGGAATCCCCTGATACCGGTCATTGAAATAATTATTATCATAGGTGAAGCGAAGCGGCAGTCTCTTGATGATAAAGGCCGGAAGTTCTTTGCAGTCCCTGCCCCACTGCTTCTCTGTATACCCCTTCACCAGCTTCTCATAGACATCCTTACCAACCAGGGAAAGGGCCTGCTCTTCCAGATTGGACGGCTCCGTGATCCCCAGACCGGCAATCTGTTCCGCAATCTTTTCCCTTGCCTCGGCAGGCGTTATCACACCCCACATTTTGTTAAAGGTGTTCATGTTAAAAGGCAGATTATATAGTTCACCCTGATAGCGGGCCACCGGAGAATTAATATACTGATTAAATTCTGCATATTGGTTTGCATAATTCCATATCTCTCTGTCGGAAGTGTGGAAAATATGGGCTCCATACCGATGTACCTGGATTCCAGACACAGATTCTGTATAAACATTACCGGCGATATGCTCCCTTCTGTCGATAACGAGCACCCGCCGGCCATGTCGCTTCATTTCACAGGCAAACACGGAGCCGAAAAGCCCCGCGCCTACCACAAGATAATCATACTTCATCAATTTTCCTCAACCGCTTTATACTTATCAAGCTGCGCATAATCTTCCATCAGTTCAAGTGCTTTCTTCCGTCCGGTCTTGTTCAGCTTCACATAATACTGGAACACACGGTTCTCCATGATCTTGCCGCCAAGCAGGCTCTTCTGGTTAAGCGGTGTGAAATCCACCGGGTTCAGATTCAGCCTGTCACACATTCTGATGACCGTGCCATAAGCCATACCCTCAATGCCTCTATCCAATGCCGTAACCAGCGTAGAGTATGGAATCTCCATCTCAATCGCAAACTGTCTTACACTCTTGTACTGATTTAATATTTCCGCCTTTAATATTTCTGCCTTTGTCATAATATAAGACCTCCTCGTGCTATACTGATTGTCTGTGCAGGAAAAAATTTTCTCCTCCCCTTGTCTCCTATAGTGTATCATAGATTCCTGCAAAAAGGAACCACCAAAAACACGTTTTGAACGAAATATCGTCACCATTGTTGATTTTTACTATTTTTTTACCAGCGTTTTTGTTCAAAAAGTCTAGTACTTCCGTCCCGTTGCAAAGTAAATAACCGGTTGTCGAGTCACGGGGAAAATGCTAAAATATAAGCAGGGAATTTTATTTCCCCAACTATATATTTCATAAAGATAAAGAGGTGTTTCTATGTTACCCGTTTCCGTATGTATGATCGCCAAGAACGAAGATAACCACATTGAAGAATGTCTGAAAAGACTAAGGCCCTGCCGGTTTGAAATCATCGTGGTGGATACAGGATCTGTGGATCGGACCGTGGAGGTAGCTCACAAATATGCCGATAAGGTATTCCACTTTGCCTGGTGTGACAACTTCAGTTCTGCCAGAAACTTCTCCATCCAACAGGCCACTAACGACTGGGTGCTGATCATAGACTGTGATGAATACCTGGAAAATGTAAATCTGGCCACCCTGGAGGAAGCGCTCTCCCATAACAATAATTCCGTGGGCATGATCATGCGCAACAACCCCTATACCGTTCAAGGTTCCCGCTCTATCATGTCGGAACGTATCGGCAGACTCTTTAACAGGAAATACTGCCATTATGAAGGAAGCATCCATGAGCAGGTGCGTACCCTGGATGGTAAGGAACCGGAAACGTTCCAGATTCCACTGACATTCTACCATGAAGGATATGTGTCAGAATCCGATAAGCGGATGCGTGCTACCCGTAATCTGGAAATGCTTTTACATGATCTGGAACAGAAAGGCCCCAGCTCTTACATATACTTCCAGCTGGGACAAAATTACATTTCCTTAAACGATATGGAAAAAGCGGCCCACTTCTATAAACTCGGCCTTGATTTGAACGCAGATCCCAACTCTGCATTTGTCCAGAGTATGGCAGAGACCTACGGCTATTGTCTGATGGATCTTGCCCGGTACGATCTTGCCATGTCCCTTAAGGATAAATATGAACAGTTCTCCCACCGGGCTGATTTTGTCTTCCTGATGGGAACCCTTTATATGAAAAAAGGCAACTATGATAAGGCCATTGAAGAGTTCCAAAAGGCAACTACCCTGACCGCCTACTCCCGTACAGGTGTCAACAGTTACCGGGCCAATTACCATATTGCCAGCATTTACGAGACCCTGAACAAACCAGAGGAGGCCATCCTCTACTACAAAAAATGCGGAGATTATGAACCGGCCAAAAGAAGGCTTAAGGAATTGTCAGCGACTTAGGAGGAATGACTTTGCTTCCCATATCCGTATGTATCATTTCCAAAAATGAAGAAGAGCATATCGAAGAGTGTTGTAAAAGACTTTCCTCTTACGGTGTAGAGATTGTACTGACAGACACCGGCTCCACAGACCATACCGTGGAGATTGCGCAAAACTATACTGCGCAGGTCTTTCACTTTGACTGGTGTGACGATTTTGCCGCCGCCAAAAATTTCTGTATGGAAAAAGCCTCCCATGATTGGATACTTTTCATTGATTGTGATGAATATATAGAGGAGATTGATACAGAGGCACTTCAACACTGTATGAACGATCATCCCGATGCTGCCGGACGGATTCTGATTCGCAACCGCTTTCAGCTGGATGGACAGACTGCCTGGGAACAGATACGGGTAAGCCGTTTCGCAAACCGGAAATATTTCCATTTTGCAGGTGCAATCCATGAACAGCTCGTGTACCGTTCTTCTTCCACTCTGCCCGCCTCCGTCAGAACCTACAATGCTCCTATCGCCATCCTGCATGTGGGCTATGACATTTCGGAAGAAAAGATGCAGGAAAAGTGCCTGCGCAACATCACCCTGTTAAATCAGGAACTTGAGAAACAAGGTCCGGATCCCTATCTCTACTATCAGCTGGGGCAAAGCTACCGGCGGTTGAAAGATTATGAGCAGGCCGCCGCGTGTTTTGATGCCGGGCTCGCCATGGATGTGGATCCGTCCTTAGATTATGTGCAGACCATGGTGGAATCCTACGGCTATACGCTCCTGGATCTGAAGCAAAATAAAGAAGCCCTGCACCTGCTCGGCGTCTATGACGAATTTGCCAAACGGGCAGACTTTGTGTTTCTGATGGGGCTTATCTATATGAACAACGGATTTCTGGACGCTGCCATAGGTGAATTTCAAAAGTCTGTCACCATGGAAGAGTTCTCCGTAGATGGCGTAAACAGTTATAAAGCATATTATAACATGGGTGTCATATATGAATGTAGTGGACATATTCCGGAAGCTGCCCGGGCGTATCGCAGCTGCGGAGACTACGAGCCGGCCCTGGCAAGGCTGAAGGAACTTTCATGAAAACTTACCAGAGAAAGTACGAAGAAAGGGTAAACATTGTTTACCCTTTCTTTCATTCCCATGGTTGTCACACACATTCCTACTTCAATTTCCAGATATCCCTGTTGTACTCTGCAATCGTTCTGTCGGAGGAGAAGAATCCTGCTTTCGCAATATTGACCAACATCATCTTTCTCCACTTCTTCTGATCCTCATAATCCGCCATCATCTTATCCTTTGTGGCAATATAATCTTCCAGATCCAAAAGTGTCATAAACCAGTCTTTGTTCAGAAGTTCTTTATAAAGCCTCTCAAGATTCTTCTTGTGTCCCACTTTCAGGGCCTGTTTGCTGACAATGAAATCAACTGCCTCCTTGATCACCGGGCTCTTCTTATAATAATCCTTTGCTACATAATCCGCCTTTTCATAGTGCTTGATGACCGCCTCGGACTTCTCACCGAAGATATAGATATTGTCATCTCCCACCAGCTCATGAATCTCCACATTGGCACCGTCAGATGTTCCCAGGGTAACCGCACCGTTTAACATGAACTTCATGTTACCCGTACCGGAAGCTTCCTTGGAAGCCAGGGAAATCTGCTCGGAGACATCACAGGCGGGAATCATCTTCTCTGCATAAGCCACGTTATAATTCTCTACCATAAGCACTGTCATGTAAGGGCTCACATCAGGATCCTTATTGACAATCTCCTGGAGCACCAGCAGAAGATGAATGATATCCTGGGCAATCACATAGGCAGGCGCCGCCTTGGCACCAAAGATAAAAGTCATCGGTCTGACCGGCTTCTTGCCGCCCTTGATTTCCAGATATTTGTGAATGATATAGAGCGCGTTCATCTGCTGCCGTTTATACTCGTGCAGTCTTTTGCTCTGGATATCGAAGATAGAGTCAGGATTTAAGGTCACTCCCTCCACCTCTTTCACATAAGCCGCCAGATCCATCTTGCGGTTCATCTTAATCTGCGCGATGCGGTCAAGTACTTTGTCATCCTCTATATAATCAAGCAGTTTTTCCAACTTATCTGCATCCTTCTTATACCCGTCGCCAATGGTCTCGGAAAGGAAACCGGCCAGCTCTCTGTTGCATGATAAGAGCCATCTTCTGAAAGTAATACCATTCGTCTTATTATTGAATTTCTCCGGGTAAATCTTATAGAACGCATGTAACTCCGTATCCTTTAAGATTTCCGTATGGATCGCCGCCACACCGTTGACCGAGAATCCGTAGTGAATATCAATATGTGCCATATGCACTCTGTCATCCTCATCAATGATCTGTACTTTGGGATCCTTATACTTCGCCGCCACTCTCTTATCCAGCTCCTTGATGATCGGCACCAGCTGCGGCACAACCTTCTCCAGATATTCCAGTGGCCATTTCTCAAGCGCTTCCGCCAGAATTGTATGGTTTGTATAAGCGCAGGTCTTGCTGACCACCTCGATGGCTTCATCCATGGTAAAGGCTTTCTCATCCACCAGAATTCTGATCAGCTCCGGAATCACCATGGTCGGATGGGTATCATTAATCTGAATCACCGCATGATCGTACATCTTGCGCAGATCATATTTCTTTTCTTTCATTTCCTTCAAAATCAGTTGCGCTGCATTGCTTACCATAAAATACTGCTGATAGATACGCAGCAGATTCCCCGCCTCGTCAGAATCGTCCGGATACAGGAACAAAGTCAGATTCTTCTCTATATCCTCTTTGTCAAAATCAATTCCCTTTTTCACCAGACCCTCGTCCAGTGTTTCCAAATCAAACAATCTCAATTTATTGACACCATTGTCATATCCAACCACATCTATGTCATAAAGCCTTGACGTAACCTTCTTCTCCCCGAAAGCCACCTCAAACGTCGTGTCAGTTCTGGTCAGCCAGGACTGTTCCTCAATCCAGTCATTCTTCTGTGCAGTCTGCAATTTATTCTTAAACACCTGCTTAAAAAGGCCGAAATGGTAGTTCAGGCCGATACCCTCTCCCGGAAGGCCCAGTGACGCAATAGAATCCAGAAAACATGCCGCCAGCCTTCCAAGCCCGCCGTTGCCAAGCGACGGCTCCGGCTCGATTTCCTCAATCACTGAAAGCTGTTTGCCATACTTTGCAAGAATCTTCTCCAGATTATCATAGACACCCAAATTGAGCAGATTGTTGGACAGAAGCTTACCGATCAGAAACTCCGCTGAAATATAGTAAATCTTCTTCTCTCCCTCAATCGGTTCGGATACCTCCATCAATCTTTTGGACAGCTGTAAAATGCTGTAATACAGTTCCTCGTTACTGCAATCGGCAATTGTTTTGCCATAACCGCTTTGTGTCTGGTGCTCCAACTCCTTCTCCAGATTCATCACCAGGACATCCCTTTTCAGATTGCTCGCCTGTGTCATTTTTGCTCCTCCTACATTATACTTTTATGATTTTAAAGTTTCTATGTTATGCCAGAACATCCGTATATTTCATTCTCACCAGTTCGTAATCCAGCACGATCTGCTGACCTGTGCCGCCCTCCAGCAGTCTTTTCAACTCTTTGACCGCCTCCGAAGCAATCCGCTTGAAATCCTGACGCACGGTATTCATCTGCTTCCCTGCATATCCCATCAGTGTAATACCGTCAAACCCGCACACCGGCCGGAAGATATCCATTTCCATCAGCGCCTTCATGGCCCCGATTGCCATCAGATCAGAAGCGCACACCACGATATCCTTTTTTCTTGCATACTTAAAGGTCAGATTCCTGGCCTGCAATTCAGAAAACTCTCCGTTTCTGACTAACAGCGTAATATTCTTCTCCTCCGCAAGCTGCCGGATTCCTTTCAGACGCTCCTCGGTGACGTAACCATTCTTTTTGCCCGCAAGATAAAGAATACTTTTGCCCTTATTCTCATAAAGTGTCTTCTTCGCCACATCATACTGTGCCCTGACCTGGTCAATCCACACAGAAGAGGTATTCTCATTCACAATCGCTACATCCACTGTCACAATCTTAAAAATCTTCGCATCAATCAGCTTATGCAGTACTTTATCGTCCTTTGACATACCGAAAATAATCAGGCCCGTAATGCTCTGAGACTGTAAATAGCGTATCACCTCTTCCAGGCTTTTATTCTTAAGCATGGAGTAAAACACCGTGATCACATCCAGATTCATCTCCACTGCCTGATTTATGGTGCCCGCCAAATACTGCATATTAATCTCATCCACTGCCTGAGATACATTATTCAGATTCATCAGAAGCGCTACTCTGCCGGACTGTTTCGATGACAGCGCCGCCGCCACGGAATTAGGGACAAAATTCAGCTCCGCGACTGCCTCATTTACTTTTTTCTTCGTCTCCTCACTGACATTGGGATAGTTGTTCAATACCTTGGACACGGTAGAGATCGCCACACCCGCATGTTTTGCGACATCTTTGATAGATACCATAATTCTTCCATTCCGAAAACGATCGCTTGTTTGGAAAATGTTTTCCGGAAATCGTTTTCCAAAATCATCATATAACAAAAGAGTGGCTTTGTAAACCACTCTTTTGAAAAAAATTAAAAATCTTTTATTTTCTTACCAGATGTCTCGGTGTACCATTGACAAACAGCGGCTGAAGTTCACCCATGATAAGCGGTCTTGCGTACTTCTCATACCCTTCCGTCAGGCCCTTGCCATCCGCTGTGATCCACTCATCGGGAACCTTTCTCTCCACATTGGCGATCGCATGGATATCATAAGCGCTGGTACCGCACTGATAAGGATCTTCTCCGTTTCTGTCAAGGGTGATCATCATACCTGTCTTACCTTCTTCAGCAGCCATCACTGCATCATGGCCTACCTGGAACGCCTCATTGATATCTGTCAGGGAAGCCAGGTGGGTAGCTGCTCTCTGCAAAGTGGAGAACTCGATTGCACGGGTCTTTAACCCTGTCTCGGCAGCAATCTTCTCTGCCAGCATAACTGCCGTACCGGACATCTGCTTATGACCAAACGCATCTACAGCCACTTCTCTGCCAATCTCGCAGACATATCTGCCATCCGCTACATGGACACCCTCGGATACCGCAATGACAACGGAAGATTTCTTCTCTGCCAGTTCTTTCACATCTGCTACAAATTTATCAATATCAAAAACTTTCTCCGGAAGATAGATTGCATCACAGCCTTCACAATCATCACCCTTCGCCAGCGCTGCTGCCGCTGTAAGCCATCCTGCATTACGTCCCATGATTTCTACGATACAGATGGTAGGCTTCTTCGCACCGAAAGAAGAGTTATCCCTGATGATTTCCTTTAAGGATGTGGCAATATATTTTGCTGCGGAACCATAACCCGGGCAGTGGTCTGTCACAGGCAGATCATTGTCGATGGTCTTGGGAACGCCCATGAACCTCTGGGGTTTGTTGTGTGCAGCCGCATAATCGGACAGCATCTTAACAGTATCCATGGAATCATTACCGCCTGCATAGAACAGACACTCAATATCATGTTTCTCCATGATCTCAAATACTTTCTCATAAACATCTTCATGCCCCTCAATCTTGGGCATCTTAAAACGGCAGGAGCCAAGGAACGCAGAAGGAGTTCTCTTCAAAAGCTCGATTCCTGTCTCATCATCCAGGTATTCAGAAAGATCAATCATCTTATCATCCAAAAATCCCTCGATGCCATGCACCATTCCATAAATCTTCTTCACGCCAAGTTTCTTTGCGGCTGCGTACACACCTGCCACAGAAGAATTGATAACGGCTGTAGGGCCGCCAGACTGACCAACAACAATATTTCCTTTCATTTAGCTGTCTCTCCTTTGATTATTTTCTGGTTTATTGTAGGTTATCACTGGTGCCCGATGGACACCATCACGATTATACCAAATATTCTCAGGCAAGACAAGTACTTGTAAATGTTCATTGTATTTGTCTGTCAAACGTGATAGACTCATAAAGGTAACCACAAAATCATATTTGTTATATCATAAAACTATTCACACAAAGACTCTGGGCAAAGGAGAATTATGGAAGAATATATTATCAGTTGTTGTTCTACCGCGGATCTTTCTGCGGAACATTTCAAAAAACGGGGCATCTCTTATATCTGTTTTCACTATGAGCTGGACGGCGTGCAATACAGTGACGATCTTGGAAAATCCATGCCTTTTGACCAGTTCTATCAGGCTATGGCAGACGGCGCGGACACCAAGACATCCCAGATCAATGTGGCCGAGTTCACAGAATATTTTGAACCTTTTCTCAAGGAAGGCAAAGATATCATTCACTTAAGCCTGTCCTCCGGCATCTCCGGTGTGGTCAACTCAGCCATGACCGCCAAGAATAATCTGGAAGAACAGTATCCTGACCGAAAGATCTATATTGTAGATTCTTTCGCAGCCTCTTCCGGCTATGGTCTTTTGATGGATAAGCTGGCAGACCTGCGCGATGAAGGTATGTCCATAGAGGAGCTTTATACATGGACGATGGATAATCGTTTGAAACTCAATCACTGGTTCTTCTCCACTGATCTGACTTTCTACATCCGGGGCGGACGTATCTCCAAAGCCTCCGGTTTCATCGGCGGCATGCTGAACATCTGTCCGCTTCTGAATGTGGATCACGAGGGACGACTGATTCCCCGCTATAAGATCCGTACCAAGCGCAAGGTCATCCACACCATTGTCGATAAGATGGAAGAATGTCTGGAGGAAGGCACCGAATACCATGGTAAATGCTATATCTCACAGTCAGCCTGCTACGAGGATGCCAAGGCGGTGGCGGACCTGATTGAAGCGCGTTTCCCGCATCTTGACGGCAAGGTACTCATCAACAATATCGGTACGACAATCGGCGCCCACACCGGGCCCGGCACCGTAGCCGTATTCTTCTGGGGCAAAAAAAGGGTTGACTAAAATCAACCCTTTCGCTTTTTCCGAGTTTGCGAAGCAAATCTCGCAATCCAGCTTCGCTGGATTTATTCGCCACAATAATATGCAAAATACTTCTCCCGCACCATCTGATAGGACCCTCTGGGCGGATATATCTTCTTTCCGGTATCCATCTGAATCTCCACCTTGCTGACATATTCTATGTGTTCCATATTGACAAGATACGCGATGCCCACCCGCATAAATTCTGTATAAGGAGACAGCATCTCCACGATCTTGGCCATGGTAATACGCAGCATACACTGTGTGCCGTTGGCAAAATGCATGTATTGTGTTTTACCCTGCGCCTCACAGTATACGATATCGTCCACGGCAATTCTCTGCACCATGCCCTCAATCCGCATCAGAATGTATCTTCTGCGCTCCTCCTCGATTTCCTCCAGAAATCTGTCCAGAAGCGGAAACAATTTCTCTTTTGATAGAGGCTTTACCAGATACTGGGCCGCCTCTACTTCATACGCATCGAGAGCGTGCTCCCTGGAAGTCGTCAGGAACACGATCCGGCAGTGATTTCCCATGCGCCGCAGTTCTCTTGCCGCCTCAATTCCCATCTGATCCGGCATGTAAATATCCATCACAATCAGATCCGGAAGGAACTCCTCCTTTCTGATCAGATCAAGTAGAATCCCTGCGCTCTCAAAACGCTTCACACGAAAGTTCTCTCTTGGATGGAGGTTTCGATATTCTGTCAATACCTCCTCCGTCTTATGCAGTTGTTCGACCTCATCGTCACAGAGCGCAATCAAATACATGGAGACTCTCCTGTCATGCCATCGCCGAAAAATCCCTGCCGGGCACAATGTTTACGACCAGACGGAAAATGAACATACCATTATCATTTTTAAAATCATATTCTCCGTCAAATTTCTCTACTGTCTTGACAATGCTTATGGCGCCAAGGCCGCCCGAATCTTCGGGTCTTGGCAGCCCCTTTTCAATACCGGCTTCCATTTTACAGGTATTACTGCAATAGATAGCCAGCTTGTTCTTCTTTTTCCGAATTGACAGTCGAATAATACACTCCCGTCCGGCATCCTCTTTTCTTGCCTCCATGCAGCCGTACAGAGCATTTTCCCAGGCATTTGCCAGTATGGTAATCAGATCAATATTCGGAATACCGGCTTCCACATCCAGCTCCACATCCAGTTCTACATGGATCTGTTCCTTTCTTGCCTGATCTGCATAGGCCGACAGAATTCTGTTGACAGCTGCATTTTCACAGATTTTCTCTGATGTGCCATCTTCCCCAAAAGCTCCCAGCAATTCCAGATTCCGTTCCAGCAGACGATGATTCATCTCCATAAACTGATTTTGCTGCCTGTATTCCTTTTCCCTGCCAATATGAAGGTAAAGCCTGAAAACAAGGACTTGCATAACACCCGTCAGGAAGAAATTCATGGCAATCTGGAACAGCCGGTAAGGTGTCTGGTCACGGACTGTCGGATTGAGAATAAATCCAATCCCCAGAAAGAGACTCAGCATCATCACTGCCACGCTGAAATGATCCAGTTCATTCTCCACATAATCGGAAAAACCCCGAATGGAACTCTTTACCCTTCTGTCTATGAATAAGGCAATCAGACCAAACAATACTATACGGGCAATGATATCCGCCCATACATTCTTATGGAAAAAGATGACTGCGATCTCAATACCGCCGACCATAAACGCCGATATCAGATAAAAGATAAGCGCCAGCTTATATAAGGAAACATAGATCGTATCTCTGCTGATCCAGACAGCATACACCCCAAAACACAGATAAGTCACAAGCGCCCCCATACGGACAAAAGCTTCCTGGGAAAAAGCATACCATATACAGGTCATGGCTATTGCAGACAGGTAAAAGCCCACACCGCTTAAGACTGTCTTCTTTCTCGAAAACCTGGACTCACTCATCAGAAACAAGAGCAGAATCGTCCCGCCAATACTGATCACCATCCGCAGCAGTGCTATAATCACAGAACCGCCTAACATGATATGCTGCCCCCTTCCCCGCTTTTTACACTTCCCGCATGATTCAAAATCACCTGACAGATAAACATGCCATTGGCAACAGAAAAATTGACAGATCCGTCATATTTCTCTGCACAGCACCGGACACTGTTTATCCCTACTCCCATACGCTCCTGATTAACAGGAACCCCATCCTTAAACCGTACCTTGGCAGTACAGGTATTCCTGCATATGAAAATCAGCTTGCTCCCTTTTTGGTGCAAGGATAATTCCATCTGCTTCTCTCCTGTCTCTCTCTCACAGGCATTGACTGCATTTTCCAGAATGTTGGCTAAAATAGATACCAGATCATAATCGGATATTTCCGCCGTCTCTCCCAGACGGATATCCGCACGCACCTCTATGCCGTCCCATTTCGCCCTATTCACATAAGTGCACAATACATTGTTGACCACGGGATTCCTGCAAAAAGCACTCTGGTATTTCTCTTTCTCCTGTATCTCATACTCTTGCAGATAAGCTAAAATCCTCTGATAATCTTTCTCTCTGGCATACTCTGCCACCACCATGTTATGATGTCTGATATCATGCCTGGTCTGCTTTATACTTTGTTCCATCTGGGCATAAGAATCAATCTGTGCCCGCAGATACTTCTCATGAAGCTGCATCTGTTCCAGTTGATTTGCATAATCACTCTGGATTATAAAATAAAAAAGCAGCATATGTATGATTACCATCATACTGCCTGTGGAAAGAATCAAGGCAATATAAAGCAGATCATGCCTCCCTGCCAACTGATTATGGACAAATACAACCGTCATCACAATAAAGGTAAAGACGGAGACTGTTACCACCACTCTGTAGTTAATCTGTATCTCCTTATACATGCGCTGGATTTTCTTCCTGAACAGCTTACAATACAAAAACAGTACTGACAGATTCAATCCTGCACGAAGGCCCCAGATTATCGGGCCTCCTGCTCCGGCAAAAGAATTCGTGACAACTGAAATCAGCAGATAAACAAACGTCCAGTAACTATAATAAGCAGACAGCAGAAATAATGATTTCATCGGTGCAGAGGCGGACATCATAAAGACAAAGGCAACCCCAAAAATAAGAGCCGTTGCACAATAGGCATAGAAAAAATCCATGTCACAGATATATTTGCTACCGGTATCAGCTCCGGACGGTGCATCCACATAATGAGTACTATCATAACCAGTTGGGATATTACCGCCGCCCCTGCCGAGATTCCCATGAGTTTCTTCCTGCTGTGCTTGGGTTCCATGACAAGATTGTAAACCCACAGGCCGTGCATTAAATTATTGATTATATTTGTTATAAGCATATCCATAGTTTTTATCCTACTATATCCGATTGCAAATAACATCCTACCCGGTACACTTCGCAGTTTTTGGGGTATACTTTGCGGAATCCTGGTTGTGGTTCTGCCGGCGCAGATTCTGCTAACGCATCAGGTACAGGAAATATCCTCCATATCCCAGAAGCATAACAAAGCCGCTCAGGCGGCCCAGCTGCTTATTCCTGACAACACACAGCCACAGAAGAACTGCTGTGGCAATACATACCACACTGTCTGTCAGAAATGCCGGCGCATAGGCTACAGGCGTAATCAGTGCCGAGGTTCCCACCACAAAGAGAATATTAAAGATATTGCTGCCCACAATATTGCCCACAGCGATATCAGCCTTACCCTTGATGGCCGCCGTCACGCTTGTCACAAGTTCCGGCAAAGAGGTGCCAAAGGCCACGATGGTGAGTCCGATCAGACGCTCAGTCATGCCAAAGATCCTGGCCAGTTCTGTGGCGGCGTCCACTGCCACACGAGAACCGGCTACAATCATCGCGCCCCCAAGGACAATCAGCACAAGCATCTTCCATACCGGCATCTGTTTCTCCTCCTTCGGCGTTTCCTCTCCCGGCAGACCGCCGCCCTTTTTGGCAATGACGAGCAGATACCCCAGATAGCAGAACATCAACGCCCAGAGAATCAAACCGTCAGACAGACGCAGCAGATGATCCCCTGTAATGCCCATTGCCATAAGAATTGCCGACACTACAATGACAAAAGGAATCTCATAACGCACCGTGGACTTCTGCACCGCAATCGGTTTGATAAGCGCCGTAAGCCCCAGAATCAGAAGAATATTCATGATATTACTGCCCACCACATTGCCGATGGTAATCTCCGCACTTCCCTTCAAAGCCGCCGACACACTGACTGCTGCCTCCGGCAGGGAAGTTCCCATGGCCACAATCGTTAAGCCGATCACAAGCTGCGGAATCCCGAATTTCTCCGCCACTTTACCGGCTCCCTCCACAAACCAGTCCGCACCTTTTACCAACAGGACAAATCCCAGTGCCAATAATCCCAGTTGTATTGCTATTTCCATAACATCCTCCGTTCCCCGAAGATCTCTTTCCCACATCCTTTTCCAGGATAACAAAAAGAGACCCTCAGCACTTTTATTATGCTAAAAGTCTCGTTCTTTCTATCATTCCCTATTTAGAAAGCGTGTAAACATGGCTCATGCCAGGGTATGTTGCCTACACAGGATAACTACTCCCTCTTAACTTGGGACTAATGTACCACAAGAACATTTCCCTTGTCAAGCCACATTTGTCACTCATTTAATTTTCTGAAGCGCTTCCATGGACAAAATCTTCCGGATGTTAAGCATAAAAAGCACACTGGCTGTTGTCGCAGACAGGATATCGGAAACAGGCTCCGCATAATAGACGCCCATAACACCCATAAAATGAGGCAGGATAATCGCCAATGGAATCAACAGGATAATCTTTCTGAGCACCGCTATAAAGAGCGAAATCTTTGCCTGGCCAAGCGCCAGGAATGTGGGCTGGATACCATTTTGTAATCCAAAGACCATCATGCCAGCCATAAAAACGGGCATTACCCTGCGCACCAGCTCGATCAGCTGCGTCTCATTGGTGAAAAAGCCTGCATAAAATCCAGGGAACAGCATGGTCGTGGCTGTGGTTACCAGCATAAACCCGAAACACAGACCAATCATCCAGCGGTAAAGCTGTTTCACCCTCTCGAAATTACCCGCCCCATAATTGTAACTGATAATCGGCGTCATACCCTGTGTGAAGCCGCCGATCGGTGCGGAAAAAAGCTGCATCACACTCTGCATGATGGTGAGTGCGCCCACATGGAGGTCTCCGCCGTAAGCCTGCAAGCCATGATTCAGCACAATACTGATAAAACTTTCCGTTGCCCGCATGATAAACGGCGAGATGCCAAGGGAAAAAATACTGACCAGTATCCCTCTGTCCGGCTTTAGGAACTTTAAGCGAATCTTCAGGGAAGATTTCTTCCCCAGCAAAAAGGCCATCACCCATGCCGCGCTGAAAGCCTGGGAAATCACCGTGGCAATGGCCGCGCCTTTAACACCCATTTGGAATCCGAAAATAAAAATAGGATCTAAGATAATATTGGCTATCGCACCGATCAGTACGGAATACATTGCCGTCCGCGGCTGACTCTGGCAGATAATGAAAGCATTTAAACCCAATGCTATCTCCACGAAAAGCGTCCCTGCCAGATAGATGGTCAGATAATCCATTGCATAACCTATAGTGGCGTCACTGGCCCCGAACTGATAGAGCAACGGTCTCTGAAATGCATAGAATATCCCCATCAGTACGACCGTACACAAGACCAGAAATGTAACGCTGTTTCCTAATATCTTTTCCGCATGATCCCTGTCCTGTTTCCCAAGCCAGATAGCCGCAAGGGGTGCCGCACCGCTGTTGATAAACCCGGAAAAAGCAGAAATAAACACAGTGATACAGAATGTAACGCCCACGCCAGTCAGAGCGTTGGCCCCCACCCCCTCCATATGCCCGATATAGATTCTGTCAATGATACTGTATAAAATATTGATGATCTGCGCAAAGATGGAAGGCAGGGTCATACTCACCATCAGTCTGCCGATGGATTCCGTGGCCATGCGCTCCTCTCGTGTCATTGTCTTTGTTGTCATACTCATGCCTGTCTTTCTTTTCCCGTTATCAGGTCCACCTGTAATCTTACTCGCATGGAACCGGAAATGCAACCGGTTACTGCTCTCTTTATAACATTACAGTTTCCATACCGTTTCTATTATGCTACCATATAAAAGGAACCAGACAGATAAAACAACACATTCCCATAATATACAGGAGAAAATATCCATGAAATCTTTCGGCAGGATTCTATCCGCACTGATACTGATTATCGAATTCAGTGCATTGTACATACTGATACCCTATATCACAGACGCCGGTCTGCGCAGTTCTTTCTTTACCCCCGGCCGTGTACTGGCCGTCATGGCCGCCTGCGCGGCAGGCTTTCTCCTCTTTCTCTATATCAACCTGTTCCCGGCGCTGAGTGTCCGTAAGATTTCCTCACGGCGCAACAAGATCCTGGCAGACGGTGTTACCCTGCTACAGCTTTTCCTGTCCACTACCATTGCAGAATCCATGATTCTCATCTTATATCACCTTTTGATGCGTCCGGATACGCCGGGCGGACTTGCCCGCGGCGTGGGATATCTGGCGGGCCTGCTTTTTATCATCTTCCTGGAAGCGGTTCTTTTCTGGAACGGCATTATCCGCGTATATACCACTTCCGTCCAGTTAGGCATCAAGTGGCGTATTATCGGTATTGCCTGCGGCATGATCCCCCTGGTCCATATCTGGGCCCTGTGCCGGATCATCAACATAACGGCGGCAGAAGTATCCTTTGAGAATGAAAAATACCTTCTGGAACAAGTACGGGCCGAAAACCGTATCTGTGAAACCAAATACCCGTTGCTTTTGGTTCACGGCGTATTTTTCCGTGATTTCCGATTCTTTAATTACTGGGGCCGGATTCCCTTCGCTCTCAGGCAAAACGGTGCAGTCATCTGCTACGGCACTCAGCAGTCCGCCGCTTCCGTAGCCTCATGCGGGCAGGAACTGGCCTCTCGCATCCGGGATATCGTAGAACAGACCGGCTGTGAAAAAGTGAATATCATCGCCCATTCCAAAGGAGGATTGGACAGCCGTTATGCTATCAGTGCCTGTGGGATGGCTCCTTACGTGGCTTCCCTCACCACCATCAACACCCCTCACCGAGGCTGTATTTTCGCCGATTATCTTCTGGATAAAATACCGGAAAAGGTACAGAAAAGTGTAGCGCGCAAGTATAATGCCGCCCTTCGGAAATTTGGAGATTCCAATCCTGACTTTATGTCCGCCGTACGCGATCTCACGGCTTCTGCCTGTGAACGCATGCATGAAAAAATGCCCAACCACCCTGCTGTTTATTATCAGAGTGTGGGCAGCCAGATGAACTGCGCCTCCAGCGGCAGATTTCCTCTCAATATGGCCTATCCGCTGGTCAGACATTTCGATGGCGCCAATGATGGCTTGGTGTCTGCGGAAAGCGCACGGTTCGGTGACTGCTTTACCATGCTCACCACCGGGAAAGGCCGTGGCATCTCTCACGGTGATATGATTGACTTAAACCGGGAAAATATCCCGGGATTTGATGTACGTGAATTTTATGTAAACCTGGTAAAAGATCTGAAAGAAAAGGGTTATTGAATCCCTGTATTATCGGAAGCCCATATGGACTTGCGCCGGCCGGCACTCTGGGTTGTACGGTATGCTGCCGATGCCCTGGCTTTTCTTTGATTTACAAGAATCCCCTTTTCCTCTATACTGCCTGTCCCCAATGTCCTCGCCGTCCTGGTACGTCCTGCTGCCCCGTCTGCCTTTGCGGCGGTATTCTTTGTACTCTGTCCCGTTCCATCTGTCTGTACGATCAGCATTTTCTGCTCTCCGGGCAGATACACAAGGGACTTATCATATCCAAGCTGCCACACATTGCCTTTGTGTGTGGACACCTTCACATCGTCTCCCACATCAATGAAATCCGTATCCGGCAGGCTCTGGTTATACTTTGTCAAAGCATTGCTCAGGGTATTCATAAATCCGGTATTCTGCCAGATATCCCCATAAGAACCATAATACTGAAAGGGATTGACCTGCAATCCATACATCTGCGTACCCATCAGTTGGCTTGTATATAAGCTGTTCCAGATATTTCCACTATCCATGGTCATCCTCCCTTTCTTCTGCTCCTCTGCTTCTTATACGAATCATTATAGCAAAAAGTTTCACAATTCCCAGTGAATTGTCATAAAATGTGTGGATTTTGTAATCAAAAACAGCTGCAATGTCTGGAACTCCATACATTACAGCTATCTGTTGTACCTGCGGATGACAGGGCTCGAACCTGCACGGTCACCCAATGGCACCTAAAACCATCGCGTCTGCCAATTCCGCCACATCCGCCTGTGCGGGCTGTCCGGCCCGCCCATGTATCATATCATTTTCAGTCTACAGTGTCAATATGACGAATCACCCTGCTGTTGATCCGGATCAGGAAGATCACCGTCATCGTCAGCGACATTATCTCTGCAATCGGAAATGCCCACCACACATAATTCACGCTGCCCAGAAGCGATAGGAGATACGCCGCCGGCAGAAGCACCACCAGCTGTCTTGCCATGGATACGAGCATACTGTATACCGCATTGCCCAGGGCCTGGAAAGTGGTTCCGCAGACAATACCAAATCCCGCCGGCAGGAAACTCAGACAGATAATCCTAAGAGCCGGCACACCAATCTTAAGCATCTCATCCGATGCCTCAAAAAATCCCAGTAGAACATGCGGAATCGTCTCAAAAATCACCACACCCACAAACATGATGCTCACCGCATACATAATACCGCATTTCATTGCCTTCACAAACCGGTCTCTTCTGCCGGCGCCGTAATTATATGCCAGAATCGGCACCAGGCCGTTATTCAGACCAAACACCGGCATAAAGACAAAACTCTGTAATTTAAAGTATACGCCAAACACCGCCGTGGCTGTCGATGTAAAGGAAATCAATATCAGATTCATCCCATAAGTCATAACGGATCCAATAGCCTGCATGATCATGGAAGGGATACCGATCTTATAGATCTGCCCCACGATCTCTTTTTCCAGATGCAGACCTTTAAACTGCATCCTGATATCATCGTTCTTCTTATAATTAATCAGGGCCGCAAGGATGCCTGCGATAATCTGTCCTGTCACAGTCGCTACCGCCGCACCGGCAACCCCCATCCGGGGCAGGCCAAACAGTCCGAAAATAAAGATCGGATCCAATATGATATTGATCACGGCGCCTGTTCCCTGGGTAATCATAATATAAAAGGTTCTGCCCGTGGACTGTAAAAGCCGCTCAAAAGTAAACTGTGCAAACAAACCGACAGAACAGCTGCATACAATGCTCAGATACTCCACACCGTACTGCACAATCTGGACATCCCTGGTCTGACTTAAGTAAAAAGCCCGCACACCAAACAGTCCTACCAATAAAAAGATCACATAACTTATCCCCATCAGGATAACGCCATTTACCGCCGTATCATTGGCCTTTTTCTGCAATTTTTCACCAAGGGCCTTTGACAGTACCGCATTGATACCCACACAGGTGCCGCCCGCCACGGCAATCATCAGCGTCTGAATCGGAAACGCCAGAGACACTGCTGTCAGCGCATTTTCATTGATACGCGATACAAAAACAGAATCCACCACATTATAAAGGGCCTGTACCAGCATGGATACCATCATGGGCAGGGACATACTGATCAGAAGTTTGTTGACGGGCATAGTGCCCATTTTGTTCTCTTTCGTCTGTTCCATAATACACCTCATTCTATTAATAAAAAAATAGAAATCCTTCATCTGAAAGGATTTCTGTCTCTAAGTGAAGCACGGGGGATGTCAAACGGGGCTCGAATCCCCCATTTACTCTTTCATCTCCCTCTAAATGAAGCACGGGGGATTCGAACCCCCGACAACCTGATTAAAAGTCAGGTGCTCTACCGACTGAGCTAGTGCTCCGTAACTGGGCTAGCTGGATTTGAACCAGCGAATACAGGAGTCAAAGTCCTGTGCCTTACCCCTTGGCGATAGCCCATTATTGGTAATACCAGACCGTGCTCCGCACTTTCCCATGTTAAAGGTGGATAGAGGGACTCGAACCCTCGGCCTCCAGAGCCACAATCTGGCGCGCTAGCCAACTGCGCCATACCCACCACATAACGTGCTCGAAGGGATTCGAACCCCCGACCCACGGCTTAGAAGGCCGTTGCTCTATCCAGCTGAGCTACGAACACGTATTCACTGAAAGATATACATAAAATTTTCTGTAAAAATCTTATGTAATAGAGCGGGTGATGGGAATCGAACCCACGTGTCCAGCTTGGAAGGCTGGTGTTCTACCATTGAACTACACCCGCATATTATATGACTGCGTCGGGGTGACAGGATTCGAACCTGCGACCTCCTGGTCCCAAACCAGGCGCTCTAGCCAAGCTGAGCCACACCCCGTAAGGCTTAGGCGCCGAATTCTTCACAACGCATTTAACATTATATAATACTGATTTTTTCCTGTCAACCAGTTTCTTTCAAATTTTTTAATTGCTGTAAAGCCACCTGTTTCATCCGTTTACGACACATAATTGAGCGTATAGTGCGGCTGCCCTTCCCCATCAATCTCCATCAGCACATAGCTGGGTTTACGATTTTCCTGTCTGGGATAACTGATACTGCCGGGGTTGATGAGTGTGATGTCTTTGCCGATATCAATGACCGGCTTATGAGTATGCCCGCACATAATGATATCCACTTCCCTGGCCAATCCTTCCTGCTTGATGGTCTCTGTATTCATGGCTATGTAATAGTGATGGCCATGGGTCAGCCACACCTTGTACTGACCGATCATAAACTCTCTCTCCCTTGGAAGTTCAGAGAAGAAATCATTATTCCCCTGCACCATCATCACGGGACATCCTGCCGCCTCGTTAATGATATACTCGCTTCCTTCCACATCCCCACAGTGGACAACCATATCAAAGGGTCCCGCCTGCTCCACGACTTTTAAATAATTCTCATTATGACGATGGGTATCGCTGACGATCAAAATTCTCATACCTGTTACCTGGACATCCTTTTCATTAGTTCTGGTTTCATCTGCTCCAAAGCCCGGCTGCGATGGCTGATCCGGTTCTTCTCCTCATCGGAAAGCTCGGCTGCGGTGCATCCATATTCCGGCAGATAAAAGATAGGATCATAACCAAATCCATTATCACCCTTTAACTCATGTCCGATTCTTCCTTCAATGGTTCCCAGGGTTGTATACACTCCCCCGTCAGACCACACTGCCGCGATCGCGCAGACAAACCTTGCTGTCCGTTTATCGTCCGCAACCCCTTCAAGCCTTCTTAGAAAATCCTGGCTTTTACGATCAAATGGTGTCTCCTCTCCCAGATATCTGGCAGAATAAATGCCCGGCTCACCGCCCAGACAGTCAATCTCCAGTCCCGAATCATCTGCCAGTACAACACAATCAGCCTGAAATCCTTCCTTTCCGGACAGCGCCTGCGCTACTGCCTGTGCCTTAATGATGGCATTTTCCGTAAAAGTCGTGCCGTTCTCCTCAATCTCCAGAAAGACACCCGCTTCTTTCATAGACAGGATTTCCGCCTCCGTATCCTGTAAAATTGCCCGGATTTCCCGCATTTTCCCCTGGTTGCTCGTAGCAAATACAATCTTATACATATTCTTACACTTCTCCCTCGTAAGCCTTCATGACAGCGTTGTAAATTCCCTCCGCAATCCGATTGATATAATCCTCTCTCTGTAAAAGGATCGATTCCTGGCCGTTGGTCAGATAACCCACTTTGATTGCCGCCGCCGGAACGGTAGCCTCATTGATCACCTCATCCTGTATCGCAGCTTCCACCAGACCATTAGCCTTGCCGCTGATGGCGGTAACCACTTCGCGCTCCAGAATATCCGCCAGTTCTATACTGCCGAAACCCGGAATAAAGTATCTGCTGTTATAAACGGCTTCTGTCCCGTACAGCTTACTGTTCTCATCACCATTTACCTCGATCCGGATCAGCATATCGGCTTTGGTAGCCGCCGCCAGATTAACCCGGTTTTGTGCCGCCGGATTACTGTCATCCATCCTGGTATAATACACTTTGATATCTGTCTCATCAAATCTGGTCTTCAGAGCCTTGGCAATATCCAGCGTAATATTCTTGGAAAGGATGCCCCCCGCGGTAACACCGTTGTCCCCCGCGCCATAAGCAGGATCCACCACTATAATCTTCTCGTATACCTCTTTGGAAGGAACAAACTCTACATATAATGTCTGATCCTCAAAAATACTGCGGTACTCATACACATCTGCCAGGGAAAAGCGCAGATAGGTTCTGTCGGAAATCACTTCAAAATGTCCGTCCAGCACATTCTGGCTGTTGCCATAGACACTGGTATTCTCATAGAAGGTATCATATCCCTCCATGTTCTTACTCTGAATACTGACCCACAGTTCCTGATCCATATAATGATTTTCCAGAGTTACTTCTTCCGCTTTCACAGTATCCGGCATGGGAATACAGAAATAACTGGTATTGTGTCTTTCCCGGTCAATGGTAATATGATTCTCGTCCACTGCTGCCGGCACTGAAGTGTCCGGTTCTTCCTGCGCAGACCGTATCACTTCATCCTGCGCCACATCCGCCACCACGACAATCTTATTGGCGGAATAATATAACATAGCGCTCATGGTTATCGCAACGAAAAGGATACAATATACTGCTGTCACTTTCATTAATTTATTCTGCTGCATTTTCTACCTTCCGTTCCCGGTTGGCTTCGGTCCTATATACTGATAGAAATAGGTTTTCATCATGCCATTGTAAATCTTTCTGTTCTTATCCGCTTTCCTGCCGATTGCGCTCTCCGCCTGCTCATAGGCCGTGATCAGATACATTGACCAGGCATCCAGAGCCTGGTAACGTTCCCCCAGCATCCGATACAGCGGCACCAGAGTATTCTTATCTTCCAGACGTTCTCCATAAGGCGGGTTGGTCAGAATAAAGCCGTATTTTTTGGCGTGACTTAACTGCTCCACGCCTCTTTGCTGAAAATGAATCAAATGATCCACCCCTGCCAGCTTCGCATTGGCCCGGGCAATGGATACCATTTCATCATCAATATCATACCCCTGGATATCAGTCTTCACCGAAAGGTCCACCAGGGAGTCCGCTTCCTCTTTCACATGCCCCCACACACTGTCCGGTACAATATGTTTCCACGCGCCCGCCTGAAAAGAGCGGTTTCTTCCCGGCGCCATACGGGCTGCCATCATGGCGGCTTCAATGGGAATCGTCCCGCTGCCGCAGAAAGGATCCACCAGAATCCTGTTCCCCCGCCAAGGCGTCAGCATCAGCAGTCCTGCCGCCAGATTCTCCGCAATCGGCGCCTTCGCCGTCAGTTTCCGGTAGCCTCTCTTATGCAGGGACTCGCCCGTGGTATCCAGTCCCACTGTCACCTCGTCCTTTTTGATAAACACTCTGACTGGATAGGACTCTCCGCTCTCCGTAAACCAATCCACATGATAGATCCGCTTCATACGTTCTACCATCGCTTTTTTCATAATGGACTGAATGTCCGAGGGACTGAAAAGTCTGCTCTTCACACTGGCCGCCTTGGCCACCCAGAATTTCCCGTCTTTGGGAATATAGGCTTCCCACGGAAGCGCCCTGGTTCCCTGAAAAAGATCCTCAAAGGTCTCTGCATGAAAGCTTCCTATTTTAATAAGTACACGCTCCGCACTGCGCAAAAAAATATTGGCACGGCAAAGTGCCTCCTGATCTCCTGCAAAAACGATTCTTCCATCCTCTACAGAAACAATCTCATAACCAAGATCATGAATTTCTCTTTTTAAAACTGCCTCCAGCCCAAAATGGCAGGGCACGATATACTCTAATTTTTCCATAGGTTTATTTTATGCTGTATCAGACACAGTGTCAACCAGAAAAGGGATGCTCGAAAGCATCCCTTTTCCGATTGGACTGCGATTAGTTGTTCTTCTGGCTGTTCTGAGAATTGCTGCCTGTGCTGTTCTTAGAGCTGTTCTTTGTGCTGTTCTGGCTGCAGTTGTTGTATTTGTCCTGCTGCTTTTCGTTCTGATTATTCTGACTGTTCTGGTTAAAATCGTTTTTAGACATCTTCCATACCTCCTGATTGATTTGATGTTACAGAAATAGTATGAGAGAATCTGTGGCAACTTATTCAAACGACAGATAGGTCTTTAGTACTATGTTTTTATTCAAAAGTACCAAAAGTATGATTGGTACTTTGGTACTATTTTGGATTGCATTTTCTTGTAAATCATATATAATAATAAATGTAAACAGAGATACCCCTTCATTCTCAGTTTACAGACCCTTATATTAATTATTTATACTCCCCTCAATAGACCATTTACCCAAATGGTCTATTGTATTTATATGCCTCTTATGTGACAGTTCTGTCTTTCCTCTGTAAAATATGCTTCCCGGTCATTGGTTGCTTTGAAACAGTTTGATGATCAGCATGACTATCAGCATCGGAATCAGAATCGGACCCAGAACCGATATCAGAGAAAAGGCCACGCCGATGATCAACAGTACCACCACCGTAATGATCAGAAGAAGCAGCCATCCGGGCATACGAAATACCTTCCCGTTCATCGTGTCTTCATAAGGATTTCTGTCTTCATTCCTCTGATGGTTATAAGAGCGGTAATATCCCTGTCCAACGCCGTCGTCAGCAATCTCCTCATCATAATTCTGATTGGTCCCGCCGCTTTTGCCGGCACGTTTATTGGCTTCGATAATGCTTTTGGCCAGAAGCCTTGGGTCGCCAAGTGCTGTCAGAATCTCCGATTCACTCCTGCCCTTACGGATCTCCGTGTCAATATATTCCTGGTAATAACGCACATTTTCTGTGACCTGGCTGCTGTTCAGTCCTCCGGCAAGTGCTCTTTGCAGTTTTTCCATAAATTCTATCCGGTTCATACCATTGTACCTTTTCTTCCGTTCTACATGGTCTGGTCCATGCCTCTCCCGTCAGTAAATTTCCTGATATACTCCTCCGGCGCCCTCTTCATCTGCGCCATCGTCATAAAAGCATGCAGCACCATACCTTCCTTATTACATCCGGCCGTATTCTTTCCTGTATCCCTGCGCAGATTATCCCGTTCCATCTGCCATACATAACAGTCCGTAAGGGAATATCCTGCACACTTCGGCAGTTCCGGCAGTTCATGATGTTCCAGATAGTGTACAAATGCATCATACAGCTGCCCGTCCATCAGCAGTTCGCTCCACAGTCTGCTGCCCCATTCTTCGGGTTGCCCGGCATATTCACATAATCGAATCAGGCCGTCATATGCCTTTAACTTACTCTGATCAAATATAATAGCCGCAGACATAGTTTCTCCTTTCCACTGCGTTTTATCATTTTATCACACTTATCTTTGATTTACTATAACCTAAAGAAAAGTCCTGCGGAAGAATCTCCTGTAACATAAAAAAGGCAGTGCTCCACGAAAAGACACTGCCTCTGACATACGATTCTTTCTGCTTTTATACATTAATATCTGCTACCGAATTCCCCTCATACACATGGCCCTCCACAAAAATCTGTTCAACCAGTGTCGTCTTAGGATGCTCAATCAGACTGATCAGCTTTTCTCCTGCCTTCTGTCCCAGTTTTTTAGTGTTCTGGGCAAGTGTGGTGAGTGTAGGTTCTATATGTCTCGCAATCCTGATGCCGTCATACCCGGCAACCGAAATATCATCCGGAATCCGCAGCCCTCTTTCCTTGATGGCGTTGATCCCGCCAAAAGCAGCAAAATCATCCGGATAAATAATACAGGTGGGCCTTTCTTTTAAGTCAAGCAGTCTCATGGTCTCCTGGTAAGTTGCCGATGTATTCCGGTAAGGCGCCATGCTGGTGTACTCATCCGGAATCTCCAGCTTAAGCTGCGCCGCCGTCCGGTAAAAGGAGGAAAGTCTGCTCTGGGTAACTGCTGAATCCGCCCCATGAATAAATGCGACCCGGCGGTGTCCTTTTTCATATATATATGTCAAAAGATCCTGCATACCCTGCACGTTATCTGACATGATCGCACTGATATTATTAAAAATATGATCCAGTGTGACCGTGGGAATATTGCCTCTGACCAGCTGCATAATCTCCTGGGAATAAAAATCTGCACAGACAATCGCAATCCCATCAAACCCACGGGATCTGCAATGTTCCAGGTACGATATCCGCTCCGACCTGGCTTTGGAAGAATTGACGAAAGTGATATCGTATCCCTTCTCCTCCACCGTCCTCTTAAAACTGTCCAGTACAAACGCATAATAGTCATGTGTCAGGCCGCTGTAGGCTTCCTCGGCAAAAAGCACCCCGATGTTATATGTCCGATGTGTCTTTAATGCCTTGGCCATGGAATTGGGAAGATATCCCATCTCATCCGCAACCTTCTTTATGTACTTTTTGGTCTCTGATCCAATGTCGTTGTGATCATTGAGCGCCTTACTGACTGTCGCCACCGATACACCACAGGCAATCGAGATATCCTTCATTGATACCATTTCTTCAAGCCCTCTCAATAATTTGCATAATTCGGCAGTATCTTCATGATATTTCACTTAACCGTTTTCGTACATTTAGTTTACAATATAATTTATGTATATGCAAGAAATATTTTATTTTTTATTAAAAATAATACATTATTGTGGCGTTGTAGGAAATTATTCCTATAATTAATTTCCATAAATTCCTTAAACCTTATTGCTTTTTTTCATCACGTTATGTATAATTTGATTATCCTTATTATTATTATGTCCTTTTACTTAATCGTTTTCGTATCTAATTATATAAAAGTTCTAAAGACACTGTCAATACAGCTGAAAAAAAGAAAAGGAGAATCTTGCTATGAAATTTGGTTACTTTGATGACGCCAATCGTGAGTATGTCATCACCACACCCAAAACTCCTCTGCCCTGGATCAACTATCTGGGCTGCAACGAGTTTTTTTCACTGATTTCCAACACCTGCGGCGGTTATACTTTTTATAAAGACGCAAAACTTCTGCGCATGACGCGCTACCGCTACAATGATGTGCCAAACGACATCAACGGCAAATACTTCTACATTAAAGAAGGAGACACTGTCTGGAACCCAGGCTGGAAACCCACTCAGACAGATCTTGACAGTTACGAGTGTCGTCATGGCATCGGTTACAGCCGCTTTACGGGCGTAAAGAACAATCTTGAGGCCTCTGTCCTCACTTTTGTTCCTATGGACGATAACTGTGAGATCAGCCAGGTAAAACTGTCCAACTTAAGCGACAGCACGAAAACAGTCTCTCTTTTTTCTTATGTAGAATGGTGTCTCTGGAACGCGGATGATGACTCCCGCAACTTCCAGCGCAATTTAAATACCGGTGAAGTAGAAGTAGTGGGCTCCACCATTTATCACAAGACAGAATACAGAGAACGCAGGAACCATTATGCGATTTATTCGGTAAACACCCCCGTGGATGGATTTGATACAAGCCGAGACGCTTTCCTCGGCGCATACCGCGGTGCGGCGAATCCGGAAGCCGTGGAGAAGGGGCAGGCTTCCAACTCTATGGCAAGCGGATGGTCACCCATCGCTTGCCATCAGATCAATGTTACCCTGAATCCCGGCGAGAGCAAGACCTTTGTTTTCGTGCTGGGCTATATAGAGAATCCCGAAGATCAGAAGTGGGAGGCTCCCGGTATTATCAACAAGAAACCCGCCGAGGCAATGCTTGCAAAATATCAGACAGACGCCGATGTGGACAAAGCCTTTGCGGCGCTGAACGACTACTGGAATAACCTGCTGTCCAAATATACCGTGAAATCTTCCAATGATAAAGTAGACCGCATGGTCAATATCTGGAACCAGTATCAGTGTATGGTAACCTTTAACATGTCCCGTTCCGCTTCCTATTACGAATCCGGTATCGGACGCGGTATGGGATTCCGTGATTCCTGTCAGGATCTGTTAGGTTTCGTACATCTGATTCCTGACCGCGCAAGACAGCGTATTATCGACATTGCATCCACACAGTTCCAGGACGGCAGTGCCTATCATCAGTATCAGCCCCTTACAAAGAAGGGTAATTCCGATATCGGCAGCGGCTTCAACGATGATCCGCTGTGGCTGATTGCCGGCACCTCCGCCTATGTGCGCGAAAGCGGCGACACCTCCATCCTCACGGAAATGGTGCCTTATGACAATGATGTATCCGCCGCGAAACCGCTGATGGATCATTTGAAACGTTCCTTTGACTATATCGTCAAGCACAAGGGGCCTCATGCCCTGCCGTTGATTGGCCGTGCCGACTGGAACGACTGTCTGAATCTAAACTGCTTCTCCGAACATCCCGGGGAGTCTTTCCAGACTTTCGGGCCTTCCGAGGGACCGGTAGCCGAATCTGTGTTTATTGCCGGCATGTTTGTCAAATACGGGGAAGAGTATGCACAGTTGTGCGAACTTATGGGGAACCAGGAAGAAGCTGACTATGCCCGGGCCGAAGTACAGAAAATGTACGATGCCATCTTAAAAGACGGATGGGACGGCGACTGGTTTGTCCGCGCCTATGATGCATATGGCAATAAGATCGGCTCCAAAGAATGTGAAGAAGGACAGATATACATTGAGTCCAACGGCTTTTGTCCGTTGGCCGGTGTTGGTGTGAAAGAGGGTCTTGCCCAGAAAGCCCTGGATTCCGTTAAAGAAAAACTGGATACCAAATACGGTGTGATGATCTTACAACCTCCCTACACAAAGTATCATCTGGAATTGGGCGAGATTTCCTCCTACCCGCCGGGATATAAGGAAAATGCAGGTATTTTCTGTCACAACAATCCCTGGGTCTCCATCGCTGAGACAGTCCTCGGCCGTGGTGACAGAGCCTTTGAAATCTACCAGAAGACCTGTCCCGCTTATGTGGAGGAGTTCAGCGAAATCCACCGCACAGAGCCTTATGTATACTCTCAGATGGTGGCCGGCGCAGATGCGAAATTCCACGGCGAAGCAAAGAACAGCTGGCTGACAGGTACTGCTGCCTGGACTTTTGTGAATGTATCGCAGCACATCCTGGGCGTCTACCCCACACATCAGGGCCTCAGCATTAATCCCTGTGTACCGAAGGGCTTCGGTGACTTTGAACTGACCAGAAAATTCCGGGAAGGAACTTACAACATCCAGGTTGTGAATCCTGACAACGTGGAAAAAGGGGTAAAATCCATTACCGTGGACGGCAAACCGGTAGAAGGCTGCGTTGTACCTTATGAAAAGGGGAAGACCAGTTACGATGTGGTCGTAACTATGGGATGAAGTAAATTCCTTCGGAATTAACTTCTCGAGGACCGCTTCGCGGCCTCGGTTTTAAAGTAAAGAATCCGCATGCAAAATGTATGCGGATTCTTTTTGTCACTATACATGATATTGTAGGCGAAATTTTCCTGACCACTAGTTTCCCAAAAGGGCTTGTTTTTAAGAGAAAGATGTGACAAAATATGACTTAGCCAACTCTGACCCTCGGGTATAGTTTGGCATTAGAATATGAAATAACGGAGTGCCTTAATGGCATTAGGATTATAGCAATGAGTCAATATATGTCTATCGGTAAAGTCTCAAAACTAAAGAATGTAAGTATCAAATCCCTGCGCTATTACGACCAGATTGGCATTTTAAAACCTGCCTTTATCAATACAGAGACCAACTATCGTTACTATACGATGGATCAGCTCTATCTGCTGGATGCGATCACCGTCTGTATCAAGCTTGGGATTCCCTTAAAGGATCTGAATAATTATGTGGAGAATAACTCCATTCATTTACAGAAGCTCCTCTATGACGGCAAAATTCTGGCAGAGCAGAAAATTATGGAGATTCATAACTGCCTTGGCACCTTACAGGAAACCTTACAGAATATGGCAAGTCCTGTGACCGGGCTGGCTAAGATTCCGGAAAGCAGGAGCGGCATTCTCCTACCCGACGGTTTCTACCACAATGAGATTGTGAAGCGTCAGATGCTGACCGTCCCCTTGGAAGATATGGATATTCCCAAGTATTACGGACAGCATATACTGAAACTCTTTGTCACGGCACAGCAGTTGGGAACCGCAGTGGCTTATCCTTCCGGCGTATTGCACGAATACCGGAAAGGTGTATACAGCCGCCATATGTTCCTCACCATCACAGGCGATGCACCCACGCTTCCCGAAGACTCCGAACGTACCGTGCGCACAATTGAAGAAGGAGATTTTGCCTGCCGCAGAATCTCTACCCATGTGTCAGACTTTAATGCAGTCCGGAATGAAATGAAAGAAGTATTAAAGAGCGATGATTTCTGTATCATCGAGACGGATACGCTCTCGGAAGAAAATAAAAAAGATGGGTATCCTTTTGAATTGGAATATAAAATATCATAGGCACAGCATTGACGCAGACTTAGGCAGTCTGCGTCAGTTTCGTTTCAGCTTATACAGGATTTCCTCGAAGGGCACGCCGTCTGTAGGCGGCGTCTCCAGTTCTATGGAGGCGGTGATACATTTCTTCACAAATCCGGAAGCCTTGCGGACGGAACGGTCAAAGGGCACCCCGTTTATCGCATCCGACGCAATGATAGAAGCAAACACATCCCCAGTGCCGCAGCGCTCCGCTCCTGCCTTGTGGATGCGGATAAAACCGGCCTGCGCTTCTTTCCCCTCCTCTTCCACATACACATAATTGGCAATAAATTCTCCCTGGGGAATCCCCGTAATAACCACCCGTGAGGGTCCCATCGCCGCCAGGCACCGGGCCATGGCATACAATTCTTTCTTCTTCCAGCCTGTCTCTTTATAAGGCTGATCCGTGAGATAACATGCCTCCGTGAGATTAGGTGTAATTATATCCGCCAGCGCAACCAATCTTCCCAATTCCTTACATAACTCTACCGTATAGGCAGAGTATAATCTTCCATGATCCCCCATCACGGGATCCACCACCACCAGGGTGTCCTCTCTGGAAAAATCATGGATAAACCGCTTCACAATGTCAATCTGCCGCACAGATCCCAGATAACCGGTGGCTATGCCGTCAAAGGTAAGACCGATCTTATCCCAGTTCTCTATATAAGCCTCCATCCGGTCTGTATAGTCATCCATGAAGAAGTTCGGAAACGCCGTATTATTGGAAAAAATAGAGGTGGGCAGGGGACATCCCTGCACACCCATATAAGATAGGATCGGGAGTATCACCGTCATGGCACATCTCCCGTATCCGGCAATATCATTGATGACTGCAATCTTTTTCTGCATCCTCTTAAATCATATCCTCCGTCACTGCCGCAGCGACTTTACTCTTTACCTCATCGGAAGTCTGCTCCAATCCGGTGATATTCACATTGCGGGTAACCTTCGCGTCAAAAGTGCCTGCTTTCATAATATCCGCCAGGTCTATCCCCACGGTCTCCTTCATAGACTCAAACAGTTTCGCCATCACCGCCGGCACATTACCCGCCATATCGCCCACGCCTTCAGAACCGCCGATGATCGTGATCTTGTCGATCTGACTGAGCGGCTCGGAAATCTTAGCCGCAATCTCAGGCAGTACATCTATAAGCATCTCCGCCATCGCTGCATTGTTATACTTCTGGTAAGCCTCCGCCTTCTTCTCCATGGCCTCCGCTTCCGCAAGACCCTTGGCCCTGATGGCTTCCGCTTCTGCCACACCCTTGGCGCGGCTTGCTTCCGCCTCCGCTTCACCGACCATGCGGATACCCACAGCTTCCTGCTCCTTGGCAAACTTCTGGGCCTCCGCGGTAGCCTTTAACGCATCTGCTTCCTTCTCCCGCTCAAACTTCTCCGCTTCCGCCTTCTTCTGCCGCTCATACAGTTCTGCCTCAGACTGCTGCTGACGGGCGAATTTATCGGCTTCCGCTTTCTTCTTCACTTCCGCATCCAGCGCTTTCTCCCGCACTTCCGCCTCACGCTGCTTTAAAACGACTTCTTTTTCCTGCTTGGCAATACTGGCCTCGGCCGTTGCAACCTCGATGGTCTTTCTCTGTTCCTGCTCCTGGATACTGTAAGCCGCATCGGCCTCGGCCCGCTTGGTATCTTCCACTTTCTTCAGTTCCGCCTGCTGTAAGGCAAGCTCGTTATTCTTCTTGGCAATCTCCCGCGCCGCATTGACCCTGGCATCATTGGCCTGTTTATCAGCCTCCGCCTTGGCCACCGCAATCTCCTTATCAGCCTCCGCCTTGGCGATTGCAGCCTTCTTCTTAATCTGGGAAATATTATCGATACCCAGATCGTCAATGACACCGTTGCCGTCCGCAAAGTTCTGCACATTAAAGCTGACAATATCAAGGCCCATGGCCGCCAGATCCGGCTCCGCATTTTCCTTCACCAGTTCTGCAAATTTCTGTCGGTCGCTGACCATCTCTTCCAGACGCATACGGCCTACGATTTCACGCATATTACCTTCCAGCACTTCCCTGGCAATTCCCGCTATATAGGGCGTATTCTGGTTTAAGAAGTTCTGTGCCGCCCTTGCCAGTTTCTCCGGCTCCGCACTGATCTTCACGTTGACCGCCGCATCCACCTGAATATTGATATAATCCGCAGTCGGTACTGCATTGGATGTCTTGACATCAATGGCAATCAGTTTCAGACTCAGCTTATCCAGACGCTCGAAGAAAGGAATCTTCACACTGGCCTTCCCGATAATCACCTTCTTACGCAGACCGGAAATAATAAACGCCGTATCCGGCGGCGCCTTCTTGTATCCTGTAGCCACGATCACAATTACCAGCACGATAAGAAGCACCAAAACCAGTTTCCAAATCAATCCTGCCAATACTCCCATAGTGTTCCCCCTTTTCTTTTGTATGATTTATGAGTTTCCTTTCACCTTCACCGGCTTCTGCGCCCGCCATCTGCCAAGCGCTCCTGCCAGATATGCATAGATTTTATCCAGCCCCACGGCAAGCAGATAGATATAGCCCACGGAACTGATAAATAAAAGCAATGTATTGGAACCGCTCATGACCGTGCCTGAGAAATTCGGCAGATAGCGGTACAAAAACACATGATGCAGCAGATAATAAGCAAAAGAGTGCCGCCCAATCGTTGCGATCAGCTTCTGCACCCGCTCCGACTTAATCCAGGTAGATACTTCCATAATGATCATATAAAGAGAAACCGCAAGCATGAACACCACATGGTAGGCATTGAAATAATACCCGGACTGTTCCACCAGATATACCATGATATACAGGCCCACGCCCACCACAGCCAGAATCCGTCTGCCGATGACCACCGCCTTCTGGCGCGGACTCTTCCTGATCATCTCAAAGAGCATCCCCAGCACGAAATACATACTGCACACAATGAGATTCTTTTCAATCATCATATCGAAAGGATTATTGTACAAAAGCCAGATACTGGCCCCCAGAAATACCACCGGCAGAATATACTTGCACTTGCACATAATCAGCCTGTATAAGGGAAACAGAATGTAGAGCATGATGATGGCACCTAAGAACCACTCACCGATCATATAGAAATTATCCACATATTCATACAGATAACCGTCCATCCCGATCACCGTCAGCAGAAAGTTCACCTTCGGCGCATTGGGCATGGATTTGGAGCGGTAAAAAAAGTCCAGAAATGCAAACAGATAAGCAAGCCAGAACAGGGGAAAAATCCCCAGAAATCTTTTCTTATAATATTCTTTTACATCTAACTTCTCCTCATAACGATAAATTAACGCCGCACCGGAGACCATAAAGAAACAGGAGACCGCAATCGGTGCCCACACGATGTGAATGATCCCCTGAAAAATATCTATATATGCCGCCTCAATGCCAAGCGTCCTGACCGCTACCGAAAAATGATAGGATGTGATCATAAAGAATCCTACAATACGGATCAGATCCAGATAAAGTACACGTTCTTTTTTCATTGTGGTATACGACTCCTCATAAACTTATGAATGGATATAGTATACCACAATTTAAATCTACTGTCATCCAATAAACTTTTTATCACGCTTCTCCTCGATGTGCTGCTGTTCCTCAGCGCTGATCACACCCACAGCTTCATCTATGGACTGATTCTTTCCATCTTCGTCAGCTTCTTCCCTGTTATTCTTCATCAGTTCCTCATCCAGCCTGTCAATCTGGCTCTTCGCCTCTCTGGCCTGCTTGACTTCCGTAATCTTGCGCATGATCGCATTGACATCCTCCGGCGAAAACAGATCCAGACATTTCATCAGGCTCGTCATATCGTTGAGGTCGATTTTCACCGCTCCCACAGAAGTACTCACGTAAATCCAGTCCGGGTTGGCACTGCCGCCTATGGTGATGGTATTGCCATACATACAGTCCTTGGTTACCGACACATGGGTCCCGTTATGCCAGAAATCCTCCGTCACCGGATGTCCCGGTGTAGGATCGTCCATCTGGTATAGGACAATCCCAATGGAATCTGTCGCTTTATGGGTCTGCCCCGATGCCAGATACTCATCGGCCCTCTTTAAACGGGCCGCAAAGCTGCCGTCATATCCGTCGTCCTCTAAACCAGCCTTGCGGCGCAAAGCCACATTCTTCGCATACTTTTCCAGCTGTTCAGGCGTATGGTTGGTGGTATCTATATAGCCGTATCCCTTAAACGGACTGCTTCCGATCATTGTACTTCCTCCTTCTCCAATCCTTCTATGGTCTCTAAGGCAAACCGTTCAATCGCGTGTTCCGTCTCCTCCGGCACCTTCTTCGTGTCTACCTGGTAAGCCTCCAGTCTGCCGTCCTCATACTTGGCCTCTACATAAACCTGCGCTTCAGTGCCCTGAATCTTGCCTTTGAGCGTATAGCCTTCCGTCACTGCGATCTGCACATTATCGCTCTCCTCATAACTCATATGTTTTACCTCCACAGTCTGTAAGGCTTCCGTCAAGGCCGTAGAGTTCACCCGTATGCCCGGCCCTGCACCGATTCTTCCCATGCCGGACTTTTCCTTCACTTTCTCCGTCTGCGTTTCCGTACCTGCAATATCCTCTTTCTCCCGGCCGCGGTATTTCATATTCTGTCTCAGTCTCTCATAAAACCCTTCCGCCTGCTCCGGCTTCCTGGTATTTGGATATTCCGGCACAGCACCGCCTCTTTTTACCTCCTGTATGCCCATGTTCTACGGCCTCCCTTCCGTCAGAATTTTCTTAACTTCCTCTCTGCCCCTGCGCAGCCTCGTCTTGATTGTCGCCTCTTTTTCATTTAGGACACCGGCAATCTCATGGATCGTGTAGTCCTCATAATAAAAAAGATAAATCGGATTCCGGTAATGTACCGGCAGGCGAAGCACTGCCTCAAGCGTCCTGTCATCCTTGACCTGGTAAGGCAGATAAATATTCTGCGTTGCTGATGCAAAGGACTCGTTCCATGGCACTGTCCTCTGATACCAGCCGCTCTTTAAAATGTCCAGACAAATGTGAATGGTGGTTCGTATGAGCCACGCCTTCTCGTGCTCCTTATTCTGAATCGGTTTCTCGTCCTTCATATAGCGCAGAAAGGCTTCCTGCACCGCATCCTCGGCGTCGGCCCGGTTCTTCATATTAGAAAAAGCAATTCGATACAGCATGGACTGGTACTCTTCCACCAGATAATTCCATCTCTGTTCCATCCCCTCGTAATTCCCTCTGTTATTCTATAGATATCTACATCTTAACATACTTCTTTTGGCCATCCTATATACAATACGAATGAGAAGGGTGAAAAGTTTCATAAATGCAAAAAAAGACAGGAAACCTTGTTGATCTCCTGTCTTATCGTATCGCTTTACAAAAGCACCGGTTATTCCACCTTCGGCAATCGTATTTCCGTCGCATAAAATACATCATTCTCAAAATGCCCTTTCAAGTCAACAGCCATATATTCTTTCAAATCTTCAAATCCCGCTTCTGCATCCTCATGGCGTTCCCCATTATCATAAATGGTTCTTGCCCGGAAAGTTGTTTCATCATCAAAAACCACCTGAATCAACTGGGAATCCGGAATGGGCGCGTTGGAACCGGGCGTACTGGTAGCCAGAGAACCATCCTCGAGAACTTTGACTTTTGTCTCCACAATATAAAAGGAATCTTCTGTAATCTCCCAGACCTTACCCTTGAAATCTGCATCAAAGGCGGCGGCAGCCTCCGGCTCCAAAACCTGCCATTTTCCTGTGGCATTTTCCTGTGTCTTTGCTGTATCTGTGTCATTCTCTTCTGACGCCGTATCACTTAACTTTTCCGATAATACTTCCTCTTTCTCATCTTCCTGTGTTTTCGTATTATATTCATGCGTAGTGCCGCATCCTGTCGTCCATATATTCAGCGCACTGACAATACCAAGTAATACCAGTATCTTTCTTATTTTCATCTTCACAATCCACTGCTCCTTTACATTTTTTCCATAGAAAACCCCCTGCCTTACACAGAGGGTTTTCTGTCATACCCATATAAACGATTACTTCGTTCCCATGACCTCTTCCGCCATATCAAACATCTCATCTGCGCTTAAACTTAAGTCAAACCCAATAAGCTGATAGCGGATACCATTTTTCGTCCATTCCACTGCCGCACTTTTCTGAATTTCCACTTTGTCGCTGCCGTAGGCAATAAAATAATCATCTTTCTCCTGATTCACTTTATCTTCCTCTGTCAGCTCATAGTTCGGCGGAACAAACTTATGGGTTGCACTGTCATAATTTAAAGTGATATCTCCGCATATCCTTGTCTCATCCGCCGGATTCGTGCGTGCAATGGCCGCTACCGGCTTTTCAATATACAGGCTTACTGTCGGTTCTGCTCCTCTGGCATACACGATGCTCATAAATTTGTATGTGCACATCGTATTTTTATCCTGATCCTTGCCCTGTGCCTCGCCCACTACGGCTTTCTCAAATTGATAGCCATTGGAAAACTGCTCCACGGAATCTACCGCATATCCAAGTTTCTTCTGTTGCTGCTCCATCCCGCTATAACTGCTGCATCCATCCCGCCAGTCAGAATGTGAACTCACGGACACTACCTTTCCCGCCGCAAACGCACCGCCCGATATGAGCAGACATCCAACTGCCACGCCAATAATCAACTTCTTCACTGATAAATGTTTCATATGTCCTGCCTCCTGACTTCTTAGAATCTCCTCGTCAATCCTGTCTTTCAAGTCCTGGGACGCGGTAAGACCATCACATTCCAAGGTCAACACATCTTTGATTTTCTCTTCCCAACTGTCTCTTGTCTTCATATGCAACCTCTCTTCTTCACAATACCCCGGAAACCGTCATGCCAAAATCATCCTCCAGCGCCTTCTTCAACTGTTTTCTGGCCGTATGCAGCCTTGACTTTACGGTTCCCTCCAGACACCCCAGCATCTGTGCAATCTCATTTATCTGGTACTGTTGATAATAGTAAAGTACCACCACACTGCGCTGCTTGACCGGCAGTGTCCTGACTGCCCGGGCTATTGCCTGTGCCTCCTCCTGCATGATCACCTGTTCCAGGGAGGAGGGGCTTCGACCTGTATCGGCTTTTTGTACCGCCTCATCGTCGGGCAGTTCCCTGCTTTTCTTCCGGCCGCACTTATAAGCTGTCCGCACAAGAATCTGCATCATCCACGCCTTGAATCCGCTGTCGTTTTTGAGCTCCCTACAGTGCAGATACACCTTCACAAAAGTATCCTGTACCACATCCTCACTGTAAGAGCGGTCGCCTGTGATCAGATATGCCGTATGAAGTGCCATATTCTTGTACTTTTCGTAAAGCAGGTCAAAGGATACTTTATCGCCTTCCTTCATCTGCCTCACCAATGTTTCTTCGGTCAAATTACCCTTCCTCCATATTTCTGTTCCATCCACGGCGTCCGTTCCTTTCCATCCGCCGTATCAGGTGCACCTGTCTATAAGAGTCCGCAGCTTTCCAAAAGGTTCATAATTTTATTCTCTCCATATAAAAATATCTGCCACAGGCTGCTGTGCAGCAGATGGCAGATACTTATTCACAAATTCTCATGTAATTTCAGGATTCCCTGACTATTGCGTCTGTGACTATGATATCACAATCAGACCATGATAAAAACTATCATAAAAAGCAGACTTATAAGAAAGCCAAAGATAGCGGTAATCAGTCCGCCGACCGCCATACCTTTATTGTCATACTGCTTACTGAGTGTAACAATCGCACAAACCAGTCCGGCAATATTCAATCCCAGATCAACCACAGGAAACCAGAAAAACACAATACCCATAATACCACAGATCAGGGCTGCGACCCCTACCCCGCCGTGATTGTTCGGCAACACATCATACACTACCGGCCGCACCGGCTGACCATAAGGTATCTGCTGCTGGAACTGCTGCTGATTATACTGTTGGCCGCCGTATGGCTGTTGATTGTATTGCTGACCGCCGTATGGCTGCTGATTATACTGCTGACCGCCGTATGGCTGCTGATTGTACTGCTGGTCGCCATAGGGCTGTTGATTATGCTGCTTATCGCCGTATGGCTGCTGCCCATAATTTTGATTCTCTTCCACGTTAATCTCCTCTCTCCTATCATAAGGATTCAAATATCTGCTTCGTAATCACTTATTTTCAGAGGGTATTATAACATGAAAAACACCTGATAAGCAAACCAAATTCCAACCAATACCAGGAAACCGACAAACAACGCAACAGCTCCGCCAATCTTTCCCTTAAGACTCATCTGAATACTGAACATATCGACAAAGATGGAAAGCAAAAGCCCCAGCCATCCTGCTCCCAGGAAACCAACGATACCGCAGACCGTTATCATCACATTGACCCAGCCGGGCATATTTCTTACCGGCTCATAAGGTGTGCCGTCATCTAGGTAGACGCCGTTGACCGCAAGTCTCACGCTGTTGCCAACTACCACCAGATTACACTCTGCTCCAGGCATACTGATCTGATTGTCAGCCAACATTACAAACCAGTTCTTGGATTTACACTTATAGGTATCGTTATCGATCATATACTTTGCACCGCCAAAACCGCCGGCCTTATACGTGATATGATGTACGTTACCCATATTGTCAGTTACATTCCATTCTTTCTTCATGCTTCTCCTCCTCACAGCATAATTTATCTTTCCAGTGCCTGTTTATCCCCACGACACTCACTGTATCTATCATACTGTAAAGTATCCTTCTTGGCAAGAAGAATGTTCTGGAATTCCGTTAAATTCAGCTGTTTTTCCCTATAATGTTATTTTCTCTATCCTGATACGATACCTGTACTTTCTTGTCTTGTCCATACGCTCCGCGGGAAGCAGATTCTGATACCGTATAATACTGAATACAAATCCCATAAGCACAGCCCATATACTGATATCTATCCCACTATAGGAGAGAAAGGGAATTCTTGCATAGCAGGGCAATACTCCCAGATTACTCATCATATAGCCGACAAATTCCGCAAGAAACACCATACAGCATCCGCTTCCCGTCACTCTTCCGAGCTGGTTCTTCTGCCGCAGGCATCTGTACAGGAAATAGCCGATACACCCAAGATAGATCAGTAACACGATAATACCCACTACAATCCCGTAACGCAAAAACAGGTATAAGATATTACTGTCTCCCGGACTAAACGATGCATCCATAAAAGATATTCCTATATAGCCTTGTATATACTGTGCCGCCGCCTCCGGATTTCCCCACAACCCGCATCTGCCCAGCCATCCCCGGATTGTCACCACATAATAACCACTGCCGGACGCATACTCATAAGGATGCAGAATTGCCCGGATTCGATCGGCGCGAAATCCGTCCTGCATCAGCATCCATACAGCCGCCATGCAAAATGCTGTCAAGCCGCCGCCCCACAGGCATATCAGCTTCCCCTTCTTTTTCTCTCCATACCATCCGCACATCACCGCCACACTGAGTACTGCCGCCAGTACAAAACAAAATCGCTGGCCTGAAAAAGTGATCATGAACAGGCATCCTTTCTGAACCCCCGCGATTCCCTGCATCAAAACAATCAGAAGAATTCCGCCCACAAACCCTCTTCGCCCTCTTCCCCGATACCGGTACAATAAACTGGCATAGAGCGGTACCAACAGATAATACCAGTTCCTCACAAATATCAGCCGGTCTGTGAAATCACTCCAGATTATCATGCCTTCCATCCACACAACAAAAAGCACAGCACAGAGAAACCATATCGCATGCCGCAAAACAACAGTATAATCCATCAGACAGACCAAAGCACCCAATGCCACCGCTGCCGGCAGTACCAGCAAAAGGTTTCTGGATATCCCGGCAAACAGATTCATGGAGGCTGCTGTGCCTTCTTCCAGAAACTCCGCCCTTACTGTTTCTCTGTTTATGGCAATCTGTAAGCTTAACCCCAGCACACACACAAGCACCAGCATACAGATCATCTTCCAGTCTGTCCGGGGCCTGTGAATCCGATCCATGGAGATGCCAACTTCCACCGGATCTCCCATCTGCCGCACGGCTTCCTTCTCCGCCTCCGCCTGTGACATCCCCTGCTCTGTGTAACAGGCAGCCTGATCTTCTATATGGGCCTCCAGTTCCCGTGCCACCATATCACGGGCCCTTCTGGCCCGGATCTGTGAGGCGGCCGCTTCTATGTACTCACGCATATCCATAAGCCAGACCTCCAATCACGCCTTCCACGCCCGTGGTATATTCCTTCCATTCCTCTTTCTTTTTCTTTAGGAAATGCCTCCCCTCCCTGGTGATGCTGTAGTATTTGCGCACCTTTCCTGATACTTCCTGCTCATAGGCCGTCACGAGATTCTTCTCTTCCAGGGAATGTAAAAGAGGATATAAAGTCCCCGCCTTTAGTTCAAACACCTGATTTGAGCGTTCCCGCAGGGTCTCAATCATCTCATAGCCGTACAGATCCTTCTCTTCCAGCAGCTGCAACAGCAGCATCGTCATACTACCTGATACCAGGCTTTTATCTACCGCCATAGTTCTCCCTCCTTACTATACAAATATATAGGCTGTCTATATACATTATATATAGACAGCCTATATAAGTCAATTCCCATTAGATTGTAAATATTTTTTTCAGTCTTATACATAATCCCGCTTTGCCGTTACTTTCACGCAGATTACCGCCGATACGATCCATATCACCAATGCCGCCGCCACAGCAATGCATCCCATCTGCAACAGTCCGTCATTCCTGTTCTGCATCATGGCAATATCTCCCAGCGCCTCTGCGTCATCCATAAGATACATCATAGCAAAAAAGCTCCCCATGGCCGGTGCCACTCTCACGATTCCCAGAAGCTGCGGCGCCATATTCTCCCCTATCAGATACATAATCAGGAATTCCACCGTGATGATCAACATACCAAAGGCCAGCAGAAACAGACTTGCCGGCACAGCCCATGCTTCCGTATCTTTTCCCATGGTCTGATGAATGACCGCAAAGATTCCACAACATATCACCGCAATTCCTACAAAAGACAATCCGTACAAAAACCGCCCCATCACTCTGTGCATGACCGTGGAGGGAAGCAATACCAGAAATCCTGCATCCCCTTTCTTACAGGCACCAAAAGGCGCCGTCGAAAAAATGATTGCCACAAACATCATATAAGAAAACGGTACCAGAATCGAGTATCCCTGCCCCCACATTAGTAGCGCTATCACAAGGAACAACGGCATAAAATAAACCTGCTGTTTCACCTTGATATAATCAATCATCATAAAATGTATCGCTCTCATACTACATACACCCCCCTTTACCGTCTATCCTTAATATAGTGAACTACAATCTGATCAATGTTGGGTTTCTCATAATGCATCTGACTTCCCAGAAGTCCTGCCTTATCACTGGGCAGAAGCGCTTCAAATCCGTAAGCATTGTCAATTGCTCCAATCAACGCTTTCTCCAGTTCCCCGGAGACTTCACTCCGATCACCCTTTACCAGCAGATAGCTCTCTATCAGTTCATCCTTGGCATCGTAGAGCACGGTACGCCCCTGATGAATAAAATAGATATAATCGGCAATCTGTTCCAAGTCACTCAGGATATGGGTGGAAAAGATCACGCTCCGTTCCCCGTCCATCACATATTCCTGCAAAAGCTCCAGGATTTCCGTCCTCACTACCGGGTCGAGTCCGTTGGTGGCCTCGTCCAGAACCAGAAGCCTGGTATCTCTGGAAAGCACGGATGCAAACATCAGCATGACCTTCATGCCTCTGGAAAAATCCTTAATCGGCTTTTTCTCCGGGAGATTCCATCTGCGAAGGAACTGATTAAACTTATCTGCCGAAAAGGCAGGATAAAAATTCTGGAGCACCCGCCTGATATTTTTGACCCTGAAATTATCCGGGAAATAAAACTCATCCCCGATATAACCGATACTTTCTTTATAGGCTATCGCATCTTCCGCACAAGTAATCCCGCCAATACGAATCTCTCCCTGGGTACATTTGCAGATATCTGTGATCATATTGAGGGTGGTTGTTTTTCCCGAGCCATTCGGGCCCACATAACCCATGATGTAACCCTTTGGCAATGTAAAATTAATGTCCTTTAGATCAAAAGCTTTATAATGCTTCGACAAGTTCTTTACTTCCAACAATTCCATATGATTCCTCTCCTATCTCTCCAGTAAATTCTTAAAGACTTCCAGAAGTTCTTCCTCGGACATGCCCATGGTGCGGGCTGTCTCTATGGCCGTGGTGAGTCCTTCCTCAATCCGCATCAGGCTCTGTTCCTTTAACAGGCTGTTGTCGATGGAGAGCACCACGCTCCCCTTACCCTGCATACTGGCAATAAAGCCTTCCGTCTCCAGATCGCTGTAGGCCCGTGTGGTAGTGATCACACTCACGCCCACCTCCTTGGCCAGCTGTCTGATAGATGGCAGAGTAGTTCCTTCCGGAATCTGGCCGTTTAGTATCTGTTCTTTGAGCTGTTCCCTGATCTGCGCATAAATCGGCAGCTCGGACTGATTGGATATGATAATTTTCAATGGTCAACCTCCCTGCACGCCCTGTCGTCACAGTTTGTGCTTCATAAGTATATACTGTATATATATTATTATATACAGTATATACAGTTTGTCAATAGGAAAATTTAAAAAGCAGAAATGCTGTATTTATCAACATTTCTGCTTCTCCCGTAAAGCGTGCGTTAGAGGATTCGAACCCCCGACCTTTTGGTCCGTAGCCAAACGCTCTATCCAGCTGAGCTAAACGCACTTGCTCTGCTAAAAGAACACTGTCGCATGACAGATTCCTTTAGCAACACAAGAAATTATATATAGTTTTCAGGCAAATGTCAAGAGCCTGAGAGAACTTTTCACTCCTCCCTGCCGCTGAGCAGTGCAAGAGGCTCTTTCCTGAGGCTCTTATGGATCATCGTAAGCGCAATACCGGCCGCCAGTACCGCCACAAGGGAACCTGTCACCGCACCCACCTGCCAGTTACCAACCAGCATATAAGTTGTCTCCTCCACATCCTCTGTGGTATACAGCGCACCGGCACTGTACTGACGGTCAAAACGCTCCACCTGTGTAATCTGCCCGGCCGCCGTCTCGGAACCATAATATCCCGCAGCACTTCCCAGAATACAGCCGCACAACACGATCAACAGTATACCTGACAGAAGTGATGCCGTACACTGTCCTTTACTCAGCCCCAGAGACCGCTCTATGGCCGTGCGGGTGCTCTGTTTCGTGATAAACATATGGCAGAAAAAGATCAGGATACAGACGGCACTGACAGCTCCCGCCACCAGCAGGATGAGCGCCATCCGCTTCATCCGCTTGATGCCGTCTTCCAAAACGGAATATCCCTTATCGTAAAAGGTAATCTCCAGGCCGTCAATCCCCTGCTCTTCCCACAGGGATTTCCAGTGATCAATCGTGCCGTTTGGTATCTCAAAGGAGGTCGTATAGCCCTTCATGCAGCCCGCCGCCGCGATATTTCCACCATCGTCATGCTCAATGGATGTCTTTGGAATAAAAATCTCATTCTCATCCAGCTGATACGCCCAGCCCTTTGTCCTGGCCCCCGGCACCACATCATAGATACCGCAGATTTCCCAGTATCCGTCCTCAAACACCTGATATACTTCGCCATCGGCCGTAAGCTTCCCTTCCCCGCCCACATTTGCCGATTCTGCATAATTGGCATAGCGCAGCGGAAGATGGAGTATATCTCCCACTTTCATCTCATTGCGTCTGGCAAATCTCCGGGAAACCAGACAGACCTTTCTTCCCTCGCTGTAATCCTCCGGTATAAATCCCCTGCCCTGTTCCAGGAAGGTATTCCCCTCATAAAACATGGGAATCAGATTTGTGTTCCCCGTGGCGGTAACCGGTACGCTCTTCCAGTATCCCATCTCCAGTTCTTCTGCCAGAGCCTGCCATTGTCTGCCCTCCTTGGTCTCATAGAAGCCCGGCGTCACCTCCGCCATATAATGACCGGAAAGGGTATGGGGAATCTGCGTCCCATCCGCCGCTGCCTGGGTACTCCAGATCTCTCTCCAGGGAACAAATTCATTGGGACCCGGATCGGAGCCGCGCCAGCCATGACGCAGTCCGTCCCACAGACACAGGATATACGTCTTATCTGCATACATCATCTCCGGGGAAGGATTATCATGATCACAAAAATAAAAGGTGGGCGAATTATACGGATAATAGGAGTATAACATATTCTTAATCTCCACCTTGAGCGGCCCTGCCGGAATACCGTCTTCCACAGGAGACACTTCCACCACCATCGCATTGCTTACCCCTGCATTACGGTCCAGCACCAGGTAATCCGGCACATAGGCAGCATACCATGCCCGGGTCTCCGGGCCGCTGATATAGTCCGCGCCCTCGAAATCAAGAACCGACAGGGGAATCGTCTCTCCATATTCCTTGCTGTTATAGGTGGTATACTTTTCCTTTTCCCAATCCCATGCCTGCTCTTTGACAATCCGTACCGGTTTCTGTTCCACCGTGGCAATGGTCTGAAAAAGACTCTCAAAATAGATCATATTGTCCCTGCACATCTTCCAGAGACCTCCGCCGGTAGAAAGCAGTGCCGCCGCCATGGCCACCAGCAGAAAGAAGAGCACGGTTCTTACCGGTGTCCGCCTCATCCTGAGCAAACTTTTACATAAGATCATCATGCACCACGCTCCTCCCTCTCCAGGCGGCCGTCCCGCATCCGGTACACACAGTCCGCCTCTTTGGCCACCTCGGGGTTATGTGTGATCACAATGACCGTATAACCTCTGTCGTGAGCCGCCTTCTTTAAAATATCCACAATATTCTGCTCATTCTCGGTATCCAGATTGCCAGTGGGTTCATCTGCCAGAAGAATCTTACCCTCCGAGGCCAATGCCCGGGCGATAGCCACTCTCTGCTGTTCCCCGCCGCTCATCATCCTGGGAAACTGCCTGCATATCTTATCCCCCAGCCCCACCTGGGCAATCAGCTGTCTGGCCCGCTCCCTAGCCTGCTTTTTCCCCATGCCCTTTAACTCCATGGGATAACTTACATTCTCAAGCGCCGTCAGGAGAGGAAAAAGATGGAACGCCTGATATACCACCGAGACCACATCCCGGCGGTAATGATCCCTGTTCATCTTACGAAGGCTCTCGCCTTCCACCAGAATATCGCCCTCCGCAGGCAGATCAAGGCCTGCCAGCAAAGATAATAAGGTGCTCTTGCCGCTGCCCGATTCTCCCACCACAGCATACATCTTCGCCGCCTCGAACGTACAGCTCACCTCGGTAAGCGCCTGAATCGTCTGATATTTTGTACGATAAGCATAGGTTACCGCCTCCACCTTTACTCGTTCCATCTGCATCCTCCTGTTTCCTTTAAAATCTATTCACACACCAGTACTTCCATCACGCTCAATGAATGGAAAGACCACAGCGCCGCCGCACTTCCGGCCAGAAATGAAAGCAGGAATACGGTGTCCGCAAGTAACAGCACAGTGCCGCTCACACCGCCTGTCAGCAGAACCGGCAGACTTACCATCGCACAAGCCAGGATTTCCAGCAGCATATGCTCTAAGAACAGGACACAGAAACAATATCCCCATTCGGTTCCCACCGAGCGCATGGTTGCATATTCTCCTTTTCTGCCCTGAATGAGCAGGTAGCTGCAAAGATACCCTACAAACACAATGATAACAATCACAAAAGGCAGCATACCTGTAAGGATTGCCATGGTCTCCCGCAGGTTCTCCGCCGCGTTGATAAACTGCTCGTCCTTGATGGTCAGCGCATTGCCATCATACCGGTATTCGGCATCCCTGGCTATCGACAAGAGCCCGATATCATGCATATCCTCCTTACATTCGTTGAGCCGGAAGGGATCCTTTACCACAAATGAAGCAGCATCCGCCGTAAAATCAATGCCTTGTTCATGAAAAATATCCCGCACATTCTCAAATGGCAGAAGCATATCCGGCCTTACAAAACTGCCAAGATACTCACTGATATCCATAGCACCCACAATTCTGTACTTCTTTCCGGCTATCAGCGGGTCAATGAATATTTCGTGTCCGGTACTCATCACATCGCCATATCGGTAATAGAAGAAGGTCAGTGTAATCTCATCGCCAAGTGCTAAGCCCCTCTCCTGCATTATCCCGGCATCCATAATGCAGGACGACTCATGGGACGCAAAAACACTCTCCCCTGCCTGATCCCAGAATTGAATCTCATCCTCTTTCAATCCGGCCACCGCTGCCATATCATTAATACCGGCCGCAAAATAACTGAGATTTCCTTCCCACTCTTCCACCGTAAACTCCCCGAAGCCGGCCCGCAGCTGCACGCTGAAAACCCTGTCCTTCACTTCTTCAGAAGCAATAATCCCATCTATTGTCTTCTCCTTGATTGCCAGACCGGTATCCTGGGAACCGTTCAGGTTACAGACCGTACCTGTAACCTCCATCGCCTTGGGAAGTGCCTGGATCTGGCTTCTGGTGCCTGCAATATTTCCCGCATAGATTACCAGCAGAACAATGGTCAGCATACCTATTACCACCGAAAGAATACTCTTGACATAGTGTCTGACCAGATTACGGCAGGCCAGCCGCCATGCAAGTTTACTGTATACGCCGAAGTTCTGCATAGCACTCTCCTTCCTCCCTGCTGAAGAGCAGTTCCAATGCATCCATGGTATCCACCCGGTTGCCATCGGCATCCGTAAAGACGAGACGCAGCGATGCTTTACCGTCTACTTTCTCATCCTCATCATGATGAATCCAATAAATCCTCCCCTTGGTAATGCGCATATGATCCTCACCGATTCTTGCGCCCTCGCTCTCAAAACGATAACCTCCGGGCAATTGCAGCAGCAGGACACACTGTTCTGTTCCCGCTTCATATATCCTGACCAGCCGTTGTTTCTCCCCAATCTCCAGTCTGTTCCATTCTCCATCCTCCGTAGAGGCATACACAAGAATACTATCTTTGTTATCCCAGAGATTCATGCCCGGTGAAAACAGTGTCAATACAACAATCAGACAAAGAGCCGCCGCCAGCTTAATTCTGTGTCTGGTCATAAATACCGGTTTTTGCCGAGAGTTGCAGCCATCCAGTATACGCTCTCTGCCTTCTTCTGACAGTGTAAGTTTCTGCGCCGCCTCCCGCAGTCTTCCTTCCCATTGTTCAGACATTTTCTCCACCTCCCATTCTCTCCTGTAACTGTCTGCGCCCCCGCTCTAACCGTTTGCGCACCGCTGCCTCCGTAATCTTAAGAAGCGCTGCAATCTCGCGTCCCTGATAGCCCTCCACATAATGCAGCATCAATACTTCCCGATATTTCCGCGGAAGCTGCAATAGCTGCTCCATCACTTCCGTATCCGCATTTTTCTCGTAATATGCGGATAACTCCTCCATGGAAATGCCTGGGTGATTCCTATAAAAGCGCAGGCGGTTCTTACAATTATTGATAAGCACCCGCAGCAGCCAGGCCTTACGGTGCTCTTCTCCCTCAAACGGTTTCCTGTATTCCATGTATTTGATCAGCGTATCCTGTACCGCATCCTCCGCATCGTACTGATTCTTCATCATCACGAACGCGGTACGGTAAAGCATATTGCCATATTGTGCAAAAACATCTTCCACGCTCAGCTGCGTTTTATCCCCTGTAGCCACCCTATCACCGCCTTTATAAGTAATACACACAAGCTCCACAGATTGTGACATTTTCTATACAGCAAATCATTACATTGTAAATAGATTACCAAAACAAAAGAGCCATTGCCACAGATGATTGTTCATCTGTCATGCAACAGCTCTTTTACTCTTTATTCTATGCAGACACAGGCCATACTGCCGTACCTGTCTGTTTCTTAGTACTTACTGAAATCTCCGTCCAGGGAAATAACCGGCTCATTGTCATCATAGGAGGATGAGCTATCTGAATAACTGCTATAGCCGCCCTGTGAACCTGATGCCAGCTGATATTTGCCCATAAGGTTTCTGAGTGTAACAGCCTGGTTGGAAAGCTCCTCGCTGGCTGCCGCACACTGCTGGCTGGTAGCCGCATTGGTCTGTACCACAGTAGAAACCTGAGAAATTGCCTGGTCAATCTGAGAGATTGCAGTAGCCTGATCATTGGAGGACAATGTAATGTTACTGATCAGACCAACGATCTCATCAATGGAACCAACGATCTCATCGAGAGATTTCGCAGTATCCTGTGCAATCCTCGTACCATTGCCCACTTTATGTATGGTATCGTCAATCATTTCAGCTGTCTCACTTGCTGCGGAAGCACTCTTGGCTGCCAGATTTCTGACTTCCTCTGCCACCACTGCAAATCCTTTACCATGTACGCCTGCTCTTGCTGCCTCTACTGCTGCATTAAGTGCCAGGATATTGGTCTGGAACGCAATATCATCAATGGTCTTAATGATCTTGGAGATTGTTTCAGAGGATGCATTGATATCATCCATAGCCTGAATCATGGACTTCATCTGATCATTACCGGATGTTGCCATCTCTTTGATATTATTTACTAATTCGTTAGCCTGGCTGGCCTCTGTAGCATTAGCCTTGGTACGCTGGGTAACTTCGTCCATGGAAGCAGTTACCTGCTGAAGTGCGCTTGCCTGTTCTGTAGAACCCTGTGCCAGTGCCTGGCTGGCATTTGCCACCTGCTCGGAACCTACGGTAATCTGTGCGCTTGCCTCCTTGACATTACTCAGAGTCATATTGTTCTCGCTGATCAGTCTTACGATTGCCTTACCAAGCATATCCTTGTCGCCGCGGGCTGACACATCCAGTGTGAGGTTACCCTTGGAGATTGCATCCGAAATTCTCGCCTGCTCTTTGGTCGCATCAACCATAATCTGGAACTCATCCAACAACTGACCGAGATCATCATTGTAAATCTTGGTGCAGTCCACATCCACATCACCTTCTGCCATCCTCTTAGCCGCCTCAGAAAGCTTCGACATCGGAATGGTGATCGCCTTAATCAGGAACAGGCAATAGAATACGGTAATCAAAACTGCAACAACCACTACAACTATCTGCAAAATCGTCAGACCCACCAACTGTGTCTGAATCTCTGTTTCTTTTGCTCTGGAGGATGTTTCCATGATCTCCATCAGCTCAAGCAGATTATTCTCAACCTGATCTGCAATTTCCTTACCGTTATTCAGCAGATCACTGACTGCTTCATCCACCTGACCGGCCTTGACCATATCAATATCTTTCTGTGTGGACTCATACCATTGATTAATTTCATCTTCCACGGTCTGATATCTCTCCTGAATCTCAGGGGATAAACTTATCATTCTGCCCTCAAACAGATCCAGATAATTCCTGGCATCCGCCTTATACTGCTCAATCATGGCTTCCTGAGACTTCAATGCTTCCGCATCATCATAGTAATAAAACAGAATATTACGCACACGAACCTTAATGTTACAGAAATTAGCAAAGCCCTGGGTAATATCATACTGTGCCATCGCACTGTTATGCAGGCTCGTCTTGGCCTTGTTGACCATGTTAGAGGACCAGATTCCCACTGCGGAAATAATAATCATCAGAACGAGCATCATAACACTAAACAAAGTAATCTTTTTTCTGACAGACATGTCATTAATTGAAAATCTTTTCTTCATGGTAAATTCTCCTTTTTATGATTGTTCTTCTCTACGGACGTCTTCCAAAACTGCTTCCATATCATCTTGTCTGATCAGTTTCTCAGGATCGATCAGAAGTTTGACCGAATCTCCCGTCCTGGCCAGGCCATATACATATTTATTATGTTCATGTTCTTTGCGGCCTAATGTTGGAGGTGGAACGATACTATCTTCCGCAATAGTATCTACTTCCGCTATCCTCTCCACAATCAAACCGATCATTGTTGATTTAACATCAATGACGATAATACAAGTCCTGTCCGTATACTCGCTGGGTTCCATCTTGAACCTGGTACGGACATCAATCACCGGTATGATCTTGCCTCGAAGATTAATCAATCCCTTAATGTAATCATCTACCTCTGGGATTGCCGCAATCGGCTGCATGGCAATGATCTCATTCACATAACTGATACTTATGCCGAAGAACTCTTTGCCCGTCTGGAATGTCATGAATTTGCCCCTTTGGGCATCATCTTCCTGTAATTCATCCAATTCGTCGTTGTCTTCGTTCTTTTTCAGTAATTCTTCCGCCATGTACTATCTCCTTTCTCCGTCATGCATCAGTAAGCCGGCGATATCCAGGATCAGTGCAATGCTTCCGTCTCCTAACTGCGTACAGCCGGAAAGTCCTTTGACTTTCTTAACATAGGGCGGAATAGGTTTCACTACGATTTCCTGTTCCTGAAGCAGTTTATCGATCAGGACACATACCTGGCTGCCTTCATGCTCTAACACAACGACGATTCCTTCTTCAACCTTATCTATTGAATCAGGCAGGTCATACCTTTCATTCAGGCGGATAAACGGATAACACTCACCGCGAAGGACAATATACTCTTCCCCGCTGGGTTCATGGATAAGGGAATCCTCGCCTACTCTCACAAACTCTTTGATGGAAGCTGTCTCAATGACAAACGGAGAATTTCCTACCTGTACTACAATGCCATTGATAATCGCCAACGTCAACGGTATAATCAGCGTCATCTCAGAACCTTCAAACTCCACACTCTCAATGTCGAGTCTGCCGCCGATAGACTGGATATTCTTCACTACCACATCCATACCAACGCCTCGGCCGGAATACTCGGTCACTTCTTCTTTGGTAGAGAATCCTGGCAATGTAATAAATCTGAATATCTCTTTGTCCGTAAACTCGCTTATCAGCTTATTCTCAATCAGGCCCTTATCTATGGCCTTCTGATACAGTTTGTCTTTATTTAAGCCCTTACCGTCATCCTTGACACTGATATATACTTTACCGCCCTCATTCTTAGCTTCCAGCGTAATCTTACCTTTCGCCGGCTTTCCAAGGGAGGTACGGTCTTCCGCATTTTCTTCAATACCATGATCCACAGAATTTCTGACAAGATGCATCAGCGGATCGGTAATGTGCTCAATAATATTCTTATCTACTTCTGTGTTTTCACCAATTACTTCCAGTTCGATATCCTTATTCAGCTTTCTGGATACGTCGAAGACAATTCTCTTCATCTTCTGGAATACGGTGGTCAGAGGCATCATACGCATTGACATGATGACTTCCTGAAGCTCTGTGGTAATCTTGGAGAGCTGACCTGATGCCTTCTGGAAATTGGAAAGCTCAAGTCCCGGCACTTTCAGATCGGGATTTTGCAGTACCACTGCCTCCGCGATAACAAGCTCACCGATCAGATCCATCAGCGCATCCATCTTCTCAACATTTACACTGATGATGCTCTGCTGCTTCGGCTGATTCTTCGCCAGCGTCTTTCCTTTGCCGGCCTCTTTGGTCTTGACCACATAATCACCGGGAACAGGTTTGTCTTTCTTCTTTTCCTTCTCTTCCGGTTTCGATTCCTCACCCAGATCGATGGTCACCGCATCTTCCCGGCCGAATTCCGCAAGAGCCCTGCCATATTCTGCCTTGGTAAGCTCATCGAAATTAATCTCTTCCGCCTCAGAACTGTCAATCAGACCGATAACTTCCTCTTTGCTGCTCTTTGTCTGAAGGAGCATATGGAAGCCTTCTGCCAGAATGACATCACCGCTGGCTTCATTGGAAAGAATATCATCGGGTGTATACAGCAGATCCTCCGCCACTTCTTTCAGGGCATAAGTCGCTGAATAGGCCCGGATATTACTCATCTGCGTATCGCTTCTGTAATGGATTGAAATCCTGTAAAAATGACTGTCATCTCCTGCCACCGGCGTAATATAGAACTGTTTCGGCTCTTCATGCTTATTCGCCTGCGGCATCTGGATGCCCTGTTTCGTTATCTCGCCCTTAAGACGCCCCAAAAACTCATCCAGATCCTCTACCAGCTGATGTTCATCACCGTCCGGCGTATCTCCGCTCTTAAGTTTATCGAGTTCTCCCGTAACGAAATCTGACACCGCAAGTACCTTTTCCACCAACTCCGTATGAGGTACATCGTCCGGATGGGATTCTCTCAGGTAATAAAACACATCTTCCAACTTATGGGTCACCTTAGTGATGTTTTCATACATCAGTACTCCCGAGGAACCTTTGATGGTGTGCATGACACGGAAAATTTCATTAATATCGGCATCATCGAAGCAGTCTGCATCCTGTTTCTCTAATATTATGCCTTCCAGTTTTTCCAAAAGCTGGCCGCTTTCATACAAAAACATGTCTAGCATACTCTCTGTATTAAATTCTTCTGCCATACTTCCTCCAATCTTAGGGATTTTCTTTCACTCTGCCTTTAAATCAGACCCAGCTTACTTAATACCTTTTCAAATTTTTCCACATCTATTGGTTTTCCAGCATAGGCTTCACACCCAAGCTCGAACGCCATCTTTACATTACGTTCGTCGTTCAACGCAGTTGTCATAATGACCTTGACACCTTTGCTCTTGGGAATCCCTCTCTGCGCCTCAATGTCCCTGATTGCTTTAAGGACCTGATAGCCGTCCATGACCGGCATCATCACATCAAGACAAGCCAGATCATATGGTTCGTCATCCTCCAGCGCCATCAAAAAGGCATCTACTGCTTCTTCGCCGTCTACCATCACATCACATTCCCCATAACGTGACAGCTGTTTATCCATAAATTTACGGCTGGCGAAATCATCTTCTGCCAATAAGATTTTCATACGCGCCCGCTCCTTTCTTCTATAGTCTCTATTTGCTTAACAGGCTGTAAACCTTTCCTGCAATCGCCGAAAGCGTCATCTGGTACTGTACCGCTCCGATATCATAAGCCACCTTGGGCATACCATATACAACACAGCTGGCCTCATCCTGTCCAATTGTCCTGGCCCCGGCATTTCTCATTTCCAACAGGCCTTTGGCACCATCGCCGCCCATACCGGTTAGAATTACACCAATCGCATTTCTGCCAGCCACCTTGGCCACGGAATTAAACAGCACTTCCACCGAAGGACAATGTCCGTTTACCCGATCCGTACCATTACACTCTACCTGATAGGCACCGGCTACCTTCACCAGACGCATATGTCTGTCCCCAGGTGCTATCAGAACCTGCCCCGGAAGAACCCGGTCTCCTGTCTGGGCTTCCTTAACTGCTACCTCACACTGATTATTCAGACGTTCTGCGTACATCTTCGTAAATCCCGGCGGCATATGCTGTACAATGACAACCCCCGGAATATCCCTCTTAAACCCTTTGACCACTTCAAAAATAGCCTCGGTCCCGCCGGTAGAGGCACCAATGGCAACAATGCTGTCCTTACTGCCCACAGGAGCAATGCCGGTCGATACGGTAACAGGATCCACCCGTTTCAATTTCCCCACCTTTGCCGTGGAGGCTATCTTTACTTTGGTGGCTAACTCCTGGGCAAGAAAATCGTTTAGCTGCGCCCTGTTTAAATTACTTGGTTTGTTCACAAAGTCTACAGCGCCCGCTTCCAGTGCATCAAATACCTTATTATTCAAGGAACTGATCATGACTACCGGAAGTGGATACTGGGGCATCAGCTTCTTTAAGAATTCGATACCGCTCATTCTCGGCAGCTCCACATCCAATGTCATAACATCCGGTTTATACTTTATAATGGCATCCCTCGCCGCATAGGCATCCTCCGCCTCGGCTACCACCTCAATATTCGGATCCGCATTAAGTCCCTGTACAAGCATGTTGCGGAACATCATGGAATCATCTACAACCAATACTCTTATCGGCCTCATTCTCTGGTCTCCTACTTTCTATAAATTGACGGCTGAACATAATTAAATTTCATCATACGACGGTCCAGCCTCTCCGTCAACCCGATAAAAAGATAACCGCCCGGTTCCATATGGTCATATATTCTCTGGATAAGCTGATATTTCGTATCATCCTGGAAATAAATCATCACATTCCGCAAGAAGACAATATGGAATTTTCTTTTAAAAGGAAGCGGATCCATCAGGTTGAACTGTCTGAAGATGACCTCCTGTTTCAACTCATCTTTCACCCGAAACTCTTCCTCGCTGATCTGTTTAAAATAGTGTCGTTTCCAACCCTCCGGCAGCGGATCAATCTGCTCCTTCAGATAAACACCCTTCATGGCATGTTCCAGAACTCTCTTGGAAATATCTGTCGCCAGAAGCCTGGAATCCCATGCTTTGTGTTCAATTCCCAGAAAATCCTGAATGACCATCGCCAATGTGTAAGGTTCCTCTCCCGTAGAGGAAGCGCCGCACCAGATCCGCAGATCTTTGGTAGACATGGCTTTCGCCTTTGCCCATGGAAGCGCAACATTCTTAAGAAAATCAAAATGCTCGCTCTCCCGCATAAAATATGTATGGTTTGTCGTCAGAATATTGACCAAATCAGTGGCCTCCGAACCTTTGGGATTCTTCTCGACTTTCGCCATATACTCATCATAATTGGCATAACCGTTCCGAACAAGATAATTCTCCAGCCGGCCGCCCACCAGAACTCTCTTCTGGCTCAAATCAATACCATAATGTTTCTTTACATAAGTAACAATCCGTTGAAATTCGCTGTCGGTAATCACTTCTTTTGCCTCCCTAAATTACCACCTTTAATTAAAGCACACTACGACACAAAAGTCAATTTGTTCTCATTTGTCTCCAGATCTTGTTAAATACATTTACAACATCCGGATCGTAAAGAATACCTCCCTTCTCATTGATCTGCTCCATGCACTCCTCTACAGTCCCGGCACCTGATTGCACGGCTTCCGCCACCAGATTGTCAAAGTCATTGGCAAGTGCCACAATCCTTGCCTCCAGAGGAATCTTCTCACCCGTAACTTCCGGATAGCCTGATCCGTCCCAATAGGCATGATGATACTTTGCAATGCTGACTGCCATGGACAGGAAGTAACCGCCGGCCTGATCGCCGCTCAGTTCTTCCAAAATCTCTGCCCCCTCCTCAGAACAGCTTCTGGCATATTCTGTCTCTCCTTTTACCGGATAATCTGTCTTCTCATTCCCCTCCACCGGCATCAGAAATCTGCCGATGTCATGCAGTCTGGCAGCTACGCCGATAGCCTCCACAAACTGATCCGTAATCACCTCTTCATAAGCAGGCAGAAACTGCATCGCCTGGGCTAAAAGACTGCAATTATGACTGACATTATCCTGGTGCCTGCCCATATCACCGTTTCTCTTCTTCATAATCTTGGACAGCGCCATCAGCATGTTGGCCTGGGAGTGTTCAATCTGCTTCTCCTGATCTTCCACCAGTCTGTGCATCCTGCGATTGTAGTCAGCCATCTCCTGCCGCATCCGATACCCATTCAGATGTGTATTCACCCGCATGAGCACCTCCACATTGTCAAAAGGCTTGGGAATATAGTCAACTGCCCCTGCCCGGAACGCTTCCTCTTTCTCCATACTGGTATTCAGTACCGTAATAAAGATAAAAGGAATATCCCTGGTAGTGGGATCTCTCTTTAACATCTTACAAAACTCAAGGCCGTCTATCTCCGGCATGGATAAATCTGACAAAATCAGGGACGGTCTCGTCTGCTTAATCAGATTGAGAGCCTCCTGCACATTCAGGGCGCTCATGGTCTCATACCCTTCATGGGCAAGCATATTCTCTAAAATTGCCACATTCACACTGATATCGTCCACAATCAGAATTATGGGAGTTTCCCGCTTAGCATATTCCGCTTCCATTCTTCTTCCTTTCTCTGTTTAGAATTCCCCGATGCGTTCCATAAGAGCAGCTTTAAGCTTCTCATACATATCCATACTCTTGTCATGATTGGATTTCCTGATCGCCATCTCCAGACGAAGCACCTGTCGTTTTAAGTCATCATCTGACTGCTCCACCAGCGTTTTCACCGTAGAAGCAAGCATTTCCGCTTTATCCCAGGCGCCAAGTTCTATGGACAATACCAGTTTATCCATACGTTTTTTGAGTTCCTCTTTGTTTTCCGCCCCACCAAACTGCATGATGAGATCAGTGCCTTTATTATCCTCTTTATTCACATAATCAGCCCAGTTCACATAGACCTGACTCTGCTTGTCATCCAATGCCTGATTGGTCTTTAATTTCACAGAAAAGGAAAAAGTACTGCCCCTTCCCTTTTCACTGTCCACATGAATATCCCCGTTCATCAGTTCCACCAGCTGCTTGGTGATCACAAGTCCAAGTCCTGTACCGCCGAACCGCCTGGTAATCGAAGCATCCACCTGGCTGAAACTCTGAAACAGCCTATCCTGCTCTTTGGGCGAAATACCAATACCGCTGTCCCTGACCATAAAGAACAGTTCCACTTCATCATTGACCTGTCTCGTCTTACCAACCACAACATTCACATACCCCACCGTGGTAAATTTGATGGCATTGGACAGTAAATTATTCAGTATCTGCGTAAGCCGCAGCTCATCCCCTATCAAAAGCTGTGGTATCTTCTCGTCGATATCCACGCTCATATGTAATTCTTTCTTGTTGACCACCGCACTGTGTGTAGCGATGACCTTATCCATCATCTTAAAGAAGTCAAACTCTTTCTCTTCAATGGCAAATTTACCGGATTCCAGCTTCGCAAAATCCAGCACATCATTGATGATTGCCGACATATTGTCACAGCAGCTTAAGATAATATCCAGTGTCTTACGCTGCCCTGCATCTTCCACTTCCTCGAGAAGTTCCAGCACGTGACCTTTAATCCCATTGACCGGCGTCCTGAGTTCGTGGGTAACATTGGCCGTAAACTGATTCTTGACCCGATTGTTCTCTCCCTCTTTCTCCTTCAGTTCCCGAATCCTCATATTCAGATTCTTCTGTGCACTGATATCTTCCGCCAGCAACAGATATACATCGGCTTCTTCCGCCGGCTGAATACGCACATTAACGGAGAAACAGGAATTGTTGCTCCGGTACATCGTCATCTCTTTGACGCCTTTCATGCAGTTTTTGACAAAGGTCAGAAACCCTTCACTGGTATCGGGGAAATCTTGTCGAAATATCTGTGACATGCTGCATCTGGTCAGCTTATCCTTATCAAACTCAAGCTTTGCCGCCGCAGTCTGATTGCCATACAGGATATTGCCTTTCTCATTAAAAAGCAGGACCAGTTCAATCGTCTCATCTGCAATTCGAGAATTTATCCATTCAAATTCCATTCTCTCCACCCCAAAAACCACTTTTATACTATTCTAGTACTTTATCCCTACATTTTCAAGCTATTGCGATCACCCTCAGGGCATATTTTCTTTGATAATCGCAATAAACTGTTCATAAACTTTCTTGATTTCCTGCCACTCTTCCTGTGCACGTTCTGCGTTAACATCCTCAGGGGCTTTGTTGCGAAGCTCTTCCACCAGATCGGAAACCTTCTGGAAAATAGGTGTAAGACCCAGATTACCTACCACACCTTTTAATGCATGGGCACACTCATACGCCGCCTCAAAAGCACCCTCTTCCAGATTCTTCCCAAGATTAATGTAATTCTGATCATCCGGAAATTTCCCCAGAAATTTCTGATATATTGCCTCATTTCCCATGAACCGCTTGAGTGTAGTCTCCACATCCGCACCGCTTTCTTCCAACTGACGTTTAAATTTGTCTTCCATTCTTTTTCCCTCCTTTTAGAAAAAGACTGCAAAACAAAGCCTTTCTGTTTTACAGTCCTCATCGTCTGACTCGCGTCACGTAAAATTAAACATATTTATGACTTCCACAATGTTGAAGAAGTCCTCTTTGGCAAGCTTAAAACACTCGATGACATCATCCGAAAACTGTCCACATTCCCCGTTCAAAATCATTTTATATGCTTCCGCATTGCTGTATGCGCTTTTATATACCCTCTCGCTTACCAGTGCCTCATACACATCGGCAATGGAAACAATCTGGGCACTGATCGGTATCTCGTCACCCACCAGATGGTCCGGGTATCCTTTTCCGTCGCATCTCTCATGGTGATAACGGCAGATATCATAACAATACTGATAGAAATCATCTGTATAAGATGTCCGGAAAGACTCTAAAATCTCACATCCGATCGTGGTATGTGTTTTCATGATCTCAAACTCTTCCGGTGTCAGCCGGCCCGGCTTAAGCAGAATAGAATCCGGAATCCCGATCTTACCGATATCATGAAGCGCCGATGCTCTCGCAATCTGATCAATCTGCAATGGCGTCAGATTGTATTTGGGGAAATACTTGGCAAGATATTTTAACAGGATTCTGGTCAGATACTTGATCCGTTTGACATGATCTCCTGTCTCCACGCTTCTGAACTCCACTACGGAGCCCAGGGCATCAATCAGGAACTCATTGTTCTCCCGCAGCGTCTTCTCCTGTTCACGTATTGTTATTTCCTGCTCCTTGAGCTTGATTTCCATGTTGCGCTGACTCTGATAGAGCGCAATAATATTGTTGGCACGCCTCTTGACAATGCTGGGCTCAAAAGGTTTGTGCATAACATCGGCAATACCGTACTCATATGCCTTCTCTTCACTCTCCTGCGGTGTCTGGCTGGTAATCAGAATAACCGGTATCTTCTCCAGCAGCTCATGCTCTCTCATATAATCAAGCACACCAAAACCATTCATGACCGGCATGATAACATCAAGCAGGATCAATGCGAGATCCTTACTGTTCTCGATTGCCTCAATGGCCATTTCACCGTTAGAAGCTTCTATGATGTCATAATCTGCATCAAACATCATACTGAGTATTGTTCTGTTTATTTCTTCATCATCCACGATCAACAACTGCTGCTTCTCTTCGCTCATATTGCCTCGTCTGATCCCCTCTCCTTCCTTCCTGGGAGACAGAATCATTTCCCTCCTTTTTATTCTGATTTATAGTACCTTATCGTCCTGACAATTACTTATAAAGTATACTATTCTTTGATAAGCCTGTCAATGACGGTTTTCGTCATCTGATGCATAAAAACTACTCTGCGGACACTGCTTCAATCTCACTTCTGATACTGACAAAAATCCTGGCAAGCTCCGGGTCAAAATGGCTGCCGCCTGATTCCTCAATAATGCTGAAAGCTGTGTCCACAGACATGGCTTCCTTATAGCACCTTTTGGAAATCAGAGCGTCAAATACATCCGCCACCGCCATGATTCTTGCACAGATAGGAATGTCACTTTCTCCCAAACCTTTCGGATATCCGCTTCCATCCCATTTCTCATGATGTCCTTCGGCAATCTGCACGGCAATATCCACATATTCTTTCTCTTCGATACCGCTCAGGACTTCCACCACAATGCGGCCTCCGGCCGAAGTATGCTCCTTTATGGTGTCAAACTCCTCTTTCGTAAGCCTGCCGGGTTTTCTCAGGATCACATCCGAAACCACAATCTTACCGATATCGTGCATGGGCGCCGCTTTCACCAGAAGCTCCACATAGTCATCCGTAAGAATATCCGTACAGTACCCCGTCCGCTGTGCTGCACGCGCCAGAAGTTCCACATATCTGCTCGTGCGCTTTACATGCTGTCCTGTGTCCTGATCCCTGCTCTCAATCAGATTCGCCATCCCGATGATCGTATTCTCCTGGAGTGCCAGCATCCTGTTTTTATGCTCCACCAGTGCCCTGGACTTACGCTCATTCTCCTCCTCCAGCAGATCCTTATATTTTTCCAGCCGGGATGTGATACTCACACACAGGATGATGCACACTGCCATGGTCAGACAGATACACACCATACACACCTTCTCACACACCCTGGCAACCAGGATGCTGTGCTCCATCCTGCCGGTAGTCACACGCATTTCCTCTGCAATATAATCGTCCATGATGTCAATATCTTCCGTGATCTGGTTGATAAAATCCGCCAGATATGATGTGATATAATACTTAGCCGTTTCACTGTTGCCTTCACGGCTCATCTCAAACACCCTTTCCGCATTGCTGAAATAACTGATGGCACTGGAATATACCGTGTGGAACAACTGCTCCTTTTCATCCCCCGCAATACGCTCGTTCATTTCATCTAATTTACCAATAATATCCTCTTTCAGCCCTGCTGCTTCCTCCTCGCAGACAGCCATTGCCTCCGGCGATTCTTCCAGCGCATGCCAGGCTACCACCATATAATGCCTGCTCATCATTCTGGACAGATCGGACATGTTCAATCTGTCCGCAACGCTGTATTCAATATTATTTTTATAGTTGTATGTGATTTCATTGAGATTGTACCGCATGACGATAATACCCGTTATACACACGATACTTGCAAAAAGATTCAGTATGAACATCTGAAAAGGAATCCGCTTGACAAGCTTCATTTCATATCTCCCCCGCCAGCCGATACTATTACTCAGGCCGGGCCGTTATCCCATCTACCATAGTATCCAGCAGATACTGTAAATCCTGTCCGTCAGGATTGCCCCCCGCGATCGTAATGCCAAACAAACTGGAAGGATTCCAGTAAGTGTCTGCTACACGCTGGGCGTCCGCATAGTGTTCCTGCTCCACAAGTGCCGCTACCACCGGAGATGCCTGCACAGACTCCGACATGGCTGCGTTCACATTGGAAGGGCAGTCTCCCGTCATCTCAAACCGTTTCGTCTGCATCTGTTCATCGGAAAGACGCTGTGCCAGTTTCATGGCCCAATAGCAATTCTCTGAACTGGGATTGACCCCCAGCAGCTTATACCCCGAAAAGCTGCACATCTGCACATTGTCACCCGCCAGTGTATAACAGGGCAGCTTAACGGCAGCAAAACCCTCTCCCCACTCCTTTTTGATCACTTCCGCGTTCCATGCACCATTAACACCGGCTATGATATCGCCGCTTTGAATCCCCTTGATAAATCCTTCGTCATCACAGTTTATAAATCCGTCATGATAGGCAATCCTAAGCATCGCCTCCGTCACATCCACACCTGTATAGGGTGTATCTGCCGCGTTCCAGTTACAGGTATTGGTAATGCCGTCCTCATTCATCACCAGATCCAGGCCCGCACCCTTGAAAAAAGAATAAATATACCACCCGCTGGAATAATCCATGGCCGTCTTCTTTCCGTTTGCCGCAGATACTTCCAGAATCCTGTCAAAACTCTTCACATCTTCCTCTGTAAAATAGTCAGCGTTATAGTACAGGAAATATCCGTTTCCGGCAGTAAAAGGATAGGCATAGAGTTTATCCTCATACATGGCGGCACAACAGGCTCCATTGTCCACACCGCCATTGTCTGCGATCACCTGCTCGGTATCTTCCGTAATTTCCAGCAGTGCGCCCGCCCGCCTGAGGGTCTCAAACTGGTCATCCGCAAACACATAAATATCCGCTGCCGCCTGCGGATTGGCAAGCACCGTTTCCCTGGTTGTCACAATATTTTCAATGCTGACCGTTATCTGAAAAAGCGCTTCATCGGCATATTCCTCCTGAAACGCTTCTATCGTCTGATTCAGCAATTCTCTCTCTTCTTCCTCACTCCACCAGACAGAAAGTTTTACTTCCGGAACCGGTTCCGGTTCTGCACCCGAACATCCCATCAGCCCTAATGCCACCGCCATGAGAAGTAAGACCCGTAAAATATTCCCCGCAACCTTACGCATAGTTTCCCCTCTTCCGTAATGCTGTCAACAAAACCTATGATTACCATAAATCCATAAAGGAACCCGTAAACCTATGACAAATATGTAGCAACGACCTTTGATTTTCGCTAAAAAATAACAAATATATCATCATACACCACAATATAAATTACAACGTTTACAGCATAAACAGCATTATTGCAACGCAAACAGCACCTTCTGTAATCTCTTTCTGACCGCTTCCACCCTGTAGCGGCTCAACGGAATTTCCGTTCCATCATCCAGAATAACCCGTCTGCTTTCCGTCGAATGAACATATCTGCAATTCACCAGAAAACTCTTGTGTGTGCGCACAAAATCAAAGGGAACAAGCTGTTTCTCCAGGTCCGCCAGACTGCCATAACATTCCAGGTTTTCTCCCTTCCTTACACGCACGTGCAGCCAGTGTCCATAAATCTCTATATAGGCAATGTCATGCACATCCACAAACACGGTTTCAGACCTCGTCCTGAAACAAACCTTTCTTCCCATACTGCGCATCAGCACCGCCTTACCGAGAGCTTCCATCACTTCCGGCAGTTCACCTGTCAGCTGAGATTTCCTGAGGAACCGAAAAGGCCGGAATTGCAGGGATTCATACACCAGCTCATCATGCATGGACACAAAGATCAGAAATATTTCTTCTCTGTGGATAAGCCGGCTGGCCACAGCAAATCCATTCAACCCCGGCATCTGAATATCCAGAAAAAGCGCATCACATTCCGGACCGTCCGCAAGAAGCGAAGCGCCGTCATGAAAGACAGAAACCGTCAGAGGGTCATTGGAGACATCATACGCTGCCTCAATGGCCCCCTTCAATTCCCCGGTAAAATTTACATCATCATCACAAATGGCTATCCGCATTTTATACCCTCACCACATAAAGGCCATGGCCGCCTTCAGCGTCTGTCCTGCACACTACCTTGACGGCACCATCCTGATAATACGTCCCGCAAACTCGTTAAAGTTCTGTGTCTGCAAAATCACTGTGCCGGGCCCTGTCAGCTTCGTCAGGAACAGACCCTCTCCGCCCAGAAAGATATTCTTTAGCCCCTTTACGGTTTCTATCTCATAACGGACACTTCTCTCAAAAGCCACTACATTTCCCGTATCTACCTTAATCACCTCGCCAGGTGCCAGATTCTTAATGACCTTATTACCGTCAATTTCCAGAAATACCATGCCCGTCCCGCTGATATCCTGTAAGATAAAACCTTCTCCGCCAAACAGTCCTGCGGAAAACTTCTTGGTAAATGTCACATTCAGGTTTACCGTCTCCTGCGCGCAGAGAAATGCGCCTTTCTGGCAGATCATACCGCCATTCTGGCCCACATCAACCGCAAGCACCTCGCCGGCAACCGTAGAAGCAAAAGCCACCATGCTGCCTGCCCGTTCCGCCCTGTATGTAGCCATAAACAAGGATTCTCCCGAAAACATTCTGCCGATGCTCTTACCCAGTCCGCCTTTCATATTGGAATCCATGGTAATTCCCTCTGACATCCAGGCCATACCGCCCGACTGTGTGTACATGGATTCTCCCGGCGCATCAAAAACAACCTCCACCGCCGGCATGGTGTCGCCAATAATCTGATACCGCATATTCCCTTCCTCCTTTGTCACAAAACATCTTATCTTTTAAATTTTCTCATACTCTCCTTTCCTTGGCAAGAATATAGATTGAAAACTATTATTTTCCATTCACAATCAGCCGGTTTCGTATCCACACGGCAGTCGGCGTGATGATCAGATACAGCACAATCAGGATCACGAAGAAGCCTATGCCGGCATCCAGAAAAACATAGACAATGTTAAAACCAAAATGTAAAAGTACCGAATAAACCAGGTTGTTCTGCCGCTCCAGAAAAATATTCATGAGAATCGTGAGACAGGTAATAACCACAATATTGGAGAGAATATAAGGAACAGCCCGCCAGTCCGTAAAATCCGAATCCACCGCCCATAAAAGCGTATGCCAGAAACACCACACCAGTCCCTGACAGACGGAAGATTTCAGGAATCCATACCTTTGATGAAATTCTTCCCGCATAAAGCCGCGCCATCCCAGTTCTTCTCCTGTAGGGCCAGAAGTAAAAGACAGGAAGATACTAAGCGGCAGGGACACACTTCCCAGATCTATGTAGGAAGCCATCGGTCTTTTGTCAATTATGGAAAGGAGCAACAGCGACAACATGCTGATTCCAAACACAAGGCCAAAGGAAAACAATACTAAAAACGGTCTGATTTTCCCCGAGAAGCACCTCTTTATAAAAGTCATCCTCGCTTCACCGGGCCGAAACTGCTTCCAGCCGATGAGCAGCAGGTAGGTCGGCGACCACGCTACAAGATTGCGGATAATCCACATCACAACCGGTGGCGCGTGAAAGACCAGCGTCGCCGGACCAGCTACCAGGATAATAAGCGCCCAGACCAAAATGTAAGAGCTGATAATGTACCTTTTGAGATAATTCGGTTTCATTTTTTTCCTCCTATTTTATAGACCGTCAATCTGTCGGTATATCTCTAAAAAGAAAAGGGACTGCTTTCCCTTCTTCTTTTATAGCTTCTCTTCAAACAAAGGCTTTACCGCTTCCATCATACTGCCCTGCTCCATATTTAAAAGCCGTTCCAGATTATAAATAAACGCCGCAATCTTTCTCTGCCGCACTTCCTCATCATGCACTATAAGATCGTCAAATACCGTATTCGCATAGAGAAGCGTCATCTCTACTACTTCTGCCGGATACTCGGTCTGACAGATACCCTGATCCGTTCCTTCCTCAATCAATGCCGTGAGCAAGGGGTTCATCTGTGTCAGCAGTCGTTCCTGAATTTTCTGATGCATAAGGGCATTTTGCGGCTTATGAATCTGTTCCATGATTGCATCCCCATAGTCGCCGCTTACCTGCAATGCCTGAATCATCATGGTCAGACGTCCCAACACGGGAATCTCCTTCTGACCCGCCAGGACTTTTGCCTTAACCAGCATCTGCCCGATCATTCTATCAATCATGGCATCCAGAATATCCTCTTTGGACTTAAAATGATAATATAATGTCCCTCTGGCAATCCCGATTTCTTCCAGAATATCATTGGTAGTGGTATTGTCGAATCCCTTTGCCGCAAACAGACGCTCCGCCACATCCAGAATCTCGTTTTTACGCTCTTTTGCTTCTTTTACGATACGCATTTTTATTTCTCCTGTCGTATTCCGTACCGACTGATTGTCGGTTATAATTGTAACATAAGGCTGGTGGGTGTGTCAAACATAGTATCAGCTTCTGGACTTTCGCATTTCTCGTAGCAGTTCCACACCTCTTTGGATATAATCCTCCTCAGAAAGATTCTTGGCCTCAATAATTCTTTCGATTGCCTGCGCAGGATCTAAAGAATGATATGGGTAATAAACCTTTCTGAGTTCTGCCGGCTTCAATATCCTGTACAGGTTTTTACTGCCAATCTGGCGTGTATAGCACCAATACCTGTAGAGATATCCCATCCAATACAGCTCTTCTTCGCTGTACTTTTCTTTTCCGTAATCACTTTCTCCAAATTCACAGATTATTTCATGCATTACTTCTTCCTGTGTTATCATTTCAAACAAAAAACCTTCTCTGTCCATTCTCTTAGCCACAGCCGAATACATAAACCGCCTGAGAAAAATGGGCGAACTACAGGTCGTCCTTTCTTTTGACTGCAAAAATAATTCTGCCTGAAACCGGCACATTTTCAATCCATAATCATCAAAGTCTCTCACTGTAAAATCTCCTCGATATACTGTCCCTGTCCACGATATTGTTTTCTGGCTATTTTGACTTTATCACGATTCATTTCAACCGACTCTTTCCTCGACTGCAAATAATGCTCCTTTTCCTCTTCTGCCAGATAACAATGGGATAAAATCTCTACCTGTTCAAGTGCCTTTGGTGTCAAAAAAACATATTGATTTCCCAGATTAGTGGCAGACAGACAATGTCTGCACTGCACATCCGTAATCTCCCCATCAATAAAGCTGTCAATGATTTCAAACATTCTGTTATCCGCAATTGGTGCTATAATATAATCTATATCCCGAATCGCACAAATCAATTCAATCACCACAGACGATTGTTCAAATTCTCCAAGCCTTCCTCTGAAATAGGCAATCATAATCATCCATTCACGATTTACTCCGAATTTTTTAAACGCTAAATTTTCTTTGTCAAAACGTACCATATAGAGAGAAGAATCCGGATAATTCGATACAAACATAGCTGACTGTTCCAGACTTTCACCACAGTAAAATCCACGGCCAAAATCATTATTTTTCCTGGATTTTTGCAAATCAGGCAATCCTTCTATATAAGTCTTCGCCCCATGAAATAAGATTGTGTGTGAATCATCCGTGTAATCTTCCCGGAATAATTGTTCTCTTATTTTGTTCAGGCGGATTCCCTTCCGAAAAGCCATACTATAAAATGCTGCCAAATGGCTGGGATTTATACTGTCCGTATCCTTTTTCCAACGATTGATCGTCATTCTGCTGACCCCAATTGCATCCGCCAGTTCATCCATTGTCATATCCAGCAGTTCCCGCACGATCTCCATATCATCCCAAAATGGAAAATCCATTATTACAATCCCCCCTATGTTTCAAACTTGTTTGTAACATATTTTACATATAAGTTTTTTAATTGTCAACAAACTTATTTGTAACAAAAGTTACAAATAAGTTTTGTGCATCCTTCTCGGCATTTAAAAACCGCCTGCCACGCATCATCACGTAACAGACGGTTCCATACCTTTCAGTATTTTAATTGTCTTAATTCGCCTCCATCGCTTCCGCCACCGCAGCCTCACAGCTTCTCATGGCCTGGATGGTCTTATCGAACAGGTCATCCAACTCCCAGCCGAGCATTTCCGCTCCCTGGGAAATAATCTCCCTGGAACAGCCTGCCGCAAATTTCTTATCCTTGAATTTCTTCTTCAGGCTCTTCACTTCCATATCCATGGTACTCCTGGACGGACGCATCAGTGCACAGGACCAGATGAGGCCGGTCAGTTCATCGGCTGCAAACAACACCTTCTCCATCTTGTGCTTCGGTTCATCTTCACTGCAAATCCCATAACCATGGGAACAGACGGCATATATCATATCCTCGCCCACGCCAGCCTCACGCAGAAGTTCCGGCGCCTTCTTACAGTGTTCCTCCGGATACAGTTCAAAATCAATGTCATGAAGAAGACCTGTAATTCCCCAGAATTCCTCTTCCTGCGCATACCCTAATTCCTTCGCATACCAGCGCATCACACCTTCCACCGTCAGGGCATGTTGACGGTGAAACGGCTCCTTGTTATATTTCTTCAGAAGTTCCCATGCCTGCTCACGGGTGATACTGCTTTGCTTTACCGCCTGAGCAGTTCCTTTTTTGACTGTCGAAGCCTGGTCGGATGTCTTCTTTTCCAGACTCTTCATTGTGGGGAATAATAAAACATCGCGGATAGCAGGGGAATTAGTAAGTAACATGACCAGTCGGTCAATCCCGTACCCGATTCCGCCGGTAGGCGGCATCCCGATCTCCAGCGCGTTCATGAAATCCTCGTCCGTGGTATTGGCTTCCTCATCACCGGCAGCAAGAGCCGCTTCCTGCGCCTTAAAACGCTCTCTCTGATCAATGGGATCGTTCAGCTCGGAATACGCATTGCACATCTCTCTGGCCGTGATGAAAAGCTCAAACCGCTCCACATATTCCGGCTTATCCGGCTTTCTCTTGGTAAGCGGGGATATCTCCACCGGATGATCCATCACAAAGGTGGGCTGTACCAGATGTTCTTCCACAAACTCTTCAAAGAAAAGATTGATGATATCTCCCTTGGTATGTCTCTCCTCGTAGTGGACTTCCTTTTCGTCCGCCAGCTTCTTGGCTTCCGCTGTATCCGGCACTGCATCGAAATCAATACCTGTATATTTCTTCACGGCTTCCACCATGGTGATCCGCTCAAAAGGCTTTCCTAAGTCAATCTTCACATCCCCGTAGGGAATCGTTGTGGTGCCGCAGACTTCTTTCGCCACATGACGGAACATATTCTCCGTCAGATCCATCATGCCGTTATAATCTGTGTAAGCCTGATACAGTTCCATCAGGGTAAATTCCGGATTGTGTCTGGTATCCAGACCTTCGTTCCGGAACACACGGCCAATCTCATAGACACGCTCCATGCCGCCCACAATCAGCCGCTTCAGATAAAGTTCCAGGGAAATGCGCAGTTTCACATCCTCATCCAGGGCATTGTAATGGGTCTCAAAAGGTCTGGCCGCTGCGCCGCCCGCATTGGATACAAGCATGGGCGTCTCCACTTCCAGAAATCCCTGACTGTCCAGATAGCGTCTGATGGAGCTGATAATCTTGGACCGCATCACGAAAGTCTTCTTCACATCCTGATTCATAATCAAATCCGTGTATCTTTGACGATACCTGATATCCGTATTCACCAGACCATGATACTTCTCCGGCAGAATCTGAAGGATTTTTGACATCAGTGTCACTTTTGCCGCATGAACGGATATTTCACCCGTCTTGGTCTTAAACACTTCTCCCTCGATGCCTACAATATCACCCACATCATATTTCTTAAAATCGGCGTATGCCTCTTCCCCGATACTGTCTTTTGCCACATAGGACTGAATATCGCCTTGCAGATCCTGCACATTGCAAAAGGAGGCTTTGCCCATGACACGCTTGCTCATCACACGCCCTGCGATGGACACCTGTTTGCCTTCCAGCTCATCAAAACTGTCTTTGATCTCCTGGCTGTGATGGGTCACATCAAATTTCGTGATTAAGAAAGGATCCCTGCCTGCCTCCTGCAAGGCCGCAAGTTTCTCTCTCCTGACTTTTAATAACTGCTTAACATCCTGCTCCTGCTGCGCGTTCTGCTGGTTCTGTGTCTTATCCATACTGCTGTTCATCCTCCATCTCAATTCCCGGCAGATCGTACATTTAGTTAGATCTTTGAATCTCCAGGACTTTATACTGAATGGTTCCCGCCTGTGTCTCTACTTCCACCATATCGCCTACTTTGCTTCCGATCAGGGCCTTCCCAACAGGAGATTCATTGGATATCCTGCCCTTTAAGCTGTTGGCCTCCGTACTTCCGACAATCTTATACTCTAACTCTTCATTGAACTCTACATCTAATATTTTAACCTGACAGCCGATGTTGATCTTGTCAAGATCTACCTCATCCTCCACCACAACCTCGGCGTTCTTTAAGATTTTTTCCAGTTCTTCAATCCTGGCCTCGATGTCACGCTGCTCATCCTTGGCCGCATCGTACTCGGCGTTCTCAGACAGGTCTCCCTGTTCTCTGGCCTCCTTGATCTTCTGTGCCACCTCTTTGCGCTTTACGACTTTCAGATCGTGCAATTCTTCTTCGTATTTCTGCAATCCTTCATACGTTAAGATATTTTTTTTCTCCTGCATGGTAGTTCTCCCTCTTTCTCTATTTATCCCTGCATCCGGGTTATTTACTGGTCTCTCAAAAGACTGATACTATCATCACCTCGACGAACTAATCTATCATAACTATTTTTGACCATAGTGTCAAGATATTTAAGCGGTGAAACGTAAAGAATCTGCCCGCCTTTTCTGGCATATACCTGTTCTTTCTCCCCGCCGGAAACCATATCCACACAAATGCTCTCTCTTCCCGGCTCGGTTTTCAGGACAGCTGCCCTGCTGCCATAATCCAGAATAACACCTCTGCATTTCCGGGGCCCCTGACATGTTCCCCCATCTTTTATCTGATAGGGCACAAGCTGCGCTACAAGACCATATTCATAATAGTAGGTTTCCAGATAAGTGGAAAGTTCTTCCCAGATATCAGCTTCTCCCACCTGTCTGTAATAGAACATAAGACTGTTGATCCGCTCCAGATAAGGAGTAAGCAGCCGCCAGGTCATCTCCATCTGCCACCGGGTATCTTCCGGCGCACCCAATAGCACTGTCACCTGTCCCTGCTGCCGCAGGCACGAAGCACCATACACGGAAAGCAGGCTGGCGAGAAGCGTTTCCTTCGTCTTGCTGCATGTCTCCCAACGATCTGCATACTTTTCTGACACCCATGTCAAAACCTGCGGATGCAGGTAGACATCCACCATCCCTGGCGTACGGTGCAGTACAATCTCCATACTTTCTGAAAGTTCTTCCGGATGCCACATTTTTCTTCTGTAGGAAAAAGACGGCACCGGACAGTCTACCAAAGTAAAAGTATCTTTTGATCTCTCTCCACAAGGTATCCGTTCCGGCAAAGGCTGCTCCTTAAGTACGGCGTCCTGCCACCAGTGCCTTTTCGCCACATTGTGTACAGCCATCCATTCCGGCATGGGATGATAGTAAATAATAGTCTCTGCTTCCATATATAATGCTCCCGGCATATCCCGTCCATTTCTGAGATAGTATATGCCGTAAGCTTCATATGGATTCCACCAATTTCTCAATCTCCTCAAAACACTCCGCCTGATTGATGCTCTGCCTGAGTCTCGCGGAGCCCGGCATACCTGCCGTATACCATGACATATGCTTGCGCATCTCCCGCACACCGGTATATTCTCCCTTGGCGGCAAGCTGTAACCTGGCATGCCGCAGGATCATGGCTTTGCGCTCCTCCCTGTCCGGTTCCGGCAATATGCCTCCGTCCTGCAAGTAAGCAATCACCTGCCCAAACAGCCAGGGATTCCCTCTGGCAGCCCGCCCGATCATTACCCCGTCGCAGCCGGTTATTTCCATCATCCGTCTGGCGTCCTCTCCGCTTTTTACATCTCCGTTGCCGATCACCGGAATCGACACTGCCTCCTTGACCTTTCGTATGATTTCCCAGTCCGCCTCCCCGGCATAATACTGCTCTCTGGTTCTGCCGTGTACCGCCACAGCCGCGGCGCCTGCATCCTCGGCAATCCTGGCAATCTCCACCGCATTGACATGGGTCTCATCAAACCCCTTGCGGATTTTGACCGTAACAGGTTTGTCTATGGCTTTCACGGTGGCGGCAATGATTTCCCCTGCCAGTTTCGGCTGTCGCATCAATGCCGATCCTTCCCCATTATTCACCACCTTGGGCACCGGGCAGCCCATATTGATATCCAGCACGGCAAAGGGCCTCTCTGCAATCCTTTTGGCCATTTCGCTGACAATCTTCGGATCCGAGCCAAATAACTGCAAAGATGTGGGCCCCTCATCGGGATGAATTTCCAGAAGGCTCTCCGTGTTTTTATTCTGATACCAGATTGCCTTGGCACTCACCATTTCCATACAGGTAAGCCCCGCGCCCTGTTCGCTGCACAGCAAACGAAATGGCAGGTCAGTCACCCCTGCCATAGGCGCCAGTATGATATTGTTCGGAAGCGTAACACTGCCCAAGGTAAGCGGCTTTAACAAATGCTCCATTCTTACACTCTCCCGTCAGGGTTGCTGTCTATTATTCATCCAATGGTTCCCCCAGAATAAACACCCTGTAATATAATTGCAGGGATTCAAACATTTCCTGCCTGTTCCTGCGGATTTCCCCCACCAGAAGGCCGCTGCTGATCTCATCGTAAAGCAGATCGTTTTCCTCGGCGTCGGTCTCTAAAGAAATACTGCCATCCTCCTCAAATACAATGGTGAAGATGCCGCCCACTTCCTCCGTAAACAGCACACAGATCACATGCAGTTCCTCCTGAATGGACTGCGGAATCCCTTTAAACTTCTCGTTAAAATAATATTTCTGCTCATAGGCATTGGCACCGCAGAGCACAATTCTTGTATCCTCCATACCTTTTCCCACGCTATCTTTTCCACATTATCATAAAGAACTGTTGTGTATGGTTCAGACTTCTTTATACGTACCCATACAGGCCCCTCACGGACACTTCTCCCGCATAGACAAGTACCCGTTTCCCATCTTCCCGCTCTACAATCAGTTCTCCTCTCTCGCTGATGCCTCTGGATATACCCGTATATTCCCCCGCCGGATCCAGTACCCGCACCTGGGCATCCATATTGATCAGATGCGCCTGGTAATCCTCCCGCAATGCCGATAAATCCTGTCTCTTCTCAAAACAGTCATAGTTCTCTTCAAACCGGGCAAGAATCCGCTCCAGAAGGCCGGCCCGGTCAATGTGCGCTCCGGATTCTATCTTCAGGGAAGTGGCTGTCTCCCGGATTTCCTCCGGAAACTCTTCCGGACTGCTGTGATTCGTATTGACTCCCACGCCCGCCACCACAAACTGGATCTCATCCATTTCCGGCGTCATACTCATCTCCGTGAGAATACCGCAGACTTTCTTCTTATGCACCACAATATCATTGGGCCATTTGATCTGTGCGGGTAATCCCACGACTTCCTCGATGGCCTGGGCTGCACTGAGGGCCATTACCAACGTAATCATAGAAGCCTTGTCCGGCGCAAATGCCGGTCTCACCACAATGGTAAAATAAACAGATGTGCCCGCAGGCGATACCCAGGATCTGCCTCTGCGTCCCCGGCCCGCGGTCTGCCTGTCCGCCACCACGGTAGTCCCGTGAGGATCTCCTTCCTCCGCAAACCGCTTGGCATCGGGATTGGTGGAGCCTGTGGATTCAAAAAAGTACAGTTTCCGGCCCGCCCATACGGTCTGTAGTCTGCTGGCAATCTCGCTTAAGGAATAAACGTCTGCCGGGCTCTCCACAAGCCGATACCCTTTACGGGGTACGGACTCGATCTGGTAGCCCTCTTCCTTCAGCTGATTTATCACCTTCCAGACTGCTGTCCTGGAAACTCCGAAACGGTCGCAGAGCTGCTGCCCCGACACGTAATCCTCACTGTTTCTTAACCATGTTAAAATATCCGCTCTGTCTGTCTTCATCTTCTCAATCCAACTTATACTCGCCCAACGTCACGGCCATCACGGCCTTAATGGTGTGCATACGGTTCTCAGCCTCGTCAAAAACGATAGACTGTGGAGACTCAAAGACTTCATCCGTCACTTCCAGTTCCTTCAAACCGTACTTCTCACCAATTTCTTTACCGATATCGGTGTTATAATCATGAAAGGCCGGCAGACAATGCATAAAGACTGCTTCCTTACCGGCAAGCGCCATCACATGACTGTTGACCTGATAAGGCGTCAGGTCATGCAGACGCTCCTCCCACACTGCTTCCGGTTCTCCCATGGATACCCATACATCTGTGTAGATCGCATCGGCGCCGGATGCTCCTGTCTCCACATCCTCTGTCAGCCTTATGCTGCCGCCCGTCTGTGCCGCAATCTTCTGACAGGTCTCTACCAACCCATCCTCCGGGAAATATTTACTGCTGGTACAGGCCGTAAAGTCCATCCCCATCTTGGCGCAGGCTACCATCAATGAATTACCCATATTGTATCTGGCATCTCCCATGTACGTAAACTTAATCCCTTTCAGATGGCCAAAATGCTCCCGGATTGTCAGCAGATCCGCCAGCATCTGGGTGGGATGAAATTCATTGGTCAGTCCGTTCCACACAGGCACACCCGCATGCTTTGCCAGTTCTTCCACGATTTCCTGTCCATATCCACGGTACTCAATGCCTTCGTACATACGGCCAAGCACCCTTGCCGTATCTGCAATGCTCTCCTTCTTGCCAATCTGGGAACCTTTGGGATCCAGGTAAGTAGTACCCATGCCCAGGTCATGTGCCGCCACCTCAAAAGAACAGCGGGTTCTGGTGCTGGTCTTCTCAAAGATCAGGGCCACATTCTTGCCCCGGTGGATATCTGTCAAAATCCCTCTTTTCTTTTTATCCTTTAAATCCGCCGCCACATCGAGCATATACACAATCTCCTCCGGCGTAAAATCCAGAAGTTTCAAAAAGTTACGTCCTGCCAGGTTCATAATTTTACTTTCCTTTCCCCAATAATCTATACGATACACCAAACAGGACGGTCTGTAAAACCGTCCTGCTTAAAAAGTAAATTCCTTCGGAATTAACTTTGCGAGATCCGCTTCGCGGCCTCGTAATCGAATACAACTCTTAATCGCGTGCAACCCGATTTGTTATTTAAAGATTTCCTTCGCAGAAGCTGCCAATCCGGCAAGTCCCTGAATCTCTGAGGGAATAATAATCTTGGTGGCCTGACCGTCCGCCGCTTTCTCAAAAGCTTCCAGGCTCTTGATCTTCAACACAGCCTCGTCAGCGCCGGCCTCACGGATCATACGGATACCGTCTGCGGTAGCCTTCTGCACCTTGAGGATTGCCTCAGCTTCACCTTCCGCCTCACGGATCATCTTTTCCTTCTGTGCCTCAGCACGCAGGATTGCGGACTGTTTCTCTGCCTCCGCCTCCAGGATCGCAGATTCCTTCTGGCCTTCCGCTACCAGGACAGTGGACTTCTTCTCACCTTCCGCACGAAGAATCGCCTCACGGCGTTCACGTTCTGCCTTCATCTGTTTCTCCATGGCATCCTGGATTGCTGCCGGCGGAATGATATTCTTAAGTTCCACACGGTTTACCTTAATACCCCAGGGATCTGTAGCGATATCGAGAGAGGCGCGCATCTTCGTGTTGATAACCTCTCTGGATGTCAATGTCTGGTCAAGTTCCATCTCACCAATGATATTACGAAGGGTGGTGGCTGTCAGATTCTCAATCGCCATGATCGGATTCTCCACACCATAGGCAAAAAGCTTCGGGTCTGTAATCTGGAAAAATACCACCGTATCAATACGCATCGTAACGTTATCTTTGGTGATCACGGGCTGTGGTGCGAAATCCACCACCTGTTCCTTCAAAACGACTCTTTTGGCCACTTTATCAATAAAAGGTACTTTCAAATGCAATCCTACAGACCAGGTCTGCTGGTATGCCCCCAATCTCTCCACAACATATGCATGTGCCTGCGGTACAATCTTGATACAGGAAAACAAGACTATAACGATCAGGATCAATAGAACCACTAACGCAAGGATACCACCCATTTTTTCCTCCATTCCGAAGTATGACTATACCTCTTTTTGCTCTTCTACAATTAATTTTACACCGTTGATGGCCAGAATCGTAGTCACTGTACCCACCGGCAGCCTGACGCCGTCTACCCGGGTACGCGCTGACCATTCCATACCGCCCACATTGACCTGTCCAATGCCTTGCAGATTGTCAATCTCGCTGATCACAATGGCCTGACGCCCCACCAGACTCTCCGCATTGGTACGAACCCTGTCCCTGTTAAAATACTTGACCGCAAGGGGTCTGGTAAAATACAACAGGAGTGCGGATGCCACCAAAAACAGGATAACCTGTAGCGCAAGCGGTACACCAAACAGAGAAGCTATCGCCGCAATCAAAGCGCCGCCTGCAAACCAGATTGTCGTAAGACCCATCGTGAGGAGTTCTATGACAACCAATGCTACTAAAACCGCCAGCCACACAACTGTCATATTCCAATCCAATACCTGCACTCGTCCTCACTCCTTTTCCCTGTCATTGTTATGCCAACATGATTATTCTACTATATTATTCCCAAAGTAGCAAGAAATATCGACACTTTCTACCTTTTATGCTCTTTCTGTTTTACCAGAATACCTGATGATCAATCAAAAGGCCCTCGTGATTGCCTGCCCGTCTGAAATGGGTTGCACCGCCCACGTTCGTCTCTCCGGCAATTGCCGCCTGAGCCGCCTGATAACAACTCTCCGGAATATCACCGCCATAAACCCGGGCCACCTTACCATTGATAGCCGGCGTAAACTGTCCGGATGCATAAATAACACCAGATATTGTATTGGGATAGGCCGGACTCCTGACACGGTTCATAACCACCGCACCTACAGCCAGTTTACCATTATAAGTCTCACTGCCTGCCTCACAATAAATCAGTGCCGCCAAAAGTCTGGTATCATCGCCGCCCACAACAACAGCACCCTGATTAGCCGTCAGCTTCGCCTTTCGCTCTGCTTCCTCACGCTTCTGGATTGCCACCATTGTCTCGCCTTCGTCAATGTGGAAATCTATATCCACATACTCCGCCGAAACATAGCCAACTTTCTCATCATACTTAACGCTGATCCAGTCGTCATCAAGCGTTTCTATAATCTCCAGCTCCTCATCCTCGGGGATAAAGCCCATGGCCTGTGCATTGACATCAGGCTCCTCCCGCACACACAATGCCTCCGTCTTTATCAGCACGATCAGATTGCCCACCTCATCGGCAAGCTCTTCCGCTTCCTCTCCAAAAAGAAGATATTCATCGTTGGCCCAGCCCACCAGATCGCCGCTCCGGAGTCTTGTCCAGCCATCCTTACGTTCCAAAATCCTGCCGCCGCAGTCCTTATAAAGCAATCCTACTTTATCGGATTTCTCATCTGCCTCTGCACGTACATTCATGGCCACCTGTACATTCACCATGACCAGGTCGGACTCTTTCTCTCTCCTGGCTCCTCCTGCCTGTGACATCTCTGCCAGCTCTTGGATCGCCTCCTCATCAGTCGAACCGGACGACGGATCCATAATCTTTGTAATCCCTGCATTTAAAGTATCCAGATACTCTTTCCTGCTGACAGCCTGTACATCCATACGTGACATGCCCAGTACACTCAGACTGAGAATAAGCCCGACAAGCAGAATTCCGTATCGTCTTCTGCCTCTCAGCATAAATGCTCCTCCATCCTCCCACAATAAGATTGTTACAAAATTGTTACAATCCAAGTATGGATAATTTTAGCAAACCACCTATTCTTTGTCAAGTTTACGCAGCATGTCCCTCTTTTATGCTACTTTTATAATACTTTTCTGTTACTAAATCTTTACAATTTTTTTGTCTTTTCGACCGCGGCAAGAAGGGCATCCATGACCGCTCCGCGAAACCCTCTTTCTTCTAATATACGTACCCCCTCTATCGTAGTACCCGCCGGGGAACAGACCATATCCTTCAACTCACCGGGGTGCCTGCCCGTCTCCAGCAGCAGTTTCGCACTTCCATACACTGCCTGCGCCGCAAATTCATAGGCTTTGGCTCTGGGCATACCCGCTGCCACACCTGCATCTGCCATGGCTTCAATAAACATAAACACATAAGCCGGCGAACTGCCGCCGACTGCACCCACCGCATCTATCAGACGCTCCTCTATAAAATCAGCCTTGCCAAAGCTTTCCATCAGGCGCAGGCTGTACTGTCTCTCCTCGTCGGAGACGGCTTCATTTACACAGATTCCCGTACAGCCCGCTCCCACCAGGGCGGGTGTATTAGGCATACAGCGCACCAGTTTCATCTGTTTGCCAAAGGTCTGCTCCAGCCAGGCAAGCGTCTTACCGGCAGCTATACTGATCACCAGGGTATCTTCCCTCACCGCATCCCGGATTTCCGCTATCACCTCTCCCAGAAACTGCGGTTTCACTGCCAGGATAAGTACCTCCGCCTGGCTGGCCACGGCCACATTGGAATCCATGGTCCGGATACCGTACTCGCTCCCTACAGCCTCCAGCGTCTTCTGTGTCTTCGCAGAACCCAGAATATCCCCCGCGGAGACAATCTCCTTCTCCAGCATACCGCCAATGATTGCCCGCGCCATATTACCCAGTCCGATAAATCCGATTTTCATAAGAATATATTCCTTTCTTCTTTATTTTTAGAACGTATGTTATTTATATTTTTGACATTAAATTTTGTTTTAATTATTTTATACTACACGTATAATAATATCAATCATTCAAAAGGAGAAATATGGGAAACACGTGTTATTCTCATTCTTAAAACAATTAAATCACATCCGTCTTTGTCGATATGCCTCATATAATAAAACAGAGGAAGCCACGGCTGCGTTAAGAGACTCCACACTTCCTTCCATCGGAATCTTTATCAAGGCATCTGCACAGGCTGCTGTCTCCTCCCGCAGACCGTTCCCCTCATTGCCGATCAGAAAGGCTGTACCTTTACGATAGTCGCCGGCCTCATACAAGGCTTTTCCCGCTAAATGCGCGGCATACACACAGACATCGTTTTCTTGCAGCACCTTTATAATAGAAGAAACATCCTCCACATACAGAAAGGGAACTCTGTAAACGGACCCCATTGTGGAGCGGATTGTCTTGGGATTATAAATATCCACCGTGCGGCTGCTCATAATCACGCCGTTTACGCCGGCAGCCTCCGCCGTCCGAAAGATGGTCCCCAGATTTCCCGGATCCTGAATATCCTCCAGTATGATATATAACGGATGATTTTTTATGCTTTTTTTTAGCAAAAATGCTAAATTATAATTTAACTGCCTTACCAGACACAAAATTCCCTGAGGTGTCACGGTGTCCGACATCTTAGCAAACACTTCATCCGACACCAATTCATAAGAAAGATTTTCCAGTTTTTCTCTGCATACCTGAAGCATCTCATTCTCGGCACTTTGGGCCACATATATCCCGCAGATTCGTTCTTCCGGTGCCTCCAGAAACATCTTTACGCCTTCCACCACAAAAACATTCTTCTTCTGCCGTTCCTTTCCTTTCTGGGAAAGCGCCGCAATTTCTTTTACTGTCTTGTTACTGAGACTGGTAATCATCTGAACCTCCCACTGCTCCCATCCCCTGCAATGACTCTTTATAACGGAAAATCCTGGAAGGACGATGTCCGGCATTGGATGTCATTCTCCCGGTATCCTCCAGTTTATCACTGATTGTCCTGCGAAATGCGGCAGGAAGCAGTTTTTTCCCGAGAATGAGTTCGTACACCTCCTGCAATTCGCTGATGGTAAATTCCTCAGGCATCATATGAAAAACAATATCCGTATAATTGATCTTTCCCCGAAGCCGTTTCAGTGCTTCTTCAATCATCTGGTTATGGTCGAAGGCAAGCTCCATGTTACGGATTTCCTCTATGCCGAACCACTGCGCTCCCGCAGTGCTTGTCCGGCCGATATCCACCAGGGAAATATAGGCACAGCTGACAATCCGCATCCTGGGATCGCGCTCCACACTGCCAAAAGTATAAAGCTGTTCACTGTAAATATCACTCAGGCCCGTCTTGTCTGACAGGACGCGTTTCAGGGTGTCCTCAAAAGTCTCCTTTTCCCCGACAAAACCGCCCGGCAGGCTGTAGCGTCCTTTATAGGGATATTGTTCCCGTTTCACCAACAGTATGTTGAGAGACTGTCTGTCCAGCTTCCGGTAATTATCCGTCGTATCTTTCGCCACCCCCACTACGATTGCATCCACCGTGATGGAGATAGGAGCGTATTGCTCCGGATGGTACCGGCTTAAAAATTCTCTTTCACCCTCATCCAGCACCCTGCTTATTCCACTCATACCTACTACCCTCCTACCGCTATTATACTTCCGATTCCATTCTTTGACAATTGTGCTATAAGGTAACGCATGTTGTTTTATATGTCGTATGAATATTCCTATGCCAAGATACCTGCCGGAACAGATAGAAAATTCTTCGTCAGCTCGCTTTCGCTCCTTTCACAGCACAACAGATGAAAAGTAACTACAGCGTAAATTTCGGCATTACATCCAGCTTGAACAGATTCTTCTTATGTAATCGGTCAATCTTCTCTCTTACCGCCTCGTCTTCTATTTCCCCGGTGCGGATATATCTGTCCAGCACCTCATAAGTAAAGCCCAGATTATCCTCATCGCTTTTACCGCAAAGTCCATCGGAAGGTACTTTTTCAATCAGATCCTCCGGCAGTCCTGCCGCACGGCCCACCAGCTTGACTTCCCCCACGGTCAGATCGGACAAAGGACTGAAATCCCCCACGCTGTCACCATAGCGGGTGGAATATCCCACCCAGTCTTCCGAAAGATTACAGGTATTTGCAACCCGGCCATTCCTGGACTGCGAAACCGCATACAAAACCACCATCCGCAGGCGAGCCGGCAGATTGACGGTAGCCTGCACTCTCATATCCTCGTTCAGCGCTGACTCCACACCCCTTGTTACCGCCTGCACAACCGGCGCGATATTGACAGTGACAGACTCTATCCCCAGAAATTCCACCAGTTTCCTGGCCATATCAATATCCGCCTGCTCTCCGTTCGGCATCAGTACCCCCAGCACCCTTTCCCTGCCAAGAGCTTCCACACACAGGGCCGCCGCCACGGAACTGTCCTTTCCTCCCGAAATGCCAATGATACAGTTACATCCTCTGCCGTTCTTGTCAAAAAAATCCCTGATCCACGCCACACATCTGTCTTTTACTTCCTGCGCACAAAATGCCATCCTCTTTCCCTCCATTCCATTCCTGTCTTCTTTTGCTGTTTTTCTCCTGACTTTTTCCTGCCTTTTCTCTAAAAAGCACCCTCATGCAGCCTGTTTCTGATTTCCTGTAAAGACTGCTCCTTTAGCAGAACTCCATCTTTAAACACCGGCTGTAAAAGATTACTGCCACAAGACGCCTCTTCCCAATTCAGACCGTCCCTGTACTGCAATTCGCCGTTTTCCTCAAATACCACACAGCATCCTTTCTGGCTCTTCTTGAATCCTCCGTCTTTTGGATTCTTGAAAATCGGATAGGGTTCCCCGTCAATTTCGCAATAGGTGGCCTTAATGCAGGAACTGAAAGTATCCCTGGTAAAAGGCTTTAACATGCCGTCTTCCTCAATGCACTGGAAGGAAAAGGAACCTACACCGAGCGCCACATTGGAACAGGCAAAGCCATTTTCCATCAGAATCTGGTAAATCTGTTCGCAGCGCTGTACGGTAATGGAGTCCCCATAAATGGCTTTCACATGAGGATCCAGCACCTTGTATCCCTTGCTGTTTACCGTGCCGCCAAACTCTTCCCACAATTTAAAAACCGTCCTGGTAACCACTTCCACACAGTCGCCGGAATCGCCGCGCATCAACATACAGCCCTTGTGCGCCATGATTTCCTCTTTTATCTGCGGCAGTATATTGTCGATCACATTCCAATAATCATAAGAATCCAGCACCACCGAAAAGCTGGTATGGGGATAAATCTCGGTCAGAAGTCTGCGAAGCAGTGTGATTTCATCTCCATCCACCGCATAATTACTGCACATAACCGCATGTTCTGTACTGGGACTGCCAAAAGCAACCGGCTCTTTGGTACAGTCACAGCAATAGGCCTGTTCCAGATAAGGAACTACCGGTACCGTAGCCGTATTTAAGAAAGACAGACACCATCCTGCACCGGCTTTGACGGCAGATTCTGTACATTCCTCGCCTCTGAAATCAAATGCCCCCAGAGCCTTTGCCTTCTCGATTGTATCCTCACAGGTCAGTCCATAATACCGATTCACAATTTCCCGGTAAGTATAACCCACCGTAGCGGCGATCATCGGATGCCAGCTTTCTGCGGAAATCAGGCTTTCTAAGGCCTGCGGCAGCCAGGCGAAATCCGGATGGGTATTGGTGATGCCAAACATAGGTACATGCACAGGAACCAGGGTTCCTTCCGGCAGCGCCACAATCTCAATCGGCAGATAGCCCAGTCTGTGAAGCTTCTCAATCTTTTCAATGCCGTACACATTCTGTCCCAGCGTATTGTCCAGCACCCGTTTATACTCGGCAATCACTTCCTTGAAGGGTCTTTCAAAAAACTCCTTGTTAAAGTAGTCTGTCAGATATGTCCTGATCATGCCCTGCAACCCGAACATAACCACCTTATCCCATCTGTCAATCCGGCTCATTCTGGGCGTAAAATAAGACACGGACTTCGTCATTTTCTGTGGGAGCATCTCTGCATGTACTGCCTTATAATAGTCAATCAACAACATGGGATTCGTCTTATGCATAATCAAACACCTCAATCCTTTCGTCCCGTTTCGTAAAAATACTGTTGGTGGTATACACTTTCTCGATCAGCCCGCTTTCCAGAAGTTCTCCCTCCAGAATCGTATTTTCGCAATGAGAAATGTACAGATATATCTCTTTGGCCCCAAGCTCCTTAAGTTTCCTGGCACTGAAATAGAAAGTGCCCCCTCTGCTGCAAATATCGTCCATGATCAGAATCTTTCTGTCCCGGATACAATCTGCCATACCGGATACCTCAAGACCCTTGATCTCCCCTGTTGCCCAGTCCCGGTTTTTAATACCGAAAGCATAGGGAAGCTTAAACATCCCGGAATACCGTTTGCAGGCTCCCTCATCGGGATAGAATATGGTCAGATTCTGCGTTCCGCCAATCCTTTCGATGACCTTCTGCACATAGACTTCCGGTGTCCTTACCCGGATTCTGTCAAGCAGCGCCTCGCTGACCGAAGAGTGGGGATCTAAGACTGTGACAGATGTAAACTGTAGACAGTTGATTACCTGCGCAAAATATTTCAGGGTAAACACATCTTCCTGTGTCTTCACACGATCCTGACGGGCGTTGGGGATATAAGGCATATCCAGGGACAAATCCGTTATCCCCTGTGCCCGAAGATGTCCTGCCAGATAAATCAGAGTTACCAGTTCCTCGTTATTTTCAAACAGCCAGGTAAGTACTGCTTTTCGTTCCGTTGTTCCCTCATTTGCTGTACCGGAAACTTTTTCCTTTAATAAAAGTGTGCCGTCCGGAAATTTATTGACACTTACGTCATTTTTATTGATTCTGATCATGAAAATCACCCCATTTCAATCTGACACATCTTCATGGTCGTCAACGCCGCTTCATGAGTTTCCGGGGTAACACCGGCACAGCAGTCGGCGCGCACCGTAATCTTTGCCTCCGGGAAACTTGCCTTGATCAGCAGCACATTGGAAACGACACATATGTCAGTACAGAGACCAAAACACTCTATTTCCAGTTCCTCCTGCGTCCCAACCCTCGCAATTTCCTCGACTAACCGTGTGGACCCAAAGGTTCCTTTCTCAATGACGGTGTAGTCTCTTTGTGACAGTGCTGTCATTATTCTCTCATTTAAATGCCATCCGTCTGTCTCCCTGACGCAATGTACAACCGGCAGTTTCTTTCCCTCGGCAGTTTCCAGATAATTGCTCTGGTGGGTATCCATGGTTACGTAAATCCTGCCCTCAAACGCCTCGATTGCGGATACGGCATTTTCCACAATGGCCTGGGCCTCCCCGGTTCCCAGAGAACCGTTAATAAAATCATTCTGCATATCTACCACCACTAAAATTTTCTTCTTATCCATTTTCTGCTCCTCTCCCTTTCCTTGTTTCATTTTATTGTTGTTTTTTGTTATTACTTATTTGTTATTAACAATAATATACTAACAAAATCTATTTGTCAACAATTAATTTAAAATTATTTCAATCCATACAAAAACCCCACAGATTCATACAATCTGTGGGGTAACTATCAAACCATAAGTTACTGCGAAAGCACTTTCGACATTTCAAAAGGATAATCCGGAATCCCTTTCTGCATATTCAGTGCTTCCTCAATATCGAAATCCAGAAATTCTCCATGCTGGTATCCCACCACGCGGTTGGTCTTACCCTCACACAGAATGTCGGCCGCATAACATCCCATAATGGAAGCATAATATCTGTCCTTACAGGTGGGAGAACCGCCGCGCTGCATGTAGCCAAGAATCGTAGCCCTGGTCTCAATACCCGTAGCCGCCTCGATACGTCTTGCCATGGAAGTGGAATGTCCGATTCCTTCCGCATTGATAATCAGATGATGGGTCTTGCCCCGCTTCCTGTTGGCAATGATATTATTGATAATCTGCTGTTCATTGTAATCATATTTCTCCGGCAGCAGAATATCCTCCGCGCCGTTGGATATACCGCACCACAAAGCGATATAGCCGGCATTTCTGCCCATAACCTCAATAATACTGCATCGCTCATGGGATGAAGACGTATCGCGTACCTTATCAATCGCCTGCATGGCTGTATTGATGGCTGTATCAAATCCGATGGTATACTCCGTACAGGCAATATCCAGATCAATCGTTCCCGGCAGACCTATGGTATTAATCCCATGTCTCGATAACGCCTGTGCCCCGCGGTAGGAACCGTCCCCGCCGATGACCACCAGACCGTCAATTCCATGCTTGTGACAGATATCAGCACCCTTCTGCTGTCCTTCCTCCGTGCGGAATTCATGACACCGGGCTGTGCCCAGAATCGTGCCGCCGCGCTGGATGGTATCCGATACACTCCATTTCTCTAAATCTACGATTTCTTCGTTTAAAAGACCCTGATACCCTTTCTTTATCCCCTTGACCTTGACACCGTTGGCAATCGCTTTCCTGACCACTGCACGGATGGCCGCGTTCATGCCTGGCGCATCACCGCCGCTTGTCAATACGCCGATTGTCTTAATCTGTTTCGCCATATCAATAACCATGCCTTTCCGCCCTGTCATGCGCTTCTTATCATCACGACAGATGCCTGAATTTATGTGTTACCACATCATTCTGTCACCAATATCTCAATCCGGCTCATTACACTGAAAAATCCTATCTGTATTTTACATTATCAATACAAGATTTTCAATATCTTTCCATCACACCACCTTCACATTCTCTTCCCCATACAACTTCCTAAGCTGCTCCACCAGACCTTCCTCCGCACGCACATTCCAGTTGACCGGCAAATCTTTCTTTGCTCTGGGATTCTCCACGTAAATCCCCACGCCGTCATGCCCTTCAGAACCTTTTAGCACCTCAAACAGCCCTTCTTTCTGACTTTCATAGGCCTCCTTTGTGGGGAACTTAATCCATAACTTTCTGGGAATCTGTTCAAAAGCCGTAATCTTCTCACAGACCAGCTTCCCGTCCTTATCTTCCTCCACGGAAACCCTGCCCTTGATGAAGACCTTGCTGTCCTCCACAATGGTGCTGCCAAACTTCTCATAATCCCGCGGAAACACGATGACTTCAACGGAACCCACCAGATCCTCCACCTGCAAAAAGGCCATCACCTTTTCATTCTTCGTATACTTGATCTTTTTCTCTGCTATCATACCGCCTATGGTGGCCGATGCCCCATCTGCCACCCGGGTGCCGCCGCTCTCCTCATTCCAGGCAAAGTCAGCCGTGGTGTTGGTGATATGTTTACGCCACAATTCCTGGTACTCCTCCAGCGGATGGCCGCTGATATAAATGCCCAGTACCTCTTTCTCGAAAGCCAGTTTCATTTCCTTGGAGTACTCGCCCACATCCGGCAGGCTCACCTGGTAATCCACTTTATCGTCCTCCGCGGCAATATCAAAGAGAGAAATCTGCCCTGCCAGATTATTCTTCCGATTCTGCTGTACTCCGTCAATCACCTGGAGATAGACACTTAAAAGCTGCTTGCGTGTGCCGCCCAGACTGTCCATGGCTCCTGCCTTGATAAAGTGCTCCACAATGCGCTTGTTCATGTCTCTGTCTGTCACACGGCTGGCAAAATCCGCCAGATTCTTATAAGGACCTCTGGCCCTTCTCTCCGCCACCACAGCCGCAATCAGTGGAGTGCCCACACTTTTGATGGCATTTAAGGCATAGCGGATCTGATTGCCGGACACGGAGAATCCTTTTTCACCCAGATTGATATCCGGCGGCAGAATCTGAATCCCCATGCTCCGGCAGGTCATGATATACTCCGACACTTTACTGGGATTGTCAATCACCGAAGTCATCAGTGCCGCCATAAACTCCACCGGATGATAATATTTCAGATAGGCCGTCTGATAAGCCACTACCGCATAACAGGCCGCATGGGATTTATTAAAAGCATACTTGGCAAAATCCATCATCGTATCATAGATATGATCCGCCACCTTCGCATCAATTCCGTTGGCTACACAGCCGGGCACACCTTCCTCCGGATTGCCGTAGGTAAAGTTCTTCCTCTCCTGCTCCATCACATACTGCTTCTTCTTACTCATGGCGCGGCGCACAAGATCGCTCCTGCCCATGGTATAGCCGCCAAGATCCCGCACGATCTGCATGACCTGTTCCTGGTACACAATACAGCCATAGGTGGGCGCAAGAATCGGTTCCAGCTGGGGACAGTCGTAAGTCACCGAGTCCGGATTGTTCTTTCCTTTGATATATTTGGGAATAAAGTCCATCGGCCCCGGCCTGTACAGGGATATACCTGCAATCACATCCTCCAGGCTCTGGGGTTTCAGCTCTTTCATGAAACTCTTCATGCCGCCGCTTTCCAGCTGGAATACCCCTTCCGTCCGGCCGGTTCCCAGGGAGGATAAAACCGCCTGATCATTGTAATCTATGCTGTCAATATCAATCAAAATACCCGTACTTTTCTCTACCAGCTTCACCGCGTTCTGAATCACCGTCAGTGTCCGAAGACCCAGAAAGTCCATTTTAAGAAGCCCCAGTTCCTCAATGGTTGTCATGGGAAACTGGGTGGTTATGGAGCCGTCTGACCCTCTGGAAAGCGGCACAAAGTTATCCGCCTCTTCCGGGCAGATAACCACCCCCGCCGCATGCATGGAAGTATGCCGGGGCAGACCTTCCAGACGTTTGCACATATTGATCAGGCTGTGCACCTGTTCGTCTTCCTGGTAAAGCGTCTTAAACTCCGGATTCATCTCCAATGCCTTGTCAATGGAGACACCCTGGTTCTGCTCATTGGGAATCATCTTGGCCAGACGGTCCACATAGGCATAGGGCAGATCCATCACTCTTCCCACATCCCGGATCACACCCTTGGCCGCCATCGTACCGAAGGTGACAATCTGCACAACCTTGTCGGAACCATATTTCTGACCAACATAGTCAATAACTTCCTGCCTTCTTTCAAAACAGAAATCCACATCGATATCCGGCATGGACACCCGCTCCGGATTTAAGAAACGTTCAAAGAGAAGGCTGTATTTAATGGGATCAATATTGGTTATTTTCAGACAGTAGGACACGATACTGCCGGCTGCCGAACCACGCCCTGGCCCCACCGCGATTCCGTTCTCACGGCAGAAGTTAATATAATCCCACACGATCAGGAAATAATCCACAAATCCCATGCTTTTGATAATGTCAAGTTCATATTCCATCCGCTTATGCAGCGTACCGTCATCCTGGGGATAACGCTCCTTCATACCGTCCTGGCAGAGTTTGTTCAGATAAGACCAGGAATCATACCCTTCCGGCACCTCATAATGAGGCACCTTATAATGACCGAACTCTATCTCCACATGACAGCGGTCGGCAATCCTCTGGGTATTCTCCACAGCCTCCCAGGCGTAAGGGAAAAGTCCCTTCATCTCCTCCTCGCTCTTCACATAATACTGTCCGCCCTCATAGCGCATACGGTCTTCGTCGGCCACTTTCTTGCCCGTTTGCAGGCACAGCAGAATATCATGAGGCTGCGCGTCCTCCGCATATGTGTAATGCACATCGTTGGTTGCCACCAGCGGGATATCCAACTCCCTGCTCATCTGCAAAAGCACCGAATTCACCGACTGCTGGGCCGGAATCCCATGATCCTGTAATTCCAGGAAATAATTATCCTTTCCGAAAAGAGTCTGGTATTTTAAGGCAACCTTCTTCGCTTCCTCCACCAGCCCTTTCTGAATATAGCGGGGCACCTCCCCTGCCAGGCAGGCCGAAAGCGCAATAATGCCCTCATGGTACTGTTCCAGCACCTCGAAATCAACACGGGGCCTGTAATAATACCCTTCCGTGAATCCCTTGCTGACAATCTTGACCAGGTTGGCATAACCGGTGTTGTTCTCCGCCAGAAGCACCAGATGATAATAGCGGTCCTCCCCGCCCGTCAGTTCCCTGTCAAACCGGGAGTGGGGCGCCACATAGACCTCACAGCCAATGACCGGATTGATGCCTTCCGCCTTCGCCGCCTTATAAAAGTCAATGACACCATACATCACTCCGTGATCCGTAATGGCCGCGCTGTCCATGCCAAGTTCTTTGACCCGCTTCACATATTCTTTAATCTTATTGGAACCGTCCAGCAGACTGAACTCCGTGTGGACATGCAAATGTGTAAATGCCATGATGGTATCCTTCCTGAAAACCGCATCGTATAATCGTTTTGTATCTGAGTTTTACCGTTTAATTTATTATAGACGCTCCGGGAAAATCAGTCAAAGACTTCTTCTGACGCCTCTTTTCTTCTGGCAGTAAAAAAGAAACGAGCAGGCCGTAACAAAATGTACGGTGACAACCCGTTTCTTATTATCAATCATAAACTATTCTTTTACCTTGTCAATCCCTGATTTGAGTTTTTGCAAAATCTTTACAAAAATCTATCTCCTAATTACTTCCCCCTCTTATATATCCCCACCACCAACTCAATATTTGTCGCAACTAAATTCAATGCATACTCCGCAAGCTCATCTGAAATAAAACATTCCACTTTTTCCGGTTATTCACAGCAAATTATATATTGGAAAGGTCATAAACAGCTCCTTATCTTCATATGACATTTCATCCAAATTTCTTTTCGCTTTTCTCCTGTTTTCAAGAAGTATATTTGCTGCACAAATCACTTTTATATCATCAGCTTCTGAATCTATTACCAGTAATCTATCAGATATTTCTTTTGCAACATCATACAGTTTCTCCCATATATCCCTCTTAAACAATATAAATGGTGGTACAAAATATCTTTTGCCTTCTGATCCGACAGATATTTTTAAATGTTTAAAGCATATACCATTTTCAATACATAATTCGCCATTAGGATCAATAGCCAAAAAGAAAGGCACTACTTTCCCCTGCCACCACCACATATGCCAAGTATTCTCATTCTTTGGTTTTATTTTCCCTTGATAAATATACAATAATTCATCTACTGCTTTCCAATCTCCATCGGTAAAATTCTTAAAATCTTTATTGAGCTCAATATCAAATTTAATTAATGCTAATTGTAACTGTTTTAATTCTTTTATCATCTGCTGAAGTCTATCATTCAACTGTAAATGTGCATATTCACATACTTTATGTTTTCCAATATAAAATGTCTTCTTACAAAAAAAATAATCAGGTTTTCGCTTAATTTAATCAATTTACACTTTCTAAAAGCTCGTTACTTTCATCTATTACTAATTCGTACCAAGAACAGGCTTCTAAATTATCATATAAATCATAAACCTCACTACTTTCATCAATATACCTTAACAAAATATCATTTTTAAAATATAATCTATTTTCTTTTTCTTTATCAAAAACAAATGCAAAACAAAGTTCTCCTCCCTCATCAAAATAATATATTCGTGAATAATCTATATCTTTATAGCCACTTATTACTTCAATAGAAACTACTTCATTTGATATGTAGTAAACTCTAACTCTTTTATCTATTGGATGTTGTTGCGATTCTCCCTTTTGTTCCTGTACCCCATTATAATAGCTTCTAATCCTTTTAACCTCATCTTCTACATTAATTATTGTTATATTTTTCTCGTCTCGTATATCAGGATTTGTAGAATAATTATTATTTTTTGCAGAATTCTCTACAACATGTTCCGCCATTGCTAATATGGAATCCTCTTCCATATTCTCATCAATCTTTTCATCTGCCGGAACTTCCGACACAAGTTCGTTTCTTTCACTATTCATGTATGTTACAATACCCCATATAGATGCACCTGTAATCGTACATACACTTGCAAGTAATTCAAATAATTTAACCATTTTTTCAAAAAATGTTTTTTCCATCCGTTCCCCTAAAATGAGTACAGACATATGTAATTGTACTACATATACTGTATCCTACAACAATCTTAAATCCCTATACTTCGTAGGCAACCCATGTGCCAGATCAAACCCATTCCCAATCACAAGTATATTCATAAAACACTTCTCCCTAATCTCATATTTTCTACATCACATCTATATATCGACAAATTACATCTATAACTATTTTATAATCATCATATAAATTGGTCAACTAGCTTTTCTCAATCTCTTTACAGAAAAAAGCAATCTATCCCTTTCACCACCCAGCAAGCCCATCATAACATAATACTAAAACAAAAAAGGATTTTTCTTATGCCCAGAAACGAATTAACACCCGGAATGGCCTTCACCGGGCTCCTGTTACAAAATCACCCGGATGCCATCGCGTGGATTACCGGCGATGGACCCGATTCCACCTTAAACGGCTCCGTAAAATTTTATAGCACCACCTACGGCGGTATCCTGGTGGAAGCACAGATTTTCGGTCTTCCAGGCATTGATACCCCCGGCTCCAGCAATTTCTATGCCATGCACATCCACGAATCCGGAGATTGCAGCGATCATTTCAGCCATACAGGCCTGCACTACAATCCTGAAAACGCACCGCATCCGGATCATGCCGGAGATATGCCGCCCCTTCTTGGCAGCCAGGGTTATGCTTTCAGCGTCTTTTATGATAAGAGATTTGCTCTTCAGGACATCATTGGAAGGTCCGTGATCATACACGAAAAGCCGGACGATTTCACCTCACAGCCTGCCGGAAACGCAGGCAATAAGATAGGCTGCGGCAGGATTGAGCGGTTTGTTTAGTTTCGGATTTTAAATCTTTAAGGAAAAGATAAAAACTGTGCCTTGATTGCCTCCATTTCTTCTTCTCTCAAAAAAGCTTCTGCCTCAAAATTCTCCGTCTTACCGTTCATACTCATCTGGTGCCGTGCAAGCCAATAATTAGCTGCATCGTTGGCATAGGTAATATCGTAGGCCGGCGCCAGACTCCATTGCCCCGATCTATCCATCAGGAAAGAAATATTTTTCACATGATCATCCTGATTCCGTACCATCATATTGAATATCATTCTTCTAAAAAACTGCTCAGTCTCCTTCTGCCCCGTTCCCAGGCACCTCATGATGTATGCCGCCTGCTCGTAACTGTATGCGCCAGGCATATTATAATCATAATGCGCCAGTGCCCCCAATGTCTGCATATGAATTTTTCTCCCACTGTCATCCCTGTCAAAACGTTTGGTTATAAAATGATACCGGCCGTTTTCCTGATAAAGCCTGCACTCACTCATAACAATTCCCGCTCTCTTTGCCATCAGATAATAGGCATAGTCTATCCGCGTATATGCCTGACTGTCTTCTGATTCCATGCAATCACAGCCTTCGCCCTGGCACCTCCGGCTGAAGTCCCCACATTAATAATCTGCTCCATTATGTTTTCGTTTGCTTTCATATGGATATTTTCCCTATCTGTCAGGATCATTGATGCAAGCTCAACCAGTGCACTGATATCAACAGAAGTATCTTTCGTTGTACCATAATTTTTCTGTGGAACAAATTCAAGAGCACCCATACCTCGTTTGCCCGTATATAGTAGTCGTTCAACCGCCGTAAGAGAATGAATATCTCTGCCTCGTTCTGCCAGATAACGCTCTATCAGTTTGGTGCCAAATTTATCAGGCAGGGAATCCGCAAGAAGGCCGGGCAGACCATGGAATGTCTGTCTGGATAATGCCGGGAATGAATAAATCCTTTCTGATACAGGCATAACTATCGGCGATACCTCAATCCCGCTTTGTATAAAATTTCTGTCATAATTAAATTAGGGTATATCATCGATCCCATTCTGTGCAACCGCACCGATACGTGTTCCCCACAAATATACCTCAGCAACATCCATCTGTTTTCACACTCCTCCTACTTCTCGTCTCCCCACACCCAGGTCTCTCTCTTCTGGCTCTTCTGCTTCCCCGACGCCCGCCTTCTTTTCTTCCCCACATCTATCAATTCAGTCGGGGCAAGCACCTGTTCCTGTACCAGTTGATTCAAATTACCCAGTACGCCCAGTACGCGTAATACATTGAGCACATTTTCAACATTTACACTTTCTCCTTTTTCTATTCTGGCCACAGTTCTGAGTGCTACTCCCGATCGCTCCGCCATCTGCGCCTGGGTCAGATTCATCGCTATCCTGCTCTCCTGTATTCTCTGCCCCAGTTCTTTCATAATCATATGACCACTTTTCTACATCAGATCCCTGGTCTCCACCTTACAGACAGACAGGAACGCAAAAGCCACGGAAAGAATCGTCAACACAGTCATAAGGGGGACACTGGACCTAAGCGTAAGGTTACTGATGTTTCCCTGGGTCAGAAAAACCAGCACAAAGGATGTCACAATGGCCGCCTTGGAAGATTTCGCCGCAAGACCGATATACAAAGCGATAAAAGCCTCTGAGACTGTAACCGCTGATCTGATGAGAAGCACTATATAGAAGCCAGAATCCGTCATGTCAAAGTCTATCGGAAACGCCGCTGTCATGAAGCAGGAACCTGCCAGGATACATCCGTATACAAACAACTTCGTAAGCACCAGCGCTGCAAAATCAAAGATCCATACCGCAAGCATCTGTGATACCAATATTTTCTGCCGTTTGATCGGATACGAAAACATCACGCCCATCGTTCCATTCCTGTATGCACTGATAATAAACGAGGACAGCATCACACCTCCCAATATCAGGAACGCCATATTTGTAAACAGTTCAATGGAAGCTGAAATCATTTCATTCCCGGGTGCCGCATCCGGTACTCCCGTATCCGGATCATTGGCAATTCCCAGATAAGCCAATGAATAGATGAATAAAGTAATCAGTGCTGCCAGAACAATGACCTTTATGATATATTTACCAATATGATTCTTTTTCCATTCCAGTTTAATCAGTTTTAACATATCTCTACACCTCCGCAGTCAGTTTCAGGAAATAGTCTTCCAGGGTTTCTGCCTTTTGACCGATAGCCAATACCTGCACATCGGCAAGGGTCAGGGCCTTCGTGATCTCCTGTGTGGAGACAGCAGTGTCATAAATGCGGATCTGTCCGTCACCCATCACTTTAAAATTCGTAAGCCCAAGTTTTTCAGTAAGAACATAAGCCGCCTTTTCCTGCTGCCGCACAGAAAGCTCAATATAGGAAAGACTCATCTGTGCAATCTCCTTCATGCTGATTTCTTTCCGCATCCTGCCTCTATGAATCACGCCCACGGTATCCGCTATACTCTCTATTTCCGAAAGAATATGGGAGGATACCATGATGGTTGTGCCATATTCCGTGCACAAAGTTCTTAGCAGGCTGCGAATCTGTTTCATACCTGCCGGATCCAGTCCGTTGGTAGGTTCGTCCAGAATCAGAAGTTCCGGCTTACACAGAATGGCCCTGGCAATCCCCAGACGCTCCTTCATTCCCAGCGAATAATTTTTTACCGGCTGTCCTGCCGCATCGGTCAAGTCCAGCATATCAAGAGCACTTTCAATGCTTCCATGCTGATAGTATCCCATGTACTCCCTGTGAAGCTTCAAGTTATCATAACCGGACATGTGCTCGTAAAACACCGGAAATTCAATGATGCTCCCCATTCGCCTTAACACCTCATAGGACTGGGGCGTCAGCTTTTTCCCAAAAAGTTCAATCTCTCCCTGCGTTGGTTTCCAGAGATTGGTGATCATTTTCATGACCGTCGTTTTCCCCGCTCCATTCGGACCGAGAAACCCGTAAATCTCACCTTTTTTGATGTGTAGATCAATATCTGTTACCAGTTCTTTGCCGCCAATGGTCTTGGTCAGGCGGTTTGTTTGTAGAATATATGACATTTTATCTGCCTCCCTTCCTCTAAGTACCATTGTAACGGCTTATCTTTGCAAAACTCTTGCACAATTCTTACAAATTTCTTTCGTTATTTAATAACATATTCTTTTCAGCTGTAGCGTAAAGGTGGTCTGTATATGAGGGGTGCTGTCCAGAAGAATCTCCCCGCCCATCTGCAAGGCCAGGTTCCTGGCGATAGTCAGTCCCAGGCCGTTGCCCTGTACTTTTCGGCTCCTGGAATCCTCCATGGTAAAGAGCCTTTCAAACACATTCCCGGCAAATGCCTTGTCAATTCCCTTTCCTTTATCGACCACATCCACATAGACATTCTGCTCGTCTGCCCGCAGAAAAACACCCAGATATTTCCCAGCCGAACCATAACGGAGCACATTGGAGATAAGATTTGTCAGGATACGCTGCAAAGCTTCCTGATTCCCCTGAATGTAAACGGCAGTTTCCGGCACATCAATCTCCACCTCAAACTCTGCCTCCGACAGCATCTCATAGAAATCCAGAACGGTTTCCCGGCAGACCTCGCTAAGATCCAGTCTGCCAAGTTCTATGTCCATGTCGCCCGCCTCTAATTTCGCCAGCGTAAAAAACTGATCGATCAGCTCCATAAGACTCCTTGCCTTCTGCTGGGTCTTTTGCAGCATTTCGGGGGAAGCCTCCCCGTTCATCTGCATAATCTCCAGATATCCCAGAATAACTGTCATAGGCGTTTTCATGTCATGGGATATATTGGACAACATCTTTCTGGAAGCCATCTCATACCGGCGGTAATCGACTTTTATCCTCGACTGATTTTCCAACATCCTGTTAATCTGGGCTGCCAGTTCCATGAGCTCTTTATTATCCGTGAATACCATAATGCTCTCACCGCTGTCTGTATCCAGAATCTCTTTTAATTTACCATGCATTTCCCGTAGCTTTTTCTGCGTGCCGGTGCGGAATGTAATCTGCTGATAAACAATAACTGCCATCAGGCATACAATGCATAGACTTAAGATAAATACAGGCATCACATCCAGACCTCCCCTGTCGCTTTCCGACATCTTCACATTCTTATCTATCTGCAAATTTATAGCCGATTCCCCAGACAGTAAGCACATACCGGGGATTGCGGGAATCCTCTTCTATCTTATTGCGCAGTCTGCTGATATGCACATTGACGGCATTTTCGTCTCCCAGCCAGGCATCGTTCCACACCTGCGCATATATCTGTTCTTTGGTATATACCTTCTTTGGATTCTGCATGAGGAGCTTCAGGATTTCAAATTCCTTGGCCGTCAAATCTACTGTCTCTCCCCTTTTCATAACCGTATAGTCCGCCAGATTCATGACGATATCTCCGGCCTGTAACACTGCCGGGCTTTCGGAAGGTACACTGTCATAATGCATGGTTCTGCGAAGCGCGGCCTTGATCCGTGCCAGAACCTCCACCACGGAGAAGGGTTTTGTGATATAGTCGTCTGCCCCCAGACCCAGGCCAAGGGTCTTATCACTCTCTGAATCTTTGGCAGAAAGAATAATGATGGGAACGTAACTTTCCCGGCGGATATGCTCCATAACACCCATACCGCTTAGTTTCGGTATCATCAGATCCAACAGCACAAGATCAAAAGCCTCCTTGTCAAATACATCACAGGCCTCCTGCCCGTCATAAGCACAGACCACCTCGTAATTCTCCGTTGCCAGATAGTTTCGCAGCATATCGCTGATTTCCGTATCATCTTCCACAAGTAAAATTCTGTATTGATCCATACCGTGTGATTCTCCTTTACCACAAAAATTCCCCACACCCACAGGGTGCAGGGACTTTTTATTTCACAGTTGTCTTTTTACAGATATTTCTTTAAAGCATCCACCTTGTCCAGTTTCTCCCAGGGCAGATCCAAATCGTTACGGCCAAAATGTCCGTAAGCCGCTGTCTGTTTGTAAATCGGGCGGCGCAGATCAAGCATCTTGATGATACCTGCCGGTCTTAAGTCAAAGTTCTCACGCACGATCTCCACCAGCTTATCGTCGGCAATCTTACCGGTGCCGAAAGTATCTACCATAATGGAGGTAGGCTGTGCCACACCGATTGCATAGGACAACTGAATCTCACACTTGTCAGCAATACCTGCCGCTACGATATTCTTAGCCACATAACGTGCTGCGTAAGCCGCGGAACGGTCAACCTTAGTGCAGTCCTTGCCGGAGAAAGCGCCGCCGCCGTGACGGGCATATCCGCCGTAAGTATCCACGATGATCTTACGGCCTGTGAGACCTGCATCGCCGTGAGGGCCGCCGATAACGAAACGGCCTGTAGGATTGATAAAGAATTTGGTCTGATCATCCACCAGCTCTTTCGGAAGAACCGGATCGAACACATACTTCTTGATATCTTCATGAATCTGTTCCTGTGTCACATCGTCGTCATGCTGGGTAGACAATACCACCGCCTCAAGACGCACCGGCTTGCCTGCCTCGTCATACTCTACGGACACCTGGCTTTTACCATCCGGTCTTAAATATTTCAGTGTGCCGTCCTTACGAACCTTGGTCAGCTGTAATGCCAGCTTGTGTGCCAGGTCGATCGGATAAGGCATATACTCTTCTGTCTCATTGGTCGCATAACCGAACATCATACCCTGATCGCCTGCTCCTGTGTCAAGGTCATCTGTCTGCTCACCCTTCTTGGCCTCCAGAGCCTTGTCCACGCCCATGGCGATATCTGCGGACTGTTCGTCGATTGCCACGAACACGGCACAGGTATTGCCGTCAAACCCATACTCAGATTTGGTATAACCAATCTCTTTTACGGTGTCACGCACAATTTTCTGCATGTCCACATAGGCATTGGTAGTAATCTCACCGGTCACCAGCACAAATCCTGTGCACACTGCCGTCTCACAGGCCACACGGCTCATGGGATCTTTCTCCATGCAGGCATCGAGGATGGCGTCTGAGATGGCATCACAGACTTTGTCGGGATGCCCTTCTGTTACTGATTCGGATGTAAATAATCTTTTTTCCATTTTTCCTCCATTCCGAAGCGTTTTATCTTAGTATTATTTGTGACGCTTCTGCACTATGCAATCTATTTTAATCGAGTAAAACATTTGGATACCAACTGTAATCCAAAGATTAACCCGACAGTTGCCCCGTTTAAATCTTATCCCTGATGCCGATTTAATGTAATGCCATATAATAATAACACATCATAACAATCGGCATACAGAATGTATAGGCAGTCAACAGTATGCTCTGACTCACCTTTGTCTCATATCTTTTTGTGCAGCGATAACTGTTTATGACAAGCAGAATCCCTACCGCTCCCAACACGCAGGTTTCTATGATAAGGCAGACCGGCTCCAAGGCTTCACCCAGCCTGATCATATAACTCCACAGACAGACACTGTCCTCCAGGCTGTCCAGATATTTGCTCTTTCCCATAGAATCACACAGCGCTGTTATCCATGAATGTTTCATGAGATAGATTGAATTCAGGCTTTTGGGATAATTGCCCCACTGCCTGGCCACTGACAACAGGATTTCCGGTGAAGCAAACACCAGCAGTATAGTCAGCACTATTTTATTCCGGTCAGATGTCATCATGGCGCATATTTTTCCGCTGACACAAGCCGTCACGATATGCAATAGATACAGGAATAATTTGGTCCAGCATATGCTTAAAAAATCTGTTGCCAGCAGCGTTCAGCTTACCGTATGTATCACCCACAATGGCAGGTTACAGACGCATAACGGCAATATCCACAGATAATTCCCGCCGCAGTTCTCATGCATGGCTCCACGTATGTTCTGCGCTGTGTATACATAGAATTCATCCAATCTGCCTTTAAAGAACAGATCCCAAAAATTTAAGCTCCATGCTGTCAGGGAATCCACATCTTCATATTCAAAGGTAATTAACATCAGCAGACCTGTAAATACTGCAACAAAAATCAGGAAAATATATGAATTATATTTTACCCCCCCCCCTAATAATTTCCATCCATTTTTTCATGACATTCTCCTCCATTTAAAGTAATTTACTTCGTAAGATTAACAAATCGAGCAAGCTCGATTGCGAGATCCGCTCCGCGGCCTCGGTTAAGCGGTAAACTTTCCTGATAATATAAAAAGATCCACCAATTTCTCACGAAATAAGCGGACCCGACAGTCGATAATCAAATCCTCTTATTGTTCGATCTGTCTGTGACAGCATTTCGCTCAGGTTGGCACCTTCCTCTAGGGGGTTGCCGTGGCTTCATAGATCCTATGTATCTCCACCACTCTGAATAAGAGAAACTTACAATATGGAATTTTCATATCTGTAGATACAATACACCCTAACAGGGATTCTGTCAATAGATAAAATCAGCCGACTTTCAGCTTGAATTTCTGCAAATCACGTTCTGTGGTAACCAGATCAATCTGCGCTCCCAGACTCTGTAATTTCAAGTGAAAATCTTCATATCCACGTTCGATATACTTGATATCATCCACCGTGGTAATGCCATCTGCTGCAAGACCGGCAATCACAAGAGCAGCGCCTGCACGCAGATCCGGGGCTGTGATATTGGCTCCGGTATATTTGGGCACACCGTCAATAATTGCCGTGTTACTCTCTACCTTAATGTTAGCCCCCATGCAGGTAAGCTCGTCCACATATTTGAAACGGTTTTCAAAGATGCTCTCCGTCACGATACTGGTTCCCGCAGAAAGTCCAAGCGCCACGGTGATCTGTGGCTGCATGTCCGTCGGAAACCCCGGATAAGGCAATGTCTTGACATGGGTATGTCCAAGGGGTTTGGCCGCCACCACGCGCACCGCATCATCAGACTCCTCAATCTCACAGCCAATCTCCAGGAGTTTGGCGCTGATAGACTCCAGATGCTTGGGAATGACATTCTTGACTGTCACATCTCCCTTGGTCACCGCAGCCGCAAACATGAACGTCCCCGCCTCAATCTGATCCGGAATAATACCATATTCCGTACCGTGCAGTTTCGCCACACCTCTGATACGGATCACATCCGTACCTGCGCCCTTGATATTGGCGCCCATACTGTTCAGAAAGTTCGCCAGATCAACTACATGAGGCTCTTTGGCAGCATTTTCAATCACTGTCTGTCCCTCTGCCATGACAGCCGCCATCATCACATTCATGGTAGCGCCCACTGTCACCACATCCATGTAGATATGATTCCCTTTCAGCTTCTTCGCCTCTGCGTTAATCAATCCATGTTCAATTCCAACTTCGGCTCCCAGCGCACGAAATCCCTTAATATGCTGGTCAATTGGCCGAAGTCCTATATTACATCCGCCCGGAAGTGCCACTTCCGCCTTGCTGTATTTACCAAGCAGCGCCCCTAACAGATAATAAGAGGCCCTGATCTTCTTGATATAATCACCCTTAATCACCAGATTGTGAACCTGTGAGGCATTGATTTTTACCGTATGTCTGTCAACCCGGTTAATCACAACACCTATGCTCTCCATCGCCTGCATCATTACATTGGTATCTCTGACATCAGGCACATTTTCTATCAATACGGTCTCATCCGCCATCGTGGCCGCCGCAAGAATCGCCAACGCCGCATTTTTAGCTCCGCCGATCTCCACCTCGCCGACTAACGGATTCCCACCTTTAATCGCATATTGTTCCATTTATGTTACTTGCCTTTCTCACACAAAAATGCCAAACATATAACTATCAGTATACCATAATTTACCCATTTGTAAATGGGCAGATTAATTCAGGTACTCAAAAGGGTTCACCTGGCTGCCGTTTATCAGAATCTCAAAATGCACATGAGGTCCTGTACTCACACCGGTATTACCGCTCAAGGCAATCTTCTGGCCCTGGGTTACCGTCTGACCCTGGGACACCAGAACTTTGCTCAAATGACCGTATCTGGTCTGCCTGCCATCCGCATGGTTGATGTAAACCACATAGCCATAGCCGCTGCCCCAGCCTGCCTTTGCCACAGTTCCTGTACTGGAAGCCATGACAGCCGTACCAACCGGTGTCGCCCAGTCCACGCCTTTATGATAAGTGCTCGCCCCTCTGGTGGGTGCCCTTCTTCTGCCAAATTGAGAACTCAGTCTGCCGCCGGAAATCGGTTTGATATACGTAGGCGGAATCTTCGTGCCGCGCTCCACCACCTTAGGCACTGCCTCATAGGTGATCTCCTCTTTCAGAATCTCCCTGCTCACTTCTTCCTTATTACGGTAGGCCACATCGGCCACCACCTTACGGTGTCCCGCGGAAGGCTCCTGCAAAGTCTGTGTCTGATTCGTATACCAGTCATCATTATCTACATAGATGATCTCCGCCTCATAGTCCTCCTCATAATACATCTGCTCTGTGCGTTCCACCGAAAGCTCCGGTTCCGGCACAGTCACAATCAGTTCATCTCCCACACGAATCATGGAGTTTTCATTTTCTATGGTCTCATTCATGGCAATCAGATCCGCCAGCGGAATCTCATTCTTCTCCGCGATCTGGGAAAGCGTATCGCCCGATACCACCTCATAAATCTGCTCTTTCTCCTGATCCTTGGTCACCTCTTCGATTGCCTGGGAAAGAGAGGTCAGCTCATAATCCTGTAGATAAGACTCTACCACTTCAACGGTATCCCCAAACTCCAGAGATAAAAGTCCCAGTTCGTAATCGGCAAAATCCTTCTCCTCATCGGGCTCGATGTCCTCAAACATTTCGTCGATGGCAGCGTTAATGCCGAAGCTGGTCATGACCTCCTCAGCCTCTTCTTCCTCTTCCTGCTCCTCTGTGGAATAAATCTGTGTGGTGAGCACATTCAGCTCCCTCTCGGAATCCAGTACCAGATCCACATAATAGGTATTCTCACTGTCATATTTCCTGATGGAAGCCTGTAAAAGTGCCAGCACCTCCTGGGTGCTCGCCAGGTTTACGGTATACTCATTAATTTTCACAGTGTAGGAACGGTTGAGTGTCTCCTTCACACTTCCCCGCAGGGCTGTTACCATATTGGAGATTATGACACTATCGTCATCTATTTCGCCCCAGAGCACCTCATCTCCCTCATAGGATAATTCACTCTCTGCAAGCACCATTTCATCACTGCTGCCCGCCAGTCTTTTCCGGGCTGCAATCAGGTAATTGTCCGCCTCCTCAATATCACCTATCACACCCACCTGCATACCATTTAAGTACACGGTAAAAATATTATCCCCGGTACTCTCCAGGCGCTGCATATAAGGCAGACAGAAGGCGGCTGCGATGATCGCAAGCACCGCAACCTTAATATATGCAATTTTCATTTTTTTATAATGTCTGCTGATTATTTTCATCTCATAAAACCATTGATGATGGGGATAAGATTGATCACGACATCTGCGATCACCCCGATCAGTATCAGGACGCAGACCGGAAGAAGCGCTTTACTGCCCTTGACTTCCTCTGTCTGTCTGCCCAGTTCTTCCGTAAAAGCGGCCTGCACATTGCGGTATACCTTTACATTTTCTTTATGGGTAAAATCCTCGGACTGCTTAAACCGCTCTTCTAAAAGCGATCTAAGCTGTGCAAGTGTCTGTTCCATATCTGCCGTCTGCGCACTGCCTGTCTCTATACACTCCAGTTTGCCCATACACTCCTCAAGCACCTTTTTCACTTCCGCCACATTCTCAGAAGTCCTTAAGTTCACCTTACGGATTTCCTGCATGATCTCATCATAAGCCTTTAACTGATTCTGCATCTGCTCCATTCTGGCAGCCTCCGCCGCCGAATTGGCACGGATCATTTCCTGGGCATTTCTTTTCTGTGCCAGTTTATCAATAAATGTATCCATCCTGAGCCTCCATCTTTTCTCCAGACATTGTATCCAATAATATCTTTATCTTACCATAAAATTATGTCTGCATTTTAACATTTTTCTACCGCGATGACAACAAATAAAAGACTTTTCCTTACACTGACATTCTTTCGTTTGTGCAAATTGCATATTTTTATTCCCTATTTTTTCGGTAATTTGTAAATATTAACGATAACTTTACACTATGTTCATAATTTGTTCATAATTAGGAAGTACAATTTAAACATACCAAACGAGACAAAATGTAGTGTTATCATTACACACATGGATAAATTTTTTCATAATAGCCCGGGTGCCGAAAGGTACCTGGGCACTCCTCATTTTATGGGGCGATATAGACAAAAAAGAGAGGCGCAGCGCCTCTCTTTCTTAATCCCTCTGATTCCCTGTTTAATCTCTCCGTTCCTGTCCTTCCTGCTCTATATGCAGAATTTCCTCATTTAACGACATCATCCTTGCATCCAGTGCCGCTACCATCTGCGCACACTCCACAAGCTGTTCCTTAATATGTTCCGGCGCATTTCCTTCAAACTTATAATGAATCTTATGTTCCAGGCTGGCCCAGAAGTCCATCGCCACCGTCCTGATCTGAATCTCCACCTTCGCGTCTGCAATCCGGTCGGAAAGATAAACCGGCACTGTCACCAGCATGTGATAACTCTTGTAACCGCTGGACTTGGGATTCACGATGTAGTCCTTCACGGAAATAACCCGGATATCTTTCTGATTGCTTATCATCTCTGCAATCTGGTAAATATCCGATGAAAAAGAACAGATTACACGGATACCTGCAATATCATTCACGTAACGCACCATATTGTCAATGGTTGATTCATAACCATGCTTTTTTAGCTTCTTGACAATGCTCTCCGGTGTCTTGATACGCCACTTGATATGCTCGATCGGGTTGTAACGATGTACATGCTGGAACTCGTCATTTAAAATTTCCAGCTTCGTCGATATCTGTTTCAAGGCAGAATTATAAATCAGCTGAACCTCTTTCCAGCTGTCAATATCGCCGTCTCTGTCTCTATCTACAATAACTTCCACGTTTCACTGATCCCCCAATTACTTTTTTTATAGTATAACATATCCGCTTACAAAAATGTATATTATTCACAAAATTTTCGTAAAATTTTATAATTTATTGTATATTTTCACTGTCATTTTTTAGGCAATCACGGCTCATACAACAACATATAGCAGGCACAGTCACCACAAAGGGATACATATAGCGTATCAGCACTGTAGGAGACAGTAACAGCGTGAAATAATATGCCGTCAGGAAACATACCGGCAGTACCATCACATACTTCCTGCGATACACAGCCACCGCAATGTACATACAGAGCATCCACCAGTAGAAAGCCGGCGCGAAAACAATCCGCAGCACAGGAATCCGCTGATACTCATTATCTGACACAATCTTTTCCATCAGACCGCGCAGTCCCGGCAGGTAACTGCGTGGCACAATCTCACAGCCGGCAGGCATCGTGCGGTTGTCCGTGGACAGGTATCCAAAACCGTTGGCAGTGCCAATCCCGTATATCTGCGCATGGGAAATGTCCTCCAGATACCAGTATCCCACACCATTATCCAGGAAAGCGTCAATATAAACCGCCGGATGCTGTATGCCCAGCTGCACCCAGGTTTTGATAAGGCCGACAGGATCATCATGAATCACTGCCCGGCTCTTGACCGGATCTGCCAGGTGCGGATCATATGCCGCAAAAACCCATTCCGAAGGAATATACTTCTCCAGCTCCTGCCTGAGCGCCGGCTCTATCTGCTGTTCTTCCATCACCCTCGTACGGGCCATCTGCTGGAGCGGCACACTGAGCATCTCCCGCGGACTGCCGCTGTGGGCATGGGTGGCCATACGAAGTCCCGTACTGCATACGGCAAAGCATAGTAACGCCGTCAAAGACAGCAGCAAATACTGTTTTGAGACACCCGCCTGCTTTCCGTCTCCTCCCCGGCCGCACCATTTCCGGCAGCCTGCATATACAAAGGGTATACTGACCAGAAAAGCATACACTGTATTATTGCGAAACAGCAGCATCAGGATTGAAAGAATCACGCAGGCGGCTGCCTGCTTTGGTTCCATCCATTCCTTCCTGTCACATGCCATATGGTAAAGTGTCATCGTATAAAGCAGCACAAAGGCGGAAAACAGCACATCCTTGGTGGTGCTTAAGGCCAGCACGGAGTTGGTCGGAAACAGTGCATAGAAAGCCAACAGCAAAAGACGCTGCCACCGTGCAGTCTCTTTCTCATACAGATAAGTCAGCACCAGGGCAAAAGCGCCGGCCATCAACAGCATCTGCACGATGGAATGAACCGCCATCCCCGCCGAATAAGACCCTATCATTCCGCCTAGCCGAAAAAAGGCTCCCAGAAATAAGGTATGCAACAGCGGGTGATGGGTGCTGTAATCTCCGGCAATCACCTGATAGAGTTGTCCCTCCGCATCATAGGCAAACACGGAAGGATAATAAGCCAGAAACACCGGCAGCCAGCATAGAAAAATCACCGTTCCATAAAACAGCCAGGTCTGCCAGAGTGGATATCTTTTGCCGGATATTTTCCCCTGTCCGGAGGCAGGTTTCTTATCTTTCAAAATGAGAGCAACACAGGAGGCCGCCGCCACAGACAGACATGCCGTTGCCATGAGAGAGCCAAATACCCTGCCTGCACTCAGGAAAATCGTCTCCTGCGCTCTTAAGTCTGATCCTGCCACATAAGAAGCCGCCAGCAGGATCCCCCAGAAACAGGCATGGCGTATCAGCCTTTTATCCTTCTCACACAAAAGTCTGTCAATAAGCTTATAAAATACAAAGGCTCCGGTCAGCCAGAATACCGCCATCAGCAAAAGTACCATCTTCGGAGACTGAAAGATTCCGTACCCGGAAACTGCAATCAACATTTCATAGAAAAACCTGCTCCTGTTTACCACTAAAGTTATATCTATGACGGCAAGTAAGAGGGATATTCCATTTATTATGATTTTTTTGCTGCCGGACGCAGACAGTCTCTTTTCCATAGGCATACTTTTCCCTTATTCTCTATCCTGATATCGTTATCCCGTAAGTTGTAACAAGTATAGCATCTAATCCGCAAAAGAAAAAGTGTTTACTTTTTGCCATGGAATTTGTATAGTAATCTGTATAACAGGAATCGCAAGAGGAGAATGGCTATGTTTCGTTTATGGGCTAAAGAATTTAAAGACAACCGCATGTTAATGGATACTGTCATCGAAGACAGCTCTGACGATACCCGCACCCATAAAATCTTCAATGCGCTGGAGGAAGTCTGTCTGCAATTCGACCTGGGCAAACCCATCTGGCTGGACTCCACAGTCTCCGATTTTAAGCGTCACAGCAAAACCCGGTTCTCCCAGGATAACTTTATTGAGGAAATCACCTTTGACTATCTGGAAATCCAGGTTATTGAGGAAGATTAGCCATATTGTCTCAATCATATCTCATCTGTCTTTCTAAATATTTCATAAATCTTTTGCATAAATTCATTGACTTTGCATACCTTAAGTAGTAGTATCATATTATATTTAACATAGTTTTTAAAACTACATTATGATATATCAATATGTTTTTGACATAGTATGTATGATACAGATATCAAGAGTTATGAGGAGTAGGAAAGGAAGGGATTTTATGCAGATTACAATCCGCGAACCCGGAAGCGCAATTACACATTTTATCGGCATGATGATGGCTATCTTTGCCGCCACACCATTGATGGTCAAGGTGGCAATGACTTCCGACCACACCGCTTTTATCGCAATGGCGGTCTTTATCGGAAGTATGGTATGTTTATATGGAGCCAGTGCCATCTATCACAGCCTCAATGTAAAAGACCGTATCTTGAAAGTGTTCCGTAAGTTGGATCACATGATGATCTTTGTTTTGATCGCCGGTTCTTACACGCCGGTGTGTCTGATCGTCTTAGGCGGCAGTCTCGGCTACACCCTGCTGGCCGTTGTGTGGGGCATCGCCATCGCCGGCATGGTCATCAAAGCCTGCTGGATCACCTGCCCGAAGTGGTTTTCTTCCATTATCTATATCGCCATGGGATGGGTATGTCTGGGCGTCTTCGGCACACTCTGGAACACGCTTCCCAAAAGCGCTTTCCTGTGGCTTCTTGCCGGAGGAATCATTTATACCGTTGGCGGCGTCATCTATGCACTCAAGCTGCCTATCTTTAACTCCAGACACAAGAATTTCGGCTCCCATGAGATTTTCCATCTTTTTGTGATGGGTGGAAGTATCTGCCATTTTATCTTTATGTATCTTTATGTGGCATAACCGGGCAAAGCCCGTTTACGAGATCCGCTTCGCGGCCTCGGATAAGCGGAGAATTGTCCCAATATCAAAAAGCTCTGCATACTGCCCGGTATAACAACCGGCTGTATACAGAGCTTTTATAACATCAGCTTTTAACCTGCAAGTATTTTCATTCGCTGTTCCTGCGAAGTCAAACGACTCTTGCTTTATTCATCATATCCATTGGGGTTATTGCTCTGCCAATTCCAGGAATCGGCGCACATTTCCTTAATACCATACTGTGCTTCCCAGCCAAGTTCCCGTTTCGCCTTATCGGCATTGGAGTAGCAGGTAGCGATATCCCCTGCACGCCTTTCTTTGATCACATAAGGAATCTTCACGCCCGTAGCTTCCTCAAAATTCTTCACAATATCAAGCACACTGTACCCCACACCTGTGCCCAGATTATAGATGCACAGTCCGGCCTTCTCTTCAATCTTCTTAAGAGCCTTCACATGACCCACTGCCAGATCCACTACATGAATATAATCGCGGACGCCCGTGCCGTCATGCGTATCATAGTCATTGCCAAAGACACCCAGTTCTTTGAGCTTGCCCACTGCCACCTGGGTGATATAGGGCATCAGATTGTTGGGGATGCCATTGGGATTCTCGCCGATGGTACCGCTCTTATGCGCACCGATCGGATTAAAGTAACGAAGGAGAATCACATTCCACTCCGGATCGGCTTTCTGAATATCCATCAGAATCTGTTCCAGCATGGACTTTGTCCAGCCGTAAGGATTCGTACACTGTCCTTTCGGACATTGCTCTGTAATCGGAATCATGGCAGGATCGCCATACACTGTAGCGGAAGAAGAAAAGATAATATTCTTCACATTATGTTTTCTCATCACATCCACTAAAGTAAGTGTCCCTGCGATATTGTTCTCATAATATTCCCAGGGTTTCTGTACCGACTCGCCAACCGCCTTCAACCCTGCAAAATGAATACAGGAATCAATCTTCTCTTTCGCAAACACCTCTTCAAGTGCTTCTCTGTCCAGAATATCCGCCTTATAGAATCTCACCGGCTTACCGGTAATCTTTTCTACTCTCTCAAGTGACTTCTCACTGGAATTCGCCAGATTATCAACCACCACTACATCATAGCCGGCGTTCTGTAATTCCACTACCGTATGAGAACCAATATATCCTGCACCGCCTGTCACTAATATTGCCATATCCATACACCTGTCCTTTCCTGAAAAATGTGATTTATGTTGCCAAGTACGCGGTAACCGACAACCGTTTGTCTTCTTTACTTATCCCAAGTGTACAACGTTTACCATATAAAAAACAATATTTTAATGTTACTCAAACCTGTCAAAATGTTATATACTGACGTATCAGAGTTCTATTCCATTTTCCTTACACAACTCTCTGGCACTCTCCACAGAATCCACCCCCGTCTTATTTTTAATAGGGGCAAACTCTTTATTCCTGACCACTTCGTAGGGCAGACAGGAATCCAGTTCGTGAATCATATCCAAAACCAGCTGTTCAAACTTATAACCGTTGGGCGCTTCGGGCTTCACCAGTTCACCCGCCTCATCCAGATAAGGAATCTTCTTCTCCACGATATGAAGCGGCAGCTTTTTCGCCACAATCTCCTCCAGATCTTTTTCCCGGAACAGGTAATTTAAGATCACGCCAAAGTTATAGGCCGGTTCCCCATTCTCATCCTTTGCCGCCATCAATTCCTCTGTCATGTCATAATATTCCACAATAGAAGGTTTTCCATCCTCTAAGCACATGGCGCCTACCTTTTCATCCGGCGCTGTTTTTTTCACCACCTTAGCGCCCACTGCGCTGCCCGTAGCGATGGTTGCACCCACAAAGCAGGGATCCGCAATACGCTGTAACACGTTGTCCACAGCAAACACATTCAGCCATTCCACACCTGCTTCCCGAATCTTATCCACCACCCCCCATTTCATCATGGAAAGGAACCATCCGCCATTGCCATTGGGAGAGGTGGATATCTTATGTCTGGCCTCCATATAGACTTTGCCATTATAATTGGATGCTGGTGCCATATCCTGCATAAAGAAGGTCACATACTCCGCATTGTATCCAAAATATTTCTTCTCCTTAAAAAATGCTGTAGTGGTCTCATGGTTCTTGTCACTGGTCATAACATAAAGCGGAATCCAAGCCCCCGCCTGATGCACCACATCCAGCAGATTTTCAATCAGTCTCTGGAAAATAAAGACTTCTTTCGTCAACCCGATATTGTATACCCCTTTGGGAGCATCAGAACCAAGCCTTGTGCCCATACCGCCCGCAAGGAGCACCGCGCCCACTTTGCCGGCCCGTATCGCATCAAGACCTGTCTTTGTGTACTCTTCTTTTTTCGCTGCAATCTCGGGAAGCTGCATCACGCCGATGGGCGTGATCTCCCCCCGGGGATTTAGGTTTTCCTTCTGCTTGCAAAGAGACAGCACATCAAAATCTGTCTGTTCTATCTGTCTGAGCAATGCCTCCTGTTCTTCCCTGTCCAGTTCCTCATAATATTTCAATACGTGCAGCTGCCCGTATTTCTCCAGTTTGTCATACGCCTCCTGATATCCCATGGAAAACCTCCTTGTACATTCGATTTTATAGAGTTTATTCTATCACGAAGGAGGTTTTCTCTCAATGGAATTTATGCCAAATGCTGTAATTTCTGAAGAAACGTCTGGTAAAACTGCCTCTCCTGCATGACAAGCCTCTGTACTTCCATGCTTTTGGCACTCTTTGGCCGAAGCGGATTATCAATATCATAGATGGCCTTTTGGACGGCGGAAATTGCGGATTGCACACTGCTTCCCAGAATATCATCCGGATTGGCCTTGCCCTGCATCCGGTTCGTAAGCCGCTGTACCATCATCTGGGAAATGTGGCCCATCATTCCATTGGCCTTAATCCCAAGACCGTTGGCGCCCACCTCTTTAGCCGCCTCCATCCAGGCCTTTTTCACACACTCCGGCGCGTTGGGACCTACTATTTCAAAGGCTTTTTCGGCGTAATCAATTCTGCCGGCTGCATCTTTGGTCTTTTCCTCGGTTTCCTGCATTGCCGAAATATCAGTAATCCATTTATCGTACCGCAAAAAGCTTTCCCAACTACCTGCCTTTTTCATATCATTCATAAGTTCATATGCTATTGCCATCCAATCGGCTTTTTCATGATAGGAGGCATTGTCCGCCTTATCCTTCAAGATGGACATGGTCATGAAATTACTGTCTGATTTATCCCCGGTATGCGCATTTAATGCAAGCATTTCCGTGTAAGAACAATGATTGGGATTTACCTTACTGACATCCACTGTCTGCTCATATTTATTTCCGTTTTTGTCAATCCCTTTGACAAGATAAACGGGATTATCCCTGGAATACCCCTCCGCTTTGTATACATTTGCGCTTTCCCCGGTCTTAACATGATGAATGGAAAATATGGCGTCAGGATCAATATTTACTATGTTTTTGGATTCTGACACCTCTGTCACCTTTGATCCAAAATCTGATTTTGTACCACTTTGCGCCTTCTTTGTTTCATACCATGCCGGATGGCCGCCGACTCCTATTCCATTTATGCTCATTCTACATTCCTCCATTACCCTTTTAGCCATTTCATCAATAAAAACTATAGAAGTTTTCCTATAAAACTTTCTCAAACTGATATTTATACATATCGGAATACATATTGCCGGAGGACTGGGGTGTCAGCCGCCCATCCAACGCGCCCATGTTTATCGCAAAACCGCTGTCTAAGACAGAAAACGCCCCGTCTTTGAACTGGAACTGTGACGTAAAATCGGGAACCCCCAGATCACCGCTTATCCGCATATTCCCTATGATATTTCTCAGTGCCTCACTCATCTGCTCTGTCCTGGCATTATTCTTCGTATTGTTGATCAGGTTATCCGCCTTCTTCGGCAGCCCGCCGGTCTTTCCGTCATGCATCATATAAAGATCTCCCAGAGAAATATCTGCTCCCGTGACTCTTTTCAGATAGCGCCGCACCTCCTGTATATCCGTGGCATATCGATATGCGTTATAGGGCAGATTCCCCACGCTGTCTGCGATTCCTATGTAATACTGGTACATCTTGTCGCTGTACTTTTTTTCCACCAGTTTCTGCACCTGTTCCCGGGCAGTTTCATCCTCTATTCCATCCACGGTTACCGTTCCATCGCTTCCGATCCGTACCTGCATCCCCTCTATGTCGTCGCGGGAAATGCCCATGCCTTCCAGTTCTTTTACAAACGCATCCGAAAAGCTGTTTTTCAATTCCGCTTTCTGCTGTGCTTTTTCCATATCTTTCAGATTGGCATAAATCTTCACATACTCCCGCTCCGCCTCGCTTAAATCCTTACCCTCCGCCAGATCCTGCAACAGTTCCTCCACTGTGTGCTCCCCTTTGTACTTCTTCTCTTCCGGCAGACCATCAAACTGCTTCTGGTGGAGCTGTTCCAACGCTTTACTATAATTTTGCTCCGTCTCCCGCAGGACAGCATTATATGCATCAAGATACTCCCGCCAGTTTTCATCCTTCCGGCTGTATGCGCTGTGAAGATTTCCATATGCTTCCCTGACGGCATCCGTCTTTTCATGCTCCTTATTTTCGCAGACATGGAAACTGACCCTGTAAAAATCATCCGGGGACACTTCTTCCCCGTTTCCGTTTTCTACCTTGAGGCAGTATTGATTGGTATTGATATCCCAATTAGGAACGGTCAGTTTTTTACGTCCCTCGCTGTCCCACTCCGCCTTCCCTACCTGATTGCCGTATTCATCATACAGGATAAGATCGTAATCACAGCCCTCCGGCATATCGATATAAGCCTCAACGCCAAAGTAATTCCGCTGAAAGTCCAAAAATGGTATGGTGAAATTATAGAAATCCACATCCTTTTTATCACTGAGGCTTCCTTTCAGGCTGCTGGTCTCATCCTTGATCAGAAAGTTCAGGTCAAGAAACGCGCTGCCCTTATCCTTGTCATAGACCTCATAGGTGGTATGCGGTCTGCGGAACATATTGTTGCTGCTAAGGGTACAGGTATCTTCCTGCAGCTCCATGTTCTTTCGCAGTTTCCCATCAAAAAACGCTTCTGTCTCTTTTCTCGACATGAAAAATACGGGTCTTTTCCGAAAAGCCGCTCCCCATGTGGAACCTGTATCATTTACGTTACCCACTTCCATTCTTTTCTGTTCCTTTCCTGCTTATGCAGCTTCATCTCCTGCCTCACCATGGCAGTCTGTCTGGGAATCTCCTGCAAATACCCCTCCCGGATATACGCCCAGTCATCTTCCTTTTCCAGATGGCAACAGGCCTTGCCCTGATAAATCATCTCCCACAGTTCTCCCAAAAGTTCAGGTGTAATATGCTCCAGAGAAATCCCTCCCAGGCTTCCCGGCACATACCGTTCTACAATCCTGGCTGCTATGTATGGCATGTAGATATCTCCCAGTTGTTCCAACCCCACCGTTTCCCGGACAATATCCTCATACAGGTATTTATCCGCCTCCATAACAGAATGTAATAATCCATATATGGTGCCCAGCTTATGAGCAGGTCTGTCAGACACAAACCAGTCCGCCAGATCCCGCACATAGCCATAACACATGATGTCCGCCCAGAGATTTTTATCCCAGGCACTGTTAAAGTTTTCACAGAGTATGTACTCCATCAGAGCAATCGTATCTTTATAAGAACCCTGCATCTGCTTTAAACGAAAAGCATAGATCCTATGCCCTTCCAAGGGTACCTCCAGCACATCCACAACCTCTTCGATGGCCGACCGGCCAAACCTCTTCTGCATCATAAGCAGATTCTCTTCCTTGGGCCCGCACCCGCCTTCATAATCGCTGAATACCGGCTGATGACAGAACGTAAAAATACCATACTTCTGATACAGACAAGGATACGCCACACTGTAACGCTGATAAGCAATAGGATTCTCGGAAATACATACCATGGATATATCCAGCTCGTTGACGTAATGTCCCTGATAGATAATCCCGGCCCCTTTATAATAAACATGATTTTCTGAAATGCCGCACCTTCTGCGCGGTACCGGCGTAATTGCCTCCGGCAGCGCCACCTCATCAACCTGTACGCCCATATAATCGAGGATGGGTACTCTGTCTGTTTGTAATAAATAATCCGTCAATTCCAATCTGCTTTCGTCTCCCATCAACTGCCGTCCATATTTGCTATAGGATTTCTATATCATTTATCCGGCGTCGATTCTATGGCATCATTGGTATCGGAAACCATTATATTAGGGTCATCAATGTTTCCCGCCGGATTTCCCATGGGATAATCAGTTGCTTTCGCAATCTCCATACTCATAACCGTCTCCATGCCGCCCACCCGAATGGTAGTCATCATAACTTTGGAACCGTCAGGCTTTACGATAATCTCCGTATCTGTTTCCTGTTCGTCGAGATCAGCCGGCTTTTCTTCCTCTGACGACTCCCCGACAGAAGATTTTACTTTCCGGATATTTTTCTGCCAGTAGGCACTGTCAAAATAATCGCCGTTTTCTGGCCGATTTTTAAACAGATTCATAATCATATCGTAAGAAAGTGCAGAAGTGTCAATAAACAGTTCTTTTCCATCCTTTGACTTGATCACTGTACCATTGGTACCAACATAGGCAGTGGTATTGTCATCAAGATGCTGTATCATACCTGTCATCTCAGCAAATTTTTTCAGCCAGGATTCTCCCGTCTCCCTGCACATCTCCTTAAACTTCTCTGCATCCTCTCCCGTCATATATGGATGCTTTCCGTCTCTTACATACCAGGAAAATCCGGTCTCTTTATCCGTATATTTCGGGTCTGTTTTAGCCCATTCTTCTAAAGTTTTATTTCCAAACCATACCTGTAAACCATCTCCGCCCGTTGCAGAATCCTCTTCTTTCACCACACGTTCCCGATAGGAATTTCTGGCCTTATATGCCTCATAAATATCCTGCGCACTGGCGCTTTGTGTCGTTTCTCCGGCGCCCGCCTGCTCCCATGCATTGTTCTTCGGCAGATAAGCCCCCGTTTTTGTTTTATGATGTCTATTCGCTTCCATATTGTTTGGATTGTAATGATATCCGATTCCGCTGATACTCATCTTGATAACCTGCTCCTCTCCGTGTGCATCTTGTTTTAATCTCATCTATTGATAATACGAATTGCAACATTCAAAAGTTTCATATTAAGGAGAAATGTAACCAATGATTGGATTCTTGTTATGAAATAAAAGAAAGGCACGATAATCATTGCTATCATGCCTCATAAATCTTCTCTTTTCATTAATACTTTCAATCCCGGATACAATCTTAATAACTTTTCCTATAGTTTTTCCTTCATCCTGAACTGCTCCACAGATTCGGCCCTGGCGGCAGATAAAAGCCATCTTTTCATGACTTCTTCATCCTTTTCGGATTTTATCTTCTGTATAAGCTCCTGCGGCAGCTCCTATCCCTTGCTGATATCCTGCAATAAATGTACAATATCTTCCGCCTTTCCTTCTGCTTTTCCCTCATCCCTCACATACTCATCTTCATCCCAACGGTCTCTCTTAGCCTTCCAGTAATCATCATACATCCATTTTAATGTCCGTATCAGCCCCATCTGCTTTACCACCTCTACCGCTTCCCGCATACCTTCATTCTTTATTGCAATCATATCCATTTCCTCCTTGCCCGTAACATTAAACAATCGAATCCAATCATCAACCGTATTTCCCTGTAACGATTTCCCCAATTCGATAATATGTAATTCCCACAGATCCGTCAGTTCCTTCCCTGCTTCATCCCGCAGACGAAAGATACTATGATACTCCTCTGTGTCTGCCTTCAGAATCTCCTGCTTTTAAATGTAATAGGTTTGATTTAAAAGCATAGATTTTCTGAAAGTTTAGAATGTTTGATTTGACACATTATTGTTATCTATAAATTGTTATGCTTTGTGAACATTATAGAATGGAAAATCATAAATTGTCAAGCAATTATTTATTCAATATAGTTTAAACATAGTTCCTGATTGTCTGCACTACTTCCCTGGCTTCCTGCAGTGTGCAGAATAATCTGGCGGATGCTTCCAGGGCAATATCCGTAATACCGGCATTTTGCAGGTAAAACTCTACTTCAGGGGCAGAGAATGTGTCAGTTTCCCCATTTTGAAACGCAATAATCAGGTCATTCAGCTTCCGAAAGTGCTCCATCAGTGTCCCAAACTCCTGTATCCGGTCAATGGTGCTGCTTCCATAAGCCTCTTTCTCCAATTCACATACTGCAATTACCTGCATGGACAGCTTCAACTCTCCTGTAATGTCAGAGGCTTCCATCAGAACGTCCGGACGTTTCTTGAGGCATGCCAGAATATACTCTTTTGCCCCGGTTATATCTTTCCTTACAAAGAAGTCGGCAAGGTGCTCCTTAATCTCTGCGGTTTCCCTCTTTTCGTCCGTCATGCCAACCTTACACTCATACACCTTCAATTCTCTGACCTGCACCCACACATAGAGAAGAAACTCCGAGATAAAACCATAAACCCGCTTATGGTAATCGTCATAACCCGAAGCGTCAATCTGCTCTTCCGCCTTCTCAAAAACAGAAAACAGCCACTGGCAGTACTCGTCATAAAGAGCCTTGGTGCAAACCATCATATTGCCAAAATAAGTCCCTTTATCATGTACCAGGCGTTCAAACATCTGATAATATTCTGGATACATCTCTTGCAGCACTTCCCCCACTGCCTCCAGATCCCTGATGTTATAATCGCTGGCGTACCCCTCATAATAGGTATAATTCAGTTTCAATCTCTTGGAGGTAATTATATCATATTCTGACAGGATTCTCTCATATTCAGCCCCTGTCAGAATCCGCCCCTCCTCCGTACAGAAATATCTGCGATAATGACAGATACCTACGTAATCGGAAGTTTTAATATTCTTCCAGACCCAGTAAACTCCTGTCAGTTCACCGTAGTAACAATTCTTTTCCGAAATATTGACACCAGTGTCATCTCCTATATATCCCAGATCCTGATGTGCAGCCCGCCCCACCTGCAACGGCACGTAGACAGGATCTCCAGGGGTTGGAAATTTTTTGTGTGTCATCGTAAAAACTGTTACACTCATAATCACTGCTCCTTCTGTCTGTCCAAAATACCGGCCATTGTTCTACGCACATAAAAGAACGCCGGAATCAGGAAGATATCTGCAAATATCCAGGCTAATGGATTCGCAAAGCGTACTGCACTGAATCCAAAATAAGGCACCAGCAAAAATCCTGCAAGCCCTCTGGCCAGCATTTCAAAAGCGCCGGCAAAAACGGCCAGCTTGCTAAAGCCCATTCCCTGAATCAGAAACCTTACAATATTTACCAGTGCAAGCGGGAAATAGAATATTACATTTGTTCTGACATAAGCGTATGCGTTTTCCAGTATACCTGTTTCTCCTGTATCCAGAAATAAAAGCAGCATCTGTCTGCCAACCGCATAGACAATTCCCACCGCCAGCACAGAATAAATCAGCCCCAGAAGGCTGCATGACTTCAGTCCCTTATTGACACGGTCCAGATCACCTGCCCCCACATTCTGCCCTCCATAGGTAGCCATGGTAGAACCCATGGCATCAAAAGGACATGCCAGAAACATCCCCAGTTTGCCGCCGGCTGTAACCGCAGCCACGGCATCGGATCCAATTCCATTTACCGCACTCTGTAAAATCACACTGCCAATTGCTGTAATGGAATACTGTAAACCCATGGGAATTCCCATGTTGCAGAGTTTTAGCACACAATCACGGTCCCACCTGCGCTCATCCCGGGACAATTTCAATATAGGGAACTTCTTCCACATAAATAACAGACAACAGAATCCTGCAATTGCCTGGGATACCACTGTGGCAACAGCGGCACCCGCTACTCCCATCTGAAAAGTAACAATACATAAAAGATCCAGAAAAATATTTAAAACAGCCGCCATGACCAAAAAAATCACCGGCGTCCTGCTGTCTCCCAGTGAACGAAGAATCGATGCTGTCATATTATAGAGAAACACCACCGGAATCCCCAGAAAGATTATAATTATGTAATGATAGGAGCCCTCAATAATATTCTCCGGTGTCCGCATCATCTGCAAAATAGGACGGCAGAAAACAGAAACTACAATAGTGGTTACCACTGCAAAAATCACTGACAGCCACACACTGTTGGCCACATATCTGCGCAGTTCTGCCTCATGTGCCGCTCCAAACTCCTGTGCAATAGGAATGGCAAAACCGTTACACACGCCCATACAGAAACCAATGATCAGAAAATTCACGGATCCTGTTGCTCCTACGGCAGCCAGTGCGTCCACCCCCAGATAATGACCCACGATGATCGTATCCACCATACTGTAGAACTGCTGAAACAATAAGCCAAACAAAAGCGGTACGGCAAACCCTAAGATCAGCTTCATAGGGCTGCCTTTGGTCATATCCTTTTCCATAATTTTCCTCCCCACGAGAAGTCCATTCATAAATTCTCGTAATACTCAACATAGCACATTCAATTTCAGACTGCAATCATTATTTTGCTCATTTTTAAAAGTATTTTTATGGGACGAAAAACGAAGTAGAATCATTAAAAAGCGCGGACAACAATCCCCATGGATGTGTCCGCGCAGCATACCTGTTATTTATGCCAGCAAGGCTTCGGCCAGTGTCCGAAGCTGTGCCTCGGATTCCGCATTTAAGGTAGATTTCACGGTTACCACCGGTTCTAAAACCGTAATCTCCTTCATACCGGCAAGAGCTTCTTTCATAAGCTTGCCTGCCATCGGTGCCCAGCTTCCGTTTTCAATCAATCCTGCTGTGCGCTTCTGGTAATTCTTGGATTTCAGACGGGCCAGCAGGCTCTCCATACAGGGGAACAGCCCCGCATCATAGGTCACCGACGCAAGAACAATCCTGTCGTAACGGAAGGCATCCTCGATTACCTCCGCCATATCATCCCTGGCCAGGTCGGACACCACCACCTTGGGCGCTCCCATCTCACGAAGCATATCTGCCAGCTTCCTGGCAACCACTCCTGTATTACCGTGAACGGATGCAAACGCTATCAGGATTCCCTGATCCTCCGGCATATAACTGCTCCAGGTATTATATTTATCTATATAAAACCCTATATTATCGCATAAAACAGGGCCGTGCAGCGGGCAGATAATCTGAATATCCAATGTAGCTGCCTTCTTTAACAGTCCCTGTACCTGCATGCCATACTTGCCTACTATGTTAAAATAATATCTTCTCGCCTCACAGGCCCAGTCTTCCTCGGTATCCAGCGCTCCAAACTTACCGAAGCCATCTGCGGAAAAGAGCACTTTCTCACTCTTTTCATAAGTCACCATCACCTCCGGCCAATGTACCATGGGCGCCATAATAAAGGTCAGTGTATGGCTTCCCAGACTCAGTTCGTCTCCCTCTTTGACCACTACACAGCGTTCGGACATATCCTGCGTAAAGAACTGCGGCAGCATACTCTGCGCTTTTGCAGACAATACAAGCTGTGCCTGCGGATATTTTTCTGCAAAGACCGCAATATTGCCGGCATGATCCGGCTCCAGATGACTCACCACCAGATAATCCGGCATCTTTCCCGCAAGCGCTTCCTCCAGATTGAGAAACCAGCCTTCGGTTCCCCTCTCATCCACGCTGTCCATCACCGCAATTTTGTCATCCAGAATAATATAGGAATTGTAAGACACGCCGTTTGGAACAACATACTGGCTCTCAAACAAATCTATGGTCTTATCATCCACACCAATATATTTAATGGTATCTGTCACTGTAATCTTTTCCATGATTATCCTCCTTTTCTTAATCCCATCATAAAACCCATGCAGCACTTGTGTCAACCGCATGGGTTCTATCATCTTTCGCAGCTATATTATTCTAACACCGAAAATCCCCTTCGGCAAGAACAGCTTTTATAAGAAAATATATTTGCAGACAAACAATACTGCCAGCACATACATAAGCGGCGTAATCTTCTTCGCTTTACCGCATACCAGATTGATTACCACATAAGAGATAACGCCGACAGCAATACCTTCGGAAATGCTGTACATCAAAGGCATAGCCAGCAGACACAGATATGCGGGAATTGCTTCGGTCATATCGTTGAAATCAATCTGTGTCACCGCTGTAATCATCAGGAACCCGACAAACAGCAGCGCCGGTGCCGTAGCAAATCCCGGAATTGTTGTAAAGATCGGCGCCAGGAATACGGATACCAGGAATAACAGACCTGTCACCACAGAAGCAAGGCCTGTCCGTCCGCCTTCCGCCACACCCGCAGAGCTTTCCACGAAAGTAGTGGTGGTGGAAGTACCGAGCACTGCACCTGCACTGGTAGCTACCGCATCTGCCAGAAGTGCCTGTTTGATGCGGGGCAGCTTACCTTCTCTGTCAAGCATATTGGCCTTGTTGGCACAACCGATCAATGTTCCCAGTGTATCAAAGATATCCACGAACAGGAACGCAAATACGATAACTGCAAAGTCAAGAACCTTCACAGAAGAAAAATCAGCCGTAAAGCACTTGCCGAAAGTCAGGCCGATTGCTCCCAGACTGAAACTGCTCCAGGACGGAATCAGGGAATAATAACCAGCCTCAGGCGTTACTGTATAAAGTCCTGTCAGCTGACAGAGAATCCCCAGAATCCAGGTGATAAAAATACCAATCAGGATAGACCCTTTTACGCCTTTGATATGTAAGATTGCAATGATAAAGGTACCAATCACTGCCAGGACAGCACAGATGCCGGCCGTATGGAAATCTGCCGTAAAATCTACCACTGTCACCAGCGTAGAATCAGAATTTACAATCAGTCCGGCGTTCTGGAATCCGATAAAAGCCACAAACAGACCAATACCTACCGAAACACCTCTTTTGAGTTGAATCGGAATTGCATTAAAGATTGCTTCACGCACATTTGTCACGGAAAGAACAATAAAGATCAAACCTTCCACGAAGACCGCCAGCAGCGCAATCTGCCAGGAATACCCCATTTCACCGCATACCGTATAAGCAAAATAAGCGTTAAGCCCAAGTCCCGGAGCCAGCGCAAACGGATAGTTCGCAAGAAGCGCCATGGCAATCGTACCAATAAATGAAGCCAGCGCCGTTGCCATCAGGATTGCCTGACTGTCCATGCCCGATGCGGACAGGATAGAGGGGTTGACCGCCAGAATGTATGCCATCGTCATAAATGTTGTGACGCCGGCAACCACTTCGGTCTTGATGTTGGTATTGTTCTCTTTAAGTTTAAACCATTTTTCTAACATCACATTTCTCCTTTTCTCATAAGGTTTTATTTGCCTTCATAGATGATGACACTGTCTACGTCGTAGTTTTTCAGGCGTTCCCTGCCCTTCAATCCGGCCAGTTCCATTAAAAAGATTACCTTGACCACTTCTCCGCCCAGCTCTTCAATCATCTGAATGCTCGCTTCAATTGTACCTCCCGTGGCAATCAGATCATCCACGACCACCACCTTCTGCCCCGGTTTGATGGAATCCCGATGCATTTCTACTACTGCGCTGCCATACTCCAGATCATATTCCTTGGAAATCGTGTCCAGTGGAAGCTTCCCCTTTTTCCGGACCGGCACAAATGCCTTGTGTAGGGAATAAGCGATAGGCACCCCAAAGATAAAGCCCCTCGACTCTGTTCCCACAATGACATCAAAATCAATTCCTTCCAACATTTTCTTCATCGAATCAATCGCCAGAGCCAGTCCGTCTGCATCCTGAAGCACACTGGTCACATCACGGAATATAATACCCTTCTCCGGAAAATCAGGAATACTGCGCACATATTCTTCCATCTTTTTCATTTGCTTTTCCTCCACCCCATCATCAGAAGATATTCGATGCTGTTAACCGCATCACCCCAAAATCTTCCAACATAATCAACGCTTCTTTTACTATAACACATTTTACGGGAAAATAACAATCATAAGAAGTATAAAACCGATTGACAATCCTTTCCGATTGTATTAAGATGTCAGCACGCTGTCAGAAAGCAGGCAGAGAAAGGTACATAACCGTCATGAGACATACAAATGCCGCACAGAACAACTTTTATCCCCAGATTATAAAATTAGTGGTTCCCATTGTTATCCAGAACCTCTTAAGTGCTGCCGTGAATTCCGCCGATGTGGTCATGTTGAATGAGGTAGGACAATCCTCCATCTCTGCGGTATCCCTGGCTGCCAACTACGCCGGTGTCCTTTTTATGATTTATTATGGCCTCGGCACAGGCGCTTCCATGCTGAGTGCCCAGTACTGGGGCAAAGGTGAAGTGCAGGCCATCCGTGTAATCGAGGGAATCGCCATGCGCTTTTCCCTGATTATTTCCCTGTGTTTCTCAGGGTTTGCACTGTTTGCCCCTGAACTGATGATGAAGCTCTTCACCAATGATGCGGAACTGATCACCATAGGCGCCGATTACCTGCGGGTCATGTCCGTAACCTATCTGTGCTGGGGTATTGTGGAAATCTACCTGTCGGTTCTCAGAAGTATCGGTCAGGTAACTGTCTCCATGATTTTAAATGTGATGACGTTCAGCTTAAACATCTTTTTAAATGCAGTGTTTATCTTCGGGCTGTTCGGCGCACCAAAATTAGGAGCCACCGGTGTTGCCATTGCCACCGCTGCCTCCCGCGTCATCGAACTGACAGGCTGTATTATCGTATCTGTGTGCAACAAGGATATCAAACTGAATCCTGCTTATATGTTTATCCGCAATAAAATGTTATTCAAAGACTTTGTACGCCTGTCCCTGCCTGCCGCCGGCAATGATGTGGCATGGAGCGTGGCCTTTTCCATGTATTCCGTTATTCTGGGGCATCTTGGATCCGATGCGGTAGCTGCCAACTCTTTTGTTGTTGTCGTGCGCAATTTCGGTACGGTACTGTGTTTTGGTACAGCCAGCGCAGGCGGTATCCTGCTGGGAAATGTAATGGGTGCCGGAGATATGACACATGCCAGGAATTATGCTTCCAAACTGATGAAGCTCACCGTCATCACCGGTGCCATAGGCGGTGCCCTGGTTCTGTCAGTCACTCCCTTCGTCCTGTACTTTGTGGATTTAAGTGAAACTGCCATGCATTACTTAAAATATATGCTTCTGATCAATACCTACTATATTATGGGCACCGCAGTCAATACAACCCTGATTGCAGGTGTGTTCCGGGCCGGCGGCGACAGCCGTTTCGGGCTGATCTGCGACACCATAGATATGTGGTGTTACGCTGTGCCCCTTGGCTTTATCGCCGCCTTTGTCTTCAGGCTGCCGGTACTTGTGGTGTACTTCCTGTTGTGTACTGATGAATTTGTCAAATGGCCCTGGGTCATCAAACATTACCGCAGCGGAAAATGGCTTAAGAACATCACGAGAGAGGGGTTGTTTGAGGAAGAGTGAGGCTCTTCACTTTTCCCCGGAACTCCTTCCTGCTATAAACCTCCATTTTCTGATAAATATGTGACACATGCTTCTTAACTGTGGTCTCTGCGATATAGAGTTCCTCCCCGATCTGTCTGTTGGTATAACCTCTATAGAGCAGCCATGCCACTTCCAGTTCCCGCTCGGAAAGGCCGCCATCCTGTGTGGCCTTAAGAAAATCCGCATAAATCTCCTCATAACTTCTGGGTTCCTGATTTTGTTCCTTCCTCTCATTCTTTGCTTCCGCCGCCTGTTCCTTCATCTGATCCGTCACACGAATATACAGAGCCAGTACAACGGCCAGCGCAATGCCAAGAACCAAAGTCCCAAGAACTACAATGACGGTATTTCCCGGCTTCCCCACTACCCCCATCTGGTATAATAAAAGCAACGTCACAAGTACCACATAACCGACTCCCAACAACCAGCGGAGCGCCTGTTTGCCCATGCTTACTGTTCCTCCGTCTCCAAATCCATATAATTGATAATCCGCCCTTTTACCTCAAGCACCATCGGTAAAAGAAGCATTTCCAAAATAACCGCATAGAACATAGTCAGAACCACCACAGCAATATTCGGTCCCAAAAGCGATGGATCACTGATATTTACCATCACATACATAACAGAAACCATCATCGTCAGTATGCCTGCATACCATATCTGTTTCTGTATCATTTCCAACACATCTTTGGTCCTGCGAAGTTCACTTAAATGGCAGGTGAAATCTTTCTTAAGCAGTTTGAACGCACGCTTAAAATCCCTCCAGACACCGCCCCGCATCAGAACCGGAACAATAAATATAAGCATAATCAATATCGTCGGAAAATCAATAAACCAGTCAAAGGAAAAAGTCCTGTCTCCTCCTGTATAGGTCATTAATATCAGAAAAGCCATTCCTCCCACAATACTTATAATTTCCATAATCATACCGCAAATCCTCCTGTCTCTTATTATTCTTATTCTTGCAAGAATCAACGCCTCTTAAGCGTTTCTTTGCTAAAACCTTACCATGGCACACTTCTAAAATCTATACTACTTTCCATCTAAAAAGAAGTATTCTCACAAAAAGGAACCGGCTCACACCGGTTCCTCATCACTTATCTTTCCACCTTTATCAGTACTTTGTCAAAAACTGTCTCGTCCTCTCTTCTCTTGGATGATCGATCACCTGTCTGGCATCTCCCTGCTCCACGATCACGCCCTCATCCATAAAAATAATCTGATCCGCCACATCCCTTGCAAAACTCATCTCATGGGTCACAATGATCATGGTGGTGTGCTGATCCGCCAGGCCACGGATGACCTTTAACACTTCCCCGGTCAGCTCCGGATCCAGTGCGGAAGTCGGTTCATCAAAACATAAAATATCAGGCTGCAAGGCAAGCGCTCTGGCAATCGCCACCCTCTGCTGCTGCCCGCCGGATAACTGATGCGGATAATGTTCCATACGCTCCGCCAGACCCATTTGCTCCAACAGGGCCCTGCCATGTTTCTCTATCTCTTCCAGAATTTCCTTTTTATTCTGTTTAAAATCCGGTTTCTCCTTCGCCAGAAGTTTTTCCGACAAAGTCACATTTTCCAGCGCCGTATACTGCGGAAACAGGTTAAAAGACTGAAATACCATTCCAAAATGCAGCCTCTTCCTGCGCAGATCTTTTTCCTGCTCTTTCATCGGTCTGTCCGCATCAAAAAGTGTTTCTCCCCGTACGATAATGGATCCTTTATCCGGCACCTCCAGGAAATTCAGACAGCGCAATAACGTCGTCTTGCCGGATCCGGAGGAACCGATGATCGCCAGCGCACTGCCCTCTTCCATCTCAAAACTCACATCACGCAGAACCTTGGTAGAGTCAAAATGTTTTTCAATATTTTTTACTTCCAGAACAGCCATCTGTAATCCCCCTACCTGAAATAATCCAACCTGCGCTCAATATAATTAAACAACAGCGTCAAAATACCCACAAACACCAGATAAAACACGCCCGTATAGAAAAGCGGCCATGTGATACCACTGCTCTTCATGAAAGAATAACCGGCAAAGGTCAGTTCATATGCCGCAATGATACGCGCCAGGGAAGTATCCTTGACCAGGGTGATGACCTCGTTGGACATGGGTGGCACCACCCTTTTGATCATCTGCAACAGCGTAATCTTGAAGAAAATCTGGCTCTTCGTCATGCCAAGTACTTCTCCTGCCTCTCTCTGCCCCACCGGCACACCCTCGATGCCGCCCCGGAAGATCACCGAGAAATAGCAGGCGTAATTGATACTGAAAGCCACCACCGTCGCCGTAATTCGTCCCGATTCACTGCCATTCCAGATATTATGGCCAAGCCACAGACCCGGACCGTAAAAGATAATGATTAACTGCAGCATCAACGGTGTACCCCTGATAATCCACACAAGAGTCTGCACCAGTCCTCGAAGTATCTTCCATCTACTCATCGCTCCAAATGACAGAACCAGTCCCAGAGGCAATGAAAAAAGCAGGGTAAAAATAAAAATCTCAAAGCTGGTCCAAAGCCCGTCCAGCAGCGATTGCGTAACACTCCAAAACATAAGTTACTCCTCATACTATAAAGTAGTAATGTTTACAGTCTTTATTTAGGCACAACAATCACCTGTGCATTATTGCAGTACGGATTGGTGCACTCCATTGCCTCTTTCACCTCATTGGTCAGGGTCATGCCGTTCCACACCACATCAATATTCTTGGAGTCCAATTCCATAATCTTATTATCCCAGTCGATGATCACAAACTGCGCTTCCACACCCAGTTTATCGGCTACCATACGCGCCATATCCGCATCAAAGCCAATCCACTCTCCGGAAGCATCCTTATAATCCATAGGCTCAAACTCTGTAATCCCTACAATCAGTGAACCTTTTCCCTGAATATAAGCCACATCGCTGTCCGCGTCGGAAGCCGTAAACTCTACAGACGCCTGTTCCACCAACGCTTCCTGCACACCGTAAGTTGTGGCTGTCTCTTTCATGGAACCATCCGCATAGCTTTCTGCAAACACGGCATTGATATAGGAAGCCAGATCAGAGCCCTTACGACATCCCACACCATATTCTTCCGTTGTCAGCTCATCCGTATGTACCAGATCCGGATAACTGGTGCCTTCACCAATCATGGCTCCTGCCATCAGCAAATCAATAATTGCCGCATCCGATGTCCCGGAAGCCACCTCCATCAGCGCGTCAGCCTGAGAGGCCACGGAATTCATCTTAAATCCCTTCTCAGTCGCTATCGCTTCTCCGGCAGAACCCGTCTCCACCGCATACACCAGATTCGCAGCATCCGCCGTCGTCTCCTTTGCTCCGCCGCAGCCGGTAAGCACCGCGCAGGCCATTACCGATACCATTACCATCATTGCAAGTTTCCTTTTCATAATCCTTCTCCTCCTGAATCATTTCAAAATGTTTTCACATACTTTTGTATTTTATCATAGTACTACGCTAAAGTAAATCATAAAAAAGAAAAGAGTACCCACTACAGGTACTCTCTCATATCTTTCACCAGTGTTTCCTCTGCCTGAATTGCTTCTCTGGCAATCTTTTTGACTTTTTCATCTGCCGCCTGATATTGGTGCAGATAACGGTAGAGCGACTTAACGCCCATATTGCAGCCATCCGTGATCAGATCGGCCACCACCCTGTCGGAGTCTTCTCCGCCCAGCTTTACGTTGGTCTTCATCCAGGACATTACCTTTGCCATGGGCGCAGGTTCTTTGCCTTCGTCATGATATTCCCGCAGATAATCATGGGTCCTGTCACCCAGTTTGCAATGTGTCTCCTTACTCTTCTTCAGCAGATTTTCAAGCGTGCTGTCCTTCACATGCGCCATCACATCATCCAGGGAAGAACTGCCCATCTTAATTCCCGCGTTGCACTCCCGCAGCAGTTTAATCGTATCATCTTCCATATGCGGCCTCCTTTTGTTGTTTTATCTCACATAATAGTGTTTCATAAATCAACAAAATTATCCCGCCGGGTTTCCCAACTAAAATTTAATATCTTTGCCTTCCAGCCTCCACCGCCTGAATTCCGCCGATGCCGACAACAGAAGATCGGAAGAAGAATTTAACGCCGTCTCCACGGAATCCTGTACCACGCCGATAATGAATCCTACTGCCACAACCTGCATGGACACCGCATCCGGGATTCCAAAAAGAGAACATGCCATGGGAATTAACAACAAGGAACCGCCTGCCACGCCGGAAGCGCCACAGGCTGAAAGCGCCGCCAGGAGACTTAACACAATCGCCGTGGGAATATCCACGCCAATCCCCAGCGTATGTACCGTGGCCATGGTCATGACCGTAATAGTGATTGCCGCACCGTCCATATTGATGGTAGCGCCAAGCGGAATCGATACGGAATAAGTATCTTTGTCCAATCCCATCTCCTCGCAGATTCTCATATTAACCGGAATATTGGCCGCAGAACTTCTGGTGAAAAAAGCGGTTATGGCACTCTGCTTTAAACACTTGAAAATCAACGGATATGGATTCTTGCGAATACACCAGTATACCAGAATCGGATTGGTCACAAAATAGATAAAAAGCATACATCCAACTAACAGGACTAACAGTTTCCCATATACTGTAAATGTATTAATCCCGCTGGTCGTCACACTGGTATAAACCAATCCCAGGACACCGAAAGGAGCCAGATTGATAATCACCACCACCACGCTGGAAATAGCTTCGGAAATATCCCCCAGTGCCTTCTTCGTGGCTTCCCCGGCGCCGCGGAAAGCTACGCCCAGGACAACGGCCCATGCCAGAACACCTACATAGTTGGCCTCCACCAGAGAGGAAACCGGATTGGCCACCACATTCATCAGCAGCGTGCCCAATACCTCCACAATACCGCTTGGCGCCGATGCCGCATCCATGGAAGCATCCACGAGCACCATTTCCACCGGGAATATCATACTGGCAAATACCGCGATTACCGCCGCAAGCACCGTACTGAACATATACAGGATAATCACGGTGCGAATGACGCCGCCATGGCTCTGTCTTGCATTACACAAAGAACTCATGACCAGGAAAAACACCAGAAGCGGCGCAATTCCTTTCAGTGCACTCACAAATACATCTCCCAAAATACCGATCCCGGATACTCCCGGAACCACCATCGCCAGAATCACGCCGATTGACAATCCGATGATAATTCTTTGTACCAGACTGATATACGTCCACTTTTCCCATATTTTCTTCATGATACCCTCCATTTAAGATCAAATATACCGTATACATGTCTTATATAGTCTTATAGTACTATGTAATGACAGAACTCGTCAAACTTTTTATTGCCCTGCCTTCGACTCCATCCTCCTGATGATTCTCTTCTGTTTATAAAAATAATAGGCACTTACCAGGGCTGCACACATAATCCAGCTGATCGGATAACATGCCACAATCCGCTGAAGCCCCTGCCCTGGCGGAATCAGACTCACCCATATGATACGGAACACGCAGACCCCCAGCACCGATATGATCGTGGTCACAAAGGTATATCCCTGCGCTCTGAGAGAACCGGAAAAAATCTCAATAAACACAAACATCACGAAAGCAGGCGCTATGCTTCTCATCATGATCAGTCCAATCTCCACCACTTGCGCATCTCCTGTAAAAATACCCAACAGAAACCGCCCTGCCAGCATCAGAACTGCTGTAAGACAGACAGCTGTGCCCACTGCCATTCCCAGACACACTCTCGTACCCTTCCTGACACGCTCCCATTTACCCGCGCCAAAATTCTGCCCCACAAAGGTGGTAAGCGCAATACCAAAAGAAGAATTGATCATCCAGAATACACTGTCTATCTTACCATAGGCCGTCCACGCCGCCATGGTATTCACGCCCAGAAGATTGAGTGCCGCCTGCACGATCATATTGGAAATGCTGTACATGGAAGCCTGCAATCCGGAAGGAAACCCGATTTGCAGCATATTCTTTAAGACATCGGAATGGATTCTTATCTTGCGGATGGATAATTCCATACAATCCACCTTATACATCAGTGCCCAGGTGACCATCACCGCACTGATTGCCTGGGACACCAGCGTAGCCACCGCCACGCCCAATACCCCCAGCCGGCAATAAAGTACCAGCACCAGATCCAGCACGATATTCACGGCACAACATACCACCAGATAATATAAGGGCCGCCTGGAATCCCCAATCGCCCGCAGGATTGCCGCTCCCATGTTATAGATAAAGACAAAAACAAGACCGGAAAAGTAAATCCGTATGTATAAAGTGGACATCTCCATCAATTCTGCCGGCGTGTTCATCCATTCCAGGATAAGCGGCGCACCCACCACACCCAGAATCCCAAGACCGATCCCGCCCAAAATACCAAAGGCATAAGATGTATGCAGCGCATCCTCCAGCCTCTGTTTATGAAAGGCTCCATAAGCCTGAGAAATCAAAACCGTGCCTCCCGCCGTAAGCCCGGTGAAAAACCCTACCACCATATTGATGATCTGCGATGAAGAACCGCCCACACTGGACAACGCTTCCTTCCCGGCAAACTGCCCCACAATCACCGTATCCACCGTATTGTAGAGCTGTTGAAAAAAGGTTCCTATCAGGATCGGGAAGAAGAAAATCAATAACTGTTTCCAGATCACACCTTCCAGAATTCCATTTTGTTGTTCTTTCGTTTCCATTATTTTTCCCTTACTAGTATGTATTCTAACTGACAGTCAAAAGGCTCCCGTTCCACATGGGATGCCTCGTACATCTGTGCTTCCACGCATCCCATCGCCTGATAAAAAGCCTGCGTTTCCACTGCTGAATGAGCTGATATGTAAAGTTTAGCCGCTCCCTTTTGTGCGGCCCAGGCAGCTGCCTTTGCAAAAAGCTCTCTCCCTGCTCCTTGTCCACGCATATCCTCTGACACATGGATGCTGGACAGATCCAGATAACGGTTTTCTCCGCCAAACAACGAAGCTTCCACCGAGACAAACCCTTTCAGCATCCCCCGGTAAAAAGCACCGCACACAAAGCCGCCTGTATTCACTGTGTTCTTAAGACACCCAGCCAATGTCTGATAATCCGCCGCTGTCCAGTCATCCACAAACGGATCCTCTACAATGAGCCATGCATCCTTCACTTTTCTCCTGCACTTCGTCACATTCTGACGCCGGATAAACCAGGCAAACAATTCCGGACATATCTCCTTTGGGGTCAATTGTCTGTATCGAATTGTATCCGCAATATAACATTCCGACTCTTCCATGACCTCTGTGAGAATAACAAGATTCTGCCGCGTTTTCTCCGGAATCTCCAGGGAATGATTGGCAGCCTCTATGATTTGAAGCGGCAGATTGTGTTCCCTGCATGTTCGCTGAATCACCTCTGTCTGCGCCCAGGGATCACTAGTCCCGTGAAATACGATTCCGTCTTTTGGTGCCAATATAAATGTCTGCTCCAGAGGTGTATAATACAGATTCCTGCAATCGATCTGATACCGCCCGGCATAAGCACAGGCAACCGCCGTACCGATACTTTTGGATACAAAAAGGATATCCTCGTACTGCTGCCAGTCAACCTCCGCCAGACGCTTTTCTGTCTGGGCAAACGCCTCCTCAAACGCAGCATCCAGGTCTTTGCTTAACCCCTCATAAACTATCTTAATGGTTTCATACTGATACTGTTTTGCAATTTTTTCACTGTAATAAAGAAGCGGCTTGTCACAGTGATACCCGATTCCCGGAAAAAATACCGCCAGTTTCATATTGATAACCAAACTCCTTTCAAGGCATACAAATCCATACCCTCAGACATAAATTTCCTATAATGCAAATGACCATTCAGTTCTGCCATCTGATCTGCTCTTCCTTGATCACAGGATACCGTATCAGATCATGACCCTCCAACGCTTCTTTGTGCATATCCACAGCCGTAATCTGGTGATTATCATAAGTGGTATAATAATAAATTCCCTTATCTGCGTTACAGCAGGAAGTATAGATCGTGATTTCATACTTACCATCTTCCAACTCGCAACATCCCCTCTGTTGGTCTACCGAGCCCAGAATATGGAAAAACTGACTGACACTCTCCGCCTCTTTCTCTCCGGAAATCGAATTCATCCTGGTAAATGCCGCTTTTACAAACCTGGACTGAGACGACAGATCCCCCGGCAGTCCCATGGCCCCAAGCCCACGGCTGTATGGTTTCAGCTCAAGCCCCTTCGCAAAAGTATTGACCGGCGGCCGGGCCGACAGATGCATATACGTGCTCAAGTTCAACAACTGCTGCTCAAAAGGCGGATTGTTCGTCAACACCCCTACAGGATTGTCATAAACCTTAATCCCCTCTTTCACCGCTTCCATCACAATACATTCCTCCCGGTCCGCGATAATCCAATGTAATTGTGCCGGCGGAAGAGTCTCACTAAAAGGGGTATCCAACAGATTCATCTTTCCCGCCAGTGCCCGTGCCTCCTTTACAGTGGCACACTGGCATAATATCCAGGGAATCAGTTCAAACTGTGCAATGTTATCCCTGTCCGCTGACTTTTGTCCAAAAACAGCATTTCCTACAAAGTTAAGCCCCGCCATGCCCAGGCCCTTCTCATTGACCGCATCATAATAAAGCGGATAATCCTCCGCCACATATGCCATTCCGATCATCGCATAGTGTGTGTCACGATCACCCGCCTCTGTAAAATGAAAAGGATAATTCCTGGGCGTAATGGTCACCTCGTCCCCGTAGGAAAATTCATAATCCAATGTCCGCCCAAAATAAAAATCTTTGGTCTTATAGGTCGCTGCCGTACACATGCTCTCCTCCGCTTTGGAGTATTTATACTCCTTTATTCTTTATTTTTATATCTAATTTACCCGCATTACTCTGATTAATTCAAGATACTTTCAACATATCATGAATATATGCCTGCAGACCTGTTTCTGTATTAATAGCATACTTCTTATTCACAGTAATATAATACCTCATAATACGTTCTTTCGGAAGAAGCTCACTGGACGGAATACTGTCACCATACCCTTTTCTGGCTTCCTTCCACGGATCCTCATTATGTGTGATCCGCTCCAATATCTTTCCACCATACATGCCAAATGTATTAACCACAAGATCAATAACCTTTCTCTCTTCATCCGTCAAGGCATCCGCCGTCCCTTCCAGAAGCGCAAATCTCGCGTCATCAACCGGATTATACTTAAAATCCCGAAACAAATCATATACCTCCGGATAAACCGGACCATGAATCCAAGCCCTGCAATCTTCCATAAAGATTGGTCTGCCATATAATGCTGAATAAATACCCTGGATAAAATAAAGCAGTTTCTGCAGCATGAGAGGAGTTACCTCCTCCAATTTTTCAAATATATAGGCAATCACTCGAAGTATCTTATCTGATACTGAAAACAGATTCTCTATACTTTCTGCTGCTGCTAGTGCCTTCTTATATGCTGCATCAGTCAGCCTATCACTATTTTCCGAAATCTTCCGCTTCATATATGCCGGTGATGTCAGGGCCGCTCTCACTACATCCGAATACTCTTTGGAAGGCACCTGGCCTTCTAAGTACCTTGGTATTGTCACCTCACCAAAACCAAGTGCAATTGACAGAGGAGCTTTACCAATCTTATAGATTTTCATCAACTTTTCTATATCATCAACAGTAACCAGACCCTCAGCCATCCTGTATTGCTCATCCATCTCCTGAACATTCTTATCCATCAGACCGGGAATACTCATTTCCTCACCACATTCTGAACAAACTGCTACAGTGATACCAAACGTATACTCTTTGTCTCTTATGATTTTTATGATATCCCCTTTCTGCAAAAGATACGTAGTTTCCTTCCGACATTCTATACAGAAATCCTTTCTTCCCTTCCCTGCCATAATGTTCACCCCCAATTTTTCTCCTGATTATTTGAAATAATATGTAAGCGGATATTTCTGCTCGTGGAATGATATTACGATTACAAAACAGTTCGCCAATTTGTTGAACTTAATATATAAGGAAACTATTTTCTCTTCTGGTTCATTTCTCTCCAAAGGTGTCACATCCTTACCAAATACATACAGTCGTTCATGCTCATATCCTTTGTGTTCATTTGGCAAAATATCCGAAAAATCCATTACTGTCAAGCTTAATATGATATCTTTTGCCTTTGCCTCATCAATAACATAATTCAGAAACAAATCTATGTTATCCTGCCTTTTTATATTCCGTTCAAGACGATATCTGTTATTTCCAACAGCTTCTTGCACCTCAGAAAGATACTGTTCTATATCTTTTTATCTATGTTCAAATACTTTATCCTCCATAGAATGTAAGATTTTCTCTATTATCAGCATATCTTTATGATTGGATTTTGTCAATATCCTATCATTTGTCAAGAGATTTAATTATACATTAAAGGAATTTTCATAAATTTTTAAGCGTACCACTCTGATTATGGAGGGATACGCTTTTTCATATACATCCTTCACTGCCAATTTTTATTCTTTAATTTCGCAATCAATCCTCTGTACGCCGGCAGCCACTCCACGCTGTCAAGCATTTCCCTCGTCAGCCATCTGGCCGCTTCGTGTTCTTTCAGCACAAGATCGCCCACTTCTATCTCTGTATCTAATTCTTCCCGGATTTCTCTGATTAATGCTTCCTGTGGTGTTCCCCTTCCTCGATTTTGCCGCCGGGGAACTCCCAACCATCTTTGAATTCACCATAGCCCCGCTGGTTAGCAAAGATCTGGTGGTTGTGGGTGATGATGGCAGCGACTACTTTGATGGTTTGCATGGTTTGGATGCGCTCCCTGATAATTAATACCCGGCGTTGGTGCCGCCTTATTTCCAGTCCCGGAAAGGATAATACAGAAGCAGGGACGGGGATAGTCTGCACGGACTCAAGCGATATACAGTCAGATATTGCCGCTATGATTTTGTCAATCACTTTTTCCTCGTGTTCATTAAGCGTCAGCAGTAGTAATTTTCCCATGCTCCCGCCTTTATAAATATTACTAGATACTTTATCCCTGTAAAATAGGATATGTAATCTATTGTTTTGTTTTGGCTAATTCTATTGCTTCTTTCCCGGATAAATGTTCAATGTCTAATTCCATCATGCACAAAGGCTTCCATTCCCTGTTAATTGCAGTATTTCGATTTGTTTCTGTATCAGTTGGATAGTATTTTACTGCCAACCGTTCTATTGCTTTTTTCATTTCCGTTTCATCTTCCATAACATGAATTTTGCCAAAAGCAATTACGCTTCTGAAATAAGTTGTGTATTCCTCCGGCACAATATGGTCTTGGTCGATTACTCAAAAAGACGCTTTACTGCATTTCTTGATTGCGTCTATTTTATGCCCGCTTTTTGCACCATGAAAAAACAACTTAGAATTGTAATATACATAACTGATTGGAACTGCATACGGGTAATCATTATCTCCTAATAAAGCTAATACACCGGCTGTTCCTTTTTCTAAGATTTCAACACATTCCTTTTCGGATAATATTTGCTTTTTCCTACGCATTTCTCTAAACATTTTTCTTACCTCTTTCTACTAATTTAATATATAATGCAATGCCCGCTAAAGTGACAAGACACTCTGTAACTGGAAAAGAAAGCCATACGCCTGTCATTTTTAATATAAAAGACAGGTAAAATGCCATAGGGATTATCATTAAAAATCCTCTTGACAATGAAATGATTTGTGCAGGCAGGGCTTTTTCTGTTGATGCAAAATATGCAGATATAATGATGTTAAACCCAACAAATGGAATAGCAGTAAAATATAATTTTAATCCCGCTGTTGCGATTTCCTGCAACTGCATATTTTGCTCACTGTTAAATATGCTTACCATTGGATTGGCTGTAAGTAAAAAAAACAGGTAAATACCAAATGATATAACTAACATGGTTTTTAAGGCATATTTCAAAATCTGTTTCTGACTTTCATGCTCTCCATATCCGTATACCCTGCTTAATATTGGCTGTGTTCCCTGTGCTATTCCGGTATAAATTGAAATAACCACAAGTGATAAATTTGCAACTACACCATAAGCCGCTACACCGATATTTCCCTGCAAGTGTAGGATAATCGTATTAAAAACTATCATTACAATTCCCGAAGCCATTTCAGTGATAAAGGCTGGAACACCTAATGAAATGATATTTCCTATCAATCGAAAGGAAGGCTTTATCCGCACGAAATGAAACTGGTTTTGTTTTGTAAGCCAATGCTTAGATAAAACAATGAGACTAATAACAGGTGCTAATCCTGTTGCCAATACTGCACCGAATATCCCCATTTTAAGAGGAAAAATAAATATATAATCTAAAATAATATTTGAGAAACTTCCTGTCAACATACCAATCATAGACAATTTAGGATTTCCGTCATTTCTTACAAAGCAGATCAGTGTATCATTTGCCATAAATGCCGGAGCAAAAAGTAAAATAACCTGTAAATATATTTTTGTCATATGATAGACATTTTTATCAGCACCTAATAATCTTGTCAGTTGTCTGGAAAAGAGAATACCTGTCAGCATAAAAATGACAGCCAATGCAGACATAATATATATTGTGCTTGAAAAGGATTTATCTGCATTTTTATATTCTTTTTGCCCTCTGTAAATGGAATACTTTGTTGCACCTCCCATTCCAAACATCAGACCGCTTCCATGAACAAAGCTATATATCGGAATAGCTAAATTAAGTGCGGTCAGACCATTTGCACCCAAACCATTTGAAACAAAAAAGGTATCCGCGAGTATGTAACATGATAAGCCAATCATGCCGCATATATTTAATATTACATATTGCGAAAATTCTTTCAGTAGCGTTTTGGTTTCCATAGAGATCTCCTTAAAATATAAAAGCGTCAGAACTTTCTATCTTCTCTGACCTAACGATAGAAAGTCTGACGCATAATCTCTTTACCCGGTGGCAAAAAGCAACGTTGTTTCCAGTACGATATTATATGCCAAAACAAATTGAAAAGCAATCCCTAAAATTTGACTTTGAGTTTTCTTTCTGTGAAATTCATTTTACGGAGTTATACCCGCCTTTTTTGCAAAGTCGTCTTTTCTCCCGATAAGTTCCGACTGTTTTTCCTTTGTCAGATTATTGAATATATCGTCATAGAAAACATCATCTAACTGCATTTCCCTAGCAAGTAAAAACACATTTAGATTGAACCATTCGGCCCAAAGCCCTTCAAATAAGTTTTTACTGTCTATATAAGTGTCAAGTTCTTCAAAGCCATATGACGGTGTATAACACTGCAATTTAACAAAACCATACCTGCCAGCATCAACCAATAAAATATCTTCATCTTCCATTTCGTACAATTCCGCAAACGCATCAATCACTTTGTATCACATTTCCCGTTCTTTCTCTGTGATATATACTGTTTTTTCCATGTTCGTTTACCTCTATCCTTTCAAATCGTGGAATACTGTTTTCGTTTTTCTGATTTCTAATACTTCTGAACCACATATTTGAAATGCCACATATGCCATTTTATACGGAATAGAGCTAAGGCTGTATGTATTGGTTTGTTACTTTATGACACCTGCGCATTATTATTTGAGATATAGTACTTTTACTTTAACCTGCAATTATATGTAGCAAATATATTCTTTATTGTATCCTTAATCTCTCTATATAGCAATTAAAAATTCTTCTTATTCACCTTTGCCCATCATTGGATTTCTCCTTGCGTTTCATCCATTTTTGACATATACTACATCTAATGATACGAAAGAGGGTGGATGCCATACAGTTTGAACATATTAAAACAGTTCAATATACTATGAATAATGGTATAACCGAACCAAAAATGGCAGCAAATGATGACAGCACCCCGGTTATTGTAAAAACATACAATGGACCAGAGGGGTCTCTCGTATTGTTTAACGAATATCTTTGTTACAGACTGGCTATATTAGTTGATATCCCCATGCCGGAATCAGGGATATGTTTAATAGATTATAACACTATTATTTATAATGGCTGTGTTACTCCAGAACAATACGGATATGGATTTTATTCTACATATCTGAACAAATCTGCTACCTTATTAGATACCATCATGTCTCAAATACAAAATAAAGAGGTATTTTATAAAATTCTTCTTTTTGACCACATAATTTTTAACACCGATCGTAATCCTGGCAATCTGCTTGTACAATACTATAAAAACAACAAAGGCTTACAGGTTATAGATCACTCTCATGTATTTATCAACCAGGCTGTCTGGGACGCAAACTGTCTGATTCGCGCAATGCAGGAAAGGGATTATCTCAGTACCCGTGTCATTGAGGAAAATAAAATTCTTTATGGAATGTTTTTTCGGAATATGTCCATTCATAAAGAAGATTTTGACGAATTAAAACTCCTCTTTCGTAATAGAATAACCGAAAGAGTACTACGAAACATAATTGCTGATATGCCAACCGAATGGATGCCTCCCGCCCGGGATATTGAAGCCTTGATTGAATATCTGCTCTATCGCATTGATCACATTGACGATATATGTATTACAATTTTAAACCATATAAGCAAATGAAAGGGGATATATTATGTATCAGATTGAATACACGGCATTAAAATATTATAATAATGTCATTTCAGAAGAATGTTTGTATATTGGAATACTTTTCCACAATCTGACGACCGGGGAACGTAATTTCAGATATATCTCCAACTTTAAACGTTTTCAGGTTTTTGACGATGAGGCAGATGTGAATTTTGTCAAATTATATTTAGCCGGCATCAAGCAACAGGTTGAGAAAAATATATTCAATTATAATGACCCGTTTTCCATAGCTGAATTTATCCGGATATACGTAAATGAGTTTCGTTTTTCAGATATTACAACAATTAAAGTAGCTGAAGATGAAAATTATGTTGATAATCTTACAAAAATGTATCTCAAATTTGATTTTAATAAGTCAAAGCGACTGAGCCAATCCGAAGAGAAAAGATATATCCGCAAAATTTTATCTTCAACCAATGCCGAGTTTTCTATCCCCAAAGTATCGGGGATGTATGATGAAAATGTTAGTTTTGACTACATTATCGGGAATGTTGCAATCAAACTATTTTCCTTTAAAGAAAAAAACGCAGCCAAACTCATCCCAACTGCAAAACAGTGGGCTTTTTCTGCTGAAGAACTAAAAGACCGGTACAAAATTGTATTTTTGTATGACAATGATGATGATTCTCCACCATTAAAAATTGTCTTACAGATTTTAAAAAAGCATGCAGCTGTTTATCCATTGCAGGAAGGACTTAATTATGTATTGAGGGAAATATCATAATTTTTTAGGCGTATCGCTCTGATTATAATTATATGAGGGATACGCTTTTTATTTACATCAATTTAATACCAATTTTCACTCTTCAATTTTTCAATCAATCCTTTATCCGCCGGCAGCCATTTCACGCTGTCAAGTGTCCCTTTTGTCAGCCACCTAGGCGTTTCCTGTTCTTTCCATGCCGGGCCGCCGGACTTAATCATACAAAAGAATCCATGGATAAATGGCGTGTAGGGTAATCGTGCTCACCGTATCACCCATTTGGCCATACTTCTATCTCTGTATCCAATTTGGATCTTATTTGTATAATTTATAGTATAATGAAAATTATCCAGTTTTCAAAACTAAAAAAAATCTGCCATCTCTGACAAGCTCTTTATCCACAATATTCACTTTCAACTAACCCTGATCTCATCCCCGAATGGACCCAGATACTATCCACATATTTTCTTACGTACCAGTTCATTAAATTCTTTCACAAGATCAGCTTCTTTATCCACCACTTTCTTCTTCCCCTGTTTGCTGACTACTTTATTTCCTCCACAAATTGCACGTTGGAATACATGGGCACGAAATGCCAGATGTTCTCCCAAATTATATGTGTTCAGGCAACTTATCTTTTATAGAATCTGCTTGTTATATCACAATTTTAACTGCTTCTTCAAATAATATATAGTCCAAAATCACCTACACTCTATGCGCCCTCCTTCATTCGGATTTCTATTACCTCCGATATATACAACTACAATTCCTTATGTAACTCATTGGATCCCAGAAATCCTTCAATTTCATTTAAAACTTTTTCTGTAGCATCCCGGCTCTTCATCATCTGCTTCACCGTACATTCCCATACAATCAGTTCTTTTACACCTAAAGCTTTCAGCTCTTCCATAATCCGATTGTCCCGTTCCACATTTTTCCGAAATTTCTCAATCCAAAATTCCATATGCGTTTTCGGAATACTTGCATATTTGCATCCTTCATGACGATGCCAGAAACATCCATGAACAAAAATAGCTGTATTATATTTCCTCAGCCATATATCCGGATGTCCTGGAATCCTGCCCGTATTCTTTCTGTATCTATACCCTTCAGCAAACAGTTGCTTTCTTATCCACACTTCTGGCTTTGTATCCTTGCTGCGAATTTGTGACATATTCCTGCGGCGTTGCTCCGAAGTAAGTGTATCCATTTATTCATCCCCTTTAACTGAGATCCCCGGCTTCATTTATTCCTGTAACATAAGCCATAATTCTTTCAGCAAACCTCTCATGATGATCATGATTCATATCAACCATCCATTGCGTATATTCCCTTAGACTCTTATCCATAGCATCTCCACTCTGGATATTCAGTTCATACATATTGAATCCCGGTAAAGCTAAGTCGGCTTTATCACCTGGAAATATGAATCCACAACGACGAACATTTAGTAGCAACGTATAAAATAACAGCTGATGAGAATTATGCCTCTGAGTATCCCTGTAAACCTTGCTTGTACTATTCTGATATTTCACATCAAAAACCGCTATATACCGTTTTGTCTCACCTGAATTATCCATCAAAGCAATATCAGGAACATAATTATTCATAAGATAAGCATGTTGTTCCGGATCTTTTAATGTAAAAAGCGGATTCTTTTTGGGAATCCTGTACTCATCCAAAAGCACCCGAGACTCCAACTTTGACTTAAGATACTCACGTATAGTAGCTCTAACATAAAACTCAAACAGTGACTCCATATTTATGGTATATGGGATAATATATCTTACTTCTTCAGTTTCTGTGCTAAACAGATCATTTGATCCATTGCCAATAATCACTGTTTTGGCCAGATCAATTACCTTTTTATAAACTGAGTTAAAGCCTGTAACATCTGCCTTTCCAAAATCATTCTTGCCGATCTTCATTATGTGAACATCTTTTAATGAGTTCTCACAAAAAGCATAAATCCGCTCTAAAGATTTTAAGGAAAGTCCACTAATTCTAATGATTTCATAAGCTTTTTTTAACGCCGCTTTCATTATTCGGTTTTCCAGAGTATCCACTGTAAATACAGGATACCTGCAAAATACCCTATCTTCCCTTCCCTGAGTGATATTAGTCTTTATATGTTTTGAAACCTGTATATTTCCAACGATTTTACCGTTAAAGTTTTCCTCCTTGAAAGCCATAGAACGACGTAGATACTTCTTACATATCCTCTCACACTCTTTCACAAGCGATATTGCAGCAAGAAGCTCTCCCCCTTTTTCTGCATTATTTACCGGAATCAACTCCTGATCAGTATAGATTTTGAAAAAATCTCCGTTTGATCCGGAAACATATAATTCATACTCCGGATCATTCATTACCTTGATAAGCATATTCCACGGATTCAATGCATACCTTGGCGTGATAATCAAGGCACATTTTTCACATGTCATAGGATCGGTTATTATTCTGCCATGATTGTCTCGTATCCATCCCACACCTACCGTACCACTGGTGTGATAATTTCCCCTTTCATCCATATACAAACCCATTTCCTCAGGAACAGCACCGTCCATTTTTCTTGCCGCCGCAGCTCCCTTGGGTATCAAACCGGTAGCATCTGGCGACCAATCTTTCAGACCTTTTATTATTTTGACTTCTAGCCGCATCTATACCTCCACTTTTATCTTTCAATCAGTGCTTTTTCCACTAATTCCTTCTTTATTGCTTCCGTATATTCGTCTTTTTCAAGCTCGTCTAGAAGTTGACCATAAAATGCCTCCAATTCCTTGGAATCCGAACACTTTTCCATTTTCTTCACGATGTCAAATACAGGAATTTCATATGTTTCCGGCTCGTTTCCGTAGACCTCATCCATGAGTATCCCGTCATTATGATACTCTCTCAATACAGGAATCACTTGATATAAAAATCGATCTCGCATCTGAATTTCAGCATTTTCTACACTTTTCCGAATAAAATATGTATGCCCAATTTGTACATCAGAGCGATTGTAATCATCCGTATTCATATAGATATCAAAAATACGATCAACAAGATGAAACAGTCTCAGTTCCTTAGATGTTTCCCAAATATCAACCTTCAAGAATACAACTTTAATATCCGGAAGAAGAGGGAAAAACAGGAATCTCCTTCTTATGGCATAATCAATTGATGCAATGGACTTATCCGCAGTATTCATGGTTCCGACAATGTACAAATTACTTGGAATCTGCAGTCTGGAATCGCCCTCAACCGTATAAGGCGTAGCTACCTCACTATCTCTGTATTCAAGAGCATATATCAACTCTCCGAACACCGTAGCCAGATTTGCCCTATTTATCTCATCAATAACCAGATAAAACTTCTTGCTGTTTTCAGGGTTTTCAGAGTTATAATACTTTCTTGCTATTCTTGCCATCTTACCAAGAGTTCTGTTTACCGTCCTATACATTACAGGAACCGGCTGACTGTAAACAAATTTATACTTTTCATCATCACCTTCGAGTATTTTACCTTTTATCTCAGATGCATTGGACTCAGTTGCCGAAACGGATATCCCTCTTACAAAATCTTCATAGGTATATGAAGGATGAAACTGTATGATATCCCAATATACCAGATTATTCTCCTGCACATTTTCTGTCGGAAGTGCATATTCATCCTCTTTAGTAACAAGCTGAATACTCTTAAGATTTTCTTCACTCCAGTTTTCTCCGAAACCTGCCTGTTCAGCAAGAAATTCTTTAACCCCATAAGTCTTTGATGTTCCAGGAGGACCCTGCAGAATCATCTGATGAATCCCAGTGCTTTCCATTACTGATTGGTATCTGTTATCCATTGTTTTATACACTCCTTTTATTGTTTCATCCACCATTGCCTGCCACGTTGGTAAAGAACGTATATCATTTAGCAAATTCAGTCTCAGCTCATCATTTGATTCACCATGCAATGCCATCTCATCTAATACCTGAAGATCTGCATTTACTGCTGCTATTTCTTTATCCCTTACAGAATCAGAAGATGTAGCACATTTGACTGCTTCAAGATTCCTAAGATATGCATGAAGGTATTTATATACCAGAAGTTTTACCATCGTATATAGAGACACCTCTCTTCTTACGACTCTCCGCAATCGACATTGATTAATCCTAGTGATTCGTGCACTGCTTTCAGTTTTTATTTTTGATACAAGATAATACTTTTTCCCTTTATAGAAAATTGAATGAAGATCCTCACGATATACGCCATTATCATTTCCCTTAAAGCTGTCACTCTCTCCCAGTCTGACGGATTTACTCAAGTTACTGTTGCAAATAAGGCAACTTCCCCATGCCTGCCCTTCATCAAGCTTGTAGTATATTTCACGATCATACATCAGAAGGTCCATAATCTCCCAATTATTGATCAGCGGATGCGTAACCATATCATTTATTATTTCAAAGAGAACACCATAATTTGTATTGTATTTCTGTCCTCCCTGAAACCTCAAACCAACTGCCGAGGTGGCATCTGAAAGAACATCCAAAAAAATCTGCCGGTATTCTTCATTTGGCATAAGTTCAATTTTATCTTCAATAACATCAGCCCTCTCGCGTGTATATTGAGAATATGTATGCTCTACATCCGGAATAGACTCTGTTAATACAACACCTTCCTTCTTATACTGTCTAAGCAGAGGAAGCACCTGTGCTTTTATTTTATTTTGCATCAGTCTCTCTGCATTCCACATTGAAAAACCATGTCCTGGAAGAAAATAAGTAAAACCAATTACATATTTGTCCCTTTCATCACCATAATCTGGTGCGATGTAATCAAGAAATCCATTATAAAAATTATATTTTGTTACAGCTTCACTTATAAATCTATCAAGTAGCATAACGGTATCTGTTGAGTAGAACTGAAAATACAATTCAAAGATATCATTTATCGTTTTATATAGCTTTCTACCAAATTTGTTAAAATCATTTTTGTAGCGTACCGTTGAGTTTTCAATCCAAGTTAGCGGAAATCCAAAATTCAAAAAAATTTCTGCCTCTGCCGGCGTAAGACAAACTGCAAAATTAGGAATAGCAGCAAGAATATCATCCACATCTTTTATCGGAGATGTGAAACATTCTTCCCCATACTTTGCCTTTAAAACCACCCATTCCTGACGCTGCTCTTCAAGTAACTTAATCAGATTCTGGTCAACATTAAAATAAGCATTTTTGTAAAAACTGTCTTTTATCGCTGCTCTAAGTTTTTCTTCTGTACTTTCGGCGTAACAGACCTCAAAAGTCGCAAGAAGATCCGCATCAAGGCTGTACTCAGGATGTAGTACATTTGATGTCATGAAAACATACATATTATCTTTAATACATAGCGTCTTTCCGGAAGCAAGTGTGATTGATTCCCCTCTGTGGGAGAACGCATACATCAACTCTCCGAGTACACTAGATATATTAACCCGATGTATGTCGTCAAGAATCAGAAAACCTGGCATTTCCGACTGTTCCATCTTCTTAGTCAATTCTTTGACCATCTTGTCCTTCTGAACAAACGAAGTTATCCCGTTGATTGTTTCAACAGATATTCCCTCTATAAAATCATGAGTTGTCATCCCTTCATGAAGAGAAACAAGCTCTATCCCCGGCTTATAGTTTGTTTCAAGATAATTAAATGCAGCATCACAAAAGTTATCCGGATTATAGAACTTCATTTTCGGATCACTCTTTTCCAAATCTGAAAGCCTTTCCCAGATAACTTCAGTTACCGCTTTTTTTGCTAAATATGTTTTGCCCGAGCCTGGCGGACCTATGTATATTCTATTCTGATTCATTTCTTCCCTTTATCGAAATCAGAAAGCATGTCAAATACCGCCTCTGCCAAACATTTTGCAAATTTGGGTGGAACAGCATTTCCGATCATCTTATATGTTTCAACATTGCTTCCTTCAAAAATATAGTCATCCTCAAATGTTTGAAGTCTCGCGGCCTCTCTAACTGTTATGGTTCTCAGCTGTTTTGAGTCTGGGTGAATATGCCTTAACCCATCCTTATACAGATGCGCAGGAATCAAGTTGCTCGGCTCATCCCATCTGATAACATGATATTTATGAACATTAGAAGTATGCCCTGTTTTCTCCGTGTACAGTTTTTTTAACGAATCAGTCGAAATATATTCATTCCTGCCAGATTCAATATCTTCAGTCAGAAGCTTAAATATCTCCATATCGCGTCCGCTCTGCCACCTTGCTATATGGTTTGAAACAAATGGTTCCGAAACAGAATGCGATATTCTCTTCCCCTTGTACTTTTCATCATGCCACAAAGGATAAAGCTTAGGAAGATCACCAATAGCTTCCATAACTGTCATTTTCTTCTTTGTTTTATACTTTGGCAAATACTTTTCATAAAAGGAAGTCAGCATTGTCTCACAATTCTCTTTGCCAAAATAGTCCACAGAAAGTCCTGTTATAATTATTCTCTTCCGGTTCTGAGGTACTCCATAATCGGTAAAATCTATAATCGCGTTGGAAATATCCTGAAGAACACTATAACCGGCCTTTAGAAAGCTTTCCTGAATAATTTCTATGATGGGTCTGTCCCCCGGCTGAGCACTCAAAATTCCCGGCACATTCTCAAATACAAATAATTTAGGTCTGTATTTTTCAACGACCTTAATATAACTCTCAAACAGATAATTTCTGTAATCATTTTTCATTCCGTGTTCATCGCGTATCCGCCCTGCTATTGAATACGCCTGGCAAGGAGGACCGCCAATAATAATATCAAGTCCACCTGCTTCCCGTATCAATTTATCCAGACCTTCTGATGTCCCGAAATTTTCATCGTCTTTCCAACCGTAAAACAATTCATCTGTCCTCTGAATATCAAATTGAAGAACCCGATCAGAAGCATCCTTGTATCCCCATTTTGTTTTCAATCTATTAGCCAGATTCGTGCACGGTCCTTTTTCCCATTCTACTGCAGCAATTGTATCATAGTATCCTGCCTGCTCGAATCCATCCATAAGTCCACCACAACCGGCAAATAAATCAATGGATTTGACAATCTTATTTCTTTTCCTGCCCATCTCCACCCTCCAAAATAATTCTAAGGAGTTCCTCTCCCAAAGCCTGACCAAGCAACGGTGGTACAGCATTTCCCACTTGACGGCTCTGTTGAGTCTTAGTTCCAGTGAACACAAAATCATCCGGAAAAGATTGAATCCTTGCGTCTTCCCGCACTGTCGGAATTCTATTAAGTTCATAATGAAAAATATTCCTATGTCCGGTATCAACTGTTCTCGATGGAGCATTCCCGTTAAGTCTGGTCCACGCCATATGGAATTTTCTGCTTTCCCCCCATCCCGGGGGGAGATCCTTATAATTTCCTCCCTCAGGAACAAGTGCTATCGTGTCTCTAACAAACTTTTTATGATCTGTAGCAACATGATTATGCAGAACCATGTTATCTCCTCTCATAAATTTCTGATACTCCGTTTCTGGGGGCCCTGAATATTCATCTGTTTCCTCCCCCAGGCGATCCTCTCGATCGGGAAGATCACTGATTGCATCTCTACATGTACGATAAGTTTCCGGAGTAAATTTAGGATCAGGAAAATGAGGCACTCCTATATCTTTTCTGATTCCCATGAATATCAGTCTTTTTCTCATTTGCGGAACACCATAATCAGCCGCAATAAGAATTTTACACTCAATGTTATATCCTATCTCTTTAAAGCGCCTAAGAATCTCATTCTTTATCTGCCCATGGTACAAAGTTGCCATACCAGGAACATTCTCAATAATAAATCCCTTTGGTTTATACTCTTTTACCATTTCAATCACAGAAAGATACAGTTGATTCCTTTTATCATCGAAATTTCTTGGTCCCGTAAGAGAAAAACCCTGACATGGAGGACCTGCTATAATCACATCTATCTCTCTATCCCCGGCAATTCTTTTAATCTCGTCAAAAGTCTCATGCTTGGAAAGATCGGTATTAAGCCCAACAGCCCCATCGTGATTCAATTCAAATGTATTCAGAGCAGCCTGATCATTATCAACTCCAACAATGATATTAAATCCTGCATCCATAAATCCTTTTGATAATCCACCACAACCAGCAAACAAATCTATTACATTCATAAAGTTTCTTCTCCAGTTTTAATAAACTCACAAATGTCCGAAATATCGCAGTCCAATTTTTCACACATCTTCAACAGTACTTCCATACTTACTGACTGATTCTTACTTAATTTGGCCAACGTATTAGTACCTATACCTGTAAGTTTTCTCAAATCTCCCTTATTCATGTCTTTATCAATCATCAACTTCCATAACTTATTATAGCTTACGTTCATATCACTCCTCTTTACAATTTCAAACCATACGAAAAAACTGTAAATATTCCCATGAATAATATTATACTTATCTGCATTAAAAATTGCAATATCGAAACTTTTTTATCCCCCCATCCTACATTTTTTCAGTTTTGTACACACATAATAACATATACAGTAAACAAGAAACTGTTGCGCCAATCACTTAGCGCAACAGCTCCCAATACCTTTTCCTATTTCTCTTTTCTAACTCCTTTAAAAGGCGTTCCCTCAGACGTTTTTACATCCATAAATTTTCCTGTTTGAGTATCTCGCTTTGTCCACAAGCCCGTAGTAGGGTTATAAACCTGTGATCTCCCTTTAACGGCACCCACACGGGCATTGTCCCCAATTGGTTTATTCGTTGCCATAGCATTAACCTCCTATTTCAGCCTAATTGTCTGTGTTTTTGTTCTAGTCGTTCCACCTGTACTTACAGAAGTTCTTACACTGACACTTCTGTTTGAAATTGGTCTTGTAGAAATTTTAACCTTTACTGTTTTTCCCATATTTCAAACCATTCCTTTCTCAGTTGGAAATATTATCTTGAAATAGAAGCGTGGTTTCGCTATAATCTATTTGAATCATCAAGACTCGGAATACCAACTGTGTATCCGATGTGGCGGTATTGCTCTCCCAGGCAATACCGCTTTTTATATCACAATCCATGCCAATGGAATGTAGATATCCATTCCTCTAAACTACTCAAATTCAATTTCTTCCTCTGCCTTGTTATAAACATCTTGTTGATTATGTATGTCAATTTTATTTACAATCCAACCTTTTACCAAACAAAGCTTAATAAAATCGTCAATTCGATTGATTCCATTCATTTCCTTCAATGTGACGACAACGCCAAATTGCAATCCCCGTCCCGCTTTAGGTTGAAGTCTCTCTTTTGTTTTAATACTTAATCCCCACATACCAGATTCATAAGCCTTGCGCGGTTTGGCATTTTCTTTAATAGTCTCGCTAATATGTTTAATGTTATCCCATTTTCTATACATTCTACGTGCCTCTTGCTCATGAATAATAACTACTCCATCCTCTGCCTGCCTATTGCAGTTAATAGATTTAATACTTGTCTTTCCATCTTTTTCTATTATTCGCCCAAAATGAATATCCATCTCTGTGCTAGTATAATCAACTCCCTGATTACGATCACTTTTCGGGAAATATGCCAATGTTGCCCTGGCAAAATATGGGTGTGCTTTCATAGCTTGTGGAACAGGGATACTATATGTATACGTCTCATATTCATCTATCGTCCCCGTCATTATAAATCGTATTTCATCATTTGGTGAATACAAAATATCTTCTATTCTTTTTGGCACAATTCCATACCCAATAGCGTGAGAGCCGTCATCTTTTCTTTTCCATCCGGCCGCCGAATCAATAATCAAAGCTTTTGCCACTTCACGACTAAACCCCATTATATGTATAAGATATGCCATTTTCCTTGAAATCCAAGGTGCAGCAAATGATGTACCTGTAACTGCTTCTGCTCCTGCCGGTCCACACACAACAATTCTTTGTTTCCCATCTCCTCCATAATAACTTACATCCGGTTTATGAAAAAAAGATAAAACTGGCCCTATTCGCGTATATGATGCCGGTTTATCATCAAAATTAACGGAATTTACAACTATAGAATTTAGGGAGTCTGCCGGCGCTCCTATTCTAATATTTTTCTTTTGAGACCTATTGTTAGTTCCGGCAATGACAAATATTACATCATACTCGCTTTGTATTCTATCAAGTTCTGCCGCTTCCGGCGATATAAAATTTAAATCAATTTCCATTGCAGAACCTAAAGACAAATTCCACACTTTTATATCCCTATTTTCAGCCACAATATCTCGAATCATTTTTAAAATAGAAAATGAACTAAAACCATGTGCCATTGAAATTCCAAAATGTCTTACTCTAAAACGTCCACATCCATCATCTAAATCAGGATTGAAGCTTGGCCCATCAACTATAATCGAGGAAACTGCTGTCCCATGAAAGCGATCTTCAACGCCAATATCAAATGCCGTATCTAATTTATTCACAGCTTTTACCCATTCATGAAAATATACTCTTTCATCAAATTGAGTATCCAGCACCCCAATTACCGGCTCATTCTGTGGTTTTGGTATTCTTATGGTATCTGTATCTTTTACAGATTCATCTTCATCAAACTCTAAAATATCCTCTCTCGTAATCTCAGAAAAATCTTTTACACTCATTGCTATTAAATAAGGTGCTCTATCCATCAATAATTCAATCTCTCCAGGCGCCAATCTTAACGTAGTCTCATCAATCATCTTGGCATTTATCATATCAATCCCAAATTTGCTTAATAACGTTACTGTGTCTACACCTGTTTTATAAATAGTAATAATAGATTCGTCTTTTACTTTCTTTTCTGAATAATCTATTTTAAAATATTCTACATAATGAGCATCGATTATTATCTTCAGAAAAACACCTCTATGTATTCTTTCATCTTTATAGGCTCCTTTATTAATCTCCTCTGTATCTTTACTGGTTATTATGCCATCATACCTGTCTTGTAAAATTTCTGTAGCAACATTTAGTCGTTCTATAGAAGTCTGAATAGCTTCCAATGGTACATAATGAGTAAACACATGTTTTTGCACAATCTTATTATCAATGCCATTTTCCCAAATGAACTTAGCTCCTCTAATAGATTCATTCGGTGATTTACACCTTATTGCCAATAAAATTTTAAGTCGATTACTTTTTGCGACCACATGTCTATAATGTACACTTACTAATGCACCTCCTATCTCCCTATGTTCATTCCAATAAGTCAATATACTTTGAAGCTGCTTCATTAATATATTTAAATGCTCCGCTGTAACTGTTGCACCTTTTGGCAAATTGATCGGACCAAATGTATTCTGATTTTGTCTTTGCTCAAATTTCCCCTTTAGTTGTAGTATGTTATTCAACTATATCTCCCTCCTTTAATTCACGGGCTACGCTACTCTTAGATTTCTTAGTTAAAATTTCTATTTCCCTAACTGTAAACTTTTGAGATTGTAATTCTTTTAAGTTTTCAGGTTTTTTATTATAAACAGCATAATATAGTCTTCTAAAATAATCCATCCCATCTTCAGGATCACTAAACGCTACTGCTGTTTTTATAATATTTTTCAAATCACCTGGATATGGTATCGGAGATAGTAAATTTAGAATTTTCCTAAATAATCTGGCATCTTTATTTGCCAGTTTAAATCTAGTCAAGAATTTATTTAACATTTCCTCACCAATTTTCAATAAATCCGCTTGTGTATATCTGTTAAAATCTATTACAGAATCAAATCTCCGAATCAATGCCTTATCAAAATGTTCATATAAATTTGTAGTTGCAATAAGAACAACTCTTTCATTTAAATAATCAATTCCCCTCAGCATAGCCGAAGTTGCTCTTCCCATCTCCCTAAGGTCATTAGAATTAGTACGGTCTAACGCAACAGCATCTATTTCATCAAAAAGGACAATAACTTTTTCCGGATGAACAAAATTATTTATTTCTTTAAATAAAGCAGAAATATTTCTCTGTGTTTGGCCAAGTTTACTATCTACTATCGCTGTAAAATCTACCATATATATATCACGTTCTAAAATACGGGCAAGTTGCTTTACTGCCTCCGTTTTACCCGTCCCCGGCGCACCTTGTAATAGGAATTTATTTACACCTATATTATGTTCCACTGCATGAACTATCCCCAATAAATCCTGCATAATAGCCTCCGACAGTAAAAGCATTTCACTTTTCTTTTCCAACTTTTCAAAAAAAACCGAATCATTATCCTCCATCTGCGGAACAAAAGTGTTCGCATTTGATAATAATGCCATAATATATTCTGCTAATTGATTATCACCAGACTGGTCAAAACCTCTTGCTATTTCATATGCTTCACTTCTAAAGCCTGCATCATTTTCTTCCGTATAATATTTTATTAAATTAATGACATTTTTTTTCTTCATCGTCACGCACACTCCCAATTATTCTTTACATATATGTTATATCATACAGGGACATTATTGTCAATATTGGGACAAAATTTATTTTTTATCTTTTCTTCAAATACCTCCTACCCCTCACCGAAATAAAACTTCTCCCGAATCCCTCCGGTATGCTCCAGAATACATCCAAGGAACCGCTCCCCATACTTCTCATACTTAAAGGCTCCCATCCCGTTTACCTCCATCATCTCTTCCCGGTTCATGGGCAGGCGCACGCACATATCCACCAGCGTTTTGTCGGAAAAGACCAGATAGGGCGGCAGACCCTCCTCCCGCGCGATACTCATACGCAGGCTCCGCAGAATTTCAAAGAACTCAAGCCCTCTGGTATTGAGGATATCAGAACGCCTCTTGCCCGTCCCCTTAATCCTGTCGTCTTCCTCCATGGCCCGCCTGCTCTTAGGCTCCATTTTCACCGTAACAGTACAGATGCCATCTATAAGATCCTCTGCCCTGCCGGTAGTCTGCAAAAGGGCATACTTATCCCTTGTCTGCTTCAGATAGCCATCCTGAATCATCTGGCCGATCAGGTCTTTGATCTCCTGCTCCCGCATCTTATTTAAAGTGCCGTAAGAAGGGTAACGTTCCACCCTGTATTCTCGCAGCTTGGCGCTTTTTCCGCCAAGGAGTGTCCCCACGACCACATTAATACCGTATCTTTCCTCCAGCTCTTCCACACAGGCAATGACCTGCCGTGCTTCCCTGGTCATATCTTTCTCCACATAATGTTTCTGGCAGTTGCCGCATTTGCCACAGGCTCCCCTGCTCTCTTCCCCAAAGTAACGCAGGATATAGGACCGCAGGCACTCTTTGGTATTACAGTAGAAATTCATGGTCTGCAATCGCTGTTCGTCCCGCTCCCTGATGGTCATCAGTTCATCTTCCGTGAAATTCGGGTTTTCCTCTTTATTCTCTAACAGGAACCGATTGATCATAATGTCCTGTGCCGAATACAGGAGGATACAGTCCGCGGGCTCCCCGTCTCTTCCGGCGCGTCCTGCCTCCTGATAGTAGTTCTCCATACATTGGGGCATGTTATAGTGCAGTACGTAACGCACGTTGGATTTGTCGATACCCATACCGAAAGCATTAGTGGCCACGATCACAGGTTTTTGGTCATAGATAAAATCATCCTGGTTCTTCTGTCGTTCTTCACTGGTCAGGCCGGCATGATATCGGGTCACCGCCAGGCCTTCTCTTTGCAGCATTTCATAAACTTTCTCCACGTTTTTTCTGGTGGCACAGTAGATGATGCCGCTCTCTTTCTCATGATCGGCCACATAGTGCTGCAAATAACGGGTTCTGCTTTTGGGGTGTTCCACGGCAAAGAAAAGGTTCTGTCTGTCAAACCCCGTCACCAGGGTTTTGGGATCCTGCAATCCCAGCACGCAGATGATATCATCCTTCACTTCTCCGGTAGCCGTAGCCGTAAAGGCACTTAGCACAGGGCGTTTTGGAAGCTGTTTGACAAACTGCACGATATTTAAATAGCTGGGGCGGAAATCCTGTCCCCATTGGGAGATACAATGGGCCTCGTCCACCGCCACCATACTGATATCCACAGCCCTGGCAAACCGCAGAAAGCGCTCTGTCTCCAGTCTCTCAGGCGCCACATAGATAATCTTATATCTTCCCTGGCCTGCATAGGTAAGGGCTTTGGCAATCTGATTTTCCGTCAGGGAACTGTTGATATATGCGGCGTGAACACCTGCCTGATTGAGGGCCTGCACCTGATCTTTCATAAGGGAGATAAGGGGCGAGATCACCAGGGTAATCCCCGGCAGAAGGAGTGCCGGCACCTGGTAACAGATAGATTTTCCGGCCCCGGTGGGCATGATGCCGAGGACATCTTTTCCTTCCAGGATATGATCTATCAGCATTTCCTGTCCTTCCCGGAAAGAATTGTAGCCATAGTATTTTTGTAAAACATCATATTTTGTCATAGATTTCTTTTCCTTATGATTTTAAATAATGACAAAAAAACAGGCGTCCTCCCTGATGGCCGAGCATCAGGGAAAACTACCTGCCTTTTCAGAAATTTACCGGAAATTATTCGGAAACCTCTTCCGTATACTTCACTGCCAGTTCATTGATGGTGCCGTCAGCCAGCATACCTTCGATAGACTTATTAATCTTCTCCAGCAGTTCGCTGTTACCCTTCTGGACCGCAATTGCATACTCTTCGGACTCAAATGCGCTTGCATCCTCCACGATCTTTAAACCTTCATTATCGCTCACGTACTTCTGTGCAGTCGCAGAGTCGATTACCACCACATCACACTTGCCGTTTACCAGCTCCATAACTGCCTCTGTGCCTTTCTTGAAAGCCTCATAAGGATAGCCCATGTCGTTGACGCAAACCTCACCGGTGTAACCTTGTACCACGCAGATTTTCTTATCCGCCATGTCGGCTGCCGCTGCAATATCTGAATCCTCTTTCACGATCATAACCTGTGTCGCGGTGTAATAGGTAGTAGAGAAATCTACGGTCTCTCTTCTTTCATCTGTCGCTGTCATACCCGCAATAACCGCATCAATCTGCCCATTCTGAAGGGCTACCAGAAGGGAATCGAACTCCATATTCTCAATTGCCGCCGTCATCCCGTTCTGCTCTGCGATATTCTTGGCGATTGCCATGTCGATACCGTCATATTGATCGATCACACCCTCAGATGCCACAAACTCAAAAGGCGGGAATTCCGCATTGGTACCGAAGGTAAGTTTTCCTCCCTTATCGGAACCGCCGCAGGCTGTCAGGGTACCTGCCAGCATAACCATGGCTGCTGCAAGTGCCATTACTTTTGTTGCTTTCTTCATAATCTTATCCTCCTCTGAAATTCTGATATTATGTATTACCAACCGGCAGTATTTCTGGATACTCCCACCAGGAAACCGTCGATATAATACCAACTCTCTTCTGCCCGATTACAGTACCTTACTTAAGAAATTCCTGGTTCTCTCATTCTGCGGATTGCCAAAGACTTCCTCCGGCGTACCGCTCTCCATGACTACACCCTGGTCAATAAACAGGACTCTGGAAGCCACTTCCCTGGCAAATCCCATCTCATGGGTAACGATCACCATGGTCATACCGGACTTGGCCAGATCTTTCATAACATCCAGCACTTCGCCCACCATCTCCGGATCCAATGCCGATGTAGGTTCATCAAAGAGCATGATTTCCGGATCCATGGCCAGCGCCCTGGCGATAGCCACACGCTGCTTCTGTCCGCCGGAAAGCTGCACCGGATAAGCGTCCGCCTTTTCTGACAGGTTCACGCGCTCTAAAAGCTCCTGTCCCCGCTTTATGGCCTCTTCTTTCGTCATCTTTTTTAACAGCACCGGGGCCAGGGTGATATTCTCCATAATAGTCAGGTGGGGAAACAGATTAAACTGCTGAAACACCATGCCCATCTTCTGCCGTATCCGGTTTACATCCACCTTGGGCGCCGTGATCAGTTCATCGTCCACGTAAATCTCACCCTCCGTAGCTGTCTCCAACAGGTTCAGGCATCGAAGGAAGGTACTCTTGCCGGAACCGGAAGGCCCGATTACCACCACCACTTCTCCCTGTGTGATATGCTCATCAATCCCGTCCAGAACATTAAGGTTTTCAAATGTTTTATGTAAGTTCTTTACTTTGATCATGACCTCTTCCTCCTACCTGGCGTCAGCCTTACGAAGCCTTGCCTCTATTCTGCCAAGCAGCAAGGTCAGTATTTTAATCAGTACATAATAGATAACCGCCGTACCTATGAGCGGCATAAAAGCAATGAAGGTTGCGCTCTTGATAAAATCGCCGGCTTTCTGGATATCCATCAGACCCACATAACCCACGATTGCCGTCTCCTTAATCAACACGATAAATTCATTGCACAGCGCCGGAAAGATATTTTTCACCGCCTGCGGAATCACGATTCTGCTCATGGTCTGAAAAGCACTTAAACCAAGGGATCTGCCTGCCTCTGTCTGTCCTTTGTCAATAGAAAGGATTCCTGCCCGGATAATCTCGGACACATAGGCTCCGGAATTGATGCCAAAGGCAATGGCTGCGATAATCCATTTGTCCAGCTGCACCGAAGCAAAGATAACAAAGTAGATAATCATCAACTGTGTCACCGATGGCGTTCCCCGGATCACATCTGTATAGACGCTGCCGAAAAACCGCAGGATCTTTTTCCTGGACAGATTACACATGGCAATCAGCATACCGATCATAATACCAATGATAACTGCCAGAATGGAAACCTTGATGGTCACCCCGACGCCGCTTATCAGCAGCTTATACCGATCCTCCCTGATAAAACACTTATAAAAAAGATCGCTGAAATTCGCCGCCCACTCTGCCATTTCTCCCTCATCCTTTCGCCACCGGCCCGCCCGGTCTGCCAGCTTTATCCGTGAAAACAATCATCTGCTTAATTCTGAATCACATTCTATCACAACAGCCTTTCAATGAAAAGTATAAATATACCGAAATAATGTGTAAAAATTTAAAAATGTACACCAATATCCCTAAATCTTTATATGAGCCATGCCATTTTGCATAAAAATACGTTGGCTTATCCAGGAATCTGCTGCTATAACTAGCTTTTTGATGAAGCCTGTGGTATACTCAAACTGTTTATGTTTTACGATAAGGAAAGCAGCAGCACAACAAAGGCAAAGCGAGAACATACTACTATGAAAAGAGAATCGACCCAGACCAAAGATAATCTCACCGAACTGCAACGAACCCATGAACTGATCTATGAACAGGCCGCCATTTTAAGCCGTTCGGAAGATATTCCCACGGCTATTCAGGGTATGCTTGCTGCCATCGGTAACTTTGTAAATGCAGAAAGAGCCTATATTTTCGAGGACAAGGGCACCCATTATTCCAATACCTTCGAGTGGTGTGCTCCCGGCATCCGGCCCGAAAAAGATAATCTCCGGGAAATTGATCTGGACACCATATCCGCATGGACGGATACTTTAATCCATGGAGAATGTATCATCATCTCAGAAGTGAAATCCATCAAAGAAGAATACCCCAGAATTTACGATATTTTAAAGCCACAGAATATTTCCCGTGTGGTGGAAGCTCCCATCATGGTGGACAATCATCTGATCGGTTTTCTGGGTGTCGATAATGCACCGGTTAAGACTTCACAAAGGGTTGCCGAGACACTTCAGGTGCTGGGAACCTTTATTGCGATTACCTTAAAAAACCAGGAGGGACGTCTGGAATCTTTGGAACAGGCCAACTCAGCCCTCACAGAAACCAACGCTGCATTGCGGGTAGCCTACGAAAGCGCTAACCAGGCCAATGCTGCCAAGACAACTTTTCTCTCTAAGATGTCTCATGATATCCGCACGCCCATGAATGGCATTATGGGCATGACGACCATCGCCATAGCACATATTGATGACAAGGAGAAGGTCTTAGACTGCCTTGGAAAGATTTCTTCTTCCAGCCGTCATCTGCTGGCCTTGATCAATGATGTGCTGGATATGAGTCAGATTGAGAGCGGCAAAACAACCCTGGCCAAAGAAGAATTCAACCTTTCCAATCTGATTGAAACTTCTCTTGATATGATAAGACCACAGATATCCGAACGCCATCACCACCTGAATATCCGTGTCATGGATATTACCCATGCCCATGTAATCGGTGACAGTTTACGGATACGTCAGGTATTCCTGAATATTCTGGGAAATGCAGTAAAATACACCCCTGACGGCGGCATTCTGAGCCTTGCCATTTCCGAGAAACCATCCGTAAAGAAAGACTTTGGCTGTTATGAATTTATTTTTGAAGATAACGGTATCGGTATGTCGGAGGAATTTCAATCCAAGATTTTCCAGCCTTTTGAACGTGAAAAAGACGAACATGCCACCACTGTACAGGGAACCGGTCTCGGTATGGCAATCACCAAGAATATTATTGAGATGATGCATGGCGACATTAAAATAGAAAGCAATCCGGGAGACGGCACCCGGTTTATTATCACGATTTTCTTAGAACTACAGAATTTAAACAACGTGCCAACCCCTATCGGCGAAGGTTCTTTCTCTAAACCCCAGGACAAACTCGCTGATTTTACCAAAGCAGACTATTCAGACAAGCGTGCGCTGATTGTGGATGACAATGAACTGAATCTGGAAATTGCCTCAGAAATTCTTGGCATGAGTGGTATTCAGATTGAAACAGCAGAAAACGGCAAACTTGCCGTTGACATGGTGGCCGGACACCCAGACGGCTATTACGACATAGTATTCATGGATATCCGGATGCCTATTATGAACGGCTATGAGTCCGCCAGTGCTATTCGGGCGCTGGATCGAAGTTACACAAGGCATCTGCCAATCATCGGCCTGTCCGCCAATGCTTTTGCCGAGGATGTGGCCATGGCCAAAAACGCCGGCATGAACGCCCATATCTCCAAACCGCTGGATATTGACCAGCTTAGTGCAACACTTAAAAAGTGGCTTTAAAAAATCGGGCTTTCGCCCGATTTTTATTTGATGCACAATGCAAAATAATCACCTTTTTCTGTCCGGAATAGCAGACTATAGGGCGAATATTGTTTTTCAAATTCAAATGTCCTGACCACCTGTTCAAAAGTCAGGGTGTTGATCTTTTCCAGTTTATATTCGTCTCCCATGGGAAAATGTGATTCCATGCACCCCATAAACTTCTTTGAAATAAGTTTCATGGCCTCTGCAATGGTCTTATCAATCCTGTTGACCTGCTTCCCCAACAATTCACTGATCAGCTTAAAAACCATCTGTTCCTCATAGACCAGAACCACCTGTCTGTTTTGTCCATCCTGCTTCTGATAATTGATGCGATAGCAGAGTGCCTTCCCGGACGCAAAATCCTCTCCGCTGTAATGGGCGCTGACTAGCTCCGCATCCAGCCGAAACAAATCATGCAAGGTCTGAATCACCGATTTCTTCAGGGAATCCACGGCATCCTCCGCTGTTTTATGTATCCATTTATGAGGGGTCTTTCCGGTGATGGCACGATCTTCAATCATGATATGTACATTCAGCCATCCTACACAGATACCAAGAAAATGCTGAATAGACTCCGCAGAATAGTCCTGTGACTTCATCTCCTCTTCCAATGCGGGAATCGTATGATTCTGCATATCCTCATGCAGACTCTTGTGAACCTCATAATCCGGATAGTTAATCTTTCTCATATAGGCTTCTTCTTCCGCAAAATGTTTCATCGTATAGCTTTTAAAATACTTGATTCCCTCCTGACAGGCATGTTTTTGCTTTTCCGCATCCTCCGTCAGATTGAGAAGCTTCCCCACAATGGAAAACAGCTTTCTGTGCGCATGATCTACAATCTCTACCCCGATATTAAAACGGTCATTCCATTTTATTTCACTCATCATATCATGGCTCCCTTTGTCTTATGATTTCTGTTTCCCCTATTTTACCATACAGATTCCCAAAATTCCAGACCGAGAAGACTCTCCCGGATATTGCGAAAATGTGGTTTCATAATAATTTGTAAAAAAGAACTGGTTATATTATAATATACGAATAGTCGCTTATAAAGAAGGAATCCGATAATGCCAGACAACATTTATGATAAGAAGACAATTTAAAAAGCAAAAGTTCTGGGAGTCTTTTCCATCCTTTTGTTTTTTACCGCCTTTGGCTGCTTATTTCTGGTGGCCCTCATGCAGGAAAGACCAGCCGAACGGTCTCGGCGATTTCATGGATACCACCGGACATTCCATTTCCCTATATGCTTATGGGTGCCGACTGCTCAAAAAAATTATCGGTCTTACCACACAAAACAAATCATTAAACTAACAACATAAGGAGATTTCATGAAGAAAACCTTTCTCAAATATACTTTTATCATTATTACCACAGCCATTTCCCTGATACTGCTGATAAATTTCATTTGCAGTCTGAGTACACTGGAAGCCAGACAGTATGATACTTTTTATACCAAAACGGAACAGATGATTCATACATTGGAAAATAACCGGGAGGAACTTCTTCTGTTACGGGAAGGATTAGATGAAGATTACCTGACAAGGGCCAAGGCCGCCGCCTATGTGCTTGACAATCTGGAAGAAGTGTCCATGGATGTAGCAGAGATGCAGTATCTGGCAGACCTACTCAATGTGGACGAAATACACATTATTGATGAAAACGGCTTTATCGTGGCAGGCTCTGTCTCCAAGTATGTGGGGATGGATATGCACGATCATCCGCAGACCAATGCCTTTATCGCCGTACTGGAAAGCGATGACCCGGATGCATATCTGATTCAGGATGCCCAGCCCAATGCCGCGGAAGAAAAGATCATGCAATATATTGGGGTCCGCCGCAAAGGCCAAAAGGGCGTCATTCAGGTAGGACTCACTCCCACAAGGCAGTTGGAGGCACAGTCAAGAAACACCTATGAATATATTTTCTCCAAGTTCCCTACCGATAAGGGAGAGGAGCTATATGTGGTCGATACCCGCACCGGCGCTGTGCTGGGTCATTCCGGTGGTATGGATCTGAATTTCAACGCCGAATGTTATCAGCTGGAAGACCTGATGGACTGCTCGAACGGGGCCTATAAACAGGGCCGGGACAACACCAGAATGTATGTGGTAAGCAGGCAGTATGATGATGTACTGCTGTGCGCCGCCCTGCCCAAAAGTATTCTTCTGCACAAATTATGGCTGGGGATGCTGGCAACCCTTTGCTGCCTGCTGTGCATTGAGGCAGCTGTCATTCTTCTTCTGACTTACCTTGTTAAACAGAAAGTCATCAATGGTATCCACCGCATTAATGAAAACCTGGCCATGATCACCAATGGGAATCTGGATACTCAGGTTGCGGTAGGAGGCAACCGTGAATTTGAAGAGCTGAGCAGCGGCATCAACACAATGGTTAAGAGCATCATTAATCTCTCCGACCGCATATCCACCATTATTGAGATAAGCGGTATTCCATTGGCCGCATTTGAATATGAACGGGACGGCAAGCAGCTTTTCGTTACCTCCGGACTGAGCGAATTACTGGATCTGTCCGAACAGCAGTCTGCGAAACTCTGTCAGGATTCCGCACAGTTTGACCAATATATCCGTACCATCGCCGCAACCCCTGTGGAGGGAGAAACAGATATCTACCAGCTCAGCGATTCCAAATACATCCGTATTCACATGTCGGAATCCGAGGACAGCTGCCTCGGCGTCATATCGGATGTCACCAGAGACATGCTCCAGAAAAAACGGATGCAGTATGAAAATACCCATGATCCACTGACCGGCCTGTTTAAATACAACCATTTCAAACATCTGGCTGCCAAGACCCTGCACGCAATGCCTGCCGGCAAAGTATGTGCAATGGTAATGCTCGATCTGGACTGTTTTAAATCCATCAACGACACATATGGACATGACGCCGGCGATCAGTATCTCCAGGATTTTGGTACAATTATGTTGAAAATGCCGCCGGAGCACTGCCTGTCTGCAAGGCGTTCCGGCGATGAATTCTGCATGATGATATATGACTGCAATGATGTAAACGAAATAGAAGGATACTTGGATGATTTCTACAAAATGCTCAGTCAACATGAAGTAGCTGTGTCCGAAGACCAGTCAAAGGTCATCTCTGTCTCCAGCGGCTTTGCACTTGCACATGAACCGAACATTGGCATTGAGGATCTGCTTGCCAATGCAGACCAGGCACTCTATGAAGTAAAAAGAACTGCCAAAGGACACTATGTGGAATACAGCCCTATGCCTTTTTCACCGGATGCCTGACGACGGTTTTTAATCTGGAGGGATCTACCCTTCTGGCATCGCTTAGATAAATTTCATGATGAAGCCTTTGCTCCGTCATATCCAGCACATATCCCTGGGCAGTCATAAACTCATGCATCTTCTGTATCGTAGCAGGTTCATCGTCATAAGGGCCGATGTGCATACATTGCACACACATGCCTTCTACATAGGTAAGAAATTCCACCTTGGAAAAATCCATTTTCTTCTTCCTGCCCGCCTCCTCTATTGCCCATTCAAAATCCTCTTTCGTGACAAACTCAGGAAGCCTGATAACAGAAATAAACTGGAAATCCTCTTTATGCGCATAATCAATGCCCTCTACATTCTCCTGCCACCAGAAACCCTCTAACGGCGGAACAACATAGTCAAAGTATCCTGCAATCTGATGTTCTCCCATTTTACTCATCTTAATCGTAAATGCGATTGCATAAAGCAGTCCGATAGACTCCTTATACTCACTGCCTTCCACATTGGGATCACCTTTGCCACGGACTGCAATATAATTCATGGACGGTACATCCACAATACCTGGTTTGTTTTTGGGCATATAAAACTCTTTGTATTCCTTCTTGTAATCAAATGCCATTTCTGCTCTCCTCCAGAATTTCCTGCTGTTTTTTCTTACTGAATCCCGCAAGCACCAGCTGGTATGACTTATCCAGCAAATCCTTTAACAGATCATCCGGCACTGCGCCATCCGGCCTGACAGAATTCCAATGCTCCTTATTCATATAATAACCGGGCACAATATCCTCGTACTGCTGCCGCAGGAAATCCCCCTCCGCCGGTTCCAGTTTCAGCGTAATGTAATACGGTTCATTATCCTCTCCCAAGCAGACCGCCGCAAACATCTTACCGCCAATCTGATAACGAATCCAGTTCCACTCCTCTTTCAAATCCTTGGTGACACCCTGTTTCTGTAATAAAAAATCATCAATCCATGTGTATCTCATCCCGTTTCCCTCCTCTGTCATATTTTTGCACCCTGTGGGATTTTCAGTACGCAACTGCTCCGCCAGATAGTTACCTGTATTTTCTGAGGATACATGCGGCGCTCTCCTTAATCTGAGCCCGTACTTCCGCCGGCTCCAGCAGTTCCACCTTATCCCGGAAAGTAAGGATCCAGGTAACCAACTCCTCCCTGCTCGTGTAGTCCGCCTGAAACAGGAGCCTTCCATCTTCCGTCTCCCGGAAACAGCCGGTTCCGAATTCCTCCACCAGCCGCCATTTACATTCCTGCTCAAAAAGCGCCTTTACCTTAATGCCGCCCGGAAAAATTCTCTCATTCTCCAGATTCGGCATCGGCACTCGTCTTTTGACAAATCCCTGCTCTGTCATTCTGATCTTATCCATGCGGTTTAACTTAAAAAGACGAAAATCCTCCTTCCTCTTACAGAATCCCCACACATACCAGCTTGACCATCGAAAAATCAGATAATATGGTTCTACACAGCGGACCGACTCCCCGCTGGGAGAATAATAAACAAATTTGATTTCTTTACACCTTTGCACTGCCATGTGTATCAGTTCAATCTTAGGGGCAAGGGATTCTCTGTACCAGGAAGACAAGTCGATCAGCACATACTGATCACCCACCATGAAATCGGAAGAGCCTGCGGAAAGCTTCTCCATCAGCTGACCGTACCGTTTCGTTCCGCTCACGCTGTCCAGACTGCGGAGCCCTGCAAGGATATCCTTCATTTCCGCATTGGTAAACAACATCCTGTCAATCTTGTAGTTATCCATGATGGCAATGCCGCCGCCTGTTCCCTGCTTGGTCACAATGGGAATCCCTGCCTTGCACAAATCCTCAATATCTCTGTTGATCGTTCGTTTGGAAACCTCAAAATGCTCCGCCAGGTAAGGTGTGGTAACTGATTTTCTCTGTAATAATATGGACAAAATCCCAATCTGTCTATCTATTTTCATATGTGCTCCCTGCATGTATTATTATATGACGCTAAACATGACAGCTATATGTCATGTTTAGCCACTCTATTAAAAACTTTCCGTTGCTGACCGTCTATCTGCAACGCTCCGCAATCTGTACCAGTTCCTCTTTTAACCGCTTAATTTCACTCAGCAGACCAAACTCTGCCTGGTTCATTTCCATCACATTGGTATTTTCTACCACCTGCGACAGCCTGGCGATAGTCTGCATCAGACACTGCCCGATTTCCTGCGCAAAAGTGGAATCTCCATGCAGGCCGTCTCCCGACGCCATCGTCCGATCGTCTTCTCTATCACCGGCCTGGTATATTCCTCTTTCCACGCAGATCAGTTCGCCCGTGGACTTTAACTGTCCGATCACCCCGGCCAGCTGACCTTTTGTGAACGTCCCTCCGCTTTCCCGTCTGATATAATCATCAAATTCCCGTGGTCTGTACCGCTGTCCGTCAGCCGCACACTTTTTGATCAGTCTTTTAATTTCCGCTGATGTTAAACTCATACATTTCCTCCTTCGCATATGTCATTAATCGCATCATTACATTCATTAATATCATTATATTAATACTACTTTAATGAAAAGTCGACTTTTATTCCAGAGCTTTTCTATAAAAAAAGCCGCCCGCAAAGCAGGCAGCCCTCAAATACTATTTATGCAGATAACAAACATTACACGGATTCTTCCACCAACCCATAAATCTGATACAAAGAAAGCATATTCTGATACATCAGCTTGCGCGCCATCAACTGCTGATAGGTTACCGTCTTTACTTTCCCATCCGCTTTCATTTTATTCATGGAAGATATCATATCGGCATACTCTTTCTGCACTGCGGCAAGCATCTTTTCAAATGCTTCTAATCTCTTTTGATCCATATGTGCCTCCTCCTTCACTTTACCGAGTCTGCATCTATTGTTTCCTTTTACGACCGCTCTTTTGGGAAGAGCCTGTCCGTCTCCGCCTGCTTCTGCGGGTTCTGCCTGCATGAATGAAATATGCCGCCACACCAACACCGGCTGACAATGTTATCAATCCTAATATCAGAACAATATTCCTGGTTTTGTCGATTTTCTGTTTCACAGTCATAGGCTGATGTAACCCGGCATCTCCATCTGTTCCCTCCTGGGCGGCAGCCGCCAGTTCCTTTGACATGACATCCATGGTTTCCGTTTCTGTCTGAACTACATCCGCACCTGTTTCATTTACGGAAGGATTCCTGTTTCCCTCCGTATTCTGATTCTTATTGTTATCTGTATGGCTGTTCGCGTTCTCTATGGGGTTTGTGTTCAATACGGTATTCCCGGCATCATGCTCACCTGCCGGATCCGTAATCGGTTCTGTAGCTGCAATATTATCTGGAAAACCGGCAGAATCATTCAAAACATCCGTGTTCGATGACTGGCTGTCACCTGATGTATTGGTATCACTGTTATCGCCTTCATGTTTCCCGGAATCTTTGTCTAAGGATTTTCCATCATCTGACGGTTTATTGTCATTGGACGGTTTCTGATCCTCAGATGGTTTAGGATTGTCTGACGGCTTTTGATCACCTGACGGCTTATCGGTAGAATCCTCCTCGGGATTCTCCGGCGGATTTACAATAGAAGTGTCACCACCCAGGCTGTCGCCCAAATCCTCCGCCGCCTCCATATTGTACGCTGCATACCGGAGTACATTGGAGTAATATTTTTTATTTTCTTTTTCCCCTCGCAGACGGATATAGATATAAGAATACTGAGCGGTATCCCACTGACTACATGGAAAAGAGATGGAGAATCCGGCATTGTCCGTTGCTGCCATTTCCTCTTTATCTATCACCCAATTTATACCGTCAAAAGAGTATTCCGATGCCACCATAATGGGAAGGTCTTCTTTCGGTTTTGTATAGCCTCCCTGAAAGTAATAAGCATTTGCATATATATAGGCATCCACATTGGTAAAAGTCAGCGGATAATCATTATAAACAACCGTACATACCGGCGCTACATCGTATGTTACCTCAGATGAAAAGCCTTTTACCTGAAAACGCAGTCTTTTCTCCTGCTGCCTTTCAGTCCCTTTAAGATTCCACGAAACAGGTACCAGCTGATGACTCTGAATCTGTCCTTGAAAATTCACAGTACCTTTTATCTCTGTCGGAAGCAGATCGTCTACCACCTGTCCCTTTTCCACAATGACACAGACTTTGTCCGATTGTGTAACGAACGGTGTATCCGCATAATGAATATCTCCTGATATCTGATTCTCCACATAGGTGTCCGCTATGACAAGCCCGGCACCTTCCTCCTGCCATATCACATACTGCCCGGCAGACATATCGGTACTGCTCTCCACGATAACACCATCAAGCGTAAGCATACCGCCTTTCATCACCCGAAAAATACTCTGGCCGCCGTTCTTTCCCCGAAAGATAAGATGCCCGTCACTTATAAAAGTGATTTTACCGCTTGCCGTAATCATGTACCCATCAGTATCCACAATAATGTCCGGCCGATTGGCTCCGTTAGGGGTAAAATAATAGAACTCTCTCAGAATAATATTGCCTGTAAGCTTGACTCTGCCGCCATAATTTTTGTGTGCATCCATCCACTCCTTAAACTCGTCGGCCGTGGCTACCGTATCCGGCTCTGTGTCAGAATCCGAAGACTGCTCTGCGTCCTGGCTGATATCTGCTCCGGCATCGGGCTTCGTATTTTGCCCCTTATCTGTATTGTAATCCTCTTCTTCATAAGAGGATTCTGTCACAGGTTCCGCATCTCGCTGTGGCTGTGCCATTGCCACAGATGCGTCAAACAGATATGATGAAAATGCAAGTATGAAAGTCAATATCCATAAGTAAGTTTTTCTATTGGAGATCATCATGAAACACACCATACTTTCCCAATATATGTTACAGGCATTTCTTATCGGAATCGGCACAACCATATTTACCCTGTTCGGGCTGTCGAATATTACCTACTATAATAACAAATATATAGCAAAAGCGGCGACCATACAAGAAAAATTTACACAAATTTCCAAGAAAGGATATTGTTCGCTCATTGACTGAAATTACAATACTCCTCTACGATACGTATCGCAATTTCCCTGGCCCCATCTCATCTATAACCTCCCGAAAATACCAGACACAGGATGTCCGAAAAGCTTCTTCAAAGGCAATATCCTTATTCCAATTTTCATTCCAGAATATCTCTCCGCTCCATGAGTGCGTGGAAGTATCCGGTTCCAGGATTCCATTTTCCATGGCAAGCACGGAAGATACAATCTTAAAAGTAGAGCGGGGAGATCTCCTGGAATCGGCAAGTTCCGGATTATATATCAGATAACGTGAGGAGGACGTCATACCGTATATGTTTGTTGACATTGGTTATGATATCTCTATTCATCCTCATCTCTTATAACAATACTGCATCTCCCGTAACATTTTCCCGCCAATCTCATACTCCATAGAACGTCCGGCTGATGTAAACCCACATTTTTCATAAAATTTCCTGGCTCTTAAATTTTCTTCCAGCACCCATAAAAAGATATCCTGAAAACCAAGCTTATGTAATTCCGTAACCACTGCTTTCCACTCTGTTTATTTCCTCCAATGTTCTTACGGCTGCATCAACGGATATCGCAAAAACTGAGTTGCACTTCCTTCACAGATTTCACCGGCCTGACTGTCACTCTGTCTTCTTTCCTGATATCCCCGCAAAGAAGCGGTGATGCCGGGTCATATTTCCCATATCTTACCATTGCTTCTTCCTGGCTGTAATTGGCATAACAATAGGCACATCCGCTCTGGCAGGTATGATAGATACCCACATCAATGCTTTCCAGACAGCCACACGCTTCACGCTGGTTCTTATCTTTGCCGGCCTTTATCCGACTGCCCGTCAAAGATTCTATCAATCCTTTGTCAATACAGCTGTTATGCTTTATGCCGCACTGCTCCAGATCCATATTCTCCGCACAGCTTCCGATTTCCATACCATTTTCCCCGGCAATCTCACTAAGCCGTCCGGCAAAAACAGACAATTGCGTCTCCTCCAGTTCATATACTTTCAGGGCATCCATTCTCTTCTGATTCTTCACATATCTGTCCACAAAACTGATCACACACTTATTGGTATATCCCCGCAATGCCCCGGCTATCTGCGCGAACGCCCGCAGGTGATACCCCGGTGTATACTTATCATTGAAAAGAATAGGATCATACCGCCAGACGACTCTTTGTGCGCCAATCCTCTTTGACAAATCTTGAAAGACCGGTATGACAACATCCTTTTTATGCGGCACATTTCTTTCAATATCCGTTCCATATCCTGTGAGCGTGAATTGAAAATAATAAGGATAAGCTTTCAATTCCTCCAGTCCTGCAAGCATCGGTGCCGGATTTTTTGTCCAGAACACAATACAGTCCACAACCTCCGGCGACAGGTCAATTTTACTCACCTGGTGCATATTTACGGGGTTACGGACAAATAAGAACCCTTCCTTTATGCGGTTGTAAAACCAATCGGAATAATAACCAGGAATATCTGTCCTTCTGCTTGCACTGAGTATCACCTATATCACCCCCTCAAGAACCGCAGAATCCGTTCATTATAATCCGGTACCTCCTCATACGCGGCATGACCCAGATCATCATACATATAAATCTCACACCCAAGCACTTCCGCAATCTCCCTGGACGCCTGCCCTGTCACCACCTTGTCCTTCCAGCCTCCGATCACCAATACCGGACAGGTAATCTTATGAAGTTCCGGATAGCTATTACAAGTCAGACAAGTCCTTGCCAGTACAGTAAAACGGCCCAGGTCTTTCGACCTGACGATTTTTCTCAAAACCGGAAACAGCCATCTGTACTTTTTCATGTAAGCTGCAGAATACATTTTCTCAAACATATCTGTGACGATTGCTCCATATGCATCCGCCTTGGCCATACGGATCCAATCCTGAATGACCCGTTCCACAACTTCATTACTCCTTGATGTAGTGACACCCAACACCAGCTTCTGCACCAGATGGGGATAATTGATGGCAAGATACTGTGCAATCATACCGCCCTGGGAAATTCCAAACACATGGGCTCTGTCAAGATGTAACTGCTCCATTGCCCGTGCAGCATCATCCGCCATATCTCGGATGGTGTATCCTTCCGGTATATCAGCCCTTTTATCCAGAACATACACGGTATACTCTCCGGCAAAAACCCGGTACATATAGGCTAACGCGAAAGCCGCCTCCTGTACCTTCTGAAAACTCAGACCCGGAAGCATAATCAGATTCTTTTCTCCGGTTCCAAAACGGACACAACCTAAAGAAGTATTATCTATGGTCAGTGTTATCTTCTTCACATGACAAAACCACATTGTAAGCCTCGGCCTTTCCTGTTTTTTTACATGGTATCATAACTAACTTCTCCAGGTCAAATAAGGCCGTTTTTCTCTTTTTCACCACACAAAATATCATGCATACAGACATGCACACCCCCATCACGGCCGCCGCATACTGGCCGAATCCCTGCCAGTTCTGATGCCACATCCTGCTGACAAAAGGCAGTGCCAGAACAAGCAGCAGATACCAGAACAATGGAACCCTTAGTCCTTTTACGGAACGGTCTGACGCCATAAGACGGTAAATCACACATAACGCCGTAAAATAAGTAACGGTTCCAATCAATGTATGAAGTCTGTCCGGTGTAAGCCACCCTTGCAACAGATGCAGTTCTTCCAATAGAATGGGTATCCTGATGGCAAGCACAATACGAATCCCGTTTACAAAAATGGTAAAACAATATGCCAGTATCATGCTGGACACAAGTCTGCCGTATTTCCTTCGCATGCCTTCTTTTGGTGCATATACCGGCATAAAAAGAAACATCAGAAAAGTCAGCAGCATAAATCGGATGCCGGAGCAGGAGGCTGCAATCAGAAACTGGTAAAAATGATTCACGTATCCTTGATGCGGCAGATACTCAAAGGATATCCCGCCCAGGATACCGGCCCACCTTGCGGTGGGTGCCAGTATCCACAGGAGAATATCTGTATCGCTTGTCCTGCCAAAATAACGCATGACCAGAATGATCATACCTGCTGCCAGATAAAGAGGCCAGTCTTTTTGTATCCTTGCTTTTATCTCACATTTCTTCATCGTTATCCCTCTTGCCTTCGCCGGCGATAGCGTCTGAAAAATATCATACCCGTCAGCAATACCATCAGCAATACTGTCCCTGGTTCCGATCCCACACGATACCCAACAGCCAGATCAGAAACTTCCAACGGAAGCGGAAGAGGCTGGTCAACATCAGTGGCATCACCCTCGGGATTGCGCACCACATCCAGTACCGCAATAAAGGAAGTGTAGGGGGTAATCATATGATAATCCAGGCCAATCTGTGTCACTTCTTTCTTAACAGCATCACTGTCAGTCTCCTGCCCATAGTCAGTCAGACGTTCCACTCTCTTACGCGCCCACAGATACCCGACTGCGTTATTCTCCCCGATCATTGCATCTGCCACGTTTATGGTCTGGCTATACTTTCCTTTACCGGTCATACCCTCAATCTGAATCGTCCCGGCCGCCTCGCCTTTCCACTTTCCAAGCAGAACAATCGGCTTCTTTGCATAAAGGGTGGGTATCACAACCGGTTCCACATCATAAGTATCAAAGCCGTCAAAGGATACCTTAATATCCGTCAGTACCGGGGACTGTATGTAAGTGCGGAACTGATCGGCTATCTTGGAAGCTTCCCCGGTATCCGTAGCAATAAAGGGTTCTCCCTGTCCGATGGAAGCGATCCCCTCGATCAGATAACGGTTCACTGCCGAACCGATTCCAAAGGAAAAGAAGTCCGCCTGATTCATATGGTCATTTACAATCTGAAATATTTCTTTTTCACCGCTGATATAACCGTCACTGATAATGACAATATTGCGGGAGACACCTCGCATTGCCGGTGTGTCCAGCGCATCCTCCAGCGCCTCGGCCAGCTCCGTGCCACCGGTGCCCGTCTGTTCTTTGATCAGACAGGCCGCCTTACTGATATTTTCCTGGGTCGCAGGAACGGAACGGTCGGCCATTTTCAGGGAAGTCCCGGAAAAGAGAATCAAGTTAAAGCAGTCTGTCTCCCGCAGCCCGGAAACCAGATTGTAAATCAGGCCCTTGGCTGTCTCTAACGGGAATCCGGACATGGAACCGGATACATCCAGTACAAAAATATATTCTCTGGGCGGAATCTCGTCCGTCTGACAATGCTCCGGCGGCTGTACCATCAGCATAAAGAAGTTTTCTTTCTCCCCCTTGCTGGTGATAAGTCCGGTGTTGATCTGTTCCCCTGTCAGTTTATAATTCAAAATAAAATCACGGTTGCCGGCATAATCCGAAGGATCCTTCAAACCCACATCCGCCATGGTATCTCCCTTTTCCTGAATGATAATATCATGGGAACTGCTTGTCAGCTCCGCTATGGGTACACCCGTAGAAACGGATACATGGATATTGTACGTATCAGAAGGTGCAGATCCATTGGCAAGATATGGGATGCCCGTCCACTCCTCTCTGGTTCCGGTATCGTCCAACGCAGGACTTACATAGCGCGGCCCCACAACCGTGGGATAGACAAACTGGTATACGCCTTCCGTGGGCATAATCAATTCCGTATAATGCAGTTCAATCCGCACTTCGTCACCCGGCATGATGTTTGCTACATCCATGGTAAACACATTGGCTCTCTCTTCAGACAACATGGAAGCACTTTTTCCCTCACTTTTGGCTGTTTCAAATTCCTGCTTTGCTTCCTCTTTTTCTTTAATCACTGCCGTCACTGTCTGATTCCCGATCTGCATCTGCATACCGTGTACCGTAACTTTGGTAGATGCCGGGAAAATATAGCTGGCATTGATCGGTTTGCTTCCCTCATTGGCATATGTCTGTACCACGTAGGTATCTGCAATAATCCCCTGGATTGATACATTGACATCCGTGCTTTTCAGTGGAAAGCTGTCCACTCCCGGCTCCTGACTCTCCACATAAAAATATGGGGAATTGGTTTTGTCCTCATTTTCTGTACTTTCTTCTGCGCGTACCACCGGCACATAACTCATAAGCAGAATAAATGCCGACAAAATACATAACAGCTTTTTGTGTTTATTGTATTGTTTCATGTTACCTCCATCCTTCCTTATACCAATTGTAGGTTCTGCGGATTTTCCCGCAATGATATCTGTTGGTTTCATGCTACAATACAAAGGCATCATTCCTGCATCAAATGTGTATCATAACGGCATCATTTATGCATCAAAGAACCATCAAATTTGCATCGAAGTTGCATCATCCTCCAGACCAAACTCAATAAGCAGCTTCTTCTGAAGTTTTCGGTTGGACAGGGAATCCATAAATTCCTTACTCCGTCCTGCCTCTCTTAACAGAAGACCCAGTTTGTTTATTATCACTTCCCCCTCTTCTCTTCCTTTTTCCCAGCTCTCGCTTCGTATTGTCCTCTCATACTTCTCTACATCAAACTCTTCCAGTATCATTCCCAACACCTCCGCCCGATTTTTTAACAGAAATTCTCTTAAAATACCTTTTTCTATACAGTGGTCCACCGCTTGGTTTAAGGCTGTCTGTACATCCTTCTCTAAAGACATATAATTTCTTGTCACAGCCACCATTATGGAATACTCCTTGAGAACTTTACACTTATCCATCAACAGCTTATTATATCCATAGTTTATATTGAGCATCCGCACATTTAACTCCACATCAGCTCTCACTTTTTTATTCTCAAAGGCGTTTGACAGTTTCAGCGTCTGCTCTTCTGGCATATCCTTCGTACCGTTATAAAAGACAATGCACTGTGGCGTAGGCAGGCTGATCCGCCCTGTTCCATAAAGGCTCCTCTCTGCCCGTTCTATCACCATCTGGTACTCCTGGGCCAGATAAATCAGAAAACGTACCGGCAGATTTGGACTGTAAGTACTCTGGTGTTCATACAAATTTAATGTGCCGGACAGGATATAAGCTAAATCATTTTTCATCACCACATAAACTGCACTTTCGATTGTCACAATCTCAAGCTGCGATGCATCCTGATACGCTGTCCCATTTAGGGCATTATACAAGTCAAGAAGCGCATTACGATCTTTCTCGAAGAGGTATCGGAAAAGTCTGTCCTTTACCGTCTGCTGTACCCGTTTGTGCTTCGGATGAGTGTCATATTTCCCGTTCCTCTTTTTCTTCTTTTGTCTTCTTTTTGACATATCATATCCTCCTTTTATGTAGCAGGATACAATATGCCGTTGCCATCTATGCCCGTCCATCTTTTCTCCTGCCGTTTTCTGTTATGTTTCAAAGAGAAATCCGACAGAAGCTGTCTTGAATGTGCAGAGCGCACACCTGTTAGAATTTCTTTGATGAATTAATTCTAACGGTCTGATAATGGAATGTCAATACAATTTATTGAATTATTTTAACGTTATTTCGTTTTGTGCAGGCGAATGTCCCAATCAGAATAAACGCAGGCTCTCCGCTCTAAATTTATGCTTTCTTCACGCACCACCCCTCTTTGCAGAAAGGATACGCAAACCCCTCAACATCGCATAGGATACTGCCGTAAAAGCGATAAAAAAGCAGACTGACGCACCAACAATATAAAGAAGATCTGCTTTCCCTTTCAGCATCCGGCAAAACACGATACTGAATATACCTGTACAGATAATGCTGATCATAAAATCTTTCTTTGGCGTACTTTGGGGCTGTATTTTATTCCATATTCCATATGCCGCTTTTAACCATGAAATACACATAGGCCAGACCACCTGCCAGAAGGATTACCGTTTCCCCTGCCACCAACGCCAGATCCCCTGTGATAACCATTTGAATGACAATCGCCATGGCACAAGTCAAAAACATCAGACTAAACGAAATACTTCCTATTCTTGCAGCTTTCTGTTTTTCCAGTTCATGATAATCGGCAACCTTTAACAAAGTTTCTTTTAATTCATTATCCATATTCTCACCGTTCCTCTCTCCATTGAAAATTTCCTTGATTTCCACATCATAAAATTCAGAAATCTGTACTAAAATACTAAGATCAGGAAGATTATTTCCTGTCTCCCATCTCGAAACAGTTCTTCCGGAGACTCCCAGAATTTCCGCCAGCTGCTCCTGTGTGATTCCTTTTTCACTTCGCAGACGTTTCAGGAACGCCCCAATCTTCTTTGAGTCCATAACGACCCCTCCTTTCTCCTACAGGCTACTTCTTTTGTGCCTTTTATAACACGACACAAAGCGGGAAACGGCAATCTTTTTCCTGCCGGACACAAATGTCTATGGATATTGTATCCATCATAACAGATTTTCTCTAAACTATCTCTTTAGAGATTCTTTAGAGAAAAGGTTGTTATAATAATTTGGGGAATTTATTTTTCCATACTTGACAAAAGTAACAGTCAGGAATTGTATATCACAGGAGGGGACTAAATGAAACGAAAAATAACCAGAAAACTGACGGCGTGTCTGATGGTACTGGTTCTGACCGCTACTCTATTTACCGGATGCGGTACGAGCGGTACAGAGGCCACCAATCCGGACACTCCAGGAGCAGACAGCGAGACTGTCACGAAAGAGAATCCTGATGGCATTGCCATGGGACGTTTTGTAGAACAGGAGGTGGAACTTGGCGATAACGGCCTCACAGACTGGAACAGCCGGGTATTCCAACAGGCAGACGGGAGTCTTCTTCTGTCAGATAACAGCGGATTTGTTCTTCGCTCACGGGATAATGGTGCAAGCTGGGTGAAAGAAGATCTGGACTGGCTTAAGCAGATGAAAGAAGAAGACAAATACATTTTGACAATGGCCTTCGGCCCGGATCAGACCGCTGCCGTAATATGGACAGAGCCTGAAGAAGGCAGCGTTGATGACGGCAACGGTGTGCAGTTAAAAATGGATATGCAGCTTACGATTGTAAAGCCCGATAGTACAATCATTCCAGCGGAACTGAAACTGGAGGCTGATGATGTATGGGTCAACGGCGTGTCCATATCGAACGATGGAAGAATCTTTGCCTCTACGCTGAGTTCTAATTTGTATGAAATAAAGACGGACGGGAGCTGTGAAAAGTTCTTAACAGTGGATGACGGAAGCCCGTCTCTTATACGGTTCCATGGCAATATCATGCTGTTAGACGGATGGGGATATGATGTTCCACTCCTTTACGACATGGAGGAAAAGACGTATATAGAAGACACGGTGCTGATAGATTTCGTAAGGGAAAACTATCCGAGCCGGGAAAGTAATCCGGGCAGAAGCTATGACATGTTTCTGGTTTCAGGCGGCGACGATGTCGTTTATCTGGCCGGCCAGACCGGTGTATACCGTCATGTGCTGGGCGGCAGCGCCATGGAACAGGTCATGGACGGTGGTCTGAGCAGTCTGGGTAATCCCGCGTGCAAAATCATGGACATGCTTGTGGTAGATAACAATGAATTCATAGTAGTGATGACCGGAGAACAGCTTGTACGCTTCGTCTACAATCCGGATGTACCTTCCAGACCCAATGAAAAACTTCTGGTTTGGAGTCTTTCTGACGAAGCCGTGATACGGCAGACAATCAGCCTTTATCAGAAAGAAAATCCGGATGTCTATGTAGAATATGAAATTGGTCTGGAGGGCAATTCCATGACCAGAGAAGATGCCATCAAGAACCTGAACACACGTATCATGGCCGGAAAAGGACCAGATGTACTGGTTCTGGACAACATGCCAATGGATTCTTATGTGGAAAAAGGTATCCTTCTGGACATCGCATCACTCCTGGACGGCATAAGCAGCGAAGAAGCAGTTTTTCCGAATATCGTGGATGCCTTCAGAGAAGACGGCCAGGTCTACATGGTGCCTTGTGCCATTCAGCTTCCCTATGTTCTTGGCAGAAATGAGGATATTAACAAAATGACAGATATGTCATGTATGATAGGAGTAATGGAAGAAATGCGGGCGGAAAATCCCGACACCGATTTGCTGCGGCTTTCTTCTCCCAAAGGAATGATGCGGGTCTTTGCCCTGACAGGCGCACCCACCTGGCGGACACCAGAGGGAGCACTCGATGCAAATGCCATTTCGGACTTCCTGACACAGACAAAACAGATGTATGACATACAGACGGTTGGTCTTTCGGAGGAAGCCTTTGCCGAATGGGAAGCCGAAAAAGAAATTTATCAAAGCTACTATAGTATAAACGGCGAAAACCTGGAGGATTCGGACGAGATCAGAACACGGCACCAGGGTGTCTATTTTATGAGCCAGGCCCAGCAGTTTGCGGCAGGCTCCATAGATAATATTTCAGAATACAACTGTCATGTCTCCCTTCCCAAGACAGAAGGCTTTGAGAACTGCGGCAGCATCCCGATGAGCGGTCAGTGCAGCAATGTGTTCTGGGCAAGGACACTTTTGGGCATCAACGCCTCTTCCGAAAATACGGAACGTGCACAGGATTTCATCAAAACAGTTCTCGGCACAAAAGTCCAGATTGATGTGGAGAACGGATTCCCGGTAACTCAGAAGGCCATCCTGGACAATTATGCAGATCAATGGCGGCTGTATAAGGATAACGACTATGTATCGGGATCGGGCAGTGCAGTCGATTCCGATGGAAACGAAGTGGTTCTGCTCATCCGGGTTCCGGATGAGGCGGAGGTAAATGAACTGATCCAATGGATCACTTCCCTGAATACTGCCTATGTAGAAGATAAAACCTTTGAAAATGTAGTTTACGAGGAAGGCAGCGCTTATATGACCGGGGAGAAAAGCCTGGAAGAAGCCATGAGCTCGATTGAGACAAGACTTGGAATCTATCTGGCGGAATAATTTTCAAATATCCTGATTAGAAAAACTGCCGCCCTGTCATAACTTTTCATGACAGGGCGACAGTTTTTTCTTTTTGTATATCATGCGGTTTTAAAAACCATCAAAAGAAGTTAATATAACTCTACATTATGATATTTATATTCAAAACGATTGCATTTACCATCCAAACGTAGTATTCTATATATCAATAATGATGGATGTCCTGCTTTGGAGGACTGTCTGTCGAAATACTTTACACAAGGAAGATTTTGATATGAGCGAAACATTTCATATTATCAGTGACGGTTCCTGCGATCTGCCGTTGGAACTGGTAAAAGAAAAAAACATCACAGTAGTTCCCTTTTATGTGTCTTTTGATGATGAACACTATTTCAAAGAAAATGTAGAAATCGGTATCCGTGACTTTTATCAGATGATGGTGGATAAAAAGGGCGTATATCCCAAGTCTTCCATGCCCTCCATTCAGGATTATAAGGAAGCTTTTCTTCCATTTGCCAAAACTGCAATGCCCGTCATCTGTATCTGTATTACCACCAAATTCAGTGGCTCCATGCAGTCTGCGCTTAATGCCAGGACTCTTATTCTGGAAAAATATCCGCAGGCTCAGATTACCGTTATAGACGCTACCATTAACACGGTCTTACAGGGCCAGTATGTACTGGAGGCCGTTGAGCTGCGTGATCATGGTGTCGGCTATCAGGATGCTGTGGCACGGTTGGAAGAAATCAAGAGTACCGGAAGAATCTTCTTTACCGTAGGAAATATGGAATATCTAAAACATGGGGGACGAATCGGCAAAGTCGCCGCCCTGGCAGGCGGCGCCCTGGATATCCGCCCCATTATCACCCTGAAACAGGGAGAAATCTTTCCTTCCGGTATCGACAGAGGGCGTAAACGCACCTTAAAGAAAGTCATGAATCTTCTGATAGAATATCTGAAAGACAGCAATCTTGGAAGCGACTGCTACAGCATTGCAGTGGGATACGGCTACGACATCGAGGAAGGTGCGGTCTTCCGCGACCAGGCCGTTTCAACATTGCGGGAAAAGGGTTATGACGTCAGAGAAATCCCCGTTTACCAGATTGGCGCCACAATCGGCGTGCATACCGGTCCTTATCCGTTGGGGTTTGGAATTATTGAGAAGGGGATTCATTCGTAATGTCCTATTGTATAAAAGAAGCGCCCTGCCTGATGGCAGAAGCGCTTCTTTTATAGTATTATATCCTACGTCATCGCTGCACCGTCAACCGAGAGGATTTCTCCTGTAACATAGGATGCCATATCGCTTGCCAGGAATAAAAATGCATTGGCCACTTCTTCCGGCTCGCCTACTCGTCCAAGTGGGATTGGCGCCGTAATACGTTTCACCATATCTTCCGGTAAGGCGGCTACCATATCTGTTCTCGTTACACCAGGTGCAACCGCATTAACTCTGATCTGATCCTTCCCCAACTCTCTTGCCAAAGATTTGGTCAGGCCGTTTACCGCAAATTTCGATGCAGGATAGCTGACGCCCGCGGGCTGTCCATAAAGGCTGACCATGGAACTGGTATTTAAGATCACGCCACCGCCCTGTTCCTTCATAATCTTTGCCGCCGCCTGAGCACAGATGAAGACGGAATTTAAATTCAGATCGATGACTTTCTCAAATTCTTCCGGTTTATAATCATAGAAGCTTTCCCGTGCAGACACCCCGGCATTATTGACCAGAATATCAAGACTTCCATACATATCTTTAACTTTGGTAAATACTTCTTCCACTTCCGATGCATCCATCAGATTCGGCCAGTAACCAACAACCTCGGCATTTGCATCTTCCTCTTTAATCTTTTGAAGCGCCTTATCAACGGTCTCCTGCCTGGAACCGAGCAGGGCTACTTTCGCTCCGTTTTCCAGAAACTTCTTCACAATGGCAAAACCGATTCCCCTGGTTCCGCCTGTAACAACTGCCACTTTTCCTTGCAATAACATAATGATACCTCCTATAAAATTCTTGTGATATAGAAATGTAGAGCGCTGGCTCTGCGTCTATTATACCTCAAATCCTTCAATCTTGTACCAGATATTTTTAATCTATCCACCATTTTGCAATCCGGCTGCTCCCATCCTTCTCCCACAGAATTAAAAATCTGGCTTTTCCCACACAATGTACGTTGCCGCCTTCACCATTAAGATACTCAGACACCACCAGTGCATCCCTGCCTTCATATTCCATACTGCATATATTATAAAAACCGCGGACATTTCCCCCAACCACACGGGGTTTCTCCGGTTCAAAAATATTCTCTGCTGCAAATTCAATTGTTTCATCCAAATAAGCACAATATGCGCTGTATGTATCTTTCACAGATTCCTGTGTAACACTAATCCCGATACACCTCTCATCATTCTTATATGTCTCAGAAGGGAAATCCATTCTTTCCATCGTATGATTTTTGTATTTTAACATTCTGAGACTCCAGTCCCCGGCAGCCCCATTGCCTGTTCCATGGGATTCAAACACAATCTCTGTATTCCCATCATTATCAAAATCCCCGGTCACCACATCCAGATCAAAAAAGAATGGATAATCTTCATCCTTGAAACAATACGCTGAGTCTTCATTCATATAAAAATAGATACAACCCTCTCCATAAAGATAAAATTCACCTTCTTGTACCATGGCTATCATATCTTTTTGTCCGTTTCCATCTAGATCCTCTATCAATAAATCCGTAAGCTCTCCGGTTCCATTCTGGAAAACATTATCTTCACAAAGCCTCTCATAATACTTCTCTGCCTCGCCCTTATCTAATCCCAATGTTTCTGTCATCTCATAGAATTTTTCTTCATTTAGTTCTGTTTTATCCTCTGTTATCCGGGTATCTTCTTCCTGCGCTTCTGTTTCTTTTTCTCCGCAGGCTGCCAATATGATGCCACAGCATATACTAATCCATACCAATATGATTCGCCTGTATTTTTTCACTTGTTTTCTCCGTTTGTCTGGTTATATTGTGCAAAAAAATTCCGTCACCTCTGCCTCCTCAAAAAGAATAGATATTTTTCAAAAGCATTGCTTACTTTTTCCGGGGCATTGCTTACTTTTCTGAAAATTGTAAACATAAAACCATCTCCAAATTCTTTCTCTAAATAGCAGTCTTAAATTCCTTTTCCACATAACAATGCTCATACCTGGAAATCATCTTATCTCCCTCAAAATCAAGTTCTATAATGTATGGCATCCAATCTATGATTCTTAAGAAATCATCACAGCCAAAACTGCGGTCATAGAAATGCAGTATGGTACTAAGCGCCGTCCCATGTGTTCCTATGACAATCTCTTTCCCCGGATAAATGTTCCGGCTGTGCGTGACGGGCAAAATATATTTTTGTCATGGTGTGTCTCCTGTGCGAAATGTTTTCATGTTTTTGTAAATATTATTATAGCATATTATAAAGGCCACCGACACAACCATAGTAATCAGTTCCGCTAACGGAACCGCCGATACTTTCCCATTGGACAATGCTGTATAAAAAGCCGAGGCAAAGATATTAATTCCGCAAAACAGAAACCCAAATGAAAAAATCCCAAATCCCTCCCTGGCAATACCATAAACCGCTGTCCCTTCCGGCGCAAAATCACTTACCACGGGTGCTCCCAATATCATGGACAGTGCAAACACTACGAGTGACACTGCCACAATAAAGAAGATACATATCCTGAATATCTTTTTTAAACGCTGCCTGTCACCCACTCCATAGTTATAGCTGATCACTGGGGCAACACCCATGGAAAACCCTATGTACAGAGTGATCAGCATAAATTGTGTGTAAATCATAATCGTAATTGCCGCAATTCCGTTTTCTCCCACCAATCCCATCATAACCATATTAAAGAAAAAGGTGGTGACTGCCGTTGCCATCTGACTTACCATTTCGGAAAAACCGTTAAAACAACTTTCTGTCAAAACCCTGAAATCCAACCGTGGTTTCCGGAATCGCAGACCTTCTTTCTTTCGGATAAAAAAGCAGATGCCGGCCACTGTCGGTATCAGATACCCAATTCCCGTTCCAAGTGCCGAACCGCGAATCCCCATCTGTAAAGGAACCATAAAAATATAATCCAGCAGAATATTGACTGCCCCTGCGCTGACAGACAAAACCATTCCAAATCCGGGACGGCCGGCAGTGACAATCAGATTCTGGAAAAGAACTTGCAGAATCCCTGGCGGAGCAAATAAGAAAATAACAAACAAATATTCCCTGCAATAAGGAAATAGCAGACGGCTTGCCCCAAGCTTCCAGATAATAGATTCTATGAAAATAATGCCTGCAACTGGAATCAACAGACCCAGAGTCATACCGGCACAAATGATTAATGTAAAATCCTGTGCCAGCGGATTTTCTTTTTCTTGTGCATGACTCATAATCCGTCTATCTCCTTCAGCTTTTCTCCTGGTAAAATCAGTCGTTGTGTCGGATATCCATATTCCACAAGGAGCTCGGCCTCCACAAAACCAAGTCCTATGAACCGATTCCGAGCAATATATTCCTGTAACCGCGCCATATATGATTCTTCATCCAGATAAGGAAACCCGTCAACAACAAGCCTCACCAAACGCATCCATTGTGGAATGTCAGATGGGGCAGCCGGCATAATACGATGCTGGCAGGATGTCAATTTCTCAAATGTCATCGGATTTCTGTGCAAAATACATCTTAGCTGCAATGGATAAAATGTTTTCTCTTTCCGATACTGCCCCGGTGTTTTCTTATACATTTCTTTGAAGATGGCCGTAAATGCCTGCTGGCTCTCATATCCGGCCGTCAAGGCAATCTCCATAACCGGTTTGTCAGAAAAAACAAGCAGCCTGGCCGCTTCTGTCAGTTTTCTGTGCTGTACAAATGCTCTTCCATATAATCTATCACGGTTATAATACTTTCAGTATTGTTCCTCATTCAGCCTCCTCCTTCCAGCTTGTATTATAACAAAAATACAGATTACGCTTTTCATGAATCTTGCGGTTTTACAAAAACAACTTGCAATATCTGACGAATATTGACCAATCCCCAGAATCATGCCATAATAAGTTCGTACGAAAAACCAAAAAGCAATTATCAGATTGGGGGATTTAAAATGTTTTGTGCCAATTGTGGAAAAGAAGTAAGCGCAGGTGACAAGTTCTGCGCCTATTGCGGTTCGCCTGTGCAGACCGCCTCATCTCCGGTTCCGCTTTCTCCAGAACCGTCCATGCACCCGATTCCAAAGAAGACTGTTTCCCCGGTTCTTATCGGCGGTATATCTGCTGCCGTCCTGGCAGCCGCCGTTGTGGCCGGCAGCGTGTTTTACTTCACATCGAGGGACGATGTTGATGTGGAAGAAACGTCTGCTTCTTCAGAAAAGGGTGAAAAAAAGAAAGCTGACAAAAAGAAAGATACCCCCATATCTGAAATGGAAGAGGAAGAAGAAGTCCCTACCGTCTCTAAAACAGCCGAAACGCTCCAGAACTATCTGGAGACGGAACTGATACCCCAATATGGTACTGCCAATCTGGGTACGCAGATAAAAGAATTTGAGTATGACGACTCATACGATGACACATATTATTTCTGGACAGCCTCTGCCGGCCTGTCTGACGCCAAAATCTATGATCTTGACCAGGACGGAGATGAGGAACTGCTGGTCTTTCTTCTGACTAAAGAAGATATCACCTTGTATATTTACGAAGCCGAGGAGGACGAAGTCCGGCAGACTGCCGAATATACACAGAAACGATATTCCGACATGGATGGCTATGACATTTCCTGGTCACTGTTAACCGCCAACGGGACCCCCTATCTCTTCTTCTCTGAAAGTGGGTATGGCATCTTTTGGGATTATTCCACCACGAACACCGGGCTGTATCATTATGACGGCAACAAACTTTATGCGCCTCTGCTTATCAAGCAGACACAGGGCGGCTCCTCGGATTTCATCCATACAGCTTACCAATACAACGCTGACGGAGAACTGCTGAACGAGGAAGTTGTTTTAGATGAGGACCCGGAGCATGAGTCAGACTGTACGTCAGAGTATTTTTGTCAACGTGTTGCCGAGCTTTTTGGCACATACGGGATTTCCCTGGACAGCGAAGCCTCCATACAGAAAAACCAGAGTATCTACCACGATATTGCCAAGGCCGACCAATATGAGCCCCTCCTGCATCTGGAAATGCAAGGTGAGAGTCTCAGCTATCCAATCACAACACTACATTTTAACGATTTTGACAGCCCGTGGGCTTCCTATCAGCGTTTTCTCCGCCGGGAGGAAACTGTACAAATGCGGGAAGACGCATGGTACTACGGAGATCAGCAGAAAGAATGGACCCTGAACGATATCCGGGAGAAGATTATAAATGAATATACAAGCGAATACAATTCTGTCTATCCCAGTATAGAATATGCCTATTTGGATTGCGGCAATGACGGCGTGGAAGAGCTTGCCGTCCGCTTTGTGGGGCTTGACATTTACGCCCCGGATGATGACAGCGACCTTACCATGATCATCACCTGCAAAGATAACTCCCTTGAAGTCGTATATTCTTACGAAACGTGGGCCAGAAGCTATACATCGCCCTTATACCACGGTTGTTTCCCCAGCGGAGGTTCCGCCGGTGCAGGCGATCATCCCTTTGATATGCAGTATCTGGACGCAGACGGCAACCTTCATACCGTATACAATGCCGAGGCATTAGGCAACTGGTGGTTTAGAGATATAGAACCGGATATTTATGACTCTGTCTTTCGTTCCGTTGATCCAGACGCCGAGGTCACCCATTATGAGATAGACGGTGCAGACTACTATGTCATGCAGTCCTATGACACGGATATCGATTCTCTGTGCCAGGAATATATATCCCTGTGTGAACAGAAAGGGATGACCTTTGTCTCCGATGACGAAATCACCGAACTGATAGAGGCATACGCAGGCAGGCTGGGTATTGAGAGCGACTGGTTGTACGAGGATGAGTTGTCGTGGAATTACTGGTACTGATAATATAGATAAATTTCCCACTTATCTACACTTTTAAGATTCTAACCGGCAGGGCAGTCAGCTGAAAATTGCAGTTGAAAGTCCCTGCCTTTTGCTTTACATGTCTGCAAATCTTTACAATAAATTTCTTGACATAGTATTATTTATCCGTATAATTAAACCAAGAGTTTAATTATTGTGCGGAGGAACACCATATGGGACGAAGGAAAAAAGAGCCCCGAAGCGTACACCGGGAAAACATCGTGTCGGCGGCATCCACATTATTTCTGGAAAAAGGCATCTTCTCAACTTCCATGGATGATATAGCGAAGGCTGCCGGATACAGCAAGGCAACATTGTATGTGTATTTTGAAAATAAAGAGGAGATTGTCGGCATTTTAGTATTAAACAGCATGAAAAAACTTTATGACTACATATCCTCTGCGCTGATACAGCAGGAAACCACAAGAGCAAGATATGATCTTATTTGTCGGGGTTTAGTAGAATATCAGGAAGAATTTCCTTTTTATTTCAAGATGGTATTAGACAAAATCAATATTAATTTTGAGGATCATAACTATCTGCCGGAAGAACAAGAAACTTATCAGGTAGGCGAGGAAATCAACAAAAAGATAAAAGACTTCTTACTATCCGGCATGGAACTGGGCGATTTACGAAGCGATCTGGAAATCATGCCCGCCATATTTAACTTCTGGGGCATGCTCTCGGGAATCATCCAACTTGCCGTCAACAAAGAAGAATATATAAAAAAATCAATGAATTTATCAAAAGAACAGTTTCTGGAGTATGGCTTTTCTTTGATTTACAATGCGATTGCGAGTAAGGGGGAATGATCATGCATGAAAAAAGTGCGCTTGCCATTTTAGGCAGTCCTCACACAAATGGAATTACGGCTGCCATGTTGGATGTGGCAATCCGAAAAGCCCAACAGGCGAATTATAACGTAACCAAAATCAATCTCTATGAAAAGAGCCTCTCTTTCTGCACAGGCTGCTGTTCCTGCATGGAGACACAAATTTGCGTCCTGAAAGATGACCTGCCGGAAATTGTAGAGCTCTTGCAAAAAAGCCATCTTGTGATCCTAGCCGCTCCGGTTTATTGGGCAAATGTGCCGGCTCCTGTCAAGAACTTATTTGACCGGCTGTTGGGAGTAGCTATGGAAGAAACCGCAACCTTTCCCAAACCACGATTACGAGGCCGGCAATATATCCTTTTAACTTCCTGTAACACTCCTGCCCCTTTTTCATGGATATTCGGTCAGAGCAGAGGAGCAATACACAATATGGACGAATTTTTTAAAACGGCAGGTATGAAAGCGGCCGGCAAAGTCGTCTGCGCAAACGCAAAGAACAGAAAAGAACTGCCTGAGCAGATAATAAAGAAAATCGAGAGGTGTCTAACTTGAAAAGTCAATTATCCCCAAAAAGGATCCTTTTATCTATCGCAGTCCTTCTCTTTCTTATCGGTATGACCGTTACCGCGGTTTACCTCAAAAGCGTGGCAGACTATAAAAGGGCTGTAAAAGAAACCACTTTTAGCGGCATAGATATTTCCGCTATTCCCGATGGCGTTTATGTCGGAGAATATGACGTCAATTTTATCTATGCCAAAGTGGAGGTGACAGTCCTAAACGGAGCTCTCACTGACATTGCTATTCTGGAGCATAAAAACGAACGCGGACAGTCCGCGGAAACTGTCATAGACAGAATCCTTGCAGAACAGCAAATTGATGTCGATGCAGTATCCGGTGCCACAAATTCAAGCACTGTCTTAAAGAAGGCTGTTGAAAATGCTCTCAGCAGGGTATCGGGAACTATTTTTGGTGTTTAATAATCCATTGTAAAATTTCCTTTTCACCAATTTCACCAGATGCCAGCGCAAGAATCACATCACTTAACTCTTTTTGGCTGTAAGACAATTCATATCCATTTAGCGCAAGAAACACTAACATAACATGCGTACCAAGTCTTTTGTTTCCATCCAGCATTGCATGGTTTTTTACCAATCCAAAACAAAGCCGTGCCGCCTTAGCCTGAATACTCGGATAAAGCTCCCTTCCTTCAAATGACTGAAACGGGTTATTTAACGCCAAATCCAACATTCCTTCATCACGAATACCAACACTTCCGCCAGTAGCCTTTATCAAGCTTGCATGAATCTGCAATATCTGCTCTTTGCTCAAAACATTCATTTTGCAAGAACCTCATATGCTTCCATATTTTGTTTTATCAATCTCTCAGATATTGCAAAAACATCTTCACTGTTGGCAACTTTTTCTTTTTCCGCCCTGCTGAAATCAATAACCAGATATCTGGGTATGTTATTTTTCAGAATAACTGCCGTTCCATGCTCATCAACTACTTTGGTTACTTTTGAAAAATTTTGATTCGCTTCTGTAATAGAAATCATTGTGTTCGTATCTATTGTCATTCTATATGCACCCCACTTTCAATTACATTATATGCAAATTATAGCTAGAAAACAACCTATTTTACTTTTTATATGACATTGCCGAAATGTCATCAATAAATATTTTTCCCTTTTCACCATTATTTTCCAACCCTACAAAACCGCGACTCTTAATAAACTGAATAATCTTCTGTCGTCTCTTATCACCTACCGTCGAAAAAATACCATTAAAAGCAGCAGGATTGTTTTTTAACTCATTACATAACATATCCTCTAAAAAAACCGATATATCCACATCATTCAACAAGATTTTATCCAGGCTTTCAACGAAAGAGATTGTTCTCCTTATCATAAAAGCCATTTCTTTAAATTTGGGACACTCTTTTTTGTCAAAAGAATTTAACATTTGCTTGGTATCCAAATGATACTTTGTTGTCATCTCGCCTTCACTCAAGCCTGTTGTTAAAATATTTCGGGATACCTTTAAAATATCATTATCCGCCTCAAAATGAGTCATCCTATTTCTCCAGCAGATTAGCAAATCAACAACAGCTTCATCAATCTCACTTACTGTATATTTTTCACAAATAAGTTTGTACTTTTCATAAACACTATGACCAGTTCCGTCAAATTTTCTACTTAATTCATCACTGAGCAATCTAGGTTTTCTATTACAGAGCCGCAAATACATATCAAGGCAATCTACAACCCACGCCAGCGACGACTTAATTGTATATATTCTGCTACGATTTGCAGAATTAACAACATCCTTAGGATTCCATGCAGCATCAAACTCGTCATTCTTTACTACTTTTCCGGATTTCACTCCATCCAACCCTACCAGTATTGTTATCAAGAAATGGTTTGCCTGCCCTATTTCATTTTTAAATTTTTTCAATGCATAACTTTTCATAATTTTCATTTTCACTCCAATACCCTTAATACGATTTGAACGCATATTTCCCACTTTGAAGGTTAAATAACTATAAAGGTGGGCGTCTTACCATTAGACCATAAGGGTAATATCAAATGGACTATACTTTTGACCCAGCTACATGTATATCATATTGGTCACTTTTAATATCTGTCCGAGCTGTGGCTGGGAAGGCCCATTGGAATGTTTTGTGGACGGCTGTGATTATTGCCAGACGAAATTCCATATCGAGGATCTGAAACAGAAAGTCTCTTCTGTATATAATCCCGGAGACTGGACACAGCACCGGGACGGTTCTACAATCCATAAAAATTTTGTACCCATGTACATGGCTCTTGGTATTATTGTCATTGCACTTTTAGCCATTGGGAGCAATATGGGCGGTGCCATGATGATACTGGCTCCACTGTTTGGAATTGTTGTGATGGCGTTAGTCATGTCCTTGTTTGTAGGAAAGAAAGGCCGGGAAAGTGCAGCAGGCGGGCCTGCCCGGACAAATCAGACACTGGAAAAGATACGAAGTGTAGACCAGCATTTTTCGATGGAAACATTTATCGGAAATCTTTCCAACAAACTGCTCAGTATCTGCTATGCTGATTTTCCGCGGGAAATCGAACCCTTTGCGGTATGTGACATGACACCCCTCCTGGCAAGGTTTCGCGGTGTGATTGATTGTAAACTGTTGGAATGTGTTCTGATGGATTATCAGGCGGATGGAACTTTTCAACATTTACATGTAAAGGCGGGGTTGCTGCTCACCAAATATGAAAACGGCAATGTTCGTCAGGAAAATTTTTACCTGCGGCTTGGCCTTCTGAAAAGCATCCGTGCACTGACACAAAGCATCAACGATGTAAACGTGTATCGCTGCGATTCCTGCGGCGCCAGTCTGTCACTGCTAAACGGCGGCAAGTGTGAATATTGCGGACAGGGTCTGAATTTAAAGGAATATGACTGGGTTATTGAAGGATATCAACAATAAATGACCCTTATAACATTTTACTTAGGGATGTATTTTGTTCTTAATGCGCAGACAAGCCTCTATGTGCATAATCCAATGTCTTGAAAACGGCATTTGAATCAGTCCACGAATATCTTTGTTACACCAATAATCAATCAGCCAAACGGCATTTTTGTCTGCGCTTACAACATCCAGTGATTTTAGGTTTTCTTTTCTCTCTTCCGGTATTTTCTTTTTTAATTCATCATAAGACATTTTCTCAACCATTTTCTCAGTACTTTCTCTTACTTCCAGGATATACGCATATAATTCGTTCAGATCAAGTTGTTTTGAAAAGTCTGCAATCTGCTGTTTTACAAGCTCATTTCCCGTTGTAATGATTGGCGAATTGATACGTTCCTGATAATTGCCTGTAAAAAACACCTGTTCATCTTCGCAAATCACCGTATGTGCAACGATATCTTCAATCCGAAAGATATGCCAGATAGAATAGGCGATCGTCTTACTATGATAACCGTCTGCATTGATAAAGGGAATTGCATGAAAATCCTCTCTGCATAAATCCTCTTTGAAGGTTAATAAGGTTTGCATTAACTGACCCCGCAGATAAAATAATGTACCGATGCCTTCCTTGTAAGTATCCTCCTTTTTTATTTGTACCTGCATTGTTTTATTCAGTTCAGACCATTCTTTATTCATACGCAACCCCTTATCTTCCCCTTCATATGCGTTAAAACAATAACGACTTAAAATAAGCTTTCAAATCTATTTTACAAGCATCTTAGAAAATTATAACTCCGATTATTTTATTTTCATTTTTCATTTTTAAAAACAAAACAATAATCCATATTGTTATGGTATCTCAATCATGATAAAATACCAGAAGAATACAGGAAATGAAAATAGGAAGGTTATCAATGCACTATTCCATACGAGAACTGCAAAAACATGAATACCCGTTATTGAACGATTTCCTATATGAGGCGATTTTTATTCCGAAAGGTGTGGAACCGCCGCCAAAAAGTATTATCCTGTCTCCTGAATTACAGGTTTATGTGGCACGTTTCGGAGAATCAAAAGCTGATCATGGATTAGCCGCAGAGGTTGACGGCAAGATTGTCGGAGCCGTCTGGACCCGCATAATGAACGACTACGGACACATAGACGATGCCACACCCTCTCTGGCAATTTCCCTCTACAAAGAATATCGTGGGTTGGGAATCGGCACGGCCATGATGAAGGCGATCTTTAATCTTCTGAAATCCCATGGCTATCAACAAGTGTCTCTTTCCGTGCAAAAAGCCAATTATGCGGTGAGACTATATCTAAAGGCTGGCTTTGAGATTGTAAGGCAAAATGAGGAAGAATACATTATGGTGCACTATTTATAAAGCAGAAAATATTGCCCGTATCTCGTCAATCTTTCTGGCTCTTTGATATGCCAGCTCCAGGAACTGTTGAATTGACAGATTCTCATAATCCCAGTTCATCGGCTCTAATGCCGTGGCACCTTGATATCCGGTCAGGGATATTTTTCTCGTTCTTCAAAGGATACGTCATACCCTGGCCCATATCCAAGACAATCATATATTCCTATCATATCGGCCTCTCCCCAACATTAAAAAACTATTCATGATCGTCTTTCATGACGCATCGTTTGTTTTATCACAGATAAGCAATAGATTGACAACAAAAATCTTTGCCTTTTAACAAAAATTTAATCATAAAACATAAAGTCTGCGAATATACTTTAATAGGAGCTAACTTACCCACATTTTCATGCCGGACGGCAGAAAGGATATTACCCTTGGTTTTTCCGAAACGAATGACCCTGGAGATTATAATATCCACATCGGCGATTATTGCACGGTTTATGCAGATGTAGCCGCCGGAAAAGACAAGAGTGGACAGACAATCTTTATCTATCAGAAAGATAACAAGAATCAAGCCAATTTCACGATCAGCGGAACAACATTGGACAACGAGCTTGGCTTCAACGGAATAACCGAATCATAGTCCTATTACATAAACACAGGGTCTGGGGATAAGCCAGACCCTGTAAGATTTTTATTCATCTTTATTCAGAAGCAGGGACATTTTATTAACCATTTCATTGATCGTATTTGCCTGTGTAGAAATCTCTGCCGTGTCGCTGGCATTGCTTTCAGCCATTTCTCTTATCACACTAAACTGTTCATTCTCGCTTCTGATACTTTCCGCAATATCCTGATTAATCAATACCGTGTTCTTAATGACTTCCGACTGCTCTCTGTGCGCATCCCCCATAGCTTTAACGGCATCCACAGACACATTCAGCAGGTTCGTCATATCCTTCATGCCGTCAAAAACATTCACAAAGAATTCATTTTGTTTCCCTAACTTTGTAGAGTTTTCTTCTACCTGCGCAGTAATCTCAACAACATTCTGCTGTACCCGTTCAATAACCGCCTGCACATCTTTTAAGGATTCCTGCGTGTTATTGGCAAGATTACCAACTTCTGTGGCAACTACAGCAAAACCTTTCCCTGCTTCCCCAGCTCGTGCCGCCTCAATGGAAGCATTTAACGCCAACAAATTAGTAGACGATGAAATATCATTGATAAGATTTAAAGTGACTCCTATTTCCTTAACAGCGTCCGATAACTTCTCTGTTATACTTATTGTAGCATCCATGGATTGAGATACTTCGCTATTGATCAGAGATAAATCATTCAGCAGTTTCTCATTCTGCTTTGATTTATCCAGAAGATTTCTGGACGTATCCTCGACCTTTTCTACATTTTCAGCAACAACGTCTTCCCATTTATTCAATTCGCCAAGATTCAGCATACTTTCATCAGTCTTAGCACTTAACTGATTATTTCCGGTTGCCAATTGCTCGCTTGTTGCTGCAAGTTCCTGCGCAGAAGCACTTTCATTTCCGGATATCTGTGAGAGAGCTTCCCCTGCCGTATGCAGTTTATCTGACAGTTCCCGGACGGTGGTAAGGATACTGGTAACATGTTCATTATTCTTTTCCAATTCATCTTTTTTGGCATTTACCAGGAAATGTGCCACAAAAAATACAAAGATAATCAATCCGGTTAAGGATAACACCAATGCAACCAGACACATAAGAAGATCCGTCAGGAATAATTCGTCCTTTACGGGAAGAAGATCCGTACCTTTTATAAACCAGCCTATAAATAAAGAAACTATACAGGCCAAACCGCTTCCCAGCAACAATTTAATATCTAAAAAGAACGCTATCAAAATGAGGAAAAAGAATAAAAATCCCCAGAATGTCCGGGATGGAAGCATATATAACAGATAATTCCATTGCACTACTAAAACGACTGCTGAAAAGATTTTACCAATCTTTAATCTGCCTTCTTTTAAATATCCGTCCTCATCAAACGATGACTTTATAATGAACATTGCAGTTGCAAAAAAGATGACATCCATTATACCCAAACCAATTGTCGCCAGCCATGACACATTCGGATATAACCCGAATATCTTTTCCGTATTAAACATGACTGTAGCACACATACAGGCGCATACCAGTATAAAAAGCCCCCATTTAAACACCATAGATAAGTAGACTTCAACAGATGTTCTTTTCGCGTTCATAAAAATTGACCCCCTAAAATATAAGTAATTGTATAATGTAATATAAACTACTAAAAATGCTTTTTATCTACACTATCAGATAAAAAGCATTATTTTCTTGATTCATTCTATACCATGACCCTGTTAGCAATATACCATTTTTATACATTTTTGTCAATTTCCGCGCCAAAATTCATTGGCTCTAATATTACTTTCTATTGGGCTTTCTTTTGATTCTCAGCAGCCTAATGAAATCATGAAATAAAGAAGTGTCCACCGGCTCAAACATGATCCATTTCCCGTCATGATAGGTTTTCGTTTCATCATATATTTCCTGAACTTCTTTAGAATAGCTTTCTCTATCCGCCTCGAATTTTAACCGTTCATCTTTCCCCAGGATAATCATAAAGCCGACACAGTTTTCCCTTGCATATAATGCACACAACGTCTTGCCGCCCCGTCGATATTTATACTCATATTTCCATGCCTTACCGCCTTTATCCCACAGACGATCCATATCATAATTCTCATCAATTAAAACACATAGCTTATTCCACACATCATATAGGGATTCCCCGACCAGCTCCATCATTTCTTTTTCGTTAGGTATCATATCCAGCATATCAATCCTCCTTAATCTTCTGCATACGCCTTTCTCCAATCCATCTCTGCCCAATACTCGGAGCCATCCTTAAGTCTTCCGAGAAATTTATATTGATACATTTCCCTGCAAATCAACTCTATATCATCAAATGCAATTTTTATAAGGCCGTTCCTCCTATTTCTGTCTGCCGATATTTTTCAATCGGAAAGAACCAAGCAATTCTTTCAACATACTTGACTGAGATGACAATTCCTCGCTGGCCGCCGCACATTCCTGACTGGTCGCCGAATTATTCTCCACTACCGCCGAAATCTGTTCGACACCGGTAGCCACCTGGTTCATCGCCAGAGTCTGCTTTTCGACCGCATCCACGACCTGATCCATCTTAACCGTTACATTGCCGGCAAGCTCCCCTGTCCGTTCCAGCGCCTCTGATACCCGGTTCATTGCTTTGCCGCCTTCTACTATCGTTGCGGCAGAGCTTTCGATCAATTCCTTCGTCGCTTTAGCAGCCTCGTCGGATTTTGACGCAAGATTACTGATCTCCTCCGCCACCACAGCAAAGCCTCTGCCTGCGGCACCGGCCCTGGCCGCTTCCACAGCTGCGTTCAGTGAAAGAATATTAATCTGGAAAGCAATATTCTCTATCGTTGCAATAATGGTGCCAATCTGCTTAGAGTCATTGGAGATACGCTCCATCGATTCACTCAGCTCTTTTACGTTTTCCATGCTGAGATTAAGCTGTGCCCCGGCCTGGTTGGTGATTTTGCCAACCTCTGCTGCCGCCGTGAAAGTCTGTTTTGCACCTTCTGAAATATCCGTAATCGTTGTTGAGATTTCCGTGACAGCACTGGCCTGCTCGGTAGCCCCCTGTGCCAGAGTCTGTGCGCTTGCAGACACCTGTTCCGAACCATCTGATACATGTCCTGCACTGGCTGCAATCTGCCCCATCGTCTGATTTAATGCCCTGAGAATACTTTCCAGGGACTCCTTGATCGCTTTGAAATCTCCTGTATAATCCTGCTGCGTATTCTGTGTCAGGTCCCCTTTCGCAATCGCTCCCAGCACTTCATCAATCTCACCGATATAAGCCCGCAGATTGCCAATGGTCTTCTCAAATATCTCTCCCAAAAGACCGATCTCATCATTGGAGCGGACACCGATTTCAACTTCCCTGCCGTCAGCCAGCCCAAGCTCTCCTCTTTCCAACTGCATGGCCGCCTGGGTAATCCTGCCAAGCGGACCCGATACTCTCTTCTTTAAATAGACACTTAAGAAAATAATACAGACAATAATCACCGCCACACTGACCGCTATGGCATAATTGATGATCCTGGCAGTTTCCTTCTCTGCGTCTGATAAAGATATTCCAGCAAAAAGCAGTCCGTCAATCTTACCGTCTTCGCCCTTCGTCGGCACATAAGAACATAAATATGTAGACCCCAGAATATCTGCCTCACCCACATAAGACTGTCCCTGCTTTAATACTATATCTATAAGGTTGGAAGCCAGTTTGGTTCCCACCACACGTTCTCCGTTCTTGGTCACCGTACTATATGCTCTCGTATCGCCTTCAAAAATAGTAAACTCACATCCCATGCGCTCCTTCAATCCGTCCAGAACCTGATTGATATCCTCCTCTGCCGATATCCTTTCCAGCTCATGCGCAAGCATACTCGTACCATTCGTACAAATCTCCTGCTGTAAGCTTCTGACCAGGGAATTGAACATATTAACGCAGACCGCCACCGCAAAAACAACGGAAATAGCCTGCATTATCACTACGACATTACCAACTTTTTTCCCGATACGTTTGTTTTTTCTCCTGCCCTCTTTCATCTGTGTCCTTTCCATCTGTCACCTCTCCATTCTAAAATATTACTCGAATTCCCCATAACTATAACATTATTCACTGTCTGACTACTTTTAAGGTATGGAACAACCATACCCTCATTATGGAAAAAGTCCCTCACCTTACGGCGAAGGACTATACTTTCAGCCAAACTACTTATATACCGCATATTGGTCATCGGCAATTTTTATCGTGACTCTATTCTAGCAAGCACAAGGAGGAAAGTCAATAGGGGTTGACCTCAAAAATAGACATTGCCAATTGTAATTTTAAGTACTGCATCGTTTTTGTGTATCCTCTTTACTGTTTCCCAGTGGTGGTAAAGGAGGTCTGTTATGTCAAATCTCATACCCGGAAATCATAAACATGTTACTCTGGAAGACAGGCAGTTTATTGAGGAATCCCTTAACAGCCAGCGTTCCTTCTGCGATCATGACCGGAACGAACAGGCAGGAACAGGCATTTTCTACTGTAATTCCATGCAAAACTGCTAGAAAGGCGGCATTGAAAACGTTCATACGATGCTGTGGACGATAAGAAATATAAGGGTAATCTGTTGGAAATAGCCGATAATTCCAGTGCGCCTTTTACAAAAGTTATTTTGTCAAAAACAGTATCTATACCCTCTAAATTATCAAGAAGTTTTCTCTCTATATGACTTTTCTGAATAATATCATCAATATAAGTTTCCTCACGATGACTCTCAAGTTCACCCTTATCAGGCAGATTCCACATGCGCTCAGATATTTTTCTGCTATAATCCTTAATAATATTTTTGTTCACTGAGAATTCCTCCGTCAAATTAAGAATCACGGTTCTTCACAAGTAAAGCGGTTTTAATATCTAGTTCAGCTTTAATTCCTCAAAAATACTGATAAGCCATTGGGTCATGCGCTTATTTATCTCAAAAAGTTCCGTATATTTGTCCTGCTCTGAAAGCCACACTGTGCTAACCAACTGATCTGCCATGGCCACATAAGGAAGTGCAACACATTCCTCCCTGGTAAGTTTTACTACACTGTCATAACCCCAAAGAATATTTCGATAAATTTCCAGCCACTTTAACAACTTGGCTTGATCTTTTTCAGCAAAGCTCTCACTCAAAATCGCCATAGCCGCATAGCAGGGATTATAAATACGCAGGTTTTTCTCCGACAGTTCAAAGTCAATAAAGCCCCATTCGTGCTGCGACACAATAATGTTTGACGGATTCAGGTCACGATGAATGATTTGTTTGGGCAGCTTGTCATACAGTTTTCCAAATTCATTCAGATAATCTCGGCAAAACGATTCCGAAAGCGACAAAATATCTTTTGCTTTCGGCAATGCCCAATTCTTTACGGATTCATACAAATTTACTTCATTTACCGATGTTTTAGCCTGACACAGAATGAGATGCAGTTGCCCGATGATTTCACCGACAGATGTTGGATAGTGCGGAGGGGTGACAAACAAATACAAATAAAAAAGGGACTTCCTCAATCCTTAAAAGGCTATGACGGTAACAGTTATAGTCTTTTTTCATGCGGCAATTACCGTATGAAATGTACTCCTATTCCCATAAGCGGAGAAATACCCAACAACAATATTCCGCAATCCAATCTCCCCACAATAAACGGAAGAAAACCATATATCAGCACCGAAACCAACCTATCATATCAATCCATATCACAGGAGGGCAA
>RAYR01000055.1 GCA_003612405.1 bacterium 0.1xD8-71
CATACCCTCAAAACCGAACCTGAATCTCTAATCCATATCTCTTCCATCCCTTACTCCTCAGGAGTCTTTCTTCTCTCTTCCTCTCGGAAGGATCTTCGATCCTTCCGAAGAAAGTCTGGCTGTTCTTAGGCGGCGTCTTCTGACGCCTTAGAACTGCTCTTTCTTCATGGTTAAGCCCTCGACCGATTAGTACATATCAGCTCAATACATTGCTGCACTTACACCTTATGCCTATCTACCTCGTACTCTCCAAGGGGTCTTATGGATCTCTCCATGGGATATCTCATCTTGAGGGGGGCTTCACGCTTAGATGCCTTCAGCGTTTATCCCTGCCGGACTTGGCTACCCTGCCATGGCATCGGTTGCCAACAGGTACACCAGCGGTCCGTCCATCCCGGTCCTCTCGTACTAAGGACAGCTCCTCTCAGATATCCTGCGCCTGCGCCGGATAGGGACCGAACTGTCTCACGACGTTCTGAACCCAGCTCGCGTACCGCTTTAATGGGCGAACAGCCCAACCCTTGGGACCTGCTACAGCCCCAGGATGCGATGAGCCGACATCGAGGTGCCAAACCACTCCGTCGATGTGAACTCTTGGGAGTGATAAGCCTGTTATCCCCAGGGTAGCTTTTATCCGTTGAGCGATGGCAGTCCCACTTCATGCCACCGGATCACTAAGTCCTACTTTCGTACCTGCTCCACCCGTCGGTGTCGCAGTCAAGCTCCCTTCTGCCTTTGCGCTCTCCGAATGGTTTCCGTCCATTCTGAGGGAACCTTTGAGCGCCTCCGATACCCTTTCGGAGGCGACCGCCCCAGTCAAACTCCCCGCCAGACATTGTCCCCCGCCCGGTTCACGGGCGCAGGTTAGAAACCCAGTACTGCAAGGGTGGTATCCCAACAGCGGCTCCATGAGGACTGGCGTCCTCACTTCACTGCCTCCCACCTATCCTGTACATACAGCACCGGATCCCAGTATCAAGCTGGAGTAAAGCTCCATGGGGTCTTTCCGTCCTGGCGCAGGTAGCCAGCATCTTCACTGGCAGTTCAATTTCACCGGGTGCATTGTCGAGACAGTGCTCAGATCATTACGCCTTTCGTGCGGGTCGGAACTTACCCGACAAGGAATTTCGCTACCTTAGGACCGTTATAGTTACGGCCGCCGTTTACTGGGGCTTAGGTTCAGAGCTTCGTTTCCTGACTCCTCCTCTTGACCTTCCAGCACCGGGCAGGCGTCAGCCCATATACCTCACCTTCCGGTTTCGCATAGACCTGTGTTTTTGCTAAACAGTTGCCTGAGCCTATTCTCTGCGGCCACATCTCTGTGGCACCCCTTCTCCCGAAGTTACGGGGTCATTTTGCCGAGTTCCTTGACAATGCTTCTCCCGCCGGCCTTGGGATCCTCTCCCTATCCACCTGTGTCGGTTTTCGGTACGGGTACTGTATGAACGATAGCGGCTTTTCTCGGCACAGCCTCCACGTGCTTCGCTACTTCCTTTCGCTCCGCGTCACGGGTTCGGCCCGCAGGACGGTTTTTCCAGCCCTTCACCTGGCCCGCTTGCACCGGTCTCTCCTCTCCCGGTCCACGCTTCCTCCATGCGTCCCCACAGTTCTGTCATACAGCAGTACAGGAATCTCCACCTGTTGTCCATCGGCTACGCTCTCAAGCCTCGCCTTAGGCCCCGACTTACCCAGGGCAGATCAGCTTTACCCTGGAATCCTTGGATATCCGGCCGTAAGGATTCTCACCTTACTCTCGCTACTCATTCCGGCATTCTCTCTCCTCATCCCTCCACCGCTCCTTCCGGTACGGCTTCAGCAGGATGAGCATGCTCCTCTACCGATCCTTCTACCCTATGGATAGACGGATCCCCAGGCTTCGGTGGCGTGTTTCAGCCCCGGACATTTTCGGCGCAGGACCTCTCGACTAGTGAGCTATTACGCACTCTTTGAATGTGTGGCTGCTTCTGAGCCAACATCCTAGCTGTCTTCGAGATCCCACATCCTTTTCCACTTAACACGCACTCTGGGACCTTAGCCGTGGGTCTGGGCTCTTTCCCTTTTGACTGCCCAACTTATCTCGTGCAGTCTGACTCCCATCAATCACCAGCATGGCATTCGGAGTTTGATAACCTTCGGTAGGCTTTGACGCCCCCTAGGGTATTCAGTGCTCTACCTCCATCTGGCTGTCATGAGGCTAGCCCTAAAGCTATTTCGAGGAGAACCAGCTATCTCCGGGTTCGATTGGAATTTCTCCCCTACCCACACCTCATCCCCACCCTTTTCAACGGATGTGGGTTCGGACCTCCACTGCCTCTTACGGCAGCTTCATCCTGGACATGGGTAGGTCACCCGGTTTCGGGTCTGCGTGGCCTGACTTACCGCCCTATTAAGACTCGGTTTCCCTCCGGCTCCGCACCTTCAGTGCTTAACCTCGCCAGCCCCCGCAACTCGCCGGACCGTTCTACAAAAAGTACGCGGTCCACCTTTATAAGTGTCCCACAGCTTGTAAACACAGGGTTTCAGGTTCTCTTTCACTCCCCTCCCGGGGTCCTTTTCACCTTTCCTTCACAGTACTATACGCTATCGGTCACTGAGTAGTATTTAGCCTTACGGGGTGGTCCCCGCTCTTTCCCACAGGGTTTCTCGTGTCCCGTGGTACTCTGGATCCTGCCGCCCTGCTCTTGACTTCGCCTACGGGGCTCTCACCCTCTCCCGCTGGTCTTTCCAGTGCCATTCGGCTGTCCTTTGCAGCAGCTTGTGCAGTCCGAACCCCAGAACGCTCGCGCTCTGGTTTGGGCTCTTCCGATTTCGCTCGCCGCTACTCTCGGAATCGATGTTTCTTTCTCTTCCTCCGGCTACTTAGATGTTTCAGTTCACCGGGTTCCCCTCCATACCCTATGGATTCAGATATGGATACATGGAGTCTCTCCATGTGGGTTTCCCCATTCAGATATCCGCGGCTCTCTGGATATTTGCTCCTCCCCGCGGCTTTTCGCAGCTTATCACGTCTTTCTTCGGCTCTCAGTGCCAAGGCATCCGCCCTGTGCTCTTTCTTGCTTAACCGTGTAGTAAAGCTACT
>RAYR01000056.1 GCA_003612405.1 bacterium 0.1xD8-71
AATGAAGGATAATTCCTGATTATTGATAATAAGGAGTTATCTGTTATATTTTAGTCATATATTTTTCAAGCAGATTATATCACATATTCTAAACAGACAAAAAATGGAATGGCATACAAAGGAGGAAGCGCAAATGACTGATCTTCATGAAATGTTCGGAAAAACAATTTGTGTTGTTTATACTTTTGAAGGTGAAGATGCCCCTGGTTTCGAGCATTATCACGTTTGGCAAAGTGATGTCATATCAAAATGGCTATTAGCAATACAGGACTTAAAATGCAGACCGCTAATATTAGATGTAAGAACATTCGTTGACAAAGCAATTTGCAGTACTTTGCCTAATATAGATTACGTCCTGAACTTAAACTGTGGCGGTTGTGAATTGTCTCCTATGGCACTTATTCCTTCTGTTTGCGCTTTCTTCCATATCCCGTGCATTCCTTGTGATGCATCAACAATATTAGCTGGTGAAAATAAATTTATGTCTAATTTAGTTGCTAAGGCAACAGGACTTCAAGTTCCACAAACTTTGGATAAAGACATTGCAGGCGGAATATTTCGCCCGCTGAATCTGGGCAGCAGCATCGGCGTAAAGAGGGAATTTTCTTCCCTTCAAAAAGGCATTTATCAGGAATTTATTCCAGGTTATGACATTACCACCCCGATCGTATATAATCCTGTCCGACAAAAAATGGATATCCTGCCAACTGTCTTATATATTGCAGAAAATGATAACGTAGAATGGTTCCTTGGAGAAGAATGCAAAAATTCCAGAAGTGGCTTTACAAGAAAAACCATTTTTGATTTGAGTGAAGAACTGGAGAAAAAATATCTAGAATTAACACAAAACATAGCGATCAATACCTTTTGCCGTATTGATTCCAGAATTAAGTGTTCCTCCTCTGATGAACTGGTAGCACTACTCAAAAAGCCATTACAGTTAGAAGATATTTATTTTATTGAAATCAATCCAATGCCCACCGTATGGATAAACAACGCCTTTTCACATTCGTTTTCCGAAATAAATAAAGCAAAGAATTTTTCTACATATCTTAGTGATCTGGGGGAAATTGTGCCTCAAATTACCCTGCATAATTTCTTGCTGAGCATTGCAATTTTGGCATTTACTACAGCCAAGTAAAAAAGTAGAAGGGATTTAACCCCGTCTCTTCAATAAATTCTTTTCTGCGCCCGGTTGGTTCAATAACCAGCGCAGGAATTGTACATTGATCTTTAATACTACACTCGGGCAACTTTTGATCAATATAATCAAGCTGCCTTATTATCTGTCCGCTTCCTAAAGCATTACTTGCGAAGCCGTCATTTACCAAACTAATAATATCATATTGCTGCATTAACTCCCTACCCCAATCTTTATTCTCTTTCAGCGCAATAACAAACAAATTCATGACATATCTGGCTGAAATAAAGGGTAATTGACTGTTGCGGACCATGCCATCGTATATTTGCTTAAATGCATTGTTTATGCTGGAAAAATCTATATGCTCACCATAATAAATCTTAGTAATTAGTTTATTACATAAAATTGCAAGATATTGAACTTGCCTGTCTATTGACTTAGCGTATTCAAGTCCCTTATCAAATAGCTCTAGCGCATGATCTGGTTTTGCAGACATCATATAAGCAAGTCCTGTATTGTTATAAATATGTGGCATTCCCACCAGTCCGGGGACATCACCGATTGCTTCTCCAAGCATTTCTGAAAATTGCTTAGCATAAATATTTCCATAATCAAACTGTCGTACAAGTATATTGTTTTTACAATACACAGCATTGTCCGCCATACCATTATCATTAAAAATCTTATACGCTTTCTCTAACAATTGATTTTGCTCAGCAATTGACTTGTCTTCAAAAAAGTATGTATACTTATAAACATACGCTAAAAGCAACTGATTATCCAATTCCTTAGCTATTGTATAGGCATCGTTCATATCAGCAGAACCTGAATCATTACAAAAGACCCTATATAATTTAGCTACACACAAAAAATTCTTTCTAAGAGTATCGTCGCTTTCCAAAAGTGAATCAGGCTTTTCTAGCTGATCAATACAATCATTCAAATAATTTTTTATTTCGTTTTTGTCATCACATAATAAATTAGCACGATATTTTAACAGACGAGGGGCATATAGCTTGATGATAGAATTCTCTGCCCATTCTTTATTTAACAAAATATTATGTTTCGTTTGAGAACAGGTGCTGAAACATTGCTCTGCGAAAGAATCTATGAAATTATTTATGTTATCAGCTCCTGTATTTATGACTTTATAGAGTTCACTCTCACCTGTATTTTTTATAAATTTTACACGCACTCCATTAGGACATTCACATAATAACTCCTTTGCTCGGTCAAAATCATTGTCCTTTAATAAAATAATAATAGTTGGTGCAAGGAAACTATCTTTATGTAAATTAATCAATTGCGTAATATATTTTTTTATTATTTTTCCTTCTTGAATGATAATTGGATCAATTACTTCCGGACCCGCTGCCTGATGTATTTGAGTGCCAAACAGTTTATTTAAAGCAACAACGGTATCAACAAGGCTAGACGGACTAAAATCAGTAAAAATAGCTTTAATCAAATCGGCTATAGCCGGAATTCTTTTATCAATCCAACTATAAATTTTATAGATACGCTTTTGAGCAAGCGCATCTGTATCTATATAATTATTTTTCCCTTTAAAAGATTTGAAATAATCATGACCTCTCCCAATAGCAAATTTCTGTTCAACAACATATATTGTAAAATGGCTATTGTCTTCTCTGAAAAATGATTTAATATCTTCCATCATTGTTCCTCATATTGTGTATTGATTGATATTGTAGTCTCTTGTTTGTAAAACATAACAGATAACTCCTTATTATCAATAATCAGGAATTATCCTTCATT
>RAYR01000057.1 GCA_003612405.1 bacterium 0.1xD8-71
GTAAGCGCCAAATAATCCTGCGGATTCCCAAAACCTCTGTCCTTCTATATAATTCTAAATGTTAGATAGTTAGACTATTTCACTACAATCAAGGAGGACAGGTTATGGCAGCTATTCGCAAAGCCCGTGTTCCCATGGCGGAACAGATCAGACTCATCAATGAATGTCGCCAGAGCGGCATGACAGATGCTGACTGGTGTCGTGAAAACGACATTTCTGTAAGCACTTTTTATAACTGGGTCAGCCGCTGCCGGAAAGCGGCAGCGGATCAGATCCCAGCACCGAATTACGGTCACCATGTGGAGCCTCTTCCAAAACAGGATATAGTTCCAATTGACATGGTTTCGGATCAATTTCCAGAACAGAATACAGCATCACAGATGCACCTTGACAATTCCCATACGATTGAAGTGGCCATGAAGGACACTGTAATCCGTATCCATAACAATGCAGATCCTATTCTGCTCACAAGGACACTGCGCCTTATACAGGAGACATTATGTTAGGTGATATCTCCGGTCTTGAAAAGATCTATATTGTCTGCGGCTATACAGATATGCGCAAATCTATTGATGGTCTGTGTGCCATGATCGAAGACCAGCTTAAGATGGATCCGTCGTCCAGTGCCCTCTTCCTTTTCTGCGGAAGAAGACGGGACAGGATCAAAGCGCTGTTGCGTGAACCGGATGGCTTCGTTCTGATCTATAAGCGGCTTACTGTCCCTGGCGGCTATCAATGGCCAAGGAAGCAGTCGGAAGTCCGAGATCTTTCCTGGCGGGAGTTTGACTGGCTGATGTCAGGGATTGATATTGACCAGCCCAAAGCACTTAAAGCAGAGTAAAAAAGCATCTGGATTCCGGTAAAAATCCTGCACAGAAAAATGGCAGATTTCCTTATAAATTCAGCGTTTTTCAGCACTTGTTTTCCTTTAGGAATGGCTGTATTTCTGGTATAATAGAGGTATCAAATCTAAGGAGAGAACGATGGCTTCCAGTGCAAAAGACCTTCAGCTGAGAGAACTGAAAGATGCGGTATCACAACTGAAAACAATGGTATCCGAACAGACTGAACTGATCAAATCTCTCCGTCTTATCATTGATGAAAAGTCCAGCCATGAAAAGGTCCTTCAGGAGCAGGTGGATTACCTGACCAAAAAGCTTTTCGGTTCTTCCAGCGAAAGGAGACCCGATGACATTCCCGGCCAGCAGAATCTTTTTAATGAAGCAGAGGCGGAACAGGATCCGTCCCTGCTGGAGGAAGAAACTGTGATCCGGGAACATACCCGCAAGAAAAAGGCATCCCATGAGGAGCTTTTCAAAGGGCTGAAAGTTGAAAAAGTAGTCATCCCTCTTCCAGAAGAAGATCAGGTCTGCCCGGTCTGCGGTACGCAGATGGTTCTGATCGGCGAAGAGCATGTCCGCCGTGAGCTGGAATTTATCCCGGCCACATGCAAAGTGATCGAATACTACAGCCAGAGTTATGGATGTCCGTCTTGTAAGGATGGATTGGGAGACACGGAAAAACCTGTGATCGTAAAGTCTCAAATCCCGCAGGCTCTGGTAGGAAAAGGTCCGGCTTCGTCATCCAGTGTCGCATGGACGATGTATCAGAAGTACGCCAATGGACTTCCTCTTTACCGTCAAGAGAAAGACTGGAGGCAGTATGGCGCTCAGATCAGCCGGACGACACTTGCCAACTGGATCATCTACTGCTCTAGGAATTACTTTCAGCCAATGTATGATTACTTCCACCGGGAACTGCTGAAACGCAGCTTTGCAATGGCAGATGAAACCAGGATCCAGGTACTTAAGGAAGAAGACCGCCGGGCACAGACACAGTCATTCATGTGGCTGTTCCGGAGCGGTGAGGATGGTCTTCCTCCGATCATTCTGTATGGGTATTCCCCTACCAGAAGCGGGAATCATGCAAGGGAATTCCTGAACGGCTTCCACGGATATCTGGAAACAGATGGCTACCAGGGCTATAATGGCCTGCCGGATATCAAACGCTGTTCCTGCTGGGCGCACATACGTCGATATTTTATTGACGCAGTCCCCAAGGGGAAGCAGTATGATTACAGCCAGCCGGCTGTCCAGGGAGTACAGTATTGCAACCGCCTGTTTGCGATCGAGGACTCTATCAACAAAAAATATCCCAGCGATCATGAAAAGCGGAAACAGCTGCGTCTCGAGAAGGAAAAACCTATCTTGGAGGCTTTTTGGTCATGGCTGGATCGGCAGAGCCCTGTCCGCAATACCCGCATGGATAAGGCAGTGAATTACGTCCTTAACCGGAAGGATACCGCAGAAACCTATCTGGAGGACGGCCGCTGCAGCTTTACGAACAATCTCAGCGAGAACGCAATCCGTCCATTTGCGGTTGGCCGCAAGAACTGGCTGTTCAGTGATTCTGTGAATGGCGCCAATGCCAGCGCAGTGGTCTACACTATGGTTGAGATGGCAAAAGCACATGACCTGAATGTTTACGAATATCTGAAATTCCTGCTGGAACACCGGCCATCGAAAGAGATGACCGATGAGCAGCTCGCAGAGCTGGCACCATGGAGTGAAAAACTCCAATCTATCAAAAATCGCATGTGAATTATAGTAAATTACTCCAACTCGCAAAGGGCTGGGGTAATTTTGTATCTTACCGCGGTATTATTTGGCGCTTAC
>RAYR01000058.1 GCA_003612405.1 bacterium 0.1xD8-71
AGCCGTATGCGGAAAAGCCGCACGTACGGATCTGTGAGGGGCTGGCATCGTGAGGTGCCTGTCTACTCGACTGGGAGGAATTTATTTTGAAAAAAATCGGAATTACAATTATAAAATCCATAGGCTTTTTTCTGGGATGGGCAATATTAGTTTCTATCTTGCCGTTATCATCTTCAAAGGAACAAGCTATATGGAGGTTATGGGCAGAAATTACACCTCTATTGGCAATAGCAGTTTTTACTCTCGTCTTTTGGTTTGCTGAAAAGAAAAACGTAAAGTTACATTTATTCGATAATCCAGTAAAGGGAATAGTATTGGGAGTAATTACAGGGATTGTATGGTTAGCTATTCCTGTTTTGGTAATGTATGTAGCAAAAATTATCCATTGTGACGGAACTAACTTAATTAACCTATTTCCTGTTTGGTTGCTGGCAGTATTTCTAAATACAATTATGCAGGAACTTCTTGTACGTGGTTACTTGTACCAAATGCTTAAACAAAAGCATAATATAATTGTGGCTACGATTGTGACAACAATACTTTTTACAGCATTGCACGGAGGGGCATTTGAAGCGGGTGTTATTCCTGTTTTGAATGTACTTACTATGAGCTTGCTTATGACAGCAGTCCTTGAATATAGTGGCTCTATTATAGCACCAATTATTATGCACTTTTTATGGAATGGAATTGGTGCATTAGTTTTAGGTGGTGTGTCACTTGCTGATGACTATCCAAATCTGTTTGTTACGACTTTTACTGGAAACGATATTTTGTCCGGCGGAATTTGTAAAATTGAAGGAAGCATTATTGTTCTAATTGTCAATGTGGTTTTGATTGCACTTTTTATATTTAGACAAAAGAAGAAAATGTAAGCATAAATTCAAATTTGTAGGACAAAGGAAAACCGGGACGCGGCAGCTATCAAATAGCCACCGCGCCCCGGTTTTCTTATGGGTACAAAGATTGGATTGTGACGCATTAGAACACCATTTTCGGGGGTAAAGGTATAAATCCCTTACTGTTTCATTTCCCCGCCCGGAAAGCCGCATAAATCAAGGCTTTTTTCGCCCCTATCGCGTCACATTCGCCCGCAGTTTCCTCATGCGCTCGGCGGTCTGTCTGCGGGTGATACGTTTCCGGCAGTCCGGGCAGTAAATCGCCCGGTTGGAGCTGGAAGCAAAGGGCGCACCGCATACACTACAACGGCGCATATCTCCCGTTTGGTAAATCTCGGCGTACAGCTCCTTGTCTGCGGGCAGTACCGCAATGCGGAACCATTTACAGAGCAGGGAGTAAGAAATAAGCTGCGGACAAACGCACTCGTCCCCGTCGTCCAGTAGAATACAATTCCCATTATCGCAGTTGCAGCACGTCCGGCGCACAAGGGTATTCACTTTCCGGCTTTGGGGCGGCGTGAGCCGCTTGATCTCGCTCATACCTCGTCGGCAGGGTAAAGGGCAAGCCCCGCAAACTCCGCTTCGGTCATGTGTACCACTTTGGCAAGGGTGCGGGCGGCAAAGTCCCGCATTTCCCCGTCCATAAGCGACGGTTTGACGAAAAACCTTGTCTTGCCGCTGCCGGAACCGCCGATCACAAGGATATTTTTGTTTCTTGCATATTTCGGCTGCTTCGGGCGGCTGTTCATGGTGAGCCGTTCCGTCTGTGTCAATGGGATATTGTTCTCAAATACCGGGTCTGTGTACGGCTTTATATCGTCGGCGGTTCCCCATGAAGCGTTTTGTCAAGTGCTTTTTTGAGTTATTGACGCAAAACTTTTCAACGTGGCGGGAAACGGGCAGGAAGAACGGGCGCAAAACGCGCCTGTGGACGATTAGAAGCCGTTTTCGTGGGCAGGTAGTATAAAACCCTTACCCTGTGGATTTCCGCGTCTGCAATGCCTTAAAAATCAAGCCTTTTCAAGCCCTATTGCGTAACACTCCATTCTGTTCTTTGGAAGAGGTCGGGGGCGCGGGGGCAGAGCCACCGCAAAACCTAACGCTAGCCGCCTAAGTAGTGCAGACGGTTTTGCCGTTAGAATGAAGCGGACGAAAGCGGGGCAGGATTGTCAAATCCTGTTCCCCGTTTTCGGCGGCGAAATGGCAACGGCAAAAATCCAGACGGTCAAGGGGTCAAGAGTGGAGATTTTTTCGCGCACTTTGCGAAAAAATACTACTCGTCCCTTGACTGTCTGGATAGTCGGAACGGACGTAAAACAGGGATTGTTTTTCATAATTGAGCATGGTATAATTTCTCTCGGTGCAAACCGATAAATCAAAACTTATAGTAGGTAATTGCGAAACAAGTTCAAAATCTTGATTCCAATAGGGTAAAGGCCCGGTTGAGCCGGACTTACAGGAGGTG
>RAYR01000059.1 GCA_003612405.1 bacterium 0.1xD8-71
AGTCGAGTAGACAGGCACCTCACGATGCCAGCCCCTCACAGATCCGTACGTGCGGCTTTTCCGCATACGGCTCCTCATAACAACATTCACAGTTTCAGAACAGACTGAAATATATCTTCGGCATTGCCAGCGGATAATATTTCAGCATTTCTATAAACCCTTCCCGTGTGTAGCTCTTTCTGTTGCTTCTACGGTTTAGGACTTTAAATAGCATTTCTCGCACTTGTTGTTTGAAATTGCTTATCATCCTGCCGTTGAAACTGACACCATAATACCTGTAGTGCCCTGTCAATTTCAGATTGAGCATTCCCATCAGCTTCTTTAGTTTCTGGTCTCGATTAGCGTACATCCAGACTTTTATGTCCTTCAGTTTCTGCCGGAATTTCTTACTGCTCGTTTTCGGCATTATCCATGCTGTTCCTTTCCTTGTCCTTCCGCAATAAAATGTAAATCCAAGGAAATCGAAAGTTTCCAGCCTTGTTGATTCTCCGCGTTTCTGCTTCGATTTTGCCAGATATCCTCCGCTTTCCAGCATCCTGCTCTTGCTTTCCTCCAGTTCCAGTCCGAACTTTTCCATTCGTTCCTTAAGAAGCTTATAATATTTCTCCGCTTCCCATTTGTACTGGAATCCCGCAATGAAGTCATCTGCATAGACAATCAGGAAATTCTCGCCCTTGCTCTCTTTGGCTATTACAAACTTGTACCATAGTGTAAGAACATTGTGCATATAGATGTTCGCAAGGATTGGGCTGATGATGTTTCCCTGTGCTGAACCTTCTCCGTTTTCAACCAGCTTTCCCTCATCCATCACCCCGGCTTTCAGGTATTTGTTCACCAGCCAGAGGATGTTCGGGTCTTTGATGTATAGATTCAGGAATTTCATTATCCAGTCGTGCTTCATATGGTCAAAGAAGCCTTTAATGTCTGCATCCACGATGTAGCATATCTTCGTGAAGTTCAGCCTCTTATACAGTTCCTTCACTGCCCCATGGCATCCCCTGTCTGGTCTGAATCCGTACATACAGTTTAGAAATCTCGGCTCGTAAATTGCTTCAAGTATCTTCTTCAAAGCCAGCTGGACTATTTTGTCCTCGTAACTTGCAATCCCCAGCGGACGCAGTTTCCCATTGCTTTTCGGAATATATACCCGTAGCGATGGCTGTGGCTTATATGACTTCCTTTTCAGCCTTTCTACAAGCCCCTTGATGTTCTGTTCCAGGTTCTCTCCGTATTCCTTCTTTGTCACTTCATCAATCCCCACTGCCTTGCTGCCGTCCAGTTCCCTGTGGCATTGCATTAACAGTTCTTTATTTATCAGATGGTACAAAGATGTGAATTCCGGTTTCGGCTCATGGGCCGATTTGTCTGCTATTCTCTCCAATTTCGTTTCCATCAGTATCTCCGTCCCTGAGTACGGCTGATGTGCCCTCAGAGAGACCGTTATTATGTAGCCCCCTTCCCTCCACCGGAATTACCCGGCTTCTTCGGTACTATGAAGCTATCCGACTGCCTGACATCTGTTTGACATCCTCCGTTTCAGCGTTGTCCGCCATACTTGAAAACAAGAGACATCAGGCTCTCCCCAGTTGACTGGGTAGTCACAATGTAAAACATGAAAAGCTCTTTGACCCCGCAGAAGCAGACTGCATCTCACCATAGCAATGCCGCCTGTGTTGCTTTCCGCCGAAATTAGAGCGTCAGCCCTCCAAATGTCAAAATTTCGAGGCTCAATCACTTTCCCTGTTTTCTCGCTGTCTACGCTTAGCAGGCTACATTACTGCACCCCACCCAAGACTCGCTACTGCTGGTTGGTTAAACCTTCGCAGACAGGCTTCTCACCTGCCAGACTACCCGCCCTTCGTCTGGGCGCACAAT
>RAYR01000060.1 GCA_003612405.1 bacterium 0.1xD8-71
TAGGCGTTTGCGAAACGCCAGAACCCGCATAAATACGGGATTCTCTTTGTTACAAAATAAAACAACTCCTCACTGGTCTGTGGTATAATTGAAATGTCCAGTAACAATTATCCATATCCACCAGTAAAGGAGTCGTATCTATATGATAACACATAAACAACTCTCTTTGGCAGATATTTTTACCGATTGCCAAAATAAATTTGATAACGATAAATATGAGTTTCTTTCCATACTCGATGAAACCATCAACTTTGATGAAATGGTTCCGGTGTCTTTTGTTTCTCACTTTCACGCTGCCACCGGCAGACCCCGCAGGCATCTTCTTTACCCAATGCTGAAGGCTCTGTTACTACAGCTTATTTTCTCAATCCCAACAACATCCCTGCTGATCGTATTCCTGAAATACTCCCAGGAACTGCGGGATTTCTGCGGGTTTGATGTTGTCCCGGATGCCTCTAAATTCACCCGCTTCAAACAAGATTTTTTATCGGACTTACAATCCATGTTCGATCATCTTGTTGACTTGACCGAACCAATCTGCCATTGTATTGATACACAGAAAGCTTCCATGCTTCTCTTTGACACCTCCGGCATTGAGGCATGGGTTACAGAAAACAATCCCAAATATGCCAACCGTATCATCAAACAACTTAAAGCCTTCAAAAAAGCAAAAGGGATGGACGATTCCTTTGACCCTTATAAAGCCGCCTACGGCTCCATGCCTTCCCATGCTGCCGCCAATTCAGCCATTCAGCAGATGTACATTAACGGGCATTTCTGTTATGCTTATAAATTCGGTATTATTACCAACGGTCTCGGCATTGTCCGGGATATTTCCTTTTATAGCAAGGACTTTCTTGAGGCTCATCCTGACATCATTGTTGGAAAAAAATCTGATTCCCCGGATGAAGATAAGAGTCTTGCCGATTCCAAGGCATTGATTCCCACTTTAAAGGATTTCTTTCGGAAGCATCCGCTTTTCAATCCGAAAACTTTTCTGGGAGACGCCGCATTTGATTCCATTGAAATCTACAAATACCTGTTACAGGAAGCTTCCTTTGAGCAGGCTTACATTCCCCTCAACGGCAGAATCTCCCTTCCGAAATCCCACTGCCCGCTGAATAAGGACGGCGTCCCCTGCTGTCCTAAAGACCCGTCTCTTCCAATGAAACGCGAAGGAAGCAGGTCCCATCTCCGCTGCGGGCTGCCAACCATGAAGTTTGTATGCCCAAAAATGAAATGGGAATATGATAAAACAACCAATAAAAGCAAACGTGTCTGCCACTGTGAAAATCCCTGTACGGAATCCCCCTGCGGCAGGATGTTTTATATTTATCCCGAGAAAAACCTGCGCGCCTATCCTGGTACGCTCCGTGGTACGGCCGAATGGGATTCCACCTATAAGATCAGGGTAAATGTTGAGAAATCAATCAACCATTTCAAGGACAGCTTCTGTGTTGCCGGGCGTAAAACGCAGAATGAAAAAACGCTTCACGCTGACCTACTTCTCGCCGGGATTACCCAGCTTATTACTGTAATGGCGGCTGATAAACTGCACAGGCATCAATATATCCGCAGTTTAAAACCTCTGATTGCATAACCTTACATACCTCATACCATTTCACGGGCAGATATCCTTATCTGCTTTGTTTTCATATCTTAAAACTCTTGTTATCCACATCCACCTCCTGTAAGTCCGGCTCAACCGGGCCTTTACCCTATTGGAATCAAGATTTTGAACTTGTTTCGCAATTACCTA
>RAYR01000061.1 GCA_003612405.1 bacterium 0.1xD8-71
TAGGCGTTTGCGAAACGCCAAAAGCCGCATAAATACAGCATTTTTTTGTTGACAAAATAAAATATCTCCTCAAGGTTTATGGTAAAATAGAATTGTCCAGAAACTAATCAACCATCCACCTTAAAGGAGATATACTCATATGATAACACATAAGCAGCTCACTTTGGCAGAAGTTTTTGAAGATTGTCAAAATAAATTTGAAAATGACAAATATCAGTTTCTAGTACTTCTTGATGAAACCATCCATCTTGATGAAATTGTTCCTGTATCTTTTGTCTCTCATTTTCACGCTCGTACCGGAAGGCCTCGCAAACATCAGCTTTATCCTATGCTGAAAGCTCTTCTAATCCAGCGTATCTTTTCAATCCCGACTGATATGCTCCTGATTGTCTTTCTCAAATACTCTCAGGAATTGCGTGATTTCTGTGGATTTGATGTTGTTCCCGATGCCTCTAAATTTACCCGTTTCAAACAGGATTTTCTTTCGGACTTACAATCGATGTTCGACCACCTGGTTGATCTGACCGAACCGATCTGCCAAAAGCTTGATTCTGCCCTTGCATCCATGACCATCTTTGATACCTCCGGGATAGAAGCCTGGGTCACTGAAAACAATCCGAAATACGCAAACCGTATCATCAAGCAGCTGAAAGCTTTTGCCAAAGCTCACAACTTCAATAAGAATTATGACCCTTACAAAGCTGCCTATGGCTCTATGCCCTCCCATGCTGCCACTAACCAGGCAATTCAGCAGATGTATATCAACGGACATTTCTGCTATGCCTATAAATTCGGTATCATTACCAATGGTTTCGGCATTGTTCGTGACATCACTTTTTACAACAAGGACTTTTTAAATGCACACCCTGATATTGTGATTGGGAAAAAAACCGATTCCCCGGATGAAGATAAATCGCTTGCTGACTCAAAAGCGCTCCTTCCGGTCTTGATCGACTTCTTCCAAAAACATCCGCTGATCAATCCCAAAACTTTTCTCGGAGATACAGCGTTTGATACCATCGAAATCTATAAATCCCTTCTTGGAGACATCGGATTCGAAAAAGCCTTTATACCTTTGCGTGTCAAACTTTCCATGGAAGATGAGGGTTATACCTTTAATGAGAACGGTATTCCATGCTGTCCATATGATCCCACACTTCCCATGAAAAGAGAAGGAAGCAAATCTCATTTAAAAAGTAAGACTCCAACCATGAAATTTGTATGTCCCAAAATGAAATGGGAATACAATCGGGCAGATAAATCCAAACGCCGTGTCTGTCATTGTGACAACCCCTGCACGACTTCTTCCTGCGGACGGATGATCTACATCTATCCGGAGAAAAATCTTCGAGCGTATCCGGGCGTCGAACGCGGTTCAGCTGAATGGGATGAAACCTACAAAATCCGAGTCAATGTCGAGAAATCTATCAATCACTTTAAAGATAGTTTCTGTATTGCTGGGCGTAAAACTCAAAATGAGAAAACGCTCCATGCAGATCTTCTTCTCGCTGGTATTACTCAGCTTATCACAGTGATAGTTGCCGACAAGATCCATCAGCATCAGTATCTCAGAAGTTTAAAACCACTCATTGCATAGGACTTATCAATTCCATAAATCCATGGGACTTATTTCGTGTGCCAAAAAATATCCGGTATCCACTTTTCATCCCAAGAATCCTGCATTGCAGGATTCTATCCTTGTTTTCAATCAGGATTGCGAACTTGTTTCGCAATTACCTA
>RAYR01000062.1 GCA_003612405.1 bacterium 0.1xD8-71
AAGACCAACTATTAAAAGTCAAGTAGATAAATGAAAAAATCAAAAGAAAATTTAATAGAAAAAAGAGTACAACAACAAGACCTGCTGTCAGGCAGGCTGGAAAGGGAAAAGGATTTAAGCCTTTGGAACATAAGGCTGATTATTCTTCACAACAGCATAAATAATGTTGCACATTTTTCTTGCCACAGCGCCGATGCAGGTTAAATGATGCTTGCCTTCCGCCCTCTTCTTCTGGTAATAGGCACTTAATACAGGGTCTTTAAAGGCGGCGACCAGGGCGGCTTGAAAAATGGCTTTCCGCAGGTATGGTGATCCACGTTTGCTCATTACATTGTGGGCTGCTTCAAATTCGCCGGACTGCGTAACCGTGGCATCAAGCCCGGCAAAGGCCACCAGTTTTCTGGGACTGTCAAATTTAGAAATGTCACCTATTTCACTGATGATGGCAGCGCCCGTGATATTACCGATCCCGGTAATGGTCGTAATGGGGGATTCCAGTTTTTCCATGATGCCAGCGATTTCGGTTTCCGTTTCTTTTACCTGTTTTTCAATAAAGGCTATCTGTTCAATCAGCGCTTTGAGCTGAAAGGTAAAGCTGCTTTTGGCGAAAGTAACGCCAAAGGAACAGGACGCGGCAGCCTTTAACTGCGCAGCTTTTGCAGGGCCGACCTGCTTACGGCTGAGTTTTGCCAGCAGTTCTGCAAGGGTCTGCGATGAAACCGACTCAAAATCAATGGGCGAAGAAAACTGGAGAAGGATCTCTTTTGAGGTCTTGCCAAAGATGTCGGAAAAAATGGACTGGTATTCAGGGAAAACCTGATCCAGTACACAGACAACCTTACGCTTCAGGTCACTGATGGATTCCACCAGATAGGTACGAAAACGCGTAAGTGAACGCAGGGAGAATAAATCCTCATCTGCGAGCCTGGTTTCGACAAACTGCCCATAACGGATCAGGTCGGCAATAAGGACAGAATCAATGATATCATTTTTCCGTTTGCGAATTTCAGTGCCCCTGCGCCAGCCGTCGGTCTGAATGGGATTGATGACATGGAGAAGGAACTTCTTTTCAAAAAGAAATGAGTAGACAGAGAGCCAGTAGTGCCCGGTAGCCTCCATGCCGATTTCAAAGTCATCAGGACTGGAAGAATAAGAAGCGAGTTTGGAAAAGAGGGCATGTCCGCCGTCCGAGGTATTGGGAAAGGAAAAAGCCTTAAATACCACCTTGCCAGATTCATCCATCATGGAAGCGACATGGTTATTTTTACCGATATCAATGCCAACAAAAAACATAAAGCCACCTCAGAAGAAAAATTTTAGATTGGGAGACCACTCAGCTAATAAGCGCCACTACCTTGTGATAAATACGGAGAGAGGCCATAAGGCAACCAACATCCAACTCATACGCGGAAAGCTTATTAGAGAGAGGGATCAGTCTTTCAAGTACGAGCAGAACCGCTCAAGGAGGTGACGATCATCCTCTCAATCTAATAAAACGATTATCTCCTATCAGACAGGAGATGTAAAGAAGCAGGTCTGAGGGTTTATAGGTATCCCTTGAACAACCTAAATACATTATACAAGGA
>RAYR01000064.1 GCA_003612405.1 bacterium 0.1xD8-71
CCTCGTATTATATAGTAGTAGTGTTTATAGTCCCTCTCCAAGGACTGTATGCTATACTATTGGAGATACTGTGGATTGGTTCATTTCTCCTACCACTTGATGGTTTTGGAAAGGCTCCAACCACAGGCTCTTTGTATATTTGTTAATCAGTTAGATACCGCATGACGGTTTATTTGGAACGAGGTTACAATCGCAAGGAGTGCCAGTGGGTTCCAAACAGTGTCAAATACATTCAAAGGAGATTTTTCATGATTTACGTTGGAATTGATATTGCAAAAGATAAACATGACTGCTTTATCACTAACTCTGATGGCGAAACCCTCTACAAGCCCTTTACCATCTCAAACAACCGGGAAGGCTATGAAGAGCTTTACAGCAAAATATGTTCTTCCACCGGAGATATTAGCAAAGTAAAAGTAGGACTGGAAGCTACTGGACACTACAGCTACAATCTCTTGGGCTTCCTTGTTGATAAAGGTCTAGCCACCTTTGTTATCAACCCGTTACATACGAATCTGTACAGAAAAAGTCTAAGCCTTAGACAGACCAAAACGGATAAGGTTGATGCCCGCACGATTGCTTCCATGCTCATGTCTGATGTAAACCTAAAGTCCTACTCAGATACATCATACCATAATGAGGAGCTAAAGTCATTAACCCGTTACCGTTTTGACAAGGTAAAGGAACGGGCAAAACTGAAAACCTCCGTTTCCCGACTTGCTCTGATTCTTTTTCCTGAATTAGAAAAGATGGTCCCCACACTCCATATGGCTTCTGTTTATGCCTTGTTATCCGAATTTCCCGGTGCTTCCAATGTTGCCTCCGCACATCTTACAAGACTGACAAATCTTTTGGAAACAGCCTCTAAGGGACGCTATTCCAAAGATACCGCTATCTTGTTCCGCGAAGCTGCAAGAAGTTCCATCGGCTCAAATATGCCTGCAAAATCGCTTGAATTAAAACACACTATCAAACTGATTCAGGAACTGGATACTGAAATCGAAGAAATAGAAAAGGAAATCAAAATCATTATGGACGAAATCAATTCCCCCATTCTCTCCATTCCGGGAATCAACTATCGTATGGGTGCCATGATAATCGCTGAAATAGGCGATTTCAGCCGTTTTGACTCTCCAGACAAGATACTTGCCTATGCCGGATTGTCTCCGTCTACCTATCAGTCGGGACAGCTTGACTCAGCATACTCACACATGGAAAAGCGTGGCTCCAGATATCTTCGCTATGCCTTGTTCAATGCTGCAAAGTTTGTCTGCCATTGGGATCCAACATTCGCAGCCTACCTTGCCAAAAAACGTGCGGAAGGGAAACACTATAATGTTGCTATTTCACATGCCGCAAAGAAACTTGTTCGTGTGATTTACCAGCTAGAAAAATCTGGACAGGCGTACATCAAAGCAGCATAGTTTATATCATTCCATATCTCCTTTTGAGCACCTGTAATGATGCTCTGTTTGTCATGCAATTTTCAAGGTTCTGATATATATGAAGTGCATTTCTGCAATCCATTCAAAATTTTTTATTTTAGGCTTGACTTTTAATAGTTAGTCTTTC
>RAYR01000009.1 GCA_003612405.1 bacterium 0.1xD8-71
GAGGAGCCGTATGCGGAAAAGCCGCACGTACGGATCTGTGAGGGGCTGGCATCGTGAGGTGCCTGTCTACTCGACTGAAAGGAGTAACAGACATGAAATTTCCTTTTTATGATTCACCCGATACTGCTACGATTATCTGTTGCCATATATTGGAGCGTCAGGCACCTATTCTATATGTATCGCATGATGAAGATGACGGAATGTGGCAATTTCTATGCGGAGAAACACATGAAACAGATGAAGCAAAGTTAGTATCTTTAAAATGGGTTTTTGATTTAGAAAACTCTGTCAGTACCTTAAAGGATATGCCTTGCGGTTACTATGCAGAGAGAAAAAACCAAGATGACGATTGGATTATCAGAAAGCGATAACTTCCAGTTTATGGCGGAAAACGACTCTACGTTTCGTAGAAATCTTGTTTTTGACGGTTTCTCTACGATGCGTGGGTGTGATAATATAACCACTCATTGTATTCTAAGTTTGAACCTGAAGAAAGGAGGTGTCGGTTATGGATCAACTTAAAATCGGAAAATTCATAGCAGAAATGCGAAAAGAGCAGTCCTATACGCAGCGTCAGCTTGCAGGTATTCTTGGGATTAGCGATAAGACAATCAGCAAATGGGAAACGGGAAATGGGCTTCCGGAAGTTTCCTTAATGATGCCTTTGTGCAATGCACTGAAAATCAATGTCAATGAACTTCTTTCCGGTGAATGCCTGACCGCCTCTGAATACAAAGAAAAAGCGGAGGAGAATATGATGAATCTTATGAAGGAAAAAGAAGAAAGCAAGAGAAAAATCATCCTGTCTGTAATTGTATGTGCATTGACGATACTGTCCGGCGTGACGATGTTTGTGTTATCGGGCGCTCTTGAAATCGAACTTTGGCTGCGCATTCTGCTACTTTTGATAGGAACTATCGTTGTTATTGGGGGAATCGGAGTAGTGATTGCGCTGGATGTAACGACAGGAACTTACGAGTGTCCGAAGTGCAATACAAGATTTGTGCCTACAACATCTGCTTATATTGCCGGTCTGCATACCTTTACCAAGAGAAAACTAAAATGCCCGAATTGCGGGGAAATTTCTTATTGTAAGAAGCGACTGACGCATTAATCAATTCCTGTTTAATGGAATAAGCTTGATAATATATTAGATTTTTTGAGGGAGATAATTCATAATGGAAAAACAACGAAAAACAACAATTAGTAGAAAACAATTTACGACATATATGATAGCGGCATTTGGATTGGCATGGATTTTGGATATTATTGCAATCATTTTTAGCAACAATGAAAATCAAATGGTATTTAGTATTGTTATGGTGATAACTATGTTTATGCCTTTCATGGCTGCACTTATAGCAAGGATTCCATTAAAAGGTATGGGATGGGTTCCGCATCTAAAGGGTAAAATTCGATATGTATTCTTTGCACTTTGGATGCCTGCTTTACTAAGCATCATTGGTGGAGTTTTGTTTTTTATAATCTTTCCCAAGGCGTTTGATTCTGAATTTTTGACCTTGCGCGGACTTATGGAAGAGGCTGCGTTAGAAAAGCTGGAAGCGCAAGGATTAACAATCCCAATATATATACTGATTTCCAGTATTCAGGCAATTACATTTGCACCATTTTTTAATATGTTTGCTGCATTAGGTGAAGAGGTCGGTTGGAGAGGCGCTTTGTATCCATACTTGAAGGAGAAACTTGGTGTCACTAAGGGACGTATCGTGGGTGGTGTAATTTGGGGTTCTTGGCACTGGCCCGTTATGATTTTTGCAGGTTATGAGTATGGTAAAGAATATATTGGAGCCCCGGTGCTCGGTCCGATTGTATTCTGCCTCTTTACTGTTATGATGGGTATTTTGTGTGATTATGTGTATGAAAAGACAGAAACGATTTGGCTTCCATCACTGATGCATGGTGCAACCAATGCATTTACCATATTCGCTTATCTTACTAAACCTGAGTATGCGGATATGGCAATCCTTGGCCCGGCATATATTGGTATTATCAGTATGATTCCAATGATTATTATGGCAGTCATCATTTGTGTAAAGCAGAAAAGAAATTGATATTATACCTAAGTAAAAGATATCGACAGATTCCAGTTTTCCTGGCAGAATTACTGCGTCCAGAGCCAACAGACTTGTGAGAAATTACAGTTTGTTGGCTCTCTTTATGTAAAGAACTAAGCTGTTTCCCCATAAACTTTTTTCTATTCCTTGACCACATTTTGACTTTTGGTTTTTATAATAAAGACGAATCTAAAACAAGTAGGAGGATAGACGATGCGAAAGCGATTCTTATCATTAGCTATGATTTTTGTTTTGCCCTTTGCTGTGGCGGCCTGCGGAAATTATAACATTGCGGACGAGAATGCCCCGCCGCAAAATGTAGAAGAAGACCCATTCGCCGGGGCGCAGGAGGACGGAGATTTAGGGTTTCTCAGCCATGGGGAAGCCAGTCCCGCCAGAGCGGATGACCAGAGTGTTTTGCCCTATGAGTATCATGGCGGAGAATTTGTCCTGGACTATCAGTTTGTGTCAGAAGGAAAATTGGACAGCATTGGCTTCCTGCTTTTTTTGGACGGAAAGCCGCAAGCCTACAAGGTGAACGACACGGGGGCGGAATATGAGTATCTCCACTGCTTCCGGACATCAGAAAAGCATGAGGAGAAATTTTCCTTTGTGTTCACACCGGACACAGGGAAAAAGGGAGATACCTTGAATATGACAGTTGTGAGCGTCACCAGGCCGGATTTCCAGCCTGATATGAAAGAAACCTCAAGCTATGGCTGGTATCACCAAAGTTTTGAAAGGGTGCTGAAACTGCATTTTAATGAGGATGCTCCGAAAAGTGACAGTATTTATGGAGAAAGTATAACTGCTTTTCGTGATGTCAGCATTTCAGAGGAAAAAGTCACTTCCTCTTTTATTGAGAATGAGCTTGTGAAAGCAGGATGGGATGGCGTTACGATGGATACCCTGGATAACAGTGTTTATTGGACGATGACCCATGATGGCGAGGTGGTGTATGACAATATCAACCTTACCGGGAAAGATACGCTTACCGTGCGCTACACACTTTGCGGAACGCCAGGCGCAAGATATGGCATATCATTTTTTTTAAACCATAAGCCCATATTTTTTGATGGAGCGGTTTCCTGTGATGTCACATTAAGCAAAGGAAATGTGTGGATCATTGAGGCAACCATAGATACCGCTAAGCTGGATGGTTTCAATACTTTTTATGCGACAGCCGTTGCAGCGGACGAAAATTCAGTTACAAGTAAAACAGGTTCAATTTTATTATACAAGGAGGACTAAAAATGAAAACAAAATGGATGTGTATGATACTTATGTTTGCTTTGGCGCTTAATCTATCGGCCTGCGGGAACAGACAGGAGAATGGGAACAGCTCTGAAAATGGAGCCATAAACATTGAGCCGCAATCCGTAGAAGGTGGTTCATCGGAAAATACCGGAAATGAAAACAGCGAAATGAACGTGATCGATCTGCAGGATAACGGTACAGATAAAAATATTATGGCGGTCAGCACGGTTAAGGATTCCGCTTTTTCAGGAAAGGTCAGCGGCTGCTATTATGCCGGTGGAAGCCGGATTATCGTTGCGGCGGATAAACTTTATCTTTACGATATGGGGAAAGGCGAAACAATCGCAAGTGCGGATATTTCCATGGGAGATTTATGCATACAGACTTTTACAGATGGCTACTTTGTTGTGGGTCAGGGAAAGGCTGGCGGCGGCAATGTTTCATTTGCTGCATCAGAAAGCGACGGTATCAATGGATACATACTGAATAAGGACTTTGCTGTTCAGGATACCATTTCCTTTAGCGGATTATTAAGTGACGATTTTATTGTGCAGATCACAGGGATCGCTGTTTCACAGGACGGAAAACAGGTTGCTTTCAGCGGTCTTCAGGGGCTTTACCTTTATGATATTTCTTCCCGGAAGGTTCGTACCATTCTGAACTATTCCGAAGAAGGCACGGCAAATAATATTGGGATTGTATCTATGGACAGCCTTACCTTTACGGGAAACAATACTTTAGTCTATGTGGGTACAGCTACAGATATCTCCAATGGAGGAGATGGTTTTTCTGTCTATGGAACGGTATCCACAGACAGCGCAAATATCACTATCACAAAAAAAGCAGATTACCAGGTGGATACGGAAGAAATACAAAAGGGTGGAAACTTACTTGCCATGCCTCAGAGCTTTAACAAAAATAACGGCACACTGCTGATGCTTGATACCGCATCCATGACGGAAAAAATGATAACATTCTCAAGCCGCAGTGAGGGAAAAGACGGTGTTTACTGCTCCGGGCAGGGAAAATATGTGGCTACTGCTATTTTGGAGGAAAGCAGTGTTACAATCAACATTTATGATACGGCATCGGGAAAAAATATCCATACGGAAACCGTTCAGGACAGCAACAGTACCTATTTTCAGCGTGTTCCACAGATTTTGATTTTGGATGAATCCGGCACCTGTATCGTTGTGCTTGGACGGGGTATTGACGAAGTAAACACCTTGATAACAACCTTTGGCTTTGCGGGGTGATTCCCTATGAAAATATCATTACGAAATGTTTCAAAGCAGTATAAGGGCAAGTATGCCCTGAAGGATTTCACCACGGAACTCACAGAGGGTGTCTATGGGCTTTTGGGCGCTAACGGTGCGGGAAAGACGACACTGATCAATATATTTGTGGGTATTTTGGGAAGCGATGGCGGAACGGTTTTGATTGACGGACAGGATGCAGGAACATTGGGTAAGGACTTCCTGTCAAAAATCGGATATATGCCGCAATATCCTATCTTCTACCGGGATTTTACAGTGATGGATTTTCTGCTGTATATGTGTGCGCTGAAAGGAATCCCTGATAAGCAGGGAAAAAAACGGGCTTTGGAGCTTCTGGGCATTGTCAATCTTTCAGATGCGAAAGAGAAAAAGATAGGCGCCCTTTCCGGTGGTATGCGGCAGAGGGTCGGCATTGTCCAGGCGATGCTGGGCGATCCTGAAATTCTTATTTTGGATGAGCCGACAGCAGGGCTTGATCCCAGTGAACGTATCCGCTTCCGCAACCTGATCTCAAAATTTGCGCAGGGGCGGACAATTTTGCTGGCCACCCATATCGTTTCCGATGTGGAGTGTATCGCAAAGGAGATTATGATCTTAAAGGAAGGCTCCTTAATAACCCAGGGAACTACCGACACATTAGAACAGAATATCTATGGGAAAGTGTGGGAGGTGACAGTAAACGGGGAAGACGCTGCCAGACTTGGAAGCCAATATTATGTCAGCAATATGAAACAGCAGGGGGAACGCTTTTTAGTAAGAATCGTTAGCGATATGCTGCCTGCTTCAGACGCAGTAAAGGTTTCCCCTAACCTGGAAGATGTATTTCTGTATTACTTCCGTGGGCAATGAGTTAAGGGAGAGATAACATGACACGCTTAATCAAATATGAATTTTACAAATTATTCTGCAAGCGGTCAATACTTGTTGTACTCATATTGTTCAGTGTAATGAACCTGTTCAAAATAAACAGCGAATTCCACTCGTATTCCTACCTGGCGGACGGAAATGACAGCCGCAGTTGGAACAGCGTGTATTGGCAGCTTTATGAGGATTACAGAGGGGAGATCACTGCTGAAAAAATCAATCATCTTCTTTCCATATATCAGCCGTTAGCAGACGCTACGGCTGATATGACAGCAAGTACAGCCAAAGACAATCCGGATATGATGACGGGGAATATATACAGTGACCGGAATCTCCTGGAAAAATACTATGTGGAGCCTATGGAATATTTCTATCATTATCGGACTTATGCGCTTCAAGTGGCAGAGAGGGCAAAGGAAAATGCCGCTGTTTACAAAGAACGGGGGCAGATTTATGAAGCACGTAAAAACAGTGTGATCTATCACCTTTATTCCGGGCGGGCATAAAAGCCTTTGCCTATGAGGAAATGTATAACTATTATCTGAACTATGATTTTTCGGGCATATTGGTTTTATTTCTTTGTCTGTACGGGGTTGTCAGCACCTTTGTCTGCGAAAAGGAAACACAGATGGATATGCTGCTGCTGACAAATCCGGGCGGCGGTAAAAAGACCACATTTGCTAAAATTGCTGCGGCTTCTTTGTTTGTGATCAGTGTGGCCATATGGTTTTCTGTTGTGGATTATATTGGCTTTGTATATTTCTTCGGAACGGCGGAAGGAGGAAATCTTCCGCTGTATGCTGTCAGCAATTTCAGCACGGCTGCGGTAAACTGTAATTTGTGGCAATATGCGATTCTGTCCGCAGTGATAAAGGCAGTCGGCGTATGGACGATGAGCATGGTGTTTCTATTGATTTCCCTGTTTGGGCGTAATGCTCTTGTTCCGTTTGTCGCTGATTTTGGGGCAGCCCTGTGTTTCATTATTACAGGTGCGTCGCAGAGCTATTACAGTAATACCTGGCTCAAGATTATAAACCCATATTCGCTGCTTGCTAACCGCATACTATTTGGCAAGACCGAGTTTATTAGTTTTGCAGGATATCCGGTACAGAGTTTCCAGGCAGCAATTATTTTTGCCATAACCGCAGGGGTGGTTTCCATAACGGCAATGATGATGCTTTCTAAAAGGAACTCTTATTGCCGGGAAAGGAGGACAAAATGTCCGGATTTATGTATGAAGTAAAAAAGATTATGCTCTGTCAAAGGGGGCTGTTCTATATTGCCCTTGTCCTGCTCTTTGGCACGGTCTGGCTTGCCTTGTCCGACAACCCTGTAGACATAGCAATGGAGCAGTATAAAAATGAATATGAATGGTATCTGGAAAAGGTAAACGGATACTGCACCGAGGAATCTTCCCTTTATCTGGAGCAGGAGGCGGAGCAGATTGCAAAAGCGAAGGAGAGGCAGAACAGCCTTTTGGAGAATTACTATGACGGAAAGATCAGTGAAAGTGAATACAAAAAAGAGAGCCGGGAAATAGAGAAGGTTCTGGAGCGTCAAAATGGATTTGAGGTCATCTATCAGCAGTATCTCTATATTTGCGAAAATGCGGGGAACCGCTGTTTTCTCCAGACAAACGGATGGATGGGGCTTCTTGGCAAAGGTACGCTTAATTTCATTCTCTTCCTTGGCATTTTGCTGATTGTTACGCCTGTTTTCTGTTCTGAGTACAACTGCCAGATGGACACCCTGATCCTGACTGCAAGGGAGGGGCGAAAAAGCGCTCTGTATAAGCTGCTCATTATGATTGCGGTTGTTCTTTTCCTGTCGCTTTGCATTTCGCTTATTGAATACGGATTTTACAGGTTCAAATACGGACTGCCGGATGGGGATTATCCGATTCAGAGTATCCGTTACTTTGCAGACAGCAGCAAGGATATGTCGCTGTTGGAAGGATATGTATTGATAGGGCTGCTCCGGATGTTTGGCGGTGTGTTTCTTGCGATACTCCTGATGTTCATTTCCGTTTTGGCAAAAAAGTATGCGGTCACCCTGCTCACAGGTGCGGTGTCCGTGATCATTCCCTATATAGGCTTATCGAAAACCAGCATTTACCGTCTGCCCCTGCCGCTGCCGTTTCTGCTTGGAACAGACTTTTTTGCAGGGGATATTGTTATGAGCGATGCCCTGACGGGTGATGAGAAAATTATTTTTGCGGAGGTTGGCACGGTTACGCTGTTGACCCTGCTCTTTGTATCCGTGCTTTTGTGTACTTTGGCCGTTGTCTGGATTTTGCGGCGCAATTCTAACAAGTGGCTGATGAAATCAGGGCAAAAGAAGCGTGGGGCGGCTTTCGCTGTCATGTTTGGCCTGGCATTGGCAGTGATGGGATGTGCAGGCCGTGGAAAAACGGGAAGCGTTGTCTATAATTCATCGGCAGGCTATGACTGTATGGGTTATGAAATCATACAAGATGTAGGGAATTTTGATTATTCTCTCAAAAATACTTCCACGGGGGAAACATATCCTTTAGCACGTTCCCCTATGTTTGGGGTATTTTCTGATGAAGAAGAAATACGTGCGTTTTATGTGTGTCCGCCATATCTGTATTACACCACATCGGTTATGGAAAGCTATGTCAACCGTGTAGGAAACTATAACAGCAATATAACGAAAGTGTCAGTGGTCGAGTTGAATCTGAATACCTTTGAGGAAAAAACAATCTTTGAGCAGATGACTAATTCCGGGCGTTCTCTTTTGGGCATTGACTACGAAACGGGGGATAAATGGAAGTTTCTGGATTTTCACCACGCTTTTTTCCTGAATGACGATAGCCTGTTTTTCATTGGCAATGATGGCATAACAAAAGTAGACCGGTATACCAGAAAAACTGTAAAGCTCGACATTCCTGCAAACGGAAATATTTCATTCGATGGGGAAAGCATCTTTTACAAAAATGAACAGGGGGTTTTAACAAGATATGACGTTTCCAGTAATGAAACTTACACTTATGAAAATATAGTTGCATATGATTTCTGTATGGATGAGCAGTCAATCTATTATGTTTCCAGGACGGACGGCGGAGGCTTGTATTCCTGCGGCAAGGACGGGAATCACAAGGAATTGATCAGTCATATACCTGCAATGTCTGTTACCTGTGATACAGGCAATATTTATGTGTTATCAAAAGAAAGTGGTGAGGAAATCGCTTTGCCAAAAAGCCATTGATTTATTCCAGATTGAGGAACAAATGCGGCAATGAACAGGAAACAATACGGAGAGAGGAAAAAACTCAGGAAGAGAAAGATAAAGCGGCTTATGATTGCGTATCTGCTGAGGACGATCGTCATACTGATACCAATTATAATGATGATACTTATGGTTTGCGGATGTCTTTACATATACGAGAGATTTACAAAGGAAGATGAAAAGGTAAATAAATACACGGATATATACACAGATAGAAACGCAGGCAACGATGTTGCTCCTGTGGCTTCAACAGAGAATAATGCCCCAGGGTTTTGTGTTGTCGTGGATGCAGGGCATGGGGGAAGTGACGGAGGCACTGTCAGCGGCAGGGCAGTAGAAAAGGATATTAACCTTTCAGTTGCGCTGAAGCTGAAAGCTATTCTGGAGAATGACAATATAGAAGTTATTCTGACCAGAAGCTCCGATGAAAATATGAGCCTTGCAGATCGTACTTCTGTTGCAAATGACTCCAATGCAGATTTTTTTATCAGTCTTCATTGCAATTACTATGAGAAAGATGCCCAGATAGCGGGTTTGGAATGTTATTACAACAATTCAAATGCGACATATAAAAAAGAGAAAAATTCTAACAGAAAATCATCTATAAAAATCCCATAGAAGCAAGCTCCTCTTTTCCTTTATCTCTCCCCACCCCCCCTCCCAATGCTGGAAAATTCGCAGTAAAAACTTAATGGATAAATGATAAGAGGGCAGAGGTAAGTCTTGCTTTTTGAGACTATTTGGTGTAGTCTGTAATAGAGACCACAATAAATAGTCTGTAAAAGGAAAAGAAGACACATGGCAGAAATACAATTAGGCGTTATTGAGGCACGATATGCAGATATGATTTGGGCACATGAGCCGGTTACTTCATCTGAACTGGTAAAAATGTCAGCGGTAGAATTTAACTGGAAGAGAACCACGGCACATAATGTATTGCGTAGATTAATAGATAAAGGGTTATTCCGTAATGAAAACGGAGTGGTAACTGCCGTGATTTCCAGAGAAGAATTCTATTCTATGCAGAGCAGACAATATGTGGAAGAAACTTTTGCAGGTTCTCTTCCGGCATTTATCGCGGCATTTATGCAGGGGTCCCGGATCACAGCGGAGGAAGCAGAGGCAATCCGCAGGATGATTGAAAGGGCAGAGGAGTAAAGGATATGGGTGCTGTTTTTTTGAAATTATTAAATATGAGCATTACGGCCGGATGGTTGATAATGGCGGTTTTATGTGTCAGGCTGTTATTTCTAAAAGTTTCCAAACGGGTGAATTGCCTGTTATGGGGAATCGTAGCGATCAGGCTGATCTGTCCGTTTTCCATTGAAAGTCCGTTCAGTATAGTGCCAAGTGCAGAACCTATAAAATCCAGTACAGTTGTGGAAGGAAAAGTGCAGAATTATATACCGTCCATAGACAGCCGCCTGACAATTGTTGAAAATACGATAAACCCAATGCTGACAGAAACTTTTGCGTATCATGAATCCAATAGTGTGGCGCCCTTGCAGATCGTTACATATGTGGTCGGTCTTGTCTGGGGCGGCGGTATGGTTCTTTTGATAATTGGGGCAATAGGAAGTGCCGGAAAGCTGCATAAACTTGTAAGAGAAGCTGTACGCATCAGGGATAATATTTATATTTGTGATGCTGTAAAATCACCATTTGTTTTGGGGATTGTAAGGCCAAGAGTTTATCTTCCTTCTGCCCTGAGCGGGGCACAGATGCCTTATATCCTGGCACATGAATCTGCGCATCTGCAAAGAAAAGATCATTGGTGGAAAGTGCTGGGTTATTTATTGTTGTGTATCTATTGGTTTCATCCTCTTTGTTGGTTGTCATATTCTCTGTTCTGCAAGGACATTGAACTGGCATGTGATGAAAAAGCAGCCAAAGATATGACATTTCAAGAGAAAAAAGAGTATTCTAAAGTGTTGTTATCCTGTGCACGACCAAGGAGCCTGATCATGGTGTGTCCGCTGGCCTTTGGAGAAGTGGGAGTAAGGAAAAGAGTGAAATCCGTATTGCGTTATAAAAAGCCGGCATTATGGGTTCTTGCGGCAGCGGCAGTGGTATTAGTAATATTGGCGGTATGTTTTTTGACGAATCCCACAAAAGAGTATCAGATTAGAATTACAATACCTGCTGGAAGTACAGAACCTGTTTGTTATTCGGATGAGGAAATCAGTCCCAAAGGGAATACACTTATATTTTATGCCGGTGAAGGACTTGGGGATACGGAAATTAAATTGCTTCCGATAGAGGTCAGGAAAGAAAACGCTTACGATGAAACCACCTATATCACACCGGGGATACCTGTGAAAATGGATGTGGAAAAAGGTGCATGGTTTAAAATAGGTGTGAACGTACAGAATTCAACAGATGAAAATAAGTATGTATATATATCTGTAAGGAATGTGGAAGTGCGAATTGCTTCTTCAGATGAAGCTAAGGATAGCAGTCTGTTTTCGGAGCAGATGCCAAGTGGGGAAGATGCTGCACAACAGGAAATGCCGGCAGAAAACGACACGATACAGGATATCATGCTTTATGAACAGCCGGAAGCTGACAAGGTATGTATCAAAGTGCAGCCTTCCATGATAAGAGAATACGCCTATTATTATTATATTCCTACAGACCAGGACCAGGAATGGCTGTCGGCACAAGTAGAGGCACTGGATCTGGAAGGGAAACCGTTTGACAAACGATGGGAAGGTCATAAAGAAAAAGGCTGGCAGATTATTTATAATGACATAGAAATAAGAGCGTTTGAAGAAGGGTACTTATATTACATATATGATGATGAAAATGGTATGATGGAGTGCTTGATAGAAGCGCCTAAGCTGTGCGATTATATACAGATCATGTTAATGGAAAAGGCAGGTTATCAACAGTACGATGTTTCCCAGATAAAAGATATTGTATCCGCTAAGTTAGATGTTAAGTCCACTTTTACCGGCGGGCAGTTTTATAGTCAGACCATAACAGACGCAGAGACGCTGCAAAAGTTTGAAGAGTGGTTTCGTAATGCGGAATATATATATGGAGGAACAGAGTGTGGAACACAATGTGCCTGTTTGGAATTGACGTTGGCAAACGGGGATGTAGTGAAACTGTCTATGGCGACAGACAGCTGCCCGAATTTTCATATAAATGGAGTTGCCTATGATTATCGTCCGGTTTCAGATTGGGATAATAGTGAGTTTTATAAATGTTTCGATGAAATACCGTATATTTGTGGTGCGGGTATGGGAGAGATAAAAAAGGGCGGTCAGATATAAACTGTATTAGCCAGTGCGGAGGAATCTCATTGTAAGAACGGCTGTTTTGTGCTACCATAAACACATAAACAAGTCTTCGGACAAAGAAAGGATGACGGTGACATGACGCTGATGAAAGAAAAGGCGGTTCAAATGATACGACGTATGCCGGAAGACGAATTTGTGAAATTACTATGAGGTGAGCCTGAAAATAAATAATATGAAAAGGTATGGGGAGCAGGAAGCCTTATCAGTGATAGGATGCCCTGCTCTTTTAATATCTGTAAATGAGGTGGAACGAATGAGGAAAAATGATGCAAAAATGATGCATTTGGCATGTATAATAGCATTATAACAGGAGGACGCAAGTCAAAGCGCTTGCCGTGACAAGACATTATGAGCTCACAAAAGAAGAAAAGAAAACAGAAGAAGCAGCAATATAGGAAGCAACAGCAAAAGCAGCAACAGAAAAAACAGCAGCAAAAAAGGCGGCAACAGCAGAAGCAGGCGGTACAATCCGTACAGGCACCTATAGCACAGCCGATACAGACACCTGTAAAACAGCCGGTACAGAAACAGAAACGGGCACAGGAGGCAGTGCAGACTGTCAAAAAGAAATCCCTTGCGGCAAAAGTGAAAGCCTTTTGGTCACAAGGCTCTATACGGCTGGCTGTTTTTCTGTCTCTTTCGTGCTTTTATATGGAGCTTGTTTTCAAGCTGTCAGTCGAAACAATACATACCGGAAGTTCCTTTGTATTTCTGGCTTTATTCTCCCTTTGTACAGGGGTGGTTGTTTCAGGTATTATTTCGCTGCTGCCGAGAAAAGCAGTGCAGATTCTGGCACCATGCTGTCTGGGATTTTCAGCCCTCATTTTCATTGTGGAATTTCTGGTGTACAGACAGTTTAAGGTGGCATATGACTTAAACACCATATTGAACGCCGCAACTGACGCACTGGGCGGATTTGGTGCTGACATCAGGCGGCTGATCTTCTGCTTTGATGGAATCAGTCATATTACGCTTCTTTTGTTGCCGCTTATCCTGTGGTTTGTGTTAAGAAAAAAGATAATAGGGCAGTTACCCCCAAAGGGTATTTGTCGGGGAATTACAGGGCAGAGAGTTTATTTTTCTCTGGCACATCTGGCCGGGGGAGCGGTCTGTTATGGAGCAGCTTTGTTCCTTATTTTAGGCTGTGGCCTGCATAAGGACATTTATACAAATCAATATAATTTTGAGTCGGCAGTCATGCAGTTTGGGCTGGGTGAGGGGCTGTGTCTGGATATACGGAATCTTGTTTCATCCAAAACAGCTGCGCAAGTCTTTGAAAGCACGGATGTGCAATTGGTGCAGGACACAGTGGGTACATCTTCGGAAGACAGTCTTATGAGCGGTAAGGAGGAAACTGTATCAGATAGTAAGACCATCGTACAGGCAAAAGAGGCTGCCAGCGCACAGGAGGTAGTCGTACTGGAAGAGGGGGCATCCCAAAGCACGGAAACTGTGCAGGAAGATGAGGCGGTAACACCGGTTGTATATGGTCAGAGTGTGTTGTCCTCTGTTGATTTTGCTGCGCTTGCTGCCGAAGACGGGAACAACTGTGCCGATATTGATGCTTATGTCTCTACGCTTACACCGTCAGGCCAAAATGCCTATACAGGTTCTTTTGCGGGGAAAAACCTGATTTTGATCTGTGCGGAGGCATTTTCGGGCTTTCTTATTGACCCGGAACTTACACCGACACTTTACAGGCTTTCCACAAAGGGCATTAATTTCAATGACTATTATCAGCAGTCCATTGCCGGTACAACCGGAGGTGAATATCAGCTTTTATTCGGTTTGCTTCCGACTTCCGGCGGAAGTTCTGTTAAGGAGATTACGAAGAATGGAACGCATACCAATATAGGCGCGCTTTTAAATGAGAAGGGGTACTTCGGTATGGCTTTTCACAACAGTACCTACACTTATTACGATCGGCATGAAACGCATACAAAGCTGGGCTACAGTGGTGGATATATGGGAGTGGGAAATGGTCTTGAAGAGCTTATCAGCCCGAAATGGCCGGCGAGCGATTTGGAATTGATGCAGGAAACTCTGCCAATGTACATTGACAAACAGCCTTTTAATGCATATTACATGACGGTAAGCGGTCACAGTCTATACACTTTTGACAAAAATGCCATGTCAAGTGACAATAAAGATGCCGTAGACGCATGGTGCGAAAAGAAAAATCTTTCCTATACGGAGCCTGTACGTGCTTATATTGCGGCGAACCTTGAGCTTGAAAAGGCGGTGACTTATCTGGTGGAAACCCTGGAAGAAGAAGGGATTGCAAATGACACAGTCATCTGTATCGCGCCGGATCATTTTCCCTATGGGTTGGATGCGGATGCTTCCCTGGGAAATATGCCATATCTATCTGAATTATATGGTTATCCGGTGAATACCTATGAGGAACGGGACAGAAGCCGGGCTATTATCTGGTGTGGGGCGCTTGAAGAGAATGAGCCGATCATTGTTGATACGCCAGTCTCTTCCGTGGACATGCTTCCGACATTGTGCAATCTCTTTGGGGTGGAATGGGATTCCAGGCTTTATGTGGGAAGGGATGTGCTCTCAGATGCTCTCCCGCTTGTCTTCTTTGGAAATTATGACTGGAAGACCGACTTAGGGCATTATAGCGCAACGAAGAATACTTTCACGCCGAAAGATGAAAATGCCGTTATTCCGGAAGATTATGTAAAGCAGATATCCAGTATCGTGAGAAACAGAATGACATTTGCCAAGTCCGTGCTCAGCCATGATTATTATACGCATGTTTATGAGGCGGCGTCGGGGGCGGAATGATGGGAAAAGAAAACAGACTGGGGGGCAGGCAGTGAATGTAAGAAGTTATGAATATGAATCCCTGCTCTATGATGCAGGGGAAACAGGCGGTGCATACGTTATTTTCCCCTATGATATTAGGAAAGAGTTTGGGCGGGGAAGGGTGAAGGTACACGCCACATTTGACGGGGAGCCGTATGATGGCAGTGTTGTTAATATGGGAGTAAAGAATGATGACGGAAGCGTGTGTTATATTATAGGCGTGCGTAAAGATATCCGTTCCCGGATAGGGAAGTGGCCGGGGGACAAAGTGCGGGTGACAGTCAGGGAACGGGAATGAGGCAGGAGGGATGAAGGGTGTGGACATGTCCAAAATGCGGGCGTACCTTTAAAAGGCAGGAACAGAGCCATTACTGTGGGAAAGCGCCGGAAACGGTGGATGAATATATTGCGGCACAGCCGGAAGAGGTACAGGAGTATCTGAAGAAAATAAGAGAAGCGATTTGCGCAGCGCTGCCGGAGGCGGAGGAGAGGATTTCATGGAGTATGCCGACTTTCTGGAGCAAGCATAATATTATTCAGTTTGCCGGGTTTAAGAAACATGCTGGCTTGTATCCAGGGCCGGAGGCTGTTCTGGAGTTTTCCGAATGTCTGAAAGAATACAAGACCAGTAAGGGGACGATACAGCTTCCATACAGCAGACCGGTTCCGATAGAGCTGATTTCTGATATTGCCAGATGGTGTTATGAGACAGGGAATCACCCGTAAGATTAAGAAAGTTTTGGAAGGTGTGGAGAATGGAACAGGATGTATTATGTTTTTTTGACAGGAAGCCGGAGGCATTGCCGCTGTATGAGACTTTTGAGCAAAAAGTTTTTTCGGAGTTGGACGGCGTCAAGGTAAAAGTACAGAAAACGCAGATTGCTTTTTCCAACAGACACAATTTTGCTTTCATTTCATTCCTGCCGGTGCGGAAAGCAAAGGACCGGCCTGTGGTTTATATTGTTGTGACTTTCGGGTTGGGATACCGTTTAGAGTCCCCGCGCATAGATGCGGCGGTGGAGCCGTATCCCGGACGTTTTACTCATCATGTCCTGGTCTCCGGGACAGGAGAGATTGATGGAGAGAAAGGGACGGACAAGGCAGGAGGTTGACGAGGTAATTCGATGGCTTACAGGGTACAGCCAGCCGGAACTGGAGGGGATGCTGGAAAGGCCGGTGCCTTATGAGGTTTTCTTCCGGGATGCTCCGGAACCCAATGAAAACAGGCGGCTGATCAAAGGTGTGGTCTGTGGCGTCAGGGTGGAAGATGTCAAAGAGCCTCTGATGCAGGAGATACGCTATCTGGATAAGCTGGTTGATGAGCTTGCCAGGGGGAAGACTATGGATAAGATACTGCGTAAATAAAACAGGACATCAGGCTGATGTATGGCATCTCCCCGGAGGTGCCTTATTTGTGCAGTTTTAAGGTGTCTTTTTCGTATGAATTCTGCCAATCAGGGCAGAGGTATGTCTCACTCCATGCCATCATGGTCTGTAAGACGGGAATGAAGCTCTCCCCGAACCGTTGGACTTTGTAAAAGAACACATACCATAAGATAAGGATTTTCCATTTGCCGCCGATCACGGACTGGAGTCTGCCCATCGGGACGGAGAGTGGTGACGATGACACGCTTGCTTTGGCGGGAAAAGGGTACACGGCGGCTGACATACTGGAGCAGTGCCGGAAGCTTTTACCCGGTTACCGCCTATCTGCCAAAAGAGAGAATAGCTTTTGAGAGTATGCAGGTGTCGGAAATATATAATATAACAATTCCTGTATGTTGTATAATAAAGGCTAGGATTATATAACATGAGGGGTGTTTTATTGTTTGAATTTTCATCACCAAAGGAGGCATGTATATGAACACAAAAGAAACCATTTTAACCCGCGCGGCACAGGGAAACCGTCCGGGTCGATGGTGATGAGCGTGCCAAAGCTGTCCTTGTCCTGACGCACCGTACGCTGCGCAATAATTTCAGATAGGATTTTAAAATATCAAATAGGAAATCAGACGGAAAAGGAATATGTATGCAATGAATGTAGAAAATCTGGCATTTCTGATGAACAGATGAATTGGCCGGAATAGGGAGGGCATATGAGAGTATTATTAACATCGGCGGGTTTGGAAACGGAAGAAATCAAAAAGTACTTTATGGATATGACAGGGAAAGATATGTCTGTAGTAAAAGCACTATTTATCCCTGCGGCGGCAATACACAGTATTTACTTGAAAGAATCAATGCCACAAGATTTAATAAATCCTTGCTGGCGTATATCAATGACAATGGCCTGGTAATCGGGGTAAGTGCCGGAAGCCTCATTTTTTCCAATAATTTAAAGAATAATCTGGGGTTGATAGATACAAAATTGAAGCAACTATATTTTATGTTGAAGGAGGCGTTGTAGTTGATGCTTGGGAGTAAGAAATAAATAATAGTCCAATAAGCACAACTGTATCTACAAGTAGAACAGTAACTACACTTTTTATTAAACCATATACAAACATTATAGAAAACACCTCTACTGACAGAGCAATAAAACATAAATAGTTTGATAAATATTCTGTTATAAGTTCTCCGTAGATATAGTTCATTAAAAATCTCACATAGATAACTGGTCTTAGCAAAATACGGATACAGATACAAGCTAATGGACTAACTGTGGCAATGCATAGAGGAGGTGTCACTTTTTAACATATAGATAAGTCAGAGGTATGTATCACTGATTGGGCGGGCCGAAAGCCCCTGGTTCACCGAACGGCGGGAAATTTCCCCGCTGTTTTTAGGAAAATTTCCGCTCAGTGTGTGACTTTAAAAAGAACTACTACTATATTGTATTCCATTGGTTCGTATATTATAATTGAATCATTCAGAGGTTATTTGAAAGAAATTTACGGCAGAACCATTACAGTGATGCATGTGCAGGTTTCAAAGGAAGCCATGGGGTATGTATCAATGGAGGAAATTATGGCAAAGATACCAGAAGAGAAAGCGGAAGCAACCCGTGCGGAAAAAGTCCAGAGACTGACGAAAGAAGCAGGAGAATATCTTAAGGCAAACCAGAAGCACTATCAAGAAGTCCTTGAGGATATTGATCAGACAGTGAAACAGATTTTCTCTGAGAAGAAGGGTTGGACAGTTCATGGAAGAGTAAAAAGTGCCGGAAGCCTTCAGGAAAAGATTTTGCGAAAAGGATATTATAAGAATTATGAAAATGGTGCAATGATCATAGAGAATCTTCCGGATCTTATCGGCGTCAGGATACAGTGCCTTTTGAACCAGGAAGAGAAGATTGCCTATGAGATGCTGCAAGAGAAGAGAATATCAATGGAAGAGTCTGGATGCTCGGTTTATCAGACAGTGAATGGCGTTAAAATGGTCCTGCTTTTGCAGAATCAGCCTGAAAAGCAGAAAAATGGTCATGATATTTATCGGATTGAGGGAAGATACTACGAAGCAGAGCAAAGTAAGCCGATTCACTTTGAGATGCAGATTAAATCCATGGTTCATTCCTTTTGGGGAGAACTGGAACATTCCATGTTCTATAAGAATTATGACTACTTTATATCGCAGAAAATCCTGACCCAGAGCATGGATAATATTCTGGCCGAGTTGGATTTGATCGATAAGGAAATGGAAGGGTTGCAGAATCATTTCTCATGTAATGAATCTGACCGTGTCAACGAGTTCAAGGGTGTAAGTGTTTCTGTTATCCAGAGGGGATATCAGGATAAATTTAATAAACTATATGATTGCAAGATGGATTTACGGGCCGCTTATTGGCTGATTGTGGAAATCAAGTTTAATAATACAAGAAATGTGGAAAAAGCAGCGCAGGAGCTGGGTGAAATGATTCGGCAATGCGAGAATACAGATCTTGACAGCGCACGGAAAATGATCCCGGATAAATTAGATGATAAATATATCAGCCAAGATATAAAATGGTGTGCTGAATGGCTTGATAAACTGGTAAAGGAAAATGTTTATTGGGAAGCTTTTTTCTGTATCTATGCCACGTTAAAACAGGATGCGTATTTTGGATATAACGATTGGGTTGGAGATATCGGCAGGCGGCTGCAACGTTTAAAAATCCTGAACTATTTTGCGGCGGATTTTCCAGAGGATGATTTTTCAAAGAGTATTCGGTATGCATTGATCTTTGGTTCCCATGGGAAACTGGAATATTTCATGGAGGAGAAGAAGCTTAAACTGATTCAGGAAAAGATTTCTGAGGCATTGAGAGGAAGCATTTTTGAGAAGTATGAACAGGGGGGCGGGCAGGAGAATTTTGATAAGGAGAGTGCATTGAAAAGCGTCTTTTGCTGGACAATGTGCCTGATCGATTTTATGCTGAATGGTTATATTATGCGGAAGGATGTTGAGGAACTTGAGGGATGTCTGGTCAAAGAAAACATTTTTCCGATTGATATTGGAGGAGAGCAGATTTCGGAATGTTTTGGCAAATCAGAGAAATTGTCAGGGCGGAAGGCAGAGGAAATATATAAGAAATTATTTGGCTGGGAGGAAGAAAAATGACGATTCAGAACGCGATCAGCATCCAACAGGGATGCCATACAATGTATATTTTTAAGCTTCCAACAGAAGAACTGCTATCCAATTATACGATATCAAGCTATGATTCGGCGCAGGAGACTGGCTATCAGAGACCACCTGTGGAATCCCATTATAAGAAAATAGCAAGATATCTTGTTGCCGGCGGTTCCGGACAGATCTTGCCGGTGTCAATCATTGCGGCGGCATCACAGCAGGATATATCTTATCAGGGAAATGTGCTTACGATTACAGACAAGCTGCGGATTGTTGATGGACAGCATAGGATTAAGGCGATTGAATATCTGCGGGATGCAAAGGATCCCCAATATAGGAATAAATATGATGAGCTTGTCAGGCACTATGAATTTCCGGTCATCCTCCTGGTATCAGATGAAATTGACAGTGCCCTGGAAATAGATACTTTTATTAATATTAACAGCAAGGGAAAGCGTGTGAGTACGAATCTGGCGCGGGAACTTCGTGAGAAAAAAATGCAGGCTGATCTGGGAAAACATGAAGTGGAACTGAGCAGGGAGTCTTATGAAAATCTTGCAACGCAGGTTGTGAAGCTTTTAGCCCATGATCAGGACTCCATGTGGTATGACCGTATTCAAATGGGGGATGAATTGGGTTTACAGAAACCGGTATCCATCGGAACCTTTGCCAGATCACTGAAAAAGATAACTACAATGGTTACGGATATGACGGTGGCAGGAGAAAAGGTTATCTCTGAAGAACAGGCGGGAAAGGCCGCTGCCTTGACGAAAGACGCGGTTGAGCAATTGTGGAGAGCGGTACAGAAGCGCTGGCCGGAGTGCTTTAATGAACCGAAGCAGTATAATCTGCTAAGAGGTTTGGGAGTATCTGTTATGCACCGCCTGTTTGAAAGCTGTATTCCGAAGAAACCGTATTCTGATCCGCAGAAGATGCTTGGGGATGCACAGGAGTCTTTTGTAAAGTATCTTGGTAAAACAGATGTTGAGGCCGAAGAGTGGATGATTGGCAGCACATTTACCGGTTTTTCTTCCGAGCAGGGATATGGAATTATTGTGAGTATACTGCGGGGAGAAAAGGAACTTAGTGGGTTAGATGATTGATGAGGATAAATGAAAAAGAGCCGATTAGGGCTCTTTTTTCTTATCAATTGGGTTTTCCTGTTTTACAGGAAATAAAACCAAACCATCTGCAAAATGAAGATATTTTACAAGACGCAGGGAAAAATAAGCGGTAAAATGACTCTTGAAAAGTTTCCAATTTGAAATCGGAGGGAATCCCAGTGAAGAAAGAAACAAGGACCATAGTATATGATGACGAACTGCGGATGGAGGCATACCGTTTGGAAGGAATCGTACAGCCGTTTCCCAACCATTTCCATGAGCATTATGTGATCGGATTTGTGGAAGATGGAAAGCGGACGCTTTCCTGTAGAAACAGGGAGTATAGCATAGAGAAGGGGAGTGTCATACTTTTCAATCCGGGGGATAACCATGCCTGCGTACAGAGTGACGAGGGGACATTTGATTATCGGGGTTTTAATATCTCAAAGGAGATTATGCGTAATCTGGCAGAGGAAGTTACGGGGAAACGGGAGCTTCCGGGATTTTCCCCAAATGTTATCCATGATGAGGAAGCCGCCTGCCGCCTGCGCCTGCTGCACGAGATAATCATGAAAGGGACGGGAGGGTTTCAGAAGGAGGAAGGTTTGCTGTTTCTGCTTTCGTACCTTGTTCAGAATTATGGGAAACCTTTTGAAGGCTGTATTCCGAAGTGCCGACAGGAGATTGAAAAAGCCTGTGAATATATGAAAGCGCATTTTACGGAGCGCATTTATTTAGACCAGATATGCCGCCATGCGGGGCTTAGCAAGTCAACGCTGCTGCGTGCCTTTACAAAAGAAAAAGGAGTTACGCCCTACCGCTATCTTGAGACAATCCGCATCCATGAGGCCAAAAAGCTGTTGTCGGAGGGGGTGTCACCCGGGGAGGCAGCTGTAAGGACAGGGTTCTCAGACCAGAGCCACTTTACGAATTATTTCAATCAGTTTCTGGGACTTGCACCGGGGACTTATCGTGAAATATTCTCGGAATAACCGTCCGCAAAGCGGGTTTGCTGCAAGCAATATTTTTCCCATGTTTTGTGAGGTAAAGGAGTGAGGTAACGAATGGGAAATAAGAGATTGGCAGGGCATTTGGCGGCACTGTTTACAATCATTATCTGGGGAACGACATTCATATCCACCAAAGTCCTGCTTATGGATTTTAAGCCGGTGGAAATATTGTTCTTCCGTTTTATCATCGGGTATGCAGCATTGCTTTTGGTATGTCCGCACCGTATGAAAGGCGTGGGGCACAGACAGGAAGTGACTTTTGTGCTGGCAGGCTTAAGCGGCATATGTTTATATTATCTGCTGGAGAATATCGCACTTACATACACGATGGCGTCCAATGTGGGAGTCATTATCTCAGTTGCGCCGTTTTTCACGGCGATTTTGTCACGTTTCTTCCTGCAATCGGAAGGGAGGCTCAGAGCAAATTTTTTCATAGGCTTTGTGGTGGCGATGGCGGGCGTCGCCATGATCAGTTTTAACGGCTCCAGACTGGAACTGAACCCGGCGGGCGATGTGCTGGCAGTTCTTGCAGCTTTTGTGTGGGCGTGCTATTCCATACTGACAAGGAAGATCAGCAGCTTCGGCTATCCGGTCATTCTCACCACACGGAGGACGTTTTTTAACGGTATCCTGTTTATGGTTCCGACATTTTTCCTTTTTGATGGGGAAATGGAACTGAAACGGTTTGCGGATATGACACATCTGCTCAATATCCTGTATCTGGGACTGGGAGCATCGGCCCTTTGTTTTGTCACATGGAATCTTGCGGTAAAGGTGCTTGGTGCGGTTAAGACCAGCGTTTATATTTACATGGTTCCCGTCATAACGGTGGTGACTTCTGTGCTGGTGTTGCAGGAGCCGGTGACATGGGTTTCTGTTATGGGGACGGTTCTGGCGGTTGCGGGGCTTTTCCTTTCCGAACATAACGGGAAGGGCGTAGCAACGGGGAAGGAGCTGCGATAAAAACGGAGGAGAAATCTTTTCAAAAACAGGGTTAAAAATGGATTTACAGAATGAAAAATGTGTCATGGTGATTGATGAGAATCTGCCGCTGGGCATTATTGCGAACACGGCGGCGATCATGGGTATCACACTGGGAAAGCAGATGCCGGAGGTCGTGGGCGCAGATGTGTATGACAGGATAGGTAACGGGCATTTGGGGATCATAGAGTTCCCGGTGCCAATCTTAAAGGGGAATATGGAGAAGATCAAGTCTATCCGTGAAAAGCTGTATGAGCCGGAGTTTTCGGATTTGACGGTGGTGGATTTTTCAGACCTTGCGCAGGGGTGCAAGACCTATGGAGAGTTCATTGAGAAGATGAAGGATGTTTCGGAAACGGAGTTAAACTATTTCGGAGTTGCCATCTGTGGTGCGAAAAAGAAGGTCAACAGATTGACGGGAAGCATGGCGTTACTGCGATAAAATGAAAATTCATACCCAAAATGGAACAGTTTATGCCAAATCCATGAAAAAATTTTGTGGATTGGCGATAAAAAGAATAAGAATATTTTCCATGGAGGATGACATTATGGCAATCACGGGAATTGGCGGCACTTACGGCAATGTATATGGAGGCGGATATATTTCGTCTCAAAAGGAAGTAACGGAAAAAGCAAAGGTTGTGAAGAGCCGGAGAAAAAAGGCTTTCCCCCAGGGACATTATCAGAAGAGAAAGCGCTTAAGAGAGCAGTTTGAGGAGCAGATGGCAAAGAAAGACTGTCTGCAGGAGTATTTGAAAGGGCGGATGGCAGAAGAAGAAAAACAGGAAGTATTGTTGAAGAAAAACATTTTATTGAAGGAACAAAATACAGCCAGATTCATTGAGCGGTATGAGGCTGATATTTTAAGATTATAATATATTTACAAAATAAAAAATCATAAAAATTTTGTTGCCTTAACAGAAATAAGATAATAAAATATAGATAGAAATTCAGGACCTTGTAGGGTTTGTTCTTACAAGGTCCTCTTCAGTACTAAAATAGATAAGCATTGAAAGTTAAATTGCGAAAATAAAAGAAAGTACAGGAGGACCATCATGGGAATTTTGGCAGGATTCATGGTACCGCATCCGCCGCTCATTATACCAGATGTGGGCGGGGGTGAGGAAAAGAAAATTCAGAAGACAATCGATGCCTACCAAAAGGTTGCGGAGACGATTGGCCGTCTTCAGCCGGAGACGATTGTGATTCTTTCCCCGCATCAGATTATGTATGCAGACTATTTCCACATTTCGCCCGGACAGGGTGCAAAGGGTGACTTCGGGCAGTTTCGTGCCAGACGGACCTCTATGGAAGTCTCCTATGACACGGAATTTGTCCATGCGTTGTGCGAGACTGCGGAGGCAGCCGGTCTGCAGGCGGGGACATTGGGAGAACGGGAGCGGAAGTTGGATCATGGCACCATGGTGCCCTTGTATTTCGTGAATCAGCACTGGACGGGATACCGTCTGGTAAGGATCGGCCTGTCGGGCTTACCACTGACGGCGCATTACCGGCTGGGACAGTGTATCAGGGAGACTGCCCAGTCCCTTGGACGGAATACAGTAGTGATTGCCAGCGGTGATCTTTCCCATAAACTGAAAGACGATGGCCCCTATGGCTTTCAGGAGGAGGGACCGGTTTATGACGGGCGGATCATGGATGTGATGGGCAGGGGTGCTTTTGGGGAACTGCTTGAATTTTCGGAAGATTTCTGTGAGAAGGCGGCGGAGTGCGGGCATCGCTCCTTTACTATCCTGGCGGGCGCATTTGACCGGATCGGTGTGGAGGTAACGCAGCTTTCTTATGAAGGGCCTTTCGGGGTTGGATATGGTGTCTGCACCTATCGGCCCTGCGGCAGTGACGGGACGCGCAATTTCCTGGAGCAGTATGAGGAGAAGGAGCGGAAGGAACTTCTTGCCAGACGGGAGCGGGAAGATGCGTATGTCAGGCTGGCTAGATATACCATCGAGAAGTTTGTAGAGACGGGGACTTTACCTAAGATGCCCAAGGGACTGCCGGAGGAATTGTATCGAGACAGGGCGGGGACGTTTGTATCCTTGAAGGAGGATGGAAGGCTCAGGGGATGTATCGGAACCATCCAGGCTGTCAGAGAATCGCTTGCGGCAGAAATCATGCACAATGCCGTCAGTGCCTGTTCGGAGGATCCCAGATTCTCTCCGGTGGAGGACTGGGAGGTGGAGCGCCTGACAATCAGCGTTGATGTGCTAGGAGAGACGGAGAAGATTTCCTCCTTGGAGGAACTGGATGTGACCCGGTACGGCGTCATCGTGACAAGGGGGACAAGGCGCGGACTGTTGTTGCCGAATCTGGAGGGTGTGGATACGATTGAGCAGCAGATTGCCATAGCGAAGCAGAAAGCGGGGATTAAAGACCATGAGAGTGTGGAACTGGAACGATTTGAAGTAATACGGCACCATTGACGGATAACGTGATAAGAACGGCATTGCGTTGAGAGTTTGCGTAAGTGGAATCATGTGGGGTAGTGGGATGAAAACAATTTGTCAGGTATGTATGCATCACTGTGCGCTAGAGCCCGGACAGACGGGACTGTGCAGAGCCAGAAAAAATGAGGGCGGGGAAATCATTTGTGATAATTATGGTTGGATTACTTCTTTGGCATTGGATCCCATAGAAAAGAAGCCGCTGTATGATTTCCATCCGGGAAGTATGATACTGTCTGTGGGAAGCTATGGCTGTAATCTCCGATGTCCTTTCTGTCAGAATCATGAAATCTCCATGACGGATGGAAAGGACCTTGGCGCAGAGAATGTCTCCTCCAGGCAGCTTGCGGATCTGGCGCTTATGTGGAAGGAACAGAACAAGGAAGGGAACATCGGTGTGGCCTATACTTATAATGAGCCCTTGGTGGGCTGGGAGTTTGTCCGGGATACGGCCAGACTGGTGAGAGAATACGGGATGTTTAATGTTCTTGTGACGAATGGTACTGCCTCGAAAGAGGTGCTTGAGGAGCTGTTACCCTGGATAGATGCCATGAACATTGATCTGAAGGGTTTTCGTGAGGAGTACTATCAGAAACTTGGCGGAGATCTGGAGACGGTTAAGGCATTTATCATGAGGGCGGCGGGGAGCTCTCATGTGGAACTGACGACTCTGATTGTGCCGGGGGAAAACGATTCTCTCGAGGACATGGAAACGCAGGCCAAATGGATTGCCAGCTTACGTCCGTCAATCCCTCTCCATATCACCCGCTTTTTCCCGCGGTACCGCATGAGAGATAGAGAAGCTACGGATGTGGAGCAACTGTACCGTCTTGCCGGGATGGCCGGGAAGTATCTGGAAAAGGTGTATGTGGGGAACGTGTGATGAACGGATGTCATCCTGGCGGCTTTGGCAGGATACACCGGAGAGGTAACTATGATTTATATTATAGACAACATAGCAAATTATTTTCTATATCTTTTTATCATTCATTATGGATTCAGGATAAGCCCAAGAAAAAACAGACTTTTTATTGGTGCGTCCGTTTGGATTATGTTGTCTGTCGGTGTTATCAACGCATATTTTGATACAAATTCTCCAATTGTCTATATAGTTTGGAGTGTGTTTTCCATCTGTTTATTTTTTGAGGATAGTCTGGGGCATCTGCTTATATTAAGCGCTGCCCTTATGTATTTTACAGGAATCGTAGATACATTCAGTGTCATGCTGATACAGATTGTGTTAATAGGCGGAGGGGTTGGCAGTACGGATATTACATGGTGGATGGAGCCGGCCTATCTGCTTTCTTTTTTGGTCTATCTGCTGATATATCTGTGTCTTTTTCAGAAAAATGATGTTTATCTATGCGATATAAAACTTAAGTATAAGTTTGCACTCTTAATACAGGGCGGTATTTTCCAGCTGTTCTATGATTTTGTCTTTGTCTTTTTTGAGGAAAACCATGCAAGGTATGGTCTGGATGCTTATGTGGTATTTTCAATCAGCATAGTGGGAGCGATTTATTCCATTTTTCTTACGCTTGGACTTGCCATTAGAAATATATTGTCAGACAGGCAGAACAGGGAGCTGCAATCTTTTATGCATATGCAAAAGCAACAGTACGATTATCAGTTACAGCAGTCGGCGGCTGTACGACGCTTTAAGCATGATCTGGTAAATCATATTGGCGTTCTCAGGGAGTTGGCGAATCAAAAAAGGACAGAAGAGGTCAAAGAGTATATAGATACAATTTGGCATATACAAGACGAGTTTGATTTGAAAATCCATACAGGAGACAGTTCACTTGATGTTATTGTGAATTATTATCTGTATTTGGCAGCAAAGGAAAATATAGATTTTGCCGTATCGGGAAAACTGACCGGGAAAATGGGTCTTGAAATGTTTGACATTACAATATTGATGGGAAATATATTGCAGAATTCCATGGAGGCGGCAGTACAAACGGTCACACCTGAAATCCAGGTTGAACTGATAGAACATAAGAAAGAAATATTTATTGTTGTCAGTAATAGTGTGGTTGAAAAAATAAATCAGCCAAAAGGCTTTCTTATGACATCAAAGGCGGATACGGCGAATCATGGATTTGGTCTGCAAAATATTGCGGCAACGGTTGAAAAGTATTCTGGTGAATATTATACGGAATCTATAGTGGAAAATGGAAAAGCAGTGTTTAGAATCAGTATTGCTATCCCAAAGGATGGTGTTCAAAAGAATACTATACCCAAAGATAAAAGGAGAACAGGGTATGAGAATATGTATTGTGGAAGATGAAGCAGTATGGAGGGATAAGATAAAGCCTGCCATTGAAAAATATTGTATGGATAAAAATATTTCTGCCCGGATTGATGCATATGACAACGGAAAAGATTTTATGGAAAACGCAGATGCAGATTTATTGTTTCTGGACATTGAACTTGCAGAGGGGGAAGATGGTTTCGGGATAGCTGAGAAATTGATGGATTCTGGAAGCCAGTGTAAGATATGCTTTTTAACTTCCCATGCGGAAATGGCCAGGCAGGGATACAAGGTTAATGCCTATAGGTATATCGACAAGAAATATATGGAGGAAATAGACGAGGCACTTGACGCCTTTTTTCAAACGAAGATTCAGGAGAGAATCATTTGGCTGAAAGATACCGCCGGGATGCAGATCAGGATAAATTTATGTGAGCTTCTGCTTGTTGAGACCAGTGGAAGAAAATTAAGATATCTCATGTGTGACGGCAGAACATATTTTTGTGAAGGACGAATATCCGAAACAGCACAGAATTTGTCTCCATTTGGGTTTTCTTATGTACAGCGGTCGTATATCGTTAATTTAAAATATATAGAAAGTTTAAACAGTCATGAGATTATGCTTTGCAATGGGTTAAAGATAACGATTGGCAGAGTTCACAGCAGAGAGTTTAAGAAAGATTTTTTTAAATGGAGAATGTTGTTTGATGATTAGTGTGTCGTTTGTGCAAAAAATGCGTCGTTTATGCGGAGGGGATGTTATTTTTTCCTCAGAGTGGTATAAAAATAGTAAACAACTTGATAGAAAGAGCAGGTATTATGTAATAATGACGCAAAAAAGAGAAAAATCAATTGTGAGAAAAATGAAAACAGCTATGGCTATGGGAGTGAGTGTGATTGTGCTTTCAGCGTGTGGGCAGACTGAGAAACCGGAAGAAACGCAGGCAAACGTAACGGACGGCGCTGTAGAAATCAGTGACAAAGCGGATGAGATTCAGGAAACACAAAATGTTGAGCTTGCAGATTCAGCTAATAGCAATCCGGCGGAAGGTAAAGAGGAAGGACATCCGGTAACGGGTAAGGAGGATATCTTTGAAGAAAACCTGACAGGAGAATATGAGTATTTATCGGATTATGGAACCGGCAGATTAACAATCAAACAAACACCCCATGGCTTTGACATCTCCGATTATGAATCCGAAGCTTCCTATCGCTTTTTGGCTGATGCATCCAACGTAGAAATCATAGAAGATAACAGAATCTATATCAAGTATCCCGAACAGATATCTTCTGATGGCGAGGCTGTTTATGGTTATTATGTTCTGGAATACAATGCAGATGAAATAGAGGTTTATTATGGAAAATCTTCCTTTGAAGAGGTTGATTTTTTATATCATGCCACAAAGAAAATGGATGCGGGGGAAGATGGATATGAGTATGAGGGAGAATATAATTCTTATGATATAGACGAGCCGGCGTTGGAAATAAAGAAAAACGATGATGGAACTTACCAGATTCAGATAGATTTATTCAGGTTGTATTTGTTAGATGACGGTATCGGAAAGGAAACAGAAAATGGATTAGAGTTTACAGTAACTGGTCCTGGCTCTGATGAAAATAAGATGAACGGAGTCATCACATTGGAAGAAAATATTGCAATCGTAACTATTTTTGGGCAGGAGTGGCTTGATTTTGCAGGATTAAACGAATACAGATTTTATAAAACATCAGATGTGCCTAATATATATGATGATTCTGGCGATATAAATGCAGATTCGGAAACGACGGCAGAAGAACTATTAGATTTATTTACCAATGGTTCAATATACGCAGTTGACTCCACAGATTCCACAAGGACATTTTATATTACTGATTTAAATATGAACTCTGAAGAATGGGACTCCTATTCTATTGGAGAGAAGGTCGATCTTGACAATGATGGTGAGAACGAACTGGTTATTAACGGTATTTATGGCGGAATATACCTTGATGCGCGTGATAACAAGGTATATGAATTTGCTTCAGGAGGCGGCACGGCTCTCAAGCTTTCTTATACCTGTTATAACGGAGCGATATGGATTATGTATAGCAACAGGATGAATGTAGGATATGAAGTTTACCATATGAAAAAATTTGAAGGAGCTGATAACTTAGTTGCAGAAATGAATTTCGGCGAGGAACTTGTTGACCCAAATAATGCAGAGTCTGGAATGAAATATACATGGAATGGAGCTATAATTTCCTATGATGAATACACAGAATTATGCAGTAAAATTTTTGCTGCGGAAGTAAGTACAAACTGAAAGAAAAAAATCCGTACCAATGGTAAAAAAATATTTCGATTTCTTTTACTATTGGTATGTTCACTTGCCCTGAGCCACAGGGTATAATCTATCCATAGAAGCGAGGTGGATAGATTTTGGAAGTAAAACTTTCGGAGAATATCAAAAAATTCCGTAAAGAGCGGAAGATGACGCAGGAGCAGCTTGCGGAAGCGATGGGCGTCAGCGTCAGCGCGGTTTATAAATGGGAATCAAATCAGTCTACGCCGGAAATTGGGCTGATTCTGGAAATGGCTGATCTGTTCCATACTTCGACAGATGTTCTTCTCGGGTATGAATGGAGAATGAGTGATGCAGCATCTGCCGTTAACAGAATCGTGATGCTGACAAAGACAAAAGAATATGACAAGGCGATTACAGAGGCAAAGAAGGTGCTGAAAAACTATCCCAATAATTTTGATGTCGTATATCAGAGCGCTTTGCTGTATCTGGAATTGGGCAAAGAGATGGAATACCGTGAAGCGAACAGCCGCGCTATCTGTCTTTTGGAGCATGCCTGTGAGCTGATCGCGCAGAATCAGGACGATAACGTCAGCGAGGTTTCAATCCGCACACAGATTGCGAAGGCGCATTTACTTCTGGGACATACGGAAACCGCACTGCGGATTTTGAAAAAGTACAACGTCTGCGGTGTCAACAATGCTTTGATTGGCATGGTGCTTGGCGATTATCTCCACGACGCGGACGGGGCAGAGAAATACCTTGGCCGGGCCTTTGCCGCCTTTACGGAGGACATCAACAACATCATGGTGGGCTACTGCAATGTGTTTTTCCAGAGCAGGGACTATGACACCGTCGTGGACTGTGTCCAGTGGCTAAGGGCCATTCTCCGCGGCATCCAACCGGAAACAGAACTCACCTGGTTTGACAAGTATGAATGTATCCTTTTGGAGATCATTGCCGAGTGTTACTGCCTCAAGGAGGAACCGGAAAAGGCCCGCCCCTTTCTCAAGAACGCGGTGACAAAGGCCTTTCGGTACGACGGCGCCGGCCCGGGAGAGGTTGCGGATATGCGGTTCTTCACCGAGCTTGGTCTTGAGAGCCGGATCACCTATGACAAGTACGGGAAAACCGCCATGGACAGCTTACGGCAAAGGATTGAAGGGGAGAGCGATATGGTTCCGGGGCTTATGCGGCTGTGGCTTGAGATGACAGAAAATTTAGAGGAAAATGGTTATGGAGACTGGCTATGAAAAACTTATTATTTATTTTATTGTTTGCGTTTAGTGTCATGGGAATCTATGGTTGTAGTCAAAAAGAGTATTTCAGTAATGTTGAAGAAAAAAAACAATTTACTGAAATTATGACAGCTTCTGGTGAGACGATCGGTATCATTGATAATAATAAAGAAATAGAAAGACTCGTAAAACAACTGGATATTAAATCCTGGAATGATATGGAACAGCTGCCCGAAGATATAGACCTGGTATATCGTTATATATCATATGAGGTAATTGATGAACCTATATTTTTACCGGATGGAATACCGTTAGTTCATATGAGTACCTTAGAATTATATATTTCCGATAAAGGTGAATATATTGTACGAGATTATGATCAAGAAATAGAAACAATAGCCAGAATATCAGAAAAGGCGGGACGATTTCTGAATGAGCCGGAAGACTTAGACCTAAATAAGCATATAACAGCGAAGGAAATACTGGATGAATGGGGACTTGATTTTTATGTGCCAAATAGTGATATTGAAAAAACAGATGATATAGAGAAAGCCCGATATTATGAAGGAGAAACATCATTTACAGAAAAGGAACTGCGCAAGACTTCAAAAGAGCAGAAGATACAGTTTTACGGAGCAGACAAAAGCACATTGCTGAATGAAATAGACGATATTTCTGAAATAGCGCAATATTTGAACGGGGTGGCTTTGGATAGATGGGAATATGCAGATGATGCACCAAATCCCGAAGAAGTTGAATGTCAGATTGTCAGATGGATGTTATCAAGGCATAGTAATAAAAAAGAGTTAAAAGAAATGGATACCCAGATACTTTATAAAAGCGATGGTAATTATTATATTGAGGAAATAATTCCAGGTGAATATAGTGATCGGGGAGAATTTATAACACATTATCAGGTGTCAGAGGAGACAGCAAAATATATTTTATCATATTTAGAATGATCCTTCTTACAGGACGAAAACGAATGAAGTGAAACTTTTTTGAGGGCTGATTCGTATTATTAGCAGAAGGTGACATTCTTCAATTTATGACGGAGAATTCATGGCATGGAAAAGCAGCTGATAATTATGGAGGGCATGCAAATTGAGCATTGGTATGAGTGGTGTAACAGGTTATTTTCCAACAGGTTATACGAATAAACCCCAGAAAACCGAAACAGGAAAGACTTTTGCAGATATTGTCAATCAGAAAGCGGCAGAAGCGGATAAAGAAGTAAAGGGCAAAGAAACTTCCCGTGTTTTGGATTCAATTGCCGAACATGCTCCGGAGGAAGTAAGACAGGCATTTTTGGAAGCAGAGAAAGAAACGGGCGGAATTATAACAGTATTTGGGCTTTGGATATCCAATGACGGCAAACAGTCCTATATGACACAAATGGGAATAGAACGCTTTGTCAGAGGATATCATGGCGACTATAACCAGTCCGATCTGCTGGGAACATCTGTAGGGAGTGCAATCAGCGCTGTCAGGAAATGGATTTATGACTTAGACCATCCGCTTCCCGGGTCCCCTGCAAAAAGTATGGAAGAACGAAAACTGATTGCAATAGAGCGGGCATTTTATGAGTCATTTCTGGATAAGCTGAGAAAACTTTCGGATAGAGGGATGAAATAAACCGCAATTTAAGATTTCCCTCTGGCAACTTTCGCCGGATACCAGTTCTGGAACCAGACTGTAAAAATCCCCATGAAAATGGGCACTACGGAGTTGATAAGGCCCACAAAACTGCTGACAGGGGTCCGCATCAAAAACCAGGTGAATACAGAGGTAAACAGATAGAGTATCCCCCAAAGCATCGTCAGAATCCGGTTGGTTTTCAGAAACAGAGGGTTGTGCAAAGCGTCTTCCCCGCCGTAGCCGTTCATGGAATAATGGGCCGTAAGGGGGATTTCCCGCGAACAGGAAATAAGCCACATAATGCCGAAGGAAAGATACGACAGCGGAAGCATCCATTTTGTCAATCCTCCTGCCAGCATAACAACAGATATTCCCGTTACGAAAGCGTTTGTAAAGATATCATATATGGTTTTCCTGTTTCGATAGAAGAGCAGGGGGAGAAGCGCGCATACGCCGATGCTGATAAGACATCCCCATTGTGTATGGATTGCGGGAGCAATCCACAAAACAATCCAGGGAATGAGCAGAATGTTCATGTTGGTGCTTTTCTGCATCGGGGCTGTTTTTGTCTGGTCAGTCTGCGGCCGTGAACCGCCAAAATAAGTATCCCATTTCAGCATTAGGTTAAAATCTCCAGTCACCTTATAGAGTCCCTGCATCAGGGCCTCGTCTCCCCGTATTTCACCGGCGGCAATCGAACGCCATACAGTAACCGGCGTATCAATTGTGGTAGTGGGTGTCAACGAACCGTCTGTGTAGACATGGCTGCCGTCTTTTCCTAACAAAATCTGGTAACATTCCTCTACATCTGTATAGTGCATTTCCAGAATGATATCTTTGCCGGGATAGTTTTCTCTGCGGTACAGCGCCGCCATCTGTCTTGTGAAGATTAAGGTATCAGAAATCTTTTTCGCAGAAGCAACAGACCCCTTTTCTCCTGTTATGGCATCATTTTTACTGATCCCCCAGCTTGCGTCCGCGCAGGCCTCAAAAGTTTCCTTTGGCAGTAAAAGCTGGTTGAGCTGCTGGCTTGTCTGCTCTGAAATGCCGCCTCGGATATATTCCCGGCCTGCCTGTTTCACATGGGAGAGGTATTCGTTGGTGCGTGCGGACAGTTCCGGCACGCGAAACAGTTCGCCCTGTCCACAGAAAAGGGTTGTGTAATTATCCTGTCCGCAGATATGATCGAACAGGCTGTACACACCGTCATAATTTCCCTCTGCGGTATAAAAACCGCAGGTGGAGATGACGATCGTTCTTTTACCGCTCATATCATATCGTGAGGGATGCCCGCCGTTTCCCACCTGTCCCTCTTTTTCCTCCATGAAAGGAAGAAGCATGGGAAGCTGTCGGTCGATCAGATTTTTCAAGGGGCCGGGAACCGTATAATAATACAGGGGAAAACTCCAGATGGTAATGTCCGCCCAAAGCAAGTCCTGAATGACTTTCTCCATATCATCCTGTATGCAGCATTGTCCGGGTGTATGATTCCAGCACGAAAAACAGCCGAGGCAGGGCTTGATATTCATACGGCTGACAGAGAGCTCTTTAGTCTGCATATCCGGGAGTTCCTGCCTGATACCCTCCAGAAATGCGGTGGTCAGTCGGTAAGTATTGCTGCGGGTATCTTTTGGACTGCCGTTGATGATTAAAATATTCATGATGTTATTTACCCTCCAATCGCCGGATGCAGTCATTGGCCCATTCAATCTGCATCTGTGTGCTCCGTCGTCCGTATTCTGCCGTCATCTGCCAGTAAAGAACTTTGTCTTTCTGACCGATCATGTTGCTGTAAGTGTCAATATACTGTGGAACAGACTCTAAACTCTTTAGAAACAGTTCACAAGTTTCTTTCACGCTTTCAAAATAGCGGATGCCGTCTTCAACGCTTCGTTCCCCAAGGAAAAAGACTTTCATCAGAATGGGTGTCTTGACTCGAAGTCCCAGGTCATCATCCGCAAGCCATCGCAGCAGCTCCTCCCGGCCTGCTGAGGTGATGGCATACCTGTTTTTGTCGGGCTTTCCGTTCTGAGGAACGACTGTTTTGCTGACCCATTCCTTTTGTTCCAATCCCTGTAACTCCCGATAGATCTGACTTGTCTTTGCATCCCAGAAGTAGTTCAGGGAATCCCGAAAGACCTCCATAATTTCATAGCCGGTCATTTCCTGATAGTTGAGCAGTCCTAAAATTCCGTGTTTCAGCATATTATGTCCCTTTCAGAGTATCAATTGCACATCATATATTCCACAAGTAGAATATAAACATATGCTTATTATATTCTACTTGTGGAATAATGTCAAGAAAAAAGACGGCCGAACAATTCGGCCGCCAGAATATTTACTTTCTTTTGCTGTCAATATAGTTTATCAGCAGCTTCACGGATCCGTCAATTCCCAGCTTGCTGCTGTTTAGGGAAAGGTCATAATTTCTGCAATCGCCCCACTTACCGACGCAGAAACTGTTATGATAACGTCTGCGGTTTGTATCTTTTTCACGAATCTTTTTGACAGCCTGACTTTCTGTCAGATGATATAAGCGCATGATTCGCTCGGTTCTTTTGTCGCGGTCGGCAAGAATAAAGATAGATACCATACTGTCATACTGTTTCAGGATTGTTTCACTGCACCGGCCTACAATCACAAAGGATTCTCCGGCATCCGCCTTATCCCGCAGATAGTCGAACTGAAGATACAGCAGGTTTTCCTCCGGTGAACTGCTGTAGCCTCTTACGGTTCTTGAAGACAACGGATTTTTGTGTTTTTCATCCAGCGTTCTTAAATGATCCATTTTTACATTCTTTTTGGCGGCAATCTCATCAAGAAGATTGTGGTCAAGCAGTTGGATGTTATAGTGCTTTGCCAGTTTCTCTGCGATCTCATGACCGCCGCTGCCGTATTCTCTTCCAACGGAAATAATCAATTGCTTTTCCATCCGTTCCACCTCCTTTTATAAATACCGGAAATAAATCAAAAGCATTGACAGCAGGACAACAATTCCAGTTGCTGGCATCATTTTTCTGCAATAGAGCCCCCATTTTATCACATACCCTTCTCTTGACGCTGTTGCGATGCCGACAACATTTGCCGAGGCGCCTATGGGAGTGGCGCTGCCGCCGATATCCGTTCCCATGGCCAGTGTCCAGGCGAGCATGGACAGATCAACACCGTAGGCAGCCGACAGGCTTTTGATAATCGGTATCATCGTAGTTGCAAACGGGATGTTATCGACAAACGCACTGACAATTGCTGACAACCAAAGGATGATTGCAATCATGACCATCACATTTCCGCCGCTGATTCTGCCGATAAAGCCGGCCATGATTTCGAGGATTCCCGTCTGCTCCAGGCCGCCGATTACGACAAACAGGCCGATAAAGAACAGCAGTGTCTTATAGTCCACCTTTTTTAACAGCAGGAGAGCATACTTCCTGGAGGTTAACAGGGTTGCAATGGCAACAAGACACCCGATCGTGGAAACAGTGAGGCCTGTCTGTGCATGGGTCACCAGCAGAACGATCGCGGCGGCAAAGATAACACAACTGACCGCAAATCCCCTTTTATCTGTGATTGTGGATTCGGGACTCGGAAGACTGCTGTAATCTACGGATGCTGCCATATCTGCTTTGAGTTCTTTGCGAAAGAGCAGATAAAAATATATCAGGACCGCAATCAGGCAGACGCCGGCAATCACGCCGGTATTTGTCACAAAGTCCGTAAATGAATAGCCCAGAGAGGTACCGATAATGATATTGGGCGGATCTCCGCACATGGTAGCCGAACCGCCGAGGTTTGCGCAGAAGATTTCCGATAAAATCATGGGGATTGGATTAAATCTCAAAAGCTGTGAGAGCTCAATCGTTACGGCAGCCAAAAATAAAATTACGGTAATGCTGTCGATAAACATCGCCAGTATGGTGGATAAAAGCATAAAAGTGATAAACAGTGGTATCACCTGATAATGGACGAGTTTGGCAATACGCATACAGAGCCATCGGAAAAAGCCCACGCGCGCCATTCCCTCCACCATGACCATCATACCAAAGATGAAAAGGATTGTCTCCCAGTTGATGCCGGTACTGCTTCCCGATGTCTCACCGGACAGATACCAGAATTCTGTCATGAAAATGCTTTTGATATTGAGCGTCTCAAGTACCGCCGTCATACTGTGCATGCCCAGACCAAAAACAAAAATGACCGTAAACAGTGCACAAACAAGCGAAACAACGTGTCTCTCCACAATTTCGGTCACAATAAAAAGAAACATTGCAATAAAAATAATTACTGCAACAACCTGTGCCAACATATATTTCCCTTCTTTCTAAAACTGTTATTAAGTTATACACTTCTCCTTCCCATAGTTACAGTTTTAGATTCGCTTTTTGCCGTCTGACTGATAAACATATTCCGTGATCAGTTCATTTTGCGTTCGATGGAATAAATATGTTGCTGTATGGTGTATATAGGATTTTCCCTGTGATATGGAACCTGATCCAGAGTATAGTAAATACAGAAACTCACTGACTTCTCTGTACCGCTGCTGATACCTTGCCCTTGTTTGCAGGTCTATACCAGGTACGGCAGAGGATGCAGTTGTACAGATTGCGGTAGTATTGATATCTGTATGGACAGGAGCGAGACTTGCCGCCGTTGTTCCGGTCAAGTCGTACACAAAGAAATCTTCTGCCGGGATTGCATCCATATACAGTCCCGCGAAGAGCAGTGATATGATTAAAAATAGACTGATTATCCTGTGTGTTCTCTTATCCATTATCTTATGACTCTTGCTGAATTCTTCCCTAAATGTTGCCTGAACCGACGGTATTATAACATATTTTTATTTTCAGGGAAAGATTATTCTAATGTTTGTCTATGATCGTCTATAATCTGGTCGATGTCATAGAGATCGAAGATTTCATGAATGTCTTTATACAGTTCCCAAAATTCTTTGTTCTTAGGCATATAGCCGCCTTTGTAGACAAGCACCTCGTCATTTTCGTCATAAAGCGATATATGGTAGGAACTGCCGTCGGTGGCGTCTAATTCTTCTTCTACTTTAAGATTATAGATTTTCTTTCGGTCGGCGAGCGCAGCCAGTTGTTCATAATCATCTTCCGACAACTCAATGGAACCGATTTCGATGATGGCGCTGTAATCCGGGTTATCCATATAAATTTTGACGGATCTGTCGGTGTATACTATGATTTCCGCATCGGTACATTCCGCTCTTGTTCCATAACCGGATGCCCCGGCATTGATGGAAAAAAGAATATTGTCACTGAATTCGGGTAAGGCAGAGCCACAGTACGCATTGTATTTCCTCCGCTGGGTTATCTGTCAGGCCCTGATGAAATGAAATCGGTATGGTTTCCATATCCAATCTGTTTTTATTGTAATGGTATTATGAGTAAATTGCAACAAAGTGTGGCTGTTTTTGTTCTGCCCGGCTATAAGAATAAAGCAGGTTCATTGGGGGAACAATAGGTAATATTTTTCATGGAGAGAAGCCTATGTATAATTCCTTTTACGGATGGTATTTGAAATGTCAATCTGCTGCACAGACTTTAGCGGTAATTCCTGCGGTTCATACCGCAGGAAACAAACGTACCTGTTCCATCCAGGTGATTACGGATCATGATGCCTGGACAGTTACGTTCCGTGCAGATTTATTTCAACGGACAAGAAGAACGATTGCCATCGGGGAGAATCGATTTGGGGAAAAGGGGATTCGCCTGGCAATACACACACCGCAGCTAACCGCTGTAGGGAAATTGGATTTCGGGCAGCTTTGGCCGCTGAAATATGATATCATGGGGCCGTTTGCATGTGTACCTTTTATGGAATGTCGCCATAGTGTGTGGAGTATGCGTCATTCGGTTACAGGAAACGTGTGGATTAATGGACAGAAATATTCTTTTGCTAATGCCTGGGGATATTGGGAAGGAGACCGTGGGTGGTCATTCCCGAAAGAGTATGTCTGGACACAGTGCTGTTTCCGAGGCGGATCCTTAATGCTGTCAGTGGCGGATATTCCCATGGCGGGTATTCATTTTACCGGTATTATAGGCGTCGTATTATGGCAGGGAAAAGAGTACAGAATAGCGACTTATCTGGGCGCAAAAGTAGTTCAGATGCATAACAAAATGATCCGGGTGATGCAGGGCAGTCTGGAATTGGAGGTTCGGCTGCTGGAGGCATCTGAAAGGCCTCTTAAGGCACCGGTAAAAGGAGATATGATAAGGACAATCCACGAAAGTGCATCCTGTAGGGCCTTCTACCGACTGCGCAAAAAAGGCTGTACCTTGTTTGCTTTTGAAACAGACAGGGCTTCGTTTGAATTTGAGTATCCGGTGAAAAAATCATTAAATTATCCGACAGAAACATAAAATCGCTGTTGTGCGGTCTGTTCCTGCGATAAGTTTACAGCGGTGATATAAGCGTTCTTCTCAGCAGCAGTCTGCGCTTCTTCTCTGGCGGCGGCATCCGATTCCATTGATGCCTTCATGGCCTTATTGGCGTCACCTAATATGGAGAACTGGAAGAGGGTTGCCCGCTGTTCCTGTTTTTCCAGTTTTTCGAGTTCGGCCTGTTTCCGTTCGGTATCTACATCACGCCGCTCATCCTGCCTGATTTCTCCCTTTAAAATGGCAATGCCGTCATTTGTCTTGGTGATAATCGTTCCCTGAAGGCCTGCCTGGTGGACGGAAGAGTTGGCTGATACCATTGCCTGCATTTCTTTGCCGGATAAGCCGGCATCTGTAACCGTATCACTGTCGGCGGGGTTTGTCTCTTCTTCGACAATGACTTCCTCTTTGGGAGTATCAGTGGGTTTTTCCGTATCTACATCAGGTTGCCTATCCTGTTTTATGGCGTCTTTAAAAACAACTGTGCCATCGTTGTTCTGAGTTATGACAGACCCCGGAAGAGGCGGCTGCTGTTCCTCTGTGGGAAGCTGCTTTTCATCTGCCGGAAGCAGTTGTTCATCCGGTGCATCGGAAGCTGTATCTTCTGCGCGTACTGTGTCTTCTGACTCTTCTTTCTCAGGTTCCTGCGCTTCTTGCAGCTGCGCCATCATGCTTTCCCTTTTATGCGATCGAAGGAGCTCTTCCTGATGCTGTTTCAGTTCGGTATTGAGGTTTGATATTTCTTTTTGCAGCTTCTTTCGTTCATTTGCTTTTTCATTGACAGAAAGTTCTTCTTCCGAAGATAACTTCTGCATCTGTTGCTGCATGTCAGTAATTTCATTTTGGATATTTTTGCTTTTCTGATCTTTTAAATCTGCCGAAGTCACCTGCATGATCGACATATTATTGGTGGTGGATGCTATACGTCCAATTCCCATAGAATCATCTCCTTCCCCCATAAAGGATGATTTCAGACAAGGTATCTTTTCAAAAGTTCTCTTTGTTGATATACTTACTTATATTTTACTATTTCTGGTGGATAAGAAGCAAGATTTTTTTGAAAACATTTTACTGGTTTTGGGAGGTAGAAAGTGTGCTTTGCCATTTGGTGATTGATTTAAACAAATTACTCTGTACAAAGTCTGGTGACTGGACGAAATTTGTACAGAGATAAAACCTGTCGTCCACATTGGATTTTGTACTTTTTATTCGTGAAATAAAGAATAGAATGGAGAAAATTCAATGAAAGAGAAATTATTTAAGAAGTATATTGTATTATGGTTGAGCCAGAGTGTGTCTGGTCTCGGTAGTTCTATGACAGGATTTGCGCTTGTATTATGGGCTTATGAGCAGAGTCATTCGGCATTGTCCGTTTCGCTGATGTCATTTTGCAATTATGTGACATATATTATTTTCAGTCTGCTTGCAGGCAATTTCATAGACAGACACAGCAAGAAAGTGATTATGTTGGTGTCGGACAGTATTGCTGCGTTTGGCTCACTGGCGGTGTTCGGATTCCTGTTAATGGGATGGCTTGAGGTCTGGCATATTTATGTTATCAATGCCGTGATTGGCATCACGAACGCCTTTCAGCAGCCGGCATCCGCAGTGGCAACAGGCCGGCTCGTACCGGAGGAGAAAATTTCCAATGTAAGCGGAATGAATTCTTTTTCTAATAATCTGATCATGGTATGTAGTCCTATGCTGGCAGCTTTCTTTTATGCAGCAGGCGGGCTTAGACTCATTTTGTTGCTTGATCTGACCAGTTTTGCATTTGCGTTTTGTGTGTTGCTGTTTTTCATCATGATTCCGGAACAGATGCAGTGCAAAACATACAGCTCTTCTTTTGCGGGACTGGCGGAGGGGGTTGCTTTTCTGAAAAAGGAAAAAGGTCTGTTATATATGATGCTGATGATGGCACTGATTAATTTCTTTTCGAGACTGACCTATGAAAATATTCTTACCCCGATGATTCTGGCGAGAAGTTCGGGCGACAGTATGGCGCTTGGCGTCGTAAATGCCTGCATGGGGGCTGGCGGGATTATTGGTGGCATCCTGGTTTCTATGAAAAGGGAGAGTCGTCATAAAGCGGTGGTAATCTATGGTTCGGCAGCGCTGTCGTTTCTGCTCGGGGATTTACTGATGGCGGTCGGACGGAATACGTTCTGGTGGTCGGCGGCTGCGATTGCGGCCAGTCTGCCGATTCCTTTTATACAGGCATCCCAGAATACGATATTGTACCGGAAGATTCCAGACAGTATACAGGGGCGGGTATTTGCGGTAAGAAATACGATTCAGTACTGTATGATACCGATTGGTATTATTGCAGGAGGTTATCTGGCAGATTATGTTTTTGAACCTTTTATGGATTCGGGAAAGGGAATTGCCGAAGTACTCTATGCAATAGTAGGACGGGGTGAGGGCAGCGGCATGGCGGTTATGTTCCTGTGTACAGGAGTATGTGGATTTACAGTGAGCATCGTATCATGTTTGAAACGAGAGATAAAAGAGTTAGATTGAAAGAAACAAGCGGTGATACCGGAGAGAGGAATACATCTGCAATATGCGATACTATCAATGTGACACATATCCGATCGATTTTGTCCTGTCGGAGAATATTGAGAAATGTTTTGCGGCCCACAATCATGTAGGACATTATGTGATATCTGTGGTCGTGCAGGGAATGGTGACCGTCTGTCTGCAAGGCAGAGAATTGGCATGTCACAGCGGAGATGGGATTTTATGATCAGAGCCATTTTGACAGGGCATTTCATAAGATAGTGGGGATATCACCGTCAGAATATCTGGATTCCAAAAGGGTGATACGACAATCACGATAGGGCAATTTTATACAAGACATGGCGGCCTTGGATTCTTATAATCAAAGCGTAGGTTGTAAGACAGATGATTATTGGATCGGAGGTGCCGGAATGGACACATTTACGGTATTTGACAACGGGCAATTCATTTTGCCGGAAACAAAAGCTGACTTTGCAGGGATTGCATGGTCAGAACATCCAGCATTTGCAGGTGTGGAACTGAAACATCTTGTGACGGCGAAGGACACGGACGGGAGATTCAGCTATCATTTGGTGCGGATTGCGCCCGGCTGCGGGATTGGGAATCATATACATGAAACCCAGTTGGAAACCCATGAGGTAATCAAGGGAAGCGGAAGATGCATCAACACGGGCAGTGTCATCCCGTATGAGGCGGGAACGATTTCCTTCATGCAGGCAGGCGTGCCCCATGAAGTTATTGCGGGGGCTATGGCGAATATTCTGATTGTCGAAGATGAAAAGAAAATGCAGGAAATTATTACCGAGTATATGCGGCGCGGCGGTCATACCTGTTTTACGGCAGACGATGGCATGGATGCGGTTCTTTCGTTAAAGAACAATCCCATGGATCTGATGATACTGGATATCATGATGCCGCATCTGGACGGTTTTTCTGTCTGTAAGATGCACGGGAAATGAGTAATCGTCCTATCATCATGCTGACAGCCAAAGACAGCGAGGAGGATAAGCTGAAAGGGTATGATCTGGGGGCGGACGATTATGTGACAAAACCTTTCAGCCCTAAGGTGCTGTTGGCAAAAGCCAATGCTTTATTGCGCCGTTCTCTGTATGTTCAGACAGAATCCCTGAATCATACTGCGATGCTTCAGGGAGGCAGTGCGTCTTTGTTTGGGAAGGAGTTAAAGGAAGTACATACGCGGGAATTTTACCGGAAAATCGGCATCCTGTTTGAGTTTCCCTATCTGTATGCCAATTTAAGCGCCCTTGACAACCTGCATTATTTTTCTTCCTTTTATCCTCGTGAGCAGATACGGGATGCGCCAGCGTGTCAGTATGGCCAGGGCCCTGATCAGCAGTCCCAGGCTTCTGTTCCTGGATGAGCCTACCAGCGGTCTGGATCCTTCCGGAGCGGTTCTCTTCCGTAGAATGATAGAGAAGGAGCGGCAGAAAGGAACAACGGTATTTGTGACCACCCACAATATGCTGGATACCGACCTGCTCTGCGACCGGGTGGCTTTTATCTCCGGGGGAAACATTGTGGCAGTGGATACGCCTTATAATCTAAAGGAACTGCACAGGGATCATGACAGCAATGCGAAAGACCCCACTTTGGAGGATGTGTTTATCCGCTTTGGATATCTGCAATTTATGGATATCTTTCGTAGCTGCGCTGGTCGGCCTGCTAGTGGGCCGGATTTCAGCTGGCCTGCTGGTGGGTGTGGTATATATCAAAATAGTCATGATTGTATTTATGGCAGTTCCCACCTTGCAGTATCTGGCGGTGGGGGACAACAAGTTTCTTTCCTATATCTGTTATCTGATCTCTTCCAGTGCAGCATTTGAGGGACTTATGGATCTGGCAAACGGCGGGGGCCGGACCGCAAGTATGGATATGTTGATTCTTGGGGTACATTGCCTGGTCTGGTTTTTGCTAAATACATCTTTCTATGTTATGATGGGATCAGGAAAGAAACAGCAAAGGAAGATGTGATACGCCGGATTGGACGGTAAGGTCAGGCGGCAGGGCAGGGAATGGTGAAGAAAAGAACAATATACTTGATACTTACACTAATCATGCTGATGATAATAGTCATCGGCATTTTAGTGTTACAAAAGAAAATCAAGATTACGCCGGTATTTGCCGGCCGGTTTGAGATAAGAGGGGTTGACGTATCTCACTATCAGGGAACCATCGACTGGCCGATACTGGCCGGACAGGATCTGGACTTTGCCTATATCAAGGCCACGGAAGGAAGCGGCCACGTAGATGAATGTTTTGCTGATAACTGGCAGGAGGCTGGGAAGACAGACCTCTATATCGGCGCCTATCATTTTTTCAGCTTTGAGAGTGAAGGCGCAAAACAGGCGCAGTTCTATATCGATATGGTTGGCAGTCTGCATGGGAAACTGGCACCGGTGGTGGATGTGGAATTCTATGGAGATAAAGGAAGTAATCCGCCGCCAAAGGATGAAGTCGTGAAACAATTACGCAAGATGCTGGAGACCCTGGAGGAGCGCTATCAGGTGAAACCGGTTATCTACACGACTTATCAGGTGTATCACCATTACATCAGGGAGGAGTTTATGGACTATCCTTTATGGATCAGAAATGTTTATTATCAGCCCCTTGCGGCGGGAAATGGATGGACATTCTGGCAGTATAGTGACACCACGGTTCTGGAAGGATATCAGGGTTCGGAACAGTATATTGATATGAATGTGTTCCGGGGGAACGGGGAAGAATTACAAAAATATGTTGTGCAGTGTGAATAAGAGGATGAAAGAAATAGTCGAATTTATGTTCCGTATGGTATTGATATATAATGTGCAGTATAATGTCGATATTGGTGGAATATGCCAAAATATTGACGATTGTGAGAATATTTTATGAATATACATTGTATTTAGATGAAAGTAGAAATGATGAGGGTACATATTTTGCTGTCAGTGGAATTATTATAAAAAATGAAGATATTGATATATTAAATGCAGGAATATTAGAAGCAAAGCATTGTATTTGGGATGATGAATTTTCAAAGAAAAATAGCGGAAAAATTATATAATGGAAGTTTTGATATTGCTGAAAAAGATTTACGTTCTTATTTTGGTATGAAATATCTTCCATATGATTTCGAGCAGTTAACAGAATTAGAAAATGAACGGTTACAATTAAAAAGGTCTTTGGATTCTATTAAGATAGAAAAAATGGTTTGATGAAAAAGAATGAACTTCTCTATAATGCAAAGAATAGATTAGTAGAAGAAAATGAAAAACTGAAAGAGCAAAACAGGGAATTGTCAAAAATCAGGAAAAATCAATGTGAATAAATAATTGTTGACAATTTTGATGGGAACTCATATACTATCCATAGATACAAAAATGATCATGTAAGGCGTGTTGTTGAAGCAGAAGCGGAGACAGAGAATAGACTTAGATGTTATTCCGTCATTGTATCTAATCAGGAGTTATATGGAGCAAGATATTAAAAAACAGCTGGAACATCTTAAGTGTATGTACCAGTTGTTTTTTTGTAAAAACTGATTTAGAGGTTTTCTGGAAAATGAAGCAAGGAGTAAAATCTATGACCAGATATATTTTAGAATGTTGTGTAGACAGTGTAGAATCTGCCCTTGCGGCGAAAGAAGGCGGAGCAGACCGTCTGGAACTTTGTGCGGCGCTTATGATTGGCGGTATTTCGCCGGGACTGGCACTGTTTGAACAGGTACGGGCATGCTGCGATCTGCCGGTTCGCGTGCTGTTGCGGCCGCGGTTTGGGGATTTTCTTTATTCGGAGCATGAGTTTCAGATATTGAAAAGAGAAGTGGAACTTTTCCGGAAAGCAGGTGCCGAGGGTGTGGTGATCGGCTGTCTTACGGAAGATGGCAGTCTGCATATGGAACAGATGCAGGAATTGATAGCGCAGGCGGGCGATATGAAGGTCACATTACATCGTGCCTTTGATGTCTGTGCAGCCCCCGTAAAGGCTTATGAACAGGCCCGGGAATTAGGGATTGATACCATTCTGACATCCGGGCAGAAGAGAGATTGTCTGGCAGGAATGTCGTTGCTGCAACAATTGAGTGTTCTGCAAGAGGAGAAGGGTGCCCCACGGATTATGGCGGGAGCGGGCATGACGCCTGATGTGATTCGTCAGTTCCGCGCACAGACCAATATCACCTGCTATCATCTGTCGGCAAAGACAGTAGTGGACAGCGGTATGCGTTACCGCAAAGAAGATGTACCCATGGGTCTTCCGGTCATGGATGAGTACAGTATTTTCAGAACAGACAGCAGGATTGTGGCCGAGGCGAAGAAAGCACTGCTGGAAATAAAGTAAGTGGCGCCCGGCTGTTATAGGCCATATATAAGCACACCGGCAACTGCGGAGAGCAAGATCAGCAGGATAGGCGAAAGGCCGTTTTTCAGGATCTTTTTGGCGCCGAAATAGAGCACTGCCAGAAAGAGGGTTAAGACGGCGGCCTGTATATTCAGGGTTGTGTGCTCCATGCTTGTAAAACAGTTTTGCAGGATCATATAGGCTCCTGTTGCAAGGATGATGCCGGTAATACAGGGTTTCAGGCCTTGCAGTACAGCCTGGACATAAGGACTCTTAAGGGCAGTCTCCAACAGTGCCATAATAAGCAGGATAATCAGAAACGATGGCAGCACAACCGTAAGGGTTGCAATCAGGGCACCAGGGAAACCGGCCTGTGAACTTCCGGCATAGGTGGCAAGATTGACCATAATCGGGCCCGGCGTGCTTTCACTGACAGCGATCATATAGGCCAGCATTTCATCATCCAGCCATCCATAGGATATGACCACATCCCGGATGAGCGGGATTGCGCCGTAAGCTCCGCCAAAAGAGAACAATCCGACTTTCAGAAAACCGAGGAACAGTTCCAGATAAATCATGTCCTGTCACCTCCGTTTCCCACTCTTTTGGTTATGATAGAAACAGAAAGGCTCACGACAGCAGCAGTCAGCATCAGAGCCACTGTTGATATGTGCAGGGCAAAGATATCAATAAGCAGCATTACGGCGAAAGAGCCTGCCATAATGAGGCGGGACAGTATGTTTTTGTGCATTTTGGAAATCATTTTGAGGGCGGCATCGAGAATCAGGATACCCACCGCACATTTAATCCCCCAAAAGGCATGGGCAACCCAGGCAATCTCCAGAAAATGATCCAGGTACATGGAGATGAATAAGATGATGCAGAAAGATGGAAAGGTGACGCCGAGGGTCGCCATCACGGCGCCGGGGAGACCTTTTTGCCGGAAGCCAACAAAAGTGGAACAGTTGATGGCAACAGGTCCTGGTGTGGATTCCGCAATCACGGTTATATTCATCATATCTTCATGGGAAATCCAGTTCTTTTTCTCCACACAGATATTCTCAATCAGCGAAATCATCGCGTATCCGCCGCCAAAGGTAAAGAGGCCGATTTTGAAAAAGGTTAAAAATAAATCTAACAGCAGGTTCATGGTATTCCTCATTCCGGAGCATTTATGCGTCATAAGTTCTGTTTTTTATGTTGCTTATCCTATCAAATGATAGCATATTCATTCCGGTATGGCTATCCCCATATTGCCGGACGGGGCAGCAGGTACGGACTCTTGCGGGATGTATGCGCGGGCTTTCATATTTACAGGCAATGGATGGAATTATATAATAGGACAGAGGTGTTTTTTAAGACAGACAGGAGGAGAGCGAATGGCAGTCTGGGGCCGGAAGAAACAGAGGGTGGATACGAAGAGTACCTGCCGCAGTGAAATAGAGACCCATATAGAGAGGCTGCAAGCCGGTCATGAAAATGCTTCATCTGGATGAGATATCCCTCGAAAATATCAGAAATTATCCGCCTGCTACGAAGAGGTTTCTATATAAGACTTTGATTTCCCCAGCGGTACTTTCCAGACAGGAGGTACAAAGGATTTTAGCGAGGGAAAAGAATGGAAATGAAAAGGCGTTGGTAATCCGCCTCATTCTTCAAAAATATACATGCAGCGATGCAGAGATAGATGCATATATGCAGAATAAGAGTCCCATTGTGAGGCAAAAGGCATACAGAGTTTGATATCCTTTCTTATTACCGGCACAGGCTGCATACCAAAGAGGAGGCCGTAGCCATATTGGGAGTGGGAGAAAACGGCAGTGCAGAGGATGCGGATGTACTGGTGGAGTATCTGTATGCCGACAGACCGCGGCTTGTCAAAAATGCCCTGAAAGCCCTGAGTACTTTACGGGTGGTAAAGATTGGGAAAGTGTACCTTGCAGATGTTTACTGGAAGCATTTAAATGCTTCGGACACCTCGGTTGCCAAAGCGGCATATCAGGCCATTTGTAAAAGTGATATTTCCTATGGCGCTGATAGGTTGTACCAGGCATTGGCAGGCTGTACGGATGACAATACCAGAAAATATCTGGTCAGGCTGCTCGTAAAGGAGCCTTCCTGGGAACGCCTGCCGTATCTTTTGCTTCTCTATGAACCCGGAAGCTGGACGGCCGAAGCGCTGCAGATACGCAGGGCGGTCTGCTTCAGAAGCGTCTATGCCAGGATTACCAGAAAATGGGCGGATTTTATCATGGAGACGATGGAGCAGAGAAAAGACAAGATTCCCGATGGGCTCCGAAAAGAGATTATATTTGATCTGGAGCATATAACGATGATTCCCTGAAGAAACCGGGGAAATTCCGGAGAGGCGGACAAATGATGGAACCCTATGATGAAGAGGAAGATAGAGAATACCGTGCCCGTTATGAGAGAAGGCAGCGTATGCGGCAGGAGAGACAACGGCGCAGGAGAAGACAACGGATGCTCAAAAGGATTCTGTGTCTGGTTATCCTTGGCGTGGTGATGGTTCTGATTGTTGTTGCCGTCAGATCCTGCCGGAAAGCAGGAGAGGATGACACTCCGAAACAGGAGCAGCAGCCGTTTGTTACAGAGCCTTTGGACTGGTCGGAAATCGAGAAAATAATAGAAGAGCAAAGCGGGAAAACCAAACCGGAGGAAAATGAACCGGAGGAAACAGAAGAGGAAGCTGTGGTTTACAGCTTTACGGAAACAGAGGATACAGCAGCTATTAGCAGTGAGGAAGTGATCAGTACACATGCGATTCTGGTGGATGAGAGTTCGGATACCATAGTTGCCCGAAAGGGCACCAGGGAGAGAATCCTGCCGGCATCCATGACAAAGGTTCTGACCATCCTGGTGGCGGCGGAGCATATTTCGGAAGCGGATCTGGACGATACTTTTACGATGACCCAGGAGATTACCGATTATGCTTATGTCAATGACTGTAGTACGGTAGGATTTCTGGACGGGGAAAAAGTACCGGTGCGGGATCTGTTTTACGGAACGGCATTACACTCCGGCGGGGATGCGGCAGTGGGGCTGGCAACTTATGTGGCGGGTTCCCAGGAAGCCTTTGTGGATATGATGAATCAGAAACTGGAGGAGCTGGGTATCGCGGACAGCACCCATTTTACTAATTGTGTGGGGCTTTATGATGAAGCGCATTACAGTACGGTTTATGATATGGCCGTTATCATGAAAGCGGCCGTGCACAATGATCTTTGCAGGGAATTTTTATCGGCGCACATCTATACCACAAAACCGACGGATGAACATCCGGAGGGGATAGAAATATCGAACTGGTTCCTGCGAAAGATTGAGGATAAGGACACCGGCGGGGAAGTGCTCTGCGCCAAGACAGGCTATATTGTCCAGTCCAAAAACTGTGCGGTCAGTTATGGTACCTTTGCGGGCGGAACACCCTATATCTGTGTGACAGCAGGTTCTACCAGCGGCTGGCGGTGCATTTACGACCATGTGGAAATTTACAACAGATATATGCCGTCAAAATAAAACAAGTCCTCCATTGACAGGGTATGACAGGTGTTAAGAGAAAGGCGTATGCTATGCTGAAACTGATTAAAATCGCCATCGGAAGTGCGGTATCCATTTTCCTGGCCGATATACTGGGGCTTGGTTACAGCACGGCGGCAGGTATTATAACGCTTTTGACGATACAGGATACGGTGCGGGAGACCATGATCATTTCCGTGAAAAGAGCAGGCGCCTTCCTGCTGGCCACTGTTCTTGCCTGTATCGTTTTTCAACTGGGGGGATATCATGTATTTTCCTATGGTATCTTTCTGTTTCTTTTCATCGCCTGTTGTATTCCCCTTCATCTTGGAGATGCAGTTTCCATTAATGCGGTGCTGGCCACGCATTATCTTCTGGAAAAGAATATGTCACCGGCGCTTATCGGGAACGAGGCGCTTCTTCTGTTTATCGGGGCAGGGATTGGAACCCTTCTGAATCTGTATATACCGGGGAAAAGCAGGGAGATACGTGCCATGCAGCATCAGTTGGAGGCGGATATGCGGACTGTACTTGTACGGATGTCAGAATATATCCGGAAAGAGGAACGGTCTGATTATACGGGCGCTTGTTTTGATAAGTTACAGGCAGATATCGATGCCGGTAAGAAGCAGGCCTATGCGTACATGAATAATACTTTTTTCCAGGAATCGAAATATTTCATTGCCTATATGAATATGCGGGGGCAGCAGACGGTAGTTTTGCGGGATGTTTATAAGAAGATAATGAATATTGGCAGGATTTTGCCGCAGACGGAGCAGGTGGCAGAGTTGATTTATGAGATTGCCGTTACCTTTGGGGAGACCAATAACGCGAAAAACCTGCTTGCAAAACGGGAGGCGGTACTTTCACAGATGAAAGAATCCAGACTGCCTGTAACAAGACAGGAGTTCGAGGAACGGGCAGTGTTATACGGGATTTTGATGGACTTTGATTATTTCTTGCAGTTAAAGAAGGAGTTTGCCGATTCCCTGACGAAAGAGCAGATTAACAAGTATTGGCAGGGAGACTTGATATAATTGTAACAGATTTGAGGCAGGGGAAAGGGAACGTATATGGATATGAAAAAAACAGTGGCAGAATCCAGAATAGAGCAGGTATACCAGGTACGTCCGGAGCATTTAAACGGTGCCGGAAGACTGTTTGGCGGTAAGTTAATGGAGTGGATTGATGAACTGGCCGGGCTTGTGGGAATCAGGCATGCCCAGCAGGATGTGATAACCGCTTCAGTGGATAACCTGAAGTTTATCAGGGGAGCCTATCTGAAAGATCTGATCGTATTGATTGGCAGAGTGACATTTGTGGGCAAGACTTCCATGGAAGTGCGGGTAGATACTTATATTGAGAGTCTTGATGGGATGCGGAAGCCTATAAACAGAGCCTATCTGACCCTGGTCGCTGTTGACAAGGACGGTAATCCCGTGGAGGTGCCGGGGCTTATCGTGGAGACGGAGGCAGAAAGGGCAGAGTGGGAGGCAGGGATCAGAAGACGTAAGATGCGTGAGCAGAGGAGAGAGGAAGGATTTTAAATAGACAAAAAGGACTGTTTGCAGCAGTCCTTTTTAATTTTCTGGTTGACACGCCTTTGTTCAAAGTGTATAATTTCCATAAAGCGTACACGAGTACGCAATAGAAAATTGCACATAGCAATTTGGACAGAACACTATATTTTGCAGTGAATACAACGAAAATGATACCTGCGTTATGGGAGGAACGCAAAAAATACCCCAACCGCTATAGTCCCCGCGAAAGAACTGATAGACTGTTAGGATATTTTTACATTCGTTATTTTAAAGCATTTTTGCATAAATGTAAAGTGTCTGTCAAAAATCTACAGGAGCGTTATTATCACACAAATACAGACAGGAGGTTTATCCATGAAAAAGAAACTGATAAGTTTATTTTTGAGCGCGGCAATGTGCATGTCATTATTGGTAGGATGCGGCGGAACCGGAAAGGAAACCGGAGGTCAGACAGCAGAGAATGTGGCAGACATACAGAATGAACAGGAGGCAGCAGCAGACACACAGACAGACAATCAGGCCGCAGGTGAGACGGCATCCGGAGAAAAGATTACATTACAGTTCTGGAATGTCTTTACAGGTTCCGACGGAGACATTCTGCGTGAGATCGTAGATAACTATAATAAGACGAATACAGACAATATTGAGATACAGATGGACATCATGCCCAATGACCAGCTCCAGCAGAAGCTTCCGGCAGCAATTGCCACCAATACAGCACCCGATTTCGTGTTGTTTGGTGTGGAGAACATTGCGCCTTATGTGAGCAATGATTCCCTGGAAGATATCAGTGATTTCTGGGATGTAACAGGAGTAGACAAGAGCAATATTTTAGAGAATGTACTGGAATTGTCCCATGTGGATGGCAAGCTGTATGGTGCGCCGATGCAGTATAACGTAAGCTACTTATACTGGAATAAAGATCTTTTTAGAGAAGCGGGATTAGATCCGGAAAAAGCACCTGCCACCTTGGATGAATTGGCAGAGTATGCGGTGCAACTGACGAATCCTGAGAAGAATCAGTTTGGTCTTGCACTTCCTACAAGTGTTACATATATGCAGTTTTTGTGGGCAAATGGCGGCGATGCGGATGATCCGGATACCAATACCAATCTGTTAGATTCAGAAGAAAATGTGAAAACTTTGGAATGGTTGCAAGATCTGACTGTAAATAAGAAAGTATCGCCCAGCAATATCACCGGACCGGAAGCAGACACGATGCTCCAGGCAGGACAGATCGCTATGTATATGAGCGGCCCCTGGCAGATTAATGGATTGCGGGCACAGGGAATTGATTTTGGCATTGCACCTTGTGTGGCGGGCAGTGCAGGCGCCTTCTCACCGGCAGGCGGGTGCAGCTATGTGATTCCCAAGGGTACAGATGAGAGTCATAAGCTTGCGGCATACAAATTTATGCAGTATTGGCTGACGGATGATGTTTTAAAAGAATGGTCACAGAGAAATGGATTCCCGGTATGGTCGAAGACACTGATGGAAGATCCGGAGATACAAAATGATGAGGTACTAAGCGCTATCTCCAAAGCGACAGAAATTGGCCGTTCTTATAATCTGGGTTACGCCCTGGCAAGTCAGATTGACAACGATGTTATGATACCGTTGTTTGAAAAGGTTATGTCTGGCGCGGCAACACCGGAGGCAGCTTTAAAGGAAGCATCTGAGGCAATGGACAGAGTACTTGCCCAGTAAAACGCAGGGAAAGAGAACCGAAAGAACCGTCGTTTTCGGCGGTTCTTTATTCTATACAGGGGGTATTATGGCCAATTTTAAAAAGAAGAAAAGAAGGTATGCGGCGCAGAATCAGAAAAGTGCGTACCTGTTTATATTACCGTCCATGGTAATCTTATCGGTATTTGTCTTTATTCCGCTGTTGGCATCCTTTGTGATCAGCATTACCAATATGAATATTTTTATGAAAGATGTTTCTTTGGTGGGGTTTAAAAACTTCACCCGCCTGTTCGTGGACAGCAGGGTGTCAAATGCGACCTTTAACAGTCTTTATTTCACATTGCTTGAGGTGCCGCTGCAAGTGGGACTGGCACTGCTTTTGACAGTGTGTCTTGCAAAGAACAACAGATATTGTAAGATGCTTCGTTCTATCTATTATCTGCCCTTTGTCTGTTCCATGACGGCAATCGGCATTGTGTGGTCTATGCTGCTTGATCCCAATATGGGGCTGGTGGCTTATTGGCTAAAGCAGGCAGGTCTGGAGACGGTTGCTTTCTTAAAAGACCCGAAATTTGCCATGCCTACGGTGATTGCTGTGACTGCCTGGAAAGGCTTTGGGTATACCCTGACGCTTCTTGCGGCGGCGGTACTGAACATTCCACAGTCCTTATATGAGGCGGCGCAGATGGACGGGGCGGGGAGCTTCCAGAAGTTTAGGCATATCACAATCCCGGGAATCTGGTCAACCATCAGTTTCTGTATTGTCACGACTACCATAAGTGCCATGCAGATGTTTGATCAGGCATATGTTATGACCAAGGGCGGGCCGCTTAACAAGACAGAGACAGTGGTGCAGTATATTTATGACAGGGGATTTCAGACAGCGCCTTACGATCTGGGATATGCATCAGCTATTTCCGTGTACTTGTTCGTAATCGTGGCAGTGATGACTTTTGTCCTGCGTAGATTCATATTGAAACGAGGGGAGGATGCAGATGCATAAGAGGAAGAAAATAAAGAAGATAAAGTTATCTGAGGCAGTGGGATATCTTTTTACCCTTCTGGTCGCCTTTACGGTACTGGTTCCTATTTTATGGCTGTTGGTTTCCTCCTTTAAGACGGATGTGGGAGTGATCAAATTTCCGCCCCGTTTTTTCCCGGAGGAATGGACACTGCATCAGTATCTGTATGTGGGGGACAGTATTCCCATCTTTGATATGACCAGAAATACGGTGATCTTTGCGGGCGGCGTGACAGTGATCAGTCTGTTGTTTGATTCCATGGCAGGGTATGCCTTCGCCAGGATGCGTTTTAAGGGCTCTAAGGCTTTGTTTTCCATTATTCTGCTGACGATGATGGTACCCTTTCAGATTATTATGACGCCGCTTTATATTGAGGTTTATAAGCTGCATTTGCTGGACAGCTATCTGGGACTGATTCTGCCCCGGGCTACCAGCGCATTTGGCATTTATATGATGAGTTCTTTTTTTGAGGGACTGCCGAAGTCTCTGGAAGAATCGGGACGGATAGACGGTATGAGCGAATTTCGGATTTTCCGTTCTATCATGATGCCATTATGTAAACCGGCATTGGTCAGTCTGGGTATTTTCCATTTTATGAATAACTGGAATGACCTGCTGTATCCACTGATGCTCACCAGTTCTCAGAACAAAAGGACATTGTCGGCAGGCCTGGCAGTTCTGGTGGGAAATAAGGTAATCAAATACGGCCCTACGCTGGCGGCGACGATGATATCCCTTACCCCGCTTCTGGTGTTGTATATTTTCTGTCAGAAGTATTTTATAGAAGGGGTGGCAGCTGCCGGGGTGAAGGAATAGAAATAGGACAAAAGATAGAAGGATCAGATAACAGAGGCAGAACTGCCTGAAAGAACGATATCAATATAAGACAGGAGAAGATATAACGGTATGGAGAAAATAAAGGCGCATATCATTGTGAATAAGGATTTTGTAAGGGGAGAGATTGACAGGAGAATCTATGGCTCCTTTGTGGAACATATGGGGCGTGTGGTTTATTCCGGTATTTATGAGCCAGGGCATGAGACGGCGGACGAGGATGGATTTCGCACAGATGTATTGGACAAGGTAAAGCAGATGGGTGTAACAGCCGTGCGTTATCCCGGGGGGAATTTTGTGTCCTGTTATGACTGGCGTGACGGTGTGGGGCCGGTGGAAGAACGCCCCCGCAGGCTGGAGATTGCATGGCGCTCCATTGAAACCAATGAGATTGGAACCAATGAATTTATGAAATGGGCCAGGAAGGCGGGAGTCGAACCGGTATTTGCAGTGAATCTGGGGACAAAGGGCATTGAGAATGCGGTGTCTCTTGTGGAATACTGCAATATCAAAGAGGGCACATACTACAGCGACTGGCGCAGGGAACACGGGGCAGACGAACCGTATGGTATTAAGACATGGTGTCTTGGCAACGAGATGGACGGAGACTGGCAGATTGGTCATAAAACAGCCGAAGAGTATGGAAGATTGGCACAGGAGACGGCAAAGGCCATGAAGCAGGTGGACAACAGCATTGAACTGGTATCCTGCGGCAGTTCCAAGTCCGATATGAAGACATACCCTGACTGGGAGGCACAAACGCTGAAGTATACATATCCTTATGTGGAGTATGTTTCCCTGCATCAGTATTATGGGGGACAGGAACTTGGGACAAGGAATTTCCTCTCTCAGTCCCTGGATATGGAACAGTATATTCAGACTGTGATCGGAACCTGTGATTATGTCAAAGCATGGCATCGCTCGGATAAGACTCTTTATATCAGCTTTGACGAGTGGGGCGTGTGGTCGGTGCCGGATCAGGTGGTGGCGGCTTCCGTGGATGAAAGGCCCTGGCAGGTTGCGCCTCATTTAAGTGAGCAGATTTATACTATGGAGGATGCCTTGCTGTTTGCCGGGATGATGATGAATTTCTTAAAGTACGCAGACCGCATTAAGATTGCCTGTCAGTCTCTTCTGACCAATATCAGTGCGGCTATCATGACCAGACGGGGAGGAGAGGTATGGGTACAGCCGATCTATTATCCTTTTATGCATATGGCGCATTATGGTGTGGGGAAAACCCTGCTTGCCGTGGATGAGATACCATCCTATGACTGTGATCTCAGAAAAGCTGTTCCCTGTGTGGACTATGTGGCTGTATCCAATGAAGAGGGCAAAGAAGTGGTGCTCTTTGCCGTAAACCGTATGGAAGAGGAGGCAGAGATAAAGCTGGAATTACAGGGATTTAACGCAGTCTGTGTGACAGAGCATGTTGTTATGCACTGTGCGGACATAAAGACCAGCAATCTGGAGGAGCATGACGCCGTAAAGCCGCGGCAGACGGATAACAGCAGTCTGCATGACAATATTGTGACAAGTTTTTTGCCGTCTTTTTCCTGGAATATGGTACGAATCGAAATTCTGTGATAGAATAGATTATACTATATTTTTAGCGGGGGAATAAACGGTGGCGATAACTGCAAAGGAACTTGCCGAAATGTGCGGTGTTTCAAGGATGACCGTGCATCGGGCACTTACGGATACGGGAAGGATCAATCCGCAGACCAAGGAACTGATTCAGGCGAAGGCGAAGGAATGTGGATACCGCCCGGATCTGCTGGCAAGAGGATTGGTAAAAGGGCAGACCTTTTATATAGGCGTGGTGGTATTGGATGTAAATAACAGATATTTCTCGCAGATGCTCAGCGCTATTGGGACAGAAGCGCGCAAACACGGTTATTTTGTCAACATCACACTTCATGAAGAGAATAAGGAGATGGAAAAGGAGCAGTTGGAGAGGCTGGTGGATTACCATGTGGATGGCATCATTCTTTCCTCTGTCAACCAGGGAAATGAGTACCGGGATTTCTTAAGAAGTCTGGATACGCCCATCGTCACCATAGGCAACAGGATTGCCGACGGCATACCCTTTGTGAGTATAGAGGAGAAAAAGGCGGCAAAAGAGGCAACAGAGACGATCCTGCAAAAAGGTTATGAAAAGATTGTCTTTGTGTGTCCGGCGGTGGAGCAGACAGAAGACAATACCTATGTGCACAGACAGCGTCTGGAGGGTTTTACAGAGGCGGTAGAGCAGTGGAACAAAACACAGGAGCCGCGGGTAGAAGGCCTTGTGATTGGTGTCAGGGATGGATTTGCAAAACGGACCTATGAAGAACTGCAAAGCAGCGGAAAGAGGACGGCTTTTTTCTGTTCCGGAGATGTTTTTGCACTGGATATTATGAAATATATGACTGGAAAGGGTAAGAAAGCCGGAGCTGATTATGGCATTGTAGGGTTCGATGGCATTGACATTCTTGACTATGTGACGCCGCGGCTGTGTACCATATATAATCCGGTGGAGCCCGTGGCAAAAGAGGCGGTGAAGCTTCTTTTCAAGCTGATGAAAGGAGAAGCATCCCAGGACGAGACGATCATATTGGACTGTCAGATGATGGAGGGGGAGACATTGTGAGAAGCAGTGTCTCCTCTTTTGATGAATTGTACTTCATTCCATAAAATCCATGGGAGTATATCGAAAGTACCAGAAGGGGCTTCCTTTTGGGAACAGTTCGTGGTATGATATCTCCGAAAGTTTGTTTTGGTGAAAAGGAGCGATGCGAATATGTTAGCGAAAAAGTCAGACTCCCGCTCTGGCCGCAAAATGAGGAGGAGTCTCAATGGAAGAATATTGAGAAATACAACATTCAATATTCTGGTCTTGGTGGCAGTATGTTGTGTGATTATGGCATTTTCTATGCAATCATTAGCGAACAGCATTTTATTGGACAGTTTGCAGCCTATGGCCAGGCAGTCGGCTAAGACGGTGGAAGCAAATATACATATGCTGGCGGACCGCATGATGGTGATTGCCGGAGATTCCAGAATGAGTATAGCTGGTATTGGGGATGGGGCGGCACCAGCTGATTCGGATACTGAGTCAGTAAAAGAAGGCTGGGAGGCTGTTTTGGTAGAAGCGGCCGAAATTTATGAATTTCACACGATTGCCCTGTACGATTTGAACGGCAGTCTGGTTCAGGGAATAGATGGGGCTCCGGAAAGCCTGGAAAGTGGATTTTTGGCACTTTTGCAGGAGACAGATAATCTGACGACCCATGCAAGTACTGTTTTTCAGGATGAGCTTGGGATTACTATGGGTATGCCGGTGAAAGAGGATGGTGAGACAGCCTTTTATGTGGTGGGTGTCTATAAATATGATGCGTTGAATGATGTGTTAAACAGCATCAACATAGGTAAAAATGGAATGGCTTATATGGTGAATCGGGAGGGAATCGTTACGGGGCATCCGGATCAGTCGAAGGTCATGGACAAAAATACGTTGCTTGAGCTGAGTGGTGGTAACGAGGAGGCTATTAAGAGTGTGACCACAGGGGAGACAGGAGCGACAGAATTTGTCATTGACGGGCAGCATATGCTGGTTGCTTTTTCACCCATTAGGGGTACACAATGGGCATTGGTCATTCAGGTGCCGAAGTCAGATTATAATAGTTTGATTAATGGAGCAATGGTGGCAGCAGGGGTATGCACCTTGGTGATGCTGCTGATTTCCATTTTGTTAATCTTGAAAATGGCCCGCTCAATCTCCAAACCGGTAAAGAATGTGACAAGTCGAATGATTTCTCTTTCGGATGGTGATCTGCATACAGAGGTGACGCATGTCCAGTCCGGAGATGAGTTGGAGATCATGACCAGTACACTGACAAATACCATAGAAAGCGTTAATCGGTACATATCAGATATCCGGCAGGTATTAAACGGAGTTGCAGACGGCAATTTGCAGATTGAGCCTCAGGTGGAATATAAAGGAGACTTCACCTTGATTCGGAGTAGTCTTGGGACTATACTTCAGTCTATGAACGAGACCATTTTGGGCTTTCAGGCAGCAGCGACCCGGCTTGCCAGTATGGCAGAAGAACTGAGTGGACAGTCCGGGCAGCTGCATCAGGCATCTTTAGAGCAGAATCAGGCAACAGAGGCTTTGGTGGGTGAAGTGTCACATGTAAAAGAACAACTTGCCGATGTTGCAAAGAGCAGTGATCAGGCAAGAGTCATGACTGGAGAGATTACCAGAAGAGTGCAGGAGGCAAATACACAGATGACTGCTCTTTCCAATGCCATGAACGATATCAGTTCCAATGCTCAGGAGATTACGACCATTGCCAAGGCGATTGACGATATCGCTTTCCAGACCAGTATACTGGCCCTTAATGCTTCTGTGGAAGCGGCCCATGCGGGAAGCGCGGGTAAAGGATTTGCCGTTGTGGCGGAAGAGGTTAAGGATCTGGCGGGTAAGAGCGCCCAGGCAGCTAAAACTGCTGTAGAAATCGTGGAAAATACCAGAGCTGTTATCCAGACAGGGGTGAAATTAAATGTCAGTACGGCTGAATCGCTTAAGGCCATTAATAGCGTTTCCATCGATATCAGCGAAATTTCAGACCAGCTGGTGGCAGCAGTACAAGGACAGGAGAGTGCACTGATCAGTATGGAGGAGCGGATTGAGACAATTTCCTCCATTGCTGACAGGAATTTACAAAATGCAGGCGGAACAAGCCAATCCAGTGGACTTCTGGCAAAAGAAGCCGAGGAACTTCATGTACAGGTAAAGAAATTTGCTTTGAAGGAGGAATATGACAAATGAAACGGATGCTTAGCATAGTACTGATTCTGGCAGGTATAATGTTGTTGACAGCCTGTGGTGATCAGACCGGTCTTCAGGACGGGTACTATACCGCACAGGCTTCTGAGTTTAATTTTGGTTGGAAAGAATATATCACGATTATGGTTAAAGGCGGAAGTATTGTCTCTGTAGAGTATAATGCGGAAAATGCCAGTGGATTTATCAAGAGTTGGGATAATGCATATATGCAGACAATGCTGCATAGCAACGGCACTTATCCTAATGAGTACACCCGCTATTATGCCGGTCAGCTTTTAGAAGGACAGGGAGAGGAGAAGATTGATGCCTTGACTGGAGCAACTTCCTCTTATGGTTCCTTCCAGAAACTTGCTGTTGCGGTGATAGAGCAGGCAAAACAGGGAGATTCCAGTATTGTGATTGTGGATACATCCCATTAAGAATTGATTTGTCTGTATGCAATTCAAGTAACAAGTAAAAATAACAAAAGAACGGAGAAGGACAATGAAAAAGAAAAAACTGTTACGGGGAATCGGTGTGCTGATTCTATGTCTGGCACTTTTACCGATTACCACATTTGCAGCAGAAGGTGAGGCAGAGTATACATCTGCCATGTATGCCACTTTCTGGGCGCTGGTTCCGCCAATCGTAGCGATTGTGCTGGCACTGATCACCAAGGAAGTATACAGCTCCCTGTTCATCGGTATTCTGGTGGGCGGACTGTTTTATTCCGGTTTCTCCTTTGAGGGAACATTGACACACATTTTTAATAACGGGTTTGTTGCCGTGTTATCGGACAGCTACAATGTGGGTATCCTCATATTCCTGGTGATATTGGGGGCTATGGTGAGCCTTATGAACCGGGCGGGAGGATCTGCGGCGTTCGGTCATTATGCCAAAGAGAAGATTAAGACACGTGCAGGGGCACAGCTTGCTACCGTGGCACTGGGTGTACTGATCTTTATTGACGATTATTTTAACTGTCTTACCGTGGGAAGCGTGATGAAACCTGTGACGGACGAACATAAGGTTTCCAGGGCGAAGCTGGCGTATCTGATTGATGCCACGGCGGCGCCTGTGTGTATTATCGCACCGATTTCTTCCTGGGCGGCAGCGGTGTCCGGGTTTGTGGAGGGCGAGGATGGTTTTTCCATTTTTATCCGTGCCATTCCCTATAATTTCTATGCTATCTTAACGATTGCGATGATGATTGCGCTGGTGGTCATGAACATAGATTTCGGGCCCATGAAATCCCATGAAATCAATGCACTGAAAGGGGATCTGTTCTCCACGAAAGAAGGCGCTTCCGTCAAGGAGGGAGAGATTGTGGCCCCCAAGGGGAAGGTGATAGACCTTTTGATTCCGATTATCATGTTGATTGCCTGCTGTGTAATCGGCATGATTTATACGGGCGGATTTTTTGAGGGTGCAGGCTTTGTGGAGGCGTTCTCCAATTCCGATGCTTCTGTGGGACTGGCACTGGGAAGTATCTGCGCCATGATACTGACGGTCATCATTTATCTGATCAGAAGAGTCTTAAGTTTTACAGATTGTATGAAATGTCTGCCTGATGGCTTTAAGGCCATGGTTCCGGCAATCCTGATCCTTACCTTTGCCTGGACGCTAAAAGCCATGACAGATTCTCTGGGGGCGGCGGTCTTTGTGGCAGATGCGGTACAGAAGAGCGCAGGGTCATTCATGAATTTCCTGCCGGCGATTATTTTCCTGGTGGCATGTTTCCTGGCTTTTTCCACGGGAACTTCCTGGGGCACTTTCGGTATCCTGATTCCGATCGTGGTCAATGTGTTCATGAATACCAATCCGCAGCTGATGATCATTTCCATCTCCGCATGTATGGCGGGTGCGGTGTGCGGCGATCACTGTTCCCCCATATCGGATACCACGATCATGGCGTCCGCCGGCGCCCAGTGTGACCATGTGAACCATGTATCCACGCAGCTTCCTTATGTTATTGTGGTGGCGGTGATTTCCTTTGTTACCTATGTGATAGCCGGATTTACACGGAGCGCATGGATTTCTCTGCCGGTGGGAGTTATATTGTTGATTCTTACCTTGTTTGCTGTTAAGAATATGCAGAAGGAATGATTCTGAGACAGGACAGCAGAAGGATAGTTTCTGTTAACAAAGATTTATAAGGCAGGCCAAATGTTAACTTTTTAAAATGATGATTGACAATTGGCCTGCTTTTTGTTACTTTTAAGTACGGAATTATTGATTGGCAGTAACTATCATACAGGAACAGGCATCCAGGCTGTCAGTTTCTGGGAAAAGGTGAGGATGAAAAATGGAACAGAAGAGTAAAATTCAGAAAATGGCAATGTGCAGCTTGTTTACGGCGCTGACGGCTGTGGGGGCTTTTATCAAGATACCGGTGCCGGTGGTTCCCTTTACCTTACAGTTTTTATTTACCATGCTGGCGGGGCTTCTCCTGGGCGGAAAACTGGGGGCGGTCAGTGTGGGTGCCTATGCGTTGCTGGGCCTGGCAGGTCTGCCCATATTTGCCGAGGGCGGCGGATTCTGGTATCTGTTAAAGCCTAGCTTTGGCTATATATTGGGTTTCATTCTGGGGGCCTATGTGACCGGCAGGATGACACAGAAGCCTGAGGGACTGACTTTTAGAAAGATTCTGTTTGCCAATTTCGTTGGTCTTGCTATTGTCTATGGAGCCGGGATGGTGTACTACTATATCATCTGCAATTATGTGATCAATACACCCATCGGATTGTGGCCGCTTTTCCTGTATTGTTTTCTGTTGGCAGTGCCGGGGGATATCTGTCTGTGTTTCCTGGCGGCAGCCCTGGCAAAACGGCTTAAGCCGATATTGGCCAGAATGTAGATATGTGATATAAAAGAGTTGATGGAGTGGTGGGAGTCGTTTGAAAGTGGAGGTTTGCTATGGGTTATGTATCAGAAATGAAAGATAAGGTGTTACAGGGAGAAGAGATTACCAGGCAGGAAGCGCTCAGGCTTATGGAGGAGCCGCTTGTGGAATTGCAGGAGGCGGCGGACGAAATCCGCAGGAAACTGTGCGGAGAAGGTTTTGACATCTGTACGATTGTCAACGGAAAGTGCGGCAGATGTTCGGAGGACTGTAAGTACTGTGCCCAGAGTGCCCACTATCATACGGCCTGCGAGGAGAGTTATCCCTTGCTTTCCACAGAAGAACTGGTGGCAGGGGCAAAGCACAATGAGGCCCAGGGAGTGCTGCGGTATTCCATTGTTACATCCGGCAAGCGTCTTTCCGGGAAAGAGGTGGAGCAGGTGTGCGAGAGCATCCGCAGAATCAAGGAAGAGACGTCCATAGAGGTATGTGTGTCTTTCGGTCTGCTGGAGGAGGCACAGTTTCGCAAGATTAAGGAGGCGGGTGCATCAAGGGTGCACTGTAACCTGGAATCTTCGGCCCGGTATTTTCCTTCTGTCTGTACCACCCATACCTATGAGGAGAAGATCGAGACGCTGAAAGCGGCAAAACGGGCGGGGCTGTCCATCTGTTCCGGCGGAATCCTGGGGCTGGGAGAGACCATGGAGGATCGGATCGATATGGTACTCACAGCCAGGGAACTGGGCGTAAAGTCCATTCCGGTGAATCTCCTAAATCCCATCCCGGGAACTCCCTATGAGGAGAGAAAGCCCTTGACCAATGAGGAGGCTTGCAGATGTGTGGCTTTGTTCCGCTTTCTGATTCCGGATGCATCAATCCGGCTGGCTGGCGGCAGGGGATTGGTGGGAGATAAAGGAGAAGCCTGTTTCCAAAGTGGAGCCAATGCGGCCATTTCGGGAGATATGCTGACAACAGCCGGTATCACGGTGGAGACGGATTTGGAACTCATACATAGATTAGGATTCGAGGTGAAACGCTGTCATGGCTAAGAAGATTTTTATTGCCGGAACGGGCACGGATGTGGGAAAGACTTTTGTGACCGGTCTGCTCATCAAAAAGTTACAGGAAAACGGGATGAAAGCAGCCTATTATAAGGCGGCCATGAGTGGTAATGAGCGGACCAAAGAGGGGGCGTTGATTCCAGGGGATGCCCTGTATGTGAAGACGGTATCGGGAATTGCACAGCCCCTTGCACAGATGTGTCCTTATATCTATGAGACGGCGGTTTCCCCACACCTTGCTTCACGTATCGAAGGCAATCCTGTGGTATTGGAAGAGGTGGTAAAGGGGTTTGAGGAAGTCTGTCTTCAGTATGACTATGTAACCATGGAGGGAAGCGGCGGGATCCTGTGTCCTATCTGCTTTGACGAACAGGAACTGTGGCTGGAGGATGTGATCAGACGGCTGGGGTTATCCAGTCTGATCGTGGCGGATGCAGGACTTGGCACCATCAACAGCGTGGTGCTGACCGTGGAATATATGCGGGCAAAGAATCTCCCCGTGAAGGGAATCCTCTTCAATCATTTTCATCCGGGAGACAGGATGGAGGAGGATAATCTGTGCATGTGTGAGCACAGAACCAAGCTGCCGGTGATAGCCTGTGTGGAGGACGGAAGCGGGGAACTGGATATGACCATAGAGCAGTTGACTGCGTTGTATGAGGAATAGAAATCTGAACAGAGCCAATGGAGAGAAACAATTATGATCTGGTATCCTTATCAACAGATGAAAACCATGAAAGAACCTTATAAGATTATAGATGCCGAAGGCGTGTTCTTAAAGACGCCCGAGCGGGAGATGATTGATTCCATCTCTTCCTGGTGGAGTGTGATTCATGGCTATAAGCATCCGGTGCTCACGGAGGCAATCAAGTCGCAGGCAGATCAGTTCAGTCATGTGATGCTGGGCGGACTGACTCATGAACCGGTGTTAAAGCTTGCAGATAAACTGCGGGATTTTCTGCAGGGAGATTTGGATTACTGCTTTTTTTCCGATTCTGGAAGTGTTGCTGTGGAAGTGGCCTTAAAGATGGCGCTTCAATATTATGTAAACCAAGGAGAAATGGAACGGACTAAGGTGCTTTCCCTGACCCATGCGTATCATGGGGATACCTTTAAGACCATGGAAGTGGGAGACGATGAGGATTATCATTTTATCCTGGAAGCCTATGGGGAGAAGAAGGATGTGATTCATGTTCCCACACAGATTCCGGCCCTGGAGCAGGCTTTTGAAATGTATCACCAGCAATTAAACTGCTTTATTGTGGAGCCGCTTTTGCAGGGAGCGGGCGGTATGCGGATGTATGATGTTTCTTTTCTTATAAAGGCCAGGGAGCTTTGTGACCGTTATGGAGTCCTGTTGATCTTTGACGAAGTGGCGACAGGATTCGGACGTACCGGCAATCGTTTTGTGGCGGATCTGGTACAGCCGGATATCCTGGTGCTGGGGAAGGCTCTGACCGGCGGGTATATCGGACATGCGGTGACGGTGGCCAACCGGAAGGTGTACAATGGATTTTACAGCGATGATTCGGATAAGGCCTTGATGCATGGCCCCACCTTTATGGGCAATGCGTTGGCATGTAGTGCGGCGCTTGCGTCCATAGAGCTTTTTGAAGAAGAGGATTATATGTCTAAGATTTATCGGATCGAAGAGATTACCAGACGGGAAATGGCAGGATTTACGAACGATAAAATCAAGGAAGTAAGGATGATGGGCGGATGTGTCTGTGTGGAGGTAAAAGAGGCTGATACCTTGAAAGGATATCAGCAGTTTGCCTATGAGCATGGCGTGTTCAGCCGTCCTTTCCTGAACTGTATGTACGCTATGGTTCCTTATATTATATCGGAGGAACAACTGGTCAGAGTCCTGGATACCATGAAAGCATGGTTTGCGTAAAACAGGATATGGATTTCGGACATTGCTTTCACTTATTCTGAATATATGATATAATAGCCGCACGGGGAAAGGAATCGGCGGTTATATCATAGAAAGGAATAAGTGAAATGTTGGTACTGGTTAAGACACCTGCGGCGTGTCTTTTGATTATGATATACATGATAGGCTTTTATTACAGAAAGCCTCATATTCCGATCAGGTCCACGAAAATATTTCAGGGGCTTATTGCTGTGGCGGTCTTCAATTCTTCCTTTGACCTGATTACGATCTGTACGGTAAATAACAGGGATGTAGTGCCGGATTCCCTGAATCTGGCGGCACATATTATTTATCTGATGTCTATTCTGGGATTTGTTTATCTTTTGTTTGTCTATATGAGAAGCTATCTGGAAACAAATCTTCGGTTTTCTAAAGCGGTTAGAATACTTCACAGCCTGCCTTTTATGGTATCCACTGTGGGGATTTTTCTGTTACCCATCACCTATGTTCATGGAAAAGCAACGGATTATTCTCTGGGGCCTAAGGCGTATGCCTTGTATGGAAGTCTGGTCATTTATCTGATTCTGATTTTGTATTACTGTCTTCGCTATTGGAAGATTATGGATGAGGACAAAAGGCTTGCAATTGTACTTGCCGTACCTCTTTATGTAGTTACGGCATTGATTCAGATGCTGATTCCGGAAACCTTAGTGGTGGTGGTCTGTTCTACACTGATTCTTCTGGGACTGATACTGAGTAATGAAAATACAGAAAAATATGTGGATGAGAAGACCACATTATTTAACCAATATTCTTTTGAGAAAGTGTTGGAGGAAGTTGATTTTGAGAAACAGAAACTTGTCATAGCCGTTCTTTGTTTTTGTAAGACAGAGAACACGCTTGACTGGAAACAGGATGTGCAGATCTTAAATGACATACATAAAGAGATAAAACAGTATCATTTGTATGGATATCGTGTGGGTGAAAGCGGTGTGGTATTTATCAGCAGTGGCGAGGAGAAGGCTCAGGCCATGCTGGAGAAAATCCAGGGCAATGTGGAAAATAAATATGGCAAAGATACCATAAATATTGAAACGAAAATACTCACGAAAGATGCCACGGTGACCAAGTACAGTTGTATGCGCAATATTATTGTATTCTGTTCGGAGGTGGGCAGCCGGCTTGCCTATATTGATTATCTCACCAATATCTATAACCGCAATGCATTGGAGCGGGATCTGGATAAGCAGCAGGAACAGGCAGATATTTATTATTTTATTGCCGATTTGAATGATCTGAAATTAGTGAACGATACCATCGGCCATTCTGCCGGCGATAAACTGTTACAGGGGTTTGCCCGCCTGCTGGCGGATGCGGCCGGGGAAGACGGCAGGGCATACCGGCAGGGCGGGGATGAGTTTGCTGTATTATATAACAAAAATGCAGTGGATTTTGTGCAGGACTTAGAGAGACGGTGTAAAGAATATAATCAGTCCAGCGCGGTTCCTGTCAGCTACGCTATCGGTTATTGTCTGTTGGAAAAGGAAGACTTCCGGGATGTGGCGGATCAGATGATGTATGAAGATAAACGGCGCAAAAAACAGCATCGGCCAGGACGGTGATCCAGGCCCCTTGATTACGTATGGGAAATCATATCAGCCTTCCGGTTTCGGAGGGCTGTTTTTCTTTTTTTGAAACTTTTCAGCCACCAGAAAAATCTATATAGTAAAAGAACAAAACAGAAAGGTGCGTACCTGTTATGAAAGAAATATTATATGAGAGGTTGATCCAGTATATCCTGGAGAATCAAGACCGGTTTTACAGAGTGGCTTATAGTTACACTAGGCATCAGGAGGACGCTCTTGATGTTGTCCAGAGTGCAGTCTGCAAAGCGCTTGAGGCGCATAAAGGCATCAAGAATGAGGAGGCGATCAGGACCTGGTTTTACAGAATATTAATTAACGAGTGTCTGACGGTAATAAAAAAGCGGAAAAGGCTTCTGCTGACTGATGATACTTTGAAACAAGAGGAGGTGTATTACGAAAAAGGCTATGAGCAGGATAATGATATGGAAATGGAAAAAGAACTGGATAGATTGGAACCTGATGTACAGGGAATTATAAGACTCCGGTTTTTTGAAGAACTGTCCTTGAAGGAAATATCCTGTATTACCGGATTGAATCTGAATACAGTGAAAACAAAGCTCTATCGTGGCCTAAAACAGTTAAAAGTAAACATTCAGGAGGCGGATTTATGAGTAAATTAGAAGCAATGAAAGAAAGATATGATCAGATTATTATTCCGGAGGAACTTAATATCCGGATACAGCAGGAGATACAGAAGTCAAGGATACAGCAGGAAGAAAAAAGAAGAGATGGCAGAAGAAATATGTTCAGGAAGATGATTCGCAGTATGGAAGCAACTGCCGCGGCAGTATGTATTCTGTTCACAGCTGCCCTGAATACGAGTCCGGTATTTGCCAAAGAGGCGGGAGAGCTTCCGGTGATCGGGGGATTGGCAAGAATACTGACCTTCCGCTCTTACGAAACGGAAAAAGATGACATAGCATTGTCTGTGGAAATACCAACAATAGAGATGATCGAAGAGGATACAGGAATTACGGTGGATGAGATCAATCAGGAAATCCTTGCCCGCTGTAATCAGTATGCAGATGAGGCAGTCATGCGCTCAGAAGAATACAGGACAGCTTTTCTGGAAACAGGAGGGACACTGGAAGAATGGGCAGCGCATAATATAAAGATTATTGTTGACTATGAGATAAAACAGCAGAGTAACGATTATCTTTCCTTTGTCGTGAGAGGAAGTGAAAACTGGACAAATGCCTATGGTGAATCCCAATATTATAATCTGGATTTAAATACAGGTAAGATTGTCACTTTAAAGGATATTCTGGGTAATGATTATGTGGAACTGGTAAACAGGAGCATCAGGGAGCAGATTGCTGAAAGACAAAGAGCAGGTGAAACATTTTTTACAGCAGAGGAAGGAGGGTTTGCAGGGATTTCGGAAGATGTAAAGTTTTATATCAATGGGAATAACTACCCGGTCATTGTTTTTGAGAAATACGAAATCGCCCCCGGTTCATCGGGAGAAGTTGAATTTGAAATTACAGGAGGAGACCAGCAGGATCCGGCTACAGAAATGGCAGAGGAAGAAACAACAGAAAACCCGGCACAGATATCAGAGAGATATGAGGATAACTTTGCAGTTGACAGTGAGGCGGCAAAGGAATTTGCCCGGCAAATTAAAGATGCAACAGCCCAAAAAGATTTGGAGGCGCTTGCAGAACTGACTGCGTTTCCGGTTTATGTGGGGCTGCCGGGGGTGGATGTGGTAGAGACGAAGGAAGTCTTTCTGAAGCTTGGAGCAGATGCGGTGTTTACGGAGGGGCTGCTTAAATCTGTAGAGGAGGCTGATATCGATCATTTTCAGCCCAGCATGGCCGGATTCTCTGTTTCGGACGGAGGGACAGCCAACATAAACTTTAGCGTGTCAGACGGGGTACTGGCAATCAACGGCATTAATTATTGATGGTTGTAAAAAGATTGATATTTCTATTAAAATCTGATAGCGTATAACACAAGACCTTACTCTCATAGGGGAAAGTCTTGTCAAAGTGGTAAAAGAAAGAAAACGAGTTGATCCGGAAAAGTTTATGGCATATATTCAATCCCAGATGACTGATCAGGGGATGTATTATCTTTTGCTGTATGAGGTTCAGATACTCGATTGTTTTGAGGCGGTATTGAATGGATATTTACGCAGAGATAATATGGACGTTTATGTAACGGGAAGTAATGCAAGGTTTTCGTCAAAAGACATTATTACCGAGTTTGCAGGGAGGGGAGATGAGATTCATATGTATCCTCTTAATTTTTCGGAATTTATGTCCTGTTACAGGGGAGATAAATATGAGGACTTACTCAATATCCTGTCTTCTGCGATTGGATCACTGACAAATCCCGAGAAACTGAAAAATACTTTCCGAACGGTAAAGAATTCCAGAATTACATCCAATACGGTTAAGAAGTATCTGGATTATGTTGGAAGATTCTTTTTTGATTGAGTCTGCGCAACGATATGATATTAAGGGAAAGGCGTATATTGAAACACCCAAAAAATATTATTTTTCAGACTTGGGTCTTCGGAATGTCCGCATTAATTTCCGACAGTTTGAACAGACTCATTCCATGGAAAATGTAATTTATAATGAATTGCGTATGCGTGGCTACAGGGTTGATGTGGGTGTCGTAACGGTAGCAGAAAAAGATAAGGCAGGAAAAGTAATGCGTAAACATCTTGAAGTTGATTTTGTGTGTAATCTGGTAGCGGCTCATTATGATGAGCATGGAATCCTGACCTTAAATATTTATGATTTTCTATTGAATCCGGCAAGTATGGAAGGCTGATTTGTTTTATCAGGTTACCGCTCCTGGACCATCGCAAAATAGCCGATGGTAATGGTCCACACATAAGCACAGGTCTTGGGAATCATGAGCATACCGATCATCGGCACTGCATCAGCCCAGAGTACCACCGGAATATAGAAACCAAAACTGAGGACGATCGTCAGCCACATATATCCAAACTGCGCGTCCTCGTGTTTTTTTGCGCTTTTATAGAATAAAATGATCACCAAAAGTCCCAACAGGGCAAACGGGATGTTGCGATAAATCCCCCAGGAGAGCGGGGAGTCAGCGCTCAGCCACTTATTCTGCGGGAAGAAACACAGGACAATCCGCGTCAGGGACAACAGATATATCATCACGGTTAACATGGGATACCCTTTGATATGGTATCGTGTTCTCCATACATAATATAAGAGAATATAAAAAACAGTCATGGTAATGGAAGTGATGAATTTTCCGGCACCCAGGGCGACCGTGAAGTGATCCAGGCCGGTTGTGCAAAGTGCCAGGGCGCGCGGAACTAAATGGAAAGCATCACCTGTTCCAAGCACCACGGCCATGATACCGAATAAACGGTACTGTCGGTTACCGTTACTCTTTATGATCATGAGGATGCCCATGGTAATGACCGTGAGCAGATATGCTGCGTCAAATAAAGTTTCTACGATTGCCTGCATGGGAGGCCTCCTTTTCTGTTTTTATCCGAATCACGGCTCAAGTGTATCACGCTTTCGTATCGTCATCAAGGCGTATCTTTGATATACTCTGCAATATCATACAATCCACAATCCAGAACATCACATAATTTATCAAGCGTATTGGTGCTTACGCTTTCATTTTTGCGCAGCCGGTCCAGCTGGCCGGTACTGATTCCATAGGTGTTAATCAGTTTATATTGTGAGATGCCGCGTTTCCTTAAAGTTTCCCAAAGTTTTGTATATACGATCATTTATTTCTCCATCATTTTGTTTGCCTTATAAAAGTCGCGTTTGTTGTAGTTATGATATAAGGATACGTGCGAAAAAAGTCTTGCGTAATGCCCGATATCGGGCTATACTAAAACAGGAAATGTATCTTATGTCGAAAAAGGAAAAGCAGGTGGGAAGATGGAAACAGCCAATATACTATGTGAGAAAAAAGAACAGATTATGCTAAATGACCTGTTTGAAGATTTTAAGATATTATTGCAGGATAGTGATGCCGCAGAGGAGAAGGAAAAGGTTAAAAACAGCCTCAGGAAAATGGCTGACAACACAGCCTATCTGATTTTGGGAGAGGAAGGTGCCGGCAAAACCAGTCTTTTAAATGCGCTCTTTCAGGAAATGGCATCGTTTTCGGATGATTTCCCCGGGGAAATATGTGAATACCGCTGGGGAGAACAGGAACTGACAACACCCCCGGCGGACGGTGTCCAGAAGAAGTTTGTCACCATGGAAAATATGAGAGGCATTTCCATTGTGGATACCAAAGGAATCAACCGATTTACGGGGGAAACCAGAAAGAAGATAAAAGAACAGATAGAAAGAAGCAGTGCAGTTTTTGTTGTTTTTGACGCAGAGCATATCAGGAGTCCGAAGTTGTGGGATATTCTGGAAGGCTGTCCGCAGAAAAGAATGATATTTTTCCTCACAAAGTGCGATCTGCTTTCCGGAAAGGATTTACATAGCAATATAGAGAAACTCAAAAGTTATATGGAAGAAAGCGGAATATCCGCGCCCCTGTTCCCAATCAGTCATCACAAAAAAACTACCCGAGGGGACATCATGGCAATCGATGAGGTACGTACTTATATCAGGGACAACGTGGTGGGTAGAAATCCGATGTTAAACAGGCAGATGGAAAATGTGGCTGAGATGAAGAGAATCATCGTCCAGTTAAAAGGTTCCTTTGCCCTCAGGAAACAACAGTATGTGTCTGATTTTGAAATTTTGCAGAAGATCAACCGCTCCCTGGATACCTATATGCTGAATCATAAAAAGTTCCTGGATACCTTTATCGGCAAAGTGACGGCGGAAATCAACAAGGATATTGACAATTATGAGCGGGAGATTATTGCAAAGTTAGACCCCTATAAGATTAAGGAACGGTTTCAGAAACAGGAGGATTTTGAAGATTATCTGAACATGGTCAATGAGAACTACAGAACCATGATGAGTGATTCCATCAACCGTAAGACCATAGAGGCCATCAAGAGCTGTCTGCATGATCTGGAAATTGTTTTTAACGAGGCCACAGGATATTTTAACAAAAGAGAAAATATTCTGGCGCTAAATGACAGGTTCTATGGCACATTATCCACCAGCCGCAGGCAGATGTCTGATGAGACCAGGGAGATGGTGGTTTCCACCGGGGAATTATACCGGACTTTGAGCGAGGCGTCGGAGACTCTGTTTATGCAGATCTGGAACGAGCGTAAGAAGTATGATGACAGTATCAGGAAGCATAAAGCCTTGTCCAATATAGGGGGTGGCATAGCAGGTGGTGCGACAGGTGTAGCAATTGGTGCCGGTACGGGTGCTATGGCAACTTTCTTGTCAGGTATTGGTGTGACAGGTGCGGCGGCAGGTGCAGCAGGTACAGCGGGTGTAACGGCAGGTACAGCTGGTGCTATGGCAGGTACGGCTGGTGCTATGGCAGGTACAACGGGTGCCATGGCAGGTACAGCTGGTGCTATGACAGGTACGGCTGGTGTCACAGCAGGTACAGTGGGTGCAGCAGCAGGTACGGCTGGTGTAGTGGCAAGTGGCATTGTGGTCTTTGCGTTGGTGGCAATTGGCATCATTGGCGGAGCAGCTTTGTTTAGGTATATTTCCAAGAGTTTTTTTGACCCCAAGACTGCGGACAAGATGGAGGAGAATACCCGGAAATGTATAGAGAAATTCAAGAATGAGGTGGACCATACCAGAATAGAAATGATTGAACAGGTCACCGGGCAGATTACCGCCATTTTTGAGAATGAACTTGCTAACGTGGATAATTGTTTTGCGGAGTTTCGCATGTCTGTCAATATTGATGAAAGAAAGATTCCCCTTTTGGAGCAGCGTATGCAGGAGGCGGAAGACTTACTGATGAAAATAGAAAGTATTTAGAACACAAATCCATATGTTGCGAAAGGAACAGGTTTTCAGAATGAGAATAAAGAAGGACGAAAGACAGATTAGGACCATTGCGTGGATCGAGGAACTGGAGCAGTATGCAAAGGCACAAAAACTGCCCATGCGGATTCTGGATGAGCTGGAGGAATGTAAGCAGCTGGCATCCTCCAACCGTGCAGATCAGGATAAGGTTAATCGTAGCATAGAGGAACTGATGGAGAGTATCGAGGGGAAGCTGGCTCCGGCAGAGGTACAACAGGAGAATGTGATAGAGGAAGTCTCCGTGGAAGAAGTGAAAATGCAGCTTAGGAAAATGGCGCAAAGATGCAATACGGAAAATTTCTCTTCCGTGGAGGGTATGGCGGAACGAAAGAATATCGTTGTCCGCAAGATGTATGGGCAGCTTTCGGAGATTGGCCATGTGAGGGCTCATCTGGAAGAACTGAAAAATGAGGATCTGTATTTAGCGTTTTTTGAAAAGTGCAGGGTATCCTTTGAAAGAGATGTGCTGGAGATGGTCGGGGAACTGTTACAAAGTATCCGCAGCAATTATGGGTACATGCTGGATCATATGAGGAGTATGTTTCAAAGCATAGGCGGCTACAGGCAGGGCATCGGCAATGAAAAGTTTTATCTGGAGTATGAAACCCGCCGAGACGGCATCGATCGAAAGGTACTGGGCGAAGCGCAGACGGCGGATATGGGAGGCGACGACCTGACATCCTTTGGACAGAGGACAAAGGATACAGTGAAAGGAATCGTCGGAAAACTGGTACGGAAAAGAAAATTGTTGGCATGGGTGCCGCTGGTGGTTTTGTTGTGCCTGTTTACGGTGACATCTGTGGTGCGGCAGGAACAGAGCAGGCAGACCCTGGAGAGTGCCGAACAGACGGAAGAAAAGGAGGATTCGCTGATAAAGGATATAGCGGCGGATTTAGGAAAGAAAACTGTCGAATCGGTATCCGGCGGGGTTTTGCAGTCCATGGCAAGTTTATTATTGGCACTGCTTGCCAGTCTTGGTGTATTATTTGTTGCAGTGGTGTTGGTAATTGTTGTGCTTTACCGGAGTTATCTCAAAATCCTGAAACGATGGTGCGATAATCAAATATACAAAAGATGCGGCGAATATCTGCAAACGGAGCTGTCACAGTTTCAACAGAATAACAGTTTTTTCCTCAAACTGGATACAGTCATGAAAAATGCGGTGGAGGAATATGAACGGCAGTATATGGAAGTATTAAACAGTTTGTTTGCGGATACAGGATATGCGGATCAACCGGCACAACAGGAAGGAACTGCCAGGTGGGATACCCTGCGGCAAGAATGGGAACAGATAAAATACAGGTAAAGGATGAGAGAAAATGGACAATATCAAAGGTTTCATGAAAATGGTAAAAGCACCGGAAGGAACGCATGGAGGTGCTAAGGCTCAGACAGAAGGCGGCGCCAATTTAAAAACGGTGAAGAAAACATTGGAAGAAAAGATGAATGAGAAAGTCAAAATCTATGGCTTTATCGGCATGGAAGTCTATGACCTCTCCAAAGAAAACCGCATTGAGATTCCGGAAATCAAGACTTATCTGGAGAAAATGGATGTCCTGAACGGTGAGATAGAAGAACTGGAAAAGCAAAAAGGGGAACTGGAGAGGAAAACAGCCAAAAAGAATATCTGCTCCTGCGGTTACAAACTAAAGCCTCAGGATCGATTCTGTCCCAATTGCGGAGAAGTGGTAGAACGGGATGTTATCATTTGCAGCTGTGGCGCGGAGCTCTCAAAGACAGCCAGATTCTGCGGTATCTGCGGGAAGCCGGTGGAGGAGAGTGCAGGTACAAAGCAGCCTCAACAGGCCATGCAGGTGCCCGTCATGAAGGAGTGTATCTGCGGCGCAAAGGTGCCGGTGGGACAGTTCATGTGTCTTGAGTGCGGACGTAAGGTGGAAGATTGAGGGGCGGAAGGTTGTAAAGGATAGTGCTTCATGGTAATATGAAACTGTAAAATGATGTGAGGCATATTTTGATGATGAGGAGATTCGTATGAAACAATTATTCGATTACGCAGACAAATATATCAAACAAAGCACCTGGAAGGACTTCGCACTGCTTAAGTTCTGTCTTTTTGCCATGGGCATTTTGGTTGGTATACAGATACCGGAAAAGAATAAGAAGCACACAGGAATTATCGCCGCGGTTATTTTTACAGCTACCTATATTTCTCTGATGGCAAAATTTATTTCGGTGATCAGAAAGCAGGATACGATAGAAGCCGAAGACGATTCCTCACCGGTATCTTTTTAACAGCCCAAGCAAAGGTCTGTATAAAACCAGGGTCAGCGTAAAGTTTCCGCCACAGTGCAGGATGTCGTAAGGGATGCCGGCGCTCCAGTAAGCGAAAGCGGCGCCGGGACCTCCGGATATCAGATAGGGAATGGCACAGAGAGCCCCAAACAGCAGGCCGTATATTCCGGAGACCACCGCCCAGAGGATGGCGGAATCCATCTTATGGAGCACAAGGACAATCAGTGCAAGGATGTTCCAGATATATAGGTAGCTGATCCACCAGATACCAAAACCAAAGATGATTCCTTCCAGAAGGACAAAGATCATGATGATAGGGAAGACCTGTCTCTTGTAGGTCAGGGTATACAGGATGATTAGGGTACTGACGATTTCAATGTTAGGGAGAAACGCCAGGCCAAGCTGCCCCACGAGCAGGATGGCGCTGAGAACTCCTATTGTGACGATTTGGATGACTTTGTTGGAATGATCGGTATGGTTTGTCTGCATGTTTCTATCAGTATCCTACGGTAAGGGTCAGTTCGTATTTTTCGCCATCGGCGATAGGCGTCTGATCGGCAGAGGTATTGAGCTGTTCGTTGTTTTTAGTAATACACCACCATTCCTGGTTGCTGTCGTCAGCGGTTTCATTGTCCACTGATGTAATAAAAATGCCATAAGGCCCCTCTTCACCCAGAACCAGTTCTTCATCTATGAGTACTTCCCCAAGATATTCACAATCTGTATGGTATTCAAAAGTTTTTAAGCTGCCGTCTTTATGTATTACATCGACGGTGATTGTCTTTGCGCCTGTAATGGCAGTTTGTTTTGTAAATTGATAGATGCCAAAGAATACTGCAATCATGACGAGTAGCACTATGAGGGCAATTAAGATTTTCTTTCCGTTTTTAGCTTCTGTTTTCATTTTTCTCCAATCCTTCTGTAAATGTTATTCTTTATGTTACAGCTGAGTCCACACAGTCTTTTCATACGACTGTAGGAGGCCATAGTCAATATTCAGTGCCGCACATTGATTCTGGATGGCGGCCTGTATTTCATCATCTGTGACCCAGTTGATGCCAGCCTGTGTCCGGCATTTATCGATATAGGTTTCACACAGTGGCTTTTCTTCCTCAGTACATTCACTCATGTCATACTGATAATAACGGGTATCTCCGATGGTATGAATGTATACCATAAGATTTATTTCCATATTTTCATCAAAGACTTCATTATAAATGTCGGTATCCACATAGTTTGTCCACCAGCCATGGAGAATCTCCGAGAAATATATATTGGTGCAGCTTCCGTCAGAAAGGATGGCGGACAGCCCCACAAAGTGGTCACCGGCACCGCCGGAACCGTCACTGTGCAGAAGACCATTCGCATATGGCTCCTCTGCACTTCTAGCCCAACATTCGTATTCGTGGGTGATATACAGCTGGCCGTCAGTTTCTGTAAGTACAAATACGGCATAACTCATATCATCCGGGGCATACATGTCCAGCCCCACAAATTTAACAAGCAGGTTCTTTTTGTCTCCGCCTGGGTTGTCGGGACAACCTATATAGGCATACTCTATGGCATCATAAGTGGTTCTGTCTGTAAATGTCGTGTCTAAAAAATAATCTGCTGTCCGGGCGCCTAATTCTGACAACGTGTAGGATGCGTTTGGTTCACAGATTGGCGCTCGGTAATCTTCCTGCGGGAAACTCCTGCCAACGACCGCCGGCAGGTTATTGTGCAGAAACTGTTCATACAGACTTGCGGTGTCTGCGGCGGCTTCTGGCTGCTCGGGCTGTGCTGTGTTCTCTACCGGATTTTCCTGGGTGGGATTTTCCGCGCCGGGTTCCTCTGTGATATTCTGTTCGGATGAGGAGTCAGGTATCTTAATATCTGCGGCCGTGATTTCCTGCCCTGCATTTTCAACTTCTGTTTCTTTTTCTTTGCTGTCTGCACCACAGCCTGTAAACAGTATGCCGAGACAGAATATGGCAAGCAGACACATAATCCGTATCTTGTGTTTCCTATTTCTTTTCATGAATATCCCCTTTGTGCATCAATTTTTTAAAGACCATACCAAGTATAGCACAGGGAAAACAGGTTGAGTAGATATTTTTCATAAAAGCCTTGACTGTACAGTAACTGTACGGTATATGATGCTCCATAAAGAGGACGAAGAAAGATAAGAACAAAAGAAATGCCTTGCAACTTTTACGCAAAGCGTTTCGGAATGGAGGAAACATGGAAAAACAAAATGGATATGCAAAACCTGTAACTTTGAAAAATATTCTGGCATTTGCCATTCCGACCATTGCCATGACGGTATTTATGTCTTTTTATACCATGGTAGACGGTCTGTTTGTGTCCAATCTGATCGGCACCAATGCCTTGTCGGCCATCAATCTGACGGCGCCGGTGATTCAGCTGGTGACAGCCATTTCCACCATGCTTGCTACCGGGGGAAGTGCCGTGATCATGAAGAAGATGGGAGAGCAGAAGAAAGAGGAGGCAAGGGAGGATTTTACGTTCCTGATTCTGGTAAATGTATTGGTGGGTTTGGTGATGTGTCTTCTGGGATATCTGCTGATGGATCATATTTTTACGGGCATGAATCTTTCCGCGGATGTGGCCGGATATTGTGTGGAATATCTGAGCCGGTATCTGCTGTTCACGGTTCCCATTCTGTTAATGAATAATTTTACCTTGTATATGATCGCCAGTGAAAAGGCGACACTTTCCTTTGTCTGTTCTGTGACAGGCGGGGTCTTGAATATGATACTCGATTACGTGTTTATTGCAGGGTTGCATATGGGAATCGGCGGAGCGGCAATTGCAACAGGTTTAGGATATTCTGTGACGGCAGTTGTGGGGCTTATCGTCTTTAGCTGCCCCAAAAGCCTGTTACATTTTCAGAAACCGGTATGCCGCCTGAAAGTTCTTGTAAATGCTGCCACGAACGGATGCTCCGAGATGGCAACGGCACTGGTTACCGGTATCATTACCATGATGTTTAACTGGACGATGCTCCATTATGTGGGAGAGGATGGGGTAGCGGCAGTCACAATCATTATGTATGTACTTATGTTTGCAAGTTCTTTGTATACAGGGTATTCTTATGGTGTGGCACCTATGCTCAGTTTCTATTATGGGGAACAGAACCAGGAGAAGCTGAAGAAACTGGTAATGGTCAGCCTGCGGGTGATAGGAGTGATTTCCGTTGTGACGGTGGTATTATCTCTTGGCATGACAAGACCGCTGGTATCTGTCTTTGCCCGCCCGGATAATCCGGTGTATGATCTGGCAGTGACCGGCAACAGAATCTGTACGATAGCACTGTTGTTTATCGGATTTAATATTTTTGCCAGCGGGATGTTTACCGCACTTTCCAATGGTCTGATCTCGGCAGTCCTGGCATTTTCCAGATCTTTTGTATTTATGCTGGTCACAATGATTGTCCTGCCGGTCTTTCTTGGCGTAAATGGCATCTGGCTGGCAACACCGGCAGCGGAACTGATGGCCCTGGCGCTGTCTGTATTTATGTTCTTCAAATACAGAAAAAGGTATGGGTACTGCGGATAAAATACTGATACGAAGGAAAAGAGAATGAATTACACATTTTATGAACTTGCCATGCTCTTTTTTGCCTATTCTTTTTTGGCATGGCTGGCAGAAACGGTGGTTGTCACCATCAAGGTCAGGAATTTCAGGAATCGCGGTTTTTTATCGGGGCCGTTTTGCTTTCTATATGGTATTACCGGTGTACTGTTAGCGGTTTTCTTGCAGGATTTAAGAAAAGATGCTTTCTTCCTCTTTACGGGAAGTATGGCGGTAGCCACTGCCGTGCAATGGTTCGGCGGCAAGACACTGGAGAGAATCAGGCAGAAAAAGTGGTGGGATTATGCCGGTAAGAGATGGAATCTGGACGGTTATGTCTGTCTACAGTATTCTCTGCTCTGGGGACTGCTCGGGTTTGTGGCAGTGCGTTACGGCAACGCTATTGTGCTGGGTATATATGATTTCCTGCCGGATATGGTGGGTAAGGCTGTTGTCTGGTGTCTTCTGGCAATTGCATTTCTGGATCTGGCGGGCACTTTGCTGGCGGTATATCATGTAGAAGAAAAACTGCCTGGACTCCTTGGATGGAATCATCGACTGCAAAGGTATACCTACCGGCTTACCGCAAAAGTGGCTGGCTATGTGGAAAAAAGAATCGGCAGATCTTATCCCTGTGTTCTACAGGATAAAGCGGAGGATAAGGATGCAGATCAATTTAGTTTTGTACAGGTGTTCTGGCTGTTTGTGATCGGCGCCCTGGCGGGGGATCTTGTGGAAACCGTGTTTTGCCGGATTACGGCGGGCGTCTGGATGAGCAGGAGCAGTCTGGTCTGGGGGCCGTTCAGTGTTGTGTGGGGGCTTGCAATTGCGCTTGTGACCGTACTGCTTCATCAGGATAAAAACAAACAGGACCGGCATATTTTCTTTGTGGGGGTTTTTCTGGGCGGCGCCTATGAATATATTTGCAGTGTGTTTACAGAGCTGGTGTTTGGTAAGGTATTCTGGGATTACAGCGCCATGCCCTTTAACCTGGGCGGAAGGATTAATCTGCTTTACTGTTTCTTCTGGGGGCTCGCGGCAGTGATATGGATCAAAGGACTGTATCCGAAAATAGCCCGCCTCATTGCCGTTATCCTAAAGAAAAACGGGCAGATCCTGACAGGGATTGTGATGGTATTTATGGCCTTGGATATCCTGGTTTCCGTGATGGCCCTAGTCCGTTATGATACGCGGGCGGCAGGGAAAGAACCGGTACACAGGTGGGAACAGTCCATGGATGAATATTTTGAGGATCAGAGAATGGAGCGGATTTATCCCAATGGGAAGCCGAAGGGAACAGAGAGGCAAGATTCCTGAAAGAGGATGGTATTCTAGTGACAAAATGTGGTACAATAGACGCAGACGCAGCAGTTTAAATATGTATGAAAGAGAGGGCATTGCTTACGAAAAAGGTAAATAAAGCTACATTAATACTGCGTATGGTCGTGTCAGGGTATCTTCTGTATCTGGCATATGAGCTGATTCGGGACTATGGGACAGCAGACAATCAGATGCTGGTACTGGGGGCTGTTATTTTGTTTATTGTGGCTGGCGGACTGATATTTGCCGTGTCTGCCTATCAGTTGATAACGAAGAAGTATGATGACGGCAGTGAGGATGATGAGCAGCCGGAGCAGACTGTTGTTGATGACAAGGAACAGACCACAGACGAGGATGATATCTGATTATCCATTACAGAGTCTATGCTTTCTGTATTCTCCGGGGCTGATCTGGTAGCGCTCTTTAAATTTACGGCAAAAATAACCTGCTCCTGTAAAACCTGTTTCTACGGCAATCGTGGAGACAGGTTTTGTTGTGGTATAGAGCAGTTCGGCAGCCTGCATCAGACGGTATTGTATCAGATATGCCACCGGTGCTGTCTGGATGCCGGACTGGAAAATATGCAGGGCACTGCTTTTGCTGACAGAAGCAGATGCGGCAATCTCGTCTAAGGTAATTTCTTCCTGATAGTGATCATGGATGTACTGCATCATAATCTGAAGTCTTGCCTGTCTGGTATCCAGGCGCTGCACGCCGGATGTCTTTGAAGATAAATCCATATAGTCGTACAAAAGGTTCCATAACTGTAGCAATGCCTGTACGGTTTTTAGTTCTTTTTGGGCGGAAGATTCCTGTAAAGCATAAATATCTTGCAGAATTGAGAGAACCTGATTCTGCCATCCGTTTTGGGGGTCAAAAATCTGGCAGACAGGGGCGTAAAGCAGTACAGGCTGTATATATTTATCATAGAGCAGACTTTCCTTGGGAGATAACAGGGAAGGAGAAAAAACAATGTTTGGTATCAGTGTGTGTGCTTTGGCTTCAAAACGGTGAAGTACACCACTATTGATAAACATGCCCCAGCCTTTGGGTAACTCGATTTGTTCTGTTCCGATCAGACAGGACAGAGAGCCTTCCGTGACAGACAGAAATTCCAGCTCGTGATGCCAGTGCCAGTCAATGCAATGGAAGTCGCTTTCCCAGACATCCTCCAGATAGTAGGCCAGTGGGAAACTGTTACTTCCGTGCTGTGTGGTTTCTCTTAAGGTGTCATCGGTTGCAAGCGTACAGGGTTTCATGGGACTCTCCCTCCATATCATTCAAAGTTACGATATTGTACCATGATTCTATGAAAATATGCAATGATTTTCCAGAAGAAATGAGATATAATCCCATAAGACGGATCAAGAGGAGGAAAGCATTATGAAGAACCAATACCGGAAAACCATCACAGCCTGTTTTGTGGGCTATATTGTACAGGCTATTGTGAATAATTTTGTACCGCTGTTATTTCTGACATTTCAGAGAACGTATGAGATTCCGCTGTCGCAGATTACGCTGCTTGTGACCTTTAATTTTGGCGTACAGCTTCTGGTAGATCTGTTATCGGTGGGGTTTGTGGATAAGATAGGATACAGGGCGTCTATGATTATGGCCCATGTACTTGCGGCAGCAGGCTTAATTCTGCTGACTATTCTGCCGGAGATATTGTCTTCCCCGTTTACAGGTATTTTAATTGCGGTAATGATTTATGCCATTGGCGGAGGCCTTCTGGAAGTCCTGGTAAGTCCGGTGGTGGAAGCCTGTCCTTCCGACAATAAAGAGAAGGCCATGAGCATGTTACATTCCTTTTACTGTTGGGGACATGTAGGCGTGGTATTGCTTTCCACTCTGTTTTTCAGTGTGTTTGGTATTCAGAACTGGAAGGTGCTGGCAGTGGTATGGGCTTTGATTCCTCTTTATAATGCATTGGTGTTTGCGAAGGTTCCCATGGCGGAGCTGATAGAAGAGGGGGAGGAAGGACTGCGCCTGCGGGATCTGCTTGGGATGAAGATATTCTGGATCCTGCTGATTATGATGATCTGTGCGGGGGCAAGCGAACAGGCGGTGAGTCAGTGGGCTTCCACTTTTGCGGAGAAAGGACTGGGCATTTCCAAGACGGCAGGAGACCTGGCAGGTCCCATGGCATTTGCCATCCTGATGGGTACCTCCAGAGCTTTTTATGGCAAGTATGGCGACCGGATTTCCCTGGATAAATTTATGATCTTCAGCAGCGGTCTTTGTATTTTGTCTTATCTGGGAATTGCATTGCTGCCGATTCCGCAGCTAAGTCTGGCAGCCTGTGCGGTCTGCGGCCTTTCTGTGGGTATTATGTGGCCGGGGTCATTCAGTAAGGCATCGGCAGCTCTGCCAAAGGGCGGGACAGCTATGTTTGCCCTGTTAGCACTGGGCGGAGATGTGGGATGTTCCGGCGGCCCTACGGTGGTTGGTATGGTGTCCAGTCTGCTGGATGAGAATCTGAAAAAGGGGATTCTGGCAGGGATAGTCTTTCCGGTGCTTTTGCTGGCGGGAATTATACTCTGTGGGAAAATAAAAACGCAACAACCAGAATAATTAAGAAGATTAAGAAGGGAGAAGAAAAAGATGGAATTTTTAAAATGTAATCCGCAGTGGACGCGGAAACCAAAGCAAGTGGAAATCGGTGAAGACAGGGTGGTAATCACCACGGAAAAAGGGACAGATTTGTGGGCCCGTACCTATTATGGTTTTCAGAATGATAATGCACCGGTGTTCCAGATAAAGACGAACGATAAATTCTTTTCTTTCATTGTAAAGACGGAATTTGCAAGTTCCAGTCGATTCGATCAGTGCGGTGTAGCCATGTATCTGGACAGTGATAACTGGTTTAAGGCATCGATTGAATATGAAGATGAGAAGGTACAGAGGCTTGGAAGTGTGGTTACCAATCATGGATACTCTGACTGGGCAACCACAGATATCTCTTCGGACATTAAGAGTATGTGGTATCGCTTTTCGAGAAGAAATAGTGATTTCTGTATTGAATGTAGTCAGGATGGCATCCATTTTATGCAGATGAGAATCTTTCACATGTGGGAAGGGGCGGAAGAGATTACCTATGGAATCTATGCGGCCAGTCCCACAGACGGATCCTATCAGGCTGTATTTACCTGCATGGAGATTACAGAGTGTCAGTGGAAATCTGACGCAGACTGGCGGGAGGAGGAATAAGCGAAGAGAATAAAAGGATAGAGGAGAGCAGGGATAGAGGAACAGGTTGCAGGCTGCGTTCTGGAAGTGTACAATGAAATGGCAGGTAAATCATAATTTTTGGCAGATGATGGACACAGAACAATGGAAAATGTACTCACTCTTTTTGAACAGGAAACAGCAGCCTGGTTTGTAAATACATTGGGGGAGCCCACCCCGGTACAGAAAGAAAGCTGGCCGATTATCGCTGCGGGGCATCATGCCCTGATATCGGCGCCCACCGGAACGGGTAAAACACTGTCGGCTTTTTTCGTCTTTCTAGACCGGATGAAGAGGCAGGCGCAGGCAGGGTGTCTGCAACAAGAATTACAGTTGATTTATGTCTCGCCGTTAAAATCTCTGGCGGCGGACATCCGGGAGAACTTAAACCGTCCCCTGGAAGGAATCGGGGCGCAGGAAGTCATATCCGTGGGAATCCGGACAGGGGATACTTCCCAGAGGGACAGGCAGAGGATGATCAGAAAGCCGCCCCATATTCTGATCATTACGCCGGAGTCTTTATATCTGATGCTTACCAGTAAGACAGGGCAGAACATTCTGGCCACAGCCAAGGCAGTCATCCTGGATGAGCTTCATGCTTTGATTGATACCAAAAGAGGCGCCCATCTGATGCTTTCCCTGGCCAGACTTGATTATCTGTGCGGCAGACCGTTACAGCGTATCGGCCTTTCGGCCACCATTGAACCATTGGAGACGGCGGCGCAGTATCTGGCACCGGAGGAAGTGAAGATTGCTGCACCGGTGATGAGAAAGCAGGTGCGGCTGGAGATTTTAAGTCCTTATCCGGACGCATCCAGAGGGCCCAGGAAGGATCCCGTGTGGGAGGAGCTGGGCAAAATGGTGTATCAGTATTGTCAGGGCAGCCGCAGTGTGATTGCCTTTGTGGAAGGAAGAAGGTATGCTGAGAAGTTGGCATATTATGTAAACTTATTAGGCGGAGATGGGTTTGCCAGGGTACATCACGGAAGTCTTTCCAAGGAACAGAGGATGGAGACGGAACTGCATCTGCGTGACGGAAAGCTCAGACTTTTGTGTGCCACATCTTCCATGGAACTGGGCATTGATGTGGGAGAGATTGATCAGGTATTGCAGGTAGGATGTCCCCGTACCATTTCCGGGACTATGCAGAGACTGGGACGGGCGGGGCATAATCCGGGAAGGGTCAGTGTGATGTATCTTTTTCCCAGAACGGCGGCGGAATGTGTGTCCTGCGGTATGACGGCGCAGCTGGCCAGAGAAGGGGGCGTAGAACATGTGAGACCGCCTGTCCAGTGCCTGGATGTACTGGCTCAGCATCTGGTGTCCATGGCGGCTTTTAAAAGCTATGAGATTGACGAAGTGATGGAGATTGTACCGCGGGCCTGGCCCTTTCGCCAGATTACCAGGGAAGATGTGAAGGCGGTTCTGGCCATGCTGGCGGGGGACTATGAGCATGAGAAGGATATTCCGGCACGGCCCAGAATCCTGTATGACAGGATTCATGAGCGGGTGGAGGGAGACGGCTATAGCAGAATGTTGGCCATTTCCGCAGGAGGTACAATACCGGATAAAGGATTGTATACCGTCAGGAACGAAGAGGGCGTCAAACTGGGAGAGGTGGATGAGGAGTTTGTCTACGAATCCCAGAAAGGAGACCGTTTCATTCTTGGTTCCTACGCGTGGAAAGTCGTAAATATCAGCCAGGATACTGTGACGGTAACACCGGCGAAAATGGAAGGCGCAAGGCTTCCTTTTTGGCATGGTGAAATCAAAGGAAGAGACAGGCGGACAGGGGAGGCTTTTGGACGCATGTATCATTCTTTGCAATGTGCCTATGAGGAGGGAAGACTCACAGAGGCATTGGGAGACCTGGGACTGGATGAGACAGCAGCCAGTCTGGCGGCAGGATATCTGACACGGCAGATCAGGGCGGCAGGGAGCCTGCCGGATCATAAGACCCTGATTGTGGAGCATTTTAAAGATACCGTGGGCAATAGTCAGCTGATGGTGCACTCGGTATTTGGCAGGCGTATCAACGCACCCTTATCCCTTTTGGCGGCACAGACGGCCAGGGAGCGGATGGGGATCGAAATCGGCAGTGTGGATGAGGAGGACGGTTTCCTATTGTATTCCTATGGGAATCAGCGCCTGCCGGAAGGACTACTGGAGCAGATAGATGTAGATGCCTGTATACGGAAGCTGGAAATCCTGCTTCCGGCCACACCGCTTTTCAACATGGCTTTTCGTTACAACAGCGGCCGGTCGTTGATGATGGGCGTCAGGAGAAACGGGCGGCAGCCTCTGTGGATGCAGCGCCTTCGGAGCGCGGAGATGTTGGAGCAGGTAGTGAGAAGCAGTGGGCATCCGTTGATTCGGGAGACCAGGCGGGAATGTATGCAGGAACTGTGGGATGCCGCAGGTGTACAGGAGGTTCTGCAAGATATACAAAGCGGTGCGATAGAAATCAGAGAGATTTATTCTGAAATCCCATCGCCCATGTCCCTGCCCCTGCAATGGAGTCAGGAAGCCGCAGTCATGTATGATTATGCACCTACGCCCAGAGGAATCCATGGGGCGGTGGAGGAGGCTTTGCAGAAGGAAAAGGACCTGATACAGCCGGGCGATCAGGAACTGCTGGAAGTACAGGAGCGCCAGACGCTGCCCAAGGATGAAAAGCAGTTACATTCGCTGCTAATGACGGAGGGAGACCTGGCGGCCGGAGACCTGGAGATTCCGGTGCAGTGGCTGGAGAATCTGGCCGATGCCGGACGGGTTTTGTATCTGGAACAGGGGCTTTGGATAGCCGCGGAACAGGCGGAGGCCTATGCCGCGGCCATGAATGGCGGAAAAGAAGAACAGCTTTCTATTGTCAGACGAATGTTGCGTTACAGAGGCGGAGCGGATGCAGCACAGACCGCGCAGCGTTACGGCTGGCCGGTGGATACAGCCGAGGAGGTGCTGAATGAACTGTGCCGGCAGAAGGCGGCTGTGAAGCAGGGTGACAAGTATTATCATGCAAAGCTGTACAGTCGTGCCAGGGTGCGGACGTTACGAAACAGGCGGGAAGAGATACAGACTTATCCAGGGGAACATTATGCGGCGCTTATGCTGTCACAACTGGAATCTTCCGCGCCGGCAGAAGAATGTCTGGAAAATACACTGAGACGGTATGCCGGGCTGACATTGCCGGCAGCCTCCTGGGAGAAGATTCTTCTGCCAGGCCGGGTGAGAAATTACAGAGAGGTCTTGTTGGACAGTTTCCTGGCCAAAGGAGAACTGTTCTGGCATATGGAGGAAAACGGCGGTTTGCGTTTTGACTACCAGGAAGCCATTGACTGGGATGCGGATCTGGAAAGCCGGAAGGAAGGTCTGACGGAAAAAGAGCGCCTGCTCTATGAAACAATCCTGAAACGGGGCGCTTGCTTCATGCAGGCACTAAACGGCCTGTTTCCCGCAGAATCTCCTCATGATACGCTGCTTTCCCTGATGGAAAAGGGTCTGGTCTACGCAGACAGTTATCTGCCTATGCGCCAGTGGCTGAATCGGGAAAAGATGAAAAAGGCGGTCATCAGACAGCAGATTAATGCACGGGTGCGGGCATTGCAGGCAGGAAGATGGGATGTGGTCAGACCCATGCGGGAGCAGATCATAGAAGAAAAACTGGAAGCCTGTGCACGGTTCAGTCCCATTATCAGTAAGGAGACTGCGGCAGCCTGGGGACTGTCCTGGCAGGAGGCTTTGTCGGTACTCCGTATCTGGGAGTATACCGGCCAGGCAAGAAGGGGATATTTTATAAAAGAACTATCCGGGGCACAGTTTATTCTGGGAAAAGATTATGAGAGTGTGGTGCGCAGGCTGCACAGGCCGGAGAAGAAACTTGTCTGGGTCAATGCGGCAGATCCCGCTCAGTGCTGGGGAAAGATACTGCCGCACCAGGAGGGAAGAAACTTCCTCAACGTGCCGGGAACAGCTGTTGCCTGTCAGGGCGGTGTGCCGGTGGCCGTGATGGAGAGACAGGGAAAAGTCCTGCGGATCTGGGAAGAGACATTACAGGAAGAGTGTCTTGCGCTTTTTGCGGCACAGTGGAAACAGGGCAGGATTTTTGCGGACAGAAAGCGTATTGTGGTAAAGGAGTATCCCCCTAGAGCGGAGACGGCCCTTAAGCAGGCGGGGTTCCGGAAAGAAATGCAGGATTATGTATTGTACATGTAATCTTATGTAATTGTGAAACTCCTTCACGATTGTTGGAATTGCACAAATAGTATAACCAACACAGACGCGCTTTCGCTCCGTTCCGAGCGTAGCAGGCGCTAAACTCGTGAAAGACCTCGTTAAGCGCTGACGCTCTACAAGGGTCTGCTTATGGTTATACTATTTGCACAATTACTGCATTGAAATGAGTTTCACAATTACCTCGTACATGTAATTGTGAGAAAAGGAGACAGAAGATGGCGATAGAAGCGGTAAAAACATATTTCAGACAGTATGGTATGGAAGAGAAAATCAGGGAGTTTGATGTATCCAGTGCAACGGTGGAACTGGCGGCGGCTGCTTTGCAGTGCGAGCCCCAGAGGATTGCCAAGACGCTTTCGTTCCTGGTGGCGGAGCAGGCGGTGCTGGTGGTGGCGGCAGGAGATGCCAAGGTTGACAATCATAAATTCAAAGAGCAGTTTGCCACCAAGGCCAGGATGCTTTCTCCAGATCAGGTGGAAGCAATGGTAGGACATGCGGTGGGCGGTGTATGTCCCTTTGCGGTGAAGGAGGGTGTGGCCGTATATCTGGATGTGTCCTTACAGCGTTTTGAAACGGTGTTCCCGGCCTGCGGCAGTGCCAACAGTGCGATAGAACTTACCATTTCGGAACTGGAGAAGTATTCCGGATTTGCGGGATGGGTGGATGTATGTAAGGGATATCTTTGAAAAAGAAAAGAGGCGGACAGTATGGAAAGAGTAATAGAGAACTTTTTGGAATATGTCACAATAGATACGCAGTCTTCGGAGGAGAGCAGCAGTACGCCTTCCACAGCGAAACAGCATGATCTGGCGGTGGTATTGGAGAGACAGCTGCGGGAGATGGGGGCGGAAGAGATTACGTATGATAAAGAGCATTGTTATGTATATGCCACGGTGCCGGCTTCAGCAGGATATGAGCAGGCGCCGGTACTTGGGTTTATTGCTCATATGGATACTTCTCCGGCGGTGACGGGAACGGGCGTGAAGCCCCGTATTGTAGAGTCGTATGACGGTAAGGATCTGGTATTGCATCAGGAGAAGCAGATTATCATGAAGGTGTCGGATTTTCCGGAACTTACATCTTATCAGGGAAAAAGACTGATTGTAACGGACGGCACCACGATTCTGGGAGCAGATGATAAAGCAGGCGTTGCAGAGATTATGGCCATGGCGGAATATCTGTTACAGCATAAGGAAATTCCGCATGGCCGGATACGGATTGGATTTACACCGGATGAAGAGATTGGTGCCGGTGCCGATTATTTTGATGTGAAGCTTTTTGGGGCGGATTATGCTTATACCGTGGACGGAGGCCGCCTGGGGGAACTGGAATATGAGAATTTCAATGCGGCGGGAGCGAAAGTGAAGGTACATGGACGCAGTGTTCACCCGGGGGAAGCCAAGGATAAGATGCGTAATGCCATCCTGATGGCCCAGGAATTTCAGGCAATGCTTCCTGTTTTTGAAAATCCCATGTATACCTGCGGCTATGAGGGCTTTTATCATCTGGATCAGTTACATGGTACGGTGGAAGAGGCTGTGGCGGAATACATTATCAGAGACCATGACAGGGAGAAATTCGAGAGGAAGAAGGAAACTTTTATCCGGATAGGAGAATATCTGAACCGGAAATATGGGGAGGGAACTTTTGTAATCGAGTTAAAGGATTCCTATTATAACATGAAGGAAATCATAGAAAAGCACATGCATCTGGTGGAGAATGTGACAGCGGCCATGGAGGAACTGGGGATAGAGCCGGTGGTAGTGCCGATCCGCGGCGGAACGGACGGAGCAAGACTTTCTTTTATGGGGCTGCCATGTCCGAATCTGTGCACGGGCGGACAGAATTTCCATGGGCGTTTTGAGTATGCCTGTGCGGATGATATGGAAATAATCGTAAAACTTCTGGTCAGGATAGTGGAGAAATATGGAAAAAAGTAAACAGAAAAGGTGGAAAATGAATATGTGGTTTTGGTTTGCAATCCTGTCGGCGGTGTTTGCCGCGCTGACGTCCATTCTGGCCAAAGTAGGAATTGAAGGAGTCAATTCCAATCTGGCTACGGCAGTCCGGACAGTGGTGGTGGTAGTGATGGCCTGGGGCATGGTTTTTCTGACAAACACACAAAACGACCTTACCCAGATAAGTACAAAAAGCTGGATCTTTCTAATCTTATCCGGGCTGGCGACAGGGGCATCCTGGCTTTGCTATTACCGTGCATTGCAGATTGGCGAAGCCTCGAAGGTCGTTCCGATAGATAAGCTGAGTGTTGTGATTACCTTGGTTCTTGCTTTTGTTTTTCTCCATGAGGAGTTCACGGCCAAATCCCTTGTGGGAAGTATCCTGATCACGGCGGGAACACTCATTATGGTGCTTTAGTATGGTACCCCGTATGGAAAGGTCAGGTGTTAGTGGGCACCAGCTGATTCATGCGCAGGACTTCCGTGACGGTATCCATGCCATCCTGAAGTCTTGCGATATCCTTTCTGGTGCTTCGAGCGAAGCACCGGAAAGAGAGATCAAGGCTTTCCAGTTTATCAATGGTTCTGTCTAATTTCACATCCAGATATTTGAAATGGTCATCTGCGCGGTCAAGGCGTTCGTCCATACGGTCCAGTCTGGCATCAATGTGATTCAGCCGTTCATAGATAGGAGCAAGTTCTTCTTTGAATTTACGGTCAAGTTTTTCATCCAGCTTTTGATCCAGTTTTTCATCTAGTTTCTGATCGAGTTTCTCCTCCAATTTTTCTTCCAGTTTTTCATCCAGCAGGTCGGCAATCGCCTGCAAATCTCCTTGTGTCAGTACCAAGAGCAGTCCCTCCTTTTCCCATGAAATCACTGCGGGTTTCTGGTTTTTACGTTCTTCTTTCATAGTTTCTCCTTTCATGTGCCGCAGGGAAAGCCGATCACATGGAAGGTCTGTTTTCCCTGCTTTTCTAATTGAGTGATAAGCAAGGATTCTAAAACAGATAAAATATCAATGGTTGATATTTCAAAGAAAATAGAATAAACGAAATTCCGTTAAGATATCAATGCTATAATAAAATGATATCAAAGGGATTATAAAATGTCAAGGGTTATATTCTAAAGCTGAAAAGACAATATTTCGGATGCGTCTGGTGTAGGCAGTGGTTCCGGTATCGGTCCTCTGAAGCATGAGCAGGAGAACCATGTCATCCACAGGATTAATGGCCATGTAAGTGCCCATCCATCCGTCCCAGCCATATTCACCCGGGCGGCTTATGGAGATGGCGGCACCGGGATCTTTCATGATGCGCATCAGGTTGGCATAGCTGCATCCGGACAGGCTTTCCCACTGCCAGACATAGTGATCCAGTGCCGGGGCAAGATGGGCGTGTGTCATAAAGTCAACTGTCTGCGGGGAGAGGAGAGAGACATTTTCAAAGGTTCCTCTGTGCAGGAGCATCTGCGCAAAACGGGCATAGTCATCTATGGTGGAAACTAAACCTGCGCCGCCGGATTCAAAGGCAGGAGGTGTCTTCATGTCATTGGTGATGCCCAGACGGGGAAAATGGAATTCTTCCAGTCCCTTTCCAATGTCCTGGTAGGCTTTTGCGAGACGGGATTGTTTTGCGGCAGGCACATAAAAGCCGGTATCATTCATGTTAAGAGGCTCAAAAATACGCTGTCTTAAAAATTCACCGAAGGATACACCGGACACCACTTCAATAACGGCGCCCAGGACGTCGGCAGACATGCCGTACTGCCATTTCTCACCGGGATGAAAAGCCAGAGGAATCTCTCCCAGACGGTTCATGATCTCACAGGTGGTCAGTGCCTGGGGAGAAGAGAGGTTGGTGATCACTTCGTCCATCAGCAGATCCGTATGGATTTCCGTGGTGCTTCCTTCTCCTGGGTAGGCCAGACCAGAAGTCATATTCAGCAGATCCTGTATGATGACAGGACGTTTTACGGGCACAAGAACACCATCCGTCATCACTTTCTGGTCACGGAATCCGGGCAGATAATCGGAGACCGGATCGTAGAGATCAATCCGGCCTTCTTCCAGAAGGAACATGACGGCTGCCGCGGTGATGGGTTTGGTCATAGAATAGAGCCGGAAGATGGTATCTCTTGTGACAGGAAGCTGTGCCGCCAGGTCACGCATACCGGCTTCATAATAGCATTGTTCTTTTCCGCCCTGTATAACCATACAGTTGATACCGGAGACAAAGCCGGTTTTAGTCATTTCCTGTAAAAGATCTGGCAGGCGGGATAATCTTTGTTGGTTCATAAGTATTCTTTCTCCATTCTGTTACCTGTTGCAGGAACAGGCAGCGATTGTATTGCATCCAGGCGTTTAACGCTTTGCGGCGGCACACATGGCGTCCCATTTCCGCTCCATATCGGCGACCAGTTTAAACTGCGTGCGCGCTCTGTCCAGGTTATGCCCTTCCCTGTGTATCTTATAGTACACATCGCCGTCCAGATAGTCCGCCAGAAAACGGATGCCACATTCATAGGTCATCAGCTTGGCGCCCATGGGAAGCAGTTCAATCTCACGATTCGTGAGACTTCCCTGACAGCCAGCCAGGAAGCCTTTCGTAAATGTCTCATACAGGTTAAGATCCAGTTCTATTTTGCTTAAATCCTGTTCGTCCTCTGCACCGGTGCTGGCCCCCGTGCGGATGGAATCACCAAAATCATAGAGACTTAAGCCGGGCATTACCGTATCCAGGTCAATGATGCAGAGTGCTTTTCTGGTGGAACGGTCAAAGAGGATGTTGTTTAATTTGGTATCATTGTGGGTCACCCGCAGGGGCAGTTCCCCTCTTGCAAGCAAGTCTGTCAGGACATGGGTATCGCTTTCTTTGGAGAGCGCAAAGTCGATTTCCTGTTGGACAAGATGTGCCCGCCCGGAAGCATTTCTTTTCACGGCCTTGCAGAAATCCTGGAATCGGGAGGGTGTGTTGTGGAAATTGGGAATGGTCTCGTGCAGGGTGTGGGCCGGATAATCGGCTAACATCCGCTGGAAAGAACCGAAAGCCACGGCGCTGTCATAAAATTCCTCGGGATTTTCCACTTGATCCAGGCATATGGTGTCTTCGATAAACAGGAACATGCGCCAGTAGTTGCCGGCGCTGTCCTGGTAGTAGCTGTCACCGCCGGCAGTGCGGATGACATTCAGGGTTTCCCGTTCGGAATCTCCGCCCCGCCTGATGATTCCCTGCCGCAGATAGTCAGTCACACGGGATATATTCTCCATGAGTGCCTGCGGATTTTTAAAGATGGTATGGTTCATTCGCTGTAAAATATATTTTCTGACACCATCCGGGGTGTCATAGGTCAGCAGGAACGTGTCATTGATATGGCCGTTTCCGTGGGGGTTCTGGTGCGTCAGAGTACCTTCCAGGGCATAGGCATCTATTACTTCGTTCATCTGTTCACAGGTAGAATTTTGAACCATCACAGTTCCTCCTTATAAGTAATCCAACGCATTTCCATAGGGGCCAGGGTGAGCTGCATTTTGAGGATTCCCTCCAGATACAGGTCGGTATGGCGCTCTTCCTTCGTATTGTTAATGACGGCAAGTTTACCGGTCTTTTCAAACACGGCAATCTCGGTTTCCGGATTGGTGACGTAGTATTTTTTCATTTCCTCTTCCCGGTGTGCCGCGTAGTAGATGGCACGAAGCAGGATGCGGCAGTTCTGGGGAGAGTAGGGCAGTCCTGTAAAATAGACACTGCGGCCCTGACCGTATTCATTCACTACAAGACGGCTGTACTTACCGTCCATGTTGAGAATCTGGTAATGTTCTCCCTGGGCATAGATGCGGCTCTTGCCCTCACCGAAATCAATATCTGCCGACACATCCTCCAGGATGAAATGTTCAGGATTCAGGGTGTTATATTTGTCGGTACTCATGGAAAAGCCCAGTTCCCTGTCTACGCCCAGTACATCGCTCAGCTGGAAGAAACGGCCCTGATACTGACAGGCGGTGGGTTCTCCCACACCGATGAAGCCGCCGCCCTGATCCACAAAACGGCGCAGGGTACAGACTAAGTCCGGATCTTTCCAGTTGTCGCCGCCGCTGAAAGCTGTGTAGGCATCTCCGGCATTGATGATAACCCGGATGGATGGATCAATTCCCGCCTTTACTTCATCAAAGGTGATAAACTCCACATCTATGGGCATACCGCTTAAGGCTTCGATAACACCCACATAAGAATAGATTTCCCGATACCAGAGGGCGTGGTGCACCTGATTGGCCATCCAGCGTCTGAGGTTGCCCCAGCTGTTTAAGACAGCTACCTTAAAGGGTGCCGTGTAGGCGCCTGTGCCGTCCATGTTGGCATGAATCTGCCGGAATTCGTCCACCACTTTGCCAATCTGTTCGATAAAGCCGGGCCATTCACTGGCAAGCTTTAAGTAGCCGCCGTAACCGATGCGGTCTACCGGAGAGCGCAGGATAGCCCGTCTTGCCTTTAACCAGTTATCCTGGGCTTCTTTGATGGGATCTCCGCCTTCGGTAAAGACATCCGGGAAAAAGTAGGGAAGCAGCCGGCCTTCTGTATAGTTGACACCCTGAATGTCGGAAATCATGCGCAGGGTGACACCGTCACCCACAGAACCCACCACGGCATCCAGACCGATGTTGGCAAAGTACTTGCCGAAAGGCTCCGTGCCGATCCAGTGGTCGCCCAGAAACATCATGGCTTCTTTGCCGTAGCTGTGCACGATGTCCACCAGTTCTTTGGCCAGCTTGCTGACCTCTATCTGCTGAAATTCCATGAAATCCCGAAATTCTTTGGAAGGGATACGGAAAATGGAATTATGGTAGCCCTCATCCACGATATATTCCGGACGGAAAGGGTAGCCGGCCCATTTCTCAAACTGTTCCAGAATGTAGGGGCTTACACTGGCGCTGTAACCGAACCATTCCACATATTTTTCCCGTTTCTGATCATCGAAGGTCAGCGTAAACTGATGGAAGAAAGTGGTGAAGCGCACCACATCCACCTGGGGATTTGCCTCACACCATTTTTTGAGTTTCTCTTTGACATAGACTTGTGTCTTAGGCTGGCGCACATCGTAGGTAAGCTGATGCGGAGCGTCTTTCCAGTCGTTGGTGATAAAGTTGTACATATGTACCGGATCCCAGATCAGAAAAGCCAGAAAGCTGACTGTATACTGATGATAGGGGATGGAGTCAATGACGACTTCGCCGGAGGATTCTTCATAATGCCAGTGATCCGGGGAGACAATTTCCCCGGTAGTCCGGTCAATGACTTCCCACCATTTGCCTGGCGGGTCGATGGTATTTACCTTAAGCTGTTCCGTGTGGAATCCCTTCATCAGTTCGATACGCAGACGGTCTCCTCTGGCAGTCACACGGTCACTGATCAGATATTCCTGCTGTATTTCCTCCGGATGCTGCATGGCCCAGTCGTTATCTTTTCTGGTGGTGTAGTAGGTGGCATAGATTTTGGCATCCTGTGTCAGAAGTTCTTCCGGCATATCGGTGCCGTCGCAGTCTCTTAAGGCATCGGCGCCCAGAAGGTCCTTGAGACGTATGGTTGCTGCCACCATATCCACATCGGTGGGCAGAGTCAGACGTCCGGTATTGGCCTGCTTCATAGAGAATCCTCCTTTATAAAATATTATCTTAAATATAGCATAAATAAATCTGTCGGACAATTGGAAACTGCATGATGGAAGGGAAAGAAAATGATAGCACGAAAGAGAAGCGCAGAGGGGAGTATCAGGACACAAAAGAGCCGCTCCCCATAACTGATGATCAGTTATAGAGGGCGGCCCCATTATAGGTCGATATTTAAATACTGAAATCAAAATGTCCGCCTGGCATCGGCATGCTGGTCTGTTCCTTGATCTCATCCCAGTTGACATTGGTGATTTTCTTAAGCAGTTCTTCCGTGCTGTCCGCGTAGACAGTGGTGCGTTTGCTGTGTTCGTAATTGTATTTGTCCTGTCCTTTGTCAGCAGCTTTTTCGGCAGCTTCTTTTGCAGCTTCCTTCTTATCTTCCCGAATCTTATCCACGAACTCTTTCTGACGCTCGCCGGCCTTCTCGAGTTCTGCAAAATAGGAGACCTTGCCATCCTTGCCAATGGAGACGCCAAGGGTAACAACTTCATCCTCTTTGCCTGTTTCCTTCAGATCTTCTTTGAGTTCATCGAGTTTGCCAACAGCTTCGTCTAACAGTGAAAGATTCTGATTCTTGACATCTTCATCCTCAGCCATATGCTCTAATTCTTCCGGATCGATCAAAACACTGTAATCCTTGGAACCGCGGGAGAGATAGGATGCGGCTTCTTCCTCGGTCTCATATTCGGCTACGAAGAAATCCATATTACTGTACTTTTTCTTCAGATCCTGTAAAAGTGCCTTGGCCTTATCACTGAGCTGCGGCGTATTCTTGTCTGTCTTTTTGGTATCGGCAGTTCTGGATGTACGGGTCTTTTCAGTCTTATCAGTATCTTTCTTATTCTGTACGGTGTTATTGTAATAACTGTTTTGGAATGTGTTATATCCCACTACTTTGTTCATGGCTTTGCCCTCCTTAGCATAATCTGTAAATCCGTTTACCGAAAGTGGACATAAATACCCACCTGTTACATTATATATCGTAAATAAAGTTTTTTTTCTTAACAGGGTTACAGGGGAAAAGTAGAAATTTTATTTTATGGTAATATTTTATCTTATCAACAGAAAAAGAGCGACGATTTGATTTATGCAAACCAAATCGTCGCTCTTTTTACTTATTTGCAGTAATTCTAACAATATTCCCGCAAATTAACAAAATTGCAAAAAGGAAGAGCATCTTTGGTATATCCATTGGTACGGATTTCGATATTTCGGTTTTGTTCCTTTTCACATGCCTCATCCAATACCTCTGAGAAGAATTTTCTTGCAAGAGTTTTGGACGGGTTCTGCTTGGACTGGTGATTTTTGTTCTTTTTTAACGGGGTAATCGCCATAACCGCTTCGATTTTATAATTCCTCTCATTTGCATATATTGCGGTGATCCCTCCTTGGATTCAGATTTGCGCGTTCCCTTCATACGACGGTGTTACAAGTACTTAGAAAATGCACAGCGAACTCCTTGTTCTGATAATAATATCGGCAAGAATCACATTTTCTTAAGCTTATTTTAGCAAACTTTTGTAATAAATGAAATAAGAAAACTCAAAAAAAACAATAAAAATACAAAATTATCTGACAAAACATTTTTAATATCATTAAAAACAGATAAAAAATATAATGCTGTATTACGGCTTATAAAATGATTGAACCTGTTATTGCAAAAAATGTGAATCTCAGCCTATAATCAAAAGGAAGATAATAAGCGGCCTGGAGTATGGCAGGAATGTGGCCGGGAAAGGAAGTCTGGGAATATGCGGGCGACAATTAAAGATGTGGCAAGGGAGAGCGGTGTTTCTGTCTCGGCGGTTTCGATGGCGCTTTCGGACAAGCCCAGCCGCATTTCCAGGGAAACGAAACAAAAGGTGAAAGAAGTGGCGGAGCGCTTGCATTATCAACCCAACAGGGCGGCGCTCAGTCTGGTGAATCGTGAGAGCAAAATGATTGCTATTGTCATGAATGATATCCGCAATACTCATATTGCGGCGGAGTTTATGGCAATCAACAGAGAATTGTCAGGAAAAGGCTATTCTCTGCTAAGCCATATCCTGGAAGAGCAGACCAGAGATTCCAGTATGAAGTTGATCAGACAGATTGCCGCAGAGAATGTGGCTGCCTTGATCTGGGCAAAGCCTTTGGAAGTGGATAATATGGAAGATCTTCAGAGTCTTCGCAAAAGTGTGGAGGGGCTGGGAATACCGGTCATCACCATGGATGATTATGGATTTGACTGCCCGGGAGTGGATGTCTGTTTTGATTATCGCCAGGGCGGATTTCTGGCTACGGAACATCTGCTGGAACTGGGACATAGAAGGATTGGCTGCCTGGCAGGAGACAGAACCTATCAGGTGACGCAGGAGAGGATAGACGGATATCGGCGTGCCCTGGAGAACTTTGATGTTCCTTATGATGAGAAGCTGGTCTACTATGGTGATTATACTATGGGAAGCGGATACGAGGCTTTTTCCTATTTAATGGGACAAGGGGTGAGTGCTATTTTTTCTTCCAATGATGAGATGGCTTTTGGACTTTATCGGGCAGCAAGAAATTATGGGATTCACATTCCGACAGATATTTCTCTGGTGGGATTTGATAATGTTCCTTTTGCAGATATCATGGAGACGCCGCTGACTACAGTGCGCGTTCCCAGCGTGGAGATGGGGGGCTTTATTGGCAGGACGGCAATAGAGTTATTGGGCACAACACGTGATGAGAAGAGGAAAAAAATATTATATAAGCCGGATTTATTGCGGCGGGGCAGTGCGATTGCAAAAGATGTGTGAGAAGAAAACAAAATAAAGCAATAAAAGGCGGGAGATGTGAATGACTCCCGCCTTTTATAGTTATATTAAAAAATAGCTAAAAAGAAAAATAGATAAAACGATTCAACTGATTTTATTTGGTTGAAAAATGTAAATAATAAACAAAAATATGGAAATATAAAAAGAAGTATTGAACGTTTAGCGACAATGTTATATACTAATCTCACAAGAAATGAATTTTCAGAAGGAGATATGATAAAACGTTTTAGCAAAAAGGGGAGGGATAAAGTGGATCAAAAAACGGTGGTTGAATTGAGAAATATAAGAAAAGAATTTCCAGGTGTGGTAGCGCTTGATCAGGTTAATCTGCAATTAAAGACCGCCAGCATCCATGCACTGGTAGGAGAGAATGGGGCTGGAAAATCCACCTTGATGAAAATTCTGTCGGGAACCTACACAAATTATGAAGGAGCTGTTTTGGTCAATGGACAGGAAATTCATATGAAGAGTGAGAGGGATGCCTTTGAACATGGGATTTCCATAGTGTCCCAGGAATTGAATTTTGTGCCGGAAATGACGATTGCAGAGAATCTGTATCTGGGAAGAGAACCTTTGAAAAGAGGATTTTTACTGAATCAGAAAGAAAGAAGCAGGAAGGCGGCAGAGCTGATGCGCATGATAGGATTGCATTTTGATCCTGAGATGAAAATGGGTGATCTGAGTGTTGCATCCAGACAGATGGTAGAAATCCTGAAAGCAATCTCGAGAGGCAGCAAAGTGATTATCATGGATGAACCGACTTCTGCCCTGACGAATAAGGAAACGGAGGTTTTCTTTCAGAAAGTCAGAGAACTGAGAGATCAGAGTATTGCGTTTGTATTTATATCCCACAGATTGGAAGAAGTATTTTCTTTATGCGACGAATATACAGTGCTGCGGGATGGCAAATGGGTGGGTTCCGGACGACTCCGGGATGTGAATGAAGAAAAGCTGATATCCCTTATGGTGGGGAGGGATATTCAGGAGATTTATCCGCCTGTAATGCCCCATGGTGACCGTGTGGTACTTCAGGTGGAAGGATTGACGGGAGCAGGATTTGAGGATATTTCCTTTTCCATCAGAGAGGGGGAGATTTTGGGATTTGCAGGTATGATGGGGGCTGGCAGGAGTGAGATTGCCAGAGCTGTTTTTGGCCTGGATCAGCCTGCGGCCGGTACCATTACAATAGATGGAAAGCCCTGCCGGTTTCGCACTACGCAGGATGCCATATCGGCAGGTGTGGCCATGGCTACGGAAGATCGTGCTTCCTATGGCTTTGTGGGTGTAAGGTCAATTCGGGAAAATATCATGCTTCCAAATGGAGATTTATTTACGCGTTCAGGATTCTGGCAGAAACCAAAGATTAACGAAGCGGTCACCAGAATATGTGGGAATCTGGCGGTTAAGGCACCGGATGCAGATACGTTGGTTGGAAATTTAAGCGGTGGCAATCAACAGAAGGTAGTGCTTGCCAAATGGCTGGTGCGGGATGTTAAAGTTCTGATTCTGGATGAACCCACCAGGGGGATTGATGTGGGGGCGAAGCAGGAAATCTATAAGCTGATTACGGACCTTGCACAAAAGGGACTGGCTATTTTGCTGATTTCCTCAGACATGCCGGAAGTGCTTTCCATGAGTCACAGAGTTGCAGTTATAGCGAAGGGAAAGAAAATAGGGGTACTGGAAAACAAGGAAGCAACACAGGATAAGATTATGAAAATGATAGTGGAGGCGGATAAATGAAAAAACTTAAAGCAGATGAATTATATAGAAAGTATGGTATTGTCCTGATTTTGATTATTTTGTTTATTGCTTCTGCAATGATTAACAGTAATTTTCTTAAACCCCAGAATCTGATTAATATTTTGAAACAGATTTCAGTGGTTACGATTATTGCCTGTGGGGAGACCATGCTGATTGTCTCGGGTATGATTGATCTGTCGGCGGGACTTTTGTGTACCACATCCATGTGCTTTGCAGCAGGTGTGCTGTCAGCCACCAACAATGTACCGCTGGCCATATTTACTGGTATTTCCATTGGTGTAGTGTGTGGCTGGGTCAATGGTTTTATGATTACTCATTTTAAATTACAGCCTTTTATTGCAACACTTGCCATGACCAATGTGTTACAGGGTGTGGTACAGCTTTATACAAATGGACAGAGTATCGGCGGAGTAGATAAGATCCGGTTTCTTGGGCAGGGGGCAATTCTTGGGATTCCGGTACCGGTTATTATTATGATTATTGTGGTCGTAATCATAGCGGTGCTGATGAAAAACACAAAATTCGGAACCTGTATCTATGCTATCGGCGGCAGTGAAAAGACTGCCATAGCATCGGGAATTAATGTGAACAGAAAGAAACGATTGATATTTACCTTAAGTGGTGCGCTGACCGGACTTGCGGGGGTAGTTCTGATGGCAAGGCTGATGGCAGGTATGCCGTCGGTGGGAAGCGGCTATGAGTTTGATGCCATAACGGCAGTCATTGTAGGAGGAACCAGTTTTCTGGGCGGAATCGGTACAGTGACAGGCGCTTTGATCGGTTCCATCATCGTAGGGCTCATTAATAATATTTTGAACCTGCTTCATGTCTCCACGCAGTATCAGCTGATTGTAAAAGGTTTGTTGATTGCGGGAGCAGTTATCATAGATATCAAAACAAAAGAGAATAAAAAGAGCAGGTGAAGGCAATATCATTTTTATGTGCAAAAGCACAGAAAGGAGACATTATGAAAAGGAAAGTGTTAAGAGGTTTACTGCCGGCAGTACTTGTTGCAATGTGGCTGACAGGGTGCGGAGGATCCGGTGCAGATGCGGGGAAACAGGAAGTACAGACGCCGGGAGCGGATCAGACGGCTTCTTTGGAGGAACAGAGTAGTGAGGCTGGTGATGAGACAGCATCGGGGGAAGCATATCTGGTGGGATTTGCCAATAACAGTGATACTTATAATTACTGCGCTAAATTCCGCTCTTACTTAAAAGAAGAGACAGAGGCGAAGGGTATTCAGATTATGGTTACGGATGCGGCAGGCGATACTAATGTGCAAAACGGACAGATTGATGATTTTATCGTGCAGAACGCAAAAGTAGTTTCTGCCATCAGCAATGACCTGGATGGCTCTGTTCCAGCCCTGGAAGCGGCCAAAGCGGCTGGTATACCTTATATTTCATTCCTGACTTCCGTTTCGGGTGGAAATGACTATGAGGGGTATATCTATGTGGGTTCGCCCAATACGGATGCGGGCAAGGCACAGGGAGAGTATCTGTGTGAGGTTCTTCCGGAAAATGCCAGGATACTGTATTTTACCGGTGAGCCCAATGATCAGCAGTATATTGACAGGAAGCAGGGGCTGACGGATGCTCTGGCGGCTCGCAGCGATATTGAGATTATGGACGAGTATAATGTGAAAAATGCAAAGGATCAGGGAATGAGGACGGCGGAAGACTGTCTGATGTCCTATGATGAGATTGATGCAATTGTATGTCAGAATGACGATGCGGCACTTGGCGTTGTGGAAGCGCTTAAATCAGCTGGCAGGCTGGAAGGTATACTGGTTCTTGGTGTGGATGGCAGTGATGATGCGCTGACATCTATCAAGAATGGCGAGATGGCGATGACTGCGTTGCAGGATGCAAGAGCCCAGGCCCAGGCCGGTGCGGAAATTTTCGAGCAGCTCAAAAACGGCACCAGTCCCGCAGATATTGAAGACGTATATGTACCCTTCAAGATTGTCTCGGAAGATAATGTGGATGAATATTTGAAGTAAACGGAAGGTTAAAAGCGATGGATAAATATAAAAACCCCAGCCTGCCGGCGGAGGAAAGAACCCAGGATCTGCTTGCGCGCATGACACTGGAACAGAAAATAGACCAGCTTACCTGTCTGGTAACGATTGAACCGGAAATTCCGGATTTTAAGAAATATGTGCCCGCAGGAATCGGGCATGTGGGTGCTTTCACCACGGCGTCGTGCGTGGAAGAGATAGCCGAATATGTATTCAGGCTACAGAAGTTTTTGACGCAGGAGACGGAACTGGGAATCCCGGCTTTGATTCATTGTGAAGCAAGCGCAGGAGCACAGTTTACGGAAGCGGATGTTTTTCCCAGTGCGATTGCACAGGCATCTACCTTTGAACCGGAGCTGATTGGACGTATGGCGGAGATTATCCGCAAACAGATGCTCGAGGTAGGATTTCGCCAGGCACTCTCACCGGTGGTGGATATCGCAAGAGATCCCAGGTGGGGCAGGGTTACGGAGACTTATGGAGAAGATGCGGCTTTGACGTCTGCCATGGCAAGCGCTTTTGTGAAAGGGATTCAGACCGATGATCTGCGGAAAGGCATTGCGGCGACAGCCAAACACTATGTAGGACACGGCATCACGGAAGGCGGCATGAATATGGGGCGGAACATGGTTTCGCCCAGAGACCTGAAAGAAATCCATTGCAAACCTTTTCAGAGTGCGATCACGGAAGCGGGGATGAGGGGCGTTATGTGTTCTTATTGCTCCATGAACGGGGAACCGGTGGTGGCATCCAAAACACTGCTGACGGATATTTTAAGAGAAGAGATGGGCTTTGAGGGAATTGTTGTATCCGATTATGTGGCAGTTGACAGGCTGGTGGATCCTTTCTGTGTGACGGACAACTTTGAAGAAGCCGGTAATCTGGCTGTTAAAGCAGGGCTTGACGTAGAGTATCCGAGGCCTAAGGGATTTACATATGCTATGAAGGATGCGGTAGAGTCCGGGAAACTTCCCATGGAAGTGATTGACCGGGCGGTGAAGAGGGTGCTGAAATTAAAATTTGAACTGGGGCTGTTTGAAAATCCTTATCCGAATATCAAGGAGCTGAAGAAGTCTCTTCACGCTGAGTCAACAGAAGCATTGAATGAAGAGCTTGCCAGAAAGAGTTTTATCCTCTTGAAAAATGAACACAAGCTGCTTCCTCTTTCCAGGGGCACGAAAAAGATTGCGGTTCTTGGGCCTCACGGAGATAATGTACGCAGTTATTTTGGGACTTTCTCCTATCCGGCTGCGTTGGATATGTCGCTGGCAAGAGAAGAGGATGGGCAGGAGTTTGAGGAACCTGGTCTGATCATTTATGATATCGAACAAAGCTATGTGGGACAAATCCGGGAAGTTTCGCCCAGAATCGGAAAGCGGATCAGCAGAGAATTTCCTGTAATCAGGAGCCTGTATCATGCTTTGCAGGAGTATCTGCCGGATAGTCAGGTAGTCTATGCGCAGGGTATTAACTGTGCCGGAAGTGATGTGGGGGGTATGGAGGAGGCTCTTCGCGTGGCAGCAGATGCAGATGTGGTAATCCTGACTCTGGGAGGCAAGAATGGCTGGGGAATTACATCCACGGTAGGAGAAGGCGTGGATTCCACGGAGATTGACTTGCCGGGCAGACAGGAAGAATTTGCACGCAGGGTCTATACACTGCATAAGAAGACGGTGGTGCTGCATTTTGATGGCAGGCCGCTCTCGAATGAATATGTGGCAAGCCATTTTGACGCAATCCTGGAGGTGTGGCAGCCAGGCGTCATGGGAGGTCAGGCTCTTTGTAAGACCCTGTTTGGGGAGTATAATCCTGGCGGAAAGCTTCCTGTTACGGCGGCCAGAAATGTGGGGCAGCTTCCGGTATATTACGGACTTCCCAGGGGCAGCGGTTATGTGTCTGCCGGGCATACCGGTATGATACGTAATAAGAACGGCTATATTAATGATACGGCATATCCGCTGTATTATTTTGGGCATGGGTTGTCTTACACGACGTTTGCGTACTGTAATGTTTGGGTTGATCAGCCACAGGTTACGGCACAGGATATCCTGTATATTCATGTTACTGTTGAAAATACAGGCAATCTTCCGGGAGATGAGGTGGTACAGCTTTATTATACTGATCAGACGGCATCCATGGTGCGGCCTACGATGGAACTGGCTGGTTTTAAGCGGATCGGTCTGGAACCGGGAGAGAGAAAGGAAGTGACCTTTCAGATGAAAGTAAGCCAGATGGCTTTTTTGAACCGGGAGGATCGATGGGTTGTGGAAAAGGGCATGGTTACTTTGTCCATAGGGACCTCTTGTGCAGACATCAGGAAGACTTTGCAGGTGGAGGTGACAGAGAGTGGCGAAGTGGATGAGAGAACCAGAGGGTTTTATGCGCTGGCCACAGAGAAAAAACTATAAATAATGATTTTGCACTGATATTAACTAAAAGAAAGGTTGACATCTGACTACCAAAGGGTTATATTGTTGGGTAGGCAGACGTCAACCTTTTTGTTTGGAGAATTGAAGAAGGATAAGCCTGGGATGCGGACATTATAGGGGCGGATGACATAGAAAGAGGAGGAGCAGGAAGTATGGTGAAATTATCGGAGGCGGAATGGAAGGTCATGAATCTGCTGTGGGAGAAAGCACCTCAGACCATGATGCAGTTGACCAGCCATTTTAAAGATACAACCGGATGGACAAAGCATACGGTTATGACTTTTTTAAAGCGGATGGAAGAAAAGGATGCTGTTTATTATGAGGAAGGCGGACGGGCCAAGCTGTATTATCCCAAGGTTGACAGAAAGGAAGCGGTCTTACAGGAGACAGAGGAATTTCTGGAGAAGGTTTTTGACGGCAGAATGGGGCTTATGCTTAATACCATGGTGGAACAGCAGGCGTTGTCGAGGGAAGAGATTGCAGAACTGCATGAGATATTAAGACGGGCAGAAGAGAAGAGTAAGGAGGGAGGAGAAGCGCTATGATTGAGATGATACTTACTTCTTCATTTCTTATTCTGGCGATACTTCTGCTGCGTAAGGTGACACAGGGCAGAATCAGCATGAGATTCCGCTATGCTTTATGGCTGTTGGCTGTCCTTCGTCTTATTCTGCCGGTGTCTTTGGGAAACAGTGCATGGAGCGTGATGAATCTCTGGCCGCAGGATTTCCGGGAGACAGTATCTGAACAGGATATAGCCGGCGGTTTTTACCTGCCGGGGATACGGGAAGAGAATAATCATGCCATGACAGGCGCCAGAGAGCCGGAAGAGAGCAGGCAGCCAGAAACAGTGACGGGGCAGATAGCAGAAGTGGAGAAACAGCTGCCGGAGCAAAACGGCGGACAGGAAGCTGTGACTGTGATACAGGGGAATCCGGAGCATACGAACCAGGTAAAAACAGAGGAGATTGCGGGAAATTCCGGGGAGAACAGACAGGGAGCAGGCAGTCTGAAATCTTATGCAGACAGCGTAAGAATCCGCAGAGGACTTTTGCTGTTATGGCTGGTGGGAGCGTTGGCGGTGGGCGGTTATATGATAAGCAGTCAGATACGTTTTGTGCGTATCTTGTATCGTTACCGTGACAGGTTCGATCAGACAAAGCTTCCCCGGAGGTTTGCAGAAGAATTTCAAAAACGCCGGATTAAAGTGTACCAGGTGAAGGGGCTGGCAAGCCCCTGTCTGGTGGGAAGAAATATTTATATAGACACAGAGCTGACGGAAGAAAACCAAAGGCTTGTCCATATTCTGGCACATGAGTATTGTCATGCACTGCACCATGATACACTGTGGGCCTTCCTGCGGTGTGCACTGGCGGCGCTTTATTGGTTCCATCCGCTTGTATGGGCGGCAGCATTTGCAGCAAGGCAGGACAGTGAACTGGCCTGTGATGAAGCGGTGCTCAGGTTACTGGGAGAGGAAGAACGTTTTGCCTATGGCAGGACACTTCTGTATCTGCTCGCCTGCGGCAGGGAACAGATTGACTGTGCAGGGACAGCCCTTACCATGGAAGGACGTAAACGCGGCGTGAAGGAGAGAGTCATTATGATCAGTAAACGTTCCGGACAGAAAAGATGGATGGCGGCGGTTGTCATTGCTGTGATGCTCGCAGTCTGCGGCTGCGCGTTTACGGGGAGAAATCAAGAGGCGGAAGTTCTGCGGACAGAGGAGGCACAGCAGTCCCATGGAGACGAGCGGGAAGGCACAGACAGTCCGCAGGTCTTAGAGGAATCCGATAATGAGTCTGAACGTATCCTGGAAGACTATCAGGCATATGAACAGATCCTTGATGGTCAGGCGCAGGCACTTGGAGAGGCGGAACAGGAGACTGCTTTCTTTCAGGCCCTTAATTACCAGGGTGTCATGGCCGGAAAGGATGACAGTGAGCTGTCTCTCAACCGAGAGATAGATTATCAGGCGTATTATGAATATCTGTACAGAGACCAGAATGACAGTCAGGAAGAGAAACCGGGCAATCCGCTGGAAAACGGCTGGTATCTTGTCTGCCGTAACGAGGAAGCGCAGATTTCTCTTTACGGGCTTTATACGGAAGAATTTGGATGCCGCGGTGTTAAGACACTGATTGGAGAAGATGTAAACACCTATGATATCGCATGGTGTCCCAGTGCCATGAATGGGTCAGAAGAAAATATCCGGGTTCTGGAAAAGGCACATGACGGCCTTCCCAGAAGGTTTGTCTGGAAGCTTCTTTCGGAAAATACCTCCGGGAAAGAAATCTGGAATCTGTACAGCGGTTATCGGGATGACACCGGTACTGTAGAGGTGGAGGAATTGACGGCGCAGATATATCGTGACTGGGTGGAGAAGAATCTTGTCTTTACCGTGAGTGAATCAAAGGATAAGGTGTTGATTACCTATGACGGTGATATGGCGCTTTCGCCTCTGGATATCTCGGCCTATCAGGATCAGAAGGTGGAGAAAGTGCTGCTCAGTCCGGATGTAACTGGTTTTGAACTGGACGACAGACTTTATGATGGGGGTGTTTATGAAGGATATGAGGGTGTTGTGATTTATCTGGCGGTGGGACTTAAGTTGGAAGGGCGGCAGGGGATCTGGTTTGACGGACTGAATCCTTTAACGATACAAGTGGTGTGCCATCCCCAGGAAGATCCGGCGTTTGTACTGCAACAGCCAAGAATTGATGAGCAGCTTCTGCTCCATTCACCATTAAAGGAGCAGAAGCTTAATGAGATACGCTCGGGGGAAATATCGTCTGCCCCGTCTTCTGAGGGAGAGGGTCGTATGAGTAAACCGCTGGTCAATGACGAAGCGGGAGGACACCATGACCTGGAGATCTGCTTTGTCAATCCCTGTCCCGATTATGACCGGATTTCTGACGGCTATGGTGAACGCATCCATCCTGTCACAGGAGAGATTAGAAAACATAACGGGGTGGATATGGCGGCCACAGGGGGAGCTCCTGTGGCGGCAGCCGCGGACGGCAGTGTTTATGAGACGGGATTTGATGCAGAGTATGGTAATTACGTGGTTCTCTGGCATGGACAAAGCGGTCAGATGACCTATTATTCGCATTGTGGGGAAGTGCTGGTATCTGAGGGACAGCAGGTCAAGGCAGGCGATGTTATAGCAACAGTGGGAAACACTGGCAGATCCACAGGGTATCATCTGCACTTTGCAGTCAGCTATGAAGGAGAGTGGGAGGAACCGTTATGGAAAAAGGAATAGGAAGGGGATGAATGGGGGAATATAAAAGTTTTTTAAGGATACGCGATAAGATTCTTTCTTATTGCGTATTTTTGTGTTATTATAGTATAGAATTTTGGTGTGTAGTCATACAAACAGAGAAGAAGACAGGGGATAAGGATACACAATGAAATATAAAAAGATCAATGAAGCAACGGTACAGTGCATCATTTCGGAAGATGACATGACGGAGTACGGTCTTACATTGTCGGATATTTTTGAGCGTAATGAGAAGGGTGAGGAATTCCTGCGCGATATCATTGAGCGCGCCCATGAGGAAGTGGGCTATCAGATCAGCAACGGTAATATTGCCATGCAGATTACACCGTTGAAGGATAAGGGACTGGTGGTCACTTTTACAGAGGAGGGACCGGCCGCTTTTAAAGAGATGCTGCAACATTTAAAAGAGGTGCTGCAGGATGTCAGCGCGGAGCTGTCTCACCAGGATCAGATGGGACGGCAGCCGCATCCGTCATCTCAGGCACAGAAGGACGATGAAAACCGCAGGATGTTCATGTTTGCCACATTGCATCAGGTGATGCAGTATACGGCGGTGATTCCGAAAAATTATTCGGTGAAAAGCCATCTCTATAAAGAAGGAGAGGCATACTATCTGGTGTTGGAAAAGAATCGTCTGTCTTACAGGACATTTAACAGAATCAGTGCTTCGGCAGTGGAGTTTGGCAACCTTGTCGTGGTGTCCGAGGAACGTTTGCTGTATTTACAGGAGCACGGGGAATGTCTGATCAGAGATCGTGCAGTGAGCAAACTGCGCAGAATATATTTAACCTGAATTTGTGGGTAATATAATATATGGAAGTTGACGATAATGCTGCCATGCCGGTTTGCTACAGGGTTTGGCAGCTCTTATCATGTAAATGCAAATGTGCGGATCGAAACAAAGGTTTGGGTGCCGCCGGAACAGGAATGGAGAGAATATGGGTAACAGTAAAAAGAGAAACAACGAACAATTTGACAGATTTCTGGAAAAAGAGATTCTTACACAGCATAGGTATGACAGTCTGTATGGGGAAGACCAGGGAGAGGAGAAAGAGCCGAAACAAATGCGTTATGAAGACGCGGGCATTGACGCAAGAATCCTGCGCGCCGTCCGGGAACTTGGCTTTGAACATATGACGCCTATCCAGGAACAGGCAATTCCGCTTTTTATGACAGGCAGGGATATTATAGGGCAGGCGCAGACAGGAACAGGCAAGACAGCTGCTTTTGGCATACCGATTCTGCAAAAGATCGATCCGGAGAACCGCTCCTTGCAGGCAGTGATTCTATGTCCTACCAGAGAGCTTGCCATGCAGGCGGCCGAAGAACTCAGGAAGTTTTCCAAATATATGAATGGAATCAAGGTTCTGCCGGTCTATGGAGGACAGGACATTGTCAGACAGATTAAGAACTTAAAAGGCGGCGTGCAGATCGTAGTCGGCACACCGGGCCGGGTGATGGATCATATGCGCAGGCATACGCTTAAGATGGAGCATGTGCATACGGTAGTGCTGGATGAAGCGGACGAGATGTTGAATATGGGATTTCGGGAGGACATTGAGACCATCTTAAAGGAAATGCCCACGGAGCGTCAGACAGGCCTTTTCTCGGCGACCATGCCGAAACCGATTCTGGATATAACCAAGACCTATCAGAAAGATGCGGTTTATATCAAGATGACGCCCAAGGAGGTTACGATTCCCCTGATCAAACAGGCATATTATCAGGTACGCAGGCAGGATAAGGAGGAAGTGCTCTGCCGGCTGATTGACTATTATGATCCGAAACGGGCGCTTATTTTCTGCAATACCAAGCGGATGGTGGATGAATTGACCGAGCATCTGAAAGCAAGAGGTTATGAGGTGGAAGGCCTCCATGGCGATCTGACCCAGGGACAGAGAGATACGGTGATGAACCTGTTCAGGGGCGGCCGGACCAATATACTGATAGCTACGGATGTGGCAGCCCGGGGTATTGATGTAAATGATGTGGAGGCGGTCTATAATTATGATGTGCCGGAGGATATTGAATATTATGTGCACCGGATCGGCAGAACCGGGCGTGCCGGCAAGACGGGAAGATCCTTTACCCTGGTAGTGGGAAGAGAGGCTTACAAAATCCGGGATATCGAACGGATCTGTCATACCAGAATCAAAGAGCGTAAGGTACCGGGTGCAGCGGATATCACGGCCAGAAAGGCAGAGAAAATCCTCAAGGGAGCTATGGCGGTGATTGAGAAGGAGGATATCAGCAGGGCTACAGAATATATTCTGGATGCCGTGGCATTAGGGCAGTACAGTGCGACCCAGATAGCGGCGGCCTTTATGAAGATGCAGCTGGGGGAAGAGATTGCAGATATCAAGGAAGAGAAGTTCTTCTTTGAGAGAAAGGGCAGAACATCCGGCCGAGGCGGTAAAGGGCAGAAGAAACCCTTTAAGGGCGGCGCGCTTGGCAGTGTGAAACCAAAAGATGTGAAGCCGAAAGATGTGAAGCCGAAAGATGTGAAGCGTGACGGCAGCTATGACAGACGAGGCTACGACAGGCGTGATACGGGCAGAAATAATCGTTATGGGGCACTGCGCATAAAAACAAAATAAAGCCGATTTATACCCGAGGCCGCGAAGCGGAACTCGCAAGGTTAATTCCGAAGGAATTTACCTTAGTTATAGTACCAGCTCATGGCCATGTTCTTTGAGCCATTTGCGGTGGATGCGGTAGTCAGGACAGACAGCGGCCACGGCCTGCCAGAAGGCGGGGGAGTGATCCATATGGGTTAAGTGGCATAGTTCATGAACCACCACATAATCCAGGACGGCGGGCGGTGCAAGCATGAGGCGCCAGTTAAAGGACAGAGTGCCCTTGGCGCTGCAACTGCCCCAGCGGGTCTTCTGGTCACGGATGGTAATGCGGTGGTAGACGCCGCCGGTAAATGTCTGGAAATAGGCCGCCCTTCTGGGGAAATATTCCCGGGCAGCTTCCAGGTATCTTTTTTCCAGAGCGCTGCGCTGTGTTTCATTTAAATCAGATACAGGGCGGGTCTTGGCCTGCTCCATCACTTCCAGGTAGTGGGTGATGATCCAGTGCTGTTTCTCAAGAAGAATGTGCTGGATTTCCCGATTGGATGTGCCAAGGGGTACCCGCAGCGTGAGTTCTCCGTCGGCGCCTATGCTGATTCCGCAGGTTCTGCGGCGGCTTTGTATGATGGTATAAGGCAGGTCATAGAGCCTGCTCTGGTATTTTATTCGATAGACATTCTCCATGGGGCAGATTCCTTGTTTCCGGTGCTGTATGTTCTGGGACAAAGGTATTATACTCTAAGCTGACAAAGTCGGCAAGACCAGCAAGAAATCATCGGGATTTTATGGACAAAATCCCATTATCTGTGCTAGTATGATGAGGATGTAAGAAGGCAGATAAAGCATGGATAAAGAACAGTAAAAGATAAAAGCAGAGGTACATTGCATGAGTGAAAGAACCAGAGAACCGGACAGGGAGAGAAGAGCTTCCGGAGGCAGTCAGACAGCAAAGAAAAAGAAAAAGCCGGTCAGTGCAGGAAGTGCAGGAAATAGGCAACGGCCTGCTGCGAAAAAATCAGGGACATCCTCCCATAAAAGAGCCGGAACGACGTCTGGCAGAACCAGGCGACCGTCCGAACGGGCCAGGATGGAGGAAGACAGCCGCATGTCCAACCGGGATATAGAGCGTGCCAGAAGAAGACAGGAACGTCTGCGGCGCGTGAGAAGGCAGAAGATTATTATGGCCTCATCTGTTACGGTAATCGTGTTGTGTCTGCTCACCATATTGATTATATTTCTGTCTCCCGCCAGATGTATTGTGAGTCTGTCAAAAGGGGACAGATATGCCAGGAACGAAGAGTATGACAAAGCACTGGAAGCATATCAGGAAGCCCTTGAGACCAACGAAAATTCTGTGCAGGCGTACCGGGGAATTGCCGGCTGTCTTCGTATGAAGGAACAGATTCCGGAGGCGGAGCAGATTTTATATACGGGTTGGGAGAAGACAAAGGATGAAGGAATTCTGCGCTATTATCATAAGCTTCTCATCAACGATGCAGTGACGGACATCAACGCCGGGAATTGCAGCCAGACGACTATGGATAAGCTGAATCAGGTGCTTATGAATGATCCGCAGAATCAGGATGCGCTTTCCCTGCGGGATATCTGTAATGAACGGTTATCCGGTGAAGCCCCGCAGACGGGAGAAGAAGAGGAACAGCCATAAAATTTATAATCATGGTCTTTACAAATATGGGGCGCCAGAGTTACCATTGTAGAGGAAAAAGAGACAGGAGAAATAGGTAATTGTGAAACTCATTGTTGGTTGTTGAAATTGTACAAATCATATAATCAACACAGACACGCTTTCGCTCCGTTCAAACGCAACGAGCCTAGTACCGGCAGTTTTAATCCGAAGGATTTAAACAATTGCAAGGGTCTGCTTATGATTATATGATTTGCACAATGATTGTAGCATTGAAATGAGTTTTGCAATTATCTAATAGGAGATAAAAGAAAAGGAGATAAAAGAAATGGGAAGAAAAAAACCTGCGGTATTGATGATTCTGGACGGCTACGGCCTGAATGAAAAGAAGGAAGGAAATGCGGTTGCGCTGGCAAATACGCCGGTGATGGACAAGCTGATGGCGGAGTGTCCCTTCGTGAAAGGAAATGCCAGTGGTATGGCGGTAGGACTGCCGGACGGACAGATGGGAAACTCCGAGGTGGGACATCTGAATATGGGTGCAGGCCGCATTGTATATCAGGAGCTGACAAGAATTACAAAGGAAATTCAGGAGGGTACTTTCTTTGAAAATCCTGCATTGATGGATGCAGTAAATAACTGTAAGAAAAACGATTCCTCTCTGCATATGTTCGGACTTTTATCAGACGGCGGTGTACACAGTCACAATACGCACCTGTATGGTCTGTTGGAATTGGCAAAGAGAAACGGCCTCTCCAAAGTATATGTTCATGCTTTCTTAGATGGAAGAGATACACCGCCGGCCAGCGGTAAGGGATTTGTGGAAGATCTGGAAGCGGAGATGGCAAAGATCGGCGTGGGTGAAGTGGCGACTGTAACGGGACGTTACTATGCGATGGATCGTGATAACAATTACGACAGAGTGGAGAAGGCATATCTGGCGCTCACCAGGGGTGAGGGTCTGGAAGCGGAAAGCGGGCCTGCCGGTATCCAGGCATCCTATGACCGGGATGAGACGGATGAGTTTGTGAAGCCTACTGTAGTAAAGAAAAACGGTGCGCCGGTGGCAACTATCAAGGATGGAGATTCCGTGATTTTCTTTAACTTCCGTCCTGACCGTGCAAGGGAGATTACCAGAAGCTTCTGCGATGACGATTTCAAAGGATTTGCAAGGCAGAAGAGACTGGATCTGACTTATGTGTGCTTTTCCGATTATGACCCCACGATTCCGAACAAGGAAGTGGCGTTCCATAAGATTTCCGTTACCAATACCTTTGGGGAATGGCTTGCGGCTAATCATATGAAGCAGGCGAGACTGGCAGAGACAGAGAAATATGCGCATGTGACATTCTTCTTCAACGGCGGCGTGGAGGAACCTAACGAGGGGGAGGAGAGAATTCTGGTAAATTCCCCGAAGGATGTTGCAACTTATGACTTAAAACCGCAGATGAGTGCCTATGAGGTCTGTGATAAGCTGGTGGAGGCGATTAAGTCCGGCACCTACGATGTGATTATTATCAACTTTGCGAATCCGGATATGGTAGGACATACCGGTGTACAGGAGGCAGCGATTAAAGCGGTTGAGGCTGTGGATGAGTGCGTTGGGCGCGCGGTGGCGGCTATCAGGGAAGTGGACGGCGTGATGTTTATCTGTGCAGACCACGGTAATGCGGAGCAGTTGATTGACGAGGAGACAGGAGCACCCTTTACGGCACATACCACCAATCCGGTGCCTTTCATTCTGGTCAATGCGGATCCTTCCTATAAACTGCGGGAGGGCGGCTGCCTGGCGGATATCGTGCCTACGCTGATTGAGCTGATGGGCATGGAACAGCCTGCGGAGATGACGGGTAAGTCTTTGTTAGTTAAGTAAGATATTAATTTCAATACTATAACAATACTATAAAATGAAAAGGGATATACATGTCTGTCAGTATGCATGTATATCCCTTTTTAAGCAGTCGGATTATCCGGCAGAACTAAGATATGGTGGTTGGAATTGACATTTACCTCTGTATATTATATATTAAGTGTACCATCATAAATAGTACAGTTAGTATACGTGGGGGAAGATGGAATGAAAGGAAAGGAGAAAGCATGATCATCATAGATTATAAGGATACAAGACCGATATACGAACAGATTGTTGAGAAGTTCAAAACCCTGATACTGCGCGGCGTTTTGCAGGCAGATGAACAGATGCCATCCGTGCGGAATCTGGCGATGGAACTTTCTATCAATCCCAATACCATTCAGAAAGCTTATGCGGAATTGGAACGGCAGGGTTTTATTTATACGGTCAAGGGCAGGGGAAACTTTGTATCCGGCGATGGAAAGCTGGTGGAAGAACGCAAATGTGAGTGTATACAGAAGATTCTGGAACTGGCCAAGGAAGTATTGGAGATAGGGATGACGAAGATAGAACTGATCCGTGAGATTGAGCAGCTACAGGTATGACGGAAGGAGAAGAAATTTATGATAGAGATACATAATCTGACGAAACATTTTGATAAGATCAAAGCAGTCGATGATGTCAGCGTCATGATAAAAGAAAAGACAGTGTTCGGACTGATCGGCACAAACGGCGCCGGCAAGAGTACGGTGCTGCGTATGGTGTCCGGGGTGTTGAAGCCCGATGAAGGTACGGTGGCCGTGGATAATATGCCGATTTATGATAATGTGGAAGCAAAGAAGAAATTGTTCTTCATAGCGGATGAACCTTATTTTTTTGCAAATGCCAATGCCCAGACCATGGAGCATTATTACAGCGGTGTCTATGATAATTTTGATAAGGTGGAATTTTATAAATACCTGGAGAAGTTCAATCTGGATAAGAGAAGAAGGATCAATACTTTTTCCAAAGGCATGAAGAAGCAGCTGGCACTGCTTCTGGGTATCTGTGCACACACCAAATACATCCTCTGCGATGAGACTTTCGACGGTCTTGATCCGGTGATGCGCCAAGGCGTTAAATCCATTTTTGCAAAGGAAATGGAGGAGAGAGGCCTGACGCCCGTGATTGCCTCCCACAATTTAAGGGAACTGGAAGATATCTGCGATCATGTGGGACTTTTACATAAAGGCGGGGTATTGTTATCCAAGGATCTGGAAGATATGAAGTGTAATATTCAGAAGGTACAGTGCGTTTTTTCTTCTTTGGAAGACGAATTAAAGGTATTAAACGGTCTCACGGTGCTTAAGAAGGAGCAGAGGGGGTCTCTGTGCACCATTACCGTGCGGTGTACAAGAGAGGAAGTAGAGGCGAGATTTGCCACAGTAGACATGATATTTTACGAGGTGCTTCCTCTGTCACTGGAAGAGATATTCATCAGCGAAACGGAGGTGGTAGGCTATGACATCAAAAAACTTATTCTGGGCTAGCAGCAGGGAGAATCATAAACGAAGGATATGGGTGTGGATTGTGGCAGTTTTGTCTCAACTTCTCGTATACAGTGCCATGTCCACAATCTATTTGAGCCGTATTAAGAACCAGTATGAGATAAGGGCGTTCTGGTCAGTGGAGGCGTTCCGCAGGGCCATGTATCAGGCGGCCAGGGATGCGCTTGCCTTCTCGGATAATCTATGGCCGGTGCTTCTCTTTCTGGGCGCTGTTATTGGTATGCAGGGATTTTCTTATCTGTATGACAGGCGGAAGGTGGACATGTATCACAGTGTGCCGGTATCAAAGAAAAGTCGTTTTATGGTCATCTATGTGAACGGCATTATCATTTACCTGACAGGCAACCTGGCGGGACTTCTGACAGGTACTGTCATAGCGGCGGCACACAGGTCGGTTAACGTGGATGTGCTGGCAAACGCGGGCCTTGCCTTTTTATGGAATTTACTGCTGTTTCTGGTATTTTATCACACGATGATTTTGGCGGTGATGCTGTCAGGCAGCCGATTTGTTACGCTGTGCCTGTTTGGTATGTTTACTTTATATGAAATTGTGCTTTTCTGGATTCTGGAGAACATGAAATGGTCGTTTTTCAAGACGGCTACGAGCCACTATCTGTATACCAATCCCAGACTTTCACCGTTGTTTGACTGTATGAATGAGGGGTTGGAACTTAAAAACGCAAAGGATGCGGCACAGGCCGCAGGACTGTGTCTGCCGCTTTGCGGTAAATGGATCCTGATTGCAGCGGTTCTTTTTGCAGCAGCCTGGCTGTGTTATACCAGGAGACAGTCTGAGGCGGCAGGTCAGGCGATTGTCTATCGTGTTGTGGAACCGATTGTGAAGATTGCGGCGGTTATACCGGCCGGACTGATAGTCGGCATGGTGGTGTATAATACTTCTTATAATAACGAAATGCTGATGGTGGCAGGTATGCTGATAAGCGGTGTGATTTTCTGTGCGGCGCTGGAAGTTCTGTTTGCCTTTGATATCAAAAGTCTTTTTAAACATTTATGGTCAGGCGGTATCGCACTTGCAGGCATTTTGGCAGTATTTTGCATCTATAAGTGGGATATTATCGGGTATGATAGTTATATACCGGAGGGAAATAAAATAGAAAGTATTGCAATTTCAGTATCCGGATACTATGATAATTATTGGAATGACAATCTGGAGTATATCAGTCAGGCGGATTTTGAAAAGCAACATATGTTTCTGACCGATACGGAGCCGGTTCTTACGCTTGCCAGACAGTTTCAGCCGGCTGAATGGGAGAAAATGGAAGATCCCAGGAGCATAGAGGTATTATACCGGCTGAAATCCGGCAGACAGGTAAATCGTTGCTTTATGGTAGACTATGCGGATGATAATGCGAGAAAGCAGCTGAACCGGATTATGGGATCGGAGGCATATAAAAAGGGTGTCTTTCAGGATATGACGAAGGGGATTTCCGCGGATAAGCTGGTAAGCATAACGTATTCCAATGGGGCCGCCAAGGTGACAATTCCCAAAGAAGAGTGTGCCAGACTGAAAGAGGCCTGGATCAAAGATATGGAGCAGTATGATTTTACGCTGGTGCGGGAAAATCATCCATGCGGGGAGATTACCTTACAGTATGTCAATTATCTATCGAATACTATGCCGGTTTATGAGAAATTTGAGAATACCATTGCCTGTCTTGAATCTCTGGAAGCGTATTATCCGGTAAAACTGAATGTGGCGGATATTGAATATGTTACTGTGACGAATTATCATAACGAGTTGAATGTAACCGAACAGATGCAATATGATGATCCGGGAAGAGAGGCCTTTGGTTTTGTGGAAGCTGAGGCAGTGGCAGTGGACTTTGTGGAAGATATCTATGTGGACCATACGGTGAGAGAGACGTTCTATGATGAGGCGCAGATTGCGGAAATCTTAGAGAATATTCATCCCATGTGGATGATATCGGAGTTTGCCGGCAGAGACGCGACGGAAGAAAGTTATGATGTGGAAGTGGTATTTAAGAAGGATACAACCTATCCTTATGAGCGGGATTCTTATTATTTCAATTATAGCTTTCTGGGCGGACAGGTGCCGGAGTTCGTGGTGGAAGCAACTGCGTATGAGGCAGAATGAAAACTGTCAGCAAGGAGCATGTATAAGCAGGATGCAGGCAGGAAACGGAGGAAACGGTGGAGAAACAGAAAACGGCAGAACCAGTCATCTCTGTGAAGGATCTGTATAAGATATACCGTGTCGGGGAAGAGAGAGTACGGGCGCTGAACGGTGTCAGCTTTACCATTAACCGGGGAGATTTCTGCTCCATTGTGGGCACTTCCGGTTCCGGTAAATCCACACTGTTAAATATGCTGGCAGGGCTGGAGAAACCGACCAAGGGTGAGATTGTGATTGCCGGAGAGCATATGGAACACAAGAGTGAGAATCAGCTGGTGGCATTTCGCAGGGAGCATATCGGATTTATCTTTCAGTCCTTTAATCTGATGGGAACCATGAACGCCATTGAAAATGTGGCGCTTCCCCTGACTTTTCAGGGGATGGATAAAAAGAGACGCAATAAAAAAGCGGAAGAAATGCTTGATCTGGTGGGGCTTACCAGTCACAAGAAACATAAGCCGAACCAAATGTCCGGCGGGCAGCAGCAGCGTGTGGGTGTAGCCCGTGCCTTAGTGGTGGAGCCGGAGATCATCTTTGCGGATGAGCCCACCGGTAACCTGGATTCCAATACCTCGGTGGAAGTCATGAATCTGATGAAAAAGGTAGTGCGGGAAAAGAATCAGACATTAGTGATGGTTACTCATGATAATTATCTGGCCGGATTTGCCGATGTGATTCTGCGGATTCGGGATGGTAAGATCATAGAGATTGAGGATCACAGAGGAGAAGCTATTCCGGATGAGATAGCTGTGAAGGTATGAATATACAAATCTGGAAGGATGGAAAAATGAGCAGAAGACAACAGAAAGCAGGTAGAGGACTCATGAGAGGAAGAAACACCCGTAAAATATGGGGCGCCATATCGCTTGCACTTTCCCTTGTGCTGTTGATACCGGTGGCAGTACCTGCCACAGGAATGGAGCAGGTATATGCCACAGAGGATGGATATGAAGACGAGTACAACGAAGAGGTCAGCGAGAACCATACCAAGATAAAGTACCTGGAACGTTCTTCCGACCGGGTGATTACAGATGATGACCGGGCAGATGCCGATGCGGACATGCTCTATTATATGCAGAGTCTGGAAGTCCGCTATAAGCTGGATGCCAAGGTGATGGAAAATCTACATAAGGTGTTTGACAGTGCAGTATATTATATTGCCAATACAGAGATGACACTCACAGAGATGTGGTCTTATGTAGCTTCCGCCAAATCTTCCATGGAGTCAGCGGCCGTAGAAAAAGTCACCATGACCACCAGTGAATTTTTGCAGGTGGCGGATAACTGGGAGACCCCTATTGTCAGTTATGGACAGGCAGTTTCCATTGTACTTCCGGTGGTTAATTTTGGTACGGAAGAATTAAACAATCTGATCATAGAGCCTGTGACTTCCACACTGGTGACAGAATGGCCTTTTGAGCCGGATATGACCAATTATTTGCAGACAGAGCCTTTTATCCCTGGTTGTGAAACCAAGGAAGCGGCGATGGCAAACCGAAGGGAATTTACCTTCCACTTTACCACCAGAAGTGATGTGATGAGTGGATATTATCCGTTGAAATTTCATATTTCCTATACGAAGGCAGGGGTCCGCAGTGAGGAGCCCATAGAGCTGACGGTGTATGTGAAGACCATCGGTAAACCGGGCAGCGGCATTATCGGCGGCAACGGGCAGGAAGCTTCCGGTTCCAAGCCGCGTATCGTGGTGACAGGATTTGAGACGAACCCGGCAGATGTGTATGCGGGGGACACCTTTACGCTGACGATTCATGTACAGAATACGGCCAAAGATACGGCAGTGACCAATGTACTTTTTGACATGCAGGCGGCCCAGGAGGGAGAGGATAAGACCAATACCTACTCGGCGTTTCTTCCCACCTCAGGCTCCAGTTCGGTTTATATGGACAGAATCGGGCCGGATACGGCGGCGGATATTGTAATCGAGATGACGGCCAAAGCAGATCTGGCGCAGAAACCTTATGTACTGGATGTCAATATGAAATATGATGCCAGCACCGTGTTTGATCTGACCGATAAAGCCAGTGTGTCAATACCGATTTTGCAGGAGAGCCGCTTTGATACCAGTATTCCAGAAGTGGTGCCCTCCGATATTGAAGTGGGATCCCAGTCCAACGTGATGTTCAGCATTTACAATACCGGAAAGACTACGCTGTATAATGTACAGGTGAAATTTATTGCAGACTCCATAGATGAGGCTTCTGCTTTTGTGGGTAATCTACAGTCCGGCAATACGGGCAACGTAGATGTGATGCTTACCGGAAGCACGGCTACCATGGATGACGGTACCGTTGTTATGGAGATCTCTTATGAGGATGAGGCAGGGAATGTGACCACCCAGGAAAAGACCATTACATTGTTTGTCAATGAATTTTATATGGATGATATGATGATGGGCGGTGATATGATGGGTGACGATATGATGATGGAAGAAGAACAGGGGCCCAAGAAGGGAATGATCATCGGAATCGTGGCAGCCAGTGTGGCCGTAGCGGTGGTGGTACTTGTCGTATTCTTAAAACTCAGAAAAAAGAAGAAGGCAGCCCAGGCATTGGCAGAGGAGATTGCTGATTTGGAGAAAGAACTGGATCTGGATGAGGATAAGAAAGAATGAAATTTCTGGATTTGCTGCGTATGAGCAGCTCGAATCTCTGGAAAAGAAAAGTGAGGACGATTCTGACAGTGCTTGGAGTCGTGATCGGTGTGGCTTCCATTGTGGTCATGGTTTCGCTGGGATTGGGTTTAAGCAGGTCTCTGATGGCACAGTATGAGTCTTATGGAAGTCTGACACAGATTGAAGTGAATGAACCCTGGGGTGATTCTTCTTCGGAAGAAGTAAAACGCCTTGATCAGGATCTGATTGACGAGATTCTGGCCATGGAACATGTGGAGTCGGTTTATCCGGTACTGGATACCCAGGCAATGGCCAAATATGGAAGTTATGAAGGATATTTACAGATACAGGCCATACCCAAAGAGGCTTTTGAGGATATGAATATCAAGGTGGGGCAGGGACAGCTTCCGGGAAACGATAACCAACTGAAATTCTTCTATGGATGTGAGGTGCTCCAGAATTTTAGAAACAGCAAAGGGAGTGGCGGAAGCTACTGGGAGACAGGTGTTTTGCCGGATATCGATCTGATGAATGATCCCATTTTTGTGATCTTTGACATGGACGCTTATTATAATGCGGGGTCAACGGATGAAAACGGCCAGGTCAGGAAACCGCCAAAAAAATATCTGATTGAGACCTGCGGTGTGGAGGAAAAGCCGGGAGAAGATCAGTGGTCGCAGTATGGGTGGTATACTTTCTGTGATATAGATCAGCTGATGGTGGAGTTAAAGAAGATATTTAAGAATAAACCGATTCCGGGGCAGCCCACTACCAAGACAGGCAAGCCCTATAAGGAGATATTTTATAACCGCCTCCTGGTGAATGTGGACAGTATGGATTATGTGGTAGAGATACAGAACCATCTGAAGGATTCAGGATACAATGCCTACAGCCAGGCAGAGTGGGTGGAGTCGGAACAGAAGACCATGGGTTATATCCAGGCAGTGCTTGGCGGGATTGGCGCCGTATCTTTATTTGTGGCGGCTATCGGTATCACCAATACGATGATGATGTCCATCTATGAACGGACGAAAGAAATCGGCGTCATGAAAGTGCTGGGCTGTGATCTTCGCAATATCAGGAGCCTGTTTTTGATGGAGGCAGGATTTATTGGATTTATCGGTGGGGTGATCGGGCTGATCTTAAGTTTTATACTCTCCGCCGTGGTCAATCATGTGGCGTCAACGATGTCAGAAAACATGACGGATATGTCCGGAATTTCCTATATTCCCATATGGCTGGTATTTTTGTCATTGATATTTGCGATACTGGTGGGTATGGTGGCAGGATTTTTCCCGGCCAGAAGAGCGATGAAATTAAGCCCCCTGGCGGCGATTCGCAATGAGTAAGTGTGACGTTTAAAAGGAGAACACTAAGTGGGTTGATGCATGATTTATATATTAACATAATATATAGGTATGTTAATGCTTTTTGGAAGTTGCTTTGGTGAAATTAAGAAAAAATCAAGAAAATAAAGGAAAAAATACTTGCTTTTTCTTCCAGAAATGTTGTATGATAAATTTACATAAATATTTATTATGGTAATAGATAAAGATGTATTGGAGGAGTAAGGATGAAAAAGCATAGAATCGTACAATGGTGTCTGGCATTGTGTACAGCCCTTGGCCTGTTGATTCTTCCGGCGGGACGGATGGAAGTACAGGCTGCGGAGGTAATTGCGACAGTACGCGGAACCATTCAGAAAGGAACTACTTCCCAGTTGATGTATCTGGATACTTCCAGCGGAAAGATGGAGGTTAAGATTGACAGTGGAACAGATACCAGCGGCTGCAAAATTTTGCTGCCGGGCAAGGTAATAAGCGTTTCGCTTTCCCACGGTTCCGACGGATATCTTCATGCAGTAAAGATTACATCGGAGGCGCAGGATTCGGCAGTTACACTGGATATGTCCGGTGTATCTACAGTGACGGGGACGTTGAATGAGAAAACAAAGAATGATGTCCTGTGTCTGGATACACAATATGGCCTTATGGAATTGAAATACGACAGCAGTCTGGATATGAGCGGGTGTTCCGTTCTGGTGCTTGGACAGAATTATACTGTGAAATGTGCAAGGGGATCCGATGCCTATATGCATGCGATTAGCATCAGTGATGCATCATCCTATGCAGGCACCACTTCTTATATACCGAATAACAGCAATTCATCCAATTCTGTCTCTGGCAAGGTGACCAGTGATACGACACCGGACATTCTGTTCTTGTCTACCAGCGATGGCGTGATGCAGTTTAAGATTGACAGCAATGCGGATACCAGCAGAGGTATGGTACATACAAAAGACAATAAGCTGACCGTATATTTTTATCACGGTTCTGACGGATATCTGCATGCTACAGGGATAGTCGGGGAAAAGGAAAGTGCCTCCGATGTGACAGTGGATACTTCTTCTGCCACCACGGTGACAGGACAGGTTATGAAGAAATCCACAGAGAATATCCTTCGTCTGGATACACGTTATGGAGAGATGGAACTGAAGATGGATAAGGTTGAAGCAGGAAATGACGGCAAAGCTTTAGTCAAGGATATGTGGGTTTCCGTGACTTGTGCGAGAGGGTCTGATGCTTATATGCATGCTCTCAAGATCAGTTCTCTCAGATAAGTATGAAAAATACCTTCTGTGCGCATACTACTTAAAAAAGTGCGTACAGGAGGTTTTTTTATGGGCATGAAATTGAGAATTGTGGATGTACATGCGAGAGAGATTCTGGACTCCCGGGGTAATCCCACTGTGGAGGCGGAGGTTACCATAGAGAAAGAGGTGGGAGGGAAACAGTACGTGGGAAGAGCGGCGATTCCCAGTGGTGCCAGTACAGGACGATTTGAGGCGGTGGAACTGCGGGACGGCGAAACCAGATATTTTGGACTGGGGACTACCAAGGCGGTAAACAATGTAAATACGAAGATACGGGAAGCATTGATGGGGATGGATGCTATGGATCAGGGACTTATCGACCGTATTCTGATAGAACAGGATGGTACAGACAATAAGAGTAATCTGGGTGCCAATGCCACACTTGGCGTATCCATGGCCTGCGCCAAGGTGAGTGCACTGGCACTGGGGATTCCATTGTATCGTTATCTGGGCGGGGCTTATACAAGGCTGCTGCCGGTTCCCATGATGAATATTTTAAATGGTGGTAAACACGCGGATAATACCGTTGATTTTCAGGAGTTTATGATTATGCCTGTGCAGGCGGAGAGCTTTCGTGACGGTTTGCGAATCTGTGCGGAGATATACCATAATCTTAAGAAAATCTGCAATAGCAGAGGACTGTCCACAGGGGTGGGTGACGAGGGCGGATTTGCCCCTTCCCTTCCGGATGCCTTTGCCGTCCTGGATTTGATCGTGGAGTCCATAAAGGCCGCAGGATATACACCGGGACAGGATATTAAGATTGCCCTGGATGTGGCGGCATCGGAGCTGTATCAGGAAGCGGACGGGGTATATCATTTTCCGGGGGAAACAGAACTAAGGCAGCTGAGGCAGACTCTGGAGGGATCTCAGGTATCGGAGTGCTATGAGGCGGGCTGTGGGCCTGACGGCTGTGAAGACATGCCGGAGATTACAAGGAGTACGGAGGAGATGGTGGCCTATTATGAGGAATTGGTGGAACGCTATCCTATTATCTCTATTGAAGACGGACTTGCAGAGGATGATTGGGACGGCTGGCAGATGATGACCAAAAAACTGGGCGATAAAATTCAGCTGGTGGGGGACGATCTGTTTGTCACCAATACGAAGAGACTGGATGCCGGTATTAAACTGAAGGTGGCCAATGCAATTTTAGTCAAGGTTAATCAGATTGGTACGGTATCAGAGGCCATGGATGCCATTGAGATGGCCCAGAAGAATGGATACAGAGCAGTTATTTCGCACAGATCCGGGGAAACAGAGGATACTTTTATTGCGGATCTGGCTGTGGCGGTAAATGCCGGGCAGATTAAGACAGGAGCACCCTGCCGCAGCGACCGGATAGCAAAGTATAATCAGCTTCTGCGGATTGAAGAGGAGCTGGGAAGTGTGGCCTGTTATAAGGAGCCTTTTAATAAGATTTAAGCTTCTGGTTGAATTCTTATGTTTTAAAAGCTATAGTGGACATGTAGGTGCTCGAAAGCGGGTATTTATATGTCCATTATTTGTTGGAATCGTGCAAGTGTGCTATGTAAAAGGAGGATTGCAGGATGCAGAAAATAGGTGTACTGTCGGATACGCACGGAAAACTTAGGGAGGAGATTATAGATATCCTTCAGGAGTGTGATGTGATTCTTCATGCGGGAGATATCAATACACTTAAAGTGTTGGAACAGCTAAGGAGTATTGCGCCTGTTTATGTGGTAAGGGGTAATGCCGATAAAGAGTGGGCCGAAACACTGCCGGTGGAGCTGGATGAGAGAATCTGCGGCCTGCGGGTCTTTATGGTACATAACAAAAAGGAACTGCCAAAGGATTTAACCGCATATGATCTGGTTATCTATGGACATTCTCATAAGTATGAGGAGCGGGAAGACGAGTGCTTTTATCTGAATCCGGGAAGCTGCGGGCCGAGACGCTTTTCCCTGCCGGTGACCATGGCGGTGGTGGAGGTGGAAGATGGAGTATTTCATGTATTCAGAAAGGATATAGCGTCGGTCTCTCTGGGCGGCAATGTGCCCCTTACAGAAAGTACGCTGATTTCCCTGCTTCGGGATGTGGACAAGGGCAGAAGCGTTTCGGAAATCGCCGGAAAATATCATTTGGACGGGTATTTGGCAGAACAGATCTGCCGGCTGTATCTGACGCATCCGGGTATCGGGGCAGCAGGGGTGCTGGATAAAATGGGGCTGCCCAGGGACAGGTGACAGTTTTTGGATGTTCATTTTTAAAGTTTTAATTTGCCTGATTAGAATAGCAGGGAATTAGTGCTGGCTATTGCACCAGCAACTTGTTATAATATGAGACAAAGGCACAAATGAAGGGAGATATCAGAGTGGCTGATACTGTTCATGTAGATACGAAAGAAATTCAAAATTATTGTCATGATAATAAGATAGAGTTATATGATTTTGTTCATGCTGCGATTCTGCAAACATATTTAAGACTGGCAGGGGACTATTTTGATTATTTCACTAATGATAAAAAGGTTAAAGTGATAGATTTTATTATAGAGTCCATAAATGTCTATGAAACAATTGAGTTACCTTTTGAAATAAATATATGCTCTAATAATGATAGTTTTACTGTTACTTATAAGAAAAAGAAATTAACGAATGAATTGAAAAATAATTTTTTGAATTGTATCCGAACAGTAATCTCGGATATGATTTTGAAAGAATATGTATATGATGTAAGACTGCTTTCTGATTCTGAAGAACATGAAATTTATAAAACTTCTACCGGTAAGCCAATATATTATGATGAAAAAAAGACATGGATTGATACGTTTATTAAGAATGTAGAGATGCAGCCGGATCATATTGCTGTTGTTGATATTAATGGATCAATTACATACAAAGAACTGGATAATTTATCTGATATTATTGCATATTACTTATTGGAAAATGGAATACAGATTAACGATTTTGTTGCAATAAAATCCGAACGCAGAAAAGAATATATAATTGCTCTAATGGGAATCAATAAAGCCGGTGCCGCTTTTATTTCCATTGATGCAGAATATCCGGATACCCTATGCGATTATATCATGCAAAATTCAGGAGCTAAAATAGTACTTACTGATCTTAAAATCAAAGAAATTTTATCCCAATATCATGAGCATAAAGTTGGCAATATCAACAGATCAAATCCGGATGGCCTTATATATATGATTTATACATCGGGCACAACGGGCAATCCGAAAGGGGTAATGATCAGACACAAGTCAATAACACATTGTAGTACATGGATAATCCCATATTTGAGACTTGACAATACAAAGCGGAATTTATTGCATACCACTTTTTCATTTGATGCGTCAATCGTGGATACGCTATTCCCTTTAATTGCCGGCGGTGTTATTTATATTGTTGATGAAAAAACAAGAATGAACTTAAGGTTGATGGCGCAATATATTGAGGACAATAAAATAACAGGTTTTTCTTCAAGCTATGCATTCGGGAGAGAATTTTTAAGCAGATTTGATATTCAAGTCGATTATGTGATGCTTGGCGGAGAAGCTTTTTTGCCATTTAAAAAAGTTCCTTTCAGACTGATTAATGCATATGGTCCTACTGAATTTACGATTATTGCCACAGTTCATGATGTGAATCAAGACAAGGATTATGTACCGCCTATTGGGAGACCTATTCCCGGTACGATTGCCCTTGTGCTGGATTGTTTTATGAAACCGGTACCTGTGAATACTCCCGGGGAGTTATACCTTTGTGGCTCACAAATTGCGGCAGGTTATTGTAATAACAGGATAGCCACGGAAAGGAATTTTATTTCATTTGATAATGGACTTGAATTCTATAAAACCGGAGATCTGGTAAAATATAATAATGAGAATGAACTGATTTTTCTTGGCAGAATTGACAGACAAGTAAAACTTAGAGGTTTTCGTATTGAGCCCGCTCAGATTGAAAATAAAGTTATGCAATTTCAGCAGGTATTAGAATGCGTGGCAGCAGTCAAAAAAATTCATGGTACAAAAAAACTTTGTTTATATTATGTGGCGGCAGATAGAATATCAAAACAGGAACTTAAAAGTTACCTATCCCGCGAATTGGCTGAATATATGGTTCCGGAAGTATATATACAAATGGATCAGGTGCCAAAAACTAAAAACGGAAAAACGGATTTTAATAAATTGCCTGAAATACAATCAAATAATAATGAGTTGGATTATATTGCGCCCAAAAGTAATCTTGAAAATAGATTTTGCAATACAATCTGTAAAATACTTGATTTAGATAAAATAGGATTAAATGATGATTTCTTTGAATTCGGGGGTGATTCATTAAAGTGCATGGAACTAATTCAGGAATTAGACCTGCCATTGCTGGATATATCAGATATATATAATGGGCGCTGCATTAATAAGATTATTACCAATTACAAAAAAAGGATAGGTAAAGTCGGAACAGAATTACAAATTGCAAATATGAAAGATTCAGAATATCCATTACTCGGAGCCCAGGTGCATTTTTATAACATTCATAATTCTTTTGCCTCTAATACCAGTTGTAACTTACATGGCTTATTCTTGATGAATAAGGAAATTTATGCAGAACGACTGGTATGTGCAGTAAATAAAGTTATTAAAGCTCATCATGCCTTTGGAAACAGGTTTTATTTGAGGGACGGAATGGTTTATCAAAAGTTTGATTCGTTGTACATCAAGGATATCAAACTTGAAAAAACAACCGAATTGGAACTACAAAACAACCTGAGTGATTTAGTTAAACCATATGACATATTTAGCGAACCATTATATAGAATACGTATATTTCAAACAGAGAAAGACAACGTTTATCTGTTTACAGAATTTCATCATCTGATTTTTGACGGATACTCATTTAGTATTTTCTGGTCTAAACTTAGCGAGGCCTATCATGGCAAAAAATTGAGGGAAGATCAATATTATAGATTTTTATACCATCAAAAGTTAGCTGTTGAATTTAGTATGGGAGAAAAACCTGTAATCAATGAAAATTGTATTATGCCATTTGATTATCAGGAAGCAAATTGTGTCAAAACGGAGGATAGAGAAGATGCTTTTCAATTTATCTTACCACTGAAAAATGATAAATTAGAAGAACTTTGTAGTAGATATAATGTATCCCCCAATGCATTGTTTATGGGATGTTATTTATTGACGATGTATAAGCAGACGAATAAAAAAAGACTCTGTGTGTCCTGGATATACAACGGAAGAGACTTGAGTTTTACTGAAGACTGTATTGGCTTGATGATAAATTTATTGTTTGTAAACTGCCAAATTGATGAAGAACAATCCATATATCAATTTCTAAAAGATGTAAAAATGAATATTGACCAAAGCTTATCGGATAGTTTTTATAATGGATATGCTTTAAGAGATCTGCTGGAAGATCCCATTTGCTGTTTTCAATATCAGGAGTTGATGCAGGATGATTCAAATGAATTATTCAAAGAACGCATAGAATTGCCCAATCCTCTGTTTAAACCCGCATATTTCTGGGAATTTGAGGTAAAAAATGATGGTTCAGACATTAGTGCTGCCTGTCTTTTTAATAGCGACTATTATAAAAAGAGCACTGCTTTGAATTTCTTGAAAGAATTTGAAAATATCATAGTAAAATTTGCTGATGGAATAGGGTGGGTTAAGGATGTCTTTAACAGGTAAAAAAGATAGTTTTATAACAAAAATATATGCGAGATTGTTACCGGTGCAGATAATATTGGTGGCGATTCAATCAATCAATGGAATTGTAGACGGCATTATGGGAAGTCGATTGCTGGGGAGCGATGCAATGGCGGCAGTTGGTCTTTTTGCACCTCTCCTTACACTTTTATATGCTTTTGGATGCATAATAATTGTGGGATCTCAGATAGTAGGTTCCCATTATGCCGGCAAAGGGGAGACAGATAAAATTAGTAAAATTTTTTCAGTTACACTTTGCTTTATTGCAATTGTAGGATTTATTGCGGCGATATTCATTAGTATATTTAATGCTCAACTGTCTACATTACTAAAAGGTGATAATCTGTTATCGGATTATATGCTGGGGGTTGCATTTTCATTTTTGTTTGATTCGCTTTGCGGAGTTCTGTCTGATTACCTTCAATTAATCGGAAATGTTAAAAGAACATACATAGGACTTATTGCTTTAATTACATCGAATATATTATTAAATGTTATTTTTATCAGATTTTTGGAACTTGGAATTTTCGGGTTGGGACTTGCAACAACGTTAAGTACATTCATTACATGTTTTATTATGGCCGGTGTTTTTTTTGATTCAAAATCTCCAATACATTTTACTTTAATGCAGTTGCCATGGAGAAAATTGGGTGAAATTTTGCGTTTTGGCTCATCAGCGGCGACATTTAATATTGTTCTTGCTTTAAAAGGTTTTGCATTAAACTATATTGTGTTATTTTTTGGCGGGCAAATTGCACTTGGCGCCATGGCTGTGGAAAACTCCATTCTTGGTTTGATAGGTGCAATTAGTGTGGGAATCGGTACAACAACCCTTACGATAGGCAGCGTATTTTATGGAGAGGAGGATAGGGAAGCCGTCAAATCAGTATTTAGAGTTTCCCTCAAAGTTGGTATTACGCTCGCTCTTATTGTGACAATTGTTATTATGGGATTTTCCCGTCCTTTATCAGTTATGTTCTATGGAAAAGAAGCAGCTGTCAGAAGTATATTACAAGATATACTCGTTTTATCAACGATATATATTCCGCTAAATGTAATTATTTGTGTTTTTACTAAAATGTATCATATACAAGGGCAGATGATTCTTACAAATATTCTTTCCTTCCTGGAAAATGGACTTGTTATCATAGTTGCATTTGTTTTGGGAATTTTATTTAGATTAAGAGGAATTTGGTTATCATTACCTGTCAGCAGTCTTATGCTTTTATTAGGCTTGATTGCTTATATCTGGATAAAAAACAAAAAAATTTCCTTTGAAGAGGAAGAACTGATATTGCTAAGTGATACTTTTAGAGGAAATTCTGATAACAATATGTATATAAATATCTTCGGCGATACTGATATTAGTGAAATCCTCAGTCAAATTAAAGCTTTTATAATATGTCATGAAGTAAATAAACATGACGCTGAAAATTTCTTTGCATATATTGTTGAGCTGATAAAGCATCAATTTAAACAATATAATATGTTTAATATCAGTATTATTTATAAAGAGAATAATATCATTGTGAGAATAAGAAATAATGACAGGGATTTCAAACCTTTGAATATAAGTAGTGAATACAAAACAGAAATTCAAACTCATCTTGGGATAAGTGAAGTCAAGGTATCACTGCAAACGGAATAGGATATCTTTCTTTGCTGGTTGGGGATTTTCTTCATAATTGGATTCCAGAAGATGTTGCGTTTCATCAAGCGTGATCTTGCCTTCTATAATCTTATTATACATGGCTGTTATTGAAAATACAATTTATTCTGTACATTTGCGGGTATGGATGATAAGCTGTAACAATAGAAAGTTTCGTGACAGTATCAAGAGGATATAAAGGTTGGAAATATAATGCAGATCATAAGAAGCAATAGGGCACAATTTGAGTATGACATTCATGCGCTGGTGAAAGCTTTTTATCCGGAATGGGAGTTGAAGGTGCTGACACCGGCTTCCGTCATCAAGGATAAAAAAATCTTGGAGATTTTGCCGGTGATGGAACTTTCCTTTGGTGATTGTGAAGTCATGCTAAAGATTTATAATAGTTTACATAACTCTGAACACACCTATATCTGGAATGACACAGACAAGGCGGAGCAGGAGGAATATAAGAACGGGTTCAAGCGCTTTCTCTATAACTCCCTACGGGAGGAGACAGGACGTTCTCTGCCCTGGGGAAATCTGACGGGGATCCGTCCCACGAAGATTGCGATGACGATGCTGGAACAGGGTAAAAGCGAAGAAGAGATAGCGGAATTTTTAAAGAACGAGCATTTCGTGAGTGATGAGAAGACAGCGCTCGGGATTGAGATTGCCAGGAGGGAGAGAGGAATACTCAGTACACTGCATTATGAGGAGGGGTACAGTCTCTATATTGGGATACCGTTTTGTCCTACCACCTGCCTGTACTGTTCTTTTACTTCTTATCCCATTGGATTGTGGCATGAGCGGGTGGGAGAGTATCTGACGGCATTGGAGAAGGAGATGGATGCGGCGGCATCCCTCTGTCAGGATAAGATACTGGATACGGTCTATATTGGCGGCGGTACGCCCAGCGCCCTGTCGGCGGCAGAGCTGGAGAGACTGTTAAAGAAGCTGAGAAGTACCTTTGATTTTGGTACAGTACAGGAATTTACGGTGGAAGCCGGACGGGCGGACAGTATTACGCCGGAGAAACTGCAAGTGCTCCATGCATATGGAGTGACCAGGATTTCGGTCAATCCCCAGACCATGAAACAGGAGACATTACAGCTGATTGGCAGACAGCATACGGTAGAACAGGTGGCGGATGCTTTCGGTATGGCGCGTCAGGCAGGATTTGACAATATCAATATGGACATCATTCTGGGGCTTCCGGGGGAAGATGCGGCAGATGTGGCGCATACCATTGAGGCCATAAAAGAACTGGCGCCGGAGGCGTTGACAGTACATTCTCTTGCGGTAAAGCGGGCTTCCAGACTACAGCAGTGGATTGAAAAGAACGGGGTTACGGCTTATAACAATACGGAAGAGACCATGCGGATCGCGGCGAAAGGTGCAGCGGATATGGGGATGGTGCCTTATTATCTCTACCGGCAGAAGAATATGTCCGGCAACTTTGAGAATGTAGGATACTCCAGGAAGGGAAAATATGGTATCTACAATATTCTTATCATGGAGGAGATGCAGACCATTGTGGCATTGGGCGCCGGTTCCATTAGCAAGAGGGTGTATTCAGACGGACGGATTGAGCGCAGCGAAAATGCAAAGGACGTAGAGACCTATATGAGAAATATGGAAGAGATGATTGAACGGAAGAGACGGCTGCTGGGATAGCGTAGCCGTAGATGGTAAGGGGGAAGACAGAACAGGGGAAGAAAAGGGTAATCTGATGAAAATAACGATTATACACGGACAGAGCCATGAGGGTACTACCTGTCATGTTGCAAGAACGTTGACGGAGAAACTGGAGGGTGAAGTGAAAGAGTTTTTCCTGCCCAGAGATTTTGGCGAGCAATGTGTGGGCTGTACCGTCTGTTTTGAAGAAACGGAGAGTAAATGTCCGCATTATACCAGACTTGCTCCGCTGACAGAGGCCCTGGACGAAGCCGATGTGATTATATTGGCCAGTCCCGTCTATGTATATCATGTGACGGGGGCGATGAAGTCTTTTCTGGATCATTATGGGTGGCGGTGGATGGTGCACCGTCCGGAAGAGAAGATGTTTGCCAAACAGGCTGTCTGTATTTCCACGGCGGCCGGGGCAGGCATGAAAAGTGCGAACAAGGATATGGCGGACAGTACGTTCTTCTGGGGTGTGGGGAAAACATACCGCTATGGAATCGCTGTGATGGCGGTATCCTGGGATGGTGTCAGTGCCCGAAAGAAGCGGAGCATTGAAAAGAAAACAGATTCCCTGGCACGGAAAATAAAGAAAAAACAAAACCATGTCAGGCCCTCTCTGAAAACGAAGATTTTCTTTTATGCCATGCGGCAGATGCAGAAACGAGGATGGAATGAAGCAGACGCCGAGTATTGGCGCCAAAAAGGCTGGACGCAGAAAAAGCGTCCATGGAGTATTTCCTGAGGGACTATATTTTAATCTGTGTCCATTTTCCTTTTTTAAACCGTATGGATGCAAAGGTAAAGCGTGAGATCTGATCCGCCAGGACGCCCAGCCAGATACCGACGATTCCCAGGCCGAACACATAACCGCCCAGAATGGAGCCGATGGTACGGATAAAGGTGACGCTGATGGTAGAGGCAACGGCGGTGTAGAGGGTATCGCCCGCACCGCGCAGACATCCCATGTACACGACCTGGCTGATCTGGAAAATAACCACGAAAATGATGACATGCATGATTCTGACACCGATCATGACAATCATCTTCTCCTGAAAGAAAAGTCTCATGAGCGGCGCGGCGCCCACATAATAAACGACGGCCAGACAGGCGGAAATAATACCGCCGAACATCCTGCATATGCTGCCGTATTCTTTGGCCAGTTCTTCATCCCCGGCGCCGAGACTGCGTCCGATCAACGCCACCGCAGCGGCCTGTAGTCCGTCCCCGAAAGAGAAGGACAGGGCCATGATGTTCATGCCGACCTGATGTGCAGCCATGGCATTGGTTCCTTGTCTTGCGGCCATAATTGCCGTCAGCATGAAACCGATCCGCATAAGAAGCTGTTCAAAGAATACGCTGTAACCTACTTTTACTAAATGCAGGAGACTGTTCATGGCAGGCAGGATCCTGTTTTTGATGATATAGGGAAGACTGATAAACCCTTCCGGATTAAGGATGGAGAGGAAACTCATAATACTGGCTACAACCGTGCCCAGTACGGTAGCCAGAGCCGCGCCGTGGATGCCCAGGGCAGGGAAACCGAAATGCCCGTTGATCAGTAAATAGTTAAATATAATATTCACCGTGTTGGAGGTCACATTGGTGCGCATGGTGATCTTGGTGTTGCCGGCGCCTCTCTGTGCGGAATTGATGCCCATCTGGATACAGTTAAAGATCATGCCGCCCATGATGATTCTGAAATAGGCAACAGCGCTGTCGTGGGTTTCCGGGGTGGAGCCGCACATATGAATGATGGGACTGGCCAGTACTACAAAAAGGCAACTGAGGATGATTGCGGCAACAAGGATAAAGAGGAGGGCGGTGCTGAGAATCCGGTTTGCTTCCTCTGCCTTGTTTTCTCCCCGCCTTCTGGCAACCAGCGCTGATATAGCCACATTTAAGGCGAAGAAAAGCGCCAGTCCGATAAATTTCGGCTGGGTTGTGAGTCCTACCGCAGCTACTGCATAGGATCCCAGGGAGCTGACCATCAGGGAATCTACCAGGCCGGCAAAAGCCACGAAAAAAGATTCCACAATGGACGGCCATGCCATCTGGAAAGTAATGTGGATATTTTCTTTGCTGTGTTTTGCCTGTCTGTCTTTGCATAATTGCAGTTTCATAGTTGTCCCGGCCTGTTCCTTTTTTGTTTGTCAAAAGCAGCGTTCCCTCTCCTATGGATGAAACGCTGCTTTTCTGGTTTCCTGTTCTATATCTGTTCCGATAGTCTCTTAAGAGAGACTTTCAACGATAAAGCCTGTCGTTATTGTATCGCGGAATACCCAAAGGCATTGGCGAAAGCATCAATAGGCTGCTTTTCTTTGCACAATGCACACTCTTCCGGGCTGTAGGTCTTATATTCCGGAATATCCGATGTGTTAAACAGTGCATTGACGGGGATACCCATTACCGCATTGGCGGCGCTGAAGATAGCACTGACGCCACTGATGGATGCGCCATAGTAGGTCAGCGTCTGTACTGCTTTGGTGACAGTACGTCCTGTGGTTGCGCTTGCCAGAAGAAGCAGCACATTCTTATCCTTGATCATGGGCAGGTAGTTATCACGGAACAGCATCTGTCCGGAAGAAGAATACTCCGGTGTAATGATATAGATTGTCTGGTGTGCATTTCTGGAGTAGACACCTGCTCTTGTCAGTTCTTCCGCCAAAAAGGCACCGATGATCTCACAGCCGTCTATACAGACAATGGTATCCACTACCGTGGACAACATGATCTGTCTGCTCAGTTCTTTGGCGGCAGTGGATGCCTCGCTCAGTCTTGTCTTCATCGTGGTCATATCCAGAAAGTAATTGATATGGGAGTTAGGGGTTACAAAATGCCCGTGGATTGCTTTTAATTCAATATTGGGATGGCTCTTGGAGTGAATCTTAATCAGTTCCTTCATGTGCTTACCTCCTTATCACGATACCGTTTCGTTTTGCGCAATTCCTTTATTTGGAATTAACATGTTGTTATTCATATTATACAGCCTGGATGTATGTAAATCAATCTCAGCTTTTGCAATTTAGGACTAGACAATAACGACAGGGAAGCACTTGTCTTTTTAGTTGGCTCATGCTATAGTAAACGTACATCTCATATCGTATTACTTTTCAAACAGATACGATATCTGGATTCCGGGGCATCCGGAAGATGAAAGGAGCAGTCCGCTCCAGCATTTACCAACTTTTAACCGACAGAAAAGGCAGGACAGTGTTAAGAGCGGTTTTCTGCATGTGTTTTCCTTTTCTGTATCCAACAGGTGTATTTAGTGCATCGTCAGAAAAGGAGCGCAAGATGGGAAAATTATTTGAAGGAATAACATTTGACTATCAGGCAGAAATGAGGAAAATGAGGGAAGCTACGGAAGCAGCAGAACAAAAGAGTGAAGCAGCACAACGAGATATAGAGGCGGCACGGCGGAAATCGGAAGCAGCACAGCAGCAAATAGAGTTGGCGGAGCAAAAGAGTGCAGAAGCGGAGCAAAAGAGTATAGAAGCGCAGAAAATAAGAGAGGAAGCCGGCCAAAGAGTCAGGTTTTCAAGTCATATGGTAAGAATGGCGCTCAACCATCATACGTCTAGTGAAATTAAGAATTCTTTAATGCAGGAATTTGGTTTGATTAAAGAAGAGGCAGAGGAAGAATATCGGAGAGTTACTGAGTAGATTATCCTGGCTTTTTCTACCTTCATAATTTATAATCATTCACGGTCAGAACCATTAGGGGTCGGCATCCTTTGATGAAGCATCTGTGGAACCGTCAAAAATAGAAATGATGATTATCCGGTGAGGCTTGAAAAACACTTCAAAACAGTGTAAAATCTAACAAGCATACTTATATAAAGGATAACAGGAGGCATTATGGCACTGAATAAGAAACCGGTCACAGGCATGAAAGATATCCTGCCGGAAGAAATGGAAATCCGTGATTATGTCATTGGCGTGATCAAGGAGACATATGGAAGCTTCGGTTTTACTTCGATTGAAACACCCTGTGTGGAGAATATTGCGAATCTCAACTGTAAGGCGGGCGGGGAGAATGAGAAGCTGATTTTTAAGATTCTAAAAAGAGGAGAAAAACTCCGTCTGGAGGAAGCAAAGAGTGAGGAAGATTTGGTGGACGGCGGTCTGCGTTATGATCTGACAGTTCCTTTGGTTCGTTATTATGCGAATCATGCCAATGAACTTCCGGCCCCCTTTAAAGCCTTGCAGATGGGCAATGTGTGGCGGGCGGACAGGCCCCAGAGAGGGCGTTACCGTCAGTTTATGCAGTGTGATATAGATATCCTTGGGGAAGCGGGTAATCTGGCAGAGATTGAGTTGATTCTTGCAACGACCACAACGTTAGGAAAGCTGGGATTTAAGAACTTCCAGATTCGGATCAATGACAGGCAGATCTTAAAGGCGATGGCGGCGTACAGCGGCTTTGGCGAGGCGGATTATGACCAGATTTTTATTATTCTGGATAAGATGGATAAGATAGGTATGGACGGTGTGGAAGAGGAGCTGTTGGAAGCCGGTTATGCCAAAGAGTCTGTGACGAAATATATGGGGCTTTTTCAGGGTGTGGAGACGGCCAAGACACCGGTGGTTTATCTGACACAGGCCATAGCAGATTTCCTGCCGGAAGGCGTCAGGGAAAGTTTTCAGGAGATCATCGACAGTGTGGAAGCGGTCAAAGGGGGTTTCTTTGATCTGGTATTTGACCCAACGCTGGTGCGGGGGATGTCTTACTACACGGGCACGATTTTTGAGGTGGCCATGCCGGAGTTCGGCGGCAGCTGCGGCGGCGGGGGAAGATATGATAAGATGGTGGGTAAGTTCACAGGAAACGATGTACCGGCCTGCGGGTTTTCCATTGGTTTCGAGCGTATTATTCTGTTGCTTTTGGAGAGTGGTTTCAAGGTGCCGAAGGCGGGCAGGAAAGTGGCTTATCTGATGGAGAAGGGCCTGCCAGCCGATAGGCTTCGGCAGGTCATGAAAAAGGCCCAGGAGGCACGCGGAACCGGAGATCAGGTGCTTGTGGCACGCATGAACAAGAATAAGAAATTCCAGAAAGAGCAACTTATGGCCCAGGGATATGAGGCGTTTGAGGAGTTCTATAAGGAAGCTTTTAAGGAGAAGAGTCTATAACAGGCAGAGAAGTCAGATAGAAAATATAAATGAAACAGGCATAAGAGGAGGAAATGAAAATGGCAGAGTCCATGAAAGGCTGGCAGAGATCTCATCGTTGCGCGGAACTTGCCACTGGAAATGTGGGTGAGAAAGTGACCGTCATGGGATGGGTACAGAAACAGAGAAATAAAGGCGGTATCATATTTGTCGATCTGCGGGATCGTTCCGGGATCTTACAGATTATCTTTGAAGAGAAAGACTGTGGTGCGGAAGCTTTTGCCAAGGCGGAAAAAATGCGCAGTGAATTCGTGATTGCTGTAGTCGGTAAGGTGGAGAAACGTTCCGGTGCTGTTAATGAAAATCTGGCTACCGGGGAGATTGAAGTTCGGGCTGCACAGGTGCGTATCCTGTCTGAATCGGAGACACCCCCCTTTCCGGTGGAGGCAGATTCCAAGACGAAGGAAGAAGTCCGCCTGAAATACCGTTATCTGGATCTGCGCCGTCCGGATATACAGGAGAAAATGATTCTTCGCAGTAAGATAGCCTCAGAAATGCGCGCCTTTATGGCTGATGAAGGATTTCTGGAGATTGAGACTCCGATTCTGTGTAAATCCACACCGGAAGGAGCCAGAGACTATCTGGTGCCCAGCCGGGTGCATCCGGGAAACTTCTATGCCCTGCCGCAGTCACCCCAGTTGTATAAACAGCTTTTGATGTGTTCCGGTTACGACAGGTATTTCCAGATTGCCAGGTGTTTCCGGGACGAAGATCTGCGGGCGGACAGACAGCCTGAATTTACCCAGGCGGATATGGAACTTTCCTTCGTGGATGTGGATGATGTGATTGATGTGAATGAGCGTCTGATCAAACATATCTGCAAGGAAGCGATTGGACTGGATGTGACACTTCCTCTGCCACGCATGACCTGGCAGGAGGCTATGGACAGGTTTGGATCGGATAAGCCGGATACTCGTTTTGGCATGGAACTTACGGATGTGTCCGAGGCAGTGGCAGGTAGTGGCTTCGGAGTGTTTACTTCAGCCCTGGAGAATCATGGTTCGGTGCGCGGTATCAATGTCAAGGGACAGGCGGCCATGCCCAGGAAAAAGATTGATGCTCTGGTGGACTTTGCCAAAGGTTACGGGGCCAAGGGATTGGCTTATTTAAGCGTGCAGGAAGACGGCACCTACAAGTCTTCCTTTGCCAAATTTATGACAGAAGAAGAACTGGACAGTCTGGTGAAGGCCATGGGGGGTGAGAAGGGCGATCTGCTTCTTTTTGCGGCCGATAAGAAGAATATTGTATACAGCGTTCTGGGAGCGCTCCGGTTAGAGCTTGGCAGACAGCTTGGGCTGATTGATGAATCGAAATATCATTTTCTCTGGATCGTGGAGTTCCCGCTCTTAGAGTGGAGCGAGGAGGAGAACCGCTTTATGGCAATGCATCATCCCTTTACCATGCCCATGGAAGAAGACTGGCAGTATATTGATTCCGATCCGGGCAGAGTCCGTGCAAAGGCTTATGATATTGTTCTGAACGGTGTGGAGCTGGGCGGTGGTTCTGTGAGAATCCATCAGGATGATATTCAGGAAAAAATGTTCGAGGTACTTGGCTTTACGAAAGAGCAGGCGTGGGAACAGTTCGGTTTCCTTTTAAGTGCCTTTAAATATGGTGTGCCGCCTCATGCAGGACTGGCTTATGGACTGGATCGTTTTGTGATGCTCTTAACCCATGCGGACAGCATCAGAGAAGTGATTGCGTTCCCGAAGATCAAGGATGCCTCCTGTCTGATGACAGAGGCGCCGGGCACAGTGGACGATAAGCAGCTGGAAGAGTTGCAGATTGCGATTGCGCCGGCACCGGAGAAAGTAGAGGAGGAAAGTTTATGAATTTGCAGAATCCGGCAGCACTGTTACAGATGATGAACCTTTGGAACCGTTTTGAGCGCAATCATCCAAAGTTTCCGAAGTTCTTAAAGGCAGTGGCACAGAAGGGAATCAAGGAGGGCAGTATCATCGAGATTAAGGTGACGACAGCTGAGGGAGAGAACTTTGATTCCAATCTGAAGGTGAGTGCGGAGGATATGGAACTGGTTTCGCAGATGAAGAATCTGTTTGGCGGTTCGTGAGCAGGAAAAGGAGTTGTCATGGCTGAACAAAAAATAAACAATCAGGCATTGGAAGATGCCATAGCAGCATTTGCGGCAGACAGGGAAAAGGACAGTTATGTGAAAGTGATGGAACTTCTGGAGAAATCCATTGTGCTGATGCCGGCTATGCCGCCGGAGAATCTGGATCCTGAGACAGAGAAGCTGATGCGGGCGGGAAAGCCTGTGCAGTTGACCGGAGAGAGCAGAATTGTTCCCTGTCTTTTGCGAAAGGAGAGCGGTGAGCAGGCTATTCCCATCTTTAGCTCGGCGGCCCAGATTCCGCCGGATAAAAAGAGTCCTACGGTGCTGGCGCTTCCTTTCTTTGCCTGTGTATCCATGGCGATGGCGAATCTGGAGAAGATAGAGGCTGTGGTGTTGAATCCGTTTACCCATAATATGGTATTGAACAAGACAATTCTGGAGGTGGCGGATAAGCGCAGAAAACAGATTGCGGAGCTGGCAAAGAACGGACAGGCAGGGCAGAAGACCATTCAGGTAACGGAGAAACAGTTTCAGGATCTGGTACACAACAGGGTGGCACTGATGCTTTTACCCAAATATCTGTTTGAACATAAGGAAGAGGGTCTTAAGAGACTACAGAAAGAGGAAGGAGAGTTTCTCTTACATTTCTATGATGAGGTATATCCGGAAGGAAAGAAGGCGTCTTTCAGGGCGGATGATTTTTCGGTGATGACTTTAAATATCACGGAGACGGTACAGATCACCAGGGTGGATATGCCGGATGAATCAGTGAAAAAGGGTATGTGTTACCGGGTCTATGCCGTATGGAAACGAGATACCAAAGAAGTGCTGTATTATGCGCTTGAGCAGACCAAAGACGGGAAAAATATTGCGAAAATTACGCCCGACGGAAAGCATGAGGTAGTGGAGCCTGTGCCGGATAATGGAGCGGAAATCGAGGCTGTTATGAGCCTTGTGACACCGATGTAACAGCCAGAGACCACGGTGGTATTTAGGGAGAAGAAAATGACTGACACGATTATATTTGATTTGGACGGCACACTGCTTGATACCCTGGAAGACTTGACAGACAGCGTCAATCATGCCATGAAACAGTTCGGCCTCCCGACACGGACAATAGAGGAAGTGCGTGGATTTGTGGGAAATGGCGTGGCGAAGCTGATTGAACGCTGCATCCCGCAGGGACTGGAGAATCCTTCTTATGACAGGATATTGACTTCTTTCAAAGAATATTATGCACAGCACTGTGAAGACAAGACACACCCTTACGTGGGAATCATGGAATTGTTGGAAGAACTTTCCGGACAGGGCTATCATATGGCAATCGTCTCCAATAAATTTGACGGTGCCGTCAAGCAGCTGAATCAACAATATTTTAAAGAGTATATTCCAGTGGCAATCGGGGAGAGCGCCACGGTAAAGAAAAAACCGGCGCCTGATACAGTGTACCAGGCGCTTACAGAACTTGCATGTGATGTGTCTCAGGCAGTCTATGTGGGAGATTCCGAAGTAGACCGGCAGACGGCAGGCAATGTTCCTATGCCATGTGTCAGTGTTACCTGGGGATTCCGCACCAGACAGCAGCTTACGAAGGCCGGGGCGGATGAAACATGTATGGTTAATTCTCCGCAGGAACTTCTGGAGTTTCTGTCTCGTCTTCGTCAGGAAGCGTGATCAATACTTTGACAATACGATTCTCCTGAATACCGCATGCCTGTAGGGAAATGCCATTATCCAGTACAATGGTTTCTTTATCCTGGGGCAGGCGGTCTAATTTTTCTATCATGAGCCCCCCTATGGAGTCGTAGTCTTCGGAATCCAGGGAAATTTCCAGGGCATCATTGATGTCATCCAGTTTCATGCCGCCCTCTACCAGATACTGGCCTTCTTCTGTTTCCTGAATCAGTTCCTCCTCGTCGGCATCATACTCGTCACGGATTTCGCCTACCAGTTCCTCAATCATATCTTCCATGGTAATCATACCTACCGTAGCGCCGTATTCGCTCAGGACGAAAGCGATGTTGCAGGATTTCTCCCGGATTTCCATTAAAAGATCGGATACATTCTTATATTCATAAGTATAGTAAGCTTCCCGCAGGATTTTCTTTAAGTTAAATTTTTCCTTGTCTTTTACCAGAATAAAATCTTTGATGTTGACGATACCGATAATGTGGTCAGGGTCATCATCATAGACAGGGATTCTGGTGAACATGGATGCCTGGAAAGTAGATAATAGTTCCTGATAGGTGGCATCGATGGATACGGTGGTCATCTGGATTCTGGGAATCATGATGTCTTTGGCGACTGTGTCCCCGAAATCAAATACATTATAGATTAATGCTCTTTCCTCCGATTCAATGACCCCGCCTTCATGGCTGACATCCACGTAGGTTTTCAGTTCTTTTTCTGTGATGCGGAATGTATTACCCTCGGAACTGATATGTAACAGCTTCAGGATCCAGTTGGAGAGTTTATCCACCAGAAAAATCACCGGTGTTAAGACTGTCATCAGAAGGCGTATGATACCGCTGAAAAAGAGGGTGATAAATTCGGCCTTCTGCATGGCCCAGGTCTTGGGGATGATCTCACCGAACATCAAAATCACGAAGGTCAGCACGCCGGTGGCGATGCCCACAGCACGGCTGCCCCAGGTATTGATGGCAAATGTGGTAGCTACAGAAGAAGCTGACAGATTGACAATATTATTGCCGATCAGGACTGCACTGAGCATTTTACCATACTGGTCGAGTATGCCAAGCACCCGGATGGCGCCTTTATGGTTTTCCTGAGCGAGTGTGCGAAGCCGCACCCGATTCACTGTCGAGAAAGCTGTCTCGGCAGACGAGAAAAAAGCGGATAAGAGTACAAGAACTGCTAATGAAACGAGTTGTATGACACCTGTGGTATCCAATTTAAAAATTCACTCCTTGTTTGTATAGTCTTCTGATTAGGTTTCTTTACGTAGAAAATATTACTAGAAGCATAAGATTGTGTCAAGTTTTTCTGACAGACGGAATAAAATATAGCAGAGTAACAGACAAGGACAAAGGGGGAAGTATGGGAAAAAAGGAAATTTACACGCAAAAGGTGATTTTTGTTACAAAGTGTATGCTGGCGGCGTATATCCTGACGGCAGGGCTTCTTCTTCTGCTCGCTTTTATGCTGTACCGGTTCGGACTTTCGGAAAAGGTGGTATCAGTCTGTATTATTGCTGTCTACATAATCGTTACATTTTTAGCCGGACTGATTGCAGGTAAAAGAGCAGGGAAAAAGAAATATCTGTGGGGGCTTTGCATGGGAGTCCTGTATTTTGTGATTCTCGTGATCGTATCCATGGTGGTGAACAAAGGTCCGCAGGATGTGGCAGGAAATATGATGACGGTGTTCTTCCTGTGTGCGGGAAGCGGGATGCTGGGAGGAATGATCAGCTAAAACACATAAAAAATGAGAAAAGTGCTTTGCGTAAAGTAAAAACTGTGATATACTACTTAAAGTTATTGAGCGCGAAGGAGGATATTTCGATGAAGCATATTAAGACATTGTCTACCAGGGATTTAAAGGAATCCATGAAGAAGGGCGGCTGTGGTGAGTGTCAGACTTCCTGCCAGTCTGCCTGCAAGACTTCCTGTACAGTGGGTAACCAGAGTTGTGAGAAGGCAAGATAGGCGTCCTTTGGTATCAGTTGAAATGAGAGGAAATATAAGCAGCGATTGTATCGCTGCTTATTATGCGTTTGGTTTTAGTTTCTGTATCTTAATGATACAGGGGCAGTGAAGCCGGGAACAGAACAGATAGGAGAAAACAGGTGGTACATCAGTATATAAATAATGGATATCACATAGTACTGGATGTCAACAGCGGCTGTGTTCATGTAGTGGATGAACTGGCATATGATGTGATTCCGATTGTGGAGAAACTGCTTGCGCAGCAGATGGAAGAGAAAGAACAGATTGTGGAAGCGGTGGCCAGGCAGCTTTCCCTGGAGCAGGCGCAGGTGGAGGAGACCGTGGAAGAGATTCTTTCTTTGAAAGAAGAAGGGATGCTTTTTACCGAAGATGTTTATGAAAAGTATCTTGACAGTTTTCAGAACCGGGAGACGGTGGTGAAGGCGCTTTGTCTGCATATTGCCCATGATTGTAACCTGGCCTGCAAATATTGTTTTGCGGGGGAAGGCGAGTATCACGGACAAAGAGCGCTGATGAGTCTGGATGTGGGCAAGAAAGCCCTGGACTTTCTGGTGCAAAACTCGGGAAACCGGGTGAATCTGGAAGTGGATTTCTTTGGCGGGGAGCCGCTCCTTAACTGGCAGGTGGTAAAAGACCTGGTGGCTTACGGCAGATCCTTGGAGGAGCCCAACCATAAGAAATTCCGTTTTACACTGACCACAAACGGTGTGCTTTTAGATGATGAGGTACTGGAGTTTGCAAACAAAGAGATGTCCAATGTGGTTTTAAGCATAGACGGACGTAAGGAAATCCATGACCTGATGCGGCCGCACAGGGGCGGACAGGGAAGCTATGATGAGGTGGTGCCGAAGTATAAGAAAGTGGCGGAGTCGAGAAATCAGATGGACTATTATGTGCGGGGCACTTTTACCAGAAACAATCTGGACTTTGCCGAGGATGTGAAACATCTGGCTGATGAAGGGTTTGAACAGATTTCGGTGGAGCCCGTAGTAGCGCGGCCGGAGGAGGAGTATGCGCTGCGGATGGAAGATGTGCCGGCCATTCTGAAGGAGTATGACGAACTGGCTCTGGAATATATTCGCAGAAAAAAAGCAGGAAAAGGTTTTAATTTCTTTCATTTTATGATAAATTTAGAAGGTGGCCCTTGTGTGGCAAAGAGATTGTCAGGCTGTGGGTCGGGTACGGAGTATCTGGCGGTGACGCCCTGGGGAGATTTATACCCCTGTCATCAGTTTGTAGGACAGGAAGAATTTCTTATGGGAAATGTGGAGGAAGGCATTATCCGCACGGATATCCGGGAGAAATTCAAGGCATGTAATGTCTATGCAAAAGACCAGTGCAGGGACTGTTTTGCCAAGTTTTATTGCAGCGGGGGATGTGCGGCCAATGCGTATAACAACAGCGGCGACATCAATGGTGCTTATGAACTTGGCTGTGAATTGCAAAGAAAGCGCGTAGAGTGCGCAATCATGATAAAAGCGGCGCTGGCCGATGAGGAAAAGGAGAGTTGATCATGAAAAAGAGCAGAGCGGTTATCAGTCTGATTGTCTATATTTTGATACTGGGGTTGCTTGGGTATACGGCAGTCTTTGGTGTCGGTGCGGACAAGTCGGGCTCGGCGGGAAGCATTAAGCTGGGACTTGATCTGGCGGGCGGCGTCAGTATTACTTACCAGGTGGTAGGTGATGAGGAGCCCAGTTCCGAGGATATGGGTGATACCATCTATAAGTTACAGCAGCGTGTGGATGGCTACAGCACAGAGGCACAGGTGTATCAGGAGGGAAAAGACCGGATCAATATTGAGATTCCGGGCGTCTCCGATGCCAATGCCATTCTGGAAGAGCTGGGGAAACCGGGCAGTCTGTATTTCATAGCGCAGACAGACAGTAACGGCAATAACAACTATGATCTGATCGGTTACGGGATTGATGCGGGAGGCAATCTGGCGCCTCAGTACCAGTTAAATAAGACCATGGAAGAACTGATGGCTGACGGTTCCATCGTGCTGGACGGCACGAAAGTGGAAGATGCCCAGGCCAAGGCAAGACAGGATAACATGGGTAATCTGGAGAACGTGGTAGAGCTTACCTTTAATGCGGATGGCAAAGAAGCTTTTGCAGAGGCGACGAAGAAAGCCTATGACAATGGAGAGACAATTGCCATTTATTATGACGGGGAATTTGTGAGCGTGCCTAACGTGCAGGCTGTGATCACGGACGGTAGTGCGATTATCACCGGACAGCACTCCGTGGAAGAGGCGCAGCAGCTTGCCTCCACAATCCGCATCGGCGGCCTGAAACTGGAACTGGAAGAACTCCGCTCCAACGTGGTAGGTGCACAGCTTGGTTCGGCAGCCATTGAGACCAGCTTAAAAGCGGCGGCAGTGGGATTTGCGCTGGTGATCGTTTTCATGGTTGCGGTATATTATATTTCCGGTCTGGCCGCGGCCTTGGCCCTTTGTTTATACACGGAATTGCTGGTTATCTTGCTGTATGCTTTTGAGGCAACACTGACGCTGCCCGGTATTGCGGGTATTATCCTTTCCGTGGGTATGGCTGTGGATGCCAACGTGATTATCTTCGCACGTATCAGAGAGGAACTTGCAACCGGCAAGACCGTACAGTCTTCTATCAAGATTGGTTTCCAGAAAGCCTTATCGGCTATTTTAGACGGTAACATCACCACACTGATTGCGGCACTGGTACTTTACTTTATGGGAAGCGGTACGATTAAAGGATTTTCCATCACTTTGATGCTGGGTATCTTCTTATCCATGTTTACGGCACTTTTTGTTACCAGATTCCTGGTCAATGTCTTCTTTGCGCTGGGTGTGCAGAGTGAGAAGGCCTATGGTGTAGCCAAAGAAAAGAAGCCTATTAATTTTCTTTCAAAACGCTTTGTATTTTTCGGCATCTCCGTGTCAGTCATTCTGATCGGCTTTATCGTTATGGGTGTGAACAGCTCCCAGATCGGGATGCCGCTCAACTACAGTCTTGATTTTGTGGGTGGTACTTCTACAACCATGACATTGAATGAGGATATGAGTATTGAAGATATTGATGCCCAGATTGTTCCTCATGTGGAAGATATTACGGGCGACGGCAATGTGCAGACCACGAAGGTAGCCGGTTCTAATCAGATTATCATTAAGACCAGAACCTTGAACGTGGATGAGAGAGAACAGTTTGCAGATCTGATGGCCAACAATTTTGGTGTGGATAAGAACAGCATCACGGCTGAGACCATCAGTGCTACCATCAGCTCCGAGATGCAGACCAGTGCGGTAAAGGCGGTTCTGATCTCTACCGTGCTCATGCTCCTGTATATCTGGTTCCGTTTTAAGGATATCCGTTTCGGTGCAAGTTCCGTGATTGCGTTGGTACACGACGTACTGGTAGTGCTTGCCTTCTATGCGGTGGTGAGGATTTCCGTGGGCAATACCTTTATCGCCTGTATGCTGACCATTGTGGGTTATTCCATCAATGCGACCATCGTTATCTTCGACCGTATCCGTGAGAATCTGCGGGAGATGGGCAGGAAGGAAGATTTGCAGGATCTGGTCAATAAGAGTATTACCCAGACATTGTCCAGAAGTATTTTCACTTCCCTGACAACCTTCTTTATGGTGGCGGCTCTTGAAGTGTTTGGCGTTTCTTCCATCAGAGAGTTTGCATTGCCGCTGATGGCGGGTATTATCTGCGGTACCTATTCTTCCATCTGCCTGACCGGAGCAATGTGGTATGTGTTCAGGACTAAACTTGGACAGAAAAAAGAGAAATAAGATTACTGAGATTAAAATATAGAAACGAAAGGGCGTCCTGCTATGTCAATTGGGTCATGGCAGGGCGCTTTTTAGATGCCGCGGACAAGCAGAGCAGGGGCTGCCGGTAATAGTGGTGCTGCCGGGTAAAAGAATATCCGGGTGTTCCATTTGTGACATACAAATATTACATTGAAATAATAAAATGATATTGAAAATAGCAAAATGGAATAGTATAATAATACAGTATTGTGACAGGAAAAAGATAAGAGTATGGAAATGGGATACCTATGAAGGTGCAAGATGGAGAGAAGAACATAGAAGTCTGGTTTGTCAGACTAGTGGCCATCTGTTCTATGCTGTCAGTCTGGAAGGTGAGGATTGGCGGCATGGATTTATTGCCGGTTCTTTTGTTTGTGTTGGTTTTATTCTGGATGGCTTTTTTAATCGTACTAATAAATCAGGGGAAAAGGAAATGGCGGCAACGTTACGGCAGGTTGGATATGGCCATGGGATTATTGCTTCTTTATGAACTGGGGCAGCTAGTGGTAACGATACTTGTAGCCGGAGAGGAAGAGGTGCCGGATTATAGTCTGAACCTGCTGCTCATCAGTCTGGTCATGCTGTATCTTATGATGATGGAGACGGATGGCAGGATGCAGGGGTATCTGGATTTGATTCTATATGGAGGGCTTGTGGTGATGACTGTGCTCCTTCTGGGATATCTGTGCAGTCCACGGATAGGAGAGAGCCTGTTTTTGTGGGGCAATCAGACAGCAACAGGATCCTATCTGCTGTTGATTGCTACAGTCGGGGTGTTACAGTATTGTACCAGCAGAATACCTTTGCAGTCGTACTTTTATGCCATGTGTTCCTTTATGAGCTTTTTTCTTCTGGGATGTAATCACAGCAACATAAGCTTCTGGATTCTGGGCGGCACAATACTGCTGATTCCCATTTTGCTGCGGCCAACGGCACTGGTCTTCAAGAGAGCCATGCAGATGATGTTTGTGTTTGTATTTATCATCAGTAATATGAGTCTGCTGACAAATTATACAGGTGTTTTGTTGGTGGAAACATCTTATGACCTGGAACACAGTGTCTATCTGGATTTGCTGTTAGCACTTGGCTGCGTGCTCTTTTTTCATTACTGGGACAGGATACCGGAAAGGGTAAGGCTGGATCGGATTGTACTGCGCAGATTATACCGGGTCGAGAAACGCCTGCTTAAAGCCTGCCTTATGATATTCTTATTGTTTGTCCTGGGTGGCAGTGCATGGCAGTCATTAGACAGTGGGAGAATGAGTATCCAGGCACTACAGAGTTTTGCAGTGCCTTTGTGGAAGGAAGCAGAGGGCAGTCATTCCTTTTTCTATGCCTGTGTGGAAGAGCAGGGGATATTGGGAGCCGTTTTGTGCATCCTGGTCATTGTGTTTGCCGCAGAGCGCGTGGCAGCAATGTTTGGATGGAATAAGGTGACAAAGGGGATGGCCGGTGTGGCATTAACGGGAATTATTATGCAGCTTCTGCTGTGGGAAGGATGTATTAATATTCTGCCCATAGCAGTGATGATGCTTGCCGGTGCGGTACAGGGCAAAGAACAGATGATGAGATAAAAAATTTATTATAATGGACAGGGAGGAAGAATATGAGAACATATAAAAAAGGGATGAAAGGACTTGTAATGTGCCTGCTTGGCATCTGGCTGCTTTTGGGAAATACCATGGCTGTGTCCGTGTGTGCGCAGGAGGCCACGGAGATCAGCCGGATTATGACCACACAGCAGACGGTGGATATGAAGACCGAACCGGATGAGACAGCCGAAACCATACATTCCTACAGTGCGGGAGACAGTATCCTTGTTACAGGGGAGACACAAGGGTGGTACCGGGTCAGATTTCAGGACCTCACAGGATATATTCCCCAGGCCGGCATTGTGGAGATGGAACTGGATGTGACGGCTTTGGATGAACAGTTCGCCATAGAGGAAGAAGAGGGAAAGATGTTGGTGGAGGCAGTGGAACACCAGAGAGATGAGGCCAGGAGGTCTAAAATCTGGGGAGCTGTTATCGTGGTTCTGGTGTTAGCGATATTTGCTACGGGTATTGTATCTACCATGAAGGGGGGTAAAGAGAGGGGAGGAAAAAAGCATATAATCAATTGATTTGTTAAAATAATTAATTGGGGACATTTCCCATATTATGATTGCCGTAGTTATATAAATTTTGATATTATTAGAATTAGAAATACACTACATAAACAGTATAATAACGGAGGGTAATCATGAAAGTTATGAAGAAAATCATGGCGGTTTTCATTGCGTGTCTGACAATCACGTTGGCGGTGCCTGCACAGATTGACTGTGTTGTGCTTACCGTAGAAGCTCATTCTGGCAGGACAGATAAGTATGGCGGACATAAAGATAATAAGAATGTCAGTGGATTGGGAAGTTATCATTATCATTGTGGCGGTAATCCTGCACATCTACATGAAAATGGCTTTTGCCCATATGCAGGCAATATCGGAACAGCCAGTACAAGTTCTACATCTTCGGCAAAGACGAATAGTAAGCAGAAAGTTGTTGAAACGTCTGCGTCCAATAATAATACAACACAGAACAACAGCAGTAAACAGGCAGAAATATCAAAGAATGTGACAGAGTCCGTGGTTACAATATCTGATACATCCTATGATAATGTCGCATTTAATGCATCTTATTATGCAAACAATCATGTGGATGTGTATCAATTATATGGGGATGATTTGGTTAAATACTATAATCATTTTATTGAATATGGTGTAAACGAGAGCCGGGTGGCGAAATAAATATATGACCTCAGATTTTGGATGAAATAAGATAGATTTCGGAAATCTGAGGTTTTTATATATTGTGCTTTACAAAATGACTTACGCCGATTATTACCCTGGTGGTATATTTTGGGAGAGAACATTCGTGGGATGGGGCCAGGTGTTTGAGACAGTCCGGTATGCAAAAGATAAAGAGAAACTAAGTAACGTCATGGAAGAGAACCGGGAAATCTATAGCAGGATAGACAGTGAGACAAGGAAGATGCTGGAAGTGGTGGCGAATGTGAAGATTCCGGAGAAATATAGAATAGTGGAAAATGGAGAGGAGATGTATAATATGTGTCAGGCATTTTTGGATATGAGACTGGAAGGATATGAGGAGGGGATAGCAAAGGGAATAACAGAAGGGATAGAAAAAAGGGCGTTGATAGAAACCTGCAAAAGTATTAAAATGGCAAGGCTGATCATGATATTAATGCAGTCAGACCGTGAGGAGGATTTGGAGCGTGTGTTAACAGATGAGGAGTATCGGGAACAATTATTCCGGGAATTAGAGCTGTAGAAAATCGCAATAGGAAGCGGTGCTCCTTTTTCAATGCCTCATCTTTGCCCATATGTATCCAAGAAGCGTCTTCTGATCATTTTCATCCAGGTGTTCAAAGTAAAAGAGCAGGATCTGTTCCCCGGGGGAAAGAGGACTATATCTGTGGCTGTTTTCTTCAGCGTGAATATGCTGTTGGAAATCTTCTGGGTCAATATACATGTCAGGAACCTCTCGGGGGAATATGTTTATAATCGAACAATAAATCGTAATGTTATAAAAGTCAAATGTTTTTCCAGACGTATGATTGTAAACTTTAGATGGGAAATGCTATCGAGACTATCAGAAAAGAGACGAAAAATGAAGGTATATCATTTTTCGTCTCTCTTTTTATTATTGAGATATTTTACTTTCATAAAGGTGAGAATATCCTGTTGGTCACGTTGATCCAGCTGGCCGTAGTAATATAAGAAGAACTTTTCATTACGGTTCAGATTTTTAAATTTTTTGTTTTGTTCCGGAGCATTGATATATTCCAGAAACGGGGTCAGATCTTCTTTTGATGGAAATGAGGATTCTGCTGTTTTATTTTTGGCGAAGTCATCACTGATATTGTACGTTACGATTCGTTCCATCAATTCCTCAACAGGAATACCATATAATCTTGCCAGATTATAAAGAGAATTAACCGGTGGAGTAATGCGTCCGGTTTCATAATGGGAGTAAGTCTGGCGGGTTATATTCAGGTGGGATGCGACAAATTCCTGGGAATACCCACAAGATTTACGCAGTTCTCTCAGATATTGTTCTAAACTTTTCTGCATGTATGCGCACAGCCTTTCTGATGGAATCAGATCCACAATATATATCTTATTAAGATTTTATGGTAAAAACTACTTGAAAAAATATTATTAATAGCATATTATATTATAAATGATATTATTAATATCATAATAAATCATCATACGAGGAGGAAATACGATGAAAGCAAATTTAGCAAAAAGAGTTATGACATGTGCTCTGGCTGGTGCGCTTGTGGTCGGTTCATCTATGAGTGCATTTGCATCTGGCGGGCCATCCAGTGGAGGATCTGGGTCCAGTAATTCTAGCAGCGGCAAATCCAAGGAAGAGGTTGTGCAAACAGTTGTACAGGAAACTTCCGGCGGTGAAGTATCTACCGTAGCAGAGGTTCCCAATACCAGTGCTGTGGCCGGTGTTAAGTCTTCACTGGCAGGGGTATATCTTGCAACCGGTGTCAATGGTACAGCAATTACCACACCACTTACGACAATTGCAGACAGCTATGCACTGGCAGCTGGCGAAAGGCCCTATGTGAGAGTCTATAATTTTGACGGCAAAAAGAGCACAGCAGCGCAGGTGGTAATTGACAGCGCCGCGGCAGCACTTGGCGCATCAGTAGGTCCGGTGATCAATTTTGAACTGGGTAAGATATCCGGCGGTCAGTTTAGTCTGCTTCCGGCTGAAGGCGCAGCAGTTCATGTAAAACTTGGTATTCCGAAATCTTTTGCACAGGCTGACAAGACATTTGCAATAATCTGTGTACGTCCCGGCGGAGCTGTGACAGTCTTAGAGGATATTGATACAGATCCTAATACCATCACCTTTGCTACCACAGCAGGTCAGGGTGCATATGCTATTGTTAAGTATTAATTTGTAAGAGCGGAATTTTTTATGCATAGATACTTGGAAGGGAGAGCTTCCCTTCCAATATTTATGTGTGGTAACAGGATACAGTCGGAGGAAAGGTGTTTGAAGGAAAAGAGGGATATCGTTTATTTTGGCCTGTATGTGTTACTTATAGTAGGATTTTATGAATATGGCATACAGAAAATTTATGGATTCTCTATTCTGGGAGATGAATTTGGCTACTGGGCCAATGCCGCTGTTCTTGCAGGGTATGACTGGAGTAGCTGTGCACAGGCTTCCGCCTATTATTCATATGGGTATGGAATCCTTCTGGCGATACCGCTTGTCTTGTGCAAAACACCTCTTTCAGCTTACCGGATGGCAGTGGGCATGAACGCCCTGTTTTTATGTGGGGCTTTTTGGTTTCTGCAAAAGATATTGCAGGGATTGTTTACGCATAGTGATCGTGACAGAAGAGTATTCAGTCTTTTGGCGGCGGCTTTTTATCCCGTATCTTTATATTATATGAAAATGACACTGACAGAGACACTGCTTTTCTTTTTATATTGTTGTGTCTGTTATCTGATGCAGCAATTCTTAAAAGAGGGCAGAAGGAGAGACCTTTTCGGGCTGATGGCGGTGCTGGTCTACTTGTTTTTTGTACATATGCGTACTGTTGGTATCCTGACAGCCTGTGTTGTGATTCTGGTGATGCATGGAAGAAAGAGGAAGGACCAACGGCGGACTATATTGGCCGGTGCGGCGGTGTTTTTGCTCTTTTTTCTGGCAGGCATGTTTTTGAAAGTCACCTTTAATCAGGCAGTCTATGGAACGGCGGAGGCTGCCCTGCAGGATGTCAATGATATCGGCGGGCAGGCGGGCAGGCTTTCAGAGCTGCTTTCGTGGGGAGGGCTTTGGCATCTGGCGGTCAGTTGTGTCGGAAAGCTGTTTTATATCGGTATGGCTTCTTTCGGGACCGTATATTTTGCGGTGGGCTATTGTATCAGGCATATCCGGGAAAGGATTAGTCAGTTTTTGTTATTGTCTTTGTTGGGGCAGTTTGGCATTTCAGCTGTCTTTATGACGCGTTCCGGAAGAATTGACGGTGTGATTTATGGGAGATATAACGATTTTTTAATGCCGGTCTATATCGGAATCGGACTGCTTGCCATGTTTTCCTGTAAGCATATGATTATAAAAGTATTTACATGCATTGTGTCTCATGGCTGTATGGCACCGTTTCTTTTATGGTATGTGGAGCAGAAAAACTTAAATGATTTCAAAGGGTATTTTGCAGCCGGTATCGGGTATACCTTTACTTTGACGCAGGGTGATAGGATAGATGATTTCAGGCCGGAACTGCTGGAAGCGTATCTGGTGTGTACCCTGTTGGCTGTGTTGCTTGCGGCCTGTGTCTGTGTGGCGCGGCGGTTTGATCGTCTTGTCTGGATTCTGTCGGTCTTTGTGTGTGTGGAGATATATGGAGCCATGGTGATCAACAAGAATTATACGTATTGGTTTAATGATGTGAATCTGGAATGTATGGGTGTGATCACTTATCTGGAGGAGCATGAAAGACCACAGATAGTTTATCTTGACTGCGGCGGGTTTTTGTATGAGGATCTGGTACAGTTCTATCTTCCGGAGCAAAAGATAGAGATTGTGGGATTATCTGAGATAGAAGTGGGTATAAGGGAAAGGGATTTTGGAACAGGATATGTGCTTGTGGAGCAGAATTATCCATATTTGGAGGAAATGAGAACATTGGCCAAGCCTGTGGCGGAAGGTGCCAATCTGGTTCTGTTTACGATAGAGACACTGAAGTGACGGGAAGGATGACAGGACATGAAATTAATCATTCAGATTCCATGTTATAATGAAGAAGAGACATTGGAGATTGCTTTAAATGACCTGCCCAGACAGTTGGAGGGGATTGATGAGATAGAGTATCTGATCATCAATGACGGCAGTCATGACCGTACGGTGGAGGTAGCCAGAAAATGGGGCGTGCATCATGTGGTTAATTTTAACCAGAACAGAGGGCTGGCCAAGGGATTTATGGCGGGACTGGACGGTTGTCTTCGCAATGGGGCAGACATCATCGTCAATACGGATGCAGATAACCAGTATTGCGCGCAGGATATTGCGGCATTGATTGCACCCATTCTGGAAGGCAGGGCGGATATGGTGATTGGAGAACGGCCCATTGACCAGACGGAGCATTTTTCCTATCTCAAGAAGAAATTACAGCACTTTGGAAGCTGGGTGGTGCGCAAAGCCTCTAATACGGACATTCCGGATGCACCCAGCGGATTCCGGGCATTGAGCCGGGAGGCGGCGATGCATATTAATGTGGTGAACGATTATACCTATACGCTGGAGACGATCGTGCAGGCGGGCAGACAGAGAATACCGATTACCAGTGTGCCTGTACGGACCAATGAGGAACTGCGGCCTTCCCGCCTTTTTAGCAGTATCTGGGGATATGTGAAGCGGTCCATGCTGACAATCATCCGGGCTTATGCGATGTATAAACCGCTTAAATGTTTTACGTACATAGCCTGTATTCCCACACTGATCGGGTTGGGATATATCTTTCGTTTCCTGCTCTATTATCTGATGGGGACAAGCGGCGGGCATGTGCAGTCTCTGATTTTAGGATGTACGCTTTTGATTATGGGATTTCTGACCTTTATGATCGGTATTGTTTCCGATGTGATTGCGGCCAATCGTAAGATTCTGGAGGATACCCAGTATCATGCCCGGAAGCTGGAGTATGAAATAAACCGGCCAAAGAAGTAAACGGTATATGTATGAAGTACTATAAATTACCCTCTGAAAATGTTACAATATCTATGGAAATAGGATAATGCAACATTTTTTGAGGGTGTTTTTATGAGTAAATGGATGGTATCAGCCAAGAAGGCTGATTTTAACAAGATAGCACAGAGGTTTGGGATTGATCCTGTCATTGCAAGGATTATACGGAACAGAGATATTATAGGAGAGGAGCAGATTGAGAGGTTCCTTCACGGTACACTGCAAGACCTGCATGATCCGGAAGCGTTAAAAGATGCGGGGAAAGCGGCGGATATTCTGTGTGAGAAGACAAGAGCAGGTCTGCCAGTCCGGGTGATCGGGGATTATGATATCGATGGTGTCTGTTCTACCTATATTTTGGTCAGTTGTCTGGAACGGTGCGGTGCGGTGGTGGATGCGGTGATTCCCCATCGGATTCAGGACGGTTATGGCCTGAACGACAGGCTGATCGAGGAGGCCCATGAGGCAGGAATTGACACGGTATTGACCTGTGATAACGGCATTGCGGCCGCGGGGCAGATTGCCTATGCCAAGGAGCTTGGCATGACTGTGGTGGTGACAGACCATCATGAGGTGCCTTATGACCAGGGGGAGGACGGCAGCAGGATAGAGCATCCTCCGGCGGCGGATGCAGTAGTGGACCCGAAACAGAGTGACTGTCCTTATCCTTATAAGGGGATCTGCGGTGCGGTGGTGGCTTACAAGCTGATGCAGATTTACCTGATGCAGATGGCGCATCAGTCTGCGGATAAAGCCCTGCTGGGAGATATGGAAGAGATTTTGCAGGAACTGCTTGCCTTCGCTGCATTTGCCACGGTGGGAGATGTGATGGAGCTGACAGATGAGAACAGGATTATTGTCAAATATGGATTGCGGCAGATTGAGTGTTCTCATAATCATGGACTGCGGGCGCTGACTGTGGTAAATGATTTGCAGGATAAGCCTCTTTCTGTGTATCATATCGGTTTTGTCTTAGGTCCCTGTCTTAATGCCACAGGGCGCCTGGATACAGCCAGCCGGGCACTGGCGATGTTCCGCACCAAGGATCGGGCGGAGGCGATTGCTATTGCAGGAGAATTGAAGGAATTAAACGACAGCAGGAAGGGGATGACTCTGCAAGGAACCGGTCAGGCGGAGGAGATGATCGAGCGTACGGATCTGAAAGATGATAAGGTGCTGGTGGTTTATCTGCCGGACTGTCATGAGAGCCTGGCGGGTATCATTGCCGGGCGTATTCGGGAACGCTATCATAAACCGGCTTTTGTGCTGACCAGAACACAGGAGGGGGTGAAGGGATCGGGCCGGTCAATCGATGCCTACCATATGTATGACAAGATGAGTGAGTGCAAGGAATTGTATACCAAGTACGGCGGGCACAAACTGGCTGCAGGCGTGTCCATGCCGGAGGAGAATGTAGAGTTGTTTCGCAGATACCTGAACGAGCATTGCGGATTGACGGCGGAAGATTTTGTGGACACGGTGCATATTGATGTGCCAATGCCCATGTCCTATGTGACGACAGATTTTATCAGACAGCTTGCGGTGTTGGAACCCTTTGGCAACGGCAATCCCAAACCTGTTTTTGCCCAGAAAAAGGTGAGGGTACTAAGGGGAAATATCCTGGGGAAGAATAGAAATGTGGGCAAATACCGGATAGAAGATGAAAACGGGGGCCGCTATGATATGATGTATTTTGCAGATCTGGAAAGATGGCACGGTTTCCTTACGGAAAATTTTGGCGCAGCGGAAGTTGACAGACTTTATAAAGAAGGCAGTGACACAATCTGCATCAGTGTTGTGTATTACCCGGATATTAATGTGTACAGGGGACAGGAAGAATTGCAGATGGTCATGCAGGATTATTGTATGTAAGCAGAATGGATATCCAGAGGGTATCCGAAAGGGGAAGGATATGGATAAAATATTGACAGTAACGCTGAATCCGGCGGTAGATAAGACTTATACGACCAAATGTCTTGTAGCAGGACAGGTAAACAGGATGCGTACCGTATTGAACATAGCGGGGGGCAAAGGCGTTAATGTGACAAAGATTCTCAGACAGTATGGATACGGGGTAATGGCAACAGGCCTACTGGGCGGTCATACGGGACGCTTTATCGAGGAAGAACTTCTGCGCCGGGGTGCGGAGTGTGGATTTGTACAGGTGAGCGGGGAGACACGCTGTAATATGAATATTCTGGCGGATGACGGCGGCGTGACGGAGATTTTGGAATCAGGGCCTCAGATTTCCGAACAGGAGCAGGCTCTTTTTCTGGAACGGTATGAAGCGTTGTTAACGGGATGTAAGCTGGCAGCCATATCCGGTTCCATAGCGCGGGGCATGGCGGATGATATCTATGAGCGTCTTATTGTCATGGCCAAGGATAAGAAGGTGCCGGTATATTTGGATTCCAGTGGGGAGAGCATGCGCAAAGGGCTGCCGGCAAAGCCATATTTTATAAAACCCAACTGGAAAGAACTGGAGTATCTGGCAGGACATCCGATTGCAGACAGGGAGGGAATCATTGCGGCGGCCCGTCATCTGCGGGAGGAAGGGATTGCCAAGGTTGTGGTATCCATGGGAAGCGAAGGACTGCTCAGTGTGACAGACAGAGGGGTGCTGTTTGCCAGGGCCAGGGGCATTGAGGCGGTCAATACAGTGGGAAGCGGGGACAGTGTGGTGGCATCTTATGCCATGTCGGCTGTGCTTGGCGAGTCCGATGAGGAAGCGATTCTGCGTGCCTGCGCGATATCCGCAGCCAATGTAACTACTTTGGAGAGCGCCTGTATTCCGGTGGAAACCGCAGAGCAGCTGATGAATAAGATGGTAGTGGAGAAGATTTCCGGATGAACGAAAAAACCTGGGATATTCCCAGGCTTTTTCGTAGTTTTCTTATGAGGGGGAGATAGTGAATTCATCAACTATCTTGATTATTATCATAAAGCTCAATTGTGTCCAAAATGTGTTTAGATTGTTATAAAAAAATAAAAAAACATTAAGAAAACTTAAAGAGATTATGAAAAAACAAGCTGATGCGGGAAATGGCGGCATAAGTTGAAAAGATAAAGGTTTCGTGCTATCTTAATCTATGAGGATTTGATAAAGGAGAAAATGTATGGCGGTATTGAGAAAGTTACTGGAAAAGATTACTTATGAGTGTGTATGTGGTACTTTGGACAGGGATGTCACGGATATTATCTATGATTCCCGCAAGGTAGTGCCGAGCTGCATGTTTGTCTGTATTCCGGGGGCTAAAATAGATGGTCATATTTATGTAGAGGATGCGGTAAAGGCCGGTGCCGCAGCGCTTCTTGTGGAGCAGCAGGTGGAGCTTCCCGAAAATGCGGATGTGACGGTAGTCCGGGTGGAGGATACCCGTTATGCCATGGCGTTTATCTCGGCGGCCTATTTCGACTATCCGGCACAGAAGATGAAGATTATCGGCATTACAGGGACGAAAGGAAAGACCACAACCACCTATCTGGTCAAATCTATCCTGGAGCAGGCGGGCAGGCATGTAGGGTTGATCGGTACCATAGAAACCATTATCGGGGATACCCATATTCATGCGGAGAACACCACACCGCAGTCTTATCTGATCCAGAAGTATTTCAGACAGATGGCGGATGAGGGCTGCGATACAGTGGTAATGGAGGTGTCTTCCCAGGGGCTTATGCTGCACAGAACCCAGGGGTTTGTATTTGATTTTGGTATTTTTACAAATCTTGAGCCGGATCATATCGGTGAAAATGAACATAAGGATTTTGCAGATTATATGCGTTGCAAGGGCCTGCTTTTTCAACAGTGCAGGATTGGCATTGTCAATCAGGATGACGAACACTGGGAGGCAGTTACCAGGGGACATACCTGCGAGATAGAAACTTACGGCATTGACAGCCGGGCGGATTTCAGGGCGGAGAATATCAGCTTCTTAAATAAGGCAGGGCAGCTTGGGATGCGTTTTGATGTGAAAGGACTGATGGATTTTCCGGTGGAGATTGCATCTCCCGGTAAGTTTAATGTCTATAATGCACTCACGGCGATTGCCATCTGCCGGCATTTTGGGGTGCGGGAAGAGAATATCAAGGCAGCCCTTCTTCAGGCGAAAGTCAAGGGCAGGACAGAAATGGTCAAGGTTTCGGACGACTTTACGTTGATGATTGACTATGCCCATAATGCCATGGCTTTAAAGAGTCTTCTCGGTACGCTGCGGGCCTATCAGCCTCACCGGCTGGTCTGTCTGTTTGGATGCGGCGGCAACCGGGCAAAGTCAAGACGCTATGAGATGGGAGAGGTCAGCGGCAATATGGCGGATCTGACCATTATTACCTCTGATAATCCGCGATGCGAGCAGCCGCAGGACATTATTGACGATATCAAGATCGGGATTGGCAGGACCAAAGGAAACTATGTGGAGATCTGTGATCGAAAAGAAGCCATTGCCTATGCGATAGATCATGGGGAGCCGGGGGATATTATTGTGCTGGCCGGTAAAGGGCATGAGGATTACCAGGAAATTAACGGCGTAAAATACCCTATGGATGAAAGAGTGCTGATTCGGGAGATTCTGGAGGAGCGCCAAAAGTAAGCGGAGGAGATGCGGTTTCATGAAAGAGAGGTATGCGGATATCATTGTGGATATATCCCATGAAAAGGTTGACAGACCTTTTCAATATAAGATTCCGCAGGCGCTTGCGGATGCAGTCTGTCCGGGTGTGAGAGTGCATGTGCCCTTTGGAAGAGGCAATCAGGATAAAGTGGGCTATGTGGTGGATATTTCCGATCATACGGATTATCCGAAGGAAAAAATAAAAGAGATTACAGCTGTGGATGAGAAGGGTATCTCGGCGGAAGGCCGGCAGATCCAGGTGGCATACTGGTTGAAGAGACAGTATGGATCTACCATGATTACGGCATTAAAGACGGTATTGCCGGTCAAACAGAAGCTGAAACGGCCGGAGAAAAAAAGAATCGTGCGCTGTGTCAGTGCGGGTGAACTGCCGGAAATAATAGAGCAGTGCAGGAAAAAGCATCAGGTGGCCAGGGTGCGGGTGCTGGAAGCGCTTCTGACAGAGGAAGAGCTTCCCTATGAGTTGGTCAGACAGAAGCTGAATATTGCGCCTGCTGCTTTACAGGCGCTGGAAAAACAGGGATATCTCAGGATAGAACGGGAATCCTATTATCGGAATCCTGTGCGGCAGATGAGCCGGCAGGAGGAAAGACCTTGTCTGAATGAGACGCAGGAACACATCATCGAGGAGGTACTTGCAGATTATCGGCAGGGCCGTCCGGGCACCTATCTGGTACACGGCGTTACCGGGAGCGGCAAGACAGAAGTGTATCTGGGTATCATAGAGCAGATGATTGCCATGGGGAAACAGGCCATAGTGCTGATTCCGGAGATCGCTCTGACTTATCAGACGCTGCTTCGTTTTTATAAAAGGTTTGGGGACCGGGTGTCTGTGATGAATTCCACTTTGTCCATGGGAGAGAAGTATGATCAGATCGAGCGGGCCAAAGCGGGGGAAATTGATGTGATCATCGGCCCGAGATCGGCCTTGTTTACGCCGTTTGCAAACCTTGGCGTGATTGTTGTGGATGAGGAGCATGAGAGCAGTTATAAGAGTGAATCGAGTCCCAAGTATCATGCCAGGGAGACAGCCATCCAGATTGCCTCATTGTATGGCGCCAGTGTGGTGCTGGGTTCCGCGACCCCATCCCTGGAGGCATATTATCGGACAGCACTGGGACAATATAAACTATATGAAATGAAAGACCGCCCCGGTGGCAGTGTACTGCCGGAAGTCTGTACTGTTGATCTGCGGGAAGAATTAAAGCAGGGGAACCGTTCCGTGTTCAGCAGGAGATTGAAAGAACTGATGGAAGAGCGGCTGCGGGCGAAGGAACAGATCATTTTATTTTTAAACCGCAGAGGGTATGCAGGTTTTGTTTCCTGTCGTGCCTGCGGCCATGTGATGAAATGTCCTCATTGTGATGTGTCTTTATCGGAACACAGAAACGGTATGCTGGTATGTCATTACTGTGGGTACGAGGAGCTGAAGAAAATGAAATGTCCCGCCTGCGGCTCCAGGTATCTGATGGGATTTAAGGCCGGTACAGAGCAGATTGAGGAGGCGATTCACAGGGAATTTCCAGGTGCACGGGTATTGCGCATGGACGCAGATACCACCCGCACCAAGGAAAGCTATGAAAAGATACTATCAGCCTTTGCAGACGAGAGGGCGGATATTCTGGTGGGAACCCAGATGATCGTAAAGGGACATGATTTTCCCAATGTGACGCTGGTGGGTGTGTTGGCGGCGGATCTGTCGCTCAATCAGAATGATTACCGTGCCGGGGAACGGACCTTTCAACTGCTGACCCAGGCGGCCGGACGAGCGGGACGAGGTTCTAAACCCGGACAGGTGGTGATACAGACCTATCAGCCGGAGCATTACAGCGTGGTTCATGCGGCGAAGCAGGATTATGAAGGCTTTTATGAAGAAGAGATTGCTTACCGGGATTTCATGCAGTATCCGCCGGTGGCACATCTGCTGGCTGTGCTGATTGTTTCGCAGATACAGGAACAGGGTAAAAGATTGGGAGAAGAAATAACCGAAATGGTCAATTGTGAGATGGGAAGCAGGGCGGGCTTTCAGGTGATCGGTCCCACAGAAGCTACGATTGGCAAACTGAATGATCTTTACCGCCATGTTTTTTATGTGCGGCATGCAGATTATCAGGTGCTGGTGGAAGTAAAGGACAGGTTGGAGACTTTTTGCAGGCAGCGGGAATTGAAGAATCAGACAATACAGTTTGATTTTGATCCGATGACAACTTATTAGTGATGCTATAGGGGAAGACTATATACCGGCATATAGCAGAGAATACATAATAGAAGAAATGGGAGGAAAGGGTAATATGGCGACCAGAAAAATCAGGGAAATCGGGGATCCGGTTCTGACAAAGCAGTGTAAGGAAGTAGTGGAGATTACACCCAGGACACAGGAGTTGATTGATGATATGTTTGAGACTCTGTATGAGGCTAATGGTGTGGGGCTTGCAGCGCCCCAGGTGGGCATCTTGAAGAGAATTGTCGTGATTGATGTCACAGGGGAAGATCCTCTTTTATTGATTAATCCTAAGATTTTGGAGACCAGCGGGGAGCAGGAAGGTTATGAGGGGTGTTTGAGTGTGCCCGGCAAAACAGGGCATGTCCGGAGGCCTAATTATGTGAAGGCCATGGCCTATGATGAGAATATGAAACCCTTTGAAATCGAGGGAACAGAACTGCTTGCCAGAGCCATCTGCCATGAACTGGATCACCTGGATGGTCATCTCTATGTGGAGAAAGTGGAGGGACAGCTTTTGAACACGGAAGATCTGGAAGATGAGGAAGATGAAGAGGTATAGTGCGGGAAGGAGCATGGCAGCAAGATGAAAATTGTATTTATGGGAACCCCCGATTTTGCGGTGGGGGCCTTGCAGGCAGTTATAGAGGCCGGCCATCAGGTAACAGCAGTGGTGACACAGCCGGACAAACCTAAGGGCAGAGGCAAAGAAGTACAGATAACTCCGGTAAAAGTATGTGCCATGGCCCATAATATTCCGGTTTTTCAGCCGGTAAAGGTCAAGGCACCGGAGGCGGTGGAAGTACTGCGAAGTTATCAGGCGGATATTTTTGTGGTGGCGGCTTTTGGACAGATTCTGTCGGAAGAAATCCTGGAAATGCCCAGGTACGGCTGTGTGAACATTCATGCATCCCTGCTTCCTGCATACCGGGGAGCGGGTCCTATTCAGTGGGCCATTATTGACGGGCGAAGGAAGACAGGCATTACTATCATGCAGATGGATAAGGGACTGGATACGGGCGATATCCTGCTGCAAAAAGAAGTGATGATTGATGAGAGAGAGACAGGGGATTCTCTTCATGACAAGCTGGCGGCAGCGGGGGCGGAACTGATTGTGGAGGCACTTTCTAAGATCGAAGCCTCCCAGGTAACACCCCGCAGGCAGAATGACGAAGAATCCTGTTATGCGAAAATGTTACAGAAATCCATGGGAAAGATTGACTGGAACATGACATCCGAAAAACTGGACTGCCTGATCAGAGGATTGATTTCCTGGCCGGGTGCGTTTACCACATACCGCGGCAAAACCCTAAAAATCTGGGAAGAAGAACCTGTGGAGAAGGTGCCTTCTGACGGGCAGATACAGGAAGAAGAACCGGGTACGGTTCTGGGTGTGGAGAAAGATGCCTTTTATGTGCAGACAGGAAAAGGAGTTCTTAAAATACTGGCTGTACAGATGGAGGGTAAGAAGCGTATGGCCGTGAAAGATTTCCTGTTGGGGTATCCCGTCAAGGCAGGAGAATGTCTTGGGAATTAACGGACCCTCAGCAATATAATTTGAAGCAGAAAGAGGAAAGATGAAAAGGCAAGGAGGTTGCTGTTATCATGGGATATTACGGATACTATGGATATTATTTTGACCCCACCTATTTTCTGGTGCTGATTGGTGCAGTTTTATGTATTTTTGCACAGATGCGGGTCAGTTCTACCTATAACAAATATGCGAAGGTGCCAAGCCGGACAGGGATGACGGGAGCCCAGGCGGCGCAGAAAATCCTAAGTCTGTCAGGAATCTACGATGTACGGATTGAGCATGTGAGAGGAAGTCTGACAGATCATTATGACCCGTCAAATAAGGTGCTGCGGCTTTCTGATTCGGTGTATGGATCTACCTCCATTGCGGCCATCGGAGTGGCGGCGCATGAGTGCGGCCATGCGGTGCAGCATGACCAGGAGTATTCACCGTTAAAGATTCGTTCGGCACTTGTACCGGCGGCAAATATCGGATCAAAGGCGGGGATTCCGTTGATTATTCTGGGGGCTTTCCTGGGAATGAACCAGGTGCTGATTCAGATTGGCATCTGGGTGTTTGCGCTGGCAGTGCTTTTTCAGATTGTGACACTTCCGGTGGAGTTTAATGCTTCCGGCCGTGCACTTGCCATGCTTGGCGACTATGGGATGATGGAGCGGGACGAGGTGAGCGGCTGTCGTAAGGTATTAAAGGCTGCGGCGTTGACTTATGTGGCGGCTGCGGCGTCAGCGATACTGCAATTACTCCGTCTGGTACTTTTATTTGGAAGACGGGATAATGACTGATATGAATGTAAGAGAGATTATACTGGACCTGTTACTGGAACTGTCCAGAGGAAAAGAATACAGCAATATCCTGATTGCAGCCGTACTGGAGAAATATGATTATCTGGATGGCCGGGAGAAAGCATTTATCAAACGGGTGAGTGAAGGAACGATTGAGCGCAGGATACAGATTGACTATGTGTTAAATCTGTATTCTAAAACACCTGTGAACAGGATGAAGCCTCTGATCCGGGAACTTCTGCGAATGAGTACATACCAGCTTCTGTTTATGGAACATATTCCTGACGCAGCGGTTTGTAATGAGGCGGTGAAGCTGGCAAAGAAGAGAAAGTTTCAGGCTTTGCAGGGTTATGTGAATGGAGTCCTGAGAAATATTGCCAGAGGCCGGCAACAGCTTGTCTATCCGGACAGAGAAGCATCTTACCAGGAATATCTGTCGGTGTATTATTCCATGCCGTTGTGGCTGGTGGAACATTTCATCAAAGCCTATGGAGCAGCTTCCTGTGAAAAAATCCTTGCCTCTTATCTGCAAAGACAATCGGTGGGAATCCGATTGCGGGAGACTCTGTCAGAGGCAGAGAGAGAGGAACTGCTTGCTTCGTGGGAACAGGCGGGAATCAGTGCCAGAAGGCATCCTTATCTGCCCTATGCGGTGGAGATTGAGGGGGCTGAAGGCATCCGCAGGATGAAAGGGTTTGAGGAAGGACTTTTTGCAGTACAGGATGTCAGCTCCATGCTGGCAGTGGAGGCGGCAGGAATCCGGCCTGGAGATACCGTGATAGACGTCTGTGCGGCGCCGGGCGGTAAGGCATTTCATGCTGCCGATAAGCTTAATGGCACAGGACAGGTGATTGCCTGTGATGTGACAGGCTATAAGACAGACAGGATTGCAGAGAATGGTGCACGGCTTGGAGCGCAGAACGTATCCGTCAGAGTCCAGGACGGGCGCTTGCGGGATGAGACTCTTGTGGCTAAGGCGGATGTGCTGCTGGCGGATGTACCATGTTCGGGACTGGGCGTCATTGGCAGAAAACAGGATATTAAATACAGGGTCACGCCGGAGTCCTTACAGGAGATTCATAAACTGCAACGAGAGATTGTTGCCAATGTGACAGCATATATCAAACCGGGCGGCATCATGATGTACAGTACCTGTACCATGAATCCGCCGGAGAATGAAGAGATGGCGGCGTGGATTTGCAGGGAATTTGCCATGGAAAAGGTGAGTATGGCACAGTTTCTGCCGGAAATACTACAGCAGGATATGAAGGAGGAAACCTTGCAGCTATTGCCGGGTGTGCATGAGACCGATGGCTTTTTTATGGCAAAGTTCAGGAAGAAATAAATGGAAGCAGAGAACAGACAAGATATCAAATCTTTTACGTTGGAAGAATTAAAAGAAGAGATGACCGGACTTTCGGAGAAGCCCTTCCGGGCAGTCCAGCTGTATGAGTGGATGCACAAAAAGCTGGCGCGCGGTTATGAACAGATGAGTAATATTCCTGCATCTCTCAAGGAAAAGTGTAAAGAGCACTACAGCTATACGGCACTCAGACTGGTAGAGGTACAGGAGTCCAGGATAGACGGCACAAAGAAATATTTGTTTGCGCTTGCCGACGGAAATATGGTGGAAAGTGTGCTGATGCATTATAAGCATGGCAACTCCGTCTGCATTTCTTCCCAGGCAGGGTGCCGTATGGGGTGTAAGTTCTGTGCTTCCACACTGGATGGTTTAAAGAGGAATCTTTTGCCTTCTGAAATGCTGGATCAGGTTTACGCGATCACAAGGGAGAGCGGAGAGAGAGTCTCCAATGTGGTGGTCATGGGGACGGGGGAGCCTCTGGATAACTACGAGAATCTTTTGCGGTTCATTACCCTGCTTACGGACGAGAACGGCCTGCATATCAGCCAGAGGAATCTGACCGTATCAACCTGTGGAATCGTGCCAAAGATGCGGGAACTGGCAAAGGAGAAATTACAGATCACACTGGCATTGTCTCTTCATGCGGCTACGGACGAAACCAGAAGAGAGCTGATGCCTGTGGCCAATGTCTATTCTCTTGCAGAACTGATGGAGGCCTGTACCTATTATTTTGAACAGACAGGCAGGAGGATCACTTTTGAATATAGTCTGGTGCAGGGTGTCAATGATAGTAATAAGGATGCCGGAAGGCTTTCGGAACTGATAAGAGGCATGAACTGCCATGTCAATCTGATACCGGTGAATCCCATTAAAGAACGGACTTATGTACAGTCAGACAAGCGGGCTGTGGAAGCTTTCAGGGACAGGCTGATAAAGAATGGTATCACTGCGACAGTCCGCAGGGAGATGGGGCGTGATATCGACGGGGCCTGTGGACAGCTCAGACGCAGATTCCTGACAAGGTAGTCCGGGCGGTTTAACTTGCTCTTTTGATTCTTATGTGCTAATATTATTAACTGGTAAAATGTCGTGGAGGATAACACTGTGCTCAGGTCTTACGCGCTGACGGATATCGGACAGAAAAGACAACTGAATCAGGATTTTATTTATCGGTCAGAGACTCCGGTGGGAAATCTGCCCAATGTATTTATTGTGGCAGATGGCATGGGAGGACACAATGCGGGAGACTATGCTTCCAGGCTCGCAGTGGAAACTGTGGTGGAGGAAATCAGCACATCCTTTGAGAAAAATCCTGTGAAGATTCTCAACAATGCCATAGAGCGTGCCAATGAGATGCTGAGAAAGCGTGCCAGGGAAGATCGGGCACTAAGCGGAATGGGTACTACGATTGTGGCTGCCACCTGTATGGGAAAGTATCTGGAAGTGGCAAATGTAGGGGACAGCAGGCTTTATGTGATAAGCGATGAGATCAGACAGATTACCCAGGATCATTCGCTGGTAGAGGAAATGGTTCGTATGGGCGGTCTTGATAAGGAGACAGCAAGAAATCATCCGGATAAAAATATCATCACGAGAGCTGTTGGTGCAAGGCGTGATGTGGAGGTAGACTTTTTTGATGTAGAATTGCAGACGGGAGATATGGTTTTACTTTGTTCTGACGGTTTGACTAACATGGTGGATGACGAGATGATATGCCGGATATTAAAAGGCGATGGAAATCTTGAGGACAGGGTAGAAGAATTGACGAGAACGGCCAATCAAAATGGCGGTAAAGATAACATTTCCGTGATTGTTATTGAACTGTCAGCAGACGAGGTGAAACATGATTAAGATAGGTATGATGATAGGAGACCGGTATGAGATCCTGGAAAAAATCGGTACCGGCGGTATGTCAGATGTATATAAAGCAAAAGATCACAAGCTGAACCGGTTTGTGGCAGTCAAAGTGCTGAAACAGGAATTCAGTGAAAATGCCAATTTTGTGTCCAAGTTCCGGGTGGAAGCCCAGGCGGCGGCCGGACTGATGCACCCGAATATCGTGAATGTTTACGATGTCGGGGAAGAGGTTGATGTTTATTATATTGTCATGGAACTGGTGGAAGGCATCACCCTGAAGAAATATATAGAAAAGAAAGCCCGGCTTTCCGTGAAGGAGGCCATCAGTATTGCAATACAGGTTTCCATGGGCATTGAGGCCGCCCATAACAATCATATTATACATCGTGATATTAAGCCGCAGAATATCATTATATCCAAAGAAGGCAAGGTAAAGGTGACGGATTTTGGTATTGCGAAAGCGGCTACCAGCAATACCATTACTTCCAATGTGATGGGCTCTGTACATTATACTTCACCGGAGCAGGCCAGAGGCGGCTACAGTGATGAGAAGAGTGATATCTATTCGCTGGGTATCACCATGTTTGAGATGCTGACAGGACGGGTTCCCTTTAATGGGGAAACCACAGTGGCGATTGCAATCAAACATATACAGGAAGAGCTCCCGTCCCCCAGGGACTATGTACCGGAGATTCCGATCAGTGTGGAGCACATTGTCTGCAAATGCTGTCAGAAGAGCCCGGACAGAAGATATCAGTCCATGGCGGAACTGATTGTGGATTTAAAGCAGTCGCTGATCAATCCGGATGAGGACTTTGTCAAACTGATCGATCCGGACGAGGAGGCATCCACCAGAATGATCACGGACAGAGATATGGTGCAGATCAAACGGCAGTCTGACGGCAGGGATTCCATGGAAGAAGCCATGCGCCTTAGAAGAAGCAGGGCGCGTGTCTACGAAGAGGACGATGAAGACGAAGAGGATGAGGATGACGATTGGGATGATGAGGAGGATTACGATCCCAGAATGGAGAAAGTCACCACGATACTGGCAGTGGTGGCGGCGCTTCTGATCGGCGGCATTTTAATCTTTTTTGTTGGCAGGACACTTGGCGTATTTCATTTGGGAACGGAAGATACGGACACGTCGCAGGAGTCTGTGGAGCAGGTGGAAATGATCCGTGTGGTGGGTATGGATGTGGATGAGGCGAAACGTGCTTTATTAGAGCTGGGCCTCACACCGGAAATTCAATATGAAGTGTCAACGGCATATAAAGAAGGAACGGTTCTGCGGGCCAGTATCCAGGATGGCATCATGGTAGATAAGGACAGTAATGTGATCCTGACGGTTGCTCAGGAAACAGAAGGCATTACGGTTCCGTCAGTGACGGGCAAATCCAAAGAAGAAGCCACATCCATATTAGAGAAAGACGGTTTTGTAGTCAATGCCGTGGAGAGTTATGATACTTCGGTAGAAAGCGGTTATGTCATCTCCCAGTCACCGGAAGCACAGACTACGGCGCCGGAGGGTTCTTCCATTATCATACGGGTGAGTCAGGGATCTGAGGAGAATAAGGTCAGAGTGCCCAATGTAATCGGTATGACAGAGATGGATGCCACAGCGCTGCTGACAGAGAGCGGCATTGTTGTCGGTACGGTCACGGAGGAAGAAAATGACGATCCTGCGCTGACAGATAAGGTCTGTTATCAGAGTTATTCCATGGGCTCTTATGTGGATAAGGGAACGACCATAGATCTGCGGATCAGTGTTGGGCCTTCTCAGGCTACTTATCGATATTCGGAAGGGATTGCACCGCCCACAGAGGATGCGGAGTATCAGGGAGGTATGCTGGTTACGGTGATTGTTACCACAGAGGATGGTACGCAGCTTTTAAATACACAGACGGCTTCTTTTCCGGTGGCGGTGAACTACACGGGAATCAAATCAGCCACAGGTCTGATTACCTTTACTTTTACTGTGGAGAGACCGGAAACTACGACCACGGATCCGGCGACCGGAGAGACCGTGACCATACCGGGTACGTCTGAGACCAAGACGGTGCATCGGCCGGTTAATTTCGTGGAAGAGTAAGGGAACGGATGGCAGCAAAGAAGCATTGTGAAAGAGATAAGCTGAAGGGGTATGCAGGGAAAAATTATTAAGGGAATCGCCGGATTTTATTATGTTCATGTGTCAGGACAAGGCGTCTACGAGTGTAAGGCAAAGGGAATATTCAGAAAAGAGCATGTGAAGCCTCTGGTGGGGGATGATGTGGAGCTGGAAGTGTTGAATGATCAGGAGATGCTTGGCAATATCCACAGAATTTTACCCCGGAAAAGTGCTCTCCTTCGGCCGGCAGTAGCCAATGTGGACCAGGCATTGATATTGTTTGCCATTGTGAAGCCGGATCCTAATTTCAATCTGTTAGACCGGTTTCTGATTCGGATGGAAAGACAGAACCTGCCGACGATTATCTGTTTTAACAAGCAGGATATTGCCACCCCCGAGGAGAAAGAATCCCTGCGCAAAGCCTATGAGACCTGCGGATATCAGGTGCTTTTTATCAGCGCGCTGGAGAATGAAGGCCTGGAGCGTGTGAGAAGGCTGCTCCAGGGAAAGACCACAACGCTGGCGGGGCCAAGTGGTGTGGGAAAGTCTTCTCTGATCAACAGACTGTCTCCGTTAGCCAATATGGAGACCGGAGCTATCAGCGAGAAGATAGAACGGGGCAGACATACGACCAGACATTCCGAGATCATTGCGTTGGGAGAGGAAACTTACATTGTAGATACACCGGGGTTCACATCCCTGGATATTTCGGAGATTACGAAGGAAGAACTGGGAGGATATTACCCGGAATTTTTGCAGTATGAACCGGCATGTAAATTCAGGGGATGTGCCCATATGAGTGAGCCTTCCTGCGGGATCAAGGAAGCGGTGGCGGCGGGAAAGATCAGCCGGGTGCGCTATGAGAATTACAGGATATTGTATCAGGAATTGAAAGAAGTAAAGAGGTATTGACGCTAATAGGAAGAAGCCTTTTATCAGTTATGGTCCTACGATTGATAAAAGGCTTTTTCTGAATTGCATTTTGGGTGTTGTTATGGCATGATAAATAAAGAAGAATGGCAAAGGAGGTATGGCATGAAACTGTTAGTGATTGGCGGGGTAGCGGCAGGAACGAAGGCTGCTGCGAAATTCAAGAGGGTGAATCCGGAAGCGGAAGTTACGATTGTTACCAAAGGGAAGGATATTTCCTATGCGGGATGTGGACTGCCTTATTATGTGGGCGGAGCAATCCCGGAGAAAGAACAGCTGATTGTGAATACACCGGAGAAATACAGTTCCCTCACGGGGGCCATGGTCTATCCCCAGCGGGAAGTGGTGGCCCTTGATTCTGTAGGGAAGAAAGCTGTCGCAAAGAACATTCGTACAGGTGCAGAAGAAGTCTATGCATATGATGCCTGTATTGTAGCAGTGGGGGCTTCACCGGTGGTGCCGCCTCTGCCGGGATTAAACCTGCCAGGTGTTTTTGTGATGCGTACCCCGGATGATGCTATTGAGACCAGAGATTATATCGCAAGAGACAATGTGAAACGGGCTGTGGTAGTGGGCGGCGGCTTTATTGGACTGGAAGTGGCAGAGAATCTGCTGGAGAAAGGTCTGTCGGTGACTGTCATGGATATGGCACCGCAGATCATGCCGGGGTTTGATGCAGAGATGGCAGACTATGCGGTGCGTCATCTGGCAAAGAAAGGGATCAAGGTGCTTACGGCCACAAAGCTGGAGGCCGTGACCGGTGACGAGAGAGCGCAGGGCGTGCAGACGGATAAAGGAATGCTTCCCGCAGATGTGGTGGTTCTTTCCATTGGCATCCGCCCGAATACAGGATTTTTACAGGATACAGGGATGGAAATGTTTAAGGGTACGATTCTGGTGGATGAGAAAATGGCCACCAATCTGCCGGATATTTATGCGGCCGGTGACTGCGCGATGGTGAAGAACCGTATCACCGGGGAAAGACAGTGGTCTCCCATGGGATCTTCCGCCAATATGGAAGGCAGGACGCTGGCACTTTCCCTGGGCGGCAGGGATGTCGCCTACCCGGGTGTTCTGGGTACCGGCGTGGTGAAACTGCCGGGACTGTCTGGCGGCAGAACCGGCCTGTCGGAGGAACAGGCCAAAGCGGCAGGATACGAGCCGGTCTGTGTTCTGGCAGTAACGGATGATAAGGCACATTATTATCCCGGCAGCGCCTGGTTTGCCATCAAACTGGTGGCGGATGCGGCGACACATAAACTGTTGGGCGTTCAGGTGTTAGGGCCCGGCGCGGTGGATAAGGTGACGGATATTGGCGTGATGGCAGTGACTTTCGGAGCCACACTGGAGCAGATGACCTGTCTGGATCTGTCCTATGCGCCGCCTTTCTCCACGGCCATTCATCCTTTTGTACAGGCGGTACATATGCTGTTGAATAAAATACATGGAGATATGGACAGCTTCACGCCTGCGGAATATCTGGCAGGTGCGGCGGGAGACTATCGTGTCATAGATGTGAATCCGGCAGGTCCCACCATTACAGGGGCAACTTATGTGGATTTACTGAAAGTCAAAGGGGAGGTTCCTGGACTTGCAAAGGATGAAAAGCTGTTGTTAGTCTGCGCTAAGGGTAAGAGAGCCTATCTGTTGCAGAACAGATTGAAACGGTATGGCTATACGAACACCAAGGTTCTGGAGGGTGCATCCTTCTTCAATGTGGTGAAGGTGGAGAGTAAGCCGGGTGTGGTGACGGTTCCGGCGGGGGAGATTATCCGGGTAAAGGCGCTGGGCTGTCTGCACAATAAGGGAACAGATGATTTCAATGTCCGCGTGATCACCAGAAACGGGAAGATTACCGCGGCGGAACACAAGAAGATTGCGGAAGCGGCGGAGCGGTTCGGAAACGGCGATGTGGTTATGACGACCCGTCTGACCATGGAGATTGTGGGAGTGCCTTTTGATCAGATTGAGAATCTGCGGGCATTTCTGGCCGAGGAAGGACTGGAGACCGGCGGAACGGGCTCCAAAGTGCGGCCGGTGGTGGCATGTAAAGGAACTACCTGCCAGTACGGTCTGCTGGATTCCTATGCTTTGTCCGAGAAGATTCACGAACGATTTTTCCATGGCTATGCATCCGTGAAACTGCCGCACAAGTTCAAGATTGCGGTGGGCGGCTGTCCCAATAATTGTGTGAAGCCGGATCTGAATGATTTCGGTATTGTGGGACAGAGAGTACCGGTCATAGATCTGGAGAAATGTCATGGGTGCAAGCTATGTCAGGTTTCCCTGGCCTGTCCTGTGGAAGCTTCCCAGGTAGTGGATGGTAAGCTGGTCATTGATCCGGATAAGTGTAATAATTGTGGACGCTGTGTAGGGAAATGCCCCTTTAAGGCATCGGAAGAAAGCCAATACGGTTATCGTGTATATATTGGCGGACGCTGGGGCAAGAGGGTGGCCCATGGGCAGAAGCTTTCCAGAATCTTTCTGGAGGAAGAAGAAGTACTTTCTGTTCTGGAGAAAGCAATCCTGTTGTTCCGTGAGCAGGGGCAGACCGGAGAGCGGTTTGCGGACACCATAAACAGACTTGGTTTTGAAAATGTGCAGGCACAGTTACTGGCCGATGATCTGCTTGCACGCAAGGAGGAGATTATAGGGGCGAAGCTGCATTTGAAGGGCGGCGCGACCTGTTAAAAAACATGGAGTGTATTAGTATCAGTCATAAGACGGCGGTGGCCGGGGAGCGGGAGAAATTTTATATTCCGGAAGAGAAAGCGGCGGATTTCCTGCGAAGGGTTCGGGAGGATGCGGGAGCAGCACAGTGTGTGGTGCTCTCCACCTGTAACCGCACGGAGGTTTATGTACAAGGAGAGGAAAACCGCTTCCGGCAATTGGAGGAAGTGCTGGCGAAGATTTCGGGAAGCACAGGTGAGCAGATTCGGAAACTGGTCAGAAGATATCAGGGACGGAAGGCACTGCGGCATCTGTTCCGCGTGGTCTGCGGCATGGAATCCATGGTGATCGGGGAAGACCAGATTCTCGGGCAGGTACGGGATGCCTATGGGTATGCAAAAGAGGCAGGCTATACAGGATATGAGAGCAACAGTGTTTTTCAGGCAGCTTTGGCATGTGCCAAACGGGTGAAAACGGAGACCATGATTTCCAGAACCACGGTTTCTGTGGCCACACTGGCAGCCAATGAAGTAATGCGCCTGCCGATGCCCTGCAAGACCGTGCTTTTGATGGGCGGCAGCGGGAAGATGGGCGGTATTATTTTGAAGAATCTGTTAAGCCAGAAGGATATCCGTGTCATAGCTACGGCGCGATCGCATAACGGCATCTTCCAAAGCAGCAGTATGCAGGTGGAAAACGTGGATTATCAGGAGCGCTATGCCAGGTTGGAGGAGGCCGATGCCATTATATCGGCCACATCCAGTCCCCATTATACCCTGACGGCAGGCCGGGTCCGGGAGGCTATCCAGACGCCAAAAGAGCGATTGTTTCTGGATATTTCCATGCCGCCGGATCTGGATGTGGAGATTGGGAAACTGGAACATTGCCGTCTGGTGGCGCTGGATGATATTCAAAAGCTGGCGGAGGATAATAACCGGTTAAAGCAGCAGGCATTTGCGGATGCAGAAGAGATTTTGGAGGAGGAACTGGAGAAGCTCTGCAAGGTGCTTTTGTTTCACCGGTTTACCGAGGAAGATGTTCACTGGAAAGGACGGTATGCGGACTGCTCGGCAGAGAAACTGATTTATCTGCTGCGGGATGAGCTGGACAGCACATCCTTTGAGGCAGTCTTAAAAGTGCTGGCGGGCACAGGAAGATAAGAGGAAGAGCTTCATGGGATATTTTCCTTTTTTTATGGATATAGAGGGAAAGAAAGGCATTGTGGTGGGCGGCGGGAAGGTTGCGGCCAGGAAAGTGGAGAAGCTTCTGCTGTTTGGCCCGGCACTGACGGTGGTCGCGCCGGTTATAGAGGAGTGCATGTGGATACAGAGGGAGCTGCTGCAAAAGGATGCGGCGGCCTCTCTTTTGTTAGAAGAGCGTGCCTTTGTGATGGAAGATTTATCTGGCGCGGATTTTGTGGTGGCGGCCACAGACGATACCGTTTTAAATGGACAGATAGCGGAGTATTGCAGAACGGAACGGATTCCGGTCAATGTGGTGGATGACAGGGAAAAGTGCACTTTTTTCTTCCCGGCGCTGGTAAAGAACGGGCCCCTTACCGTGGGGATATCAACAGACGGGAAAAGCCCGGCAGCAGCAGCCTGGGTGAGACAGGAGATTTCCGGGATATTGCCGGAGAGAATCGGTGATATTATTGACTTATTGGGTCAAATCCGCCCCGTTGTGATGCAGAGGGAACCGGATGAGACCGGAAGGAAAAAATTGTTTGAGAAGATGTTTTGCTATTGTATGGAAAAAGGAAAGACGGTATCGACGGATGAGTTAATGGATCTGTTACACAAACTGGCACGGCAGTAAAGGGGAGAGGGTAACCTATGATCAGGATTGGAACAAGAGGGAGCCAGTTGGCTTTGCAGCAGGCAGCTTTGGTACAGGAAGCATTGAAGCGTGCGGACAGTCAGATGGAGGCAGAGCTTGTGGTTCTGCATACCAGAGGAGATCAGATACAGGACAGACCCCTTGCCAAAATCGGGGACAAGGGTGTCTTCGCTTCGGAGTTTGAGCCGGCACTGTTAAAGGGAGAGATTGATCTTGCGGTACATTCGGCCAAGGATCTGCCGGTAAAGCTGATGGATGGACTGGTTATTACTGCGGTTCTGCCAAGAGCTGATGTGCGGGATGTGCTTGTGGTGCCTGCGGGAGGCAGTATACCGGGTAATACACCGCGTCTGTTCAGAATCGGAACCGGCAGCAGGCGGCGGCAGATGCTTGCAGGGCAGATGTGGGAGAATTGTATCTGTACGGATATCCGTGGCAATGTGGATACCAGGCTGCGTAAATTACAGGAAGGCGGATATGACGGTATTATATTGGCGAAAGCCGGCCTGGATCGTCTGGGTATCGGTTTCGGACAGGAGAGTGCATTTGACTTCTACCCCCTCCCTCCGGAGCAGTTTTTGCCGGCGGCCTGTCAGGGCATCATTGCGGTGGAGGCTGTACAGGGCTCTGCGGCGGCTAAGATGTGTGAGAAGATTACGGACAAAGAGACGGAAATGGCTTTTGCGGCAGAACGGGAAGTCCTGACACAGCTTTCGGCGGATTGCAGTGAGGCTGTTGCCGCATGGTGTAGAAAGGTGTGTGCGGCGGATAAGCAGTGTCAGGAGACGATGCGTGCGGCGGACAAACTGCTTCTGGATGTGATGTATGCAGGAAACAGGGTAAGACTCACCTGCCAGGTAAATGCGGAGGAAGGCATACGGCTGGCGAGACAGGCGGCAAAGATGGTGAAAGAAACATCCTGAGAGGAGACGAAAAGAAGTTGCGTGAAGGAAAGGTATATCTGGCAGGCGGCGGCTGCGGTGATGCAGAACTTGTGACCCTGAAAACAATTAAGGTTCTGCAACAATGTGAGACGGTGGTGTATGATTATCTGGTATCGGAAGAACTGCTGCAATGGACCAGACCGGATTGTGAGAAAATATATGTGGGAAAGCGGTACGGCAGTCATGCCATGAAACAGCCGGAAATCAATGCCCTTCTGGTGCAAAAGGCACGGGAGGGGAAGATGGTGGTGCGGTTAAAAGGCGGGGACCCTTATGTATTTGGCAGAGGGGCCGAAGAGTTCCTGGCGGTGCGTGACGCGGGAATTCTCTGTGAAGAGATACCCGGCATTACATCGGCTATTGCAGTGCCGGCGGCGGCCGGGATTCCGGTTACCCACAGGGGCCTTTCGGATAAGGTGACTGTGGTGACCGGAACCGGGGCAGATGAGGGCGGACAGGGAGCTTTGCATCTGGATTTTAAGGCCCTGGCACAGCTTGACGGTACCCTGGTGATTCTTATGGGGATGCATCATCTGCCTGAGATTGTGACCGAACTGCTTGCCGCCGGAAAAGACCGGAATACACCCTGTGCCATTGTGATGGAGGGCACTACCAAAGGGCAGAAAACCGTGCGAGCTCCTTTGTTTGAACTTCCCGCAAGAGCAGCGAAGCAGGGGCTTACATCGCCGGCGGTTATTGTGGTCGGAGCAGTGGCCGGGATGGAATTAGTATCACGCCCCATAACAGGCATTACGGTGGGTGTCACCGGGACCAGGCATTTTGTGGACAGGATATCGTCAGAACTTCAGGACAGGGGACTTTCTCCATGGGATATGAGCTTTATGGAAATCAGACCCACCAAGGAGCCGCTGCCGGATCTGGCAGACTATGGATGGCTTGTGTTTACCAGTCCGAACGGTGTCAGGGTTTTTCTCGATCAATGGAAACAGGAGCGGCGTGATCTGCGGTCCCTTTATGATAAGAAAATAGCGGTCATCGGCCCGGGGACTGCGGCAGTGCTTCAGGAGGCCGGAATCTATGCGGATTATATGCCCAGGGTTTATGATGCGGCACATCTGGCACAGGGACTTTCGGATATCATCCTGAAAGAAACAGGGCCTTGCCCGGCAATCCTTCTGCGGGCGAAACAGGGAAGTGATATTCTGCCTCTTACCTTTCGGGAAAAGAAGATTCCCTGTGTGGAGTATCCGCTCTATGAGCTGGGAGTGCAGGAGGAAAAGCGGGATGCGGTGATAGCAAAAGAACCGGACTATATTGTCTTTGGTTCTGCCATGGGCGTGAGGGCATATTTTGAGGGCCTGCAAAAGAAAGGGATTGGGAATACAAAGAGCAGGTATGTCTGCATCGGGGAATGTTGTGCAAAAGAAGTGTCCCAATATACCGACACTCAGCCTCTGATTGCGGAGGAATCCAGTGTGAGTGCCGTTGCAGAGTGCCTGTGCCGGGAAATCGAAAAGAGGAGAGGGAAATTACAATGTATCGATTCAGAAGACTGAGAAGGGACGAGAGAATCCGTTCCCTGATGCAGGAGACCAGGTTACACCCAAAGGATTTTATTTACCCGATTTTTGTCATAGAAGGGCAGAACTGTAAGAATCCGGTGGAATCTATGCCGGGTATATTTCAGTATTCCATCGACCGCCTGGATGAGATTTTAGAGCAGGTGCAGGCGGCGGATATCGGCGGCATTATGCTTTTTGGGATTCCGGATCACAAAGACCCGGAGGGAAGTCAGGCCTATGCAAAGGATGGCGTTACCCAGAGAGCGGTTCGTTATATTAAACAAAACTATCCGCAAATCTACATCGTGGTGGATGTGTGTCTGTGTGAGTACACTTCACATGGCCATTGCGGGATGGTGTGCGGCGAAGAAATCTTAAACGACGAGACCCTGCCGTATCTGGTGAAAATGGCAGTGAGCCTGGTGGAAGCCGGGGCGGATATGGCAGCCCCTTCGGATATGATGGACGGCCGGGTGGCGGCCATACGGGAAGGCTTAGATCAGGCCGGATTTATCCAGACACCGATTATGGCTTACAGTGCCAAATTTGCTTCTGCCTATTACGGGCCCTTCCGGGATGCAGCACAGTCTGCGCCGGGGTTCGGAGACCGCAAAAGCTATCAGATGGACTGTGCCAACGGGCAGGAGGCACTGCGGGAAATCCGTGCGGATATCGAAGAGGGCGCGGATATTGTGATGGTCAAGCCGGCCCTTGCTTATCTGGATGTCTTAAAAGAAGCGGCCATGACTTTCGATATGCCGCTTGCGGTCTATAATGTGAGCGGTGAATATGCCATGGTGAAAGCGGCTGCGGCGAAGGGATGGATTGATGAGAGAAAGATTGTACTGGAGAATCTCACCGCCATGAAACGGGCCGGTGCCAGGATTATCATTACCTATCATGCATTGGATGCGGCGCGGTGGATGGCAGATTGACAGATGATTGTAATGCAGGGGTTGTACTCGTGTGGATTTGGGAGGCAGATATGCATTGGGATAAATCAGAAGAACTTTTCGCAAAGGCACAGGAACGGATTCCCGGCGGGGTCAATTCTCCGGTCAGGGCTTTCAGAGCTGTAGGCAGGCATCCTTTTTTCGTGGAGAGAGCACAGGGACCGTGGCTTTATGATGCAGACGGGAACCGGTATCTGGATTATGTCTGTTCCTGGGGGCCGGGGATTCTGGGACATGCCCATCCCCGGGTGATTGAAGCCGTACAGAAAGTGTCCGCAGACGGACTTACTTTTGGAGCGCCTACGGCGAAAGAAGTGGAACTGGCGGAATTGATAAACACCTGCGTCCCGGATGTGGAGATGGTGCGTCTGGTCAGCTCCGGTACAGAAGCGGTGATGAGCGCCGTGCGCGTGGCCAGAGGATTCACCGGCAGGGAGAAGATTGTGAAGTTTGCCGGAAATTATCACGGTCATTCCGATGGCCTGCTGGTAAAAGCAGGCTCCGGGCTGATGACCCAGTCGGTGCCGGACAGTGCGGGTGTGCCTGCAGGATATGCGGCCAGTACCTTAACGGCAGTTTATAATGATGAGGAATCTGTGCGGGCATTGTTTGAGGAAAACAGCGGCCAGGTGGCGGCGGTCGTGGTGGAACCGGTGGCTGCCAATATGGGGGTAGTGCCGCCGAAAAAAGGATTTCTGGAATTCCTTCGCCGTATCACTAAAGAACAGGGTGCTCTTTTGATTTTTGATGAGGTGATCACGGGGTTCCGGCTGGCGCTGGGAGGCGCCTCACAGTACACGGGCGTACATGCCGATCTGTATACTTTCGGAAAGATTGTGGGCGGCGGGATGCCGCTGGCAGCCTATGGCGGCAGGCGGGATATCATGTCCTGTGTGGCACCTCTGGGAACAGTCTATCAGGCAGGTACGCTGTCAGGCAATCCGGTGGCAGTGGCAGCAGGAATCGAGACCTTGAAGATTCTCATGGAGGATAAGGGGATATATGAGCGGATTGACAGGCGGGCCAGAGCCCTGGCCGAGGCTTTTCGCAGTGCAGGACTGACAGTAAACCGCGCAGGGTCGCTTCTCTCGGCATTTTTTATGCCGGACTTTCCGGAAAAAGAGGACAGGGTAGAGAACTATGAGGACGCCTGCCGATGTAATACAGAAGCTTTCGCAGCATATTTTAATAAAATGCTGGAGGAGGGTATTTATGTGGCGCCCTCTCAGTTTGAAGCCATATTTGTGTCGGATGCCCATACGGATGAACTGATAGAGAGGACTTGTGAAGCACTCAGGGAAGTCCTGTTTACTCTTTAAGGAGCAGCGCAGGGTCATTTTGCGCAATGTAAGTTTCTAAAGTATTGCGGTCTGTCAGAGAGGATACGGCTCCTTGACGGGATATACAAAATCCGGCGGCAATCGTTGCTATGCGGATGGCCTGTTCCATGGGATATCCATCCATGAGATAAGATGCCAGGGCGCTGATAAAAGCGTCGGCTCCGCCAGTGGTATCCACAGGGGTAAAATCTGCTGCCGGGAAATAGCGCCCGCCATTTGCGTCCTTGAGATAACAACCCTTGTCCCCTAGGGTAATGATGACTGTGGGTATTCCCTTTTGATAAAAATAGTCTGCCTGTGCGGGAATCGTATTTTCATGAGGGCATAGAACGGACGCCTCCTTTTGATTGGGGACAAAAATACTGATCAGTGGAAACAATGCCTCAGGAATCGACTTTAATACAGCTGGTTTTAAAATAACGTCCACTTTTGCGGCGCAAGCAGTCCGTGCCACTTCCATAGCGGTGACAATGGGAATCTCGGTGGAAAGAAGGCAGAAACGGGCGTTATCAAAGAGCTGGCACTGTGCTGTGATATTCTTGGGCGAAAGACTGCGGTTTGCCCCGGGCAGTATGGTAATCGTGCTTTCCCCGTCTTCCCCTGTATAGATATAGGCTTTCCCTGACGGGGCGTTCCTGTCATAGGAAATGCCGTATACGGCGACATGTTCTTTTTCCAGTGTGTTCAAAATAACGGTGGAATCCAGGTCGTTTCCCAGCTTTCCAATCAAGGAGACTTCACGGCCCAGCTTGGCGGCGCCCACGGACTGGTTGGCCCCTTTGCCGCCCACAGAGGTAACAGAGGTACGAATTTCATTTGTCTTTCCTGCCTGTGGAATCCGGTCGACGATAAAAGTAATATCCATGTTTATACTGCCTGCAACGACCAGCTTTTTGGAGCGTAAAGAAGAAGGTGCGCTGATACTTTTTTGATGGGTAAATTCGTAGTCTCCGGAAAAAAGAAGCGGAGCACCGTCGTCCTGTAAGCTTGCCAGGGAAAGGGTGGAGGGAATGTGGTAATGCAAGTTTTCCAACTGTTCATAAAGCAGGACGGCGTCGGAACGGTAGGCGCTTACGATGCCCGTAATGTTATGAGCGATAATAGAAGAATAGAGCTCATTTACCGGGCTGTATAAAACATGCTGCTTCTGCAAAGGAATTTTATGATCATAAAGACATTTCTGAACCCCTTTCTGAAAATGAACGGAACGGGGATCTTTTTTTCTCAACAGACAGGCAATATGTGTATGCTGATTCTGAATCAGTTTTTCGGCAAGTTCGCAGCCTGCTTTCTCAAAGTCAATCTCATAAGATAAAAACCCTTCCGGTGCGTTCAGGCAGTGGACGGAAATATTCTGCCTGGAAAAAAGATGCGTATGCTCCAGGCTTTGTGCGTTTACGGGCTCCCAGATGACGCCGTCTACCCGGGCGTGAAAATAGTTTAGGAAAATAGTTTCCTAATCAAAAAAGCAAAGGAGGAGAACAATATGAGAGGAAAAAGAGTAAGCAAAGCCCTGGCGGCTGCATTTGGTATGGTAACAGTGTTGATGTTGAGTGCGTGCTCCGGAAATGAACCTGCCGGGCAGACGGCAAGCGCACCTGCGGGGGAGGAAAACGTATCGGCAGGGGAAGAAAATGCATCTGCGGGGGAAGAGAACAAAGCGCCGGAAGGCGAGAAGCTGGTCATCGGTATGGCGATGAATGAAGAGATTGATTATGTCAATGAACTGCAAAATGCCTTGCAGGAACTGGCTGATAAAGAAAACATAGAGATGATTTTTACAAATGCCAACGGTAGTGCGGAGAAACAGTTATCCGATATAGATTCCCTGATTGTACAGAAACCGGATGTGATTGTAATAAGAGTAGTTGACCCTGACTCTGGTGTATCCTGTGTTGAGGCGGTTAAAAATGCGGGAATTCCATGCGTGATTAGAAAGTGGAGAGATGGACGCGACAGTATCTCAAAGCGTTACCAAAGTAGCAGAGGCTATATTACAGGTTTCCAGAGACTTGACAGACGGTAAGGAGTATGAGAATAAAATTTATGATCCACAGTGTTTTGAACTTATGACCAAGGATAATATGGCAGAAGTACTGGGAAATAAATAGCAGGATAAATACACGTTGTTCAGCAATCAATGGAGATAGGGTATGGAAAAAAAGGAACCGATTTTATGTGTAAAGAATGTGAGTAAGAGCTTTCCGGGCGTTCAGGCATTAAAGGGTGTAAATTTAAGGGTCTATCCGGGAGAGGTACACGCTTTGCTCTGCCAACATGAACAAGGGGCAGCACATCTCTATGGACTCACTAATACGGATTTGTGATGCGCTGGATTGCAATTTGAATGATGTGGTGGAGCTGGTTAAGACAGAGGAATAATAAAATATGGTTACAGTAACAGGGAATTGCGGATAGATGCAGTTCCTTTTGTTTTGCAGTTATATAGTCCTTAGACTGTTTCCTTTTCGTACTGTTCCGGCGTTTTTTTGCATCAGGTTCTAAGATTTCAGACTGTCCAAGCATATCTGCCATATCATCAATATTCTTTTCGGTTGGTTTAATCTTTAGAAATTGGGTGAATATGTAAGCAAGTTTCTGTTTGGAAGTGCCTGCAAAGTTTTCAGCTTTTTCAAGAATTTCTTCCCAATGTTCGGTTATGGTCTTAGGAGGGGCAGAATCAATATCGCCTTTATGGGCATTCCTGATGTCTTTGATAATGGCGTGCATATCGTCATCAATCACATGGGAAAAGTATTCATTCAGTTCAAGGTGCTGTGCTTTCAGCGTGTTTAATTGCAGGTTGTATTCATCAGGATTGTGCCGCTTCATCAGTGCCTTTCTGCTTGTGTCCACCACAAAATTAAGTGATTTGATCTGCATATCAGCAAGACCGTCAACATATATCTCCAAGTCAAGCATGAGTTTTCGGAACTGTTCATGAGTGATAAGCTCTGACAGGAGCAGTGTGTTGATTTTGCGGTCTTTGAGAAGTGTCAGGGCAGCGTCACTCAGGTGCAGATTGGACAGGGCAATGTTGTCAAGCTGTCTGTTTTCAGTCATACCAAGCAGATAATCCGTTGATACTTCATAGAATTTTGCTAATTCGATGATGTTCCTATGGGGTATTTCTTTATAATCATCAGATTCATAAGAGCCAAGCGTGGAAGCAGGAATTTTTGTCTGCTGTGACAGTTGTTCTAAAGTCATACCCTTTTCTACACGCAGGTCTTTCAGGCGTTCCTGTATGCTTAATTGCGTTTTCATAGATAAATCTCTCCTTTACGAAAACAGAATATCACACAAACAGGCGGATTCCTACCGAAAATTTCCAGCATGATAGAAAAATCTGTTTTTTGGAAGATTTCTGACATGGTGGATATACGGGAAAGCAGGGCGTTTTGTTGGATAATGACAGTACAACTGAATGACTGTCCAAGCTGATATAAACCGCCAAGACCAATTTTAAGAAAATTTGAGCGCCAATATTGGACGACACAGTGCCGACAAGGGTTGCCTGTCAGGAAACAGCAAGGGGAAAACAGCAATGATAGAAAACCGCCCAAGATTGAGTATATTTATTTGGTACCGGAAGGGTACCGTTAAATTGGATTGGTGCCAGTTTCGGTACTGGAGAAAGGAGCATGGAATGAAATTATCAAGATATGAGCAGGAGGTTGTTATCAACTTTAATGCAGATGAAAGCGAAGCAACAATTTACACAGCTAATCTGGCATGGATACGGAAAATGGATAAGCTATGTAAAGAGTTTCCAGAGGTAATAAGGTTAAAGTCATGGACGGAAGTAAGTAAGACCTATGTTTTACCCAAAAATCTTGTCAGGATTGGGAAACCGAGAACATTAAGCGAAGCTCAGCTTAGACATTTACGGGAGTTGCAGAACAGGGGATAAGAATTTCGGATTGAGTGAAATGGGTAAAGTCAATAAAAGCAGTCACGTAACAGAAATCCATAAAATTCCGGAGTGTGGCGGATATTTAATGTATATATTGGTGCTTGTATACACAAATCTTGACGAAAACCTGCTCCCTGTATATAATTATTTCATTATAGATGAATTGAATTAACTGAAAGACATGATGAAAATGGGCAAGCAAGTATTGTTGATAAATGATCTGGCAGGATATGGAAAGGTGGCATTATCGGTCATGCTTCCATTGATGTCATATATGGGGTACCAAATATATAATCTTCCCACTGCGTTAGTATCAAATACGTTGGATTATGGCAAATTCGATATTCTTGAAACAACAGATTATATGAAGAACACTATTAAAGTATGGGAGGAATTGGGATTCTGCTTTGATGTGATAGCGACAGGCTTTATTGTTTCAGAGGAGCAGGTAAAAATCATAGAAGAATTTTGTCGAAAGGAAAGCATGAAAGGAACCCTGATATTTGTTGATCCAATTATGGGAGATGAAGGAACCCTGTACAATGGAGTTACAGAGCAAACGGTTGCACATATGAAGAAACTGGTAGGAGTAGCCGATTATATTGTACCAAATTATACTGAAGCGGCCAGACTTACAGGAGTGGAGTATCATGAATCTGCAACAATCTCGGAGGTAGATGAAATGATTCAAAGGCTTGGTAATATGGGCGCAAAATCGGTAATCATCACAAGCATTCAGCAGGATGGCAAAGATGTGGTTGCAGGCTTCGATCATAAAACGAAACAAAGATTTACAATTCCTTTTTATAACATTCCGGTCAGGTTTCCGGGTACGGGCGATATTTTTTCTTCCGTTTTATTGGGAAAACTGATGGAGGGAAACAGCCTGTATGACAGTACAAAAAAAGCCATGGACACTGTGAGCAGCCTGATTGAAAACAATAGAAACAATACAGATATATATAAGGGAATACCGATTGAGAAGGAGTTGGAGGTGCTTAAAATATGAAAAAACCTGGAATCCAGATCACATTGATTGATCAAAAAGGCACGAAAGGATGTCATAGGGGTCACAAAATAGGTGATAGTTTTGATTTTGATACAGAGCGTGGAAAACTCTGTCCTATGGCTATGCATGTTGCATTTCCATATATTGATATTTTAAGATACGGCGGCGAAATACCCGGACAGGAGAAGGGGACAGCGGTTTTTGCCTGCCCTGATGTGGACACATTAAATGTCTTTAAAATAGAACGGATTGATGTTTTGGATGACGATTCGCCATAAGGTTGGCTTTTAATTGTACGATGTGACTGGTAAGTTTGTGGACTATTGGTTATAGACGATGTATAGATAACAGGAGGAAATGATATGACTGTTTCAGAAATCATGGTTAAAATGGTAAAGTATTCAAAAGGAAATCTTCATGATATCAATCATTTTATGAAAGTGTATGCCTATGCAAAAACGATTGCAGAGTGTGAGAAAGTAGCGGATGATGAACAGAGAATAATAGAAATTGCGGCTATTATACATGATATTGCGTGTCCTTTGTGCCGGGAAAAATACGGAAATACAAATGGAAAACTTCAGGAAAAAGAAGGCGCTGTATTAGCTGAAGAATTCCTGAAGGGTACAGGGCTGTCGAACGAGATGGTGAACCGTATCATCTTTTTGGTCGCACATCATCATACTTTTCAGGAGGTTGACGGGATTGATTACCAGATTTTGCTGGAAGCTGATTATTTGGTTAATGCTGACGAATCCGGATATCAGGAAGCCAATATCAGAAATGTTATAGATTGTGTTTTTAAGACATCATCAGGAAAAATGCTTCTGCAATCCGTTTATGGGATTGCAGAAGGCAACCGCTGATTTGATAACAAATATGTATTTTGTAAACAGGTCAATCTGCTATGTATAGATTGACCTGTTTTAATTTGTGGCATTTGGACTTAATTCAAAATGAGAATGAAAGGTTTTCAGAAGCCCTTCTTTTTGCAGCTTTGATAATTCTACAGACATTGCTGCACGTTCTACACAGAGGAAGTCGGCAAGCTGCTGGCGGTCAAAGGGAATGTCAAAAGAAAGTGATCCTTGTCTGGCTGCTTCAGCAGATAAATAGGAAAGCAGCTTATCACGTGTTTTTCGCTTGCTCATGTGCGTTATCTTCTCGTTAAACAACAGTGTCTTTTGGGCAAAAGCTGTAATCAGGTTTTTAATCAGGCGGTTATGATGGCTGCAGGCAGCGGAACACATGGTAATCAGGCGGTTCATATTTATTTCCACAATTTCACAATTTTCTGTCGCAACAACACTGACGCTGAGAACTGCATCAGGAATGGCGGCAAAGGGTTCGGCAAAGTAGTCGCCCGGCATAAGATTTGTCATAACGTTCCGGTTTCCCCATAAATCTTCCTGAATGACTAAAGCAGTCCCAGACGCAAGCAGGCTGATACAGTCCGTACAATCTCCTGCCTGAAGGATGTATTGATTTTTGGCGTTTTTTCTGACTTTTGCTCCGATACACTTTAGCGAGGTTAAAATCTCGTCATCGGATAATCCTGCAAACAGCGGGCATTTTTTTAATGCGTTTAAAAATTTTTCCAAAATCTCACCTCTTTGTTTGAATTCAAACATACTTGCTCTGCTTATTTTACTATAATGTAATCACCAAAGCAAGAAAATAAATAAAGGAGGATATCATGATAAAGTACGAGGAATGGAAGGATAAAAAGAAAGACTTCTTCAAAGTGGATGTACGCCATGTGCAGGGAAATTTCTTTCCCGGCTTACAAAGACGTGCCATGACGCTAAAAGCCGGGGAGGGAATTGAGGTCATACAGACTTTTGAACCTTACCCGCTATATAAGGAGATGGATATGCTGGGGTATATACATCATACAGAGAAGCTGGCAGAAAATGAGTTTCATGTCTGGTTTTACCGGACAGAGGAAAAAGAGCCGGAAGGCTCTGCACCATACCGTCCGCTTGCATTGCTGAATTATCCTATGATTGATGAGGACTTAGGGCGTATCGCGGCGGATTTTTGGCAGGCAACATGGCAGAGTGAGAAGCGCACTCTCCCCTATGAAATGCGTCTGCTTCTTTCCCTGACAAATGCAGTTGGCGCAGGAAGAATGAGGCAGGCTGTGCGGGAACTGGTAAAGGCATATATCTATGGTCTTGAATCCGCAGCGCTGGATGATGTGTTTGAACTTTTGGCATGGAATCAGGGGATCGGATTTTTCAGCTCGGAAATTGGACCTTCACCGCTTTTTCAAGCGTATAAGATGATTAAGACGCAGGAACAAAGAGGCATAAGCAGGGAAGAAATCTGCACCGAGATAAAAGAAAAGTTTGGCGAAAAAAATCAGGAAGTGCAAGTGTTGTAACAGGAAAGAAAGATAGGAGGAAAATAATATGGCAATCACAAAGGAAATGTTACTTGGAGAAATTTTAAGAACCAAACCGGAGGCGGCAGAGGTGTTGATGCAGATGGGGATGCACTGTTTAGGGTGCCCGTCCTCACAGATGGAGAGCCTTGCGGATGCCTGCATGGTGCATGGGCTGGATGCCGATGAACTCTTGAAAAAGCTGAATTCATAGGAGGAGTGCAATGAGCACATTTTTAGGTTCGATTCATCACTGGCTATACGGAAAAATAGAGTTCCAAAACGGGCTAGTTGAAAGATTATCAGATATGATAAGCAAAAACGGGTATGATGATGGCATTCTTTCCGAAATGGAACAAAAGTATGGGGCGGTGGAGAAAGGCAGTCTTGAAAATATGATTGATAACAGTAATATACATGGCTGGTTACAGGATAAAATCGCTGCCGCTGAAAACCGCCTTGCTTTTCTGGTCATCTCAACGATGGATGCCCATTCTGAATGTATGCCGGATATTGCGAATGCTGCATATGAGTATGGACGGAGCAGGAAACTGTCGGGGAAAACAAGCGCAGAAGAAGTTTATAGGCATTTAGATAATCTGCTATTGAACGGAATGCCTTGTGACAGGGTTAATACTGTGGTTTCCATAAGTCAGGAGGCAGTAGTATGGAAACAGACTGTGGATATACATTTGCCATATTGGGAAGCATTACAAGGAGATGTCAGTCATTATTATGACCTGAAGGAGAGGCTGGTCGCAGGTATTTTGGAGGGCAGCGGTTTTTCCTACAAATATTTAGGAAATCAGACATTCACATTGATTAAGGAGGGATAAATAATGTATGGAATTGATTTACTGATGAAAGAACATGAGAATATCGTAGCACTGACTAAGCATTTAAGGAGAACCTGCTGTGCTGTGATTGAGGGGGCAGACATTGATGTTCAGGAGTTTCTGGAGTGTATTGATTTTGCAAGAACTTATGCAGACAAGCATCATCATGGAAAGGAAGAACAGATATTGTTTCGGTTTATGCTTAATAATTCCGATCCTGTTGCAGAAAAACTGGTGCGCAATGGAATGCTGGTGGAACATGACTTCGGAAGATTCCATATCGGGGAATTGGAGAACGCAGTTAAGCAGTATGCCAGTGTTCCGACTACAGAAGGAAAGCTGGATATCGTCACCCATGCATCGGGTTATGTGGATTTATTGCAGCGTCACATTGAGAAAGAAGATACCGTCTGCTACACTTATGCATTACGAACACTGTCAGAGGAATGCAAAGCGCAGATTGATGAACAGACAAGAGCGTTTGAGAAAAAAGCGGAACAGGACGGCATACAGGAGAAATATATTACATGGTTAGAAAAAAGGAGATAGGCGAATGGGTAAAGTTGTTGATTTCACAAAAACAGTTTCAGAGCTGGTAAGTGAAAATCCTGAAATAAAAGAGGTATTGGCAGAAGCAGGGTTTAAGGAAATTATAAAGCCTATGTCTTTAGCTGTAATGGGTAAGGTAATGACGATACCAAATGGAGCTGCCATAAAAAATATTCCTATGGACAAAGTTTTTGAAACTTTTGAGAAACATGGGTTTGAGGTGAAAACAGAAACATCTTGAACGGGTGGTTAAAAATCAGGCTGAGGGAAGGAGCAAACGAACAGTATGGAAAAAATAAAAAATATAGACAAGGCAGAAATTTTAGTTTTAAAAGAACAGGTTGCTTACCAAAGCAATCAGGTTGTAAGCAGGACTTTAGCACAAAATAATGCGCTGAGTGTCACATTGTTTTCTTTTGACAAGGGAGAAGAAATCAGCAGCCATGAGTCCAGTGGTGATGCCTTTGTGATTTGTTTGGATGGCGTTGGCGAGATTACGATTGATGACAAAAAGTATGAACTGCATGAGGGAGAATCTATCGTAATGCCCGCAAAACACCCTCATGCGGTCTTGGGTAAAGAGCAGTTTAAAATGTTGCTGGTTGTTGTATTTTAGCGAAAGGGGGATGCGGCATGAGGGTGAATGTAGATCAGAATGCTTGTATTGGATGCGGGCTGTGTGTTGGGATGGCACCTGATGTATTCCGTATGAATGACGATGATAAGGCGGAGGGGTATCAGGACTCTGCACCGGAAAACGAAAGCATGGTACAGGATGCCGTTCGTTCCTGTCCTGTTTCCGCTATTGAATGGGAGGAATAGAGATGATAAAAACAATTAACCCAAGAAAAGCAGCAGTCATCGGCTGTGGATTTGTAGGCGCTGCAACAGCATTTACACTGATGCAGAGCAGGCTGTTCACTGAAATGGTGCTTCTTGATGCAAATTATGATAAAGCAGACGGAGAAGCAAAGGACATTTCGCATGGCGTTCCGTTTGCCGGACAGATGAAGATTTATGCAGGAGGCTATGATGACCTGATGGATGCTTCTATTGTCATTGTGACTGCCGGGGCAAACCAGAAGCCGAATGAAACAAGGCTCGATTTAGTACATAAAAATGTTGCTATCTACAAAAGCATCATTCCTGAAATTGCAAAGCGCAATTTTAAAGGAATATTGCTGATTGTATCAAATCCGGTTGATATTCTTACTTATGCTGCTGTAAAGCTGAGCGGGTTTCCTGAAAAAAGAGTAATTGGTTCCGGAACGGTTCTTGATACCGCAAGGCTAAAATATGCGCTTAGTAAACATTTAGGGGTAGCCACCTTGGCTATGAGACAAATGATCACGGTTACAAAGAAACCGATAACCGCAGAAATGGATATACCCATAAAAGTTTAAAGACCACAATGGGTGAAGTTGAGATCGACACGCCCCGTGACCGGGATGGGTCCTTTGACCCGCAGCTCATACCCAAGCGTTCAAAGATGTGAGCGGCATAGAGGAAAAAGTCTTATCCATGTATGCAAGAGGAATGAGCCAGCGTGATATAGCAGATACGATCGAAGATATCTATGGATTTGAAATATCCCAAGAAACGATCTCGAATATAACAGATCAGGTGATTGAAACGGCTAATGAATGGCAGAACCGCCCCCTTAAGAAGTTTTACACATTCCTCTTTGTGGACTGCCTGTATGTAAACATACGAAAAGATATGGAAACAAAAAGCTGTGCCGTATATGTGGTCTTAGGGTATGATGTAAATGGGATCAAAGATATCCTTGGCATCTGGATCGGGGAGGCAGAGGGAAAGCATTACTGGATGCAGATATTTGATGAGATCAAGAACCGTGGTGCGGAAGACATTCTTTTTATCAGCATGGACGGCGTGTCGGGGTTGGAGGAAGGGGCAAGATCCATTTTCAAGGATGTGACTGTCCAGAGGTGCATCGGGCACCTGATCCGTAATTCCGTCAGATACATACCCTCCAAAGACTACAAGGCATTTACCGCCCAGTTGAAGAAAGTGTACGGTGCGGCCAGTCTGAAAGCGGCAGAGGCGGAGTTTGAACGGTTCAGACAGGCGTGGAACCAGTATCCGGGTGCAGTAGATGTATGGAACCGCAACTGGACGCATGTGGAACAGCTGTACAATTACGGGAGCGCCGTACGAAAGGTAATGTATACCACGAAAGCAATAGAGTCAGTCAATTCCAGTTTCAGGAAGGTGACAAAAAAGGCTCTTTTCCCAGTGAAGACGCTGTCCTGAAAGCCATATATCTGAGGATTACAGAATTGTATAAGAAATGGAACGGCCGCCCGGTGTCAAACTGGGCACTGGTCAGGAACCAGCCTTCGATGGATGATAAGATCCAAAAGCGCATACTGAAATACGAAGATTTTTAAGAGGATATCCGGCCACCTTAAATCGCAAAAAAATTTACACACTTTACTTGACAAAGCCCCGCTAAAACTGATATGGCAATGGTATTGAGATTTTCGACAGAGTATTTATTCTGCACCTACATACGTTCCTGACCTATATTGTTAAATCTGGAATTATATCGTTCACACCCTGAAGATTAATGCGTTATAAAATCCCACAATTTACTTTTGAGCCTTACTATGCTATACTATCATAGCTGTTGAGGTTCTTTTTAGAGTAAACACGGAGGAATAAGATAAAATGAAACTGGGAATCGTCGGTCTTCCCAACGTTGGGAAAAGCACTCTTTTTAATTCTTTGACAAAGGCAGGGGCGGAATCTGCTAATTATCCGTTCTGCACCATTGATCCCAATATCGGTATTGTTGCGGTGCCGGATGAGCGGCTGAAACTACTGGGGGACATGTATCATTCCAAGAAAGTGACGCCTGCCACCATTGAGTTTGTGGATATCGCCGGACTTGTAAAGGGCGCCTCCAAAGGGGAAGGACTTGGCAACCAGTTTTTGAGCAATATCCGGGAGGTGGATGCCATTGTTCATGTGGTGCGCTGCTTTGAGGATTCCAATATTGTGCATGTGGATGGCACCATCGATCCTCTGCGGGATATTGAGACCATCAATCTGGAATTGATTTTTTCTGATCTGGAGATACTGGACAGAAGGATAGCCAAGGTGGCCAGGACTGCCAAGATGGATAAAACGGCAGCGAAAGAAATGGCACTTTTAGAGCGTTTAAAAGCGCATCTGGAGGAAGGCAGACTGGCCAGGGGATTTGAAACGGAAGATGAGGATGAGCAGGTATGGCTTGCTTCTTACAATCTGTTGACTTACAAACCGGTGATTTTTGCGGCCAATGTGGCGGAGGATGATTTGTCAGATGACGGAGCATCCAATACGGGAGTTGCCAGGGTGAAGGAATTTGCACAGACAAACGGCAGTGAGGTGTTTGTAATCTGTGCCCAGATCGAACAGGAGATTGCAGAGTTAGATGAGGAAGAGACTGCCATGTTTCTGGAGGATCTGGGATTGTCGGAGTCCGGGTTACAGAAATTGATTCGGGCAAGTTACAGGCTTCTTGGTCTGATGAGTTTCCTTACGGCAGGTGAGGATGAGACCAGGGCATGGACAATTAAGATTGGCACCAAAGCGCCCCAGGCAGCAGGGAAGATCCATACGGACTTCGAGAGAGGATTTATCAAGGCGGAAGTCGTAAATTATAAGGATCTGCTGGAACATGGTTCTCTTGCGGCGGCGCGGGAGAAGGGTCTGGTAGGTATGGAAGGCAAGGAGTATGTGGTGCAGGACGGGGATGTGATCCTGTTTCGGTTTAATGTGTAATAGCAATGAGCAACTGCGCCTGCATGAGTATCCAATGCGTGACCGCTTGCGGACAAGGCATTGGGTACTCATGTAGGCATAGGGCGAACGCCCGACATGAATAGAATACGTCAGTATTCTATGAATGGCAGCAGTTAAAAGGGAGGTCCGGTATGCAGGATATGATGGACAGGATGGATATAGCATTTCCCAATCTGGGAATTTATCTGGAAAATGTGCCGAAGAGTTTTCATGTTTTTGGATTTGAGATTGCCTTTTATGGTCTGATCATAGGAATCGGCGTGCTCTGCGGAGTGCTTCTGGCGGCGTATGTGGCCAGAAAAGAAAAGTTTGATGCCGATGTCATCTGGGATTTTGCCATCTATGCGATTATCTTTTCCATTATCGGGGCGCGGATTTATTATGTGGTCTTTGCCTGGGACAGGTATAAGAATGACCTGCTCGGTATCTTTCAGTTACGAAACGGCGGTCTGGCAATCTATGGTGCAGTGATTGCGGCGTTTACAACCCTGGGGATATACTGTAAAGTAAAGAAGCAGAACTTCTTGCAGATTGCAGATATCTGTGTGCCCGGTCTGGTGCTGGGACAGGTGATAGGCCGGTGGGGTAATTTTATGAACCGGGAAGTGTTCGGAGAATATACGGACTCTTTTCTGGCTATGCGTCTGCCGGTGGATGCAGTTCGGGCCAGTGATATTTCCGAGAAAATATCTGCCCATATGATAGAGGGAACCAACTATATCCAGGTGCATCCGACCTTTCTCTATGAAAGTCTCTGGAATCTGGCATTGTTGCTTCTCATGCTCTGTTACAGACGATATAAGAAATTTGAGGGCGAACAGTCGCTTTTGTATCTTGGAGGCTATGGTCTGGGCCGTGCCTGGATTGAAGGGATTCGTACCGACACGCTCTTTATTCCCCACACAACTGTAGCGGTGTCACAGGTACTGGCGATTGTGCTCTTTGTGGTATCTCTTGCGGCGGATCTTGTCATCCGGCAGCGCATAAAGAAAAAGACCACTCCTGCCGTGACGCTGGGGAGCGGTACAGAATCAGGTAAATAAAATAAAGGAAAGAAGAGGATATGACCCTCTGTACATTTTACAATGTATGGAGGGTATTTTTTTGAGCTTTTTTCTAACTTTTCCTTGCAATATACGCTGTGATAGTATAAAATTATAGTAAAAGTGGTGGAAAGTGGGATAAAGTGGAGTAAAGTGGTTTGAAAACTCCCAGACAGACCTCCATCTTTCCGTGGCAGACCACTTTCCTTTTTTTGGAAAATGTACACAGGCTGTCTTGAACGGCTGATGCACTGGGGCAGGGTGATTGCACATGTTTATGGGAGAATACAATCACACAATTGATACAAAAGGCAGGCTGATTGTTCCTTCAAAATTCCGGGAGACTCTTGGAGAATCTTTCGTGGTAACAAAAGGACTGGACGGATGCCTGTTTGTGTATGATAATATAGAATGGAGTATTTTTGAGGAGAAACTAAGAACTCTGCCCATAACGAATAAAGAAGCCAGACAATTCGTGAGATTTTTTCTGGCAGGAGCCACAGAAGCAGAAGTTGATAAGCAGGGACGAATCTTAGTACCAAATGTGCTGCGGGAGTTTGCAGGACTGAATAAGGATGTAGTTCTCATTGGTGTGGGAAGCAGGATAGAAATCTGGAGCAGGGAGCGTTTTGACGGCGTGGCAGCCTGCGAAGATATGGATGAGATTGCAGAACACATGGCAGAACTTGGTCTGGGAATCTAGGAGAAGAAGATAAATGGAATTTAAACATACTTCGGTGCTCCTGCATGAAACCATAGAAAACCTTCATATCAAACCGGAAGGCATATATGTGGACGGCACCCTGGGCGGCGGCGGACATGCCGGCAGGATAGCGGAGAGGCTGCAAGGATCGGGCAGACTGATTGGCATTGATCAGGATGCGGATGCCATTGAAGCGGCAGGCAGACGCTTAGAACCTTATAGGGAACGCATTACCCTGATCCGGGACAATTATTGTCATATGAAAGAGGCCCTGAAGCAGATCGGTATCGACAAAGTGGATGGTATTGTATTGGATCTGGGGGTATCCTCTTTTCAGCTGGATAACATAGAGAGAGGGTTTTCCTATAAGTACGATACAAAACTTGATATGCGGATGGACACGAGACAAAGCCTCAGTGCAAGAGAGATCATTAATGAGTATCCGGAGGCAGATCTTTACCGTATCATCAGAGATTACGGTGAGGAGCAGTTCGCTAAGAATATAGCAAAACACATTGTGATGGCCAGAAAGGACAAGCCTGTAGAGACCACAGGACAGCTGTGTGAAATCATTAAAGCAGCGATACCGGCTAAAATGAGGGCTACGGGCGGACATCCCGCAAAACGTACATTTCAGGCAGTGAGGATTGAGTGCAACAGAGAACTGGAAGTATTAAAAGACTCTCTGGACCAGCTGATTGATTTATTAAATCCGGGAGGAAGTATTTGCGTAATCACCTTTCATTCCTTAGAGGATAGAATCGTAAAATCTGCTTTTCGTAAAAATGAGAATCCATGTACCTGTCCGCCGGATTTCCCGGTTTGTGTATGTGGACAAGTTTCAAGGGGGAAGGTGATAACCAGGAAGCCGATTCTTCCCTCAGAGGAGGAACTGAAGTCGAATCAGAGAGCCAAGAGCGCTAAACTGCGCGTATTTAGTAAAACAGAGGGGAAATAAACAAAGAATGGCAGCGACTCAAAGAAACGCGAACGTAAGGGGAGAAAGAAACCGCACAGTGAACAGGCACAGTCAGTATTATGTGCAGGGCAATACGGTCAGAAGACCGGATGTGACGGAAGAAATCAGAAAACGTCCGCAGCGTAAAGTGAATAATAATACTATCAGAAAGAACAGAGAGCGGGCAAAACATATGAGCATCGGTTATGTGATGTTTCTATGCGTGGCACTGGTAGCTACGGGTATGATCCTCATTTATTATGTGGGGTTACAGTCAGATATTACGAACAGTGTGAAAAATATCTCTAAACTGGAGAGAGAACTGAATGATCTGAAGGTTGCAAATGATGAGGAATACTGTAGAATAACAAGTAGTATAGATCTGGAAGAAATCAGGCGTGTGGCAATCCAGGAACTAGGGATGCAGTATGCCACACAGGGGCAGATTATATCTTTTGCCAGCGAAAGTAATGATTATGTCAAACAGATGGCGGAGATTCCCCATTGATATTTTGTAAGAGTATGAAGTAGGTGATTGATTGAGAAATCAGGAGAAAAGAAACACCATCAACAGATTTACCATCAAGATGCAAAAGAAGCTGCTGATATTGTTTATGTGCATATTGGCGGCTTTCGCCGGACTCAGCGTACAATTGTTTCTGATCAACAGGGATAATGGAGAGGATTACAAAAAGCAGGTATTGTCGCAGCAGGAATATGACTCTACGACAATACCTTTTAAACGTGGTTCCATCATAGATTCCAACGGTACGGTTCTGGCCGTCAGTAATAAAGTATATAATGTGATTCTCGATGCGAACCTGCTCATGCAGGATGAGAAGAATCTGGAACCTACTTTAAGTGCCTTAAAGAAGATCTTTAACATTGATACAGGCACTGTCAGAACTTATATTGCGGAGCATCCCAATTCAGCTTATTATGTGATGGCCAAGAGAGTGGAATATGAGAAAAAGGCAGCCTTTGAGGAACTGCAAAAAGATCCTGAACAGGGTAAAAATATCAAGGGTGTCTGGTTTGAGGATGAGTATAGAAGAGAATATCCCAACGGTTCGCTGGCCTGTGATGTGATCGGGTTTACCACCAACGATAATGTAGGTACATATGGCCTTGAGGAGTATTATAATGATATTCTGTGCGGAACCAACGGGCGGGAATATGGATATCTGAATGATGATTCGACCCTGGAGCGCACCACGATACCGGCAAGAGACGGATACAATATCCAGACCACCATTGATGCCAATATCCAAGCCATTGTGGAAAAATACCTGAAGGAATTTAACGAAGAATATAAAGACAGCTACCGGCCCGGTAACGGGGCGGAAGGCCTGGGCTGTATTATCATGGAGGTAAATACGGGCAATATTCTGGCTATGGCGGATTATCCTAACTATGACCTGAATGATACCAGAAACAAGCAGAACCTGATCGGTATGCCGCTTCTGGATGATAAGGGAAATAAAGTAAAGCCCACGGAGTATGTGACACAGGAATCTTTAAACAGTATGGATGATGAGCTGATGTATCAGCATCTCAATGCCCTCTGGAAAAATCATTGTCTCGTGGATTCTTACGAACCGGGCTCTGTATCCAAACCCTTTACAGTGGCGGCCGCTATTGAGAGCGGAGCGATTACCGGCAATGAGACTTATCTTTGTGAAGGAAAGCTTTACGTAGGGGATCATGAAATCAGCTGCCATCAGACTTACGGAGACGGTCGTATCAGTGTACAGGAAGGGGTAGAGCGTTCCTGTAATGTGGTACTGATGAATGTGTCCTTTGCTTTGGGGAAAGAACGTTTTGTAGATTATCAGCACCTGTTTGGATTCGGTTTAAAGACCAATATTGACCTGGCGGGCGAACCCCGTACGGATACGGTGGTTTATAAAAAGGATACCATCGGTATTACAGAACTGGCGACAAATTCTTTCGGACAGGGGTTCAATGCCACCATGATTCAAGTGGCCACAGGTTTTTGTTCTCTGATAAACGGAGGTTATTATTATGAGCCCCATGTGGTAAGCAAAATTACTACGGCGGACGGTGCCACCATAGAGAATATAGAACCCAGAGTGTTGAAGCAGACAATATCCAACACTACCAGCGATACCATAAAAGAGTTTTGTAACACCGTGGTAACGGGAGAACATGGAACAGGACATACTGCAAGACCGGCCGGATATATGATCGGCGGTAAAACCGGTACGGCGGAAACCCTTCCCCGCGGTAATAATGAATATGTGGTATCCTTTATGGGATATGCACCGGCGGATGACCCTCAGATTGTAATTTATGTGGTGGTAGACAGACCTAATGTGTTTCCTCAAGATGATGCCAAACATGCCACCAGGATTGTGCGTAAGATTTTGACAGAGGTTCTTCCTTATCTGAACATTTTCATGACAGAGGAGCTGTCGGATAAAGAACGGGAAGAACTGGAACAGCTCCAGATTCAGATCCGGATGCCGGAAGGCACGCAGGAAGAAGAACTGGACGAAGAAGGAAATCCCATAAATCCGGGAGAAACAGAAGAAGGTGCTGAGGGAGAAGGACAACCGGAAGAGCCGGAAGAAGAACCGGAAGATACGGTGGATCGTGAAGTGTGGAGAGACTTTCCGCTGGATCCTGCTACGGGTTATCTGGTAGATCCCAATACCGGTAATTTCCTGGATCCCAATCTTGGCACTGTCATTGGCGGCGGAAGCCTTTTGGGAGAGACGCCTGAGGATGCCGGAGAGGGAGATGGAGCAGGGGAAGAGGGAAATACGCCTGGAAGTACTGAGCCGGAAGTAACAGAATAGAAAGGAATAAGAATAACCTCATAAAAACGGTAATAAATTATATTAATACCTTTTTGTGAGGTTTTCTATATGGCACAGGATACGCCTTACCTACATAAAACATATCACCGCAGTAAGACAGTGGCGATTCTTTTTCTATGTTTTGTTGCTTTTGCGGGTCTTGGAGCAAGACTTGCCTATCTGATGATTTTCCAGTCCGAGTATTATACCCAGAGAGCCAAAGAACTGCACGAGAGAGAACGCAGCATCAAGGCCGCCAGAGGAAGGATCATAGATGCCAATGGCAAGATTCTGGCAGATAATAAAACGGTCTGTACGATTTCTGTGATTCACAGTCAGATTACAGATAAAGAAGAAGTGATAGAAGTGCTGTGCAGGGAGCTTGAACTGAGTGAGGAATATGTCAGAAAGCGGGTGGAGAAGTATTCTTCCATAGAAAAGATCCGCAGCAATGTGGATAAGAGTATCGGGGATATCATCCGCTCTTATGAACTGGATGGGGTGAAAGTGGATGAGGACTATAAACGATATTATCCGTATGACTCATTGGCATCCAAAGTGTTGGGCTTTACCGGCGGTGATAATCAGGGCATCATTGGTCTTGAGGTGATTTATGAGGAATATTTGCAGGGGGAAGCGGGAACCATCTTAACGGTGACGGATGCCAAGGGCGTGGAACTGGCCGAAGCAGGTGAAGAGAGAGTAGAACCAATAAGCGGGCAGGATCTTTATATCAGCCTGGATATGAATATTCAAAGCTATGCCACCCAGCTTGCCGTGCAGACCATGGAGACCAAGGAGGCGGACAGCGTTTCCATTCTGGTGATGAATCCGCAAAACGGAGAGATTCTGGCTATGGTAAATGTACCGGAATTTAACCTGAATGACCCCTATACGCTGCCCAATGGCATGGATTCTGCGGCGTTTTCCGAAGAGAAGAAACAGGAACTTTTAAATGCCATGTGGAGAAACGGCTGCATCAATGATACCTATGAGCCGGGATCTACCTTTAAGATTGTAACGGCGGCAGCGGGCCTGGAGTCCGGCGTGGTAAAAACCACAGATACTTTCAACTGTCCTGGATTCATCATGGTGGAAGACCGCAGGATACGCTGTCACAAGGTGGGAGGCCACGGGGCGGAAGATTTTGTGCAGGGGACGATGAATTCCTGCAACCCCGTATTTATCACGGTAGGACTGCGTATCGGTGTGGAACGGTACTATTCTTATTTCAGACAATTCGGACTTCTGGATAAAACGGGCATTGATCTGCCGGGAGAAGCGGGTACCATCATGCACAAGATGGAGAATATCGGGCCGGTAGAACTGGCAACAATCTCTTTTGGACAGTCTTTTCAGATTACGCCCATTCAGCTGGCGACTACGGCTTCTTCCATAGTTAACGGCGGCAGACGTATCACACCTCACTTTGCAGTCAAGACGGCCAATGCCGATGGCAGTCATGTGGAGCATTTCACTTATCCGGTACGGGAAAATGTGGTCTCCGCAGAGACTTCGGAGACCATGCGCTATATTCTGGAACAGGTGGTGGCGGAAGGAAGCGGCAGGAATGGCGCCGTGGAAGGGTATCGGATTGGGGGCAAAACGGCCACCAGCCAGACACTGCCCAGGGGAAGCGGCAAGTATATTGCATCCTTTCTGGGATTTTCGCCGGCAGATGATCCACAGGTACTGGCGGTAGTGATTATCAATAATCCCAAGGGAACCTACTATGGCGGACAGATTGCCGCGCCGGTGGTCAGACAGCTCTTTGAGAATATTCTTCCATATTTGGAAAAGATAGATTATAATGAGACATGAAGTACAAACGGTCATCTTGGAAAGGATTAATTAATAGATATGAATGGTACAGTTTTATTATCGGTGATGTTGTCTTTTGCAATCAGCGTGGTGTTAGGGCCTTTGGTGATACCTTTTCTCAGACGCCTTAAGGTGGGGCAGACAGAGCGTACAGAAGGGCCTGAGAGTCATTTGAAGAAAAACGGTACACCGACGATGGGTGGTATTCTGTTTCTGGTCAGTGTGGTGATTACTTCTCTTTTGTTTGTGAAAGAGTATCCCAGGATTGTCCCGATTCTGTTTTTGATGCTGGGTTTTGGGCTGATCGGTTTTCTGGATGATTACATCAAGGTGGTCTTAAAACGTTCCATGGGTCTTCGGGCATGGCAGAAGTTTGCCTTGCAGATTGTGGTGACGGGGGTCTTTGCGTTTTATCTGCTGCGTTATACAGATGTTTCCCTGGCCATGAAAGTACCTTTTGTGGAAGGAATGTATCTGGATTTTGGCTGGTTCAATATTCCGATTCTTTTCTTTATCGTGATTGGCGCGGTAAACGGCACAAACTTTACGGATGGCCTGGATGGCCTGGCAAGTTCGGTGACAGTGTTGGTGGCCACATTCTTTACGGTGGTGGCCATCGGAACAGACAGCGGGATAGAGCCGATTACCTGTGCGGTGGTGGGAGCGCTTCTGGGATTTTTATTATTTAATGTACATCCGGCCAGTGTATTTATGGGAGATACAGGTTCTTTGGCCCTGGGCGGTTTCGTGGCGGCTACGGCTTATATGATGCAGATGCCGCTCTTTATTGCGATTGTGGGATTTATCTATCTGCTGGAAGTGGTGTCTGTGATGATGCAGGTGTCTTATTTTAAGATAACCGGCGGCAAGAGGATTTTTAAGATGGCACCGATTCACCACCACTTTGAATTGTGCGGCTGGTCAGAGACAAGAGTGGTGGCGGTGTTCTCCATTGTGACGGCACTGCTTTGTCTGGTGGCTCTGATGGGTGTCTGAGAAGAAACTGCGTAGCAGCTTCTTCTCAGACCAGAGAATGACCCCAGGTGCGTGGGTTATTCTCCGCGTGGATGGTTTAGACAGGATGATATTTAACAGAGTTCAGAAAGGTTGAGATCATGGAGTTACAGGGGAAAAAAGTATTAGTGGTAGGTTCCGGTATCAGCGGGATGGGGGCTGTTGAGGCTCTTTGTCATGCAGGGGCTTTGCCGGTATTATTTGACGGAAATGATCAGCTGTCTTTGGAAGATGTCAGAAGCAAACTGAAGCCGGGGATGGAAGCAGAGATTGTGATTGGCATACTGCCGAAGGAAACCGCGGAAAGCATAGAGCTGGTAGTCTTAAGTCCGGGGGTTCCCACAGACACGGAATTTGTGGAGCAATTTCGGGAAAGGGGCATCCGTATCTGGGGTGAGATAGAACTTGCCTATGAACTTGGCAAAGGGCGTGTAATCGGCATTACAGGCACCAATGGCAAGACTACTACCACCACGCTGGTGGGTGAGATTATGGCGGCTCATTTTCCGGATGTGGATGTGGTGGGAAACATCGGCAATCCGTATACGCTGACAGCTTTGGATTCTACGGATGAGACGGTAACAGTGGCGGAGATCAGCAGCTTTCAGCTGGAGACGGTGGAAAAGTTTAAACCCGATGTATCGGCAATCTTAAATATCACACCGGATCATCTGAACCGTCATCACACCATGGAAAATTATGCGGCGGCGAAGATGGCTGTTACCAGAAACCAGACGAAAGATCAGGTCTGTGTCCTGAATTATGAGAACAGTTATACCAGAGAATTTGGAGAACGCTGTCCGGCCCGGGTGGTATGGTTTTCGTCTCAGAGGAAACTTGCGGAAGGCTTCTACCAGGAAGGGGAAGCGATCTGGCAGGCGAAGGACGGTGTGGCAGCAAGGCTTATGAATATCCATGAAATGAAGCTGGTGGGTACCTGTAACGTGGAAAATGTGATGGCAGCCATTGCCATTGCCCAGGCTTTTGGAGTGCCGATGGAGACGATCCTTTCGGTGGTCAGACAGTTTCGGGCGGTGGAGCATCGGATAGAGTTTGTGGACACTAAAAGAGGCGTGGATTATTATAATGATTCCAAGGGAACTAATCCGGATGCGGCCATTCAGGGAATCCGGGCCATGTGTAAGCCGACGGTACTGATTGGCGGCGGCTATGATAAGCAGAGTGAGTACGATGAGTGGATAGAGGCTTTTGACGGTAAAGTGAAATGCCTGGTGCTGATAGGAGAGACCAGAGAAAAGATTGCCGGCTGTGCCAAGCGGCACGGCATGGAAAACATAGTGTTGGCGGATTCTTTTGAGGAAGCCTTTGCAGTCTGTGTGGAAAAGGCACAGCCGGGAGATGCGGTGTTATTATCGCCGGCGTGTGCAAGCTGGGGAATGTTTCCCAATTATGAAGTCAGAGGCAGGATGTTCAAGGAATTAGTGGAGCAATTGGAGGAGCAGGTTTAAGTGGCACAGAGAAATTCTTCGCGCAGGAGACAACAAAAGACTGAGAGCTTTATGGATTACAGCCTGCTGTTTATTGTGCTGTTTCTGTTGGGGTTTGGTATGGTAATGGTGTTTTCCACCAGCTCCTATGAGGCCAATCTGGATTATGGGGATTCCACCCATTATCTGAAACAGCAGCTTTTTGCTACGATCCTTGGTCTAGTGGTGATGATTGTAGTATCCAATATTCCCTACCATTTCTGGGAACGGTTTGCGGCGCTTGCCTATATCGTTTCCGCGGTGCTGATTCTGTTGATTATTCCTTTTGGACATGAGGCCGGCGGCGCCACCAGATGGTTGTACATAGGGCCTATCTCCTTACAGGTGGCGGAGGTGGCCAAAGTGGGTATGATACTGTTTTTAGCCAGTCTGATCTGCACCATGGGTAAGCGGATACGAACCAGAAAAGGGTTCTGGACAGTATTGCTTGTACCGGCGCCCATTGCGGTAATGATCTGGCAGATCACCAATAACTTAAGCTCGGCGATTATTATTATGGGCATTGCTGTGCTGATGCTTTTTGTATCCTGTCCGGATTACAAACGTTTTATTCTTTTGGGATTGGCTACGCTTGCAGGAGCGGCGGTTGTGGTCTTTGCGGTGGTACAGATGGCGCAGTCCCAGGCGGACAGCGTGAATTTCCGTGGGGCACGAATCCTGGCCTGGCTGGATCCGGAAGCTTATGCCAGCGGCAAAGGGTTTCAGACTTTACAGGCGCTTTATGCCATTGGTTCCGGCGGTGTGCTTGGCAAGGGACTGGGACAGAGTATGCAGAAACGCGGTTTCCTGCCGGAGGCACAGAATGATATGATTTTTTCCATTATCTGTGAAGAACTGGGACTTTTTGGCGGGATCGCAGTTATTGTCATGTTTCTGCTTTTAATCTGGCGTCTGATGATCGTGGCCAACAATGCGCCGGATTTGTTTGGTGCGCTTCTGGTGGTGGGCGTGATGGGACATATTGCCATTCAGGTGATTTTAAATATCGCGGTGGTCACCAACACCATTCCCAATACGGGAATTTCCCTGCCTTTTATCAGTTATGGAGGATCTTCTGTCATGTTTCTTTTGATAGAAATCGGGCTGGTTTTAAGTGTGGCCAAGGGAATACGTCTGAAAGATTTATAAGGACAAGATAATTTTTAGTCGAAAATCCATATAGATAGAATAGGTCATATTTTAGATTTGAGGTAATCTTATGGACGCTATTCGTATCTATGGTGGTAACTGTCTGAGAGGACAGACTAAGATACAGGGGTCAAAAAATGCGTCGCTGCCGGTTCTTGCGGCGACACTTTTGATAAACGGTACCTGCGAGATCGAGAATTGCCCGAACATTTCGGATGTGTTTCATATGTTACGGCTCTTAGGGAGCCTGGGCTGTAGAGTGACGAGAGAGGAAGGTCTTGTGCGTGTGGACACAGGACAATTGTCGGAGTGTGATATGCCGGCAGACTCTGTTGGAGTCATGCGTTCTTCCATCATGCTTTTAGGAGCTCTTTTGGCCAGGACGGGCAGCGTCGGTATGGAATATCCGGGAGGCTGCGTGATCGGCAAAAGACCAATAGACCTGCATCTGCGTGCCCTGCGCCGTATGGGCGTGGAGATTGTGGAGGAAGAAGACGGGTTTTGCGCCCGGACGCAGAGGCTGAAGGGGGCCGTACATGAGCTTCCTTTTGTCAGCGTGGGTGTGACGGAGAATCTGATCCTGGCAGCGGTACTGGCACAGGGATGTACAGTCATCCATCCTGCGGCCAGAGAGCCGGAGATTCAGATTTTATGCGAATTTTTGCAGAGTGCCGGAGCAAAGATTATGGGTGTCGGCACGGACCGGCTGGTGGTTGAGGGTGTACGGTGTCTTCATCCGGTGCGGTTTCATGTACCGGCGGACAGAATCGTGGCCGGTACTTATCTGGCGGCCTGTATGTGTACCGGCGGCAGTGCGTTTCTACAGGATGCACCCTGTGAGCATATGCAGAGTGTGCTTGCGTGTGCCCGAAAGCTGGGGACAGAGATTACCTGTGAAAAGGATGGTATCCTTGTGTCCGGCAGGGGATGTGCGGCGCTGCCTGCGGGTCTGGTAACGGAATGTTATCCTGGATTTCCCACGGATCTGCAATCCCTTTTCATGGTGGTGATGGCTCTTTCCGGACATTCCGGTTGGATTGAGGAGACGGTGTTTGAGAACCGCTTCCGGATTGTGCCGGAGTTGTGCAGGATGGGAGCCGATATTACGGTGCAGGGGGCAAGAGCCTATATCCGGCCTGTAAAAAAACTGCACGGTGCCATTGTGGAGGCGAAGGAACTGCGGGGCGGAGCGGCGTTGGTGGCGGCAGCACTGGCGGCGGAGGGCACAAGCATTGTGACCAATCGCCATTATATAGATCGGGGATATGAAGATATCACCTTAAGCTTCCGGGAACTGGGGGCGGATATTGAACTGGCATGACAGAAGTGTCATGTCATGAGGACAGGAAATGAGTAACAAAAAAACAGTCAGAAAAGTGAAGAAAAAGAACCCCAATCTGCGGCTGGTCAAAAACGGTGATATTCAACCGAAGAAAAGCAGAATGCACAGGGATAAACAGGAGAAGATCCGCTTTAACAGGTCCACGAGAGTCGGGATACTGGCAGGTGTAGGGATTCTTCTTCTGTCCCTGCTTCTTGGCGGTTATTATTATATTGTAAAGAATTACACCATTACCACTGTCTATGTGGAAGGCAATATTCATTACACCAATGAGGAGATTATGGAGATGGTCATGGGGGGAAGATATGGAAATAACTCCCTGTTTCTATCCATGAAATACAGTGATAAGGGCATTGATAATGTTCCGTTTATTCAGACCATGGACGTATCCATTGAGGCCAGGGACACCGTCCGGATCACAGTGTATGAAAAAGCGCTTGCGGGCTATGTATCCTATCTGGGACGTTATGTATATTTTGACAAGGATGGGATTGTGGTGGAGACATCGGAGGAAAAGACGGCCGGGATTCCGCAGGTGACAGGACTTTCCTTTGATCATGTGATATTACATGAACCGCTGCCGGTAGAGAAACCGGAGGTGTTTGATGAAATCCTGAATATTTCCCAGCAGTTATCCAAGTATTCCCTTTCGGCGGACAAGATATATTTTGACAGTAATTATCAGGTGACGCTGATATTTGGGGATGCGAAAGTTGCCATTGGCGACAGTCAGGATATTGATGAAAAGATTATGACTTTACAGTATCTGATTCCTAATCTTCTGGGAAAAAGTGGTACTTTAGATATGCGCGAATACAGTGAGGATACAACGACTTACAGTTTTGAGCAGGACTAAATTTAGGAAAATGATAACAAAAACGCACAAAAACAAAAAAAAGGTTGCGAATTTAGTAAAATAATTATATGATAATCTATATGAGTTTATGTGGAGATGGATTTTAGGAGGAGGAATCACCTTGCTTGAGATTAAGTCGAATGATGCTGAGTCTGCCGCGAAGATTATCGTAGTCGGTGTAGGCGGTGCAGGCAACAATGCTGTGAATAGAATGATAGATGAAGAGATAGACGGGGTGGAATTTATTGGCATCAATACCGATAAACAGGCATTGCAGCTGTGCAAGGCGCCCACACTTCTACAGATTGGAGAGAAACTGACCAAGGGACTTGGTGCCGGTGCCAAGCCGGAAATCGGGGAGAAGGCAGCGGAGGAAAGTTCCGAGGAAGTGGCTCAGGCATTAAAAGGTGCGGATATGGTGTTTGTCACCTGCGGTATGGGCGGCGGCACCGGTACAGGAGCGGCGCCTGTGGTGGCAAAACTTGCAAAGGACATGGGAATCCTGACAGTCGGTGTGGTGACCAAACCGTTTCGGTTTGAGGCGAAGGCCCGTATGACAAATGCCTTGGCAGGTATTGATAAAATTAAAGATAATGTGGACACCTTGATTGTGATTCCCAACGATAAATTGTTAGAGATTGTGGACAGGCGTACTACTATGCCTGATGCTTTAAAGAAGGCAGATGAAGTTTTACAGCAGGCGGTGCAGGGTATTACAGACCTGATCAATATGCCGGCCATTATCAACCTGGACTTTGCGGATGTGCAGACAGTCATGAAGGACAAGGGAATTGCACATATCGGTATTGGTACGGGCAAAGGCGATGATAAGGCCAGTGAGGCGGCGAAGATGGCGGTGGAGAGTCCGCTCTTAGAGACAACCATCACAGGTGCCACACATGTCATCATCAATGTTTCCGGCGATATTTCCCTGGCAGATGCTTCTGACGCTTCCGATTATGTGAGAGCGCTTACCGGCGACGAAGTGAATATTATCTTTGGCGCCATGTATGATTCCAGCATGTCGGATACCTGTAATGTGACGATTATTGCTACCGGAATTGAAGAGAAAGCAAGACAGAACAGCGGACTTGGCTTTAAGAGCGGATACATAACCCCCACTTCTTTACAAAGTAAAGGTGTTGCAGGTGCCTCCGCGGGTGCGGGACTCAGTGCATTTGCTACCCAGAGTATAGGTCTGAAACAGCCCGTTACAGCAGCGCAGACTGGTGGACAAGCCAAATCGCAGCCCACGTTAAAGCAGATAGGCGGTATTAACAGAACCAGTGATATCAGAAGTTCGGTGGAGGAGAAATCCTTGAAGATTCCGGATTTTCTGAAAAGCAAGTGAGGTGAAGTAAATTCCTTCGGAATTAACTTCCCGAGGATCACTTCGTGACCTCGAAAAAATGAGCAGATTATAATTAGACCACAGGAGAATATCCTGTGGTTTTTTGTTGGTATGTGTCTGGAAAAATAGTGGAAATGCTCCCTGATTATGACAGAATATGCGCCTTGTTTTTCTTATAATATTTGTAAGGCACGGAGGTGAGAGGTGTATTACAAATTATATATTGACAGTGTTTTTATCTTGCAGCTGACAACAAATCTGTATCTGCTGTCTTTAGCCGGTAGGTTTCTTCGATGTACTGCCACGCATGGAAAGAAATGGCTGGGAGCGGTGACAGGAGCCTTGTTAAGCTGTCTGATGATTATGATACCTGTTGGAAACATGGGAGGCAGGATGCTCATAAGTGCACTGCCTGTCAGTATGTGTATGATGTGTATCACATATCGGATACATAGCATGAAAAAGATGATTCATAGTAGTCTGGTAATGGCTGGCTGTGGATTTTTTTTAGGCAGTGTCATGATATGGATTCTGAATCGGCTGAGAGTGATTCTAAAAGGAAGGGGAAGTCTTTTCTTAACACTTTTGATCAGCTATCTGGCTTATCGTATCCTTGCGGCACTGTTTGGCATAGTGGCGGCGAGGAGCCGCAACAGTCTGCGGACGGTACGGTTTTATGTGCCGGCACTCAGACAGGAAATCAAGGTGAGTGCATTTGTGGATACTGGCAATCATCTGGTAGATCCTGTGAGCGGGAAACCGGTCAGTGTGATCAGTGAAAAGATAGCACAGTGCATGACCTCTTGTTTTATGCCGGAGAAGTATCATGCGGTTCCTTATCAGAGTGTGGGAAAGGATAAGGGGCTTCTGAACGCCTATGAGGTTCCCGAAATCATCATAGAGTCAGACAAACAGGAAATCAGGAAAGAACACGTGATTGTTGCAATTTGTGATACAGGAATATCGGAAGAGAGTGTATACCAGATGATATTACACCCCCGGTTATTAGAAAACTAGGAGGAATAAAAATGGTTTTAAAAGTGGCAATCCCTGGAAAGGTTCAGTTCAAAATGGTACACAAGGATACAAAGTTCCTTATGACAAAACAGGGAGATATTCATTACATAGGCGGAACGGAGGTACTGCCGCCCCCGCTTGAGAGTGAGAGGGAAAATGAGATCATAAGTGATCTGGGAACAGAGTATGAGGACGAAGCGAAGTCTATTCTGATAGAACATAACTTAAGATTGGTAGTGTATATTGCGAAGAAGTTTGATAATACGGGTGTGGGAGTGGAAGATCTGATATCCATAGGAACCATAGGACTGATTAAATCCATCAACACTTTTAATCCGGAAAAGAATATCAAACTGGCTACCTATGCTTCCCGCTGTATTGAGAATGAGATATTGATGTATCTGAGAAGAAACAGTAAGCATAAGATGGAGGTTTCCATAGATGAACCGTTAAATGTGGACTGGGATGGCAATGAACTGCTTCTTTCTGACATCCTGGGAACAGATGAAGATGTGATTTATAAGGATCTGGAGAATGAAGTGGAAAGAAAGCTCCTGATCAAGGCAATCGCCAAGCTTTCGGAGAGGGAGCAGACCATTATCCGTCTGCGGTTTGGGCTGGGCAGCGCGGACGGGAAGGAGATGACACAGAAAGAGGTGGCGGAATTGCTCGGCATTTCACAATCCTATATTTCAAGACTCGAAAAAAAGATTATGAGGCGTTTAAAAAAGGAGATGAGCAAGGATAATTGAATTGCTTTTTACAGTAATTAACAGTATAATGAACGTAGGGTATTATGTGAATTACATTCATGGTTATTGAGAAGATGGGGTAGACGGGGAGACGAATGAAGAAGATAATCTTGATTGTCGATGATGACAGGTTGACTTTATCAACAGCACAGACTCTGTTGGGGAACGAATATAAGGTGGTTGCCGTGAATTCCGGCCGGCAGGCGTATAAGTATCTGGAAAGGCATGTACCGGATCTGATTCTTCTGGATATTAATATGCCGGAGATCAGCGGTTTTGAAGTGATGAAATCATTACAGGCGGATGAGCGCTGGCGTAAGATTCCGGTTATCTTTCTGACGGCTGACCGTAGTGTGGAGACGGAAATCGAATGTTTCCGGGTGGGAGCTTTTGACTTTATTTCCAAACCTTTTGAACCTCAGATTATGATGAGCCGTATTAAGAGCAGCATTGAACTGGATGGGTACCGCAAGGATTTGCAGCGCAGGCTGGATGAGAAGACCAAGGAGATGGAGCGCATCACGATTCAGGCGATTATGACTGTGGCGAACACCGTGGATGCGAAGGATGACTATACCAAAGGTCATTCCATGCGGGTTGCGGCATATTCAGAGATTCTTGCCCAGCGTCTGGGGTGGTCTGAGGAGGATATTCAGAACATCTATTATGTGGCGATGTTACATGATGTGGGTAAGATAGGTGTGCCGGATGCGGTTTTGAATAAACCTTTTAAGCTGACAGATCTGGAATTTCGGCTGATCAAAGGCCATACGATCATGGGAGCGGAGATTTTAAAGGACTTTAAGATGTTTCCCAATGTTAGTATTGGTGCGAAGTATCATCATGAACGTTACGACGGCAAAGGATATCCGGAAGGACTGAAGGGGGAATCTATTCCGTTGGTTGCCCGTGTCATCGGCCTGGTGGATTCTTATGATGCCATGACCAGTAACCGCGTTTACAGGCGGCGACTGAATGATAATATTGTGATGGAAGAATTGGAGAGAGGCAAAGGAAGCCAGTGGGATCCGGAACTGGTGGATATCTTTGTCAGCCTGGTGAAAGAAGGTGCGCTGGAGAGAGTCTGGATGCCCGAAGAAGATATGGCGTCGCCGATCTTTGACAGTGAGAAGATTGTGGGACTGTCCATGGGAGCGGAGAGCGTTCTGGAATCGCCGACGGATTATCTCACGGGGCTTCTGAGCAAACGGAAAGGAGAACAGGAGATCACAGCAGGTCTGCGCACTGTGGGTGGCTGTCTGATGATTCTGGATCTGGATCATTTTAAGAGAATCAATGAAGAGCATGGTCATTTGATCGGTGATTATGCACTTAGGGTTACCTCCGATGTTTTGCGGGAAGTGTGCGGACGGGACACAGTCTGTAGGACAGGCGGCGATGAATTCCTTTACTTCATAGAGGGTGTCAGAAGAAGAGAAGACGCAGTGGATAAGGTAAAAGAAATCCTGGAGGTATTTGCCAAAAAGCAGGAAGAGGTGGAGCTTCTTAAAGAGACCCAGCTTTCTGTCGGTATCAGTATATCCGGTGCGGACGGACGGGAGTTTAATGAACTCTATCAAAGAGCTGACAAGGCCCTTTATCACGTGAAGCAGAATGAGAACCTCCGTTATGGATTTTATGAAGGAACCAGTATGGTACGCACGCCGGAACAGTCCAGGAACGATCTGGAGAGGGTAATCAATATTATTGAGAACCGGGATGAATATCAGGGATTATTTCAGGTGGATTATGATGAATTTGCGCATATTTATGATTTTGTACAGCATATGTCCAAGCGCAGTAAGCAAAAGACCCAGCTCTTACTGTTTACCCTGTTCTTCCAGGAGGGAACTGAAATCAAGTTAGAGCGTATGGAGATTGCCATGCAGTGTATGGAACAGGCAATCTGCAAATCCCTGCGAGGTGTGGATGTGGGTACCAGGTACAGCAGTTCTCAGTTTTTGGTGGTACTGATGGGAACAGAGAAAGAAAACATACGTGTGGTCACGGACAGAATCGTGCAGAATTATTTTAAACTTTACGGCGGTAAAGACATTACGCTGACATATGATATAGCGAAATTTTAATGGATAGGAAAAGGGATCGGCATACACCGATCCTTTTTTGTTCAGGCTGTCAGATACAGACGCATGGTCTTTAAGGCATTTTTCTCAAGCCTTGATACCTGCGCCTGGGAGATGCCTATCTTTTCGGCTACTTCCATCTGGGTCTTTCCCTCGAAGAAACGCAGGGAGATAATCTCATATTCACGTTCGGAAAGTTTTTTCATGGCCTCACTCAAGGAGATATGTTCCACCCAGACCTCCTCCCGGTTTTTCTTGTCGCTGATCTGATCCATCACATAAAGCGTGTCGCCGCCGTCGGTGTAGACGGGCTCGTAGAGACTCATGGGGCTTTGGATAGCGTCCAGGGCATAGACGATATCTTCTTTGGGGACACCGATTTCAGCGGCAATTTCTGTGACGGTAGGTTCTTTCGAGTTGGCCCTGGTCAGGTGTTCCCTGGCATAGATAGCCTTGTAGGCGGTATCCTTCAGGGAGCGTGAGACCCGGATACTGTTGGCATCACGAAGATAACGCCTGATTTCACCTACAATCATAGGCACGGCATAAGTGGAAAATTTTACCTTCAGGGAACTGTCAAAATTATCGATTGCCTTGATCAGGCCGATGCAGCCGATCTGGAAGAGATCATCCACATTTTCGTTGCTGGAGTGGAAGCGTTTGATGACACTCAGAACGAGCCTCAGATTGCCGTTGATATATTCCCGGCGGGCGGATAAGTCGCCTTCTTCAATACGTTTAAAAAGTTCTTCTTTCTCAGCGTTTTTCAGAAGCGGCAGTTTGGAGGTATTGACGCCGCAGATTTCTACTTTGCCTTGTATCATAATCTGTACCCAGCCTTTCGTATTTTATGTTTTGAGTGTAAATTTGTCTTTCTATCAAGCATGTGCGATTGCACGGGAATTATTCATGAAATCTTAAGGAAAAATTTTGGGATATGGTTTTACAAAAGGTGATTTTTTTGGTAAAGTTATAAAGATAAAGCTATCGTTGATTTACAGTGAGGAGAGATAGATATGGTATGTACAGAGTGTGGTGCCCGCGTGTCGGAAGCGGATCAGTTTTGTCCCGAGTGCGGCGCCAAAGTGATAAAGAAGAGGCGCTGCCCTGATTGCGGCACACCGCTTCGGCAGGACAATAAATTCTGTCCCAAGTGCGGCAGACTGGTTGGAGAAAAGAAGAAAGCCAGGCCGGTTTCCCAGGATACCATGGATATTCCCATGGAATCCATAGAGCGTAATATTCTTTCGGAGACGGCGGCTGAGATCAGGACAGAACGCAGATCAGACAGAGATGCCCATAAGAGTGCCCCCAGGAAGACATCTTCCTCACAAAGGGCTTCTTCCAGGAAGTCTTCTTCCGGAAAATCTTCTTCCGAAAGCCGTGTGGAGCGAAACAGTGCCCCCAGGAGCCGGGCAGATCGTGAAGAACCGGTCAGAAGGAAAAAGGCAGAGCCGCCGGTACAAAGGAAAAAATCCCAGCCGGCACCGCCTCCAAAGAAGAGAAGACCCGTCTACCGGGAAGAGATTGTGGAAGACGACTGGGAGGATGATGATTGGGATGACGATGAGGAAGAAGGGACTGATATCCTCACGATCATGACTGCGGTTGTGGGCTGCATTGTTCTGGTCATTGTGGCCTTTGTGGCTTTTCGGATGTATCAGCAGTATGTACCTAAGAATTACGATAAGGTGGCGGAAAAGCAGGCAAAGCAGCAGGAGAAATCTGAGGAAGATCAGGATAATGATCAGGAAGAAGAACAAGAGCAGGGACAGGATGTGGGAGAGCCGGAAGATTCCGAACCGGAGCTGACTGCCATGGGAACCCTCACCATCAGCAGGAATGTAAATGTCAGGGATAATCCGTCCACTTCGGGAAGTAATGTGATTAAAGTGGCACAGGCCGGGGAGACTTATGAGTATCTGGAAGTGATAGAGGATGGTGAATGGTACAAGATTGCCCTGTCGGAGGATGGTTATACGGAAGGGTATGTCTTTGCGGAATATGTGACAGTGGATTAGAAAGAGTCAGAACCAATACAACAGGAACCTTTTGCGGGCAGAAGCATATGATAAGTAAAAAGCCCGGAGAGGTTCCTATGTTATTTTCGGAATTAAAGAAAAAGGAAGTCATCAACCTGAGGAATTGTGAAAAACTTGGCAGGGTAAATGATTTTGAGTTTGACGAGTGTACCGGACAGATTTTCAAGCTGATTATTCCGGGAGATAATAAGTGGTGTGGTCTGTTTGGAAGTGACCCAGATTATGTTATCTGCTATAAGGATATTAAACAGATAGGGCCGGACATTATCATTGTAGATATTTGCCTGTAAAATGGAACTTTTTGTATTGTATAGTCTGTGGGTGATTGTTTCAGGAATCCAGATGTAGTTTCCATAAAATAGTTGACATAAATTATCATATCATCTATAATAGACATATTGAGTCATACAATAGTACAGGTTGATATGAAGGAGGATATCCTGATGAAATGCCCTTTTTGTGGTCATGAAAATACCAGAGTAATCGACAGCAGACCCGCGGAAGATAACAGTTCCATACGCAGGAGGCGTGTCTGTGATGAGTGTGATAAACGTTTTACCACCTATGAGAAGGTGGAGACGATACCGCTTATCATTATCAAGAAAGATGATAACAGGGAGACTTATGACAGGTCGAAGATAGAAGCTGGTGTCCTGCGTGCATGTCACAAGAGGCCGATCAGTGCCAATCAGATCAATCAGTTGGTGGATGAGGTGGAGACAGAGATTTTTAACCGGGAAGAGAAAGAGATTCCCAGCCAGGTGATCGGTGAGCTGGTCATGAATAAACTCAAGGATCTGGAAGCGGTTGCCTATGTGAGATTTGCATCTGTATACAGAGAATTTAAGGATATCAATACTTTTATGGATGAGCTGAAGAGTGTATTGGATAAATAAAAGTGTGAAAACACCTTGCAAAAAAGCAAGGTGTTTTGTTGAGTAATAGAACGGAGTATATACTATGGCATGGTTAGAACGTTTTTATCCGGATATTTATCTGGATTCCGCATATGAAATAGACTATGAAGCATTGTACCGGCAGGGATTTCGGGGTGTGATTTTTGATATTGACAATACCCTGGTTCCCCATGGGGCGCCGGCGGATGCAAGAAGTATTACCCTGTTTGAACGTCTGCATAATATTGGTTTGGACAGTGTGTTATTATCGAATAATAAAGAGCCGCGGGTCAAAATGTTTAATGATAAAGTACATTCCCGTTATATTTATAAGGCAGGTAAGCCTGCGGTAAAAAGCTATCATAAAGCCATGGAGATGATGGGAACGGATGCTGCCACCACATTTTTTGTCGGGGATCAGCTTTTTACGGATGTGTGGGGAGCGAAAAAGGCGGGAATCAGAACGTATCTTGTCAGGCCGATTCATCCTCGGGAAGAGATACAGATTGTATTGAAACGACGTCTGGAGTGGATTGTGCTGTTCTTTTATAAACGCTCCAGAGGGCGGTATTCGAGCCTGAGATAGCGGGAACTTTGCGGCAGTGCTGCGGACTGCATGGAAGGAGAGCGGGTTATGGAAATAAACGGTAAGACGAGAGTCTGCGGCCTGATCGGGAATCCGGTGGAACATACGCTTTCACCGATGATACATAATACCCTGGCTGAGATTCTGGGGCATAATATGGTGTATGTGCCTTTTCTGGTGGAACCCGGCAGGGTGGCGGAGGCGGTTACCGGTGCCAAGGCACTTAATCTGCTGGGATTAAATGTGACAGTACCCTTTAAGAGCGATGTGATTGCGAGCCTGGATGAGATAGATGATCTGGCTGGAAATATCGGTGCAGTGAATACTCTGGTACGAACAGAGAGCGGATATAAAGGGTATAATACGGATATGGAAGGATTGTACCGTGCCATGACAGGTGAGGGCATCAGGCTGGACGGAGAGCAGATTATTCTGCTGGGTGCAGGCGGTGCTGCCAGAGCGGTGGCATATCTGTGTGCGGTCAAAGGAGCGGAGCGCGTATATATGCTGAACCGTACGCCTGGCAAGGCACAGACGGTGGCTGCCGAGGTCAATCGAACCGTGGGAAGAGAGGTGATCTTGCCCATGGCAACAGAAGAATACGGGAAACTTCCGGAAGGGAAATTTCTTGCTATTCAGGGAACTTCTGTGGGACTCGCGCCTCATGTAGATGATGTGATCATTTCCGATGATTCATTTTATGAGAAGATTCACACAGGGTTTGATTTGATCTACAGTCCCTGGGAGACCAGATTTATGAAACTGACGAGGGCTCATGGCGGCAGGGCTTACAATGGTTTGAAAATGTTATTGTATCAGGGAATTATTGCCTATGAGCTCTGGAACAGGGTAAATGTGTCAGAGATGGATGCACGGATAGTTTATGAGAAGCTGAAAGGCTGTTTTATCGACGCTGACTGAGCGGCGGTATGCATAACACCGGATAAGGAAGTGGTGAGGATACATGAGAAACGTGATATTGATCGGATTTATGGGGTCAGGAAAGACTACGGTAGGGTTCAGGCTGTCTTACCGTCTGCGCAGGACGGTCATAGATACGGATAAGGAGATTGAGCGGGAGGAACAACGTTCCATATCGGATATTTTTGCTACAGACGGGGAAGCGTATTTTCGTGACAGGGAGACAATGTGTCTGCGTAAGCTCTTAGGAAGTACCGGCAGTCAGATTATATCCGTGGGCGGCGGACTGCCGCTTCGCCAGGAGAACAGAAAGCTGCTGCGTGAATTGGGACAGGTCTTCTATCTGTGTGCGGATGCAGAGACGATTTATGAGAGGGTGAAATATGATACCACCAGACCTCTTTTACAGGGAGACAACCCGCAGGAGAAGATCAGGACACTGCTCGCGCAACGGGACGGCTGTTATAAAGAAGCGGCGGATGTGATCATAGATGTGAACGGCAAAAATTTTGAGCAGATTATGTGTGAGATAGAAGAGGCGATTGTCTGAAGGCATAATAGTTTGCAGGAGGGAGAAAAGTGGGTATGAAAATATTGGTAGTGAACGGGCCGAATATAAATTTTCTGGGAATCCGGGAGAAGAGTGTCTATGGCACTCAGGATTATGAGTATCTGCTTCATATGATAGCAGAGAAAGGACAGAAGGAAGGGTGCACCATAGAGGTGTTTCAGAGTAACCATGAGGGGGTGATCATCGACCGGATTCAGGATGCCTATTTCGACGGCACAGAAGGCATTGTGATCAATCCGGGAGCATACACCCATTACAGCTACGCAATCCGGGATGCGCTTGCCAGCATTACGGTTCCCAAAGTGGAGATTCATATTTCCAATATCATGGAGCGGGAAGATTTCCGGAAAGTGTCTGTGACAGCGCCGGCCTGTGACAAACAGATTTATGGGCAGGGGCTGGAGGGCTATCTGACGGCCATTGATTTTATTTTGGACTTTTTTTCTAAAGTGGTTGAAAAATGATATTTTTTAGTATAAACTAGAAAAGAATTATATTTGTGAAAACTTGAGGAGGATTTAGTTTATGATTTCAGCAGGTGATTTCAGAAACGGCATTACCATCGAGTTCGAGGGTAATGTTTATCAGATAATGGAGTTCCAGCATGTGAAACCTGGTAAGGGAGCAGCATTTGTCAGGACCAAATTAAAGAATATCATCAATGGCGGCGTGGTGGAGAAGACTTTCAGACCCACTGAGAAATGCCCCCAGGCACGGATTGACAGAAAGGATATGCAGTATTTATACTCGGACGGTGACCTGTTCAACTTTATGGATACAGAGACATATGACCAGATTGCACTCAATGCAGATGCGGTGGGAGATGCCCTCAAGTTTGTGAAAGAGAATGAGATGGTTAAAATCTGTTCTTACAATGGCAGCGTATTTGCGATTGAACCGCCGCTGTTTGTGGAGCTTCAGATTACGGATACAGAGCCTGGTTTCAAGGGCGATACAGCGACTGGCGCGACCAAGCCTGCTATCGTGGAGACAGGTGCCAAGGTAATGGTGCCCCTGTTTGTGGAGAATGGTGAAGTGATCAAGATCGATACCAGAACGGGAGAATATTTATCCAGAGTATAAGAATATCATCAGTCATGGTACAAGCCTATAAGGCAATGTAAGCGGAAGTTTACATTGTCTTTTTTGTGTTCGGAGAGAATGGGAAAGAGGGAAAATGGATTTTAATGTGTTTATAGAAAATATCGTGGATTTACTGAAAAAAAGAATGGGAAAAACGTATGATATCAGAGTTACAACAGTGACCAAGAATAATGATGTCCGGATCACGGGAGTCATTATGATGGCCAGGGGTGACACCATTTCTCCAACGATTTATCTGGAAGGCTTTTATGAGCAATATCAGGAGGGTGCAGCCATGGAAAGGCTGGTGGACGAGATCATCAGTATCTATGAGGATCAGATGCGGGATATCAATCTGGATATGGAGTTTTTCCAGGATTTTGAGAAGGTCAGGGACAGAATTTTTTATAAGCTGATCAGTTTCGAGAAAAATGTCAGACTGCTGGAGGATGTGCCTCATTTCAGATGGCATGATCTGGCGATTGTCTTTTATTACGCTATGGAGGAAGAACTGGTGGGTAAGGCATCTATTACGATACACAATCAGCATATGACCATGTGGAGCCAGAGCGTGGATAGTCTCTACCGGACAGCGCAGAAGAATATGAAAGAAGGGATGCCGGAACTTCTGCTGACCATGTCGGAACTTTTCAGGCAGATGACCGGGGTGAGGATACAGAAGGATGATGAGATTCCGATGTATGTACTGACAAACCAGGAAAAAATATATGGTGCTGCGGCTTTATTATATTCGGAACAATTAAAGGATCTGGCGGATCGTATAGGATATGATCTGCTGATACTGCCCAGTTCCGTTCATGAAGTTCTGCTGGTTCCGGACGATCATAGAAAGGGTTATGACTTCTATATCAGGATGGTGGATGAGGTCAACAGGACGCAGGTGGAACCGGAGGAGGTGCTCTCTTATAAACTCTATCGGTATAACAGAAAAAGGGCGGAAATAGAGGAAATTTTTTCTTAAAAAATTGATGACTGGACAACGGTGCTTACTTGTGGTATGATACTAAAGATGTAACAAATTTGTAACATTTGTAATATCACTGTGAGCACCCGTAGTCTAATGGATAAAACGTAGGCCTCCGACGCCTTTGATGCAGGTTCGAGTCCTGTCGGGTGCATGGAAAAAGTATTTATGGGGCGCAGATATGGCGCCTCATAAATATGTGAGTTAGAAAGGTTGTTGTGGATGAATACATCAAATAATACAATACAGGATTTCCTCAAAGCAAAGTTTGAAATTCTGAAAGATTGGCTGGTAAGGTATTCCAAGATTGTGCTGCCCGTGATATTGGCAGTCTGTATACTGATCACTGTGGTAACGGCAATCAGTGCCAATAAGAAAAAGGTTGAGCAGGAAGAGATGGCGGTAACGACAGAGGAAACGGAAGTTGCGGCCGAGTTGATTGCGGTACCGTTAGTACCGCTCGAGCAGGATGTTGTACCGGGAATCAATGAGTTTGTACAGAGTTATTATACGGCGATGGTGGAGGGAGACACAGATACACTGTCGAAGATAGTGGAATATATGGATGCCACAGAACTGATCAGGGTAGTGGAGATGAGTAAATATATTGAGTCCTATCCTGTGGTGGAAGTCTATACGAAGAAAGGTCCTAGAGAAGATACTTATCTTGCTTATGTGTATGGAGAAATGAAGTTCTATGATTATGACAGGACGGTACCCGGACTGCGTGTGCTTTATATCTGTACGGATGAGAACGGTGATTTTTATATCAATGAGGATGGCGAGGAGGACGATAACGAACTGCATTATATCCAGGAGGTTAATTTGCAGGATGATGTCGTAGATCTGAATAATAAGGTATCTGTGGCCTACAACGATATGGTGGCTGAAGACAGCGAACTGGCGGCGTTTCTTTTGGAACTGAAGGGCGAGATCGAGAAGAACGTTGGAGAAGCCCTTGCACGTGCCGAGAGCAGTGAACAGACCGGAGAGGAAACGGAAGAAACATCCGGTGAGAGCGAAGAAACAGAAGAGACTGAAGAGGGTACAGAGACACCGTCCATGGTAGTGACCAAAGTAAAAGCAATTGATGTGGTCAATATCAGGACCTCTGACAGTGAGACTGCTGATAAGCTTGGCAAAGCTGCCGTAGGAGATGAGTTCACACTTCTGGAAGAGCGGGGAAACGGTTGGAGCAAGGTAGAGTATGACGGAGGAGAGGCTTTCATCAAGAGTGATTATCTGGAGCCTTCTCAGACAGAGATTGCAGTGGCAGATGATGAGGAGAATGAGACAGAACCGGAAGACGATGATGATAATAACAGTACACCGGCAGCTTCCACGGGTACTGTGACCGTGAAGGAGAATGTCAGAATCCGCAGCGGTGCCAGTGAAACTTCCGAGAAACTGGCAACAGCCTATGCAGGAGAGAAACTGAACGTGATCATGAAGCAGGCAGATGGCTGGACCAAGATTGATTATAATGGCAGGACTGCTTATGTGAAATCCGATTATGTGGAATAGAACTGCCGGATACCGGGTATGATTAAATCGTAATAATTGGGCAAAGCTAAAGAGTATGGGGATTCCCATACTCTTTTTGTGTGTAATAAATATTTTTTAGAAAAAGGGGAAATGATTTATGAAACATGATGACGCGATGATTCTAAAGGAGATTCAGAAAAATACGCAGATGGGCATGACGGCGATTGATACGATTCTGGATAAGATAGAGGATGATGAGTTTTCTTTGCAGTTATCCAGACAGTCCCTGCGTTATTCGGAGATTCATAATAAGGCACTGGATAAGATTCTGGAAAATGACGGGGAAGTATATCGTGGCAGTCAGATTGGAGAATTACTCCTGAAAGGGAATATCCATGCAAGTACAGCGCTCAATATCAGCACAGGACATCTGGCGGAGATGATGATTCAGGGGAGCAGCCGGGGGATTACCAGTATGTGGAAGGCACTTAAACATAATACACTGGCTACGGATGATGCAGTGGAACTGGCACAGGAACTGGTAGACTTTGAAGAAAAAAATATAGATCGTTTGAAGGAATATTTATAAGATTGTATACAAGTATTTTAGTATAATTGTACAATATATGTAAAAAAATTTCGTAAATTTTTTACGCTTTAATCTGCTAAATCGGTCTTGTGGATTTTTTCATGTCATACTATAATGGTACATGGACAAGGAAAACGTGTCTTTTTATACGAAAAGACATGTCAACTTATATACAAATTAAAGGAGGATATGAAAAAATGTCATATGTTGATGAGGTTTACGAGTTAGTAGTAGCAAAAAACCCTGCACAGCCGGAATTCCATCAGGCAGTCAAAGAGGTTTTGGAATCTCTCCGTGTTGTGATTGAAGCGGATGAGGAAGCATACAGAAAAGATGCTCTGTTAGAGAGACTGACCGTTCCGGAGAGAATCGTACAGTTCCGTGTTCCCTGGGTGGATGACAAGGGACAGGTTCAGGTGAATAATGGTTTCCGTGTACAGTTTAACAGCGCGATCGGACCTTACAAAGGAGGACTCAGATTCCATCCGTCCGTAAACCTGGGCATCATCAAATTCTTGGGTTTTGAGCAAATTTTCAAAAATTCCCTGACAGGGCTTCCGATTGGCGGCGGTAAGGGTGGCTGTGACTTTGATCCCAAAGGAAAATCAGACAGAGAAGTTATGGCTTTCTGCCAGAGCTTTATGACAGAACTCTGCAAACATATCGGCGCTGATACAGATGTGCCTGCCGGTGATATTGGAGTGGGCGGCCGCGAGATCGGTTTCATGTTCGGACAGTATAAGAGAATCCGTAATTTATATGAAGGGGTGCTGACCGGTAAGGGCCTTACCTATGGCGGTTCCCTGGCAAGAACAGAGGCGACCGGTTATGGTCTGTTATACCTGACAGAAGAAATGCTAAAGTGCAACGGAAAAGATATTGCTGGTAAGACAATCGCGGTATCAGGTGCAGGTAATGTGGCAATCTATGCAATCCAGAAAGCACAGCAGTTAGGAGCGAAACCGGTGACCTGTTCCGATTCCACAGGATGGATTTATGACCCCGATGGTATTGATGTGGCAACCTTACAGGAGGTCAAGGAAGTAAAACGTGCCCGCTTGACAGAGTATGCGGCTATGAGACCGAATGCTGAGTATCACGAGAAGAAGAACGGCGAGCATGGCGTGTGGACTGTGAAATGTGATATTGCACTTCCCTGTGCAACTCAGAACGAGCTGGATGTCGAGGACGCCAAGGCTCTTGTGGCAAACGGATGCTTCGCAGTGGCAGAGGGCGCTAACATGCCTACTACCATGGAAGCAACAGAGTACTTACAGAAGAACGGCGTGCTGTTCTGCCCCGGTAAAGCTTCCAATGCAGGCGGCGTAGCGACATCAGCCCTGGAGATGAGCCAGAACTCAGAGAGACTTTCCTGGACCTTTGAGGAAGTGGATGCGAAATTGCAGGGTATCATGGTCAACATCTTCCACAGCCTGGACGAGGCTTCCAAGAAGTATGGCAAAGAAGGCGATTACGTGGCTGGTGCCAATATCGCAGGTTTCCTGAAAGTAGCTGAGGCTATGAAGGCACAGGGTGTTGTGTAGGATATCATTATAAAAACATAGAATCCCATATACAAGAGAAATGGCTTGTATATGGGATTTTTGAGGTTACAGGATACATGAATAAGAATTTTTATTATGTGTGGTTTTCACGATTCGTTTCTATTTTGGGAAGCAGTTTAACAACATTTGGTGTCAGTGTCTGGGTTTATGGAGAAACAGGAAAAGCGACTCCTATGGCCATCACCATGCTATGTTCCATACTGCCATCTGTTCTTTTTGCACCATTAAGCGGTATCGTCTGTGATTATTTTAATCGTAAAAGGGTAATTTTTACAGCAGATTCAATAGCAGCAATAACGAGCTTGTTGTTATTGCTGTATCTTATGACGCAAAGATTCGATTTTGGAATCATCTGTGCCTTTACTTTTATTAATGCAACGGCAAATATGCTGGATAACAATGCCTATCAGGCTTCTTTATCTACCCTGGTCAAAGAAAATGCGATAAAGAAAGCGGGAGGCATGAACCAGATCATTGAATCCATCAGCAGTATGATTGCGCCTGTCTGTGCCGGAATATTATATTATCCTGTTGGCTTAAAAGGATTATTGGTGATTGATCTGTGTACCTATATTATGGCAATGTTAATTTTTATAAGAGTACCGGCATGTGTCTTTTCGGATTCGGATAAAGAGAGAAAGGAGCATGAAAGTATCTATGAGAACATTCTGGCAGGATTTCGATTTATATTCTCTGCAAGAGGATTGACCTTATTGATGATATTTTTTGCGTTTTTCAATTTCTTTCTCAATGTTTCAGATTCGTTGACAGAACCACTGGTATTATCTCTGGGTAACAGTTTTGATCTGGGACTGGTAAAGATGGCCGGTGGGATGGGTATTTTTCTGGGGAGTTTATTTATTACCGGAAAGGGCATGAAGTATTCTTACAGCAGGAGTATCTTTGTCTCGGCAATTGTAACCGGCGCATCATTATGTGTTATGGGAATCAGAAATAATATCTGGTCCATTATTTTGGGGGAATTTGTATTTCTGTTCGTAACACCGGTTGTCAATACGCTGGCAGGAACCTTATGGATATTAAAGACCCCGAAGGAATTGCAGGGCAGAGTATACGCGGCCAGAAGCATGGTGGCCAAAGGTATTATTCCGCTTTCTTATTTATTGGTCGGCCCGCTGGCAGATAGCTGGATTCCCATGTTTTTGCAGAATCATCCTGACGCCTGTAAAGCGGTTCAGATAGTCTTAAGGGAGGGAAACCTTAATTATAGACTGGTGTATGTAATGGCTGGAATGATGGCAATTATTTTTGCAGTGCTGTTTTTCTCCCGGAAAGATCTGCGACAGCTGGATTAGAATTGCAATATAAGATTGTAAAAACATAAATAATATTGCGAAATCAGAAATATTAGGATATTCTTTTAAAGAAAGAGAAGTAATCGTGTACAAGGTGGTAGCCTCCCTAGCTTGATAAAAGAAGGGAGGTGGTGCGGATGGAAATGTTTTCGTTTCAGGATTTGATTCTGTTTGCGACGTTTTTAATTACACTGCTTGCCTACATAGATAGGAATAACAAGCGAAAATAAAAATGCCTACCTTTGTACTTGGCCGTGCAGGGTAGGCATTTAACTACAATGTGAGGCTAACCACTTTGTGGGCGGTTGCTTCTCTTTATGCGTATTATAATATAGTGTCGGTAAAGTTTCAAGAGATATATTCAGTTTCTTACCAGATTTTTACCAGATAAATATTTGTAAGATTTCTTTATCTGCGAAGTCTTATTGTTGAAAGGAGGTGGTAGCGTAATGGAGTATGAACAGATATACAGGACCTATTTCAAATCGGTATATCACTATATCTGGAAACTTTCAGGGGATGAGCATATAGCAGAGGAAATTACAAGCGAAACGTTTTTAAAGGCAATGAAATCCATTGGAGATTTCCGCGGCGATTGCGATATACGTGTATGGATTTGCCAGATTGCGAAAAACACATACTATTCATATCTGAAAAAGAACAACAGAACAGTAAGTGTTAATGAAACAGAATTGCAGAGTATAGCAGACCCGAAGGCTTTCGCTGAAGAACAAATTGAAATACAGGACGAAGTCCGGCAAATACGAAAGATTCTGCATACAATGCCAGATCCCTACAAGGAGGTTTTTATGTGGCGCGTGTTTGGGGAATTGTCTTTTAAAGAAATAGGTGCGCTGTATGGCAAGACAGATAATTGGGCTTGTGTTACCTACCATCGGGCAAGAAAAATAGTACAGGACAGACTGGAGGGGATTGATGATGAAAAATGAGTGTAGTGTTGTTCAGGATGTGTTACCATTGTACCTTGAAAATATGGTAAGTGAAGGTACAACAGTATTTGTGAAAGAACACCTTGAGAATTGTTCCGATTGTGCCGCAGAATTTGAACGTTTGAAATCGGGCAGGCAGATTGATGAGGCAGCACCACAAAGAGAACATGATACAGATGTAATAACGGCTGTTAAAAAGAAAATAGCCAAAAAAATTTTTAAAATAGTGGCTGTCGTATGTCTTGTATTTGCTGTCCTGTTTTGTGCAGTATTGTTTTATACGGGTATTAGTTATCCTGTTACGAAGGAAAGTATTTCACTGTCAACAAAAACAGACAGCGAATATACCTATATTATCTTGGAAACCAAAGCAGGAAAATCTCTTTTTTTTGAGTCGAAAACAGAAGATATTTTGAATGACCACAATGAAGTATGTGGTCGGCGGATTGTTTTATATAATGTGCAATATCATAATAGTTTTACGAAAAATACCAGTTCCATGAGCTGGGGAAAACCTTTGAATGATGAAAAACCATATTTGGAAGTGATTGTTGAATTGGAAAATGATACACTGCAAATTTCCAACGCAGAATAATTTGGAAGAGATAATGTCTATGGCACGATAAAGGAGTACTGATGGCACAAATATGGGAATACGTAAAAATTGCCTTGATGAATATCAAGAGCAACAAAGAGCGTTCTATCCTCACCATGCTGGGCATCATCATCGGTATCTCCTCCGTTATTATGATCATCTCCATAGGTAATGGGGTACGAATCTCCGTCAATGATGAGCTGAAAAATATGTTCGGTAGCAAAATTACCATTTACACTAACCGTGGTGTAGAAGGCAATGATGTAAGATTTACAGAGGATGATTTTAAACTGGTGAAAGAAAAGGTGGCACATGTGAAAGGGGCTACAACACAGTATAGTTATTGGGGAGCTACAGACAAGGCACGCAAGGGTGATTTTTCGGCGAATGTTGAGGGCGGCAGTACGGCGTTGCAGTACGCAATCGGCAACGAACCGATTGTCAGGTGCAGGTACTTTTCACAGAATGAGTACGATTCGGCCAGCATGGTCTGCGTTATCAATGAGAGCAGTGCGAGACTGCTGTTTGGAACCACAGACGTTGGATAGTACGGAGGGGTGACAAAACAAATACAACTAAGAAAGGGACTTCCTCAATTCTTAAAAGACTATGACAGTAACAGTTATAGTCTTTTTTCATGTGGTAATTACTGTATGAAATAAACTCCTATTCCCACAAGCGGAGAAATACCCAACAACAATATTCCGCAATCCAATCTTCCCACAATAAACGGAAGAAAACCATATATCAGCACCGAAACCAA
>RAYR01000065.1 GCA_003612405.1 bacterium 0.1xD8-71
CTTTCTTTTTAATATCGTGGTTCAATACAACTCAGATACTGTGGACTTTTGATTTTTTTCTGTAGCCTGACTACTCAACAGGAGTGTATTGCCGCTGCCTTTATCTGAATTGTTTATCTGCTGGATGAGCCGGAACCTCTTGTTCCTGAGTTCTTATTTCAATCAAGTCTACGATGATAATCGATGGTGGATATCACGGTATCAGACTTTATGAAAGGGAGGTACAACCTCATGATCTACGTAGGCATCGACATTGCCAAGCTCAACCACTTTGCATCAGCCATATCTTCTGATGGCACTGAACTCATGAAGCCGTTCAAATTTACGAATGACGGCGATGGCTTCCAAATGCTGGATTCCCGTCTCTCTGCTCTTTCTTATGAAGACGACAGCATCATCATCGGTCTTGAATCGACGGCACACTACGGCGACAACCTTGTGAGATACCTTGTTGCCTGTAACTACAACGTGTGTGTACTAAACCCCATCAAAACCTCGGTTATGCGTAAAGATAACATACGCAAGACCAAGACGGACAAAGTCGACACATTCATCATTGCCAAAACACTCATGATGCAGGATTCCTACAGGTTTGTCTCTTTTTATGACCTTGACCTGCTGGACCTTAAGCAGCTCGGGCGGTTCCGCCAGAAGACTATTAAGCAGCGAACCCGCTTAAAGATCCAGCTGACTTCCTATGTTGACCAGGCCTTTCCGGAACTGCAGTACTTTTTCAAGTCCGGCCTGCATCAGAAAGCTGTCTATGCTCTTTTGAAAGAGGCTCCATCGCCTCAGGGCATTGCTTCCATGCATATGACTCATCTGAGCCATCTCCTCGTGACTGCCTCTCACGGTCACTTCAAAAAGGAGCAGGCAAAAGAATTAAGAGTTCTCGCACAGAAGTCTGTCGGTGCATCTGACAGCTCATTATCTATTCAGATAACTCACACCATTGCTCAGATCGAGTTACTGGATAGCCAGTTAAACAGTGTCGAGGCTGAAATGACAGAGATCATGAAATTTAATGATCCTGTCATCATGACCATTCCGGGTATCGGTTACATCAACGGCGGGATGATACTTGGGGAGATCGGTGACATCCACCGTTTCCCCAGCCCCTCAAAGCTGCTTGCTTTTGCCGGTTTATACCCTTCTGTTTACCAATCCGGCAATTACAGTGCCAGACGCACCAGAATGTCCAAACGCGGCTCAAGGGTGCTCAGATACGCACTCATCAACGCAGCACACAATGTTGTTAAGAACAACGCCACCTTCAAAGCTTATTATGACAAAAAGATGGCGGAAGGCCGGTCTCACTATAATGCCCTCGGGCATTGTGCCGGCAAGCTCGTCAGGATTATCTGGAAGATGCTCACTGACGGAGTCGAATTTAACCTCGATTAAGAGGTCTGTATACCAATACCGGTAGATTTTGAAAATGCACCCTTGGGGAGCTTTATTAAAGTTACCCTTTTTTACCACCGATAGGAAAAAGAAATTTTTTGTTAATTTAGGCTTGACTTTTCATAGCTGGTCTCC
>RAYR01000066.1 GCA_003612405.1 bacterium 0.1xD8-71
GCGCCGGACAGGGCTTCTCCCCGGTTTCCGGCAGATTGGGGAGAGGCTTCATGAATGGCAAAGTTTTCTTTTAGCTGTTTTTGTAAAGAAAGCCAAAGCATAACAGGAAGGCAAGATATTATGAAAAGATTGATTATATTGGTTTTATGGGTGGTTTGTATGCTGGCTTTGCTTGTTGGGTGTTCCAGTCAGGAAAATGAAATAGGAGATATCGATAATCATACGCCGATTGCTTTGTTGGATGATGCGGTTGTTTATAACTATATTGATGATGACGGTGCATTGGTAATTGGACGATATGTTCTTTCCTCAAAAAGGCAATCAGATATCGTAAGTGTGGAAGAGTTTTATATTTCAAGTGGAAAACCTACAGTGATTGATAATTCTGTTATTCTGCCTGTAACCTTAAATACAAACGAACATAAACTTTTGATGGTAAACGCTGATTCTGACACATCTGAAATGATATTTAGCGAATTTAATTCTTATCCAATGGACGCAGTTTCTGTAATGAACACAGACATTTATATGTTAAGCACCATGAAAGATGATGTGGCTACAGCAACTTATATCAGAAAATATAATGAGAATACCGGGGATATGGATATCTGCATTGAAAAACAGTTTACAGATAATACAGGTGAGCAGATAACGACATTTGCCTGTAGCAACGAAAATATTTATGTGCTGGTAAATAATATGGGAGCAGAAAATGATGTTTATATAGAAATTTATGATGATAAAAAATATGATTTACTTGGTAAGCTGTACTTTGATTCTGAATTGAGAAATTTTGTTTCCAATAATGGGATAGTAGAATTTTATTGTTTTGACAGTTACATATACATAAGGAATTTTTCAGATTATGGTGCGATAGGGGAAATAGAAAATAACCAGATAAAAACCTTTCTTAATTTGCCTAGTTTGCGTATGGCTTATAACGGTAAAAATACGCAGGATAATTATTATGGATTTTTTGTAAGAAATGGCAGAGAGCTTTATCTTTTAGATGTTTATTCTGATACTCTATATGAAACCAATTTAGATCTATCACAAGATGAAAGCATTCGTAATGCTATCTCTGATGGAAATAATATATGTATCAGTATTCTTGATGAGAGGGATACAGAGTCTTTTACAACAAAAAAGACCATTATAGTGGATTTCAATGAATTGAAAGAAAAAGCATATCAAACAAAGTGAAAAAGGCTATCCATTATATATCTCCAATAAAACACAGAGAGCAGGCTTCCCCGGTTTCCGGCAGATTGGGGAATCGGGGAGCAGGAAGAAAACCAATAATACACAAACGATAAAAGGGAACCAAGCAGAGATAGAACCATATGCCTGTCTGGTTCCCTTTCTACATATCGGTGCGGGGAGATAGCAA
>RAYR01000067.1 GCA_003612405.1 bacterium 0.1xD8-71
GGGCGCGATCCAAGAAGGATGTGTGGTTCGCCAGATCCGTTTGACCTTGAGAGTGGACTTGGCGGAAGCGAAGGTTATCACAGCCAGAGGGGCAACAGAGGCGGATTCAGTCTTGGCAGCTTTGTGAAAGATACGCTGACAGGAGCAGTAGCAGGCGGTCTTGGCAGTGCCGGGTTCTATGGAGCCGGGAAGGCTGTGGAGGCGCTGCGAGGGAGTGTTGTTGGGCGTAGGAGTAGTGTACCTACAGTTAGTTATGGATCGGATGATATAGCTAAGTATCAATATAATATGATTGAAAATCCAGGTCCATTGGCGGATATGCGAGATAACCCGGCTAGTAATTTTTTTGGTGGGAAATATAATGCTACAACATTAACAGGGGATACTATATTCTATAGAGCAGGAAAAGAAGGAACACCTTTGGGGCAATGGTTTACTTCAACGCCAGCAGAGTCAATTGCACAAGTTAGAATTGATTTGGCAGTTAAGCCGCAATGGATAAGTCCAATAACAGGAGAATTGACGGGTACATCTGTTATTAATACTAATTATGCTATTAAAATTCCAGCGGGTACAACAATTTATTCGGGCCCTGTTGGATATCAAGGGGGAATTTACTTGGGTGGGGAGAATATTATACAAACATTTATACCACACCCTTGGCTGATACAAGGTTTGGAAGTAATAAGCAGTACCCCTTTAAAGTGATTTTTGGAGGAAAAGATGGACGAATTAAAACAATTATTTGAGCAATTGTTTATAATAGTACAACAATATGGAGATAGTACTTATAATACACAAAAGGAGGTTTTAAAGAGAATATTAAATGATATAGAGGGAGACAGTACTGACATTGACATATTTTCCAAAATTAAATGTGAGTACAAACAACTTTTTTTCCCCAAAAGTCCATTGTCAGAATTTTATATTTGGAAAGATGATTTTGCTGAAAGGAAGCAGTTAAATGATTTGTTAGAAAATATAAAAAGAAGATTGTGGGAACTTTTGAAATAATCAAATCTACGCCTGGCAATGCTAGGCGTAGATTTGTGTTTGGGGATATATAATATTAGACTATCTGGTTATATTTATTAGTATCCCTTTTTTAGTGTCCGGATTCAAGCATATTTAAATGCTGGAAATAGTTCAATTTTTAGTATATAAGTTCGCTATTGTGGCACAAATATGATAGACTATACTCATTCAGATACACTCATATACATTAATGTTTCATTAGGTTAGATTAAGAGAAACAGGATGCATAAGTCGGCAGAAGGTAGTGTTATAATACATTTATAGCATAGCCTTACGCTTCACAAGCTACACCTATGATCCCGTGATCAGCAAGTACTTTGCCCAGGAGAGATTCTACGACGCTGC
>RAYR01000068.1 GCA_003612405.1 bacterium 0.1xD8-71
CACATGATACAAAAATCATATTCTTCAATTGTTATTCAATTGGTCAAGGATAATGCTTCTTCTAAGAGCGAAAAACAGATTGAGGAAGAATTGACGAAGGAATTGAATACACAGTTTTTAGGTAGATTAGAAATCGAGTATCAGTGGTTAGACAGTATCCCAACTGATGAAAATGGTAAAACGAAGTTGATAGAGAAAACATTTGACAGCATGGGTTTATGTTGATTTGAACTTTAGTTCAGCTTTTGATAGAGTAGTATTTTCTAATAGTCTCATTATCTGGGGAATAATATATTTATTAGTGTTTTAATTGGCAGTATGTCAATTGTAACAATATATTAATGAGGAGGATATGAGAAAATGAGTTACGGAGTCCAAAGGAAGCTGTTTAACGTGAAAACATTTTTGACGTTTTTAAAATTCAGGGAGTATGACAAGGCGGCAAATAAGAAAAGAGAGCAGATTAGAAATAAGAATTTGCACAAAATGATAGAAGAAGCATATAAGATACCTTTTTATCGGAGAAGATTTGATGAAGCTGGAATTACTCCCGCAGATATTAGGACAAGAGAGGATCTGACGAAACTTCCAGTATTGACCAAAGAAGAATATCGACAATGGATGTTGGAGGAGATAGATAAAGAAGAAAACAGAGCATGTATGATAATGCAGACTAGTGGATCTTCTGGAAAGCCATTAGAGGTATTGAATACTCCTTTTGAATATGCAAAAGATGTGGCCAATATACTTAGATCATGGTTGGTTTGTGGAGCAAATCCATTTTGGCTTAAAACAATTACGGAGGCAGATGACAGCTCTGAAACAGTCGGATATAAAACTTTTATTCAGAAATTAGGAATTCTTCGTAGAGAAATTATCAATGAGAATGATGATGAACAAAATATTATAAACTTTATTAATGAATATAAGCCAAACATTCTTAGAATGTATAAGTCGGAATTAGTTAGAGTTGGTATTTATGCGAAGAAAAAACATATAAAGATGCACAAACCGGATTATTATGTTGTTTTGGGTGAAAATGTTGATGAGGTGTCTGAACGTGTCTTAAGGGAAATGTATGGTAAAGGGCTGATAAATTTATATGGTTGTGTTGAAGCTGGCGGTATTGCTGTAAGACGGCCGGGAAATAACTATTATGAAGTATTTGAAGATGCGGTTGCTTTGAATATATATGACGAAAATAATAAACTGTCCGACAAAGGCCGCGTTATTATGTCTACACTTTACAAAAATAAGTTTCCACTGATTAATTACGATTTAAAAGATATGGCGGAGGTAGAAAAAACAGACAGGGGATTGGTTATTAAAGAAATTCTTGGTCGAACAGA
>RAYR01000069.1 GCA_003612405.1 bacterium 0.1xD8-71
AAAATCCTATGGCATCATTTGGAAATAGCCGCCTGTGCCGCTGTTAGATTCTGATGACTTTTACCCCTGGGGTAAATCATTTACCCCTTTTACCCCACCTGTACGGAATTTACCCCACCCCATTTTGCTATTCGACAAATCGACAAATTACGCTTTAACTAAGCATACCACCATTATGTCAGAGCAATCTCAAAAGCTGTATCAGCTCGTGCGATTCGTCCGTATCCGATATGGTTTGCCTAGTGTCGAACTGTGAAAAACGGTTATCACGGTAAAAGGATAACAGCTTTTCCTCATTTTCCGCTTCCAAGAATGTTACCATGCCTCCGCCCAAATACTGTATCTCTTTAATTTTATCCCATGCAAGTTTCAGAAGTTCCGCCCCCGTGATTTCTGTTCCGCCACTCTCCGAGAAATTTTTCCCAAGTTGTGCAATCAAATATGCCGACATGGTATAGGTATCCGTTTTTTCATCCAACTCACTGATTCGCAGCAGCTTTCTTTTCATGGTATTGCTCACTGTCTCACCCCTTACCGTCAACGGTTTTAATGCAAGGGTAAAATATCCAAGTAATCTTACATCCTCTGCTGAAACTACAAGATATGTAACGGACTGGTTCTTTTTTGTAAACTCTATGGCACTCTTTTTCAAAAACCGCTCAACATCCGGATTCTTCGGACAGGAAAAACCGGAAAGCAATTCAGCAAGTGCTGGCTCTCCGGCTTCTTCATCATTCCCTAATGCCAAATACTCACGGATATTGACCGAAAAAAGCTTATCATTTTCCGGCATTTTCTTTCTCCTTTATTTTCATCTTCCGTAGCCGCATCATTTCCCTCAATTCGGACTCTCCTTTTATCTCTCTTGCAGCCACAGGTATATGAACAGGACGGTTCTTGGCAGATTCTTCAATCGCATTGACAAACATCTCCACCTGCTCCTTGCCGGAAATGACAAAATTCTTTGTGATACTTGAAGTTGCCATAATAAACACCTCCTTTGTTAGTATGGTTCTTCCGTTTCAATTCATACTTTTCTATCTCTATTTTATTATTTTATATCGGTTAACGCAACAAATCTTTTATGAATTTTTTATAACTTATTTTCCCACTTGCCAACCCGCCAAAACAGAGTTTTCTTACATTTTTAAATCGGCGTTGACAGGGTTCGGGCATCTGATTCTCTCCACTGACAACCGCCTCCCGCATTGATATAGAGTAAGCGCCAAATAATCCTGCGGATTCCCAAAACCTCTGTCCTTCTATATAATTCTAAATGTTAGATAGTTAGACT
>RAYR01000070.1 GCA_003612405.1 bacterium 0.1xD8-71
ATTACTTTGCGAGTTCCGCTTCGCGGCCTCGGATACACGGTAAGATTTCTTTTTGCTCTGCAAATTACTTTGCGAGTCGCATCTGAAATATTATTTGTCTATCTTATTTATACAAAATTTGTAGAAAGTATCTGCTGTAAGACTTCTTCCACGTTCTTTGTCTGAAATAATCTGTATAGAACGACTTGGAATATTATAATCAAATGGTATCTGTACCAGTTTTTTTTCTGTTAATAATGGTTTTGCCAATTTTTCCGGCACAAATCCAATGCCTAAATTTTTTTCTATTAAAGGCATCATAAGATCAGATGTAGCAACTTCCATATCTGGTTCCAAATCTATTCCTTGCGTTATGAAAAAATCTTTATAAAAATGGTATGTTGCACTTTCCCGGCCCAGCCCAATCAGTGGATACTTACATATGTCTTGAAGTTCTAAGGAAATATTACATAAATCTATATATTGTGCTCCGCCTACTAGAATTTCATCAAAATCCAATGCTTTTACAGCAGAAAGTGATTTCTGTATATCCAAAGGTGTTGTGACAACCGCAAAATCAAATCTGCCACTGATAAGACGCTTTACTGTTTCCGGCGTTGATTGGTTATAAATTTTAATCCTAACTGCAGGATATTCCAGCTTAAAGCTATGTAGAATGTCCAGCAGAAACAGATGTAAAGCAGTTTCTGTTGCACCTATCGTTACAGTGCCACATATTTGCGAATCTTGCCTGCATATTTCCTCTTGTGCATTCAATAGGTGGCTGTACGCAATTTCTACATGAGAATAGAGGGTTTTCCCTTCCTCTGTCAATCTGATTCCTCTTGCTTCGCGGATAAACAGTCTACAGTTCAACTGTGATTCCAATAGTTTTATAATTCGTGTTACATTCGGCTGGTTACTGCCTAATGCGGTGGCAGCTTTTGTTATATTTCCATACTTAGCCACAAAATAAAAAATTTTATAATATTCAAAATTTATATTCATATAATTTTTATATTTCTCCTATATATTATATATATTTTTCATATATATTA
>RAYR01000071.1 GCA_003612405.1 bacterium 0.1xD8-71
TGCCATCCACATCCCACAGCTTTTCCAAAATCTGCTCACGGGTAATGGTCTGGTTCTTATGTTCCAAAAGCAGGAGAAGGAGCTGGTATTCATTCGGTGTCAGCTCTACCGGGCAGTCTTTTTTATAGACTTTGGATGTCTTTTTATTGATGCAGACATCCCCGCAGTAAAGGCAGCCATCCCCCGGCCTGCGGTTCCTCACCCTGCGCAGCACCGCCCTTATCCTTGACACAAGAATATCCATGCGGAAAGGCTTTGTCACATAATCATCCGCCCCGATGGACAGCCCCTGCACCATGTCCTGCGCCCCGTCACGCACCGTCAGCAAAATGACAGGAATGGCTGTATTTTCACTTAGGCTGCGGCAGAAAGCAAACCCATCACCATCCGGCAAGTTTATGTCTAACAGGCATAAATCAATCCCGCTATCCAGGTATTTCCGGGCCTGTGCGAGACTTAATGCGGCATATGGCATGAAGCCCTCCGCCTGCAAGTTGCGGCAGAGGGTATCAGACAGTTCCGCATTATCTTCAACAACCAGAATCTTATCCATACAAATTCCCCTTTCTTTGGGAGTATGGTTTTTATTATGCCACTGTCCGCCTTTATCTTCAACTTCTGTTTCAGGAATATTTTTTAATCCTTATCTGTTTCATGGAAAAATATGATAGAAAATATCAGATATTTTTCCTGTAATTTAATATGAATATCTGTATTATCACGCAAAACTCATATACAAACACGGAAACTCCGAGCAGTTTCCGTGTTTGTATCATATCCCCCGTTTTTCAACAGCATTTTCCGTCAAACTAATAC
>RAYR01000072.1 GCA_003612405.1 bacterium 0.1xD8-71
GCTTGCATACAATATTCTAAAGAGCATGGGGAAACCTTTCAGCAAGTCCTTGAAAAATCGGTGTTTGTAGGTGAAGCGAGGGAAGGCATTTCAGAGATGGTATGTAAAACAATGGAATCGTTACATACAAAAGGATACATAGAAGGAACAGTGGAATTGTCATATCAATCTGATATTGACCAAGAAACGTGGGAAGAAAGCCCTACAGATACAATAGATTTTGAATGGATAAAACTTGAAGATATCAGCATAAGCACCAAGGGCAAAGTATTATTGGGGAGTGAAACACTTAAGGCGTTAGGCAAAAGATTTATAGAAAAGGCAAGACCAATAATAGAAGTTATTGCAATAAATACCATAAGCAACACAGTTAGCAAAGCAATCAGTGCAATATAGTTTCAGTATAAGCATATGATATTAAGAATTTAATATAGTTAAGGTGGGGGGTGTCAATAGATACCCTCATTCCTTATCAAAAAAGGCATAAAGTATGGAGGAAAAACAGCATGGATAAAAAAGGTATAACTTATATGAAAATCATCATTCCAGTAATGGCGGCAATAGTAATAATAGGAGGAGC
>RAYR01000073.1 GCA_003612405.1 bacterium 0.1xD8-71
CCCCGCCTTTTCCTAAAACCGTTTTTAGTCCATACTTGAAAAAAACAATAGATTTTTTCAAGGAGGCTAATGATTATGGATCAATGCACTCATGAAGTACGCGCCGAATACTGGAAAGGCATTATCAAAGCCTGCGGACAGCGTCCCGCAGGTCAGTCCGCTAAAAGCTGGATGGACGAAAACGGCATATGTGAACAGAGTTACTATCATTGGCAGCGAAAATTCCGAAAACAGGCTTATGGACTGATAAAAGAAAGCGCTGCTGTCCCGGCAGTACCGGAAAATACAGATATTGCATTCGTGGAGATCCCTTATAAGCCGGTGGCAGAAGATACAGTGGAAACCGTTTCCGGCGTTGCTGTGATCCAGACTTCTTCCGTGAGGATAGAGATCATGAATGATATTTCGGACCCGGTCCTTACCCGGATCTTAAGGGAGGTGTCCCATGCTTGAAGATGCCGCGGGGATCCGCCGTGTAGTGCTTGCTTGCGGCACGGTCGATCTCAGAAAGGGGATCGATGGCCTGACAATGGTCATCGGGGACAAATATAAGCAGAACCCTTTTGAGA
>RAYR01000010.1 GCA_003612405.1 bacterium 0.1xD8-71
TCACTATAGACTACATTATCATCTGTTCGACCAAGAATTTCTTTAATAACCAATCCCCTGTCTGTTTTTTCTACCTCTGCCATATCTTTTAAATCATAATTAATTAGTGGAAATGTATTTTTATAAAGTGTAGACATAATAATGCGCCCTTTGTCGGACAGTTTATTATTTTGATCATATATATTCAACGCAACGACATCTTCAAATACTTCATAGACTTTGCTGCCCGGCTTTTTTACCGCTATAGCGCCATTTTCTACACAACCATACAGATTAATTACCCCCCCCCCATACACTTCATGAAGAAGGCGCTCAGATACCACATCAACATTTTCGCCAATAACAACCGAATAATCTGGCTGATGTATTTTAACATGGTTCTTCTTTGCATAAACACCCAGATTAACATATTCGGATTTGTACATCCTGAGAATATTAGGTTTATACTCATTAATAAAACTTATAATATTCTCTTCTTTATCATTTGTATTTACAATTTCTCTGCGTAAAATTCCTAATTTCTGAATGAAAGTTTTATATCCAACAGTTTCAGAACTGTCATCCGCTTCCGTAATTGTTTTAAGCCAGAACGGGTTAGCTCCACAGAATATCCATGATCTAAGTACATTAGCCACATCTTTTGCATATTCAAAAGGAGTATTCAATACCTCTAACGGCTTTCCAGAAGATCCACTGGTCTGCATTATCATACAATCTCTATTTTCTTCTTTTTCCTTTTCCTCCTTCATCCATTGTCTATATTCCTCTTTTGTCAAAACGGGGAGTTTCGTCAGATCCTCTCTTGTCCTAATATCCGCAGGAGTAACTCCAGCCTCATCAAAGCGCTTTCGATAAAACGGTATTTTATACGCCGCATTAATCATTTTATGAAAATTTCTATCCCTGATCTGTCCTCTTTTTTTATTTGAAGCTTTATCATATACTCGAAATTTTAAAAGGGCAAAAAAAGACGCTTCATTATATAATTTTCTCTGTGTTTTGTAATTCATTCACTTCACTCCCATCTTTAACGTAATTTTTAATAACATATTGCGGCTGACTATTTATACACATATACATTCGTCCAATATATTCACCCACAATACCTACAACTGCTAAATTCATCCCTCCAAGAATACACATTATCGCAATCACTGATGTATAACCAACCAAAACATACGAAGAATATACAATCTTCCTGATAATAGTACCAAGGCCAATCACCAGACCCAAAAACGCTATACAAAAACCCAGTTTAACAAATGCTCTCAGCGGCTTAACAGAAAAGCTTGTAAATCCATTAATCCACAACTTTAATAATTTCTTTAAATTATATCCACTCGAACCGCTTTCCCGGCTCTCTTGTACCAATTCTATATTTCCAATATTCCTCGTAGTTCTAAGTAATAACCCTGCCATATAAGGAAATGCCTGCTCATATCTGCAAATTTCACTTATCACAAATCGTTTAGCCATAAAAAAAGAGGCTAACGCAACATCTTCCGGCTTCTCAAGTATATGACATAACATATACTCATTCAAATAACTGCCTACTTTTCTTCCCAAGCCCTTTCTCTTTCGTTCAATATATTTTGCACAGACAACATCACACCCCTCCTCTATCTTCTTTACAAAATCCCATACCCGATCAACTGGAGTTTGTCCATCATCGTCTGACGTCATAATCAGATGTCCCTGTGTAACTTTAAAGCCTGCCATCAAAGCATTATGCTGTCCAAAATTTTTAGACAGATTAACACCTATTACTTCCTTATGATTTCTGGAAATTTCTTTTATTTTTTCCCATGTATTGTCCTTAGAATGATCATTTACCAATATAATTTCAAAGGAAACTTCTGGTCTAATCATCATTGCATTATAAATTTTCTTAATAACATGTTCAATATTTTTCTCTGCGCAATAACAAGGGATTACGAAAGATATATCCATTATCTTAACATCTCCAGACTATTCTTGTTTTGTAATTCTCCTCTTACTCCCGGCACATAAACATCATATTCTTTTGAATCACGATCCAAGTACGCCGAAGCACCAATCAACGTATAATTTTCAACGTTAATTCCACCTTTAATTGTCGAATTAAGCCCACAAAAGCAATTATCACCCATATGCACTCTTCCTCCAATAACACAGGATGGTGCAAGAAAATTATAATTATTTATAATTGAATGATGCGAAATATTCACACCATTCCAAAGAATATTTCCATCTCCAATGCATACATGTTTACCAATAATAACATTCTCTAATATAATATTTCCCTGACCAATCCTATCTCCATATAGATTAGCTGATGGGTGAATAAATGACTGCAAACTATACCCCATTTCCAAAACCTCAAGGCTTATTCTCTTTCTCAGTTCACTCATTCCCCTATATCCAGACGTCACTAAAATAGATGTCTCTTTAGGACTATAACTTTCCTTGAGATTTTCATATGGTACAACATCTATACCCATTATTTTCTTACAGTTTATATAGGAACTATTTACCGTAAAAGCTTCCACTCTGATATCCATATAGTTCTCTATATATTCACACATCAACTCCGAAAAAGAATGATTTCCAAAAATTATACATTTTTTCATTATTCACTCTGCAATATAAAATCTATACATATACTTTTCCACGCTAACCTTCTTAAACTATTCCTTATATTTTTTCAAGCACACTGTATCAAATGTATCCCATTTTCTCCTGTCTATACAATCAAACCAAATGTCCTCTTGTTCTTCTATCGCCTCAAGCTTTTTATAAAATGTTTCATTTAATTCTGTTTTGGGAATTAATACGACACCAGTATCATCACACACAATAACCGCCCCTTCAACGTTTTCTTTTCTATTCTTTATTATATTTTCATCAAACGGTGTCTCATTTTTCGTATTAAAGCAACCAACTGGATTAAAGCCCGCACACCATACAGGATACCTTTCCTTGATTAATTTATGTGCATCCCTCATTCTGGCATTAGTCACAATCGCCGATGCCCTTTTATATAAAATAATAAATTTTGTAACAAGCTCTCCGACGATTGCTCTCTCTCCACAATCAAACGCCTCAATATAAACTATATCATCCTTTTGTACATCTCTAACCTGTTCATGGACATCCCAGTTACTTTCATTATATGCATAAACCCATTTCACTCGCCCTGCCTGAAATTGCCCTCTGTTAACTGGATATATATTTGGAAGCACACCTGTTTTACCTAAACAATCCGCCACTTCAGTAGTCGAAACCTTATTTGTCCTTATATATTCAATAATTTTATCTGTTATATCCATTATTTTGTCCACACCTCCACTGTTTCTTTTAAAAGCTTTTCCCTTTGATTAAGTTCTTCCACTGAATCACCCCAAAGAATATAATAACCACACCGAGATCTATCATCTTGAGCTTGTCCCAATATATCACCAACTTTTATTTCAAGTCCAATATCATGTACCCCCAGTTGTTTTTTGGCTTCATCAACTCCCTTTATTGATATAACCTTTCCTGGTTTGAAATCAAAAAAGCCCAATACTGCACATTCATGATATGGTTCCCTTACAACCTCACCTTTCCCACCAGTCAAAATATCCAAATATATCTCATTACTATTTATTCCTGATACAAGTGGTACAATATCTGACGATATTTTTGTTCCACCACCTCGTGCTGCTATCTCTATAAGATAAAATTCACCATTTTTATATTTATATTCTGCATGGGTCAGGCCAAACGGTAATTGCATGGCTATTACCATATCCTCATTAAGCTTTTTCAATTTTTCATAATCAAATCTATCATTCTTCTGCGTAAACAAGAGTCTGTTTGCTATATTGGGATTATGTGCATAATGTTCCTTCTCAGAAATAGCTGTCACAATATATTCTGTTGATGTTTTTAAACCATCAACAGTAAATTCTGTTCCTTCAATGTATTCCTCAATAACAATCGCTTTTTCTTCATTTGAATATTGAATACAGTCTTCAAAGTTCTTCTCTATATCATCAACAGACCTTACAACATGAATCCCCCTGCTCGACTGGCTATCAAGCGGCTTTATTATACTAACGGGCACTTCTCTCAAAAATCTTTTTGCTTCATCGATATTCCTGCATAATGCAAATTCAGGCGATATAAACCCTGCATCATAAATATATTTACGTGTTTCGTATTTATTTGTAAACCTCCTTGCAATTTCAAATCCTATTCCCTTAATTCCAAGCTGTTCTGCAATATATGCCACTGTGGGCACTGCAATATCCGTCTGTTCTGTTAAAACAGCATCTGGCTTGTACTCCATTGCAATCTGAAGATTTTTTTCTTTATCTAATACATCTGCAACTATACCTACATCAGCATATTGAAATGCCGGTGAATCTTCATATAAATTAGTACAAATAACATAATGTCCCTTCCTCTTAACCAATTGTACTATAGGACATTGCCACATACCACCGGCGATAATCATAATCTTTGCCATAAAAATATCCCTCTATCAACAAATCCATCTTAAAAAACACTCTATTTTTTCATTTACATTTAATAATATATCAATACAAGCACAGCTATGCTATTTACAATAGCAACCCTTGCCCTATGCAACCTATAATCAAAACAAGCTTTCCAATACTTTTTATCAATTACGATCTTAAGAGCTGTAGAAATCTCGGTAAGAGAAAACGAAATAGTTTTTTACTTTATTTATAAACAAGAACCAACCTCTCGCCATTTTCTTCTATATATATGCTATCATTACGCTGATAACACCTTCTTTTTACCCCCCCCCCACCACACTCACTTACTTTATTCCATGTCCAATTCAACACTCTATACTCTTCATTTAGCATCTTCACAATCGCTCCAAAATAGTCAGCCTGAGACCTCAAAATTGCATCCATCTGTTTCAATGACATAGTATTAACGTCAATAGTATAATCCTCCCTTGACACCTTAGGACGATAAACCCCATTTTCTATCAATATCGCTTTTCTCTTTCCCAATAAATACTCTCTCAGGCATATCAGCAGTTCTGGAATTCCTTCTTGCAATTTCTGATTCAATTTACTTACTGTTTCCTTAAAATCCACTTCAACACAATATTCAGCAATTAAGTAACCAGCATCAATTGCTCCTGTCAGTTCATAAAGACTCAACACCGCTGTTTCTTCCATATTGAGTATTGACCACACGACTGCATGTGCGCCGCGATTGGTTCTTAAACTTCCTCCGTGGAAATTAAATATTCTTTTTTTATCTATTAATTTCTGCGGTAAAATAAAATCAAATTTATACATCAACGCATATTCAACATCATCAAGAAATTGATCCAATAAATCAATATCCTTTTTTTCATTAACGACAATATATTCTATATTATGTTCTATGAGAATATCTTTAAAAGCCTCATCTATTCGTTTTTCAATATAAACCACTTTTGTTAAACACAACTCATTGCTTTTTATCAAATTTTCTAACATTCTCTGTGAACAACCAATATATGCTATTTTATCCATGTTGTATTTCCCTTTAATCATTCTTATCTTTTATTTCCCACACTTATTGTTTATGTAGTCTGCCGTGTCTGAAAAAACAATTCCTGTAACTTCAAAGCCATTTTCTTCTTGTATCTGTTTAATAGCATTTTCCGTTGCAGTATCAAACACTCCCGTTGCTTCAACAGAAAAACCTAATAATACCAGTTGTCTCTGAAGCTCCAATACCTGATCTCCTTCAAAATTAATTTTTAAAAAAGGCCACTCAAAATCTCTTGCCACATGCACATATGCGTCCCTTATTTCTTCCATATTGTTTAATGTAACCTCATATGTCCCACTGGCAACACAGTCCATCATCATTATAGCACCAGACGGTTCATAATGTCCATCATCTAAATAATGATTACAATTGGTATTGTAATCAAAATCCAAGTTACTAAGTATTATCCTGACATTTGGATATGATAACAAACGACGATAAATAGCTTCTGATACATCAAGCCATTCTTCGAGATATCCCGATTCATATATCGTTGCCGGCAGTACCGCTCCTGTCGGCGGAGCAACAAATATAAATTCTGTATCCGGATTTTCTTCTATAAGAGGAGCCACATACTTATCAATATTATCCATTCCCGCGTTCAGATAGTCTTTCATAATTATATCATGCGAAATAGGGCCATAATAATATATATTCGAGTATATCCTCGGAGCCATTATTCTTGTAGAATAGTAAGCATCCAAAGGCATAATACTATCAATATCGCTGATATATGATCCTGGTTTAATCACTTTATCCCATAATCCACCGGCAATAATATACGCAGATTGTTCTGTTACAGTTCGATTTAATAAATATTCACCATCGTCCAGCAATGTCTTGGTCTGTATATATTTAGGAAGCCATGTGTCCAAATCACATTCTGTGCCTATGGATGTAAATGTCCAGTGCGGAACATTAAATTCATAAAAAATATAATCCAATTCATTATTCTCTATCACATTTCTAATATATTTTTCATATAAATTCGGCCTCCCGCCCGCCAATATACCTGTACAACAATTAATATCCATAATGCCATTTAAATATTCTGCATCAACATATGCTGAAACCGACGAACCAACCCAAAGCGCATTATAACCTCTGAATTGCTTTGTTATTCCATATCTCCATACTGGTGAATATCTCTGATCCCATGAGAAATATTTTTCCATGCTGGATTCTCGATAACAAAAATAGGGATCAATTATATAGTTTGTAAGTGCAACGCCAACTAATAATATCATATATACAATCATAAGTCTTTTTAGAAAGCTACGTGAAGAATTCATTTATGCTCCTTCCAAAAATAATCTATTATAATCTCATCTAAAAATTCCAGTATATAAACCCGCTCGTCTCCGAAAAAGACAGCGTTGACAACAAAGCAGCAACCGAAAGCATAACAACGCCCCATTTTGTCCGGTACAGTTTTTGCTCACATATCTGTCTGCTATTCACCCTGATTTGCGTTATCAAAAATGCAATCGCCAGAAATATATACGGCCATATTACATATAAACTTTCCGAAAAATGCAGCTTCATTACCAAAAATTCAATTTCCGGTGTAATTACACTGTTTTGTGCCGCTTCCGATAAAGGTATAAAACAATTTGCCGCCATCTGCCTGAATAGTGAAACTGCGACATTCACATTGTCTGCCCTGAAGAACACCCACAAAACATTTATAATCAAAAAAGTAATTACCCTCCCCAACAGTGGATTTATCGAATCCTGCTTTATTTTAAATATTCTTTCAGCTACTAAAATAAGCCCATACGCCACTCCCCAAATAATAAATGACCAGTCTGCTCCATGCCATAAACCACTCAGAAAAAATATTATAAGTATGTTAAAATATGTCCGCGGTTTTCCACACCGGTTTCCACCCAAAGGGATATAAACATATTTTGAGAAAAAATTTGTAAGGGATATATGCCATTTCTTCCAAAACTCACCGACTGTTCTGCTTTGATATGGAGAATCAAAATTTTCCATAGGATGAAAACCCAAAATATTGGAGATTCCTATTGCCATATCTGTATATCCGCTAAAATCATAATATATCTGTAACGTGTATGCCACCATGGCAACTATAGCCATAGTGCTTGATTCTGTGTATTCCTGATAGCACACATCAACAAGTTTCGCTAAACTATCTGCTATCAGCAGTTTTTTGGAATATCCTATTATAAGTCTGACTACACCATCTGCAATATCATCCCAATTTGGCAAAATACTTTTATTCAGGTCACACTGTGCATCAAAATCGTGTGGTATATCTATCGGCCCGGATGTAATACATGGAAAAAATATAATATATATAACATATTTCTCAAAAGGTAAGCGAAAACCGTCCCTATATCCATCTACCAAATACATTATTTGTCTGAATGTAAAAAAACTGATTCCTATAGGAACAAAGACACATATTATAGAATCATTGTGTAAACGCAAAATTTGTGAAGTAAAAAAATGTAGATACTTACAGACAAGAAGTGGGAATAATGTAAAAAATATTGATATTACCAACAATAATCTTCTGCTCTTCTTTACTTTAACAACTAAAGTACTCATGGCATATGTGGCAACAATAGATACTACAAGAAAAAGCAGTGTATATTTATCCAGAAGAAATATAAACAAAGCCGACGATATCAGCAATACGTAAATATTTTTACCCCCCCCCCTTCTTTCCGACAATGTAGTATAATATTGTTGTGATTGGTAAAAAAACAAATAAAAATTGCAATGACATAAAGTCCATTTATCAGAGTCTCCTTCCTTAATGAAATATCCTCCTCAACGTCGCCTTCACCCTTTCCTTCTTCTCCGCCGCAGGCACCGACCTGCTAAACAGAAAACCCATACTCTCAGCAACATATTTACATTTCTGGACCGGTGAAAAAGTTAAAATGGAAAGAGCAATAACGGAAATTTTCATTTCAGCCTTCACCTTGAAAGACACATCCCGTTCCCCCATAAGACATTTTACAATCTCCAGATTGTATTTATCTATAAATCCTTTCCACATCTCCCAGTCTATCTGTTTGGGAATCACCTTTTTATTCCTATAAACATACAAAATCCAGTTTCTGTCCATCCACAAACGTCTGAAATAAAAATCATCATATCTGCATCTGGCAATATTAAAAGATATAACCGATCTGATTGCATGCTCCGCCTTATTACCTTTATGCCATATACTGTCGGAGAGTATACGGTATGTGAAATCATATTCCGGCATAACATATAGTTTCCCATAATGCAGAATAAAATATAAGATTGCCTGATCCGCCCCCAGCAATTCCGGTTTCTTAAAATCAATATGCTTTAATACCGACCGCCTGAAAACACAGGTTGCAATATGAAAATAGAACTTCTCTTTTGAGAAGAAAATATCTTTTATCGTTAATTTCCTGAATACCAGAGAAGCCGGAATCTTCTGCGGTTCTTCCCCTTTCTGGCTTGTAAATATAGCAGCAGATGTACAGCCAATACAATCTTTATTTTCCTTTAATTCCAGAAAGTCAATCTTTCTCCTAAATCCATCCCGGCTGCTGTAAAAATCATCCCCATCGAGAATCGATATATACTCTCCTCTCGATTTCTTCAGAAGAAAACAAATCAATCTTACATGCCGCCAATTAGAAAATTCTTTTATAGAATCATCCCGCGACATTCGGTACATTTTAACATTCTCATTTGCACCATATTTCTCCTGTAATAATTCCCAGGAACCATCCGTAGACCCATCATCACCAATCAATATCTCATAAGAATAGTCCATCTCCTGTTTCAGAATGGAATCTACTGCATCCTCAATATAATCCTTTTGATTATAATTTGTAATTGTAACTGTTAACTTAACTCTCGTATTTTCCATGTTTCCCTTTCCTTCCGGTGCGCAGGCCTATGAGATAGAACTTCCAAATACTTCTTCCTTTGTCCTCTCAACCAGCTTCCCGTGCTCCACTTCATAAATACAGTCACAACGTCTGATCGTGGTCAGTCTATGGGCCACGACAATCAGTGTTTTCTCGCCCTGCAAAGCATCTATCGCCTCCATCAGGGCGTTCTCCGTCTCATTATCCAACGCAGCAGTCGCCTCATCCAATACCAGAATTTCAGGATTCATATACAGTGCCCTTGCAATGGCGACTCTCTGTCTCTGTCCGCCCGAAAACCTGATACCCATTTCGCCCACTCTGGTATCCAGTCCTTTGGGCTGTTGTCTGATGAAGTCTGCCAGCTGTGCCATTTCCAGGGCACGCCATACCATATCATCGTCTATTTGTTCTGTTGCAATTCCAAAAGCAATATTTGCCCGGATATCCTCATCCACCAGATACACACTCTGGGGCACGTACCCTATATTTTTATTCCACTGGATACCCAGAGTGGTAATATCTCTTCCATCAAGCAATATCCGCCCTTTTTCAGGTTCCAGCAATCCTAACAATACATCTACAAAGGTTGTCTTGCCGGCTCCGGAAGTGCCTATAATGCCGATGGAGCTTTTCGCCTTAATCTTAAGGAACACATCCTTTAATACATACTCTTCCACATTGGGATATCTATAGTATATGTGATCAATAGTCAGTTCATCGCGCAGCCGTATATCTTCCTCCGCCACTATCTCTTCACGCTGCATATTCTTTGCCATTGCTTCTTCCAACTCATTGACTTTCCTGATTGTCTCATAAGAAGCATTGAAGGATGGAATACTGCTCTGCATAGCATTAAGTGCACTGGATACCGCTCCCACTGCCGGAAGGATCCTGAACGTTGCCACTGCGATTGCCGATAATCCTGCCACCGTATCAACCGATGTACCGTTTATGGCTACCTGTATGGTAACTGCTGCAATCAGTCCGATAATGCAGGCCATCTCAATGATATATGCCGGCACAGTCATTGCCATTTCAATTTTAATACTGCATTTGTTTTGTTCCCTGATACCATCCACAAACCGTTTTTTAAAGAAATCCTGCCTTCTTGTAACAAGAATTTCCTTACTTCCCTGAATCATCTCATATCGTGCCTGATTGAGATTCCACGCCGCCTCACGTTGTAAAACGCCGTATCGGTGCATGGACTTTTTAAAAGAGAATTGAATCGCAAGCACGCATATTCCAGCCAGAATTAACAGGAAAATAGAAATAAAAGGCTCTTTCAGCAAAATGAAAATACCGATAATCAGAATACTTAACGCCTTTGTCATAAAGTTAAATATATTGGTTATGATGATGTTTACCGCTGAAACGTCTCCGGAAATTCCCTGTATCAGTTTACCGCTGTTATTATTTACAAAGAAAATATATCCCTGGGCCATATAGGACTCCATAACACGGACGCCCAGTTCCCTGTTTATTTTATAAGTATATTTTTTAACCAGCCATGTATAGGCAATAAAATACAGATTCTTGATAATATATATAATCATTACACCAACGCAGACTATAACCAGCAGAGTGCTTTTATTCTGTATATGAAATATAGCTATAAAAGGCTGTAAATACCACTTCCCATAAAGAGCATCCGTACCCATGATACCTTCTACCATCGGCATAATAGCCGAAACGCCAATCATCTCCAATATGGCTGACAGTATCGTACAGATAAAGACCAATACCCCGTACTGTTTCTGCTGTCTGGTCAGCACATAATTCAATTTATGCGCAAGATCTTTGAATTTCTCCAATTCATGCTTCACCACTATCACCTGTCCTTTTGTTTCCTCGGGCATTGTAATCCATTTTATTCACCGATTAACGTATATGCATTTAAATACTCACAGATTTTCTCTTTGGGATTGAACATCATGACATCTATAATAGAGAGATTAGGTTCAAAATGATCTCCAAACTGTTTATATTCAATGTTTTGTGTCTTTACGAAATTTAATTGTATGCCTTGTGCTTTGAAAGCTTCAAAAGAATACAGTTCCTGTCCCCCAATGGCATTATAATATTCTGTTGCATTTAGCAAGCGGCATATCGCCAATATCTTGTCCTGTCCCCGCAGCGTATTATCTTTCTTTAAATCGGACGACAGAATCAGCTTTGTCTGTATATCCAGATATTCACAGATTACACGGAAAGAATGATCTATATATTTTGCAATATTATCCTCTTCATACAGCATTATATCCTCAATCATCGGGTATACACACTCATAAAAAGGCGCTCTCCTGTAAGCCTCTTCAATACATCTTAGCTTCTTATTGATTGTAACCGCATCATGATTGACTCTGATTTCATGAATCAATAAATTCTGAGATGCCCCTAATATTGGTACATTAAAATATTTAGGTGTTCCGTTGACCAATATTCTGTTGCGATTTATCCAACCGCGTTTAATAAAATTCACATCATCATATATGACATACTGATCCACAAGGTTCATCAATTGCCAGTAACCTATATACGGAACAAAATATGGCTGCATAATACCAAGTTTCACGTTCATCCTCCATCTCAGAACAATTTATTACACTATACCCGTTTTATCGCCTGCACTTTACGATTGCCTGGCAAATCCGGTCCACATCTTCTAACGCCAGATCTGCATATAACGGTAATGTCAACACATTCTCGCTGATTTTGACTGCTACAGGCGTATTATCCGTCTTATACATACCATGAAAACACTCAAAGGTGCTTGTGAGCGGATAAAAATATTTTCTTACGCCAATATTCTCACGCGCCAGTGCTTCCTTCACTTCGTTTCGATCTGCCCCAAATCTGTCTTTATCAAAAATCACAGGAAAATACGCATAATTGGATTCTGTCTCGCCGGGTCTGCCGTTTAACTGCAACCCTTCCACATCCTGTAGGTGTTCACAATATCTCTCCACAACTCTTTTTCTCTTATTGCGTTCTTCCTCCACATGCCGCAGATTACAAAGTCCCATGGCTGCACAGAACTCATTCATCTTTGCATTGGCGCCTACGCCCTCTACCGTTTCCTCGTCACGTATTCCAAAGTTTTTTAACTGATACAAGGTTCTTCCCAAAACCGGATCACGATAACAGCATGCACCGCCTTCAATGGTATTAAACATTTTCGTCGCATGAAAGCTGAAACAGGAAGCATCTCCGAACAGTGCAATGCTTTTCCCTTTATAACGGACGCCAAATGCGTGCGCGGCATCGTAAATCACTTTCAGATGATGCTTTGAGGCAATTTTCTCAATTTCCTCCACATCACACACATTGCCATATACATGCACCGGAAGGATGGCGCAGGTCCTGTCTGTAATCAGATCTTCAATTCTGGAAACGTCTATTGTGTAATCCTTATCATTGATATCACAAAATACCGGCTGCAACCCGTTTCTGATAATTGCATGGGTTGTGGAAGCAAAGGTAAAAGGGGTAGTGATTACCTCCCCCTCTAATGCAAGTGCCTGCAACGTAAGTTCCAGTGCCATATGTCCATTGGTAAACAATTCTATTGCCTCCACCTCAAGATACTCTCTGAGTTTCTCCTGAAGCTGCTGATGCTTGATCCCCATATTAGTCAGCCAGTGGGATTCCCATAAATCGCTGATTTCTTCAATATATTCGTTCAGTTCAGGCATTGACGGTCTTGTGACAGTAATTGTATCCGGCATCTTTTGCTCTAACCTTCCATTCGTTTCTGAAAATCAACAAACATTCTCTTTGACTGCATACATATATAATCTATACGGCATACATGTGCTGAACCTGAAATATATATGATAATCCGGTCTTTGCTCCTTAACAAGCTGCGGCAGACGTATCATTGCCTTTTCATCATTTCCTACGATGACCGCCAGTTTCGGCGCACATCTCTCAAAGATATCCCTGCTTCCCTGCAATGTCTCATAGGCTCCATCAGGAAAATTAATCTTAATTAAGGTAACATCCTCTCCCTGTAGTATATGATCCAAAGCATCCACATTTATTGTAGTACCTTCTTTTCTATCCACATCAATCGCAGACCTCTGCTCTTGTTTTGCATCAAAAAAGAGGGTTGTTTTTTCCTTCCACGTTCCCTGTTTTTCCAGGACAATGTTTTGCAGTTTGTTTTCCGTTACATATTTCTCGAGCTTTGAGAAATTATCGTTTTCCGGTTCCAACGCATAGATTTTTCGATAGCTTCCACCACATTCTTCCAGAAAAAGATCCAGGGTATCTCCATCATAAGCCCCCACATCAACGTATACTTCCTGAGGGCCTACCTGAAAAATATCATTATTAAAAAAATTCTGTTCTTTTTTCACACAATCTAAAATAAATCCAATCTCGTCGTTCATCTTGCAATTCAGATAAGCAATCATGGATTCTCTCGATACATCGTCATCCAATAACCTGTAAGTATCATAATACTCATCCAAATGATCCTGTATAAATTGAGGATCTGCACTTACATAGCGGCTGTAAGCAGAATCTATAAGATAAAATACCTTATTGACACACGACTCCCTCTCCTCAATCTTCCTGCCATAATCATAATGAGAATGACCCAGGATCACATTGAATCTCCCATACATGGTTTTCAGAGTATCCAGAGAATATACGGGAACTTCTTCAAAATATTCTTCCTGATCAATATTATCAACCCATGCAGCCGTAATCGAAACTCCGTTGCCGTCCAGATAATGTTTTACTTCGGCCCCCACATCTCCAGTTCCCCATAATATAAGCGGAAGCTCTTCTTTTTTCAGTCGTTCTGACAAGCTGAGCGGTCTTGGACCAAATTTTAACTTTTTCTCAAATTCTGCTTCCATTTATCTGAATACCTTTTCTCCCTCCGCCTTAAATGCTTGTTTTCTCCCATTTAGCGGTTCTATCTGCTTCTGGTAGTATAACATAGATTGCCAGACATGTCTATTTTTTACAGATCTGGCAAGAATCAGATCCCCTTCTTTTTTCTCCATGCAAAATATTTCTCTTTACCCATAATAAAATATAATAGATACGTCAATGGATCTTTGTTGAGCTTTGAAGACTTTTGCGCCCACTCAGGTATTGGTAAATACCATTCACTGGAAACCGGGACTTTCTTTGTGCTGTCATATTGAAACAACAGATTCTCATCCAGATCCACTTCCTCAATATGAGGGACCGCTTCAATACAGCAATTCGCTCCCGAACCATCAAATCCTTTATTTTTTACCAGGGATTTTGAAGGAAAGACAGAATATAATCCCAACAGATAATATAGCAATGTCAATGTCGCATCTGTCAGTCCCTTCTTGGGATCATTCGTATCTTCTTTCAATAAACGTCCTACATAAACACAAAACAACCATTTATTTTGGAAATATAAACCCATTATTTTAAATATCCGTCTGGAATATTTCTCATATACCTCTTCCCATTTCATATTGCGCAGATAATTCCACTTATCTTTCCATATCCCAAATCCCCACGGTTGAAAAGTATAATTTTTAAAAATCCGGGAATTATGGGGAGACTGAAGCATATTAAATCCTGAAATGGAATACACTTTGGGATCTTTTTCAAACCGCCTGAGCATTTGATTCATATAATCCAGAAAAGCTGGCGCAAAAATATTATCGTCCTCTGTAAATATCATTGCGTTATACTGTTCAAACACCTTGTCATACACAAAATGTTCATTATATGCTGCCCCCAAATTAACTTCCTGAAACCAGATATTGGCTTTCTTAAATCCCCGTACATCTGTCAGATATTCTTTAATCTTGTTCCAGCCATCCACATACTTCTCGTCGGGCGGATAATCGACACTGATAAAGAGTTCTGTCTGATCCGCATGGGTACATCTGCTCAATGATTCTATACAATTCCGTAAATGATTAATCCGATTACATGTGATAATCGCTACCGGGAAATATAACTCTATATCTTTGCTTTGCATCTGCTTTTCTTTCATGACGGCCACACCTCATCATTATCCTGTTTATCTACCCAACTCAAAATCTATTTATCATACACAATATATTGTCAAAGTATAACATATATTTTTCAACGTGTCCAACTGCTGATCTGCGGTGTTATTTCCTATTTATTTATAAAAACAGCCCTCCAAAACGGAGAGCTTATTTTGAATTATAACTGTATCCCTTGTTCGGCAAAATATCTGTCAGCAATATATTCTGCTGATTCAGCCCAGAGCGCATTTTCTGTCTGTTGTAAAATTTTATAGGTAGCTGAATGATAAAACAGCATCATTGCCTCTTCAAAAGATATTTTCAATTTTTCCTGCAATAAGTCCACTACAGCCCGGATTTGTATGCATACATTCATCGTTATGTCTTTTCCCTGAAAAGTATAGATTGCATCACTCATACGCTATCCTCCTAACGAAACTTAAACTCTCCAATGCCTTTTCTGTATGAAAAGATATTTGATTATTTACTTTATTATATCTAAGTCTTTCTACCGCTTCATCCGCGGATAGAATATTTGCAATATATAATTGTATCGTTTCCATTGTATTATCGTCTGCCACAGGACCGATTACAATATCAAAATTATGCGTAAGTCCTCCCTCGGATCGGTTCTGTTTGATAAATTCCAGCCATTCTTTATTCAGGTTGTCGAATCTCCTGATTTTAAGTTGCTCATTCTCATTAAATATATACTGATATACATAATATATATTTGATTTTTCCCGCTGACTAAGCCTAAATGCCCATTCCTTAGCCTGGCTCTCCAAAATAGTAGTATAAAATCCCATCCCAAAATCGCGCCTATTATGGGATTTTTTCAAATCAATCATATCAAATCTTTTTGTTGTTCCATGAAATACTGCCAATTTATGAGCATCTTCTCTAATGACCTGCTCTACATATTCCATCACTTCTTCAAAACTAACTTGATGAAGATACTCATGTTGAATCATTATTTTCTCAAAAATCTGGTACTGATGAAAAAGCTCTATTACCTCTTCTCCAGAAATATGATTCTTTTTTGCATACATTTCCATGGCCTTGATCGAAATCATTTCTGTATCCGCTTGTATGCTCAAAACCACCCCTCCGAACCATCTCTCTTTTAACCTTACATTCTTTGCCCTGAATGAATTATATAATAATTCTACACTAATTAACAATAAATTTTAAAAAATCCTTCAACAGCCCTTTATCACAAAATACGCAACAACATTTTCACAGTCTCATCAATATCATATCTCTGTTCCCAAATCTCATAACTTCTGTCTTTCATTCTGCATAAATCCGCTTCATCCGATGTCAGGATACTCTCTATTGCTTTTCCCACTTCCTCCCCCATCGGATTCCCCGGCAGGAGCACTCCGTTCCCATCCATCATCTCCGGGATACCGCCCACCGCCGTAGCAATCACGGGAATCCCATAGGACATGGCTTCCATAATGGACACCGGCACACCCTCCGTGGAAGATGTGGTAATGAAGCAGTCCACCTGCTGTGTCTCATAATACGCTACTACCCGACTATGTTCCATACGTCCTTTAAAATCATAACATATATTATTTTTTTCAGTCAGTTTCTCCTTCGCATACGCCTTGATCTTCTCCAGTTCCGGCCCGTCCCCGATATGCGTCCAGTGAATCTCTCCCTGCTCCACACAGGCAAGTCCGTCTATGATCCGCTCTACCCGTTTCAGGGGAATCACATCGCAGCAGCTGAGAAGCTGCAAGGTCTGTGACCTGCGTGGCGGCATCCTCCTGCCGGCAGGCTCTATCCCCAGAGGACATACATACAGTTTTTCCTCCGATGTGCTGTCCGCCCCGACATTCTCCCTGTAATATTTTCTGGCAAAATCCCCTAAGAATATAAGTCCTTCTGTGCCTGCTTCCATCTGGTGTTTAAAGACCTGGCGGTTCCCCGGAATTCTCTCATGATACAGATCAAATCCATGAAACCTGGAGATAATTTTAACGTTCTTGTGCTTTTTCTTCTCTCTTACCATACTATAACAATAGTAAGTGTTCCAGAAAGAATAATAAATCACAGGCTCTTCTTTGGGAATACCCTGACTTTTTCTGATTTCTCTCTGATCCGCCATAGCCTGTGCATAGAAAGACAAGGACTGATACAACCTCACCGGAATATCTTTCTTTCCCCGGCAGATTTCCCTGATTTCCTGTCTGCCGTCTTTGGATAGCAGATAGGACACCATTGCCTTGATCTTGTCTGTCATGGTGATAACCGGCGCCGGAAAATGTAAAATCCGCAGTCCCTCCAGAATTTCTTCCTGCACGTATCCGGCCTTCGCCTGTTCCTGGTCTGCATGAGATATGACAGTAATGTCATACTGCTCTTTCAAGCGTTTAAGCTCTGGTATAATAAATGCCGCCTCACCGCTGTTATAAGGAAAAACATTCATTGCCAGCACCAGCTTTTTTTTCATAAAGCCTCTCCTATCTTCTCCCGCCAATCCCTAATGCATCAAAATCCTTCGCACGAGCAAAGACAACGTCAGGGAGATCCCTGCACTTCCTGCCACCGCCAACGCACCTATAATACCTGCATCCGTAACCAGACACAAAATGCACAGAATAGCTGTCATCAAAACCAGGGTGCACAGCAGGATATTGCGGTAGGAAATATTTTTCTCCACCTCTTTCTGCTTCGCCCTCGTATCATTATAAATCTGCCATTGCCGTTCCAGGTATTCCTGATAGTAGGGACTTTCCTCGGCATATTTCCACCAGATACGATACCCCGGCACCAAGAACACCGGGTTCCAGGGCTTACTGTAATCTTTATAAGAGGAAAAATGGATAATCTTTGCCGTCTTCTCACAGGCCGTGATATATTCATATCCCAGTTCTTCCATATACCGCTCATTCTCGTCGATACAGGAGTCTTTTCCGGGCACATACTTAATCTTCCCTGCAAAGAGCAGTCCGAAGGTAAATTCCATCTGGGAATTTCCGGTCTGTTTTTTGACTATCTCATCCCTGGACAATATATCCTGCAAGGTAAAATCCTGCCGTATCCGCTTTACATCATACAGGGAAAGCACAAAGGTAAGGCAGTCACCGCCCAGTTTCTCCATGAAATCTCTGTGGTTCTTCGGCTTATGCTCCGGGCCGGGACAGATTACATAGTTATCCTCAAAATCCGTATTGTATATCCCGGAAAGGTCGCCCACCACCACGGTGTCCGACTCCACCACCATAATTCTGTCCACATCTTCCGGCAACAGTTCATGAAAAAGCCAGTAGCTTGACATAGTGCCGATAGCCCAATGATCTCCCGGTTTAAACTGAATATACTTACCGGCCATCTGCTCATCAAAGCGCAGAATGATAATATGGTTCCCATACGTCTTCGCCAGTTCATATTCATAGTACAAATCGCTGTCTTCCAGATCTTCCGATACAATATACAGATAGATTTCGGAATCCGGATTCTTCTCAAACAAAGACTTGATTGTTACATAGGCATATTTATAATTTTTCTTACCAGTTGTCAGATACACGTTCATCCGTGTCCGCATCACATCATACCCTCCACTTCACCGCACATCGCAAGCAGCTTCCCTTCCAGCAGATCCACCTTTCTCTGAATCCGGTAATTCTCCTCCGCATACTCATAAGACAACCTGCCACACTCACGCCGTTTTCCGGAATCCCTGCACGCCTCCTGCATCAGGTTCTTCAGTTCTTCTTTCGTCTCAAACAGCTGCACGCCCGGAATCTGGGAAGCATGTCCTACATCGGTGGACAGGATAAGCAGCCCGCCTGCCGCCGCCTCACACAGGGAGATGGACATAGCCTCCCAACTGCTGGCGGACACATAGACATCCGCGCTTTGATAGATTTCCAGCACCTTTTCCCTGGGGATCCCCACATGTATCTCTATCTTTCCTGCAAAAGAATCCTTACTTTCTATCTTCTCCTTCATCTCCAGCAGTTCCTGGTAATATGCACTCCTACGGGAACCGATCAGTACCAGTCTGGTACCTGGCTGTGCAGTCTCTCCATAAGCCTGCAATATCATTTTCTGGTTCTTGCGCTCTTCGTAAGTGGATACGTTGATAAACACAAGTTCCTTATCATCGTCTATGGCAAAGGCTCTTCTGTCAAAGAAAAAGTCCTGTGTGGCGTTCTCCAGAATCATGCTGTTTTGCAGTCCGCAGCGTTTCATATACTCGTACAAATCTTCCCCTGCAAAGAGATAGGATACCACCTCAAATTTCCCCATGCCCTGCGGAAGTGCTTTCTGGTATTTCTTCCAGTAACGCTCAAAATTCACATCTATCAGATCTGCAAGAATCCGTCTTCTGAGACGAACCTGTTTTAACTTAGACCATACGTCATACTCTCCCAGGCAGGAAGATCCATGGGTCATCAGCATCTTTTTACCGGGAAGACGCTCCAGATTTCTGATAAACCAGTCGTAACACCAGGTCTGTATTCCCACCACGATCAGCACATCCGGCTGATATTCCAGGATATAGGATTCCGCCTGTTTCTTTTCTCCCTGAAAAGTACAGTTCCACATACTGCGGGCCGCCTGAATACGCTGTATCCTTACCCCTTCATGTTCTTCCTTCTGAGGATATTCTCTGCGGGTGGCAAGTACATGTACTTCATGCCGTTTCGCCAGACCTTCCGCCAGATACTGTGTCACCACAGATACGCCGTCCTGGGCAGGCCAGTAGGTAGCTGTTAAAAATAATATTTTCATACGCTTAGATTCCCGTTCCATAAAGTTTTCCTGTAATCTGTTCCCACTCTCCCCGTTCTCTGAGCATATGTTCTATGATATCCCGGACAGCGCCGTGGCCGCCTTTCACGGTAGAGACATAATCTGCCCGCTCCTTCACCTCCGTACAGGCATCCGCCGGACACCCCACATAACTGCACAGACCCATGGGTGCATAGTCGTTAATATCATCCCCCAGATATCCAATCTCTTCTTTCATAATCTGGTGCTCCTGCATAAATTCCGCCAGATAGCTCACTTTATCCTTGCAGTTCTGCACCAGATAATCCACCTTCATTTCCCCCATCCTTCTGGTGGTTGCAGCACATTCCCTGCCGGTCAGCACCATGACCTGTATACCTGCTTCCTTAGCCGCGAAAAAACCTGCCGCATCCTTGGTGCAGAATTTCTTTAATTCATTCCCGTGTTCATCATAATAGATACCGGCATCCGTCATGGTACCGTCCACATCTATCACAAGATACTTGATTTTCTTCCAGTCACTCATACCAACACCTCTTATCCTTCCCGGTTCCTCTCTTCTACCAACATTATCAGCGCAGCTCCTGTCTTACATGTTTCCGTCGTCTGTTAAGGCAATATCCTCTGCACCACAAACTTAACCAGAAATATGACAGGCAGCACATAAAAGAGCACCATTAAAGCGCCCCAGACACCCAGAACAAGATATCCTGCCGTCCGATTCACATTCCTGCACTTTCCCCGACTTCGTACCTGATGTATCAGTTGTTCACTTCTGTCCGTAACAGCTGTCTTATCAGTCGAAAGCCGATAAAAAACTGCACACAACACAAGCCCCAGCAGACTGCACATAATACCAGTCTTCATCCCTGGCGGCCAGTACCGCAGGCTGATAACATTATCTCCGCCAACCAATGGGATACACATACCTCCGGTCAGATAGGTCTCTGTCTCCACAGGATTTCCGTTGACTTTGCACTCCCATCCGGCATCATTATAGACAGGGAGAAAAAGCCTCTGTCCTTCTGCCGCCCCCGTCAGTTGTGCCTTCAGGGAACATCCCGATGCAGTATACTGGAAATTCTTTGCATACACCGGCTGGTGCTGCCTGAATTCTGCCAACGGAAACACTGCAAAATACATGGTATCAATATCCTTCACTTTTTCAACCTGAATATAAAGTTCCGTATCCTGATATCTTCCAAAGTTGATAATCCCATTATCCCAGCCTGACGGAAAAATCTTCTGCGATATGTTTCCTGTCTCCGCATCCGTCACCGTAATCGACTGTACTGTCACTACCGGCGTCACTTCTCCCGGCACATAGGCATACAGAATACTCTCCTCTCCAATCGGAATCTCTATGGTATCCGTCCGGGTTTCATACAGTGTAAAAATCCTTTCTCCAAGAATACTCTCCGCCATCTCATTTTGCAAGAGAAAGGGATTGTCCTCTCCCTTTACAGTCATGTCAAAGTCTTCTCGAAGCAAAATGCCCTCTTCATAAATATCATTACAGTCATAAATCTGATAGTCTGCTTTGTGGGCCTTCTCCGTATACAATGCGGCATCCACTTCCGTCTCCCCAAAGGTCAGCACTTCCTTGGTTCCCAAAATCGCATCGGAGAAAACTGTGCCGCCCCAATCGCTCATCCGGTTCCCAATCAGCGCATATCCCATATCTGTGACAGAACGAATCTGCTCGTAAGCTTCCGACGCCGTATAATTTCCAATCGCGCTCCGGTTCAGAAGCTGAGGATAGTTCTGGGATACAATATTCAGACTCTTGATTCTGTCGAGAACCGGTCTGTCGGTCTCCATCTCCGTATCCCGCATAGTATTATACAGGTAGACGCCGCTGTCATCTATATGATACTGGTCTATGATATTATCACACAAAATCGCAATACTCACAGCCGCTGCTGCGGCCAACATGCCTTTGACATATACGGCTTCCTTCACATGAAACATGCCCGCCCCTGCCAGCATGGACAGGATTACCACCAAGACAATTAACGAAATGGCTGTACTGTGTATAATGGCCATATAATATAAAGCGGCACCGAGTGCAAAAAGCACAACTACCCACAAGCATGTGACACATTTCCCTAATTTTCCACGTGTCCAGATAAACACAATCCGTCTGCCGTCCGTTTGCGCCGCCGATTTATCACTTTGGCACTTCTGGGCACTTCCTCCGCACATTACCCCGCTCTCCCGATAACAGTACATCCCACTCACCAGCACCCAAAAAGCCAGCATATAAGCAAAGCGCATGGTATATCCTTCATAGGGCCCGCCATGCCACAGCATATTGGTACTCTCCAGAGCAATCGGCAAAAGCAGCAGTAAATCTACATAAATAAGCCACAGAAAGTCTTTTTTCTTCCAGTTTTTCCGGCACCCACACAAGATCATGCCGAAGGGAATCCCCAGATTGACCAGTTTCGACCATTTGGCCGGGAAAAAGATATAAACGGATTCCAGTATCTCTACCAAATCAAACTTCCCGCCAAGCCTTCCGGCTGTCATGATCTGCAATGTTCCCGGCAGCAGCACACAGGCCGACAGCATGGCTGCCGCAACGGATGCCCCTATAAACCGAAGCACTGAACCACTGTATCTCTCCCTGTCTATCACCAACAATCCCCCTGTCATCAAAAGCAGCAGGATAGCCAGCATATAGGTATGCTGAAAGGTCATGACGCCAAACGCAGCCAGGCTTAAAATATATCCTATTCCCCTGCCACGGCCTCTCATCAGCTCAAAATAATAATACATCACAAAAGGAAATACAAAGGCAATATCGTACCAGGAGGGAACCCTGTAATATTCCACCAGAAAAGGACAGAACGTATAAAGAATACAAAAAGCCAGCAAAAGACATGTGTCCAGCTCGGGAAACCATTTCCGGAATACGAACCGCACACCAAGCGCAATGGCAATTATCTTACACAAAAAGAAAGAGAACATGGATGTTTCTATGGCAGATCTTTTCACCAGGAAAAGAAAGAGATTAAAAGGGCTGAGCAAGGTAAAATGGCTGACCACGCCAGACATATTATTGCCCAGTCCGATATCCCAGTCAAAAAAAAGAGATTTCTGCCCATGCATCACATCCCACAGAAAGGTATAGACGGGAATCGACTGTTCTCTCATATCCCCGACGCTTAAGACATAATCTCCAAAAGGATAGATTCCTTTGAAAGCACAGGCCAATGTCCATATCACACTGACAATGGCCGCCAGGAGGATGCTCTCATATGGTATTTTCCTTTGACCCTTCATTCTACTCCTCCAGCAGGAACAGAGCTTTGTTCTTTTAAAAGTTCTTCTCCTGCACATATAGAGACTTTGTCAGATACTGTATCTCCATCTGGCCTTGCAGCTGTCCCATATAGCCTCTGATTTTCCGGTTCTCTTCTTCGCCCTTGGTATGCTGGCTTGCCATATAATCCGCCACATAATTGGTACTATGGTCAACGCGGTATCCGTCAAATCCAGCAAGTGACACTCGTGTCACATCTAGCTTTTTCAACAGTCTGATCAGCATGATTACACTGTTATCCACCACTTCCTTGCCATCAAAGCTAAGATCCACATAATTGATACCAAGAATCTCCGGGCCGCACACATTTTCCTCCGTGCACATCTCCAGCAGATTGGAAGTCACGATCAGTTTCGGTGTCTGTTTCCTGCCAAGAATGGTTTCAAAACGCATGGCATTACAACAGAACACATAGTCCGCCGCATACCCTTCCGGCACGAAATTGGCTGACAGGACAACAGGGTTCTCCCTGGCAATGTAAGCGTCTATGGACGCCTTTTCTTCCAGGATGCTTGCTCCCGGCGCCAGAATCAGACAGTTGCGTCCACCAAGCACCTGTGCCAGCTGCCTCATGGCGTCTGTATCATCCACCGCATGATTCTGGTAATCCTGATACAATTTCTCAATATAAGCCTGATCATAGGCGGTCTTTTTGTGTGCCTCGACACTTCCCAGGATCTGGTTAATCTGTTTCGCCCGCAGGCGGCCCTTATCCAGAAGAAATTCCGCGTAATTACGATGCAGATTATATTTAGCGGAAATCGCATAGGCAGTATTATAGCCCCAGGGCTCTATCTGTTTCAGTCTGGCAATATGATCGTCGATACCGTCTAACACCGGGTTCACATCATAATGACCCGACTGTTTCTTGTTCATGTAATCCATAATCAGTTCCATGCACAGGTTACCCGGAGAACGGCCCATCCCCAGCATAGATGCATCTATCACACACTCCCTGTCGCTGGCTTTCATGGCAATAAAATCCTGGGCCAGGGAATAGGACAAAGCCAGATTCTCATGCAGATGAAGACCGATTACGATATTCTTGCTTAAGTTATGCTCGATCAGGGAATAAATTCTCTGCAAATCCTCCTTCATCATGGAGCCGAAGGTATCTACAATTGAAAATGCATAGGGCTGCAACGCATTTACCTTTTCCAGAAGCTTTAAGATCATTTCGTCGGTGTATCCCATGATATTGATAGGATTCACAAATACCTTATAGCCCTTGTCCATGACCCGTCTGATATAGGCAAGTCCCTCGTCGATGTCATAGTCATGAAAAGTAATCCTTATGGCATCAATGGTTGTGCCATCATAAGGTTCCAGTTTATCATCGCTGTATTTATTGTGGAGAGCCATCGCCGTAAACCTGGTCTTTCCCCGGTTTTCCGGCAGTATGTTTGCAATCTCCGCACAGTTGTTAAAGAGTGCTTTATCAGAATTGTAATCACAGTCCCGAAGAAACCCTACTTCCACATAATCCACGCCCGACTCCACCAGTTTTGTCATGATATCGTTGATCGTGTGACTGCCAAAGTTCCAGTCATTGATATAACCGCCGTCACGCAGGGTACAATCCAATAATTTAATATTCGTCATACAGCACCTTCCAGTTTCTTTTCCGCATTTCAAATCTATACTGTAGGTTTCGGATCCTTCATGGCATACAATACCTTAGCCATCTCATAATCATACACATCGTCAATATCCGCTGCCTCACGCTTATTCACCAGCAGCCTGTAAGCCTTGGGCCCATAATTATAATGCCACTCTTTCACCTTATCCTTCGGCGCAAGATCAATACCGTTGGTAAAATGATACAGCATCGGAAGCTGTTCGGAGTTCTTGTGTTCCAGGCCCATCTTGAAGTTCAAAGGCCCGTTCTCGTCCATCAGATAGGTCTGATAGGGTGCACAGGTAATCAGGGAATCATACCCTTCCTGTAACTTCTCCAGATAGGTCTTCATGGCTTTCTCATACAGATAAGGCTCCACACAGGGAGAGGTGGCACAAGCCCACATCAGATGATCTCCCTCGATGATATCGCACACATATTCCAGGAACATGCCAAAAGGTACAGACTCGTTTGCATACTGAATGGGCCGTTTAATGGCCTTGACCCCGCATTTTTCTCCAATCGCAAGCATCTCATCGGAGTCAGAGGATACAATAATCTCATGCAGTCCCTTTACCTGTTTTAACTGTTCAATCTTGTGCTGTAAGAGATTGGAATCCCCAAAAGGCAATATGTTCTTATTGGGCAGTCTGGAACTGCTCCCTTTTACCGGTACTACTGCTGTGATCTTGTCGCTCATCTCATTTTCCTCCTTTATCCTTCTCTAACTGCGCCGCTATCTTTGCGATAATTGCGGCAATCTCTTCCTCACTGGTATACTCAATGGCAAATCTTTTATTGCGCTCTGCCTTCTGCTCCCGCAAGGCCCTCTGTTTGTCAATCCACTTATTATGGAAATTCTCATCCGAGAGAACCTGCCTGTATTTATCATAGAACCAGTCCCAACGCTGCAATTTCTTCTGCACCTGGATAGGGAACGGCTGCTTCGTCCGGTAGGAGGCAAGCTGCTCTTTGGTCAGCGCATAAGAAGGATCTTTCAATACCTCCTCCGCCATATCTGCAAACTTGATATAGCTGGGTTCCTCATCTATCAGATAGATATCATTGATGATGTCCCTCTCAATCGGGAACTCAGGATTTTCCTCATCCAGCGTCTTTTCAAATTCCTCATAGGTTGTAATCTTCCTGCCCTTGCTGATCAGGTGATGCTCATAGCCTTCTGTAACCTCATAGGGGAATAACAGATGACACATCCTTCCGGCAAAGAAAGCCTCCACGATCGTAGAGCTGTTTCCTGTATAAATCATATCACTGGCAATAATCCACTGTTTTACAGACAATTCGCTGATTACCTTGAAATTATCACAGCGCCCGGCCACTTCCGCCATATGCCTGCCAATGTGCCCCGGATGGGGTCTGTAAATCAACAGGATGTCATCCCGGCTCTTACACAGTTTCTCCATCCACTCCAGGATCGCCCGCTCTGACCTCATCATGAAATCATAGTAGTCCCGCCAATCATCTCCATGCCGCCTGCACATATCGGCAATATATTCCTCAGTCAGATTATCTGCATAGAAAGGAGAGGCAAAGAGCAGAACTTTCTTATCCATGGGCAGGCCATACTCCGCAAACAGGTCTTCCTTACTCCGGTAATATCCTTTCAGCTCGTCCCGCAGAAAATCCATACCCACATGACCCACCAGCTTGATGTTCCGGGGCTCCATATGAGCCGCTTCCAGAAGTCTTCTCCGATTGGCTTCTCCCCAGGACACCCGGACCACTTCCCTGCCGATACCGGTATAATTCTTAAACACTCCGGCCTTTTCATCCTTAGGATAGACAATATTCTCCCACTGCATGTCAATGACCTTATCAAAAGATACGAAATCCTTGGTGTGCCATTCCAGGGATGCGTTCTGGTAACATGCCATGGTCATGACAACCTTGGCATGATAGATGGGCTTGACCGCTTCCAGGGCTTCCTCGTCTTCGATATGCTTGATCAGAACCTTATAGCCTCTTCGTTCCAGTTCATACTTGATCAGGCACATGTTTTCCAGTTCCCTGACCTTATGCTCGTAGATAATGAGAAAATCTATCTCCTGCACTTGTTTCTTCATATTCTTCTCCATTAGTCAAAATATAAAAGTATCAGACCAAGCACCGTCAGCACCTGCTGTTTTTCGGTAAAGCCGCCCTCACGGTAAAGTCTGGACATATCATCCTTTAACTCTTTTGCCAGTACTGCACTGTCAATGCGCTCCTCAAACTGTCCGTCCAGATGGGCTTTGATCTGCGGGTTACCGGAATACCAATAGTCCACCGGATTCATGGAATCCAGATTTTCCCTGTGCAGAATCTTGCACAGATACCCGTATGCAAGCCTCTGGGTGGTCTTCACCTTCCGCAAGGTGATATGACTCTCCTTCGGTTTGACACCGCCCCACTTCTCCCAGCCAAACTCTGTTGTCCCGGGATATTTTCTGTCCATCCATTTCAGATAGATGGCATGTCCTTTCCGGTAAGCAAAGGGTATGGAAAATGCCGTTTTAAGGAAATCCACATCCATAAAGGGCGATGAAGTCTCCACATAATTCTGTCTGACCATATAGGAGGTCTGCATCCCCAGAAGCCCTCTGGTGGCAATCACAAACGCTTCCTGGGTCTGATACTGTTCCAGAAGTTTCAGATCAAACTCATACTGTACCTTCGTGGAATATTGATTATACCCATACTGCGGCGCACCCTTGCTGAACTTCTCATCCTGATAATAGGAGGAGAGAATCACATCCCCCAGCATCCCTGTGTGTTCGATACCATACATCTGATGATTCAAAGTCCTCAGCAGCTGGTTCCCTCCTGTCATGGCAAGTCCCAGCGCCGCCCCGTTATTTTTCAGAACCATCTCATCTAAGTCAAACATCCAGGAAGCATCATCCAGAGGCTTAAAAAGATACTCATGCCCCAGCTTTAACGCAACCTGGGCAGATATCCTGTTGTCCAAATATCCCATCTTGCTGTAAGCGATGTTGACCTGATCCGTATATCCCATATCATGAGCCACCCAGGTCACCATCCGGCTGTCCAGGCCGCCGCTTAAGTCTACCAGATGTCTGTAGCCGTACTCCCTGTCCTTGGCAAACTCCCTGTCAATAGCCTGTCTGAAATCCCGGTCGATCCGCTCAATGGCTTCTTCCTCAGACATGGCCTCCTCTTCATGGGGTACGCTGTAATACCGTCTGACCACCGCTTCGCCCTGCAAGATATCCGCATAACATCCCGGCGAAAGCCGTTTTATTTCCTGCACAAAAGTGCTGTCATCCAGCATATAACCATAGGTCAGCATATACCTGGCCGCCGTCTGATTAAAGTGGTATGAAATATGATTGGCACGCAGGACACGCACGATGGGCTCCACATAATCGGAGAAGATCCATCTGTCCCCTTCCACATAATAATACAGCGCCTTATTTGACACATGATCTGTATAAATCGTGACATTGCCCGTTGTCTTCTGATAGAAATAACCGCAGAAAGCGCCCCGCAGTTTCCCTAAGTGAGCCGCCATATCCTGCTCCATGGACAAAGCAAAGGATTTCTGCCAGTCATTATATCCCTGTGGACAAATAAAGTCACTTTTATTATACACATAACCATCCAGAAAACTAATTCTCTCCCCGTCAGACAAAAAGACTTCATCCTGCGGAAATTTATGCAGTCTGTCATCATACTGATAACAAAATCCCAGATCTTTATACTTACCCAGACAGCTGATATTCAGATTTTTCGCGGCAAGCCATCCCCGCAGTCTCATCTTATCATCCATACGAATCCTCATTTCAGAACGTTTGCACAACAAGCCAACGCTCCACCAATCACTTTCGTAACCTCGTCACCTGTTTGCACACCGCCTCGATCTGTTCTTCTTCCAGATAGGGATGCATGGGCAAAGATACGCATCTTCCACAGATATCCTCCGTCTGTACACAGGGTACCGCCTCTATCAGATGCCCCGCAAAAGCCTGCTGTAAATGCATGGGCTTCTTATAGTAAACTGCTGTAGGAATCCCGGCCTCTTTTAAGAACGCCATCAAATATTCCCGTTCCTTCGTACTCTCCAGGCAAATGGTATACTGCGCCCAGGCTGACCGCATCCCCTCCCGGATGACCGGCACCTTTACGGCTCCTGCAAGCTGTCTGGTATACTCTGCCGCTATCTGATCGCACCGGACAAGCTCTTCTTCCAGAAAATCCAGTTTGGCAAGCAGAACTGCTGCCTGTAAGGTATCCAGTCTGGAATTTAATCCGATACGGATATTATCATATTTATCCCCGCCTTTGCCATGCACATGCAGGGAACGTAACAAATCGGCCCACTCATCACTGTCCGTAAACACTGCGCCGCCGTCCCCATAACACCCCAATGGCTTTGCCGGAAAGAAAGAAGTAATAGAGATATCACCGAAACTGCATGCCCTGCGCTCTCCCACACGACCGCCAAACCCCTGGGCCGCATCCTCCAAAACCAACAGATCATATTTGTCCGCTATCCTGCGAATCTTCTCATAATCGGCAGGCTGTCCGAATAAATCCACTGCTACAATCACACGGGGCTTCAGATCTGTATTCTGTATCACATATTCTATCGCCCGTTCAAGACTTTCCGGGCTGATGTTATAAGTATCTGCGTCTATATCCACGAATACAGGAGATGCCCCCACAAGCGGCACCACCTCACCGCTGGAAAAGAAAGTAAAATCCGGAACAAACACAGCATCCCCCGCAGCGATTCCCCAGGCCATCAGCGTCAGCTGCAAGGCATCTGTCCCGTTGGCACAGGCAATACAATGCTTCACGCCCACGTATGCCGCAAGCTTCTCCTCTAACTGAGTTACCTGGGGTCCGCTGATAAAATGCGCCTCGTTTACCACCGTCTTTATGGCATTATCTATTTCCTGCCGATGCATCTGATACTGCTTTTTCAAATCCCGAAATTCCATTGTGAAAACCTTGCCCTTCTTCCACTTTCTCCTGATTTGTTTTTAACATTTCTCAACAATATTTCCCTGTTCATCCACTCTGCCGCACACCCTGGCCGGCACCCCTTTACATAGGGCATAATCCGGTATATCACCGGTGACCACCGAGCCTGCCGCCACCATCGCGTACCTACCGATCCTGTGGCCGCACACAATCGTGGCATTGGCGCCTATGCTGGCACCTTCTTCCACCACGGTATGGAGATAACCTGCTCTTCCCTTGGGATAACGCGCTCTCGGCGTCAAATCGTTGGTGAAGACACAGGAGGGGCCCAAGAATACCCCGTCATGAATCTCTACCCCCTCATACACCGATACGTTATTCTGTATCTTGACATCACTGCCAATCTTTACATGATTGGATATATTCACATTCTGCCCCAGGGAACATCTCTCCCCGATCACGGCGCCGGACTGAATATGACAGAAGTGCCATATTTTAGTACCCTCGCCGATACTCACATCGTCATCCACATAACTGCTCTCATGCACATAATAACCCATCAGGCAAATCTCCCCTTGAAATCAAGTGTTGCACACTGCTCCATGGGAAACTTCACAATCTCTCCGGTAGCCGCAGACTGATAAATCGCAAGCACCAGTTCCAGCGCTCTTCTGCCGGCAGCCGCATCCACGTAAGGTTCCCTGTCATTCTCAATCGCCGCTATCACATCCGCATACAGCGGCGTATGCCCATAGCCATACACATTGGGCGGATTCTCATGAAACTGTGCCTTTACTTCCTCCGCATTATCCAACACATCCGCAAACCGCCACTCCTCTATGACATTGACGGAGCTTCCGCCTGCCTTAACCGTTCCTTTCTCCCCGAACAGATAGAGCGTCTCCTCCAGATTGGAAGGATACACATTGGTGGTTCCCTCGACAATACCATAGGCACCATTCTTAAATCTGATCAGGGAAATGCCAAGATCTTCCGCCTCAATATAAGAGTGTTTCAGCCTGTCTGTCATCCCCACAACGCTGTCTATCTCATCCCCCATCATCCAGCGCAGAAGATCAATATTATGAATACACTGATTCATCAGCGCACCGCCGTCCTGCTCCCAGGTGCCGCGCCACTTCGCCCTGGAATAATACTCATAATCCCTGGCCCAGCGAATATGTGCTGTCCCATGAAACATCCTTCCAAAGCGGTCCATCTCCACCGCCTCACGGATTTTCTGGATGGACTTGTTAAAACGGTTCTGGTGGCAGGCACAGACCTTCACACCCTCCTTCTGCGCCGTCTCTATAATCCGGTCCGCATCAGCCAGTGACAGCGCAATGGGCTTTTCTATAATCAGGTTGGTATGTCCCATGGTCATACAGTCCACGGCAATCTGCGCATGTTTGCCGCTCTCCGTGGCGATTGCCACTAACTGCGGCTGTTCTTTTGCAATCATCTCTTTATAATCTGTATAACACTTCACCGTATCCGGCAGTTTAAACTTTATCATCTTATCCCGCATATTATGGGGATCCAAATCACAGATTGCCACAATTTCCAAGCCGTTCTTCTGTGCCGCCACTATATGATTGGGTGATATCCTGCCGCAACCGATCAATGCATATTTCATAATTTACTCCATTTCTGCGCTGCTTTTTGCGCATAACAATCATCTACAGGAAATGCTTCTCCTGCAATGCCTGTACCATCTTATCCGCGGCATGGCCGTCTCCATAAAATCTGGGCCTGTCCTCCTGGGGAACACGCTTTGCCTGTTGTGCAAACCTAAGCGCCTCTTGCAGGCTCTCCTCAGTTTCCGGATTGACCTTGTGAATCCAGTCAATCTGCGTAAGATCCTCCCACACTTCCACATCCATCATGAAGAGACACTTTGCCCCCGCATAGGAGGATTCTTTGGACACGCCGCCGGAATCCGTGAGAATCAGTCTGGCCCTCTGCATAAGGGCAACCATCTCCATATAACCCACCGGTTCTATGATTTCAAAGTTGGCAATTGCCTGCGCCTGTTCCCACAATCCATATTCCATAAGACATTTTCTGGTTCGTGGATGCAGCGGACAGATCACTTTCTCTCCCAGACATTCCACCAGATGCAGGATACTTTCCATCCGCTGCCTGGAAGATGTATTTTCCTGCCTGTGCCAGGTCATCACAATGACTTCCTCTAAAGCCCCGTTTCCGGCTATTTTATCGGAAATCTCCAGATAGGTATCGTACATGATATCCCCTGTCCTGTACGCCTTCTCCTGAAGCCCCTCCACTTGCAGATTCTTCATAGAAAGTTCATCCGGACAGAACAGAATATCCGACAGATGATCCGTTACGATCCGGTTACATTCCTCCGGGTTTTCCTTACAGTGCAGTCTGGGGCCTGCCTCCACATGGGCTGCGGGAATACACAGTTTGGCCGCCACCACGGCGCCTGCAAGCGTGGTGTTCGTATCTCCATAGAGCACCACCAGTTTAGGCTGTTTCTCCATCAGTTCTTTCTCCAGGCCAACCATGGCTTTCGCCGTCATCTGTGCATGGCTTCCGCCGCCTGCCTGTAGATTCACATAGGGTGCCGGTATCCCCAGTTCCTCAAAAAAAACATCCGACATATTCTCATCATAATGCTGTCCGCTGTGAATGATATTCTGTTCATACCCCGCTCTCTCAAGCGCATGATACAAGGGCGCAAGCTTGATAAACTGCGGGCGGTTCCCGACTATATGTGTGACCATTCTTCTGTTAACCTTTCCTGATTCTGTTGTACAAGTTCAATAACTTACGTTATTTTACCTGGTTTTCCTCTATATAAGTAACAACAGGACGCATCACTGCCTCCATACTCACGTGCTGCAACGCAAACTGTCTGATACGGTCAGATAACTCTCTCTTATTCTGTACAGTACCCTTTATCTGTTCAAAAAAGGCAATCACTTCTTCCATGGCAACGACACTCTCATCATTTGGAAATGTCTTCGCATAAGGATATTCCTCATCCAGTACATCAATGGCACAGCCTGTCAGAAGGGGCATACCCTTCGCCAGACATTCTCTGGATTTTAATGCCATCATCTTTCCGAAATACCCCACTTTATACATCCCAAACGACACTAGCGCCAGATCGCTTTCATCATACAGCTCATCCAACTGTTCCCCCACCAGAGTAGGATGGAAATGCACATATTCTTCCAGCTGGTATTTCTGCACCAGTTCCTGATACATGGGTTTCTCCGGCCCGTCTCCCACCAGGTTCAGTTCCACACGATACGGCCTGTCCATGTCTTTCTCATAATACCGGTGAAGCCCCTCTATGATACGTTCATACCCATGGTGTCTCTGCATAAAGGCAACCCCTATCATACGAAGCTTCTTCTCTGCAAACTCACCTGCAATCTGCCTGACACTCTCCACATCAATCCCGTTGGTGGTAATCAGTGTGGGAATCCCGAAAATCTCCTCATCCTCCGAGTAGGTCACGAAACGGTCTACATACCGTTTCAACCGGGGTCTGTAAATCAGTTCCTTGAAATAAAAAGGCCAGGCGTTCCATTTGCCGAAATCGTCCTTATCATAAGGATAGGAGAAAATCTCAATCATAATCTTGCACTGAGGATACTTCTCCTTCACTTTTCTCCAAAAATTCAGATAGGCCCTGTCCGCAACCGTTCTCCTGACATACAAAAAGTCAGGCTGCTCCAACTGCTCCAAAGCCTGTTCATACTCTCTTCTGATTGACAGCGTGGGAAAAAGCCCCAGAATCCTTTCCGGCAGAGACCTGACCGGTGTCACGACCTCCTGCTCCCGCATGTCATAATATTTCTTAAGTTCCTCCATCTGCATGTCTATTTTCTTGCTGACACCGATGGATTCCCGTCCACCAAAATGGATATAATAACCTTTTTTCATAATAATCATCCTGATAAAATCAACTCTCAAGCTGATTTTTCAATCTTTTACAATCATATCACACTTGCCATATCAATGCAAACTGCCTTGCGCCCCGTCACCCTTTATCTTTTGCAGATAATCGCGGTAGATTCCGGCAGCATCCACAATACTCTGCATCCGAAACCGTATCTTGTTTCTATTATCCTGATCCACCGTCTCGGTCGCTTTTCCTTCCATATGCATGACTTGCAGAGCAGGGCGGTACAGCACTGTCTTTCCATGCTGTCTGCACCATAAGAGCATGATATTTTCCTCATAATAAAATCTGGTCTCCGGTACAAAAACCTTGTTTCTTTCCTGAAAATACTCTCTCGAAAACACAAGACAGGCCCCCATCACGCAGACATCATTCCATGCCACATCATAAGCCAGTCCCGCTTTGACTTCCAGCTTCTGAAAATAGCGCCTCATCAGTGGATAAAACACCGGGAAGAACCGCAGCACCATGCGGTTTAGGAAAATCGTCCTTCCAACCTGTCCCGCATCCGGCAGGGTATCCGAAATGGGACTTTGATGAATCCTTCTTATCGGATCATAGATGTCCGGCCCCAGAACGGCAAAAGGTTCTTTCTCATAGAGTTCCCGAATCAGTGTGGTAAATTCTTTCTGTGCAAAAATAACATCATTATTGGCTACAATCAGGAAATCAGGATTCCACTTCCTGACTGCATACTCACAACCCGCATTATTTCCTCTGGAAAACCCGTCGTTCTCTTCCCTGCACAGGACATCTACCATCTCATCCCCGGCATACTGCCCCGCCAGCTGCTGTCCGGTGCCGTTGGGGGAAGCATTATCCACGATAACGACCTTAATTTCCTGATGCCCGTCAAGCTGTTTAATGGATTGTATACACTTTTGCGTATCTTCTATGCTATTATAATGTAAAATCACAAAGCTGATATATCCCATACATGCCTCCACAGACTTCCGCATTTGTCAAACATTTTTGCGAAGCAGACCTGACCATGAAATCTTACAGCAGCCTCACACCGTTCAGACATTTGAAAATACCTTCGCCAACAGTTCATAGTACTGCTTCGTCAGAGTCATCTGATCATACATGCTAAAATCCATCTCCCCGACTCTGTCCACCGGATTTTCCATCACCCTGATCCACTCCTCCACATCATAGGGGTCCCTCACATAGTTAGCTTTTCCCTGGGTCACTTCCGGCACACAAGTTCTGTCTGTGGCAATCGCCACTGTCCCAAAAAGCATGGCCTCCACAGGCGGCATCCCAAACCCCTCAAAGACACTGGGAAACAAAAATGCCTTACTGTATTTATAAAGCGCATTTCTCTCATCATTCTCCACAAACCCGGTAAGAATGACTTCCTCCTGCAATCCTCTGTCCGCTATCTGTGCCTGAAGCTTCTCCTTGTTCTTTCCGCCCACGCCGGATATCAGAAGCTTCTTTGGCAGGGCAATCCCTCTATCCTTAATCTGCCGCATCACTTCAATGATTGTATCCAGGTTCTTATGGGGTATCAGCTGGGCAATGGTATAATAATACGCTTTCTCTGTAATATGATAACGCCCGGCCAGTTCGGCAAAGGGCGCCGTCTCCTCCTCCTTCACCGTAATCGGATTATAGATGGTGGTAATCTTATCGGGGCGCATATGATAACGGCTGATGATATCCTCCCTCACCCAGTCGGATATGGCCACCAGATGCCTGGATATATGGGTATCCAGCCACCAGCACAGCCTGGAATAAGCAATTTCATGGAAAGGATGATACTGGGGATAATGGGCCGCCTGCAAGTCGTGAATCACATTCACATAAGTGACCCCGCCGTTAAACAATGGCCTGCAATACACCGGCACAAAACATTTACGGATGCCTTTACGGCGAAGAAACCTGTTCTGGCAGAAAAACTGCCACAGTATCCTGCCCCCGATATTGGCCGACACCACATTTGTTTCAAGTAATTCTATCCGCTCATCCGCCGCATAATGCTCCAGGGATTCCCGATTGTCCTTCGATACCAGCAACAAAAGGCGAAAAGGCTCCTTGAGTTGCAAGAAGCCGTCCAGAAGATTCCTGATATAAAATTCCGTTCCGCCCACCTTTCTGGGGCGGAGCCACAATAAATCCACCGCAATCTCAAGCATATCCTACCTCGTATCCTTATTCCTTCCGGGCGCCCTTTTCCAACTCCCGCACACGTTTGTCAAGAATCGCCAGTTCCTGGGTCAGCGTCCTCAGCTTGCGATTCTGTCTGGAAGCAATGGAGGTAAGCGACAGCAGAATCAGGATGATAAAGCCGATGGAAAATATAAACAGTCCGTTCATGTTATCCTGAATACCGAAAATACGGATAATCTTCGTCAGCAGTTCCGGTACCACCACCAGTATTCCCATCACAACACCGGCTACCAGCCACAACAGCGTATATTTCAGGTTCAGCGCCTTCTGTTTTAAGAAATACAGGATCACTATAAAGTAACTGATCACCAGAACAATCAGTACGACTCGCAGGTTATTGGGTATCATCGTTTGCTGCTCCCTCCTTGACTTCCTCTCTCCGGCCTCTTCTTATCCCGTAACTGAGTCTGCATACCAGAATCGCCAGGGTCACTTTGATCATATAATAAATGGACTTCTTAAAGGTAATGGAACTGATGCCGCCCTCTCTCGCCCGCATCTGCACCGGCACTTCCTTTACTACGCCAAGGTGCATGACCGCTTCTACAATGGCTTCCGGTTCCGGGTAATCCGTGGGATAATCCTTGCTGTAGATTTCGATGAACATACGGTTTACCGCCCGGTATCCGCTGGTCACATCCATGACTTTCTTGCCGGTGGTGATGCGAATTAACAGACTTAAGATATTAATCCCCATCCGGCGGCTGGCCGAAGATTGAAATCCTTCCTTCTCCAGAAACCGGGATCCGATGACCACATCCGCCTCCTTCTGCACAAGCGGCTGTAAGAGCCTGTCCAGATAAGCAATGTCATGCTGACCGTCTCCATCCATCTGCACGGCAATATCATAATCATTCTTGTAGGCATAAATATATCCGGCCTGCACGGCACCTCCGATTCCCATATTGATCGGCAAATCCAGATAATGAAACTTCTCCCGCCTGCAAAGCTTCAACGTGCTGTCCGTGGAACCGTCATTGACCACCAGATAATCATACTGAGGAGCCGTCTCCATCATCTGCCTTACCACACGCACAATATTTTCCGCCTCATTGTAGGCTGGTATAATAACCAGGATCTTGTTTTCTTCTTTCATCATAATCCCCATTCCAGAGCGTTTCCGTTCCTTTTCACCGGCCATTACGTTTCTGTCACCGCATCCGGCCGTTTCCTGCTGCGGTTAGTTCTGCCAGATATCAGCTCCCTGATACGGCATCTCCACAACTGCTGTAACAACAGGCAGTAAGCTGCATAAAAGATTCCGAAATTATACACCAGATACCGCTGCTGCCCATAAAAGACCAAAGATATAACCACTACCAGCACCACATTCGTGCCCAGTACAAAGGCCATGAACTCCGCGTATCTGCTGTCCGCCTTCCTGTCCGCATAGGCCCAGATCATCATCCCAAGCGCTGACAGATATAAGAAAAGTGTCACCAGATGACACAACAGATAAAGCGGTGCCCACTGGAAAAACACGGTACTGATAAAGGCCTGTGGCAACAGTATCAGGGAATGATACAGGAATCTTCCGAAGTGGGCTTTCAGAAGCGTCAAGCCGATTGTCTGAAGATGCCGGTTGCGGATATCACTGAATTCATCAGACTGGATAATCTCCGGATGCTCGGCCACATAATACTCCGATGGTGTCCCCAGACAGGTCTTTCCGACCATACCGATACCATCCACAATATCTTTCCACATCCATAAACCTTTTTCTTCATAAGAATGTAACTGTCCTTCCGCATCAGCTGTCTCATATAATTTATAAAACAGGCCCCTTACGACCTCATCCTCAAAAAGTGCCGCATCTTCCGGATCGGCTTCGTACATACCCCTGGAAAACACAAGACTCACAAACTGGCTGGGTGAAAAATCTTTGTCCACAAGCGGTATCTCTCCCGTTGGTGCCTGTACGCTGTCCTGCATCCCATCGGCACCTTCCTGTTCCACCGGAAGTTCCTGCTGCTCCAGGTTTTCCGCTTCCGTTTCTATCTCCTGCACATGCAGGGCAAAGCGATAAAGCCAGCTGTCCTGCATCACTATACGCTGATAAACACCGCTAATCTGCAAGACCAGCCCCACACCCGCCAGACTGACCACCAGACAGCCCGCCAGCCCCGCCGCCAGTCTCACAGGCAGTCGTTTCTTCTTCTCCTGTCCTACACCCATACAGACAAGATACCAGAATATAATCCCGCATACGCCAAAGAGAATCTGCATCTGTGAACGTGTCAGCGCCAGTACCAGAACCATACCTGACGCCACGGCAAGCTGCCCGTAGCTTTTCCTCCATACGGCTCTCATGAGAAAAGCCACAAAAAGATAAAACAGGGAATAAGATACGCCTTCTGACAAAATCGCCTGAGGCATCATGGCTGCGGGCATCTCTATGGTGTAAGGATACAGCAGGAAGCAGAAGATAACAAGGCTCTCCCAGGCTCTCAGGGCAAATTCCCTCTTAACCGTCTCCACCAGAAACACCAGGCATAAAGCTGCCAATAACACCTGTTCTACCACCACTGCCCGCAGGTAAACCGCATCGCCGAACAGATATTGATTCAGCAGAACAAACAACGGATACAGGGGCATAACGCCCTCATTGCGCTCCGCCCGCAGATAAACCCGACTGTCATCAAACAGTACCGGCTCCCTGGAACCGACTGCCAGAAACAGAATCACTGCCGCCAGAAACAGGAACCCGCCAAATATCCACTCTGCCTTTTTTTCCTTCCAATTTACTTTCATCTTCTATTTCCTTTTCCCAGACAAAGGATTCTGACCACCGGTACATGAGACAAACCCATACCCACGATACAGCACAAAGAACATATTATACCGCTTAACAGACAGTACCACACAAATGTCATTACCCGGCCTGTCAGCATATGCTCCAGGGGACTGCTCCATCTCATCATAACGGCGTGCAGAATATATATCAATAAAGTATATTTTCCCCAGAAAGCCAGTGTCTTTCGCAGTACACCCGGCAGCTTACAATCCGCAAACAAATACAAAAGCATGACTGTCATATACATGCCCAAAAACATTCGCCGAAGAGAGGTCCCTACAGAGGCATGATCAAAGTCAAACTGCGGCAAAAGTGCCACATAACACAGGGCACACAGCAAAATAATATGCTTTTTATGAAAAAGTCCTTTCACCCAGCTGTTTTCCGCATACAGTACTGCCAGGGAAAAAGGAATCATATAGCCGATCATATCCCGAAAAAGCTGATACCTGGTCAGCAGATAAAGAATCAGAAACAAAGCCGCTGTCGCACACCATGCAGGAAGCTGCACGGACAGACCTTCTTTCCCTGCTTTTTTCCGGACGAACTCTTTAATCCCCACATATAACATATAAGAAACAATCAGCCCATACAGGGTGGGAAGGAACCAGTACGCCGTATTGGTGACAAACACACTCTCAAATTCCTCCCGCCAGTCGATACCGCCCCCCTGAAGCAATGCGGATATCACAGGAATCAGAAAACACCAGGACAGATAGGGCACCATAATATTGAGAAACCGTTTCCCCAGATAATTCCACTTGCCTTTATTTCCAAAAGAAAGGGCGGCCGTCACCCCGCACACAAACATAAAAAGAGGCATATGAAAAGAATAAATGAAATTATAAATACCTTTATACTCCTGCTTCGCCGTCACCAGATGTCCTAAGACCACAAGAAAAGCCGCCAGACCTTTCAGTTCATCCAGATACCTGATCCTCTCATGCCTGTCCGTCAAAGACTTCCTCCTTGCTGCGTTCCACAATCCTGCCTTTCTCCACCTCATAAATCCTGTCCACGTTACGGATTGTCGTGAGTCTGTGGGCAATAATGATCATGGTCTTCATTCCCTGTAGATTTTCAATGGCCTCCATGACTGCCGACTCCGTCTCATTGTCCAGCGCGGAAGTGGCTTCATCCAGTACCAGTATCTCCGGATCGTGGTAGAGTGCCCTGGCAATACCGATTCTCTGTCTTTGTCCGCCGGATAATCTGACACCTCTGTCACCTACAATCGTATCGAGTCCCAGAGGAAGACCCTCTATAAACTCCGCAAGCTGTGCTTTTTTCATGGCTGCAAGCACTGCTTCCTCGTCAATCTCATCCTCCCGTACACCAAAGGCAATATTATTGCGGATGGTATCATCGGAAAGATAAATCACCTGGGGAATATATCCCACCTGGGCATGGAAAGTCTTGGGCTTTTCGTGCACATTAATATAATCCGCCATGACACGGCCTTTCTGCGGGGACAACAGACCCAGGATAATATCTACCATAGTAGTCTTGCCGGAACCGGTGGAACCTATGAAAGCCACCGTCTTACCCTTCTCAATCCGGATAGCCGCCCCGTCAATGACCGCCTCCTTTGTGTTGGGATAGCAGTAAGTCACTCCCTGTACTTCTATGGCATCCTGTAACTGCCAGGCTTCCTTTTCTTCCCGATCCTGCACGCCGATATATTCTTCCACCGTTTTTAAGTCACGGTAAATCAGCTCCACGCTGGGCAGTGCAAAGACCATATTGGTGGCATGTTCATTGATCCGCCCCACACTGGGCATCAGACGCATGGCCGCCACCGCAAAAGCCGCCAGCTGGGAGATATAATAGATCATGTCAGCCTCGCCGAAGAGAAGCTTCACGATAATGGCAAGCAGCATACCTGTCATGGCCACCGTCTCCACCGTATACTTGGGCAGAATGGAAATGGTTCTGGCTATCCACAGACCTTTGGCATATTTCTTATAATATCCCTGGTAGGCATCGGTAAAATAGGACTCTCTGCCTAAAATCTTAATCTCCTTGATGCCGCCAAGGGCCTGGTTCATCCACTGAAAAAGTTTCCCCTGGTATCTCTGGTTATCCAGTCCCAGTTTACGGCTGTATTTTCTGGTTGTCAGAAGAAAAAGTCCCACAAAAACCACCAGCAGTCCCAACACAATAATCGTCATGGATTTACTGACTACCATCAGATAAATTACCATTACGCCGCAGACCGCAAGCTCCGCCACCAGTTCCAGAGAGTACATGACCACCTGCATGAAACGGGAGGTATCCTCCTGTAAGCTCCTTTGCAGGGTGGCGATATTATTGTTCAGATGAAAGGTATAAGGCTCTTTCATATAGGTTCCCAAAAGTCTGATGGAAAGCTTCATCTGGGTATTATACGAGAATTTAAAAATATAACTTTTTTCCAGTACCAGATAGATATTCTTGATCAGATAAACGGCAATAATCCCGCCACTGAAGGCAACCATAAAACTCCTATGGGAAGAAAACCCAAAAAATTCATAAGCTGTCCGCAGATACCAGGTTTTCTCGATTGTAGACTGATCCGCTATAATCTCCACGAAAGGCATAAAGACCATGACGCCCATCAGTTCCAGAAAACTACCGATGACAATCGCCATAAGAAGAAGCAACAGCTTTCCTTTGTCCCGTCTGTCAAAGATATACCTTAACATGGAAATCAGCCCCTTGGGGCGGGATTCTCTCTCTTTATTCATTCAACTTAACTCCTCTTACCGCAACAGGCGAACTGCCACGGTTTATCCAAAAAGTGCCTGACACAGGCTGGCATGGGAATTATTATCACTGATTTTCCGTGCCGGGATGCCTGCCCAGGTGGTTCCTGCCTCGGGAATATCCCGTGTCACCACCGCATTGGCCCCTACCGCCACATCATCTGCAATCCGGACAGCACCGATCACCTTCGCGCCGCTCCCAAAATAACAGTTGTTACCAATCACTGCCGCCTCATGGCTTCCGCCCGTCGCACCGATTGTCACACCTTCCTGCAAACGGCAGTTCCTGCCAATCTTAGCATTGGCATGTACCACAATCGTGCCGTAGTGGGGAATGGAAAGTCCCGGCCCAAACACATTGATCGGAAGGGTCATTCCCAGACGCACGCTCAGACGGTGAAACCGATAACCGTAATATTTGCCAAACATGGTTCCCACCGGTCCCTTTTTACAGTTCTTCGTATACTCTACCTGCCGAAGAAGCCTTTCCAGCTTCCAGATCTCATCTCCAAAAAGATGTGGTCTGACATCCTTTTGTCTGCCCAGCGCAAGCTGATCCTGTCGCAGATATTCATAATACTCTTTCTTACTTGTGATCATAATCCAATACCTTTATCTTCTACAGTCGCACCTTTATCTGAGAAAGATACTGCGTATAACCGGCCTCCTTATTGGCATCCTCGCTCTCAATCTCATGTTTCTCAATCTTACACTTATCCGGCACCTGCCTCACATACCATTCATACTCCATATCCATATGGCCGATATCCAGCACCCGGTATCCCTTCTGAAACAGCTCCAGCGCAAGGAACTTGGCCGCAACCCCCACAGACAGCAGGAAAAGCCTGTCCTTTCCATAAACCTCACAGGCTTCCAGAATCCGTGGAATCGCTCCATAGGCATCCCGCGGCGGACAGATAATCCGCTCTACGCTGGCCGCCGTATCCAGCAGATCATTTCCCACGCCATTGTGTGTCCTGGTACCTTCCACTACCACAACGTCTTTATTTTCCCATATTTTTCTGATTTTAGCAAACCATCTGCCGCAGTTACTGCGGTCCTGGGCGTAGTAATAACAGCGCGACACAAAGGTAGTATAGTAAATCCGGTTGGGGTTGCAGTATTTCTCATAAGTTTTCCTGCAAAACAACAGGTGGTCTTTCCAGAACTGCCTGCTGGCCTTTCGATGATCCGAAAGGGTATCAAATATCCCCGGAATCGTCACCATCAGATCATCATAAGGATAGGCCAGTATCCCGGCCAGACCCTCTGCAATCTCAGGAGATGCCTTCTGCAACATCAGATCCCCGCCCTTGATCATCACAATCTCACCGTCACCGAAACGCACCAGACTCTTATTGGTCTGAAGCAGCTCATCTATGGTCTCGTCTATACTATGCACTTTTACGGAATTATGCAGGATGCCCTTTTCATAGAGAAAATAGGCAATGGCTGCCAGGATATCTTTTATTTTTCTTTTCATGGATTCTTCCGTTTACGCTTTCTTTCCTATTCTCAATACAGATGTTCCTCCACAATCCGCTCCCGCATCTGCATGATGGTATTGTAATAATGCTCAAAATCATATTTCTCCGCCACTGCACGATACCCTGCCGCTCCCATCGCAAGCATCCGAGTCCGGTCGGAAAGCATCTCATCCACCTTCCGGAACAAATCTTCCTCATCACAGTCTTGAAACCAGAGTCCGGTAATACCAACCTCCACATAACAGGCCGTACCATTGGTATCGCTGACGATAACCGGAAGCGCATAACTCATGGCCTCCAGCTGGGAAACCGAAGCCATCTCCAGAGTACTGGGGATTACATACAAATCCGCCGCCAGATACTCTTTCTCCATATCCCGTCTGGCTATGTTTGTCTTAACCACAGCCATATCTTCCATGTGATGTTCTCTCACATACTGCCTTACCTGTTCACAATACTCTTTCTGGAAATGATTTGTTGCCTCTCCCACCAGCGTCAGATGTATCTTATACTTATCCCTGAGTCTTTCTGCCACACGTAACAGCATCAGGTGGTGTTTTCTGATCTCATATTTACCGATACAGAGAATATGTACCGTATCGTCCTTGAAATACTGCCTCTTATCCGGCGCACACTGTACCTGCGTCACAAAGGGCACAAAATAATCTTCCGGTTTGATGGCCGTGCCCGACTTTTTCATACCCATCACCGGGGTCATGCGTACTTTAGGTGACCACCTGTCCACCAGACGATGAATCAGATCACTTTTGGCAGGCGCCGACCAGAGGGGATTCTGGTTATAGAGAATACAGGGATACCCCTTTTTCTTACAGATATGGTAAGCCGCCATGGAATACAGCGACCTTTCCCGCAAAATCACCACATCCGGCGCAAAGTCACAGATTAATCTGCGGAGTTTCCTCATGGGCGGGAACCCATGCTGGATCTTAAACACCACCGCCGTGGGATCCTTTCTGTGAATCACTTTCATATACAGAAAGTCAAATGCCTTGTAGAGAGGGGAATATCCCAGCACAATCGGCGTCACATAAGAATAATCCTCTATGATTGCCGCATAGTGACTGATAAAGCGCACCTCATGTCCATGCTCCACAAGCCCTTTCATAATATCCATCTGATTGGTATGATAGCGCGGTGCCACATACAAAAATCTCATATATACTTATTCTCCTTCAAGCTGTATTTCCCACCTTTTAGGAATTTATGCTTAATCACCCACCAGCCGGGCACCCAGATATATTTATGCATGGCCGGGGACGCACTGCCGATCATCCAGCAGTTCCGGTCGCAGTTTCTCGTGCACCGGCGCACTTTCTCCGCCTGCGGCGAATTCCAAAGTTCCTCCCAAGTCTGCTCCCGCAGATTACCCATCACTGCCTTCTTCTCCATCCCATTACAGGGAATCACATCACAGAAAGGGTCGATAAAAAAGGCGTTCCTGGACATATCGCAGGGCAGAAGCCTTTTGTTACCATAGATATAGTTGATCAGCCCATGGTTGAAATAAGCACGGAACCACTTTTTGGGAGACTTGCTCTTCAACAGTTCATTAATCAGCTTCTCAAAATTCTGCGCCACCTTATACTTATCATCAATCTTATTGTCTGTCTTACGGAAATAGAAAGAATTGTGCAGCGTCGCCGTGGCAAACTCCATATTCATCTCGTTGGCGATATTGTAAAGCGGCACCAAGTCCTCACAGTTCATATCCTGCACGGTCATACCGAAGCCCACATCCGGATGCTTCATCTCCACCAGAGTCTTTAAGGTCTTATACCCTCTGTTAAAGCCGTCCGGGATCCCCCTAATCTTATCGTTGGTCTCCTGTAGGCCCTCGATACTGATACGGATTCCCACCTTGGGAAACTCCCTGCACAGGGCAATGATACGGTCTGTAAAATAGCCGTTGGTGGAAATGACAATCCTGTCAGATTTCTTATACAATTCCCGCACGATATCCGGAATATCCTGTCTGATAAAAGGTTCCCCGCCGGTAATATTGGTAAAGGCCATCTCCGGCAGCTTCTTAATATCCTCCAACGTAATCTCTTCCTCCGGTCTCGTAGGATCCTTAAAACAGTCGCACATATTGCATCTTGCATTACATCTATACGTCACAATGACGGTTCCATATAAAGTTCTCTTCGCCATTCCTTGCTCCTTATCTGGTATCTGATAAAATCCAGATACTCACCAAGTTCATATCTATATTCACGCAAATACATCACAACAATCGTTACTTTTCACACGTTGACCAGAAAGGACGCTTGAACAGATATATTGGCGTGGATGTGAAAAGCAGCCAACAATCCAACCTGTTAAAACGTTAATCATAGCAAGTGTTGTATTTTCAATAAGCAGGTGCTTATGAGCATGTTTAAATCCTTCGGATTAAAACGGCCGGAACTTAGCGAGGTATTTTCGAGCTTAGTTCCACTGCGAGCTGAAAGCAGCGAGAGCGTGCCTGTGTTTGAAAATACAACGCTTGCTATCACAATCTTAAGCATGCACTGTTATGTGATAAAATCGGCTGCTTCGCATCCGCCCTCATAAGCAATCCGCGCTTTGCGCTACTTGCTTATGAGGGATGTTCGTCAAGTGTATGCGTAGATTCATGCAAGGATGATCTACGCATACACTTTCCTCACTATTTTATCACAATATTCTTCCACTGTGTCAAAATTTATCTGTTTGCAATTCTCACTGTATTCCTGGCATAGCTGCGGATTCTCCCACAATTCCCTGATATGTTCTGTCAGTTCCTCCACATCGCCGCCGCGGAAGATTTCTCCGGTCTTTCCCGCCTGCACCAGTTCCGGCGCACCGCCCAGGTCTGAGACCAGTACAGGCGTGCCGTACATCAGGGATTCCATCACGGAAAAAGGCCCGTTCTCATACCATTCTGATGGGTACACACTGAATCTTGCCCCCGCAATCAGGTCTTTGAGGGCATCTCCTGTCACAAATCCCCGGTTTTCCACATTTTCTGCCTGTTCCACCCGGTCTTGCAGAGGGCCGCTTCCCGCAAACACAAAGGGAATCTGAAGCAGGGCACTGCACGATTCTAACAGGGTCTGTGTTCCCTTTTCCTGGGAGAAGCGCCCGAAATAAAGCACATAATCCCGTTTGTTTTCTCCCTTTACAACTTTGTCTGCATCTTTTTCAATAAAATTACGCATCATCACAGTCTTGTCTGCCAGCAGAGGGTTGGTATCCAGCTGCTTTTTCATAAATTCACTGGGACAGATAATCACATCCACCAGGCTGTAAGTACGGCGTTTCGCATAGTATTTCGCCTCTATCGTACCCAGCAGACTCTTGATTCGGGAATTATGAATACAGCGGTTTTTGCTGCAATTTCCAAACTGCCCGTCACGGCAGGCAAAACAGATCTGTCCTGTGGCTGGAATCCGCATCATATGATTGGGGCACACCCACTGGTAATCATGAGCCGTATACACAATCTTTACCCGTCTGCCGGCCTTTTTCTCATAGGCACGGACAGCATAGATTACAGAGGGCGTCAGCTGAAAGTTAATGTTGTTCAGATGCACCACATCCGGCTGCATATCCCGCAGTACCGCACCCATCTTCCGCTTTGCCTCGGCGGAATAAATGATGCGGAAAGGATAGAGGAGTTTTTGCAGTCTGCCGGTATGAAAATCCATATTAGAGGTATAGCACTGCGCATGATTACCAACGATGCGGTCTTTGTGCTCCATGCCAAAATACTGCACCTCATGTCCCTTCTTCTGTAAGGCTTCCCCTAATTTAAAGATATAAGTCTCCGACCCGCCATTTTGGTAAAGAAACTTATTAACCATCAAAATTTTCATAACACACGTTTCCTTTTGTCTCTACTCCCATTTTGCATTATACAATCCCATATCCTCATAGATGGGAATGTATGGACTGTACTTTTCACCGCTGTACTCATAAATCCATCCCTGGTATTTGGACTGGTCATACTCCAATGGTTCTTTTAATTCTTCCCCATCCATCACTTCCATAGTCCCCACCACACCTTCATAAACCGAATAGGTAACCTGATGCATCTGGCCATTGGAAGGCACAGGAAATTCTTCATGGGACACGCCCCACCGCTCACACAGATAATTGAGTCTCTTGGCAATAAAGAATTTGGTATATTTCACATTGGCATAGTAATCTTCATAAGTGCCTGCTGATTTTCCTTTGATATTTTTATCCTGCCACAATACTCTGTCCATCTTTACGGAAGGCTCAATCCTTTCCACATAAGCATCCATCCCTGTGTCCAGAAGTTCTTCAAAGAACGGCAGAAGTTCCTCATATTCCTCCACCATTTTCTCCTGGAACTCCGGTGTGTCATACAAAAGCATATACCAGTTTAGGATAGCATCGAACAGTTTTGTATGTTCTACCACAGAGTATGTATAATCCACAAAACGGCCTTCCAGGGACTCCACATTCCGCTCTCCGAAGGTATGTTCATAATCCCACACCGGCCCGGTATAGAGTTTATCGTTTCCTGCATCTTTGTAAAAATACATGCTGGTGACGGCTACATCGGTCTCCAGGGAAATCTCATCCACCAGAAAGGCGCTCACCAGGCTTTCCATATCCAGATACTCCCACACAGCAGGGTCACCGTTTTGCACCATCTGATCAATCCTGTCCACATAAGCCGCTATATAGTCTACCTGTTCCCTGGAGGCATGCATCGGCTCCTTAATGGTAAACCGATAGCCGGCGGAAGTCACAAAACCATTCTTTTCTCCCTCATAATATTCCTCTGTATCTTTCTCAATCAGGTAGCCGCCATCTATGGTATGAATCTGATCTAACAGATAACCCTTTTTATTGTCCTCCTCATAGTGGGGCGCACTGTCAATGTTTTCGTTGTTCTGCCGGTTCTCCTTTTCCAGGTCATATATATCCACCCGGCCTTCCCCTACGGTCACGGTTTCTGTAAGCAGATAAATCCCTGCATATTCCCCGTTTAAATACAGGTCGATCCAGGTGCCCTGCACAGTGTTGGCCATCCCCAGCTCTTCCGCAATATCAAAGGCAATCTTGTTATTGAGTTTGCTCCCCTCATTCCACAAAGCAAGCAGACGCCACTTATCGCCTTTGCGGAGACCACATAGCGGGTAGGCGTCCTCTAATTTGATCGTATAAGGTTTCTTCGGTTTATGCCAGGTGACATTTCCCCTGGAAGCTATCTTGGGCAATTGGTTCTGGTATTCCGTGACGCCGTCCGCAAGAACCACACAGATATCTCCCGACTCCGCATTGTGGCGCTCTTCGTCAACGTACTCCATATTGCCACTTTCGGTGTTGATAAAAACAGACGGAATATTAGCTGAGCGCATGAAAGTCACCTGATATTCATGGGACATATGTTCCCTGTCAACAGTACACAAATGATACTCTCTGTCCTCCTCCCAGGTAAAGGTATCCCCCTTTTCCAGAACCTGTCCGTCTATCTCCACACACTCTGCACATTCCCCGATTTTAACTTCTTGACTGTGCACGCAGGAAGGCAGGAAGAAATATGCCTTGCCATCCTCCTCGTCCTGCCACAGACTCACCCGATTGCTGCTCTGCTGCATATTGACATCAATGCAGGGGATGTCCCCCATTGCCTGCAATACCACACTGTTTGCCTCCAGCAAATGCAGATAAAATAATACCGCCAGAATCAGAATGATCACAATTCCGCCCAGCCAGTATCTCTTCCCCTTCATGTTATCACTCCCACTTCGCATTATAGAATCCCATATCTTCATAAATCGGAATATATGGGCTGTACTTTTCACGGCTGTACTCATATTCCCAGCCCTGATATTTGGAAGCATCATACTCCGGCAGCTCCCACAACTCCATGCCGTCCATCACTTCCATGATATCCACCACACCCTCATAGACAGAAAAGGTGACCTTATGCATCTGGCCTGTAGAGGGCACCGTAAAGGGCTCATGGAACACTTCCCATCTCTGGCACAGGTAATTCAGTCTCTGGGCAATAAAATATTTGGTATATCTCACATTGGCGTAGTAATCCGCATATTTTCCGGAAGAATCGCCCTTGATATTCTTATCTTCCCATAGCACCCGGTCCATCTTCACGGAAGCACCGATCCAGTCGGCATACTCATCAATCCCCGTCGCTATCAGTTCCTCAAAGAAGGGTAACACCTTCTCATATTCTTCCGCCACCCGCTCCTGCATTTCCGGCGTATCATACAGTTTCTGATACCAGTCGATGGCAGAGCCAAGCCGCTCGTTGTTATTGACGATCGTCTCAAAATAATTCACATACAGACCCTCTCCGGAATTGCGCTCCCCAAAGGCATTGTCATAATCCCAGGCGGGCCCGGAGTACAGTTTGTCATCACCTTTATCCTTATAGAAGTACATGCTGGTAAGACCCGTATCCGTATTCAGCGCAATCTCATCCACCAGAAACCGTCTGACAAAGCTGTCAAGATCAAGATACTCCCAGACTGCGGAATCCCCATTCTGCGCCAGGGTATCAACATTTCCCACATACTCCTGTATATACGCCACCTGCTCTTTGGAGGCATGTTTGGGGGCATTGATCGTAAAATGATCACCGGAAGAACTTAAGAAACCGTTGGCTTCCACTTCGTAATGCTTGGGATGATCTTTCTCGATCAGATATCCGCCGTCTATGGTCTCTCCGCTTTCCAGAAGATACCCTTTGTTATCCTCCTCCGCATAAGGCACCGCATTATCAATATCCGGATTATACTGTCGGTTTTCTGCTTCCAGGCTATAGATATCTACCCGGCCCTTCCCCACAGATACGGATTCTGTCAACAGATAGATACCTCTGTACTCTCCGTTCATATACAGATCTACCCAGGTTCCCTGGGCCGTATAAGAAAGCCCCAACGCCTCCGCCAGATCCATGGCAATCTTGTTGTCCATCTTACTGCCTTCCCGCCAGAGGGCCAGCAGTCGGAAAGTATCTCCCTTGTCCAGTCCACAGAGAGGATAATCTGCGGCCAGCTTGATCGAGTAAGGTTTCTTCTCATATCCCCAGGTGGAATTGCCCCTGCCCGATATTCTGGGCAGAACGTTCTGATACTCCGTGACACCATCGGAGCGTACCACGCAGATATCCCCCGGCTCGTAATTCGCCTTATCCTCATGCAGATAAGAAAGATCTCCGCTCTCGGTATTGATAAAGACCGCCGGCACATTCTCGGATTTCATGAAAGTAATCTCATAATGACCGACTCCGTATGCATCATCCGCAATTGACACAATATGCTCTGTATCCTCCTCCCAGATAAAGGTATCCCCCTTCTCATAAGTCTCCCCGGCAAACTGCACGCTGTCTGTGCCTACAGTAACCTTGTGGTGATCAATACAGGAAGGCAGAAAGAAATAGGACTTCCCGTCCTCCTCATCCTCCCACAGCGTAATCAGGTTATTACTCTGCTGGGTAGACACTCGCAGGACAGGTACGCCATCCGCCATCTCCAGAATTACACTATTGTTTTGCAGAACATACAGGTAACACAGTGCCATGATTATGGCCAAAGCCAACATAAGCCCCATGCAATATCTCTTCCGCATTACGCTTTCTCCTTTTGGGGATGAACAGTCTTCTCACCTGATACCTTCCGGTAAAGTGCCACTGTCTGCCCTACCACATCATCCCAGTTATATTTCCCGCAGATAAAGTCCACGCTCCTGCTGCCATATTCCTTCACAATCTCAGGATTTGCCAGCATATATTCCAGCTTACTCTTTAAATCCTTCACATCTCCTTTACGGAAAGAAAATGCCTTGTCTTCCGTCACCTCTGTATTCTCACAGATATCACTGACCAGACAGCAGTTGCCGTAACTCATGGCCTCTAAAAGTGTGAGCGCCATACCTTCCACATCACTGGGCAGTACAAAGGCGTAGGCATTGGAGTAGAGTTCCTCCAACATCTGTCCCTGTACGAAATCTGTCATAATGATTCTTTCATCCCGGGCTGCCATCTGGTGAATCTGCTCCATATATTCCATGGCCTGGCTGCTGCCGCCGGCAATCACCAGCTTCTTATCCGTCTGAATCTGCCCAAACGCTTCTATCAGATAATGCAGTCCCTTCTCCGGCACAATCCGGGCAAGAAACAGGAAATAACCGTCCTTCTCCAGTCCGTATTTCGTCCTGATCAGCTCCGCTTCCTTAGGCATCGGTCTGCTGATGCCATTGGGGATATAAGTAACCTGTCTGTGATAAGTATCCGCAAAATACTGCTTAACATTCTCCGACAGCACAATCACTTCGTCCGCATATTCAGCCGCCATCTTCTCTCCGAATTTGATCACAAAAGAAGCAAAATTACCCCACTTGGCCCGCTGCCAGTCCAATCCGTGAACTGTCACCACAATTTTACGTCCCAAAAGTTTCGGTATCCAGAGCATGGCACAGGGCCCCTCCGCGTGATAATGCAATACATCATACCTGTGAAAGAGCGCCATAACCGTGGCAAAAAAAGAATAAACGATGGCATTTAAGCTGCTTCGTCTGAACGTGGGCACAATATATACCCGCACGCCTTTATAGAATTTCCGGCCTTTCCATCCATACTCCTGATCGTATTTCTTGCCGGACACATGATGCCCGAAGCGATTATAGGCATCCACCTGATGGCCCAGCGCCGCCATCCGCACAGAAAGCTCCTCCACAACAACTTCCACGCCGCCCTCCCTGGAAGGAATTCTCTTATGGCCGATCATGGCAATACGCATGCCTTCCTTCCTTGCCTTTTTAAGTGCCTTATTCTCTCTGTGCACATAATAAAGGAAAGCAAAATTCGTATTCAGATAACGGGGCAGCATGCGCTTTGGATCCCGCAGAATCCGAAATACCCATTCCAGACACAGCTTCTGCATCCACATGGGGGCCCGCTTGGTGGTACCCGCCGTAAAATCAAAGGCCGCGCCTACCCCTAACATCAGTCCTTTCACTTTATGCCGGTGTTCATACATCCATATTTCCTGTTTGGGCGCCCCCAGCGCAACCCAGACAAAATCAGCTCCGCTGTCGTTGATCCTGCGGATAATCTCCTCGTCCTCTTCTTTCGTGAGTGTGCGGAAAGGCGGAGAATACATGCCTGCGATCTGTAACTTCGGATAACGTCTGGTCAGCACCTTCCGAAGTTCTGCCAGTGTACTCTCCGTACTGCCATAGAAGTAATGCCGGTATCCCTTTTCCGGGGACAGCGCAAGAATTGCCGGCATCAGATCCGGCCCCGGCACACGCCTGGCCTGTGTGAAACCTCTCTTACGGCTCACAATGGAGAGGGGCTGTCCGTCCGGCAGTGCCATGGCAGCACTGTTCTGTACCAGACGGTATTTCTTATCCCGAAAGGCCATCACGGTGGTGTGCACGTTGGAGACACAGATATAGTCTCCTTTCAATGCCTCCAGATTCTGTGTAATATAGGAAATGGTATGCTCCATATCCGTGACATTGATATTGGTCTTTAAAATCTTGCAATAGGTCAGTTGTTTATTCTGTTCCTTCTCAGGGTGTCTCACTGATTGCTGTCCTCTTCCTTTCTCTGCATCCCATACCGGATACCCCTATAAGCGCACCGGCAGCTGCGCCAATCAATATGCTTCCCAGATAATATCGAACCGTCTCAAGGCCCACAGCCTTGCCGGTTATCACCTGCATGGGCGTCTGTGCATCTTTGTAATTCATAACGCGGTATCCCGCATAAGCCGGGTCATCTTCCCTCTCAAGATAAACGGAGGTCTCTTCCAGCCCATCCGTATAGAAGCGCTGCACCACATAACCGTCAGGTTCTTTATAAAACACAGCGCACAAAAGGCCGCCGGCCACACATCCTGCCAGCACTGCCGTCATAATCCCTTTTCTATGTGCTTTCCAGACCGCTCCGGCACGGGTAAACAGCAAATCCGGCAGCCCGGTAAAAGGAATCCATATCTCTCTCTGAAATACCGGCAAAATGCAGTACTCCTTCTCTTCGTCCTTTTGCTGAAAAAGCAATGCTCCCAGGAAAACCAGGGTAATATTTTTGAAAGAAGTATTAAATAACAGTTGTTCTGTCCATCCTGCGGCCAGGAAACATACCAGTATCACCAGTTCCCGGGTCTTCTGCCTGTGGGTCAAATGAAACAATAGTGCAAAATAACCTGTTATAATAATGGCAATCGGAATCAGCCCGTAATTAATATAGCCCATCACATAAGAATTGTCCATGGTCATGGAGGATTTCACCACCTGAGAAATGTCCATCCCAAACAAACTCCGGTACTCCGGTACCAGAAACTGATCCGCCAGCCATATTCTCGTATTCAGCAGGGCATTAAGCGCCTGTACCCTGTCACAGATAGGATTATCATATAACAGTTTCGGCAGGACAAAGGATAAAACCAGACATACCGGCAGCACCAGATTGGCCAGCGCTTTCTCCAGAATACAAAAGCGCGGTCTGATCTGTACATAGAGGCAGCCAGTCAAAAGCACCGCCACAATACCAAACCCCGTATAGCTGACAGAATACAAAAATACCAGCAGGTTACCGGCCATCAGCAGAATATAGTGGCGCAATCTGTACCTTTCCCCCATCTCATAGAGAATCAGCGCACAGAGCGTCAGATAGGTAATGTGCAGGATATTCGGATGGGTAAATCCCAGACTCCAGCGGAAAATATGACCAAGCCCCATCTTGGCATGCACCCGGTAGATGGTGTGTTCCAGACGGAAGAAGGAAAAAATACTCAGAAATACAGAACAGACTGCCCATACCCACAGTCCCACATGAAACACCTTTTTCACGCTGATTCTTTTCATGCCAAGCACCAGAAAAGCCACAAACAGAATTCCAACCGCACGGGAACGGCAATACACCAGCGCTGTCATAGAAAACAGAATAGTCAGTACGGAAAGCTGTTTCCCGGTATAAGACGAAGCCAGAATCTTTAACAGACCGCACAAAAGACCCGGCACCACCAGCAGGAGAAACAGCTTCTGTCCCTCATAGAATCCCAGTCCCTTGGCCAGGGATAGGAGTATAAAAAAGCCCCAGAAAAAAGCTTCTTCCATTGTCATCTTCATACCTGTCTGTTTCGCCAGATTGTTCATGTTACCTCCATGTTAAAACACTTTAAGTGCCGGACCCAGCGCCCAGGGATAGGCACCGTACCTCTGCGGATACCGGGCAAATCCCTCACATTCCCCGGAACAGTCATAAACTCGGCCATCATGAATGGATTTCTCCAGAGAATCCCTGCCGCGCACAAAAGCCTCTCTGTAGTTGTCTCCCACAAGAATCTTCAGCTCTATCCCCTCTTTGAGTGCCGCACAGATCATCCCCGTAACAGAGGTATCCCTGGGGCCTTCCAGTGCCTGTAACTGCCAGGAAAAGCCGCCATCCGGCCGCTGGTAGACAAGCACCTCATCCACAAGCCTGGTAAAGGGCTCTTTCAAGCGTATCCTGCCATAATCCGAGAGGAAACACTTGGACATCCCCCGGAGCACCCAGCCTGCCGCCCGGCCCCAGCCGATCACACCATATTTACAGCCATCTGTCATATCATAGCCATGGTAGGGAAGTCCGCTTACCCCATCCATTCCATAGGCCAGAAAATTAGCAATCTGTTTCACCGCCAGTTCCATACATTCCTGTCTGTCAAAAGTCATACCATACCGGTACAAAAACGGACAGACAAGCCCTAACGTATCCGCAAACACATATCCATTGTCCTGCCCCGCCCGATAAAGAAAACTGCCTGCCTCATCTTTGGCATACTCCATGGCAAAAGTCGCCATCTTATCTACTGCCTCACGATATTGTCTGATGCGTATATCTTTTTCTTTTGATTCTTTATCCTCCTGGGACGAAAGACTCTGATACTGTTCCAGAAATGTTTCCCCTGCAACCAGATCATCCAGAAAATACAAGGGCATCCCCTTTTTGCGCCATCTTTCAAAATACGCCGTCAGCGCACTCTCAATCTGCTGTATCTCCTGCCGTATTTCTTCCTGTGTCTGTCCTTCGTCCCATTCCTTCTCCTGCCAGCCTTTCCCACACATGGATGCAAGATCCGACCGGCAATGCCAGAGGCCGCTTGCAAGCAGTCCCGTAGGCCAGAAAACCAGGTCCTCCGGTGCTGTCTTCCGGCCAAGAAAGATTTTTTTGACACAACGTTTCAGCCTGGTTTTGGTATCCCAGACCCCATAGCTCATCAGTTCCTTACAACCATTTTCAATCAGAAGAGTCTTATTCATGACAACCTCATTTCAACGTACATTCCTATATTCTATCTTCTAAACCCCGGTATCTTCTGCACCACCACATTCCACAGATAGGAAAACTCCTCCGTCCTGTGAAAGACCAGCAGGAATACCGCATTGTACATCACTGTTACAAGCAGTACCATAGCCGCAAAGGTAACGATTGTCACCTGTCCCATAACCACATTGCGGACAGGTATCATCACCAGCGCCACCAAAAGCACCGCCGCTATATATTTCAGGGAATCCATAAAATAAGGCCATGCTTTCCTGTCAAAACATACCCGGTAGATAATCACCGGCCGGATCAGATTAGCCAGGATGCCAGACACCAGTGTGCCCACATAAACACCTGCCACCCCCATCTTCTGTACCAGAACAATGGACACCACCAGATTGATGCCCCCCTGTATCAAGGGCAGATACCGGTCCTGTTCAAAGAGCCCGGAAGCAATCTTAAAGTTAAGCAGCACCGTACGGCCGCCTTTCAAATAAAAATCCACCACCAGAAGCGTTACCACAAGTTCACCGAGCGCCCAACTCTCATCCAGCCACAGTCCCCCGATCAGCGGCGACAAAAGATGCCAGAATCCCACCGCACCGAAGCCGAACAGCCAGCAGGCAAAGAAACGATACACTTTAAAAAGCTGGTATTGTCTCTCCCTGGATTCCGTGGCTACCAGATTGCCAAATCCGGAAATCACAGAATCAAAGATGATATTTACAAAGTTTCCCACATAGGTGATGATATAAACATAGTTGTCCACGATGGCAGAGGTATCTACGTTAACGAAAGAGGAGATAATAATCTTATCCGTCTGTAACCTCGCCACATCACCGATTTTATGACAAATCAACGCTTTCGTTTTGGTGGCTACCACCTGGGTCTCATCCCTGGTCAGTTTCTGCACATCTTTATCCTTCAGATAAGGATACATTCTGCCAAGATAGACACTCACAAAAATCTTCTGTAAAAGTTCCACCAGGGACTGGGCCAGCAGGTACCATAAAAAGTTCCTGGTAAACACCAATACCACAATCTGCACCATTGTGACAACAATCTTGGTCACCGTGGTGATATTGGTCTGGATATAATTCTTCTGTTCGGCGTTCACAAGACTGTACTTATAAGTCACAAAATAACTGATAACTGTATTGAACAGAAAAATATAATAATACAGCGTCAGTTCCTCTATGGTGAGTCTGCCGGGATTTTTAAGAATATATTTCAGAAAGGGGGAAATTGCGATACCAAGCACCGTGATCACACCGGCAATGGCAAGATAGGCCCTCTTATAAAACCGCATGTAAGACTTGATCTTCTCCCGGTCACCCTGCGCCACCGGCTTGTAAAGGCTGTAATTGAGGGCCGTGCCGATTCCCATCTCTGTCAAAGACAGCACGCTCAGCACATCGGTATAAATACCGTTGACTCCCAGAAGCGTCCTGCCAAGCATCCGGATGAAGATGTCCCTTTGCAGGAAATTCATCAGAATGATTACAAAATTACTGACAAAGCCGAATATGATATTTTTCCTGGCCTGTTGTATTCTGCCCATAGCTCAATTCCCACTCATTTCCCTACCGCTTTATGCTGCATCATGACCGGTGCAAAGACTGCCACAGTTTCCGGATCTCCTCTCCGGCTTCCCCGGCCCTTCGACAATAAGACGGCATAATCTCCTTAAGCCGCCCACGGATTTCCTCTTCCCGCTCCATCATCCAGTCATAAGCGCCGATCAGCTCCTCCGGATCTGACAGGGACTGCACCGGCAGCACATAATGTTCCTCCGTGCCGAACAAATCCCTGGCTATCCCCCTGGCTTTCACGGAATACCCCACCACCAGGGTAGGCACCATGGAAGAATAAGCCGCAATGGTGGCATGGGTTCTGGCACCGATAAAGGCCCGGCATTTTGAGATAATGTATTTTAATCTCTGACAGGACATATCTTCAAAAAGAACCACCCTGTCATTGTCCCTGTATGCTTCGTAGAGTTCCTGAAGCGTCAGCCTGTCATCGTTGTAATTCCACATCACATGAGGAATCAAAGCGATAGAATAACTACTGTTATTTAGAATATAATCCATCAGCTTACGGTAATTGGCAACCGTAATGCCCTGCACGGTCTCATTTCTGACAATCATAGGGCTGATGTTGATACCAATGGTCTCCCCTTCCCGGAAATCTGCCGGCAAATCAAAAGCCTCCGGCTTCAGATAAAAAGCCGGATCCGGATACAGCTTCACATTTTCCACCACACCGGCATCCTGTAACGCCTGGGCCGTGATGGATTCCCGGGGCGTAATCAGTGCATAGCGTTTCATATCCGCCACCACCTCCGGATCCTGTAACAGTTCCGGCTCCAGGGAACATCCCCACAAAACCGTCTTCGCTCCCGCCCGGTTGAACGTACTGTTAGCCGTAATCGCTTCTTTTTTGGACAATTCATAACAGTACATATCGCCGCCTATGGAAAGGTAGAGAGGCGCCAGTTCTTTGCCCAGCACCCTGTGAAAGCGATAGCGCATAAAAGATTCCGGATCATGGAAAATCTTACGCCAGGCATAATACCACACATGGGCAAAAAAATGCTCCGCAATCTTACGTTCCTGCAAAATATCGCACAGAGGCTCCACCGAATAGAATCTGTCCTCCCGCTCACTGTTGGTCACCAGAAGCTTGGGAATCTCCTCCAGCATATGGCAGGTACTGTTGACGATAGCCTCACAGCCATGATTACCGCTTCCCCCATGTAAATACATGACAAGTCTGTCATTTTTATATTCCATATTCCTGTATCCTTCCATAACGATTCCGACAAGATTAGGATGTCCGAAACACTTCCTTTATACCCTACTTGGAGCCCCTGCCCTTCAGTACAGCCCCCACAGTCTTAAACAAAATCTTGATATCCAGCCCAATCGACCAGTTATCAATATATTCCAGATCCAGGCGCACCACCTCATCAAAATCAGATATATCACTGCGGCCGCTGATCTGCCACAGGCCCGTGAGGCCGGGCGTCATGCTGATCCGCCTTCTGTAATGGGAATTATACTGCTCAAACTCGTCCTCCGTGGGCGGTCTTGTGCCCACCAGACTCATATCTCCCCGCAGAATATTAAAAAACTGCGGCAGTTCATCAATGCTGGTCTTGCGGATAAACCTGCCCACCTTGGTAATCCGGGGATCGTTCTCCATCTTGAACATCAGTCCCTGCATTTCATTGGCTTTCTCCAGCTCCTTCTTGCGCGCCTCCGCATCTATATACATGGAGCGGAACTTATAAATCTTAAACCGGCGGCCGTTCTTGCCGATTCTGGTCTGGGCAAAGAAGACCGGCCCCGGAGAGTCTATCTTGATGGCAAGCGCCACAAAAGGCACGAGCAGGGCCGTGATCAGGATTCCCACCACTCCTCCTGCAATATCCATAATCCGTTTGAGGGTCATCCGGCGATAATCATAGTGGGTGATAGAATAGGTCATAACCGTATATCCCGCAAAACTGTCCACCGTAATCTCCCGCTGTCCGGCATCGATAATATCAATATTATAATGGCAGATCACGCCCATGGATTCCAGGTCATAGATGATATGCTTCACATACTGCTTGTCCATATCCGGCAGATTGATAAATGCCTCATCCAGTGCCATCTGTCTGGCCAAAGAAAGCACATCGGAACCGTCTGCCAGCACCTTGATACCGTCCACCACCACACCCTTGCGGTCTTCGTCCACACAGGCCAGCGCTACAATCTCATAATTAATATCCAGCTTTTCCCGAAGCTGGGCCACTGTCCGGCTCATCACACTGTCTCTGGTGATGACCATGATCTTGACCAGATTGGACTCCGAGGTCAGATAAACCCGCAGAAACCGCTTCATGACCAGGCGTACCAGCCATACAATAATCACATCAAAGACTGCAAAGTATCCCCAGACCATTCGGGAGAACGCGGCGCCGCGCTGAAGCATGAACAGTACACTGGCCGCACCCAGCACCATAAACAGGTTAAATTTGAGTACTGCCACAAATTCCACCAGGACGCCCCGTTCCAGGAAACTTCTGTTCCAGTCCAGGAGAAAACTGTACATAGTACAAAACAACAGGAAAAACACGCACACCAGCGCATGTATCTCCGGTTCCTGTACCCAGGCGAACTTCCGATAACGCAGAAGAATGGCCGCCACGTATGCAATTACAATACAGAGCAGATCCGAAAACAACAGACAGTAGCTCTCAATGATCTTTTTCTTCCGATTCATAGTCCTTGTACTCTTTCTTTAGCAGATACTATATCTATTTAGCATACCATTTTTCTATGAGAATATCAAATGCATCTGCCCTCGGGCGTCACCAGCGTCCAGCCCTCCCACAGCTTCTGCATCTGTTCTGGTATACATACCTGCGTATTCTTGTGGATGGAAGGCCGTACCATTATCTTATCCTCATGGCCGTTCAATCTGGCTCCCCAGAAGCTGAATGTGCTGTTGGCGCAGATGTTATGCCTGCAATAGCTCATCAGCATCATATCATAAAAACTGTTATCTCCACGATTCCAGTCAACAATCCGATACTCTTTTCCCTGATACTTTGAGCGCACATAATCGCTGTCGTCCGAAAACAGATAGAACACCGGGTTCTCATAATTTTCCCTGATAGATCGGATAGCGCTTTCATAATAATTCTCCGTACAGATATTGCCAAACATCTGGATATTGGCCGCATCCAGATAATCCCCCCGGCGGATGTGCACACTGACAGAGACTGTCCGTTCCATCTCCTCCACCATTTCCATATTGCGGGGATCTGCACTTTGCGGAAACTGTATCTCAGACCGAAGTTTCCCAAGAATATCCGCATAGTAAGCCTCACAGGCCCAGTACCCCACCAGATACTTACTGTCCCAGTCAAAGATTTCCGGGTGGTACATGTCTGTCTCCTCGAAGATAACAGCCAAAGCCGGATTTATCTTTCTCCTGATTTTCTCCGCGACTCCTTCTTTCTCTTCATACTGCCTGCCCAGAAGCGTCCGCACTTCCTCCCTGGAAGCTTTCTTCAAGGGCAGATTATCAAACCGGTCTAATTCCAACATTCTGGGCGCCTGCATGGTCTTCTGCATCTTTTCATCAAACCAGGAAGTGTCCAGTCTTACCTCTTTTCCCAGAGTCTCAAATTTCCGGTACAGGGCATATTGCTGCATCTGGTTTCCCAGGCCGCCCATCAATCGCACAATAATCATCCGTTATCTCTTCTTTCTGTCACAGTCTGCACTTCCCATACAATCCTGCCACTTCCTTGCAAACACATACTTTATTTTCCCATGTATTTTAATCATTTCCTGTCATACACTTTCAACATCCCCCGGACAATCCCCGGCCAGATGCCGCCCGGATGCCTTGCCGCCAGATAGAGCAGTCTGTTCGCCTTCCCGCTTACCACAATCCTGGTATCCCGCAGCCGCTCCCGGTTCTCCCGGCCACCCAAAATTTCCCGTATTCTCGCCCGATATCCGGAATCGGGATTACGCAGTTCATTCTTCAACACATAGAGAAGCAGATAACAGTATTCTCTGTCCACCGCCTGCGTCCCGTCAGGCGCCTGTTTCTCCGCGGCCGCCCTGGAAAGACAACGCATCAGTTTCCGTACACTCTCATAAATCCCCGTATCATACCGGTGGATAATGGAACCTTCCACATAACGGTAATGATAAAACAGCGCTCCCTCCATGACCACCACCCGGGTACTGTTCAGAAACGCCGGGTACATCATATTGGAATCATCCCCAAAGCGGATGCTGTAATCATAATATTTCTCATTGTCCGTAAAGACAGACTTCTCACACAGCTTCATACAACGTGACAGGGAAATCACCTTCTGTTCCTGCCCGATCAGTCTGGCCAGTATCTGCGATTGAAGTTCCTCCCCCTGATAAACACCAGGATTGGCCGTACTGTATACAGGCTCCGTGGTCTTCTGCTTCTCCAGCAAATGGTTGCAGCAGATAATTTCCCCCGGCTTTCCCGTCAGATGAGCCGCCATCCCGGTAAGCATAGCCGGCTCCACATAATCGTCACTGTCAACGAACATATAATAATCCCCTGCGGCCGCCTCCATGCCCGTCACACAGGCCGCCGTAGGGCCGCCGTTTTCTTTATGGATTACCTTCACCCGCGCATCCCTCTGCCCATAATCGTCACAGATCCTGCCGCTGTCATCCGTGGAAGCATCATCCACAAGAATGACCTCCATATTCTGATAATCCTGGGAAAGGATACTGTCCACACATTCCCGCAGGTAAGCTTCTTTATTATAGACCGGCACGATTACGCTGATCTTGCAGGATTCTCCTGTCATCCTTATCTCCTCCATGCATGCAATCCATGATAAAGCCATACATACAGTCCCGGCAGGCAGTAGAAAAATCTCGCCTTAATCAGATACCCTCCCGGCAGATAAGCGGTGCTTTCCGGCACCCGGAGCTGCTCTTTGAGTTTCTCCCTGCAAACCGTGAGGTATGCCTGCGCCTTTCGGCGCTCCTTTCCGGAACACATGGCAATCTTTCCCACTGTTAGAATAACGGATGTTATTATCTTGCCGGCCATCTGTGGTTTCAAGCCCTTATTCATTGCCAGAATCGACTCTGCGGCCATCTCCCAGCATCGTATCTGATCCATATAGGAGGGGGTAAAGGGCCTCTGCATCACCCCGGCGGGATTCTGATAATAGCCATATCCCGGATACTCTGTCTCCACAGCCTTATTAAGATGAGGCAGAAGATCCACCAGAAACAACATATCCTCTCCCACCGTAAGCCCTTCCCGAAACCGCACATGGTCAATCAGCTGCCTGCGGTACAGTTTGCTCCAGCAGCGGCAGTTGTCCTTAAGAATACTGTCTGTCAGGTACTGTTGTCTGTCATAACAATGCTCTTCTACTGTCGCGGACATCCTTTCTGTCTCTCCGCCTGCACCGTTTATGCCAACAATCTCCCCGGACACCGTCCTGCATACCCGTTCCCATTGCGCTTCCGTCCCCCAGACCGCAAAACGGCAGCCCGCCAGATCGCTGTCTGTGGCCATGATTCTATCATACAGAAAAGAAATCGTACCGGAACACAGTCTGTCATCCGCATCCACAAAGGTAAGAAACATCCCTCTGGCCTGTTTCATGGCGTAATTACGCGCCGCCGACACCCCCACATCCGCCAGTGTAAACACCTGTAGATTCCCATACTTTTCCTGTAAATGCCCACAGATATCGGCTGTCCTGTCTGTGGAGCCGTCATTGACAATCAGGATTTCCAGGTTATCATAAGACTGGTTCACTATGCTGTCTATACAGTTTTCCAGATATGCCTGTCCGTTGTGGACCGGCACAATCACACTGATCAACTCTCTCTTCATCTGCCAAGCACCTTCTCATAGATTCCAAGCAGGGTCCTCATGTTTTCCTCAATCCCAAACTCTGCCGCCACTTTCTTTCGCGCCGCACTGCCAAGCCGTCTGCATAAATCCTCATCCTCCAACAGACGAAGCAGGGCTGTTTCCAGGGCCGGCGCATCTTTCACAGGCACCAGCAGGCCCGTTTCCTCAGGCAGAATCATCTGCGGAATCCCGCCGGTATCTGTGGCTATAATACCGCAATAGTAGGCCATGGCCTCCAGAAGAGATATGGACTGGCCTTCAAAATATGACGGCAATGTCAGAATTCTGCACCGTCTTAGACATTGTATCTTCTCTTCTCCGCTGACCCAGCCCAGCCAGGTAATATGCGCCGGATCTTTCGCCGCTTCTTCTTTCAGTGTCTCATCCTCCCAGATACCGCCCAGATAAAGATGGAAATCGGGAAATCTCCGTGCCAGAGCCGGCACACAGGCAAGCAGTTCCCCGATGCCCTTTTCCCTGCACAGCCGCCCCAGGAATAATACTTCATGATTGTCATAGTCTTTCTCAAAAGCCGCCGGAACCGCAATGGAATCGGGAAGAACCGTAATCTTTTCCCGGCCTATTAATTCCCCGAAGAACTCCCGCCAGACAGGCGCCAGTACCAGAAAGGCATCTCCCATGGAAAGTACACGCCTGATTTTTTCCCGGCCCTTCTCGTCCTGTTCCTGATGATAAAAAGTTTCAAAATCCCCTCCATGCTGGTGGATGACTATTTTTTTATGGAATCGTTTTGCCGTCCTGATAAAAAAGCTCTTGCGCCGATAACTGTTATCGGAAGCCATGTTCACATGCACAATATCATAATGCGGAAGCACCAGCAGAAAATGCAGATAAGCAGTTCCGGCTTTTAAGAGCTTGCGGAATTTCCCACCCTCCACCATGGTGCCGATATAGCGCAGACTGATTTTCCGATCCAGTCCCGCCTCATAATAATTATTCACCACACCGGAGATACCGCCATGCACACAGCGGGCCGGGCCGATCATCAGCACACGCATCAGGTATCCCTCCGTTCCAACACATCCATGCCCCAGTTTTCCAGCCAGAGAACAGACCCCATAATCATCAGCAGATAGTTTCTCCCGATATAAGGAGATATCAAATGCGCTTCCACCACCGTGTAAACCGCAAAGGCTGCAAAGAGCACCAGCCCGCAGCCGTCTTTCTTCCTGTAAAACTGCCATAAAAGCGCCAGGCACACTGCCAGATATAATATACCCGGGATCACGCCATAGCGGTAAAAAAGCTTGACCCAGCCCATGTCAAAATAATATTCCATATTTTCTTCTCTGGAAAACAGCGACCAGGTCTGTACCATACCATCATTCTGTGCCGAGTCCGTCAACGTGACAATCCTGCCGCTCAAGAAACGGTCAAGCCTGCCAAGCGCCACAATATGGGCATTGTCCCGGGGATTCTCATAGAAAAACTCATTCCACTGGGCATCCCGCACCCTCTGGGCCGAAAATGCCGCGTCCACGGAAAACCCGATACACAGGGCAAGAATCAGCAGACCGCATAAATATACAAACTTCTTCTCCCGCAGTTTCTTCCCCACGGACATCACAAAGGCGCCCGCAATAAAGGCCGTGGTAATAAGCATACTGGTCTTGGAACCCGACAACATATATACCCCCACGTTCAATGCCATCAGGAAAAGATAGAGATACCACTTCATCCTGTCAAACCAGACATAGACTCCAAGGGCCGCCAGCATGAAGAACATACAGGAAAGCGCGTTGGGATGTCCCATACCCAGGGTATATCGGGTCTCCTCCGCTGCCTCCTCGCCCACATAGCGGGTCTCCTCCGCCGACTGGCGCCCATAAGCTTGGGTCAGGCTGATATCCCCGTAAATTCCCGTCACGGAAAGAAACACAATCACCACACATCCGGCCAGTGTCACATAAAAAGTATACTTTAGCATCTGCCGCAAAGGAATATCCTTACAGGCCGCCACAAAAGTCACGATACGAATGATATCATTGGCTCCCGTAATCCGATAAGAAATAAGACCCACTGCCTCGAAGGCAAAGATGACCGCCCACTCTTTCAGATCATACTTTGTCAACAGTATCTTGGCCGCAAAAAGAAGAAAGGTTATCCGGAACAGATAGCCTTCTATGGGATTGGTACAATTGCTCTTGTCGATAATGACCACCAGCAGTTCTATGGTCAGCCCGGCATAAAAAAGAAGCCAGGGAATACGACTTTCCTCTCTCAAACGCCTGTATAATGTTCCCATCATCATTTCCTTCCGTGTAACACCTTCGCTATCATACCATGCAGACGCCGCAGGGCCTGCCTGCCGGCAAGCCTTGTCCTTTTTACGAAAATGCCTGCTTTCCCCACCTTCGGCGCCATCAGGAAATCATACTCTTTCTGATGCTCCCGCAGATATAACGGGTAGCTTTCATCTATCTCCACCCGCACAAATTTCGCGTTGCGGTCAAAGATATCCTCCCCGCACAGCAGTCTGTCCACTGCCTCATTAAGATAACGTTTGCTATTATATTCCTGATGGGCTGCCGCCTGTACTTTTACGCCAATGCGTTTGGCCACATCCCGCTCACCGTCACCGCCCATATAGCCGAAATGCCAGCCGCCGTCAGCCACCCGCACGCTTCTTGGATCTGCAGGGGACACTTCCCGCAGGTATACGATACCCTCTTTCGGCAGATTACCGAAACTACAGATTTTGGTGCCAAGCCACTGCTTCTTCTCCACGCCGGGAAATTCCCCCGTGATGGACAAAAGGCTGCCCGAAATCTCCTCCATATTCAGGAAACAGTAGAACATTCTCTGGGCCAGATGATAAATCTTCCCCGGATCAAACTCCCGGATGATCCGCAATAGGGTCTCCGGATTCGGAATCTCATCCACATCACTGAAAATAATGATATCCTCCGGCTTACAGTCTGAAAGAGCGCGGATTAACTGATTCTTCTGATACTTATCTCGCTCATGGGTGGTCACACCGCTCATAGGGGAATCCTCCACCGCCACGTAACGTATTTTATCTTTAAATTTATCAAAAAGACCGCGGTTCTGTGCAAAAATCATTCTCTTATCTTCCCCGGAAAAAGTCACCGTGGATTCCTCCAGCACAAAGTAATCCACATAAGGATCCATAATCTCCATCCGCAGTTTCAGAATATCCAGTTCATTAAAAAAAGGAATACAATCAAATACCATATCGTTTCTCCATCTTTTTGTACACCATTTGTACATCAGATTCTGCTATTTTCTCCAGAACAAAAGCGGTCTTATAATGTCCTTGCATCTGCGCCACCGCACCTTCCAGGGATTCACAAACCAGGGATACTGTTCATTCCTGCCCCTCCATTTATGAAACAAAAAGGGCGCCTCCACATCCATGATTTCCGGAATCATATGCTCATGGCCAAAGTATTTTGCCACCTCAATGGGTGCAAACCGCATCCCCGCATCCTCGATCACATTCTTATATTTACAGCACAGGAAAGTGTCCTCATTATAGTTGTCATCTTCCATCTTCTCCCACTTCAGACCCGCCTGCCCCGGGAAGTCCAGCAGCTTTTTGCTGCGGATGGATACGCTGTTGCCCACCCGGCAGATTTCTCCCTTCGCGTCCCGATAGGCATAATCATTCTGGGGAAGGGGCCAGGGTGACCCGATATAGTCATAGGCAAGAAATTCATCCTGCCAGCTCTCCGGATGCACCACAAAACCATCCGCATGGACCAGAAGCACATACTCTGTATGAATATGCTGCCCCAGTTCATACACCATTTTATAATTAAACTTATCAATATTATCCAGTTTCGTGGTGTGGGAATACCGTATGGTGCGAGGCAGTGTAAACGGTTTCCTGTGAGTGATCAGCACCACATCACCAAAGTTAATCCCCCGCATACTGTACTCCATGGCCCGGATGGTCTCATAGATATCCACACTAGTCATGGCCGCCAGGGTCACATTGGGCAGATTCAGTTTCTTTTCCGTTGATTGCGTTTCCTGTTTCATAACAATCCTCAATCCGTGCTTTCCAGCCTCACGTAAGCTTTGTGATAATATTGCATAACCGCCAGATTCAGCCAGTTCTCCTGATCCGTGGACAGATCGTCAAAGGTGAACAGGGCAGGTCTGGCACTGTAAGGTTTCAGTTCCACATCCACAATGTTCTCGTCCACATAAATCTCATGCCGCTCCATGGCTTCTGCATAAAATGTCTGTGCATCGCCGTTTACCAGGGAACGGGCCGCGGAAAGGGCTGTGTAGGTGTTTTTATCGGCAGTCAGTATCCAGACTGCCAGTACCAGAAGCAGACAGACCACTGTCATTGTGTTTCCTGCCCGTTCTAAGAAACTTCCCAACGCGTCCGCCGCAGTCTGACCTGGCTTTCTATGACTGAAATACCCCAGCCAATATGCCGTCGCAGCAAACAGTCCCAGATAATATACCATCTGAATAATATTATCCACTCTGGCAAGTCCCACCATACCCACCGCATAAAGCGTTGGGGTAAACATGGCAGATATCACACAATATATGCCCGCCGTCACCCACACCGGATGGGCAAACGTCTTATCCGAGGCTTTCATCATCCTCCAGAGAACCGGCAGAAGCGCCAGCCAGATCAGTATCACAAAGGCAGGCGTCCAACGGATCATAAACACCACTGCATAATAAAAGGACAAAAGCACCGACGCCACCGCGGAATAACCCGTGGAGGGATCCAGGGTGCTTCGCACCAGATTCCCCGGTGCCATGGTATTGCATAGAAATCCTGCACTGCCCGTAACAAGAGGCAGACAGACCACCCATATCTTCCTGCGGTTGGTGACAATGGCATAAAGCAGAAGGAGTACCATAAAAATCTCCGCCTGCAACCCTGTAATCAGGTTGCCGCCTCCCACAATCACTGCCAGAACTGCCGCCAGGATACTGTAACAGATCTCCCGTTTCTTATCTGTCGTCCACAACGCCCCGGAAACTGCCGCCAGCGTAAAGAACCAGACGGACTGCATCAGAATATAGTGGGTGGAACCATTATACCAGTAGATTCCCTCAAAAGGAGCCTCCAGCACCTGATAGAACATAAACAGAATCATGAAAAGTACAAACGCAGACTGTGTCCGGTCAGCTCCCAGCCACTTCCTGAAAATATGCCTGCCCAGCGCAAAGGTAGATGCGGCAAACATGCCAATCATGATAACCGGCACCACCCAGGCAATCTCATAATGGAAATTCATGGGACATAAGGCCATCAGAAAGCAGGATACATAAGTACCCTGCCAGTTCCGGTAAAATTCCATGGTCTGCCGCCAGGCTGTCTGCACCGCTTCCCGGTAGGAACCCGTGGCAAGCCAGGTATCATGCACCTGTCTGCCGTAGTCGTAATCGTCAATACACATGACATTGTACTTTCCAAGCCACAGCAGGGGAATCAGTGAAATCACAAGCAGAACCAACGCGCCTGTCATCATCTGCCGGGAAGTCAGCGTCTGCAAAAAACTCTGCCTGTTCAGCCCGCTATTCGATTTGTCTCTTTGCCAAACACCACTCATATAAACAGTTCCCTTTTTATCCTCTATTCCCTGAAACAAGTCAGTTTTGTACGTGCAATACTCTCTTCAATCTTCGCTCCACACCCCGGGCAATCTTGCACACATAAGCCTTTTTATAGACATACCATGCATGAGCCCGCAACATGGTAAGCCGCGCGCCCTGGGGCCGCACATTCAGTTTCTTATATTTCGCGGAAGTTTTCTTATATCGCTGTAATTCTTCCCGACACTCCTTCGCCGTAAACATCCTGCCCTTCCTATCCATATAGTGGAACAGGCTGTAGATATTCTGCTCCGATGCCCAGTAGCCGTCAGAAACATTATGTCTTGCCCAGTACTTGGGGGCAATGGCAAATTGTAAGGTCTCACTGGTATGCGCCGGCAGACAGGCAAACGAGGAGTTGGAAAGCAATAAATAATAGGCGTTCTTTAATGTCACATAATCCTTGCCGATATCAAAATGATGGGCCTCAATTCCCGGCAGCATCTTCTGTGCCGTCTCCACATCATCCGTAATAATCACAAACTCCATATCCGGACGGATTTTCTTCATCTCTTCCATGCCATGAAGCCAGTATTTCCGGTTGATCAAAAGCTCCGGACTGCCTGTGTACTCTCCGCCCCGCATGTTGATGACACACAGGTTCTCCCTGCTGTACTCATAGGAATCATATTCCGGTTTCACCCTAAGCCACTGTTTTACCTGCGGCAGATATTTAATAAAATAAGACTCATCCTGCATATTCCCGTAAATCAAGGTATTGTCTTCCACCTGATGAATCTTCGGATCCGCACCTGCCACATAACAGCCATGGGTCAGATCGTGTCTGGAATTGCCGATAAAGAGACGGTCCTCCACATCATGATAGACACGGAATTTCTTCTTTTCCTCTTCCGTGATCACATGTCCCAGGTCTACATCCATAAAGTACATGCCCCTGTCACTGTGTATATTAACTGCAAACCGCTCCTGTCCTGCCGTGCCGAACTCATAGCCGTTCTCCAAAGCCACTGCCCTGGCCGTCACATAACAGAAAAGCTGATTCCCCAGACCCTGTCCGTTGATAAATTCTGTTCCTATCATCCGCTTTTTGTATACCCTTTCTTTTCATCAATCTATATCATACAGCATTTATTGCCGCAGTGACGTCTCCGTAATCTTTCCGTTCTCTACTTTATAGATTACATCACATTTGGCAATGGTGTTCAGTCTGTGGGCGATGATTACCATGGTCTTTCTGCCATGGAAGCTGTTGACCGCCTCCATCACCGCCTGCTCCGTATCTCCATCCAGTGCCGAGGTTGCCTCGTCGAATACCAGAATCTCCGGATCATGGTAAAGGGCTCTGGCAATCCCCAGTCTCTGTCGCTGTCCGCCGGAAATTCTGACACCCCTGTCACCTATGGTGGTCTCCAGTCCTTCCGGCAGCTCTTCCACAAATTCTTTGATCTGGGCCTCCTCCAGCACCTCCCAGATCCTTCGGTCATCAATCTTGTCCGCATCAATGCCGAAAGCGATATTGTCCCGGATGGACTCGTCAATCAGATAGATGGACTGCGGAATATATCCGATATGGCCAAGCCAGGACGCATAATTATCAAAAATGTTCTTCCCGTCGCAGGTAATGGTTCCCGCCTGCACATGCAAAAGTCCCAGTAAAATATCCACAATCGTGGATTTGCCCGCACCGGAAGGCCCCATGATTCCCACCGACTGCCCCTTCTTTACTTCCATATGTGCATCCGTAAAAATCGGCTTATCCGTATTCGGATAGGTGAAGCTGATATGGTCTAACACAATCTTATCCGTCAGCTCCAACGAAGGTTTGTCCTCTGTCTCTGCACCGTCTAATCCGGTTACGCTGCCGTTTACATCCAACTTCATACTCTCCGTCAGATTTTCATACAGATAATCCAGACAGGGCTGCGTATAGGCAATCTCCGAGAGATAGGTATTGATACGATTGGTCGCCGGCATCACACGCACCGCCGCCACTGCAAATGTCGTCAACTGCTGAAACAATGCGGAAATATCGCCGCCCCGGGTCATATAAATCATAATAAACGACAGAACCGCCACAATAAAAACTGTCTCAATCAGAAGTCTCGGCGTATTGTTCATGACCGCATAATTTCTCGCCACATTGGCGCCAATGGCACCGCTCTCATAATAATTGCGCACGAAGAATTCTTCCCGGTGCAGCACTTTTACGTCCTTTAAGCCATAGATGGACTGAATCCTCCACTTGGCTATTCTGGACTGGATTGTCTGATTCCTGCGTCCGATTTCATTCAGCCGCGGTTTCAATACCTTGGTGATAATCAATGTCATGCCCAAAAATGTGGCCCCGCAAAATATTGTCATGGAAGGACTTTCCACCACCAACACAACACAGATGGATACCGCCACCACAATTTCCGTAACCATCTGGATCATCACCAGAATCAGCTGGAAAGCATTGGGAATATCACTGTCTGTCAATCGAAATACGGTGGGAATGTCAGCCCCCAGATATTCCTCGTAGGGCCTGTTCAGAAATTCCCGCATCACACGGCTGATCATGCGGTTCCGGTTGCGGGTCACAAAAGTATTCTGCACATAAGTCTGCAACAGAAGATACAGGTTCTTCACAATAAACAGCGTAATCATCGAACCCAGTATGAGCATGATGAGTTCTCTGCCGGAAGATATTCTGATATGAAGAAACTCCATAATACGGACCACGTAGTGATTTTGCAAAATCTTTTCCGGCTCCATGATTGCCTGCACCAGCGGCACCATCATGGATACACTCAGTGTCTCCAGAATACCGCCGATCAAAATCATCACAGCCAGGCCCCCAAGCTGTAAGCGCTGTCTTTTATCGAAAAGGTATGCTATTTTCTGTAACAATGTTACCTGTTCTTTCTTTTCTGCTTTGCTGGTATCACTCATAAATCAAAGATTCCTTCCATGGCTGTCCTGCTGTTTTCACACAGACACCTTCTGCATATCATCCCGGTAAAAGTCCTGACAGTCCCATCCGTTTAACCACTTAGGCGGCACCAGAATCGTCTTTACCGGATTGGGGTTCAGATAAGAGGCCCACCAGCTGAAGCTGCTGTTGGCAAGGATATGATGTTTACATTTGCTCATCAGGGCAAACTCTTCCTGGTCGCTGCCCTCCGGCAGATCCACCACAATCACATCCCCGGCAGCTTCTTCTGCCGTCCTCCGCCCCGCTTCTTTTCTGACACCACTGTCTGTAAACTGTTCCTTTGCCCATTCCTTATCATTGGTAAAGAGGAAAAACCGGCATCCCGGATACTGCTCACGCATCCGCCTCATGGCTTCCTGATAATAGGCTTCCGTACAGATACCGCCAAAAAGCGCCTGGTTCTCCGGTGTCAGATAATCTCCTCTGCGGATATGCAGACTGACAGACTGTGTGTCTGTTATCTCCCGCAGATAACCCTGTACCTGCTTCTGCAATGTCCGACTTTCCTCTGTCCCCGGCATCTTCTCATCCTGTGATATATTCTGCGCCGCCAACAGCCTGTCCACATTAAAGGCCGCCCTTACCTGATTGGCCACCGGCATAAAATACTTCTCCGTCTGCCAGTAACCTTCCAGATAAATATCATCCCAGGTAAAAATCTCCGGCTTAAACCGCTTGTCCTCCTCAAAATAGGATTTCCTTTTTCTCCCAAACAGTTTCCGCCTGACTCTGTGCCAGAACACAAGAGAGGCATCCAGCATCTGCTCGATTTCCTTTGGATCCGCCTTTTCATAAGTAATCCCAAAAGCCGACAGCGCCGGATCACGCTTCTCATCCTCCACAAATCCTGCCACATCGTCAATCTTTACTTCTTTCTGCAAATTCTGAAATTGCAGATATAAGGCATACTGGAACATCTGGTTCCCCAGCCCTCCTGCAAGCTGTATAATTACCATATTTTCTCCGTCCATCAGCCGTCATCTTCCGGCTGCATGAATCATCGCCTTTACCTTTCCTTTCAGGGGAACCACTATCCGCTCATTCCACCGCATCCTGCGGCAGTACCCTGTCGGAGACCTGAAAAAAAGTTCCATCTTCTTCCGGTCACGGGAATCTGCGAAAGGATCCCCAAAAGCCGTTCTGACCCTGTCCTCATCCCTGCGCAGAATATCCTCTATTTCTTTCAGGTACTCTGCCTGTTCCTGCAAATGTCCCGCCGGCTTATCATATAACTGATAATAAAAAAGAAGCAGTCTCTTATAAAAAAAATAATCATGAATCCGGGCCAGATCCTGCCTCCCCAGTTCCTGCAAGAATTTCGTCTTCTCATAATAGGCAGGAACCTGATCCGTAAAGGTGCGCGGATTAATCTGCGTATTCATGATGCTTCCCTCTCTGTCTATTATATAGTTATAATAAGCAGTGTCAAGGTAAATACAGCGTTTCGCCCGGGCAAGTGCAGAAGTGGCAAACATAATATCTTCATACCATTTCCCCTTCGGGAAAGAGGCGCCGTCCAGGATTTCTCTTCTGTATAATTTATTCCAGGCAGCGTTCTGGATAGAGTACTGCTCCCGCTCCTCCACATAACACTGCAAGGCCTCCTGCCCCTCAAAAAGAACCGCCCGGTCAACAGACCTGTCTTCCACATGTGTCTTATACACCTGCCGGTAACGGCAGACTGCCAGATCCGCCTGCTGTTCCAGGAGCGCCCCCAGCATCATCTCATACATGTCCGGATCAATCCAGTCATCACCGTCCACATAACCGATATAACGGCCTGTAGACTGTGCGGTTCCCACATTTCTGGCATCCGCCGGGCCGCCGTTTGGTTTATGAATCACCTGTACACGATTATCCTCCTGCGCAAGCTCATCACAAACCTTTCCCGTACCATCCGTGGAACCGTCGTCTACCACAATAATTTCCAGATTACGATAGGTCTGCCCACAGATTGATCTGACCCCCCGTGCAATATACTCTTCTATATTATAAGCAGTCACGATGACAGATATCAGATCCGTCTGTTTATCCATATATGCTTTTGAAGGCTGATACTGTTCTATTATCTTCACACAAACCTCCATGATTTCATTCTAACCGCCATGACTGCGCATCGCGGAATCTTAAATCTGTGCTAACGCCCATGCTCCCTCATCCAGTCCTGGAACATCAGCACATACCAGATCTGCACCCGCCAGATATCGCGCTGTACATAATCATTCCAGATTCTTCTCACAGCCGCCGTATTTAATATCCCCTGTTTCTCTAATAATGACGGATCCAGAAGGCTTTCTGCCCACTCCCGCAGTCCCGGCTCCTTCAACCACTTATGCAGGGGAATACTGAATCCCTTCTTCGGCCGTTGCATCAGTTCCTTTGGCACATAACGATAGAGAATATCCCGCAGTATTTTCTTACGGACACCATCCTTGCTCTTATAGGACAAAGGAAGGCTCCATGCGAACTCCACTACATCCTTATCCAGCATCGGTACTCTGGTCTCCAGGGAAACCGCCATGGCTGTACGATCCACCTTGCATAATATGTCATCCGGATGATACATCATAAGATCCATCAGCATCAGATTATGCTGTGGTTCCTTCAGCCATCCGCTGGGATACACATCCATCACCGTCCACTCTGGTACCCAGGGAAGAAGACCAATCCAATCCATCGGTATCCATTCACTGTCCATATCTTTGTGTTTATTAACCAGATTAAGTCCCTCTCCAATCTCCGAACGAAGATACAGATCTTCCATATTCTGGGCTCCCAGCAGTCTGGCCCTTGTGGCCAGATCCCCGTGGATAACTTCTCCCGCTGCGCCAAACAGAACACTTGACATTTTTCTGAGAGGATAGGGTACCTTCTTTGTCTTATTCCAGATCCGGTCCATAGAATAATAGGTGTTATATCCACAGAATAATTCATCACCGCCATCACCGCTCAGCGACACTGTCACATGCTCCCTGGTAATCTTACTGACCAGATAGGTGGGAATCTGGGAAGAGTCCGCGAAAGGCTCTCCGAACATTCCTGAAAGTTTCGGTAACACCTGTCTTGCATCGTCCTCCGAAATATAGACCTCTGTATGTTCCGTTCCCAAATGGGAAGCAATCTTCTTTGCCACCGGTGCCTCATTAAATTTCTCATCCCACATGCCGATGGTGAATGTCCTGACCTTACGTTCACTCATGGACTGCATTAGGGATACCACTGTACTGCTGTCAATACCCGCCGAGAGAAAAGCTCCCACCGGCACATCAGCAACCATCTGTCCGGCAATGGAATTACGTAAAAGTCTCTCCAGTTCCTCTGCCGCCTCCGCTTCACTTCCACAAAACAGATTTTGCTGTCTCGAAGCAGCCACTTCTGCCACGGACCAATACGTCTTTATGGTTGGTTTATTAAATGGTGCTTTAACAATTAATATTCTTCCTGGACGCAGCTTCCATATTCCTTCATACACAGTATAGGGGGCCGCAATATATCCATAACGCATGTAACCTCCCAAAACACGCTGATTAATCGGGTTATGGAATCCATCCAGGGAAGAGATGGAATTCAGATCCGAAGCAAAAACAAGTTTATCGTTATTTATATCATCTTTTAATATTCCATAAAATAACGGCTTTTCTCCAACACGATCGCGGGCCAGAAATAACGTTTGTTCTTGTTGGTCATATAACGCAATCGCAAACATACCCTTTATCATTTTCAGCGTCTCATCCAAGCCATATGCAGACACTGCTTCCAGAAGAACCTCCGTATCAGAACCTCCCTTAAAGTCCGTCACCCGTCCTTCATCAAGCAACTTTTGTTTAATCTGGATATAATTATACACCTCTCCATTGTATGCCATCACATATCGGCCGTTATGGGATACCATAGGCTGTGCACCAGACGAAGATAGATCCAGAATAGACAACCGTCTGTGTCCCAGCACTACCTTATGGTCATCAGATGCCCATATGCCGGAAGCATCCGGTCCCCTATGATACATCTTCTCATTCATCCGCTCTATATTCTTCTGCCAATCCTTCTCCCAGTTACAAAAACCTGCTATTCCACACATATGTTATTCCTCCTCGATAATCGCGTAATCCTCATTCACTATACGTTCTCTGATGGTCTTTCTTGCTGTTTCCATATCTTCCTGCCATAAAATATAGGCCTGATTCCAGGAATCATATTTGTCGTCTCCCCGCTTGTCCTGAAATTCATAATGTTCTATCAGATATTGTTCCAGAAAATCCGTGCACTTTTCCGCCCCGATGGCATTGGTATGACTCCCGTAATCTGCAAAATCTTCTTCAAAAACAATACCGATCTCTTCATAATAGTTATTCATATTCAAGAAAGGATACCCGTAAGATGCGGTAATCTCTTCCATATAATTAAACATCTGCTGTTCTTCCAATGACACCCCGTAAGGAGATACCAGAAACAACGCCTCTTTGTTTCCTTTCTCCAGAAACAGGAGCAGCTCCCGCAAACACGCTTCCTGTTCCGGCGGAATCGGTTTTGTTCCTCCGGCCCCGCCGCAATCCGGCATCGGTTGCGGCCCCACCTCATCCTTCAGAGTATATCCCTTCGCAGGACTGTCATGATGATAGAACATATTTGCCCATTCAGAGGGCAGTGCCAGCATCTTCCAGTTGGTGTGATACTTCATGATATCGAAATAATAGGTAAGCCGTCCTTCTTCGTCATCTTCCGGCACCATAGCCTGTATGGTACGAATCCGGTGAGGCGAGTATTTCATATTATCCGTCACGCCTCTGGTATAGGCCATATTTTCCAGCAGCCCCTGATCTTCTATGGTGTACATGCGCATCTCGAAAATATACAGCTCCGGGGACTGGGTCTTCTCCGCCTCCTCCACCAGATAACGCATGGCCACAGGCCTCTGCATGTTAGACGAGAGCGGATACATGGCAATTCCCGTCTCTCCCCATAATTTCGGTGCCGCATAATAAGGAAATACAGGGCTGGAACCAATCATGATAATATCCAGCGTACCCTTCTTCTGTGCATAGAATCCGGCAAACCGATCCTTCACATCACCGTTTGTTCTTACCATATAAGATACCGGCAAAAGCAGTGCCAGAAAGACAGCGATAAACAACGCTATCTGTACCGGAATCTTAAATTTACCTTTCATACACCGCTCCTTTCCTTTTATCAGATTATTTCTCTATAATAGAATTAAAATATTCCCGCCAAAGACCGTTCACCCGTTCCGGTGCCAGCCTCTCCTGTATCCTGGCGGCCTCCCTGCCAAGCTTCTGTGCATAAGCAGGGTCACCCAGCAGCTTATCCATCGCCTCTTCCAGTGCTTTCTGGTCTCCGGCAGGAATGATCAGTCCATTGACCCCGTCTGTCATCAACTCCACCGTGCCACCGCTGGGCACATCCGTGGCAATCACCGGCAGCCCCGTTGCCAGAGCCTCAATCAAGGCATTGGAAACCCCCTCTGAATAAGAAGTCAGTAAAAACAAAGATGCCTTTTCGATTCTCTGTGCCACATTGGGAATCACCCCGGGCAGTTCAACCCGCTCACCCACACCCAGCTTATCCGCCAGCTCCTTTAAATAAGCATGTAACTCTCCGTCTCCATAGATCGTCAGTCCATACTGCGGATACTTATCATTAAGGGCTGCAAAAGCCCTTATCATCATCTCCTGATTCTTGTTGGCATCCATGCGTCCTACAGACACAATCTGAAGCTCCCGCTCTCCCTCATAACGAGGTCTGATAAAATCCGGATTCAGGGAGTTCGGAAGAATAACCGCCCGTTTCCCCACCCGTCCGGAAAAGAAAGCCCTGGATCTTTCTGTCTGCAAAATCACACCAGCCGCACATGGAAAAAGTAAATTTGCCAGCATGCGCATCAGCCTGCCGGGATATTCCTCTCTGGCCTCTCCCACCACCGACACCACCGGCCTGGTTTTCGTCCCCATTGTAGTAACAACTGTCATGAAATTGTTCTTCCCAATGCAGGATAACACCAGATCTGGTTGCCGTTCCTTCCATATCAGATGTAATTTTTTGACCCTCCGACAGAAGTTCAGTACCCGGCTTCCCGAAATCTCATTTTCTCCAATTTCAGAGATAACACGCGCAATTCCAGTTGGAAGGATATATTCCTCCTCTTTCCGGTACTGTGTCACCATTGTGACACGATACCCCTCCTGCCGAAAGTACTCCGCCAGATTCACGAACACTCTCTCTGCTCCGCCCTTATGTAGGGAGCCTATATAGAACGCTATGTGTTTTTCTCTTTCTACCTTTTTCATGCCTCTTGCATAAGTTCCTTCATTTTTTTACAAAAAACTTTATTTTTTGCAATTTCATCCTGCATTTTCATGCAAAACAGCCTTAAAACGACTTTTTAATTAAATTTCCCTTTATTTTTGTCCGTCTGAATTCACTGACAATTTCTGCTCTTTTCTGATAACTTCCTTCTCGAAATTTCATGATTTCGTTTATGATTTTGTAATTTATAAAATCCCGTTTGTTATCATTTTTGATGATATGCCTCGTACCACTGTTGAAATACAAAGAACGACCATGATAGTTTGGAGTAGTTTGCACCCGTCGCCGGACCGCCGTCACCCGTCCGAATATAGCTTTGAATCATCTCGGACACATATGCGGAATCAAAAATCGACTGTTTTTTTAAGAAATCATAACTACTGTAATCCAGCAGTTTTTCTTTCAATGGACCCCTCAGCCATTTATCAAGCGGCACTCCAAAACCAACCTTCGGACGATCCAATAAATTCCCCGGAATATAATCACGGGCGATATCTTTCAGGATATGTTTTTTGTCTCCACCGGCATATTTATACTTGTGAGGTATCCGATAAGAGAACTCCATCACATCCTTATCCAGGATTGGACACCTGGATTCCAGAGAATATTTCATGGAAGCCCTGTCCACCTTACAGAGAATATCTCCCGGCAGATAGGTATCCATATCCACCAACATTCTTCTCACCTGCCAGTTCTTAACCTGGTAGCTGCTTTCGATCAGATAATGTACCGGCAGCGCCTTTACTCCCGCTGGCAGTTTCCCCACCATGGCCCTCGCCATCACCGGATAATTGCCTGCTCCAAACTGGGTCTTGCTCTCCCGCTCCCTGTTGCCGGCAATCACACGGACCCGGAACGGTAATCTGTCCTCCAGATGCATCTGTCTGGCCCCGGGCAGATGGCACAGACCATGCACCATGCCACCCAATACATCCAGTTTCTGTGCCTGGGCCACATTCTCATAAATATTATACCCGCAATAAAACTCATCGCCGCCGTCTCCCGATAAAGCCACCGTCACATGCTCCCTGGCAAGTTTAGAAACCATCATGGTGGCAATCTGCGAACTATCGGCAAAAGGTTCATCATAATACTTTGCTATGCTCTCCACTAGCCCGAACATATCTTCCTCGCCAATATAAAGCTCGGTATGTTCTGTTCCCAGATAGTCCGCCACTGCCTTGGCATATCCGGCCTCATTATATTTTTCCTCATGAAACCCGATGGAAAAGGTCTTCACCGGCTGATCGGCATGTTCCTGGGCAATGGCTGTTACCAGAGAAGAATCGTATCCACCGCTTAAGAAAGCACCTAACGGCACATCCGCAATCATCCGCAGAGCCACTGCCTTTTTCAGCAGATCCTTCAGCTGCTCTTTCGCCTCTTCATAGCTGTTCACCGGTTCTTGCAGCGCCGCCCTGTAAACTTCCTTCACATCCCAATATTTCCAGGTCGTAATCTGCCCGTCATGGAATTTCAAAACCATCCCCGGCTCCAGCTTATACACGTTCTCATAGATACTCTCCGGCGCATTAATATACTGCTGAAAAAGATACCGGGAAAGCACTCCCCTGGCTATCTGTCCCTCAAAACCCGGACAATGCATAATAGGCTTTAACTCCGAGGCAAACACCAGATTGTTCTCTTCATACCAATAATAGAGAGGTTTCTTACCAATACGGTCCCTGACCAGATAGACATCCTGCGTCTGCCTGTCGTACAAGGCAATGGCAAACATCCCGTTGAACCGTTCCAGACAGGAAATTCCCCATTTTAAATAGGCGGCTATGATAACCTCCGTGTCGCAGTCCGACCGGAAGGGATAGTCCGCCAATTCTTTACGCAGTTCCATGAAATTGTATATTTCTCCGTTGTAAACTACAGAAATCCGCTTATCCTGCGAGTGCATGGGCTGATGACCAAGTGCTGATAAATCCAGAATAGACAACCGTCTCTGGGCAAAACCAACCTGGTAGTCCCCCTCCATGGGATAGATTTCCACGCCGCTGTCATCGGGGCCCCTGTGATACATGGTATCATTCATTTCCTGAAGCTGCTGTATGGTAATGTTCTTTTTACTGATGTATCCGCATATTCCGCACATACTAATCTCCATTCCGGAGCGTTTACGCGACGGGGCGACGCAAATCTCAAATTTGCGTCTGCCATCAAACAAATTTGTGGCGCTCCGGCACAAATTTGCGTGTGAAAAATCAGCACTTCAGTGTGATTTTTCACACTAATTCCTCATTTCAAAGCAGGCTGCCACAATGCTAATGCTACCGCACTTCTTTCTCCATAAAATAATCCCGGTACTCACCGAAGTCCTTACACTCATTATCTACAGAATCCACCAATTCAATATATTTCTCCTGAATAAGCGCCTTATAATTCTCAAAATTATCATACCCCTTCCTGCACCATGCAAAAGGATGCGTCAGGATCTGTACCTTGTCAAAACCAGTAATGTTGGCCTCGTCCGGATACCCATAACGCCAGATATGATTGGCATCTGACATATATTTCACCTGCAAGGGTGTTCCTTCCGTCACATTATCGGCAAAAGTAAAGAACTCATCCTGATAGGCGTTCAAAATCCCATCCAGCTTGATATTTTCCTTAAGCACATCCCCGGAAGGCCTGTGCACGGAAAACTCCGTGATCTCAAAGCCAAACATTTCACTTAAAATTTCTATCTCCATCTTAATTCTCTTGCGGATCTGCTGCATGTCCGTCATGCCGTTTAAGGCAAAATGCAGACCGATATGCTGCCCTCTCTCGTGCATATCCTTGATGATATCCATATTCTTCTTGGAAAGAATATTATAGGAATTGTTCGTCCACTGGAAAAAGTAAGTGGAGATAAAATCCATGCTCTGCTCCACCTTGGCAAGCTGATAAGCCCTGTCCACACTATACTCCACATCGTGACGCATAATAATAAACTTATCCCTGTTAAGTGCCTGCGCATAACTGCACTGCCTGCCCGTAGACTTTATAATTCTGATAATCTCTCTGTAATCGTCAAATGAAAACATGGTTTCTCTCCATTTCAAATTCTATAATCCACTAAACTGTTATTATTATACCCTCTCCGCCAAAATGTGGCAAGGACAGATGTAGTGATTATTGTAGTATAATAGCCTGCAAATTTATCATGTCAACAATCTGACTCTGTATTTCCTCAATCTTTTCAATCCTGATCCTGCCAATACGATTTCTTACTGTCTCAAAATCTGTATCGGGAAATAATTCTTCACACAGACCATTGACCGCGGGCGAAGCTCCCATAAGAGCCATCACAAGAGAATCTGTGTCAAACTGTTTTAAGATTTCCCGCAGTTCCTCCTGGGGAATTATGGATATCTGCTCAAAATCAGTAATTCTCTCAGGCTGTATATCAGGCTCTAATATTTCATTTATAGTAATGTGATATAATTTGGAAATTTTCAGCAGAGTATCCAGATCCGGCATCGTGATTCCTGTTTCCCATTTTGAGACCGCCTGTCTCGATATATCCAGTCTTCCTGCCAGTTCCTCCTGTGTGTAATTATGACTTTTACGCAGAAACTGTAAGTACTTTGCTATGATATTGGTATTCATAAAAATCACTCCTTCATTTTTTCCAAAAGTTCTTTGTACTGCACCAATGTCACATTTCCTATCCTTTCAGCGGCTTCTACACAGCCTCTTGTGAATCCATTTTTTGCAAATAGATACAAATGCACTTTCCTGTAACGGAACATCTCACTTCGCTTTACCAATGTTTCCAGTATACCTGCATCTACCTTTTCGTTCGTCCATTTGCACTCGCCGAACAATACCGTATCCGTATCCTGCTCGCCCATAATATCAATCTCTGTCTGACTGCGGGTGACTGGATCAGTCCCCCACCAACGTCCCAGTTCCCTAAACTCCACAGGGGATTTGCCACTTAACAACAGCTTCCAAAGATACTGCTTACATATCTCCTCAAATACTTTCCCCATATAATCAGACAGGTGTGGTTCGATACGCTTATAAGCCAAGTCAACAGCTCCACGGCCAATAATGGAATGATTCTCTGGCACAAACCGATACCAAAATCGAAACATATTATCATCAATAGAATAAATTGACTTTCGAGATGCCTTTTCCCCATAAGGTGTTTCCTTTTGAACCAACCCCAAAGCCGTCAGATTTTTCAAGTAGGTGGCACAAACACTGGTATCTTCACCAACTTTTGTAGAGATTTCCGCCATACGGGAAGCACCAGTTGCAATAGCCGTAATAATGGCATTATAAAGTGCAGGTTCCCGTACCTCCTGCTTCAATAGGTTTTCAGGTTCTTCAAAGAGTGAAGATGTTGGATTCAAAAATGTATTCTTAATGTTGTCCTCAACGCTCAATCTATCATCCATTTGTAATAAATACTGTGGTGTCCCTCCCACTATGCCATAAATCATAGCTTTGTCCTCATTGGAAAAATTCTTGAAACACCGACATGTATCCGCAAAACCAAAAGGCAGTATTTTCATCTGCGATGTCCGTCTGCCATAAAGCGGCGCCTTATATGCCAGTACATGATCCTCCATATAAGACATTGAGGATCCGCAAAGAATCAGCATCAGTTTGGAATTATCCTTATATTTATCAATCAGCATCTGTAAAGTAGACGCAAGGCTTTGGGATGAACGGGCTACATATGGATACTCATCAATCACCAGAATCAGACGTTCTTTTTCTGCCAGCTTAAAAACATATTCTAATGCGGCCTGAAAGGAAACAAACGCCGTTTCAGCCCGAATACCTATTCCAAGTTCCATGATATTATTGCTGAAATTCTCCAGATTCTGTTTGACATTGCTCTCTACCCCCATAAAGTAGATTGCTTTTTTATCACCGATAAACTGATTGATGATAGCCGTTTTTCCCACACGACGGCGGCCATAGATAACCACAAACTCAAATTTATCAGATATATACAGTTTATTAAGGGATGCCAGTTCCCGCTCTCTGCCAATAAACATACCTTTTCCCTCCATTCATTTTAAGAACACTATATCATGTATTTGCAATTTAGTAAAGTACGTTTTAGTAATTTATATTTTAGTAAATTATGATTAAGTAAATTTCAACTTATCTACCAAAAAATAAAATCACTCTACTCTATTACCATCATAAGGCACACAAAGCAGAAAGAAAAGAACCGGCCAGGTGCCCGAAAGCAAATGCCGGTTGCATAATTCATCTCTATTCATTTAAGCACTGCCAAAGGGCTCCATATACTTCTTATCGGATGCACCTTTTACTTATCTCTATAATGAGAACCGCATTGGACAATCTTTATCGTATTATTATCTATACGGTAAACAATACGATTCGCATCATCTATTCTCCTACTCCAATAATCAGACAAATTACCACTCAATTTTTCAGGTTTACCTATTCCATCATATCCATTTCGTTCAATATCTTTCAATAACTGAAGAATACGTTTTAATGTCTTTTTATCCTGTTTCATCCAATATTCAAAATCTTCCCATGCCGCATCCGACCACGATTTAATCATTAAAATCTACCTCGTGTACCGTACCACCCGTAGCTTCCATTTGTTCTACCGATTTTCTAAGCCTATCCATATTTTCCTGTGAATAAAATGGATCCACTGCAACTTCAAACGGTATACGTCTTTCTCTTCCCAGCTTTTTAAGGTAAATGTTAATCGCCGTTGATAAAGACATCCCGATATCAGCACAAGCCTGTTCCGCCTTTTTCTTTACATCATCCTCTATCCGTAAACTGATTTGAGCCATCATATCACCTCTTTCTTTCACCTTTCTTTCATGATATTTTCAGTGTATATCATTTGCAAGCATATGTAAAGCATTATTATATTTATATGCTATCTTCATTTTAAATATACGGTGAATAGCAGTCCGAGAGTCCCGTTTGTAGCCCAAAACTCCCGTTTTGTAAATGAAAATCTATTTTTGTAAACAGGATTCCCGTTTTGTAAACGAAAATCCCATTTTGTAACCAAAAATCCCGGATTTTCATTTGTATCCTGATATGTTATAATGCGTTCAGCAGAAATATGCGCACAAAAACCGGGGACCGGTTCCCGCTCGAAATTTTTGTATTCGGAGAATCCATCCCTGTTCAGGGTGATATGGTCTTTGTCTTCCGGCGGCCCGTGCAGTTTTTCTGTTACTTTTTGAGAAGCTTCGGCTTGAGGATGATGTTTTCGGCAGCTACCGGTGAGCATCCCAGTTTCCTGAGCAGTCCTTCTCCATAATAAAAGCTGAACGTGTCGTATGGGCTACGGTTGTTCAGCTTTTTTCTTTGATAAGAATTGATGTGGTCCATCATCAGAAAGATATCTTTCTGGGTCTGGTCATCAAAGCTCGTCCCTTTGGGGAGGATGCGCCTGATCAGTTCATGGTTGACCTCACAGGCGCCTTTCTGGTAAGGGGAGCCTGCGTCACAGTAAAAGACATTTGTCCTGTGCCGCGGTATTTTCTCCCGGTACTCGATTTGTTTCGGGTTTGAGAATTCACTCCCATTGTCAGTCAGGATAACGGGAAACAGCCTGTTAAAGTCCTCTGTCCCGAGGATGGCATCAAGTGCATTAAATATCCGTATGACTGATCCGGAGGTATTGGCTTCCCGCAGGAAAGCGAGCATCAGGCCTGTATCCACGAAATGGATCGTCAGGAGGCATTTCCCGCAGGTCCTGCCGATCACGCTGTCCATCTGTACGGGAGCGGACTCCGGGTGCTCCTGCATAAACTTTTGAAAGTCCTTATAGCTGCGGCCAAGCCGGCATCCCCTGTCCACTTTGAATTCAGGCTCTTTATAACGGGGACGGTACTTCACTTTACGGGGCAGGTCGATGTTCCTGACATCGAAGAGTCCGGCATCCACGTAATTATAAAGGGTCTTCTCACTGCACATCAGGTCATCCGTGTGGCTGACATAGATCTGGTGGAGGGACTGGCCGTTTTTTACCAGGGGGCTTATGATCCTGTTGATCCTTGCGATGTCATCCTCATTTGAGAGGATGCCCGTCCTTGACTCGGAAATGGCACGGTGTGCCATCTCATGGGCATCGGCCGAATCATAAATCCGTTTTAGGAGGGTACACTTTGGAAGTTCCAGACAGCCATTACAGACGTAAAGCGGCTTATTCTTTACTGCACAGATGTCTTCCTCAAAGTCAGGACAGTGCAGGGTACACTCCGGACAGAGGCTGCATTTATAAGCTGACTGATGGCTACAGGTACTGCCGCAGATCCTCTTGGCCTTACATGAGACACGGAACTTACAGGGGTTATAAGGATATCCCGGCCGTCCGCTCTTTTTATCATAGGAGTACTTTTTGATCTCCTTTGCAATGGTGGTCCGGTCTTTTCCCAGCTCCTCCGCGATCTTCCCGAAGGAAATATTCTCCTGAAGGCCTTTGGAGATGATCAGGCGGTCTTCGTAAGATAAAAACTTTGACATGGCAGCTCCTTTCTGGCCGCCGGGGATCAAAGTATAACAGAAATGAGACTGGCTTTCCAGTCAGTCCCATTCATTTGTAAGAGAGAATCCATACCCCCTCTTGCACCATTATTTATTAACTTAATAAGGATCATCTGAGATACTGGGTATGGAATCTCGGATTACAATTCAGGTTTTTTCATTAGATTTTCCATATCATTAATAAAGATAGACAACATATCCCCTTTACCCAGCTTTTTCCTTTGTCCAACATCTCTTCTAATCTCATAGATAATATCCTCCAATAAAAATAATGAAGCTTCTGGATCCATATTTTCCAATGATGCCTTTCTATATTTTAACCACTTTTTCACCACTTTATTGGATCCCCATAACGTTAATCCTTTGGAAAACTCTGATACCATTTTATTCATCTCTAATTCTGTCATTCGTTTGTTCACTGGCTTTTTAGTATCCTCCATAATAGTGTAAATCATACTTATAAATTGTTCATATGGTAGTTCTCTTTTATCATATAAGTATTTTTTGACATTATATCGGTAATCAATAATTTTTGCTATTACAGAACTAAAAACCACACCAACTATAGATACCATACCTGTTATTAGTGCTACAATAATCACTTTGTCTGTAGTACTAACAAATTCCCTCAAAAAACTAATTGACTGATTAATACCTCTCCCTAAACAAGAAAAAAGGAACCATATGAAACACACTCCTATAAGTAAAAATATTACTAATAGAATAACACCAATCATAAAATTAATCCGGGGATGTCTCTGCGCAAATGGTATTTCTCTTTCTATTCTTTCCATATATCGTCCTCATTTGTTACTTATTTGCAAAAATATTATTATTTTATCGTATATAAGATGATATAATTTTGTAATACTAAAACAAGCATGACTTTTGTTATTCTTAATATATTCATTTAAATTATATACAAAAATATGCCCGTTCTTATTTCCACTATATCATTTGTTATGGCTTGCTAATTTTCTGTTACCAAAACATTGTCAAGATTCCAAATTATGCTTCCTCTATCCGCAAATCATAATATGGATCAAATCCTCTAACAAAATTATGTAGTTCTTCTTTTGTATGCATCTCATACAACCTGTTAAAATCATTATTACTCAAACACCGTAATTTCCTTTCTCTTGCCGTTTTAGATGCACCTCCAATAAAAATCTGATATTTTACGTATTCCGGTGCTTTCCTGGCCTCATCCAGATAAATATATTTTAAATGAGGGTAATATCTTTTCGCGGCTCTCAATACATTAACTGTCATGTCAACTGGTACTTCACTTCCCAACCAAATTGCTTCATGTTCCATAGTTGAATCAACTTTTTTATCCCCCATTCCAAATCTATATACACTTGCATCATATCCCAGTTTTATCATTTCACCGACAAATTCAGAGGCTTTATACATGGGGCTTATTTTAACCTTGAATAAAGTATTTTCGGGCTCCATTTCTAAAAGCAAATCGTCCATGCTAGACACAAAATTAGCTTTGTCATCATCAGATAAAACAGACTTTTCCAAGGTTGGAATAATCTTCTTTTGAAGTTCTACAATCTCAGACAATGCATCTTTAATTATTGTAATACTTTTGTCATTTTCTTCATTTAATTCTCCACTATTATCATCTATCTTCTTCATTTCTTCTTTTTGTGTCACATTATTATATGTATTTACAAAATTTTTCTCATCCTTATAGTCCGATGGGGAATATAACTTTTCATGGTGTTTTGTAACAAGTAAATAAAAAACAAATAATACAAGGCATGGAAACAAAACTATAAATAAAACCAATATTGTGTTTTGTATATCTTTCAAACTGCTTTTCACAATAACCATACTTGCAATTGCTTCTGTCAATACCAAAAAAATACCTATAACCCCTATTGGATTCTTAAAAAAATTACTTTTATCCCCTAAATTATTCATTGTTTTTCTCCAATGTAGTTCAACACTGCAAAATTCTATGGTAAATATTCTCCATACTACAATTAACTTCGTATATAGTAAAAATATGTTTTAATTATAATATATTTTTTATGATTTCTCAACAATCATGTTATTATCTTTTTTCTTTCCTTGAAACTTATATACCGCAGCAACATCTATGCCACAAATTTCCCTGCTCAAATCCTCCACTTGGTTTCCACAAAGCACTATAATGTCAGTTTCTTCCATATTGAAAAATTATGCCATTTATCTGACGCTGACATAATGATTACATACATAATCTCCTGCCACTATCTTAACAATTGACAAAACATTACTCTCGTATCAATTCGTTGTCATCATAATCAGCTCTCCATGGTAAAATTCTGTTTGCACTCTTCCTAATAATAAAAAACACCCCTTACACAAACCTGCTATCTGTGAAAAGAGTGTTCCATTTTGTTCAAAACCTTTAGAAAACTACCGCCCGCACAACTCCTCCATATAATCCCGCCACTGCTCGTAAATCGTCTCCGCATTGGCACGCTCAGCTATCTTTCTGGCTTCCATGCCGAGTCTCTGTGCAAGCTCCGGCTCCTCAATCAACCGGTTCATGCCTTCCACCAGCGCCTGCTCATCTTTAATGGGAATCAAAAGCCCGTCCACCCCATCCGTCATGATTGTCCGCGGTCCGCCGCAGGGGCAGTCCGTGGCCACAATGGGAAGTCCCAGTGCCATGGCCTCCATCAGCGCATTGGGCAGGCCCTCCCAGTCTGAGGTGAAGGCAAAAAGCGCCGCATCCACCAGGTCTTGTTCCAGACTGTCACTGGCGCCCATCAGATAAATATAGTCCTGTGCATGTAATTCTTCTATCAAAGCTTCCAGGATTTCCTTTGTACCATCAAAAGAATCACCGCCATATATCTTCAAATCGTAGTCGGGATGCTTTTGATGCACTTTCGCAAAAGCCCGCAGCAGCATGGGCTGATTCTTAAAGTCCACCAGCCTGCCCGACTGTACCACCGTCTTATTGCGTTTTACAGGCACCGGCACACCGATATACTTTGGATTTAACGGATTTAAGATAATCCGGGAGTTCTTCTGTAATCTGGGGGCAAAGAAATCCCTTGCCCCTTCCGTCTGGAAGACACAGCCATCCACTCTCGGAAACAAAAGAGGAATCTGAATTTTGTCAGACCATTCCTCATAATGCCCCACCGGATCTGTACGGATAGAGATAAGCACCGGCACTTTCACAAAAAGAGCCGCCATCAGTCCCCTGTAGATGGCCCGTCTTGCAAAAGGCACTAAAATATCCGGCCGCTCCTTTTTCAGAAGCCGCCTCAGATATTTGACCCGGAGCAGAAACTGCACGATGCGGTTCTTTTTCTCATCCTGGGCAGTAAGCCCTACATGAACCCGCCGCACCCGCTCATCCGTCTCAAATTCATTCTCACCATACCATTCTGTGGCAATGATGACATCATATCCATTGGCCGCAAACTGGTTGGCCAGATTCGTGACCACCCGCTCCGCGCCGCCCTGTTCCAGGCAATTTAAGTGAAATATAATTTTGTGCATACTGTATCGCCTCCAAACTTTCACAGCAAAGCCCAAACTTTTTCTTTTCCCTCATATTATGTCCTTTTGAGACCGTTCCAATATAGACCAATCCCAACTATACAGAGAAATCCGCCAAAGCACATTGCCGTGCTCAAATCAAAATCGGCTAATTTCCCAAAAACAAGATTTGTAAAAACCGCCAGCAAGTCCATAATCATGGTACTCATACTAAGCGCTGTAGCACGATCAGACGTTGTGATTGCTTTATTTTGCAGTTCTGCTCCCAGCGGAGACAGCAGACTGAAACAAACACGAATGAACAAAACACCCAAAACTGAAATAAACGGATTTCTCGTAAAGGCCAGCAGCAGACAGGAAAAGGCGCAGGCAGCAAAAAGCATTGTCCCAAAGAAGCGAGGCTTCAGCTTTTTCGTGAGGCGCGCTGAAAACACACTTACCAAACCGGATAGTGTCATCAAAATATAAACGCCGGAGATCAATTTGACCGACATACCTGCTTTTGTATACTGAAGCTGATTAAAGAAAACCGTTATCGTCTGATTCACTTCACGAAAAAGCGCAATCCCTGCCACCAGAAAAAGCAGCCTCCGGTTAAAAAGTGTTTCTTTTAAAACAGTAAATGAATGTCCAAAAGATATTTTTTTATCCTTTTGAATGGCCTTGACTTCTTTCAGTCCAAAGCTGAGAATTAGTGCCATGCCATAACTAATGACTGTCAAAAAACCGGCAGCCCGATAGTCTTCTTCAATAAATACCATATAAATTGCAGCAGCAGACAAAAGACCTGCTGTACCAAAACTTTCATAAATACCGAAAGTACGTTGAGAATCATCCTCGCTGCCTGACAAATATAAAATACTCGCATCCACACCCGAAAGACCGGAAACGACTATTGCAAGCAATAATTGTGCGTCTGTAACCGATACGGTCCGCCAAAATGCCCCATGGAATTTCAAAAACAAGTGCAATCACCAGAGAAATACTTTCAATCAAAGTAATCTGAAAAACGGAAATCCCGGCGGCCTGGCGGTATAGTGTTGCAATGGACGAATAAAAAACCATACCCTGAAAAAAGGATATGGCATACATAAAGAAAAGATTTCTTTTCATGAATACCACCCCTTAAATGTATTTGAATACGCCAAAAACCATGGACTTTCAATCTCCACGGCAAATCAGATCTTTGGACGTAATCAAATCGGATGGCTCATGCATTTACCTCACATTTCAATTAATTTGAATATCATTATAAACTATACTCCCCTGATTATCAACTCGTTTAAAGTCATATTCTCAAAAACTCTGATACATAAACGCCGCCGTATCATACCCGCCGCCATAGATTCCTGTAATCAGTGCCACCAGCAAAATCCCATAATAACAGCACCATCTTACCGGCATGGGCCAGCCTGCCAGATAAGCGCGCACATCTTTGCCCTGTTCCTCCCAGACAGACACCACCAGCCACACAAGAAGCGCTGCAAAAAGAAGCAGGAATCCATATTTGCTGATGCCGTAAGAAGTAATCTCACTGGAAAGCAGAGCTCCCACATGCAGTCTGGTAACCATCGCCCTGTAAATCTTCCCTGCCTGTTCGAGGCTCTTACTGCGAATCAGCACATCCGCCGCAAAAACAATCAGCCAGGTGCGCGCCATGCAAAACATCCCCCAGGCTTTACCGTCTTTAATATGAAACCTGTCTTTCCAGAGAGGATATTTGTTCTCCAGTATCAGGGAAATGCTCATAATCAGACCATAATATACGCCCCAGAGTATATAACTGACCGTTCTGCCGTGCCACATGCCGGTAAACAGCCAGACAAGCATGGTTCCCATAATCGGCACCGCATGTTTACCCATGGCAGGCCATTTTTTCTTGGCAGACTTCGTGAGTCTGCGCCCCGTCCCCGACATCACAAAGGAAAACATCACATAATTCTTAAACCACTCGCCCAGGGTAATATGCCACCTGCGCCAGAATTCCGCCACGGATTTGGAAAAATAGGGCCGCTTAAAGTTCTCCGGCAGGATAATATCAAAGCTCTCGCTAACCCCCAGTGCCATATCCATGTAACCGGAAAAATCCGCATATAGCTGCAGCATATAGAACACCACCGCCACCGCATAGATACTTCCCGGCACCGTAGAGGTATCGCCCGCAAACACAGAATCCACAAACAGACCGATCCGATCCGCAATCACCAGTTTCTTAAAAGCGCCCCAGACAAAACGCTGGATACCCCGCAACATTCTGTCATAGTCAAAAATATGTTCTCTCGCAAATTCTTCCCGCAGCTTCTCAAAACGATTGAACGGGCCCTGTGTGACAGCCGGAAAGTAGGACAAGAACAGTAACACCTTCAAGGGATTTTCCTCCGCCTCACACTGCTCTCTGCCCACATCCACCACATAGCTGATGGCCGTCAGCGTATAAAACGAAATGCCAAGCGGCATAATGACCTTTTCAAAAAACCCTGTGGGCACTCCCCATCCCTTGAAAAGCGGCAGGACCGCAACCGTGTATTTATAGAAGACTAACAGTCCCAGATTCAACGCAAAATAAAGGATTTGAACAAGCTTTCTCTTCTTTTCAAATCCCTGTCTGACCATTTTCTTTGTCTCTTTGTCCGCGCAATTTACAAGAGCCTCCCGCTGTAACAAAAGACTTTTTTTCAGATAGATTCCGCAGACATAGGTAGCGGCACAGGTGACAAGCAGGCTGACCGGAAACCCTTGAAGCCCGATTACATAGAACACAAGACCTGCCGCAAGAAGAATCTGCCATTTCCTTTTCTGCGGTACCAGATAATAAAGGGCGAAAGTAATCACCCACAACAACACAAAGCGATAGGATAATAACTGCATTTATTCCTCCAAAAGGCGCTCGACAAGCGCAATAATCGCCTCTTTGTTCTTAAAGTTCTCCGCCACCACATACTTGGCGTCAATCTCAATGTCAAACTCCTCCTCCAGTTCGCTCACAATGTTGATGACAGTAAAGGAATCAATAATCCCGTCCTCCATCATGCTGTCACCATCATAAGTAAGCGCCTCCTCGCAGTATTCTTCCAGAATTTCCAGTACTTTCTCTTCCATGATAGTATATCCTTTCTCTCCCTGTCTGTATTTCCTAAATAACATGCCGGTATTTTATCTTAAGCAGATGGTTCTCTCCCAACGGCAGATAAACCGCATTTTCTTCATCCTTTTTCTTTTCCGGTATGATTTTCCGGTATCTTACCACTTCTGCCTGCACACCGTCCACCACAGTCCGCAGGGGCGGAAAAATAGCACTTTTGCCATAATCCACACTCCGAAGCAGACGATAGATTGCCTCCGGTTCATCGCTCAACTCAAAGACTCCTTCTCCCGGCACTTCATAAGAACGGTACATCCGCCGCCCAGGGGCGAACTTCTGGGGCTTTGTCTCCACACGCTCTTCCATTACGGCCGCAAAGCTTTCCTCGAATCCTTCACAGGCCAAGTCCATCAGTCGCTCTGTCAGTTCAAATGCCTTATCTTCCAGGCCGATGGCACATTTTTTCTGTATGATAATGTTGCCCTCATCAATCCCTGCGGTCACATAATGCCAGGTAATACCTGTCTCTTTTTCTCCCATGTAGATGACCCAGCTGGGTGCATTTCTGCCCGGATACTCCGGCAGAAGGGCATTGTGGAAATTGATGATGGTAATATTCTCCTTCTCCACACAGGCTGCCGGAAAAAGAAAATTATTGCTGGCACTGACAATCAGTGTCTTTTCACGAATATCACACAGATATCCGGCAAGCTCCTGTTTGTCCGGCATATTCGCATAGGGAATTCCCATCTCCCCACAAATCTTTTTCGTAACACTTAAGGCATGGGATTCATGTTCTATAAATTCCAGACTGTAACCGTACACAGTCTTCTGTTCTTCTATGTATTTTAAAATATTTCCGGTGGCCTTGCCATACCCAATCACCACAACACGGCGAAACATCTCTCCCATATCACAAATGCTCCTTCAATTTAACCCGGTCAATCTTACCGTTTGCATTGATAGGCATCTGTTCCAGAGTAATCAGTTTATTTGGCAGCATATATTCCGGCACCAGATGGGAAATCTTTTCATTAATATAGGCTTTCTCCAGTTCGCCTTCGATAAACAGCACGATTTTCTGCCGTCTTTCATCATAAAGACAACAGCAAAGGGATATCTCTTCCAGAGAGGAAACCGCCGTCTCAATCTCTCCCAGTTCAATCCTGTGTCCCATATGTTTGATCTGGAAATCTTTGCGGGAAAGATAAATCAATTCCCCGTATTCATTATATTTTACGATGTCACCCGTCCTGTAAATCAGCTCCGGCACACAGGGATTTAAGGGATTTTGCACAAAGGCTTCCCTTGTCTTTTCCGGATTATTATAATATCCCATGGAAAGAGACGTTCCCCTGACACAGAGTTCGCCCGACTCCTCCCCCGCAACCGGCTCATTTTTATCATTTAACACCAGAATATCCGTGTTGGGCATGGCCTTTCCGATGGGAAGCGGTTCCTCGTCCGCAAATTCACGGTCTATAATATAATAAGTACAGGCATCTGTAATTTCGGTTGGCCCATAGAGGTTCGCATAGAGCACATCCGGCAGAAACTTACGCCACACATTGAGCTGTTTATTGGGCATCACCTCGCCGCAGAACAGCACCCGCCGCAAAGTATCCGACAGATCCACATTCTTAAAGGCCTTCAGTTTCGCCACCACGATCAGCGCAGAAGGCACCCAGAAGATGGTGTTGATCTTCTTCTCTTTCAGATATTCCAGCAGCAGTACCGGCTGTGCAAACAGGTTCTTTGGCACAATATAAGTGGTTGCCCCTGTCTTGATGGTACTGTAGATATCCAGAATAGAATTATCAAAATAAAAAGGCGCCTGATTGCCAAAGCTGTCCTGCTCCGTAATCTGAAAGGTCTCCGTCACCCAGTCCGTATAATCTATCACGGAACGGTGATTGATGGTCACACCCTTGGGTACACCCGTAGAACCGGAGGTGAACAACACATACAGAAGGTCCGTGTCTATCCCCTTTCTTCTCGCCGCCTCAATCTTTTCATCTCTCGCAGTTCCCTCCTGATCGCATCCTGCCAAAGCATCTTCCAGAATCAGGAATTCTCCCTGGTAGGCATACTGTGCAAAGACACCTTTCAGTTCTGCGGTAGTGATGACAACCGCCGGATCCAGCACTTCCAGAATCTTATTCACACGGCTGCCCGGCATGTCCACATCGATGGGGGAATAAAAGTTACAGCTATAAGCCGCACCCATAAAGGAGACCAGCACATCAACTCCCTTTTCCAGAAAAACAACCACGGGTCTTTTAAAATATCCCCGCTCTATCAGTTCATAAGCCACCGCCCTGGCCTGCGTGCGCAGCTGACCAAAGGTGACCTGCTTCTTTTCATCCGCAAAAGCTGTCTTATCCGGCAGTCTGGCCGCCGTCTCATCCAGCCAGTATGTAACATTTGCTTTCATAATCATCCTCATTCCGGAATCCTATCCTGTTACTCCGGCAGAATCACCAGATAGAAAGTATCCATCATTTTATCTGTTTTTACGTGGTAAATATCATACAAATCCGTCATCTCCAAACCGCATCCCGCCGGGTCGTAAGAGCCGTAAAGCGCAATGTTTTGCTCTTTAGCCAGTTCCTGCACCTGCCGTTCCACTTCCAGGGCAATCCGGAAATTCTCCTCAGATTCTATGTAATTATACATCATGGGCGAATAGGGTGGCAAGTACAAAATAACCTCCACGCCCTGCTCCTGCAGCCAGGTAATCACACCCCGAAAGTGCTCCCAATGTTTATAATCTATCTCCTCATAATCCGTCAGCCGGTAGACCACATGCTCCTCCATGGACTGTCTGGTGAGTTCTTCCACTGTCTGCGTATCACCCTCGCGCAGTTCCCTCTGGTAAGCGATACTCCCGTCATAATGTTTCAGATACTTTTCACTCTCCCAGGCATCCGTATAGGACACCTGGAACCGCTTTCTTTCCGGAAGCAGAGTAACATTATAGCGAAAATAGTCCAGGGAAAGCCATTTACCCATATCTTTCCCGGTGTTCTTTTGCGGATGCAGATTTCCTTCATCGAATTTACCATTCAAAATCACAGTCATATAATTGACGTACGGATAGAGGTCTTTCCACCTCTCATTATCATGACTCTTATTGAATAAAAAGGCATCCACGCCGATTACCATAGTCTTTGGCAGTTTATCTTCCACCGCCAGCACGCCTGTCACCGCCAGCAGATCGTAGACCGTAGCCTCCGACAGACCCGCGTTATAGAAAGAATCCGTGCCAAACATAGTATGGTCAAAATTCATCACCCGGCTGGACCCCGCCACAATTAGCTCTCTAGGCCCCTCCTGCTGTTTCATACAGGAAAGAAACAGATTCCTGTCATTAAAATCGGATTCTTCCAGACCTTCTACATTGCGGCCATGGACTGCCATCTGCTCCCCGATCTGATCATAGGTAATGCGCAGCATCGCATAAGAATCCACATACCAGTTCACCGCCGCAACCAGAAACAGCACCGGCAGGAGAAAAAGTATCGCTTTACCCCATTTTTTCATCTTCATCCTCACTCTTCTCCTGTGCCGTAATCTCCTCTTCTGCAGGCCCGAAGGTAAACCCGAACAACAGCGGAAATGCCGCAAACAGGCCATAGGCATAACGGAACTCGTTATACACCGGCGTGGCCAGGAGCAGACTTAACAGCAGCATGATAAACGGCACATAACACATGGCGTTTCGTTTTTGCCAGGCCAGATAGGCAAGCCCGAACAACATCACCCAGGTATTCAGTCCCAGGCTCCACACCTTATTGAAAAGTTCCTGAAACTTCAACAGGTATTCTCCCATGGCGAGACTGTTATCATAGGTAAAAAGTTTTCTCTCACTCTCAATGCCAAAGGGATTATCCACCATAAAATATTCGCTGTAGAGATACTGATAGTGCGGAACTCTGTATGCCCAGTATCCGGCTGTCTGCCTGACTTCCCCCTCCAGATACAGCATGGGATTGCGAAGCCCTACCCGCAGCCACAGTTTGAAATATTCCCCTTTATTCTCCGCAATCATATCCTGATTGCCCTGTTCCCTGATCAGGTTCTTCGTCACATCAAACAGATAGGGATTATAATACTCCTCCATCTGTCCCAAGGGCACCACCTGCTCTATCATAGCCACTTCTTCCTCTGTCAGACTGCCGCCCCTCATATAAGCGCAGAGAAGATGCTGGGTAGGCATGGTGAGCCCCTCAATGGTATCCGGCGGCTCCACCTGCAATGCTTTTAGTATCGGCCCCTGGTAGAGCAGATAACATACAAGCACTGCTGTCATACACAGCATTGACCTTACCGGCAGCTTTCTGCCCCGTGTCTGTTCCGCCGGCAATACCTCCCCCGTGCTCCCGTTATCCTGCATTTGTTTCCTATCTTTCCACCTTATTTTGCAGATAATCCCCACAAACGCCGTACCAATAAAAATCAGAATCCCGTTGCTTCGCAAAAGGCAAACTGACAATCCTGTCACAAAATAGAGAATCCACTGTTTATGCCCTTTTTCCCTTTCCAGATCAAAGGTATGGCTCATCCAGGCAAAGAATACAAGAGCCGATACAAAAAAGGCATCCTTTCCCATACAGATACTGAGCATACCATGCACAGGCAACGCGATATAAAAGACAAGCGCCAGAGCAAGCCACCAAAGCCGTGTCCCTTTTCTGTACAGCACATACAGACAAAAGGCAAAGGTAAGCGCCACAAGCGCCATCTGCCAGAAAGTATAGAAGGCCACTGCCCCCGTATATGTACCAGACAACGCATAACCAATCTTGACAAAAACCTGCATGATCAGTGTGTGAAAATAGGGATGGTGGTTGGATCTTGCTTTCCACCCCAGAATCTGCTCCATCTGCCATATAGCATCGTTGTTAAACCAGGTGGGATAATACATCAGATAATAAGGCAGATAACTGACCAGACATATGACGAAGAAACTTGCCAGCACATACCATCTGCCCTGCCGCCTTTTCTGCACAGGCCCGGATGCTGTTATCCCATGATCTATCCGGAATTTGTTCCGCAGATACAACCATATATTGTCTTTATGGGAAATCACCAGACACAGTATGAAAAGCACGCCATAACTGATAAGCGCCCACAATACAATTCTTCCTATATTTTGTAAATTGGAATACTCCGCCGACTTCTGCCAGTTCCCCAGGACAATAAAGGCAGCGTAGCACAAGGAAAAGGGAACCAGGGTCAGAAACTGCCGTCCGGCGGGCATCGCTATTCTTTTTTTCTTCTGTGTGTCCATCCTGTCCTCCATGCCGGTTTTCTGTTTGAGAAAATCAAGTTCTATCCGAAATAACGCTAAATGTCCAATTTTTCATCATAATCACGGCACTCGTTTAACTGTTTCTGCAATTTTTCCCTTGATTTGTAAAAACCATATATTCCTCTAACAAATCTTTTGCCAAATAATCATCGCTCATACAATGAAGGTCTGATACACCGTCTCGAATCAGTTCACGCTCCGTAGAACAATAGAAAAACCCCATTGCCTCCTTCACGGTTATGTCCGCCAGTTCAGCAAATCTCATAATAACTCGTCCATATTTCATTTGCAGTAAGGTAGCGCTTGCCTTCATATATGGTAACTCCTCTCAAATTTCAAATATTCATCCAAAATCTCCTGTCTGCGAAAACAAATCTGCATATTGGGCTTTTCCATTGCCAGTCTGCCGATTGCTTCTGTGCGGCTGATCAAATTTTCAAAATATAACTCTATTGTATCAAATACACGATCATTCGCCACACCGCCTATTACTATATCATAGTCAGACAAATCTTCTCCCATGCGGCACTGTGAAATAAAATCCAGCCACTCATCCGAATAAGTCTCAAATTTTTGGGTATGATATTTCTCAAATGCGGTTTCATCAACATTATACACAGAAACACTTCCCCGTTTCCCCTTCCTGATAAACTTTCTGCACCAGTTCTTTGCCTGTTCCTCAATCGGCGTCGTATAGAAACCAGCTCCGAAATCAACTTCTCTCCTTGAATGAAAAATATCCGGCTTCACAATTTCTCTGTCAGATCCGTGAAATACAATCATAATGCAACTCCTTTTTCCTGCATCAAATCAATCAGATCATTCACAATATATTCTTTTCCCTGTGTATGAAGCACATCATAACAAGGAATGATATAGCTGTCTAAAATATCACTTTTTTGAGCAAATATATGATAGACAACGGAAGCGTCCACTTTCAAGTGTAACGCCACGTTTTCAATACAGAATATTGCAAATTCTGTTTCTTCTTTTGTATAATCTTTTGACGAAGCATTTTCCATTACATTCCTCCCCACTGCCGTATCAGTTCCACATATTTCTCATTAGTAAAATCCCTGGCCCGCTTCATGGACATTTCTCGATAATGCGCCATCTGTTCAGGATTCTCCAATAAATCTTTTATCTGTGCAGCCAGATTACTCTCTTCTTCTGTTATGACACTTGCGTCATAATTTACTTCCGGACTCATATTATCTATCAAAATACCATATTGATCTTCCAGAATTTCCGCCGGTCCTGTCGGACAGTCTGTGGCAATTGCCGGCAGTCCCAGTGCCATGGCCTCCACCAACGCATTGGGAAATCCTTCCCGGTAGGAAGTCAGCGCATAAATCTGTGCACTTTGCAGATAAGGAAAAGGATTGCGCTTCATTCCCGTAAAATACACATCCTCTCCCACGCCCAGTTCTTCCGCCAGCTTCTTATATGGTTTAAAGTCACCGTCCCCCACGATCATCAGTCCGGTATCGGCGGCTTTTCGTTTCACCAGCGCAAACGCCTTGATCAGATGCCAGAATCCTTTCACATCATCTTCCCGGCCCATGGATACGATGATGCGTCTGTCGTCCTTCCAGGGCAGCTGCGGTTTTTCCGCCTCTGCCTTGGTCTGCAAATCCGCCATATCCAAAGGATTATACAACGTGACAGCCTTATCACAGCGATACTTTTCCCGCAATTCTTCCTCTATCTTTTTCGAGCAGCACAGTATTTTGTCCGCCTTTTTTACAAAAAGGCGGATCTTCCCTTCGTCTTCCATATCCATATAACTGCGCAGGCCAACCCATATCTTCGCCTGCCGGCCGGAAAGGGCATTGACTATATTCGCTGTAGAGCCCAGGCTATAGGCAATATCCGGCCGCAGCTGTCGTTTCAGCTGCCTGACTTTCAGACTACGTTGCAGAACCCGAAACACCTTACCAATCAATCCCTCCCTGACCCCCAGGTGAATATCAATAATGTCCAGGCCCTCAATATCATAAGCGATATCATGAGAATCAAATAATACGATACACACCTCACAGTAAGGTGCAAGCAGCCGTGCTGTGGCTACACATACCCGCTCAAAGCCTCCCTGATGCAGCATCGGTACAATGAGCATTACTTTTTTCTTGTTATTCATTCTCTGCCTGTCTCCCACTCTATCTCAAAACCCCTGTCAGATAAAACCGTTCCAGCCTTTCTGCCTGTTCTCTCACATCAAAACCGGCCTTCCGCACAGCCTCACACCTGTCATGCCTTACATACACGAGGCTGTTTTCCACTTCCCCGGCCCATGCATCCACACCCTCTTCCAGACTGTGGAAACTTACCAGCTCGCTGATTCCCACCTCTCCTGTGATCCGGTCAGAAATGATACAGCGCAGTCCCGCCGCCTGGGCTTCCACCACAGTACCCGGCAGTCCCTCAAACCGGGAAGGAAAAAGGAACAGGTCAAATGCCTGATAATACTCCTCCACATTCTTTTGATTCCCCAAAAACAGCACATCCTTCTCCACGCCAAGCTCTGATGCCTGCGCCTTTGCGGCCGCCATCCCCTCACCTTCCCCCAGCAGAAGAAGCTTACAGTGCTTTCCCTGTTTCTCCAGATTCTGATGCAGTCTGGCAAAAACTGCCAGTAAAAACTCATGGTTCTTGGAATAATGAAACCGTCCCACATGCCCGATCACATAGTCATCGCCCAATCCCAGCTCCTGCCGCATCTTCATCCGTACAGCCGCATCATAGCGGAACCTGTCAGCATCAATGGCATTGGGAATCAGACGGGCTTTCGGAGAAGCACTCCATTTGATGCCGAACACGGACTCCCCCGCTTCCCCGGAACAGGCAATGCAGTAATCCGCCCTGTTTAACAGAGGAAGTCTGAGCATTTTCGTCATAATACCCTTGATACCTTTATCCACGCCCGCACTTCTGGCATGGGCGCATACCACGGGCACACCTGCCTTCCTCGCCACTGGCAGATAGATTGACGCCGTACTGGTCATATGTCCCTGTACCACTGCGAACTCATGATGAGCCCGGAAGAAAGCCTTCGCCGCCCGCCGATAGGCAATATAATTATAGCCCATAAACTTAGGAAGCGCATAAACCTTTCCGCCCAGCGCCTCCACCTCTTCTTCATAAAAATGTTTTTGATGTACCGCAGAATGGATATCCTTTCGATGAATCAGAAAGTCAAACTGTACCTTTTCTCTGTCCATACAGCGGTACAAATCCATTATCCTGCTCTCCGCGCCACCGAGACTTAAGCCCCCCAGCACATGTAGTACCCGCACCGGTTCTCCCATATGCGCCTCCTGTTTATCTGCAAACCTGTATCTTTCTGCACTGCCGCCAGAGCCGGACACTGTCTACAAAAGTTTCACCAGCCAACGCTTTGCTGTGGCCAGCATATACTCTCCTATATGCCCTGCCGCTGTTCTTTTGCCTGCTCTCTCTTTTAAATATTCCTCGTAGGATATGATGTTCTGCTCTTTAAATATCTTCCTGTACTTCTCCATATCCTGTGCACTTACTGTATTGGTATGCACCACCATCGTGGTAATACCCTTCTCTTTCTTCAGGCTGTTCTCCAACCGGAAAGAAATCGGATAGAAAGTAAGGCCGCGCCACTGGTAGGGCCCTTTTCCGAATCCATCCGTAAGCCCACAAAATCCTGCCTGACGCAAAGCCCGCAGCGTATTATGGTCATACGAATGGGCCGGGGCCATGAAGAGGTCTGTCACAATCCCCTGCGCCGCAAGAATCTCTTTTCCCTGCTCCAACATAGTAAGCTGCTGTTCATAAGGCACACCGGCAAACTCTGAAAAATCATTTAAGGGAAACACCCCGCCCTTATGCTGTGTATAAACATGCTGCCAGCCATGCTGGGCAACCACCCAGCCTTCCGTCTGCCGCTTCTTTACATACGCCCAGAAGTCTTCTCTCGCCGTTCCCCGGTTCAGATTCTCATCCCGGTTATCCGGCACCACGCCAATCAGCGGTTTAATGGCAAACTCATCCAGAAGTGAAGCAAACGCCTGAAATTTATCCCAATCCATGGCGGGTGTTATATCATCTAACCGAACCGCTATCTTCATATCCTTATCTCTCAATCTGTCAGAATCCACTTCCAACGCGGGGCCATGCTCCAACACATTTCCTTCTGTCTTTCCGATTCCGATACCCGGATTCTATTGCAGTACATCTCCTGTGCTTAGAGGCACCACACATTCATACCGGTCTATCAGAAGCGATCCATCCACCGTCCGCACCACCGGTTTGTCATCAAACACATCGATCACTTCCCCGGGTGCATAGGCAGAGAAGTCTATCATTTCGTCAAAGGGATGTGCCTCCCACACCCGCACTTCGTTCTCCCCGCACATGGCAAAAGCCCCCGGAAAAGGTGCCGCCACACCGCGGATCAGATTATAAATTTCTCTGGTTCTGGCATGAAAATCTATCTTACCGTCCGCCGCTGTCCGCTTTTCATACCAGGAATCAAAGTCCCTGGAATCTGTGCGAATTACAATATTTCCCTCTTCATATGCTTTTAACAGTCTGCGAATCAGATTCTTGGAGCAGATCATATTCTTATACTGTGCCGTGCGGATGTCATCATGAGGCGTGATGGAAAACATCTCTGTGGCAAATACGTTAGGGCTGTCCGCCTTCTCATCATACCGGAATAAATTCAGATTAAATCTGGTATCTCCCAGAATAATAGACCAGTTCAAGGGAGATCTCCCCCTGCCAAAGGGCAGATATCCGCTGTTGCCATGGAACCCATAGACTCCATACTGAAAACAATCTAATACGGACCTGGGCATCAATCTCTGCCACCCCATGGAGATGCCGATATCAAATTCATTCTCCCGCATGAAATTCTGTGTCTTTTCATCCGTCAGAAAATAACTGTCCGCTTCATGTACTGGAATCCCATACTTCTCTGTCAGAATGGACAGACCCTTATATCCCGATACCTGGTTTTTCTTCGTCACTTCCGGACTGATGGTGATGACCAGATCCACCGGACAGATCTGTTCCTGGATAAACGTCACAATATTTTCAGAGCTATCTTTTACCCCAAACACAACTACTTTATATTTCATACTAATCCCCATTCCGGAGCGTTTACGCGACGGGGCGACGCAAATCTCCAGTCTTACTGCAAATACTCCTTATACCAGTCTATTGCCAAGACGATGCCTTTCTCAAAATCATACTCGGGATTGTATCCCAAAAGCTCTCTCGCCTTCGTAATATCCGCATTGGAATCCCGCACATCACCCTTTCTGGGCGGCCCGAAATTCGGCTCCACATCTTTACCCAGCGCCTTGCAGAGATGATAATAAATATCGATCAGGAAAAGTCTGCCGCCGGCACCGATGTTGAACGCCTGTCCTGCCACCTCACTGGACGCCTTGCAGGCACGCAGATTAGCCTCAATCACATTGTCGATATAAGTAAAGTCTCTAGACTGTCTGCCATCCCCGTTGATTGTCGGTACTTCTCCGTGAAGAAGCTGTTTCAGGAACTTCGGAATAACAGCCGCATACATGCCATCCGGATCCTGCCTGCGCCCGAATACATTGAAATAACGAAGCCCATACGTATCCAGTCCGTATAATTCCTTATAGAGGCGGCCATATTCCTCATCTACTTTCTTTGTCAAAGCATAAGGGGAAATCACCTTTCCTTCCTGCCCTTCTTTCTTGGGCAACGTCGGAGAATCTCCATACACAGAAGAACTGGATGCATAGACGAACTTCTTCACACCGTTTACCCTGGATGCCTCCATCATATTCAAGGTACCACGGATATTAATCTCTTCGTACAACTGCGGCATCTCAATACTTCTTGGCACACTGCCCCAGGCCGCCTGTTGTAACACATAGTCCACGCCTTCTGTCGCTTCCTTACAGGTATCAAAATTACGAATATCTCCTTTGATAAAGGTAAATCTCTCATTGGATAGAAACGGCTCGATATTCTCATATTTGCCCGTGGACAGATCATCCAGACAGCGCACTGTATATCCCATATCAAGCAATGCTTCGCAGAGATTGGAACCGATAAATCCGGCACCGCCTCCCACCAAAAACACTGTATCCTTTTCAAATTCAATATCCCGATATCCCATTTTCATCATCCCTTTCGTTTCCTGTACCAGCTTTGATCTTTGATCATTTCCCTCAGTAAAAGATAAAATGCTATATAAAAAATAGAAAATCCATATATCATGTACCTGGACAGACACATGATGGTGATGGATGTAGCACACACATTTGCCGCAATAAACAGAAGCGCGACCCCCATGGTAAACGCTGCCTCATATCGCTTTTTTACACATATCAGATACAGCGTCAGCCCCGCCGCAGCCAAGTAGAAAAGAAGCGCTACCCAGTTAATCAGCGGATGCACCACCGCTATACTTCTCACAAACCCGTTTCTGCACAGCAGAAGATAATCATAAAACCATTGGCCAAAGCAGACCGGCAAAAGTTTCCGCATCATCCTGCCGGCCATATCGTCCGACATACTGCTCTGTTCATAGTAATCAACCTTTCCCAATCCGAAGAAATAGGAGGACATATCCGCCTCAAGCACCTGGAATTTCAAAATATCATGATGTTCCTCCAGATACGCCGTCCGGTCTTTCACGGTATCGCCGCCATACTTATAATTCAACCCCTGTTCATCCGCCTCTGCATAGAAACGATCGAAAAACTCCTGTTCCAGACTGCCCTCTTCAAAGACTTCCCTGTCCTCTTTGTCACAGGCATAGATTACATTGGTCAGTGTGTTGACCTGTCCATAAGTGTTCCCCATAAAATATCCGGTAACAAAATAATTATACACATGAACCGTCAGACTGCGCAAGCCAAACACCGCAAGCAGCACCGCCAGAGGCACCACGACAGCCCGGTATATCTTATGAAGTACAAAAGTAAATTTGCGAGATCCGCTCTGCGGACTCGAATGAACGAAGAACCTTCCTATACAGTAAATAAATGCCCACATCAAAATCGTGGTCATCATCTGCCCCCTGGTCATGGAGAGCAGATAGGCCATCAGGAGACTGAGTACCCGGTCCCTTCTTCTGTCCTCGAAGATCATACGCAGCAAAAAGTAGAGGAAGAATTGAAACAAAGGGATACACAATGCCTCACTCATCACCGAATTTTCCAGGAAAATATGCAGGGCAGACACATACCGCGTCATCAGGTGAGGAAGAAGCTGCAAAAGAACCACGAGCACCTCTTCCCAGAAATGCAGATGAAAACGCCTTGTCAGATATTCCGACAATACAGTAATGCCAAGAGCAGTGAGAATCCCCTGCACCGCCATGGCCGCCGGCAGATATCCATCCCCGATAACCGTTCGGAAACAACACAAAAACAGCGGATAAAGCGGTTCTCTGTGAATGTGCATTGTAATATACTGGTCGGAATCGTTGTAGACACCAACACCACAAGCCGCAAGCATGGTCATAAAAAACACAAGCAATGCGGCCAGAATACACAGTGCCCTCTTCCTGTCTTTGTTTAATCTTACAATCTCCAATACCGATAACCCTCTGTCAGATACGTTTTCCTATCCAGAATACCCTTCAAATCCATCAGCACCTTCCGCTCATGTCCGGGGTTATAGAATCCATCAATATCCTCTTTGCTCAGCTGAAGGAACTGTTCATGCGCCACAGCAATAATCACCGCATCCATGCCCTTCACATCGTCCATGGTCTGGAAATCAATCCCATAGAGACGCTTCGCTTCTTCCGCATCAGCCGCAGGATCCACCACAAGCGGCGTAATGCCGTATTCACCCAGCTCCTTATAGATATCTATCACTTTCGTATTTCTGGTATCCGGACAATTCTCTTTAAAGGTAAAGCCCAGAATCGCCACCTTCGCTTTCTTAACCGGAATATCCGACTTGATCAGATCCTTTACCAGACTCTCCGCCACATATTTACCCATATCGTCATTGATCCGTCTGCCTGAAAGAATAATCTGGGAATGATATCCTAACTCTTCCGCCTTGTATGTCAGATAATAAGGATCTACGCCGATACAGTGTCCGCCCACAAGACCAGGTTGAAAGTTTAAGAAATTCCACTTGGTACCTGCCGCTTCCAGCACGGCCTTGGTATCAATATTCATCTTATGGAAGATGATTGACAATTCGTTCATAAATGCAATGTTGATATCTCTCTGGCTGTTCTCAATCACCTTGGCCGCCTCGGCAACCTTGATGGACTCCGCACAGTAGACACCCACTTCCACCACAAGCTCATAGACTTTGGCAATGACACCCAGAGTCTCCTCATCCATACCGGATACGATCTTGGTAATGGTCTCCAGTCTATGTACTTTGTCACCCGGATTGATACGCTCCGGCGAATAGCCAATCTTAAAGTCTACGCCGCATTTCAAACCTGATTCCTTCTCCAGAATCGGTACACAGATATCCTCCGTCACGCCCGGATAGACGGTGGATTCAAATACCACCACGGAACCTTTCGTCAGATTCTGTCCCAGAATACGGCTTGCTCCTTCCACCGGCGATAAATCCGGCGTATGATCGTCATTGACCGGTGTGGGAACTGCCACAATATGAAACTTTGCCTCTTTCAGCCGGGAAGGATCTGCCGTAAACTCTACCTTCGTATTGCGTATTACCTCATTGCCCACCTCATTGGTCGGGTCAATCCCACTCTGATACAGGCCAATTTTCTGCTCATTTAAATCAAAGCCCACAACCTTGATCTTCTTCGCAAAAGCTACCGCAATCGGCATACCCACATAGCCTAAGCCTACCAAAGACAGCTTTTCTTCTCCGCTTACAAGTTTTTCATATAATCCCATTTTCTTATCCCTAGCCTTTCTTGTTTGATAGTATCTGCGATACCTCGTCCATATATTCTCCGGTCACAAGCTTCCGGTCAAATTCCCGTTCCATCTTCTGCCTGCCGCACCGTCCCATTGCTGCACGTTCTTCTATGGACAGGGCCAGGAATTTCTCCATGGCGCCTGCCAGTTCTTCCGGCCTGCCCGGTGTAAATCCAAAACCTGTCACACCCTCTTCAAAGGCCTCCATACAGCCGCTGATATTGGAAGCAATCACCGGTCTTCCCGTAGCCGCGCCCTCAATCAGGGCATTGGACATGCCCTCATGGAACGAGGCCACCACAATGGCACTGGCCGCCGCCAGAAACTCATGCACTTCCGTGTGAAAACCAATCTGTTTGATAACACCCTCCTGCTCCAGCCTGTCCAGAAGCTCCTGATAATCTTCATCGCAATATCCCATGATATCGAAAAACACCCGGTCGCTATGTAACTGCTTCGCCGCCTCGATATACTCCAGGATGCCCCGCTCTTTCATAACCCTTCCCACGAAAAGAAAATGTGTCTCCTCCCCGGACGGATACTTCTCATAGCTGTGCCTCTCCAAATTCACCCCGGAACCCATGACCATCCGCGTTTTCTTTCCCATGATTCCCATATTCCGGAAAATCCCGCGGTTCTCTTCATTTTGAAAAAATACGCAGGCTGCCCGTTTCAATCCGGCCCTGTACATGGAAACCACCAGTTTCAGCAAAAGCCCTGTCCTGTCAAAAGCACCGCCCAGGCCCGTAATGGTGGCAATGTAGGGAATCTTCAACCTGCCAGCCGCATAACCGCCGTAAATATTGGGTTTGATGGTATATGTCACCACCAGATCCGGCCGAATCTCCTTCATCATTTTAACGTAAGTCCGGTACAGCTTCAAGTCCTCTATGGGATTGATGCCTCTTCTGTTGATGGCGGTTTTGATAATTTTACAGCCTTCTGCCCGCAATTCTTTTTCCTTCACATCATCCGGCATACTGACGTAGACTTCATGCTCTGCTGTCAGGGCTTTGACAAATTCATTTCTGAAATCGTATAGGCCGCCGGAGGAGTTGATTAGTATTAGGACTTTTGCCATGTGGATATTGCACCTTTCATAATTTCTATCTGTAAATAAATAATTAATATCCGGACGCCGGGGCGCGGGTAATTCCACTCGTGCCGGCTGTTATTTTCTGTTCAAAATTTGTTTGATTGTTTGTTTTCTTAGCTATAATTCCCTTAATACAACTTTTTTACATAATCTTCTCAAATCATAAATTATACTTTATGATGTCCAGCACGGGGAGCGGTTGATATTTTAAGGAGCCCCTAGAACAGCGCCAGCGCTTAGCGAGGTGTTTTCGAGCTTAGCGCCTGCTGCGCTGTGAAAGGAGCGAAAGCGGGGTGACGTAAATATCAATCGCTCCTCGTGCAGCCTTCTTAGAACATTTACAATCCTTCTACGGCACAATCTCCACCCCATTCATATCCCGTATCATCACCTCATTATATTTCATCATGCAGATTCCTTCCTGGTATTGCCCGATCCGCACTTCATTTTCCTGTCCGGAAAGATTCCGAATCACCGCCTGCGCCATATTGACACCACAGGCATAGGCATGAGGATATCCGCCGCCAAACCGGGGATTCACCTCCGAAATATAATAAACCCCGTCAATCTCAAAAATATCAATATCTATCATCCCGCGAAATCCGCAGGACTCTGTGAAATCCCGGATAATCTGAAAAAGCGCATCGTCTTTATAGGACACGGATTTATCGGTCTCACCCGCCCGCATCTTGATCTTCTTCTTCACAAAGATATCCGTACACTTTCCGGAAATCATGTCCACATACACATCTGCACCATATTCCTGACCATCCATATATTCCTGAATCATCAGATCATCATAAAGATCACACAGCACATCAATCTCTTTGCTGCTTCCCACTTTATTAATATGAATACTGGCACTGCCCCGCACTGGTTTGACAAACACCGGATAGGCTATCTCTCCGGCCTGCTGTGCCTGATAGAAAGACTCTTTATCCGCATAACATTTTGCAGTTGGTATCTGCATGTTACAAAGCATTTTATACATACTGTATTTATCAAAACAGGTTTCCACCAATTCATAATCGGAAACAATCGGCGTGGCGCCCACGGCAAGAAATCTCTCTCTCTCCTTCGCAAGCAGACTCAATTCCGGATCAATCAGGGAAAACACGCCTGTGACCTCTTCCTTCCTACAGATATCCAGAATGACATCCAGATATCCCGGTGCGGTAATCCTTGGCACCAGATAAAAAGCGTCCGCCTCATACACCGCAGGTGCCAGATTAGAACAATCCGTGGCAATAACCCTGCCTGTGTCTCCCAGTTCCTTCTTAAAATACTGTACTACCTTATCGCGCGTACCCGCACTCAGGATCAATAGATTCATGCCTGCCGCCTTTCCGTCTCCTGTCCCTTATCCAGGAGGTCAAAATACAGGGGAGCGCCGCCTGTGTGAACAAAGAGGATATTTTTTCCGCAAATCTGATGTTCTTCCACATAACGCTTCATACCATAAAATGCCTTTCCCACATAAGTACTGTCCATAGGGATTCCGTCTTTGGCCATTACTTCTTCTATGGTTTGTTTCACTTCCTGTGTATACTTTCCATAACCGCCCATACAGTAGGCGTCTGTAAAAATCAGTTCTTCCTCTTTATAGAGGGCTTGGTATTTCTCACCCAGATATTCTTCCACACTCTGTCTGACCACCTCACGGCCCCGTTCTTCATTCCTTGCGATGCTGATACCGACTATTTTCTTCTCTTTGACCGTCTGAGCGTTTTTTCGCTTTCTGTCTTCCATTAAAAGCTTCCCGCTGACCAGCCCCGCCTGTGTGGTTCCGGTTCCGGAAGCATGGAAGATATAATCAAAACAGATTCCTGTCTGCTCCTCATAGTCTGCAATCTCTCTATAAGTGTTCACACAGGCACGGGTTCCGGGATTTCCATGACCCCCGCCAAGGATAAAGTAAGGATTCTTTCCTTCCTGTCTATAGGCTTCCACCCTCCTGTCAATGGTTTCTGACACCTTTGTCACCGGGCAGGTCTCAATTACCGCACCGAACTCCTCCACCAGCCTGGTATTATAAAGCATTTCCCGATTTTCTTCCGGGGAAATGATATGACAGGCCAGTCCCATGGCGCAGGCCATATTGGCAATGATTCTGCAATGGTTGGAACTGTTGCTGCCATAAGTCATCACTATGTCAGCTTCACAATCCTTAATCTCCTTATAAAACTCTGCCGCCTTGCGGGCCTTATTGCCGCCGAAACTGAAAGGAATCATATCCTCCCGTTTGATATAATAGCGGTTCTTTCCATAATCACCCGACATCTCCACGATCGGCGTAGGGTGGATTCCCTGCTCAAACAGTGCAATCTGTTTCATTTCATTCCCCATTCCGGAGCGCTTGTACTGCGCTGTTCTTCATTCCAAAGCTCTTTACTGCGCTCCCTGCTCTCTGCGATACATATCAAAGTCTGCCACCGTCTGGTCCGCACCGGAGAGTGTTCCGGAACGTTTCAATACTTTCCCGGCAGTCATTCCTATAATCTTCAAATCCATCAGAAAACTCAGATGTTCCACATAATAGAGATCATAACGAAATCTATCTTCCCATCCAAGGGCATTTCGTCCGTTGACCTGCGCCAGTCCCGTCAGTCCCGGCCTCACATCGTGACGATGCCTCTCTTCATCCGTATAGTAGGGAAGATATCTGACCAATAACGGCCTTGGCCCGATCAGACTCATGTCCCCTTTCAGAATGTTAAACAGTTCCGGCAATTCATCCAGACTGGTAGAGCGAAGGACTTTTCCAAACTTCGTAAGCCGCACCTCGTCCGGCAAAAGATTGCCCTGTTCATCCCTTTCATCTGTCATGGAGCGGAATTTATACAGCTTAAAAATCTTCTCGTTCCTGCCCGGTCTCTCCTGGTGAAACAGTACCGGGCTTCCCAATTTGACACGCACCAGAATCCACAGGATCAACAAAATGGGGCTGAGCACAATAATCCCCATAAGGGAGAGCATAAAATCCAGGAAACGCTTTACTCCATTTCTATACATAATCCTGCTCCTTATCTGCCAAAGGATGCCCGCACAGTGCGGATAATCTGCTCCATATCCTCCGGCGTGTTTTTAATATCACTGGGCAGACACAATCCTCTCTCAAAGACATACTCCCCCACACTGCTGCCATCCTCATTGTGCGGAAAGAAATCACATGCTTCAAAAACCGGCTGTAAATGCATCGGTTTCCAGACCGGCCTGGTCTCTGCATTAACCGCCTCATCCAATGCATCCATGACTCTGTCCGGTGTCACATCACAGTTCCTGTCAATCACCATACCGGAAAGCCAGTTATTAGCATCTCCATCCGGGTTCATAGGATTCATGGTTATCTCCGGAATATCATCAAAGGCTGTCTTATACTGCTGGTAAATAGCTTTCTTTGCCTCTTTGTGCTCTTCTAAATGAAGCAGCTGCCCTCTGCCAATGCCGGCAAGAACATTGCTCATACGATAATTATACCCAATCTGGGAATGTTGATAATGTCTGGCCGGATCTCTGGCCTGGGTTGCCAGGAAGGTAGCCTGTCTTGTCACAGCCTCATCCGCCGATACCAGCATCCCGCCCCCGGAGGTGGTGATGATCTTATTGCCATTAAAAGAATATATGCCGTATTGGCCAAAAGTTCCTGTATATCTTCCCTTGTACGTACTGCCCAGAGATTCTGCCGCATCTTCAATTACAGGTGTCCCATGCGCCTTACAGATTGCAAGAATCTCATCCAGCTTCGCCGGTGTCCCATACAGATGTACCACGATAACCGCCTTGGGATCAGGATATTTCTCATAGGCTCTGGCAAGTGCTTCTGGAGACATATTCCAGGTATCCGGCTCCGCGTCGATAAAGACCGGTGTTCCGTTCTCATACACAATCGGATTGCAGGATGCCGAGAAAGTCAGATCCGATACAAACACCACATCGCCCTGTTTAATGCCAAGCAGCCTGAGTGCCAGATGAATTGCCGCCGTGCCGGCACTTAAAGCCGCCGCGTGACCACAACCTGTATACTCTGCTATCTCTTTCTCAAAGGCGTTCACATGGGGCCCTAAAGGCGCTACCCAGTTCGTATCAAAAGCCTCCCTGACAAGCTCCTGCTCCTCCCCATGCATGGTAGGGGATGATAAATAAATCCGTTTCTTAGCCATAAACATGCACTCCCTTCACTCTGCCGGCAAAACACCATAGATGCTGCTTTATACTATTACAATCCAGACTATGTCTGGCTGTGATAAGTCGGGACAATCCTGCGGATCAACGGTCTGATATCGGAATTTTCCACCTGACATTCATCTTTCAATTCCTTCAGCTGACAGAAAAACTCCTGTTCATCCAGTTCTATCGGTTTGCCAATATGAATCATCTTATTGGCCGTATCTTTCATCCCTTCCTCTTCCATCAGAAGTTCTTCATAAAGCTTCTCACCCGGACGCAGCCCTGTAAATTCTATCTTAATATCCTCACCCACACGATACCCTGAAAGCTTGATCAGGTTCTCTGCAAGTGTAAGAATCTTTACCGGTTCTCCCATATCCAATACGAAGATTTCTCCGCCCCTGGCATAGGCGCCTGCCTGTAAAACCAAAGATACCGCTTCCGGAATGGTCATAAAATAACGGATGATATCGGGATGGGTAACCGTAACCGGGCCTCCTGCCGCAATCTGCTTGCGAAACAGCGGTATCACACTGCCGTTACTGCCCAGCACATTGCCAAAACGCACCGCCACAAATTCCGTATCATAATGCTTGTCAAAGGTCTGTATGATCATCTCGCAGATACGCTTGCTGGCTCCCATGATGTTGGTGGGATTCACTGCCTTATCCGTAGAGATCATGACAAACCGCTGTACACCGCTCATAGCCGCCGCCTGGGCAGTCTTAAAAGTGCCAAATACATTGTTCTTGATTGCTTCCGTAGGACTGTCCTCCATCAGCGGTACATGCTTATGTGCCGCCGCATGATACACAATATGAGGCTTGTACTGTGAAAAGATATAATTCATCCTGTTGGTATTGCGCACAGAGGCAATCAAAACCACCATATCCAGATCCGGATATTTCTGTTTCAGTTCCTGCTGTATATCATAGACCGAGTTTTCATAAATATCCACAATCACCAGCTGTTTGGGCTTATGGGTTGCAATCTGTCTGCAAAGTTCGCTGCCAATGGAACCGCCGCCCCCAGTGACTAACACCACCTTACCCTGGACATAGCCCAGAATCGAATCCAGATCCACGCTGATGGGATCTCTGCCCAGCAGATCCTCCACTTCCACATCCCGCAGTTTGCTGACATTCACTTCTCCGTTTACCAACTGATACATGCCTGGCAGTGAACGCAGTTTGCAATTGGTGTCTTTACAGATTTCCAGGATTTCCCGGATATCAGCCCGGCTGGCGGAAGGAAGCGCCACAATGATTTCATCCACCTCGTAGATATCTGCACATTCCACAATCTTATCCCGGCCGCCGGCCACCTTGATTCCCTGTATATACCTGCCCCATTTCCCCTTATCGTCATCAATCACACATTTGATGACCATGGTGGAAAAGTTGCTGTTCACAATCTCTTTAATAATCACATTACCCGCCTCGCCGGCACCAATTACCATGACAGAAATGAGATTCTTCTTATTCTTCTGTTTATGTTTCAGACTTCTGAAAAAGCGATAGGAGAATCTGCTGGCAAAGATACAGGTAACCAGAAAGAACATATAGAAGAGATAATAACTTTTGGGCACGGCCTGATGGGAAGATGCCTTAAAAAACTGCATACCCATTCCATCCACAAAAGTAGACAGCACACAGGACAACACAATATTTTGCAGTTCCGTCTCACCGGCAAAAGCCCAGAGACTGCTGTAAAGACGGAAAATATAAAAAATAAGCAGTGTCAGAATAATATTGACAGGCAGAAACATTTCAATCGGATACATGAAATACTGCGGAATCGTATCCACATGAAACTCATACCGTGCCAATATTGCCAGATAACTTGCCAGGATCACACTTATAATATCATAAATAATCAGGCAGGTTCTTCTATAAAATAATTTTACGTTAAAGGGTTTTCTCGTCTTTTCCATCTCTGCGTCCAGTTCCTAAATTTCTTCTCTTCGTACATCAAACAACAGTGGCGCCAGCGTCAAAAGCAGGCAGTACGCAATCGGACAACAGGGGTGAAAAATCCACTCTGCCAGTCCTGCCACTGCAAAAAGTACCAGAATGGCAAACGGCAGCGCGGCACACACCGTATCGTCCTTTCTTTTCCGGTAATATATAAACGACTGTACCAATGTGCCGACTCCTAACAGGATAAACACGATTCCCACATAAATTCCATGATCGTAAGCCACCTGTAGATAAATATTATGCGCATGCACAAGGAAGTTGCCGTCCGCTTCCGTAATACCCATCTCCTCATGACCAAAGGCGTTCAGATTCCTGTAATACTGTCTGAAAATATAAAACCTGCCATTCGTGTAAGAGTCCTCTTCTTCTGCCTCCTGGGCGGCGGCTGCCGCCATATCTTCGGTCGAAGCCAGAAGAATCGGTGGTTTTTGATCCAGATACATCTTATACACTGGCATGTCATCGGCTGAAGAAAAGAACAGGAACGCATTTAAGCACTCCTCCTCCGGAACACCCAGTACTTTCATCTGAAATACCTGTACAAAACGTTCCACCGTAATATAATAGTAGGAATCCATATCCCTGCCATGCATCAGCTCGGTAGGAATCTCCTCTATCTCATGGAGTTCCGGTTTGGCGGCAACAGAAGGTAACATCCGCTGGGCTGTAAACACCACCGGAAAAGAAACCAGAACTGCAAGGGCCATCATTCCCACACACTGCAAAAGCCTCTTCCCCTTGTTTTCCATGGAAAGGCACACCAGCAATACCGTCAGTATTCCTGTCACCAATATGGCCAGATAACCTGTTCTGGAAAGCGTAAAGATCAAATAGGCTGCTGCCGTTCCCAACATGGCCAGCTCTTTATAAGTACCTGCAAAAGACGGATTTCTTCTGTAGGCATACAGAAACTTCACCAGTGCCGCACACACCACCAGCGCCAGATACACTGCCGAAATGGTCACTGTATGGAAGATAAAGGGATACCTGTAATACTGGAAATACATGTAAGGCCTGTGCAGCAGACAATAAACAACCATCGCTCCAAAATGAAAGAGAATCCCGTTACATATATTCTGTAACAATTCCGCCTTTTTATCCCAGGCGGCCATCCGCAGATAATATAACACAAAGGCGCAGACCAGATAAACAGGCCAGCCTCTGGTATTACGATAAATAACGATAAGCGCAAAGAAAAGCGCCACCAGGATTCCATATCCTATGGATATCCTGCCAACCTTCTTGCCAATCAGGATTCTGATAGTATTTATAATCACAAAACCTGCGAGAATTCCCACCCAGGCTGTCAGCTTAACTGTCAGAATTTCCAGTTCTTCCGGCTCCTCCAGAAGCTTCACGGTATTCTGATAATAGAAATAGCCGGCCACTGCCGCAACAGCCGCATAGACCAGATTCACCAGATTAAAGATCTCCCGACGCGTATAAGTCACAATCACCGCCAGGGCAAAGAAAATCAACATCTGCCTGTAGGCCACCGTATGGTGAATCTCATACAGACCGTTCATATAATTACAGCAGGCCCAGATAGCTCCCGCAAACATAATCGATTGCAGATACCCCTGCCATCTCTCCTGTAATACGTCTGCCAATGTTCTGTCCGTGGCACATCCTGTCCTGTCATGGTTCACCGCATATAGCGCCGCCAGGACTGCCAGGAGCACCCCTATCTCATAAAACACAATGGAAATCATATCGTTGGTAAACGTCATGCAGGGCCCGATCACAATAAAAGCTGCAATACCCAGGAGGATAATCACCGGATTCAGCACCGCCCGCATAGTCCGCTCTACTGTGAGAAGCGTATTTTTCTCCTGGTACTTACCATAGTACTTACCTGACAGATACGTTACCAGAATTGCCAGAAGCAGCAGAAAACCGTCAATCACAAATGTCTTTGCCTTGCGCAAAGGCATCACATAGTGATATGCCGCAATCATACAATGCTGCGTATCCCCCATCTCACTGTAGAAAAGGGGACCAATATAAGGATTATTGGCTGCTGCCGTATCCGCATAACCTATCCGGAATTCCATCTCCATGTTCTGAAGCAGGAAATAATACTCCTTCCCCACCTCCAGATCCATATTGATCTGTACTCTGCAATAGCCGGGAATCTCTTTCATATCTTTGGTGCTTATAACCTGCTGCATCATGATATTCATGGCACCGTCATAGAGCACAAAATTAAAGTCTTCTCCGACAGCGCCCTCTGTCAGATACACATCAATACTTTGCAGCTTATCAAACTGGGCAATAAACATCTGATGTATGGCTGAGCCGCCCGAAACAGGCTCAGATTCCATCACCACCTGCTCATCACTTCTGGATGTCACCGTCTCCCTAATGAGGCGGAGAGGCCACAGGGAAATCACAATACACAGGACAATCAGCCAGACCGTACCGCAGACAGCTTGTCTTTTATTAATAATCCGGTTCATAATCTATTCTCCAAAACTCCAAAAGGCACAGTACGCCAAAATAATCATTGATTAGTATATCACGATTGTTTTTATTTTACAACTAAGCGCCGCCAGGTCTAATAATCAATATAAATCTGATTGCTCAGCTCCCTTCCCTGTGCATCTGCAAAAATATCTATCCGCAGTTTACCCTGTTCTCCTGCCGGCACACTAATATGATCAAGCGGTGCAAGAACCCTCAGTTCTTCATAATCTTCTGTTCCCGATACCATCCTGTAAATGGATGCATAACAGTCCACATTCCCCTTCTGTACCGTCTCAAAGGTAAAGCATTTGTCTGCCTCCGTCTCTGTCACAGAATAGGTTACGCCATAAACCCTGTCAGCGATAGACTGCATTTTTTCCTCATAGGAATCATAGAACAAATCCTCCTTCTCAATCTGTCCAAGCATCAGCTCTGCAAACAACTGACTGAAGCTCTCTGCCCCGGCAGAGTTGAGATGGTCTTCGTCCATAAACAGACCACAGTCATAGGAAAAGTACTCTTCCCTGCACAAATTAAAATCATAGTAGGGCACACCGCTTTCTTCCAACAGATTATTTACCTGCTCTATGTAAGATTCATAATTCCCTGTTGCCACCATGTTATAGTAAGGCATGGGAACCGAGAAGAAAGCAAGTTCTATGTCATGCTTCTCACAATAGTCTATGATACGTTTGACAGACTTTTTATCATCAGCAGAAAATACAGCATCCGGAATTGGCTCCCAGTCTCCCTCGAAGCTAAAATCATAGTTTTCTATGGATTCCCGGTTCGCAATATATCCTTTCTGTGTATAATACTGTGAATCCGTCTCCGGGTCTCCCCAATATTCATAATTCTTATAGCCTTCTGTTCGCTTGGTCGCAACCACCTCTGCAATATGCCCTCTGGAAAACAGCTTCTGCCAGTATCTTCTCGGCGAAAAGAATCCTTCAATCCAATAGTCGGGCGCACTTCCCTCCATCAGATAGCGGGCTTTGTTGAATGACGGACTCAGATAATCGCTGATGATATAGACGGAAGTCAGCCCTTCCCTCTCCCAGTAGACTTCTCCGGCGATATCATAATACATCTCCACATAAACTTTCTTCAAATCATTCTTCTTTGCTGCTTCTTTCAATATTGCATAACTTCCGTCCCAGGATTGTAATGCCGAGCCAGCGTTAAAAGTATTAGCCGCAAACAGTTCATCCGTAACGCCCACATCCACAGAACGAAAACAGTGCGAAGACCCCAGAAATAAAACATCAATATTCTCCTGCTGCGTACGCATCTCATGAAAAGCCAGCCTCGTATAAGAATCACTGTCATCATAAATCAGATAACGCAGCAAGCGGTTAGCGCCAAATAACAGTAACAGAAACAGAAACGGGGACAGAACTGCAAATCCCTTTTTTATGTATTTTTTAGAACTGGAAATAAATAAACTGACTCGTATCATATGCAACTCCATAAACACCTAACATTAGTACACTCCAGAAGGCCGTCATATAAATAATCCATCTGAATCCCAGACCACATCCCTCACTGTATATCCACTGCCGAATCCTGTATCCCTTCTCATGCAGAATATCTACTGTCAGCATCACCCCAATGGCAACAATTAAAATCAGCCAGTCATACCATGCATAGGGAAGTGACAGAAGCGATACATTCTGATATGCTGTAGTCATCTGTTTTAAGTATGCAAAGGCCATGCCAAAAGAATCTGCCCGGAAAAAAATCCACGCAATATCCACCAGAATAAAGGTAATCGCCGTCTTAAGCAGCCTGATGCCAAAACTCATCTTCTTATCCCGAATCCCCAGTCTGTCTTTCACAGATTGTATGACAATTGCCACATTCTGATAAACGCCATGCAGGGCACCCCAGATTACAAAATGTCCGTTCGCTCCATGCCAGAGACCGCTCACAAGAAAGACCACCATCGTATTAAACATTTTACGTACGGCACCTTTCCTGCTTCCACCCAGAGGAATATATAAATAATCCGTAAACCAGGATGTCAATGAGATATGCCATCGTCTCCAGAAATCCCGGATGGATGTAGCCAGGTAAGGCTGTCTGAAATTGTCCATTAAGCGAATCCCGAATATCTGCGCTGCCCCTCTTGCAATAACCGTATAACCATTGAAATCACATAATATCTGGATGGCAAAAAGCACAAAAGCCACCGCCAGTTCCACAAACCCATAATAGGTATAGCCCTCCAGTACATAATCCACAAGTACTGCCGCCCGATCTGCAATTACCAGCTTTAGAAAGAACCCATACAGCATCAGACACAGTCCGTCACGGATTTCCTGCCAGTCTATTTTCTTCTCCCTGATATGTTCAATCTGCGTCAACAGGTTTCCGGACCGCTCAATCGGCCCCGCTACAAGCTGGGGAAAGAACGAGACAAACAAAGCATACCGCACAATATTTCTCTCCGCACTTATCTTACCCTCGCCCCGGTAAATATCCATGGTATAGCCAAGTGCCTGAAAGGTATAGAAGGAAATGCCCACCGGCAGCACAAAACTGAATGGCGACTCGATTGACAAATGCAGTGCCGTCCCTGCAATCCCAAGCAGCCAGTTGAAATACTTAAAGAATATCAGGATTCCCAGATTCACGGCAAAACTTGCTGCCACTACACACTTCGCATAACTATTTTTATCTGGATATTTCTCCCTCAAAGTCTCTATCCCGATTCCGCTTAAGTAAGTGACCACCGTGGATATGGCTATCAAAACCGCATACTTCGGATTCCAGCACATATAAAAATAATAACTTACTACCAACAGCCAGGTACTTCTCGCCTTTCTGGGCATCAGATAATAGAGCAGTGCCACAATCGGCAAAAACACCAGAAACTGAACAGAATTAAACAACATACATTCTTTCCTCCTCAAGTACCATCACCGCAAGAAGCGGCAGGGCAAACCAGAACATCAGCACATATCTCGGCAGATAGGTTGGCCCGAAAATCACTGTCAGCCAGACGAAAAACAACATAAAAAACGGCAGCAGCATATGATACTTTCTTCTGTATACAAAATAGGCAAAACAGAAGGCATAGAGCCAGAACATGGCACCCATGGAAAATAACATGGACAACACCGGCACTTTTTCCTTCCAGATTTCCAGGGACATCCTGCGATAGATCTCGTCAAGCCATGGAATCTTACTGTCCCTGGCTCCCGGCTCCTCCACTTCATACCCAAAATAGGAACTGTCCTGATAAGTAAAAGTAAATACCGTATTTCCCCCATACACATTGACCACCGCATCCGGATACCAGAATCCATAGGAGGTCATCCACCAGGCATTGAAATAAGATAATGGCTTTCTGAAACCGATCTTCATCCAGAGCCAGGCATATCTGGATTTATCTTTTTGGAAAGCCTCGTTATCAAAGCGCACTTTAACCGGATCGGAAAGCCTGGCATTGTACATCCTGAGGGTATCTTCCGACAGAATCTCGTGGAGAATCTTCGTATCTTCTTCATCAAACACTTCCGGCGTATACTTATAGGTCCTTGCAAGCTGCTGAATGGGTACTGTCAGAATTTCCTGATTCTCACTGTCATCCGCATGAAACACGACTTTCAACCCCGTATTGATCAAAAGACATCCCACTACCGCACAGACGGCACACAGCCACACGCTCCTGCGATGACTTTTCCGGGAAAACACAAGCACCGGAATCATCAGCAAAAAGGCATATAATCCGTTATTACGAAAAAGCATCATCCCTGCCGCACTCACCACAAAAAGAAACCTCCACCGCTTTGATGCAAAAAAGCTTTCCCCGTCAAGACCCATCTGAAGCAGACAGAGCAAAAGCAAAAGCAGCATCACGGCAAACAAAGCATCCTTGGCAGAACACAGGGCAAACATCACCACCACCGGAAAAAGGGCAAAATAAAATACGCCGGCAAAATACACAACCCGCGATACCTTTTTCTTACGAAAATAAGATAACAGGAAAGCAAAACTGCCCGATACACAGAGCATCTGTATCATAACATAACATGCAATTCCCATATTGTAAGAACCAAGCAGCTTATGCACCCCACAGATGATACCGCCAAGCAAAAGCACATGCACAAGAGGATGATGGGTAGAAAACATCCGTGTTGCAACCTGTACATATTCATCCTGTGCATCGTACACAAAAAAGCCCGGATACACTGCCAGGAATACCGGAAGCCAACACAGGAAAATAACAATAAAGGAAATGATATCCGTCCTTTGTTCCCGTACCTGCAAAGGCCATTTGATGGAACCGGTAACTGATTTCTGCGCACGCTTTTGCAGGCCCTTATCCAGCAAATCCCATACTCCCCGGACCAGTACCGCAAAAAAAACTGTCAGCACCGGCAGGGATATCCACAGCCTGATATCCTTAAAGTCCACATTCTCTATCCTGTCCAGACGCACGCCAAAGAGCATGGCCATCGTAAAAAAGAAAGCAAATATCCCGGATATCCGAAAGCCTCTCCTATCTGAAAGGTCGATGATCTCTAAGAATCTTTTTACTGTATAAAAACACATCCCCCACAAAAGCACCGCAAAAATGCTGTTTGTGAAAGTCAGACTATTCTCCTCCCCATTTAATATCTGGGGAAAACACAGAGTTGCCGCCGTTGCCAGAATAAGAGCGGCGGCAGATATCTTCCTGTTATTGTTCTTTGTTTTCTCGTTCATCAATACTCTCTCTGATTACCTATGCAGCCATTCTTCACGATCAATCTCCATAAAGAAAACCCGCCGCTCCCCCTGTTTTAACAATACCACATCCCATTTATCTTCTATCATCCGAAATCCAGCTTTTTCATAGCTTTTTCGTGCGCCCTCATTCCCTTCCACAAAACGCAGATAAACCTTTTGCAGCTGTAATGTTTCAAAGGCATATTGCAGGGCAAGTGATGCCGCCTGAGAACCATATCCGCAGCCAATAGCCTCTTCGTCTCCGATAAAAATGCCATACTGCGCAATGTGTGCAGTTCTGTCGATATCGCGCAGATAAACACTACCTATCTCTCTGCCGTCTGACAGGCAGATAATAAACTGTACCACATGGCCGGGCTCTATCTGCTCCCGAATCCACTTACGGTGCCCTTCCTCCGTAAACAGTTCCTGATATATAAAATTGTTTCTGATAAAATTCTGATTGCGCCAGGCAACAATCTGCGCTGTGTCCTCCTCCGTCATAGGACGAAGATATACTTGTTGTTTAATCATTCTACCACCCTGTCTATCTGATAAACACCATACTGTTCATCTATTCTGTCACACTGTTGCACAGTAACCGTAATTCCCTGCGCTGCATAATGCCCGATAATCCAGTCAAATCCCTGCTCCCCGGATTCCACATCAGACATAATCAGATACACATTATCCTTGTTAAGAAGCGCTGTATCCGCCTCCCGGATATCATAGCAGGCAAGCTTCTTTCTGTAAAGCGGACTTTTGGACATCCAGCCTCCCAGAATATCATAATTGGCATATGTGTTTCCGGCAGGTAAAAACATTTTCTGGGAAAAGGCCACAGTAGAGTAGACATCTTCAAAATAAAAGTTCTCTCCGTGTTCTCTACAATACGCATCTATGGCCTGCCAGCTGCCGTTCACCTGCTGACGCAGGCTTTGATCAGACTCCACATATTTTATGCTGTCCCTCATGTTCCCTGCCAACAGCAGGACAAGGAGGCCAGTCATCCCCCAAAGCACCTTTTTCTGCCGGCCTGATGCAATACTCTGCATCAGCATTGCTGCAAGTAAGGAAAACTCCACCAGATACAGGGAATGTGTAATCCGCACCGGATCCCGTCCCCGTACCAGAATAAACAGCCAGACAGCACTGCGCATAACAGCCAGTAAAAGAAGCTGCCACACAAATGAAAAATCACGCTTTCTGCCTTCTTTGCCATCTGCCCATACAGAAAAAACGCCGGCCAGAAATACCACCAGATAGGCCCACAATACCAGAAAATTATATGGCGCATCACCATCATGAAAAGTCCGGTAAATGTAAAGCCGGATACTCTCTGTCAGTCTGGCCCCCCAGTCTCTCGTTCCCCCGACTGACTCAGCCGCATACACCGCAATTCTGTCCATCACCTGACTGTCAATGGCTTCATCCAGTCCAAAATTATAATTACGGAGCAAAACCTGCTGTGCTTTGGAAACCCCAATGCCCGACAGGTCATCACCGTATGCATCCTCTGTTACCACTTCCGGATAAAAATCATAGACGGTTGTCCTGGCATTAAAAAAGTCCTTGAAATCTTTCCACTCCTCGCTGCCATAAGCAATACCATCTATCCCCTGGGACAACAACATTCCCGCCAGCATAATTCCCAGAACCGCGCCATATTTGCGCCAGTTTTCCTTTGCAAAGACCTGCTCTTCCCTGGCCCAGCGGACAATACCGGCCAGCCCGATAAATGGAAATGTCAAAAGCAGCATTTCCGTGCGAAGCTGATAAGCCAGGATTACCAGGATCACAGAAGGAATATTTCTGGTGATAAACTGGCGCATACTGAGTCCTCCTGACGTTGTCACAAACAGAAAAACTGCCGTGCCGGACATCATGGCACAGGTAATCGTATACTGAACATTGACCAGATGCGGTAAACACACCGCCCAGAAAAGCAATGACAGGAGAAACATCATCCCCAGTCTGCCCTTCTTATTCTCCATCAAAGCACAAAGGCGCATACCGACCAGATAAAAGCACCCAAACTGACACAGGCACAAGAACAGACCATACCAGGGAATCGTCCGGCACAGTCTGTAGCCAAGACTGATAAAGGCTCCCAGAACATAAAGTGTCTGCATATTATGCCCATCCGGCACCCCGCTGTAGACCCCTGCCATGATATCTTTCATCATCAGATCGTCATTCAGATCATAATAGACATCAAAACAGATCCCCAGAAGGACCACATGCAGTACAATCATGATTCCTGCCGATATGCCGTTCTCATATTTTCTGTATAAGCCCTTTAACGTCATAGACCACACGTACTCCCGTCATAAAAAGCCCTGATCTGCTCCGTGATATATGACACCTGGTCTGAAGTCAGCTTGTAGAACATGGGCAAACGCAGAATCCGTTCACTCTCCTTCGTAGTATAACGGTCTTCCCCATGGAACCTGCCAAATTTCATTCCCGCAGGCGCAGAATGAAGCGGCACATAATGAAATACCGAAAGAATCTCTTTCTCTTTCAGATACGCAATCAATCTGCTTCTCTCTTCCATATCCTTCGTCTTAATATAGAACATATGGGCATTGTGCGTACAATATGGCGGAATATAGGGCAATTCGATTCTTCCAGATTCTGCCAGCGGCATAAGCTGCTCCCAGTACTCCTGCCAGCGGTCAAGCCTGGCCTGTGTAATCTCTTCTGCCAATTCCAACTGAGCATAAAGATAAGCGGCATTCATATCGCTTGGCAGGTAGGAAGATCCAAAGTTCTGCCAGCGGTACTTGTCCACCTGCCCCCGGAAATACTGACTCCTGTCCGTACCTTTTTCCCGGAAAATCTCTGCATTTAAAATATCTTTTTCATCCCGGATCAGGAGCGCACCGCCCTCACCCATACTGAAATTCTTTGTCTCATGAAAACTAAAACATCCAAACTCTCCAAAGGTACCGAGGGCCTTGCCCTTATAATCCGCCATAATACCCTGCGCCGCATCTTCCACCACCATCAGATGATGCCGTCTGGCAATCTCCATAATGGCATCCATCTCACATCCTACACCTGCATAATGAACCGGTGCAATCGCCTTCGTCCGATCTGTAATGGCATCTTCAATCAGTTTTTCATCTATATTCATGGTATCTGGCCTGATATCCACAAAGACGGCAGTAGCTCCCCGCAGCACAAAAGCGTTGGCTGTAGACACAAACGTATAGGAGGGCATAATGACTTCATCCCCCGGCCTGATATCCAGAAGCAGTGCCGCCAGTTCCGTTGCATGCGTACAGGAAGTGGTCAACAGACATTTCATAGTACCCGTCTGCGCCTCAATCCATTCACTGCATTTTCTGGTAAAAGGCCCGTCCCCGCAGATCTTCTGATTTTCTACGGCCTGCCGCATATATTCAAACTCTTTTCCCGAAAAGGGTGGTACATTAAAATTAATCATAATAGCCTCCATTTCCAAATATTCACTAACGCTCATTGTACCATAATTGCCATGGATTCCGCAAGTTTATGGCAGATAGAATCAGTTCCTCCTGCTTTCATACACCACATACCCAGCATTACTGAAACTTTCCGCATACCCGTACTTGCGCATGAACGCACCCAGCCTTGCAAGCTTCTCATCTCCACGCATCTTCTCCTGGTCTACGCCAAACCAGTTCATGGCCTCTGCGTCCTCGCTCAGATAGGCAGCCGCCGGGGTTGCCAGAATAATAACCGGCCTCTCCTCTCCTTCTTCTATTCTTCGCTCCACCTGCTCCATATCCCGGTCAAACTCCGCCATACGATAGGAGTCAAGATCCGGCCAGAATGTAGACAGCGCAGGGGGCATATCCAGCAGATAGCCAAGCCCCGGTATCTCTCCATAACAGATTATCTGACGGCCCGACAGACCGGCCGTCTGTACGTAAATGGCAAGTTCTTCAAGCAATTCTCCGTTATCCTGGTTTGTATAGACGCCTGCCGCTTTCGCCGGTGTCTCTATCTGTGTATCTCTCTTTTCTCCCCACACACCATCCTGAAATACAAAGCACCCATGAAATCCAATGCTCTGTACCAAGACAAACACGAGCAGAATCACCAGCGGTACTTTCCATGTCAGACTGCGAAGACTTCCCGCGGATGCTCGAAACCAATCATAAATCACCCACAGGAAAAACGGCACCGCAAGAAACAGATTATTCATAATAGGATACAGGTGATTATTACTGCCCAGAGGCGTTATAAAAATCAACAGAATCACCAACAGAGCAAACACCCTCTGCTCCTGGCTGACACGCCTGCCCGCCAGACAGTAAACCGCCGCCAAAATACACAAGAGAAGCAACAGCACTACCGGATAGTACATGCTTCTGTAATCATAATACTCTAAAGTAAACATGCCCCGGCCCCAGTAAAAGCGGAGCAAAAGCAGAAAAATACTTACATATATAACAAGACATGTTCCACGGGAAATCCTGCTTCCCTTTCCGTCCCCTGCCAGCCGGCCAGCCATGCGAAACAAAATCCAGCCGCCAAGCATACAGATTCCCGCAAACAACAGCCAGAACAGGCCCCGTCCATAATCGCCAAACATGCCCGTCAGCATGGACAATGGTTTATAATCCGCCGCCTTTTCCGTCATGGCAAACATGGTCTGTATCATAGCCGGATAAGCCTGCCAGCCATAGCGGATACCAATAACCACCAAAGGAATCCCAAATCCGATCAGATAACCGTCGAGGCACCATATGATAGACCGTACGATTTTACCAAAAAAGTAAATTCCTGAGGAATTAACCTTTGTGGAAGAATCCACTGCGGAATTTGACTTTCTGTCCGTCAACCACACCCCGTACCAGACAACCAGAATCAACGCCGCCTGCACCACGTTGGGCATACGCACCGCCACATTAGCCCCCAGGCAGACACCTGCCGCCGCGAAGTACCATCTGCGGTTTTTCTCCTTATCTTCCAAAATCCCCAGATATAACAGCAGGCTCCCCGCCGTCAGCAGAAGATAGGTAAGATAATTATACAGAATGACCGACGGACACCAGCACAATCCAAGGGCTGCAAATTCACCGGCAGCCAAAAGCATCGCCGGCATCTTCCCCCGCAGCACCAAATAGGCTGTGAGCGCAATAAGTGCCGGTATCAGCCCCGTATAAAAATTCATTCCCAGAAGGGTATTTCCAAAAGGCAGATGCATCAGCAGGCTGCCCCATACATTAGCCAGGAAAGTAGCCACAATCCAGGTACCATTCATCTGTCCGAAATACTGGAAATTGGACAGGCTGTATGTGGTATCCGACACATCAATTCCCTGGTTTATCTTAAGAAGGGGATACAAAAACAATACCAGCGGAAATACGATATTCTCTATGAACTTTTGATTCTTTCCATAAAATCTCTTTACCTGCTCCATACCGTCTCTTTCCGCTCAGATTTCTTTCCTGCCATAATGTCTCTTACGCCAGGAAGCTGCTAATCCAAACAGTCGCGCCCTCACCATATCCACCGCTGTCCCCGCCGCGTACACGAGCAGCACACAGCCAATCATATGGGGCACAAACCGCCAGGTACCGGCTGCCTGTTCTACGCCCAGCCACCGCATCCACTCATAGCGCACCAGCACATGTTCATGCAGAAGGTATATGCCAAATGTATAAGGCGCAAGCATACAGATAATATCCGCCGCCCGCCCTTCTTTGACCTGACTGTTCTTAAATACATAGAAAAGAGCCACCGCCCCTGCCAGGCAGAACAGGTGGTTATAAGTATAAGGCATATTTTCATAATAAGAAAAGGCATCTATCCTGCCAGCCAATCTATGAGATAACAGCGATGTTCCCCAGATCAACAGACTTGCAGACACATACACCAAAACCGCATGAAACTTCTTTTCCAGCCAGGCAATGCCATATTTCCTGATATAACCTGCCATCACAAACAGACACAGAAACCATCCGAAACTATATCCGTACTGATCTGTCACAAGCTTCACCGGAACAATGGTCTTTCCCAGGGAAAAGAAACATAAAAGCAATCCAAGCACAATACGAAGCTGCCGTTTCTCCAACTGCCGGATGCCTGCTGCCAGAAAAGGAGCAAAAAGATACAATAGCAGATACGATGTGGCAAACCAGTAATGCTCTGTCTCTATGGGAAGTACACAGGCAATCCAGTCATAAATACCCAGATTACGCCCTGGCGTCATACCCGTTCCAATCATCACACAGGGAATCAAAAGCGCATAAAAAAGAACCTGACAGAGCAAAGACACCACTCGTCCCGGCTTCCACACAGATTCCACCATAAAATACCCGCTGATTAATACATAACAATTTACGGCCACAATGCAAAAAGCTTCTATCAGCCACGCAAAATAATTGACACCACTGTCACTTTCCGCAAAAGGTACGGCAACACTGCCCTTCACCAGATAGTGAAGCGTGATAATCATAAACATCGCCACAATACGCAGCAATTCAAAATTGGCCTGTCGCTTTCCGTTCATGCTTCCTGTCCTCATTCCCTGCCCTCTTTGGGCGCAGAGTCATTTTTGCTCTTGAAAATCCAGATCTTACTTAAGATATAATTGGCCAGAATCACAATTGTCTGGCAGATCAGTTTGGAAATCTTATCATTTGCATGTGCACAGTCTACCAGCAAATACATCAACACCATTTCCAGAACACCTGTCGCTACTCTTGCACTGATAAAAGAAACAAATTCTTTCCAGACCGCTGCCATATCCTTGTTGTTGCTCTTAAAGACAAACCGTCTGTTGGTCCAATAGGCAAACACCACCGTCAAAGCCCATGCCAGTGCTGTCGCTATGATATAGCCATATGGTATCCGTATGACACTCTCAAACAAAAAATACAGGATATAGTTCAGAACAAAAGCCAGGAACCCAAAAAACAGATAATTAATTCCCTCTTCGTATTTTTTGTACATGCCCCAGCCGAAATTCCATAATTTTTTCATATTTTCCTCGATTCCAAAACGCCTCATTGGTAACGTTTCCTTTGTAGCGCATCCATTCAAACACTGTTTTCTTACCGTTCCCTGGATACTTTTGCGTCTTCCACCCGGTACACCATATCACACTTTTCAATGGTCTGCAATCTGTGGGCAATGATGATAAGCGTCTTTTTACCATGCAGTCTGTTGATGGAATCCATGATGGCCGCCTCAGTATCATTGTCCAGTGCCGACGTTGCTTCATCCAGCACCAGCACCTCCGGATCCTCAAAAAGCGCCCTGGCAATGCTGATGCGCTGTCTTTGTCCGCCTGAAATACGGATACCCCTCTCACCGATACTAGTGTCAAGCTCTTCCGGCAGCCCTCTCACAAAGGTATCAAGCTGAGCCTCCTCAAGAGCCCGCCATACCTTCTCATCATCTATCTCTTCCGCCGGATAGCCAAAGGCCACATTCTTGCGGATAGAATCGTCAATCATAAAAACCGTCTGCGGAATATATCCGATATTCTTAAGCCAGGAGGCATAATGCTCCCTCACATCCTGCCCATCCGCCAGAATCCTGCCCTCTTCTAACTGCAAAAGCCCCAGCAGGATATCCACAATCGTAGATTTGCCGGCCCCAGTGGTTCCCACAATACCCACAGAGCTGCCAATCGGTATCGTCATATCCGCATGTTCAAAGATCAGCACATTGGTATTGGGATACTTATAGGTAATATTTTCAAGCCGGATTTCCCCATTGACTTCCAGCTTCTCAATCTCTTTCTTCTGCTGATACACCGCCGCATCATAAGTTACCCTGCCGTCATGAATCTCCTCCTGCAGGTTATCACTGACTCCCATAAAGAAAGGTTCAAAATAGGAGATAGACGTCTGATAGTTGTTAATCCTGTTCACGCTGGGAAGAAGCCTCATGGCCGCCGCCGCCAATGCCGTCAGCTGCGGCAGCAGTTCTTTGATCTGTGTGCCCTGTCCGAGCGTCACCACGAAATAGCCCACCATGCCCGCAATACACACGGTCTCAATCAAAAGTCTCGGCGTTGCGTTGAACAGATTGTACTTCTGCACGGAATTCACATATCCTGCTCCGCATTTGGCATATTCATTGATAAAATAATTTTCCTTGTTGGCAATCTTGATTTCCTTAATGCCCATCACCGACTGCTCAATCCATTTATACAGGCCGCTGTAATAATCCTGATTATCCTGTCCGGCTTTGATCATAATGGGCTTTAAAACCTTTTTAATGACAAAGAGAAGCGCAACCATAAGAACTGCCACAAACATAATCATCACTGCATCCGAAAAAATAAAGAGCGCGACCACCAGACAGATAAATACAATAGCTTCACTGAACAACTGAAGACAGCTTAAAATCAGCCCATACATATTATTCACATCGGAGGTGATATTACGCTGTATCACGGATGTATCCGCATTTAAATAATACTCGTAAGGGCGCTGCATAAAATTAATCATCATACGCCTTGAAGTGGCAAACTGATTTGTATACACAAACTTAAGCTGAACTTTCTGCTGACAGAACAGATACATATTTTTAAGCACTGTCATCACCACAAAAGCCGACAGCAGAAACATGGCAAACTGTACATTGCTCTTCATGCCAAACATATCATAAACCGCGGAAAGGAGTCTGCTCTCCTGAACCGCCACCGGATCCATCACCACGGTAACGATAGGCACAAGCATGGAAATTCCCAGACTTTCCAACACACCGCCAAACAGCATCATGACAATAAGTCCCATCATGGTTCTCTTCTGTTTCTTGTCCAACAGAAGATTCATTTTCCTCAAAATCTTCAGCATGATCTATTTCCTTTTCTCTCTTTGCATAACAGGAATATCTTACCACAGGAACGGATTTAACGCAAATTTACTGCCATATACACTCAGATATAATCATTCTGCCTGTGCAGTTCCGGAGCCTCATACTGATCCATAAAGTCCTCACCCAGAAAAACAATCTCCTCGGCAAACAGAATTCCATTGGGAACTGTAAACACGGAGACTACTCTTTTAAACGACAGACCGGAAATATAATTCAGAATTTCCATGGGAAAGCTGCCGCTTAACACAATATGCTCCGGAAACTCCTTTTCATAGTCAAGCACATCCCTGGGGTGCGGTTTAATCAGTATCTGCGCTTTCTTTCCATCTACCACACCATACTGTTCTATGATATCCGCAAAAATCTTTCTGCGCGTCTCCAGATCACACAAGGGCTCCGACAACACCAGTACCTTCTGCTCTTCTCCCTGCGCAAGCTGCGCCATCAGCCTGTCCGGATCCTCGATAAACAGACGGACTAAAATATCCTTATCCTCCTGTGTCAGCCTCTCTGCCAGTTTGGCCCGCGGCACCTCTCTGTATTTTTTGCAGGGATAAGGAACCACGCTGATATCATTGATCTCCATATCCAGGCAATATTTCCCGTAACCGTTCTGAATGAAGATCAGATTCCGTGCCGCCATCCAGGCTTTCAAGCCGAAATGTCCTCTGTTGTCGTAGCGTGCCGTATCATAGTACTGGATACAGTTAAGCCCGTCCTCCAACGCATGATAATGAATTTTCTTATAACTCAGATAATATCCGATGGGGTCAGAATCACAAAATACATAAATGTCCTTATATTCCTTAAAATCCACCGGCACATAAGGTTCCTGCAATTTGCCAAGCAGCTTGGTATATTTTATTCTGGCAAGCATATTCAAAATCAAATTGCCACGGTCAGTATGATATTTTTTCAGTTCCGGAAAAAAGGTATCTTCCTTCTCGTCAAACAGCACTACCTCCTCAAACAGAGGACATTTTCCGGCGCGTTCATCCAGATTTCCAAAAGGGTTGGACATGGTGCTTAACACCAGTGTGGCGCATCCCTGTTTCTCCCCGGGCAGTGCCAGTTCCTTCAAACAGGCTACATATACATGATAAAAAGTGTGACATACATAAATCCGGTCTTTCATTTTGATAAAAATACTCCTCTCACAACACGCACATGTCTCAACCTTTCTTCTATATTCCGAAGTGGCATAAATTCCGGTTTTACTGATCCAATAAATATTTTGACAGTAAAACAGTCAATTTATTATAATATATCCAGCCATAATTGTAAAACCTTACCCTGCTTTACTTGTAACCCTTATCAAAATAAGGTAAGATGAAAACAGTTATGCAGACAGATTTTCATTGATTTTATATTAATGAAGAAAAATTATGAAACAGAAAGGTTTCTTCCCATGACTACGCAGATTCCGACTCCCTATTTTGTGATAGATGAGCCCACCTTGCAGCGCTATTATGACATGCTGGCGGATTCTCTTGCGCAAAACTGGCCCAACTACCTGATCGGCTACTCTTTCAAGACCAATTCCCTGCCCTGGCTTGTGTCTTTTGTCAAAAGAAACGGCTCCTACGCAGAGGTTGTATCAGAAGACGAATACCTTCTGGCAAAGTATCTTGGCTTCTCAGACCATGAAATCATATATAACGGTCCCTACAAGAGCCGGAAATCATTTGAGAATGTACTACTTGCAGGCGGCTATGTGAACCTGGATTCCCGTCAGGAATTGGAGTGGCTGACTGCCTTAGCCGGTTCCATGCCGGACAGGACTTTCAAGGTCGGTATCCGTGCCAATTTTGAACTGGAAAAAATGTGTCCCGGCGAAACTACCATGGGGGAGGCCAGCGGACGGTTCGGTTTCTGTTATGAGACAGGCCGGTTTGCGGATGCGGTTGAGACCATCCGCAGACTCCCCAATGTACAGATTGCAGGACTGCATCTTCACTCCAGCAGCAAAACCCGCAGTGTCGGTATCTTCCGCGCGATTGCCCGGATGGCCTGCCATCTGCAAGAAGAATTCAGCTTTACATTAGAGTATGTGGACCTGGGCGGCGGCTACTGCGGCGGTATGGAAGGGCGGCCGGAGTATCCCGATTATTTCCCGGTGGTAGCCAGGGAACTGTCAAGGTGTTTTTCCCCTGACCAGACCCGGCTGATTGTAGAACCCGGTATTTCTCTGATTTCCAAATGTACCACCTTCGTGACCAGCGTATTTGACACCCGGGATATCAAAGGGACCCGCTATCTGATGACAGACGGCAGCCGTTTTAACATCGATCCAACCATGATTAAGAATTCCCACCTGTTCCATATAGAATACAAGGCAGACTATACGAAGAAGCGGCCTATCATGGAACAGCAGATTGTCAGCGGCTTTACCTGTATGGAGGTTGACCGTCTCTTCACACATACACGCCAGCCCGAACTGGTGCCTGGGGATCGTATCATCTATGAAAACGTGGGCGGCTATACCATGAGTTTAAATCCGCTCTTCATCCAGTATTTCCCTGCCGTCTATGTACAAAATGAAGAAAAGATGAAACTGGTACGCAGAAAATGGACGCCGGAAGATTACGTACAGGGCAGTATCCTGACAGACGAAGAATTGTAGAAGGGATCAGAAATACCATGAATATCTTAATCTTAAGCTGCGGCACCAGAAACCTGCTGGTGCGCTATTTTAAAGAACCCGACAGTGGATTCAGGCGGGTTGTGGGTACAGATTGCAGTGCTTATGCACCAGCTCTGTATGAAACAGATGCCCACTATCTCGTCCCCCGCATGACAAAACCCGATTATCTGGATACCATACTGGATATCTGCCGCAGGGAATCCATTGATGCTGTCCTCCCCTTACAGGAAGACGAGCTGGCACTGATTGCCTCCCATCGGAAACTGTTTACCGACATAGGCGTGACCCCTGTGGTATCGTCCTTGTCCGCCGTAGATCTGTGCCGTGATAAATATGCCTTTTATCAGCATCTGCTCAGCCATCATCTGCCTGTCCTCCCAAGCTGCAACAGCTTTACTGCTTTTCTGAAAGAACAGGAGACAGGACGCATGAACCTGCCGGTATTTATCAAACCTACGAAAGGATGCGGCAGTATTGGCATCCAGAAAGTAGAACATCTGGAATTACTGGAAGCTCTCTGTAAATATGCCGATGAAGAATACATGATACAGACTCTGGCACAAGGAGAAGAATTCGGCGCCGATATTTACGTAGACATGCTCACCCATAAGCCCGTCTGCCTTTTTGTCAAAAAGAAACTGCGGATGCGCGCCGGAGAGACAGAAAAATCTGTTTCGTATAAAGATGAGGCACTGTTTCAATTGATTCTCGATACCGTGACAACTCTGGAATTATCCGGCCCCATTGACATGGATATTTTTCAGGTAGACGGCAGCTACTATATCTCCGAAATCAATCCACGTTTCGGCGGCGGTTATCCTCATGCCCATAATTGCGGAATCCGCTTTCCGCAGCTGATTGCCAGCAATCTTGCCGGCAAAGAAAATGCAGATACCATCGGCTCTTACGAAGAGGATATCTGCATGTTAAAATATACGGATTTATTAATCCGAAAATAAATTCTATTGGTGTTAATCCCGGCGCTTCTGCTCCAGCATATCCCAGGCAAGCGGCGTGCCCTTTTCAATATCCCGCATGACCGTCCTGCCCATAACTTCTTCGTAATGCATGGTATGAAGTCCTGCATGAGGCCTGATGGAGCGCACGTTCTCCGGGGTGATTTTTTCGCCCGCCTTCATATCTTTTACCACAAAGAGAGAGCGGGATCCACTGTGTTCCTGTTCCTGTTTTTCCGTCAGTCTGTATTCCGAATCGCCAAGTGCTTTCTCCACAATTCTGATCTGATCCACCATCTCTTTGAATTCCTGCGGTTCCATGGAAAAAGCCCCGTCCGGCCCGCCGTCTGCACGGCGCAGCGTCAGATGTTTCTCCACCATCTTAACCCCCAAAGGAATCGAAGCCACAGGTACTGCACTGCCCATGGAATGATCGGAAAGTCCCACCAGGCAGTCATAGGTCTTAGCCAGTGTGGGAATCATATTTAAATTGATTTCCTCATAGGGCGTAGGATAGGCTGATACACACTTTAACAACATGATATCTTCATTACCTTCCTCAAGACAGACCTGCAATGCCCTCTCGATATCCTCCGCATGTGCCACCCCAGTGGCAAAAACCACCGGCAGGTGAAGTGCCGCCACTTTCCGGATCAACGGTATGTCATTGATTTCATATGAAGCGATTTTATAGGCCGGCATCTTATGCTCTGCCATAAAGTCCACTGCCGCATAATCAAACGGCGACGAAAAACATATCAAGCCTAATTTCTGCGCTTCTTCCTGCAATTTCGGCTGCCATTCCCAGGGTGTAAAGGCTTCCTGATAAAGCCGATACTCCGTCATACCATCCCACAATCCGCCGTGAATCTGAAAATATTCCTTATCGGAATCCACAGACAGACTGTCTGCCGTATAGGTCTGTAACTTGACAGCATCAGCCCCCGCTTCCTTGGCAGCATGAATAATTTCCACCGCCCGGCCGTAATCCTGTAAATGGTTGCCCGACATTTCCGCCACGCAAAAACACGGATGTGATGCTCCTATTATTCTGTTCCCTATCTTGAATTCTTTTCTCATAATCTTATCCCAAATTCTTTGCCATCATCTGCTGATACTTTAACTCGGCAATTGCCCAGTCATCCTGATTGTCAATATCCTGCACTTCCATCTCACTCATGATCATCGGTATCATCCGCGGAAGATCTGTTGTACCGTATTGTATAAAAGGCTGTGTCCGGCAACAGTAAAACTGACCGCAGTCGTGATAATAAGGCTCCAGATCCTGAGACCGTGTTCTGGCATGTTCCGGCCATTTCATCCGCAATTCCCCCGCTTCATTGATCACCATACAGCGCTGGGGCGGAAAAGAAAAAGCCACCACCGGCATCACAGAATCAGCCTGCTCCAGGAGACCCATAGCCGTCCGCAATTTGTCCTCCGTTACAAAAGGCGCTGTTGGATAAAGACAGCAAAAAGAGGCAAACTCCCTCCCCTGCTCTTTGTATGCCGTAAGCACCTCCAGAAGCACATCATCCGTGGAAGCATAATCCCCCGCACTCTCACTGCTTCGCATAAAAGGCACCTTGGCCCCATATTCCCCGGCAATCCTGGCAATCTCCTTATCATCGGTAGATACCATAACCTCCTCAAACAAACCGGACTGCAATGCCGCCTCTATAGAGTATGCTATAATGGGTTTCCCGCAGAAAGTCTTAATATTTTTACGCGGGATTCTTTTACTGCCGCCCCGGGCCGTAATAATGGCTATGGATGAACACATATGACCTTTTTCCTTTCCCTTTTCTTTTCCCTTATTATACCCTGTGACTTTTGTTTTTTCAATTGCTCCCATTACAGAAAGAGAAACGGCATACCCTGCCGCCCCTCATAATACTTTATGATATTTTCTTAAGCTTTTCAGAATGTGTCTGCACTGTCCTGCTCACATTGGATACCGTTGCGAACAGTTCCGGCAGTCTGTCATTATAATCCTTATAGCGTTCAAATGTGCTCATATAACAGGACTCTATATTGTTCACACGAGGAATCAGATCATTCTCCAAATGTATAATCTCAATTCTTTTAATCCGTTCCCCTTGTTCCTGCATGCTTTTCTCTATACTGTCAAGCTTACTGTTCGTCCGTTCAGAGGATTTCTCAAGATTGGCAGTTCTGCCCGTCAGGTCAATGACATTATCCTTAAGCTGTGTCACCTCTCTGGTAAGAACATCGAATTTGTACTCCATTCTTGTCATTCTTGCATCTAAACCTGTCACTTCATCTTTAAGTTCTGCTACATCTGCTTCCAACTTTGTGACCCTCAATTTAAGTTCTGCCATATCCGCTTCCAGTCTTGTCACTCTCAGCTTCAACTCTGCAATATCTTTTTTAATCGGTTCCAGATGCTTCTCAAGCTTCTGGTCGAACATACGGTCCAGCATGTTCTCTATTGATAACAACAATTGCTCATTATCCATATTTTATCCTCCAGTATACTATATTTTGTTCCCGCTCATTTTCCTTATACCATTAACTATTACGAAATGCAATTTCTTTTTGCTTTAAAAGATGTAGAAATTTAGGGTCTCTTTACAATGTCAATTTTTATATCTTGTGTTGGTTTATTGAATCATCGCCGTAATTTCCATATACATCAATATAATAAACCACAAGATATTGTATTGTGCACTTTGTCATCCTGCTAGGATGTATTTGCGTTTTTACCACAAACTCTATATACTTACACATAAGCGGAGTTAAATGCCTATTATATAAAGGGGATATCATACATGACTACGATTTATTTCAGAACAGACGGCAACAGCAATATTGCCACAGGCCATCTTATGCGGTGTCTTACCATTGCACGCGCCTGTATACAGACCGGTCAGTCAAAGGGACAAGATGTGCAGATTTCTTTTCTTGTTTCTGATCATCAGAGCCGCTCTCTTTTAGAGGATCGTTTCGAGGCTCCCAGGGAATTTTCTGTTTACTGCCTTAACAGCGATTACCGGCGTATGGAGACGGAAGTGTCTGAGCTGCTTTCTTTTATTACAGACCGTGCCGGCCAGGAAAAGCCCTGGCTTTTTATAGACTCTTATTACGCTTCTCCGAATTATTTCCGCAGGCTGTCCGGCTCCTGCAAAATCGCCTACCTGGATGATCTGAGAAGTTTTGAATGTCCTGTAGACTTACTCATCAACTATGATACAGAGCAGGATTGTTCCCACTACGCCGGAGCATCCCGCAAACTGCTGGGCCCACAGTATACACCATTGCGGGCACAATTTCAGTCCCCTTCTTACAATATCCGTCCGCGGACAGAACATGTTCTCCTCTCCACAGGAGGTACAGACCCTTATGGCCTGGCAGAACAGCTGTTGCACGCAATTTACGATCACACCGATTATCCTGATAAGAAACATGGTAACACGGTTGCCAGCCTGTCCAGTCATTGGGATACAGCCTGCCTGCAAACTTTGCATTATCATGTTGTCACTAGCAGGGCAAACACACGCTATGACATCCTGCACACCCTTGCTATGGAGAATTCCCACATCCATATCCACGAAAATGTTTCCGATATGGCTTCCCTCATGGCTTCCTGCGATATGGCTGTTTCTGCCGGCGGCACTACCTTGTCTGAACTGTGTGCTGTGGGAGTGCCCACAATCAGCTATCTGATGGCAGACAACCAGCGCACCGCCGTAGACCGATTCTCCGCAGAAGAAATCATCCCCTGCGCCGGGGACATCCGCCTTTCGCTTGCCCAAAACACAGGCGATCAAACCGATACTTCGCAGATATCATCCGATGCTGTCCTGTCAAACATTCTGCGATTTATGACACATATGTCAGAAAATGTTGAAGTCCGTCAAAAAAGCTCTCAACAAATGAGAGCCTTTCTGGATGGCTGCGGTGCCGGGCGAATTGCCGACGCACTGCTTTCTTTCTGAATATTTTATACTTTCCGTTTATGGAAGACATACCAGATACAGCCCGCAATAGTCAGTGCAGAGACCAGATTGGCAATGACAAAGCCTGCTACCGGGCCATACCGCACATAGATTCTGTGCTCCATCCCATCACCCTGTACCATAAAGCGCATCCTGGCCCCGGCTCCACGCATAATTTCCACTACATTCCCATTTTCATCCTTGGCACGGTAACCATGATAACTGAGTATGGGCAGTTCAATATAACACTCTGAAGAATCCGCCGTGTAGGCAACCGCTGCTTTCGTTCCTTTTTTCTGGTAATCTCTGACCGTCACATGATTCATGTCAGAAACCACCACGCTGGTAACCAGTTTATCATCCGAAGCCCCGTCAAGACGCCACTCATGCGGATAAAATATCCCTATATTAGTAATCAGCTTGCTCTCATGTCCTTTAGAGGCCACTGCCTGTGCATTGTCATAGGGCATATGGTTGTTATCCGCAGGTACGGACACAATCACCAGCAGATTTAAGCCAACCAGCAAAGTAAATAAATAGTTGCGGTAAGGCCTTATAATCTCTGAGCGTGATATTCCGATAGCTCCCACAAAGACAAAGCAGGTCGATGCAGGCCCCAGGAATCTCCACGGAAACTGTAACATCGTTGCGATATTTTCAAACACCCCATTTTCCATCAACGCTCTGTTTGGAAAATATCCCGTTATCATAAAGGTAAGCACACTGCCAAGCACCAGCAGATACAATAAGAACCCTTCCTGCTGTGTCATCCGTCCCCGTCGTTCATACAGCAGATAGATGAAACCAATCCCAATACAGCCAAACAGTGCCAGTCCCAGTGAAAAATACTGCTTGTTGTACAGACTCAATGTCTGGGTCAGATTGGAAGGATTGATGGACTGCTCAAAATATCCGCTCCACCGCAGCACATCCTTGGCGATATTTTCTCCAAAATAATAATACAGAAACGGCGCCAGATACCATGCGTTCAAGAGAAGTGACAGACCGGCCGCCTTTCCAATTTCCCGATATCTATGTTCCCGCAGGATACGCCCACAATACAAAAGTGCTGTGACTACACAGACTGCCGCCACATATGCAGCGCTTAAGATATGGCTCTGCAAGGCGCCGGTAAACCCGATTACCAGAAAATACCACTTCTTACGTTCTCCCATAATCACATGATACAGCCCTGCAATCACAAGCGGCCAGAAAACCAGGGCCAGAGTTTCTCCCAGATCTCCTCTGGAAAAAATATTGGTAAACCGATAAGGCATCAGCGTATATAATACCACTGCCAGAATCACACTGCGCCGTGATCTGATCATGGATTTCAAGGCTGCATAAGCACAGACTGCGGACCCTAAATTTGCAAGGAATACAATTACCTTATAGGACAGTGCCAGAGAAACCCTGCAAATACGCAGGAAAGCTCCAATATATAAGAACAGATAAGGATACATGGCATTTAAATAACCATTTCCCCGCAGCCCGTCCGGCAAGATATTGACCGGTATCTGACCGTCCAGAATACCATCTTTAAGCCCTTCCAGCCTGGCCAGATGATAGCACAGGTCATCTCCATTGTACAGATATGTCTGCATCATGGGAGAAGTCGCAAGCAGCGCAACCCCCAGGATAACGCTGTAGTCTATAAGCTTCTCCTGCGTAAGATATCCTCTGCCTTTTGTTAAATACAGACATACCAGACCATTGAGCAGAAGGAAAACCACAATGGCAAAATAGGTATCCGTGTAGAAACGGGTATGCGGTACAAGCTCCAGACTTCCAATCGTCAGATCACCGCTGCCGCCATAATTCACCCGCACCTGCAACTGCTTTGCATCCTTAGAAAGAGTAAAATCCGTGGAAAACTCCCGCACCTGTGGATCTACCTGCCAGGCCGCAATTTTATTTGCCTGTTCCCACAATTCCACTACCGTATCTTTCTCTTCCGCCCTGTACTGCATACGGACTGTATAACTGCCCCTGTTCATCACATACTGGGGCGTCCGGGCAATAATACCGGATTTGGCCATGGATTCCCGAATCATCAATGCCCCTTCCGAATCGACCATACCGACTGTTCTCTGTAATTCGGACCCGGTATAGACCAGGGGTTCTCTCCCCTCATCCCCAATCCACAGAAGCGTCACCATGAGACAGACCATGACAGCATATATTATCTTGCTTTTCAGAGATATCGTTTTAATCAATATTTCATTCCTCTCGGTTTATCTTTTTCTTAACGTTAAAGTAAATTCCCACAAAACTAATTTCTGCTAATCTGCTTCGCAGACATCCATTTTCGTAAATTCTTTCGGAAGTTACGATATCCCCACAGGAGTTTATAAAAGCAGATAAACCGGAACGTAGAAGCCAGCTGCATTTTGACTAATTTCCGTTCCTCTTCTCCGATGCGGTCCTTATAATATCTGTTTTCCTGAAAATCCGGGAATGTTTCAATCATCTCCTGTCCCAGTTTTTTCACAAAACCACTCTTTACAGGACGCACGCCCTGCATATAAGTAAATAAAGTATTCACGTAAAAAAGCGTAGCAAAGCCAATCTCCAGCTCGGGACGGTACTGTTCCAGATATCCGTACTCCCTGGCCTCCCGCAGCATAATGCGCCCGGCTTCCATGCGGTCCTCACAGCGCTTCACTGTGATGGTATGCACAGTGGAGTCTTCATGCTGATAATAATAGTATAAAGGCTCTTCTATATATTCAAAATGTCTGGCCCGCAGCATCCAGGAATTAGCGAGCGCATTATCTTCATAAAATATCCCCGTTGGAAAACGGCTGGGATGATCAATCACGATTTCCCTGCGGTAGACCTTCACTACCAAAGACCCGCTGTCAAGAATCAGGGAACGGTATTTCTCCTCATCCAGCACGCCTGTCTGCTGCGGCTTATTATTGTGCACAATCCGGCCAATCTCCATACTGTGCTCACTGGTCAGATGATAATCGCAGCCCACCATATCGGCCCCGGTCTCTTCTCCCCGGCCAATCAACCGCTCATAAAAGTCCTCCGTCACCCAGTCGTCGCTGTCGATAAATCCGATCCACTCTCCTTTTGCCAGATCCATGCCGATGTTCTTGGCGCCGCCCTGTTTCTGGTTTACATCGGAGTGAACAGCCCGGAACCTGTCAGGATACTTCTGCTGATAAGTCTGTAAAATCCTATAAGAATCATCCGTGGAACAGTCGTCCACCGCAATAATCTCATAATCTTTAATCGTCTGTCTGACAAGGGAGTCCAGACAATATTCCAGTTTGCCGTCGGCCGCCATATTATAGACGGGCACAATAATTGATAATTTCATTGAAATCTCCATGCCATTATGATTGAAATATCTTCAATTCCTGCCGTTTTTTCAACATTTATGATCATCAAACATTTCGGAAACAGGTCACAATCTTTGTCACTGCCTCAATGACACTCTCCACATCCGCATCACTCATGGCATAATACAGTGGCAGGGTTATCATCTCATCATACAACTTTTCTGCCTGAGGACACAGTCCTTTCCGATATCCCAGTTTCTCATAATAGGGGAAATAATAGACAGGTATGTAATGCACATTACAGCATACGTTTTCCGCCTCCAGGGCTGCAAAAAACTGTTTCCTGTCAATTTTTAATCTATCCGGCACAATACGCAGGATATACAGATGTCTTGTGGTATCAGACTCCGGAATCTCCTGTTGTACAAATAACTCGGGTAATTTTGAGAAAGCTTCATTATATCTGGCCACAATTTCTTTCCTGCGTTTTTTAAACATGGGCAACTTACCAAGCTGGCTGATGATCAGTGCAGCCTGCATATCCGTCATGCGGTAGTTATAGCCCAAAGCCACCTGTTCATAATACCAGGGACCGTCCGGTTCATGCTCCATCTGCTGCCTGTCCCGAGTAATCCCGTGAGACCGGAACAACAGTAACTTTTTATAGAATGTTTCATCATTGGTCAGAATAACCCCGCCTTCGCCGCCTGTCACTGTCTTCACCGGATGAAAACTGAACATGGTCATATCCGCAATGGAACCATTCATCTGTCCTTTGTAGCTGGTGCCGATCACATGGGCGCCGTCCTCAATCAACGTCAGATTATGTTTCCTGCAAATTTCCAGAATGGGCGCAAGATCTGCCGACTGTCCCGTATAATCTACCGCCACCACGGCTTTCGTCCTGGGTGTGACTGCCTCCTCCAGCTTCTTCGGATCCATATTGTAAGTCGCAGGATCAATATCCACAAAGACCGGCCTCGCACCACAGTACAGTGCACAGTTGGCCGATGCGGCAAAGGTAATCGGTGTTGTGATGACCTCGTCTCCTTCTCCCACACCCGCAGAGAGCGCTGCGATATGCAAAGCCGCCGTACCGTTACTGCATACCACCGCATACTGAGCCCCTGTCAGCTCACACAGCTTCCTTTCCAGTTCGGGAATCTTCGGTCCGCAGGTCAGATAATCACTCTTTAATACCTCCACCACCGCCTGGATATCATCCTCATCGATATACTGATGCCCATAAAATATCTTCGTATCTCTGGCAGGTCTGCCGCCTGCTATTGCCGGTTTCTCCATAATTTTCAATCTTCTCTCCATTCCGAAATATTCTGCGAAAACAAAGGACACGTAACACTGCCTACATGTCCTTTCCGTGTCTTATTTCTCTAACTCTACACCCTTCAACAGTTCTCTGATATCCTCCACACTGAGCCAGTCCGTGTTGTTGGCAGAACTGTAGGAGAATCCTTCCGCCACTTTCTGTCCGGAAAGATCCGGCTGCTGCCTGTTATTCCAAGTCATCTGCGGGTAAACAATAAAATGTTTATCATACTCGTATGTGGTCATGGAATCCTCTACCGTCACCATGATCTCATGCAGCTTCTCTCCCGGTCTGATACCAGTTTCTTTGATCTTACATCCCGGCAGCATCGCCTCCGCCAGATCTGTAATCTTAAAGGAGGGAATCTTGCTGATAAAAGTTTCCCCGCCGGTGGCCTCTTCCAATGCCTTAATCACCAGTTCCACTCCCTGTGTCAGACTGATCCAGAACCTGGTCATACGCAGGTCTGTAATCGGCAGCTCCTGCGTTCCTTCCTGAATCAGCTTATGGAACAAAGGGATCACCGATCCACGGCTTCCGGCCACATTGCCGTAACGCACAATGGAGAAATTAATATCTTTGGCTCCCGCATAGGCATTGGCCGCCACAAAGAGCTTGTCCGACACTAATTTCGTACCGCCATACAGATTCACGGGATTGACCGCTTTGTCTGTGGAAAGTGCCACCACTCTGCGCACGCCGCTGTCCAATGCGGCATCAATCACGTTCATGGCGCCGTGAATATTAGTCTTAATGGCCTCATTGGGATTATACTCACAGGCCGGAACCTGCTTGAGCGCCGCCGCATGAATGATATAATCCACGCCTTCACAGGCTCTCCTCAAGCGGTCCACATCCCGCACATCCCCGATAAAGAACCGAAGCTTTTCTTCATACTCCTTAAACTCACTGGCCATCATCCACTGCTTGAACTCATCCCTGGAATAAATAATGACCTTCTTCGGTTCATAGTGCGTCAGCACATATTTCGTAAAACATTTTCCAAAGGAGCCTGTGCCCCCGGTGATCAAGATTGTTTTATCAGTCAACATAGATTTTCCTCCGAAATTACCATTTCCAAAGTCTGCACCGCCTCTAAGTATAGCACAGGAACCCATGGTTTGCAATCAAGCTACTCTCCATATAAATAATATACATCACAATATTTCTCTTCATATTGCAGTTCACAGTCCGTCAGATTCTGATTGCCGGCAAAAATCCGGTCAATCTCCACCTGCACATCCGCACCGTCTGCCAGATACACCACCAGGGCGGAAGCACCTGCAATGGTCTTATCTGTAAGCTGTCCCTCTCTTCCTGTCCGGGCAAAGTATACTTCTTCATATTCCATCAGTTCATTGGCCACATCCCAGATACACCAGTCTGCGCCCTCGTTATACAGGTAAATCACCGGCGTCCCTGCCTGCGCCTGTCTGGCCGCAAATGCAACCTGTTCCCTGTCTTCCGGATAGAGAAACACCACTTTATTGGACATAAGACCCGTGAAATCTATGACAAGACAGATGACAGCAACTGCGACCGCCGGATACACAGACCAGCTCTTTCGCGGCACACACCGTTCCCACATACTATAAATTGCCCCAAAAAGCAATAAAACAATCATACCATATACAGGCAGTTGATAACGGTTGGAGGTGTCACCCAGCAAAAGCGCCGTCTTCGACACAGTCAGAAAATAGCCTGCCACTGCAAAGCAGAGAATCCCCAGAGGCCACCAGGGAACTGCCCTGTCCTGTACGGAAGACTTTCCGCTGCTGCGTCTGAAATATAAAAGCAGAAACAATCCGATGACCACAAGTAAAAACGCCGCCAGAAGTTTCCCAAATACATACTCATCCAACAAATCCAGAAAAAACCGGAACCGCATCATAGTATTGGACAGATCAAAAAAGTTTTCCGTTGCCTGGGCGCCCCGCTGTCCGCGAAACATCTGCCCCAGACAGGACGGATAAGTCAGATAAGCAAGAACAAATGCCGCCATCTGACTGGCGCCATAACGCAGACAGTTCCAAAGATTCCTGTCCCGCCAGAAAAGATACATGCCAAAACCAACCGCCATGTAAAACAAAAAGATGAAATAATAATACTGTGTCAGAAAGCCCAGATAAGTAATGACCATCAAAGGCAGCAGAAAATTAACAAAAGACAGGCTGCCGATTTTTTCAGGGATTACATATCTGTCTTTCGATTTTTCTTCCTGCAACCTGCACACTGCCCGTATATGCAGGATGGCACAGAGCAGTACAAACATCGTCAGAAGCTCATACATTCTGATAAAAACCACGCCGCTTATGGCTGCCGGCGTCAGTCCGTAAAACATAGTCACCCCAAGAGCCAGCTTTTCATTCCTGCCGCCAGCCAAATATGACAAATATGTCAGTAATATCAAGTTAATACCATGAATAAAAAGATTAATGCCCAGACCGATCCACTTGGAAAAAACTCCCGGCACCAGGGAAGCCACCGTATGAAAAATCCAGTAATAGACCGGCGGATGAACATCCCAGGACTGCACAGTCCTAACCAGTCCATATTGAAACTGCTGTCCGGGAAGCACCACAAACTCATTGCGGTAAGCCTCATTTTCCATCCATTCCCCATCCTCCACATAGAAACCGGCTGTGCGGGCCGTGGAATAATAGGTATAATATTCATCCTCATGAAACCCCGCCTTCTGGGTACAAAAATAAAAGGCCGCCGCCATCTGCACCGCCCAGATCACTATAAAACATACGAGATATCTTTTCGTTTTCTTATGATTTACCGCATCATTTTTCACGCACCCGATACCCCCGTCAGTCTCATCTTCCACCCATGCACCCGTCTGACCATCTTAGGCGCAAGTGTGAAAAGCATAAGATATCCCTTATTTTTCCTGGTCAGATAAGGGTTTGTCATGGTATCCCGTAAGTGTGCCCGCAGATACCCCTTCACTTTCTGATAAAAAGCATTGTTTTTTCTCATCTGGGATACCGGCACGTGCAGCATATAATCCAATCTCTGAAACAAGTTAAAGCGGATTGCATAAAGATGCAGCGCAGGGTATTTCCTGTCAACCAGTTCCTGCATCCTGTCCGCATTATCTACAATATCCAGAAACACCCGTGAAAAACTGTCCTTCGTCCTCCTGCGGGTAGTACTCTCCATCCTGCACACAACATGATAGCCCTGTCCGGGAAGAATCACAATACCCTCAATCTCCTGCAAAAGTTCCACCAGCAATCTGAAATCTTCGTTCAGCTCCCCCTCGGGAAACCGGTGTCCGTCAAAAAGCTCCCTCTTTAACAGTTTCGTGCAAAAAGAACAATCGCCGCGGTGCATCAGAAGTTCCTGTAGAAATATCTGGGATTCACAAAACTGCACCTTCTCTGGCGGTATACACACATCCGGCAGACGCCTGCCCTCCTCGTCCACCTCATCCCGGGAAATCTGTGCCGCTTGATGACCACCCTCTGTGATCGCCCTCATAAGCTCTTCATAGACATACGGTTCAATATAGTCGTCACTGTCCACAAAACCCAGGTATTCACCCGAAGCTATCTCAATTCCCATATTCCGGGCGGAAGAGGCGCCGCCGTTCTTCTTGTGATACGTGTGGATACGACTGTCTTCCTGCGCAAGCTTTTCACACAGCTTATCTGTCCCGTCGGTGGAGCCGTCGTCTATCAGCAGAATCTCCAGGTTGGAATAGGTCTGCGTACAGATGGATTTCACACATCTTTCCAGACACTCTATGGAATTATATACCGGTACAATCACACTGATTTTTTTATCTTCCATTTCCTATGTTCCTATCCCTGACCTGTGTTTCACCGACTCTTTCTTAATTCTATCCTGCATTTATCTTTTCTTATCTTCCGCCCACATTTCTGCTTCCTGCACCATCACCCGGTACATCTTCCCGGGCGCCGTCACCGGAGCAATACTTAACGGACCTTCTTTCTCCGGTTCAATTACACCTTCCCGTAACTGTTGGACGAACCGCAGAAGCACCTTCGCCGCATGTTCCGAATTCCACATATCCCGAATCGTCTCATAGGCGGCATGACCCATCTGTTTCTGTTCCTCCCAGTGGGCAAACAGATTCAGTACCAGCGCCTCCATCTTCTCATACTGATCCTTTGGATAAACCAGCCCGTTTACCCCATGCCGGATCAGATAAGGAGCAGCACCCACCTGGGCATTGACTACCTCCACACAGCCGCTGTTCATCCCCTCATTGACCACGGCGCCCCAGCCTTCCAGATAATTGCTGGTAAATAGATGAATGTGACATTTCTCCATCACATCCCGCACCCTCTCCGGCGGTGTGTAACCATAGAACTGAAAAGAATCCATAAGGCCGGCGTCTTCCACCTCCCGGCGGATTACCGGTTCCAGTTCCCCGTCTCCCAACATATGCATCTTATAGGCAAATCCCTTATCCCGAAGGGCTTTGGCCAGCCTCACCACATACTCCGGGTGCTTTAAGGGAATAAACCGTCCCGCCCAAACAAGATGAAGTACCCCATTCTGCGGCTTCAGTGCCGCCAGCTCCTCCTCCGTATAAGTGCGCAGTTTCGTGAAATATCCCCACTTAAATAATTTATCCGGATAAGCGCCGATCAGATGAAAATCCGAAGCCGTATAAGCACCGGCACAGAGCATACACACATTCTGTCTGCGGTATCTGATATGCTCCCGGTATTTCGCCATAAGGCCCCTCGGAGACACTACCTTCCACTGTCCTTCCCGGTAGAGCCGTTCACTCACCCGAAGGGTTGTTTTTCCCGAAAGAAGCCTGGGCTCCACAATATCTTCCCTGCCGGTCCATCCAAAGAGCACCACATCGCTCTCTATGATTTTCTTAAGGCAGTCATATTCCTTCTCGTAGAGGCACTCCACATAAGGAATCTCCTCCACATTCACGCTCCAGCCCATCTCCACGCGCTCTCTTTCCATGGGCATGGTCTGGATAAAGGTAAAATCTGTTCCCAGCTGACGATATAAAGCATCGCACAGAGGAATCTGATGGTGATTGATATAATTGGACACAAAGGTAAAGGTCATTCTGACATCTCCCTGTAAATACGCATCAGACGATAATAATTCTGATCCGCATCATGATTCACCCGCGCATGTTTTCTGGCATTGTCGGAGAGACGTTCCACAATTGCCTCCTTGGTAAAGATTTCAATAATACTGTCTGCCAGCGCATCCACATCCCCCGGCGGATACAGGAAGCCGTCCCCGCCATCCGTCAGAAGATTATGTATGCCGCCCACGTTGGCCGCCACGCAGGGCACTCCTAAAAGCATGGCTTCTCCCACCGAGTTCGGAGAATTCTCCAGCGCTGACGGACAGACAAATACCTGACAGCTAAGGTACTGCTCTTTCATCTCCTCCGCGCTGATACGCCCCAGCATATGAATCTTATCTTCCAGATGATTTTCCCGGATCAGCTTCTTAAGATACTTCCCGTAGGCAGGAAGCTTCAATACATCTTCCCAAGTTTCTGCCCGCAGGATATTGCTCCCAGCCACATATACCTCGGCGTCCGGAAACTGCTCCAGGATCTTCGGCATCGCCTTTAACAGATAATGGAAGCCTTTTAACGGATAGTCGCCCTGGCTTAAGAAAATACGATAGGACTGACAGGTACTGCTCTTCCACCTGTCACGGTAAAAGACACTGCGGAGCGTTTCATTCAGATAATGATAGGTGGCATTGGGATTAATCTTGGCCGTCTCTGAGCGGTCAAAATCTGTCCGGCCCGCTATATGATTTACCCGTTTGATGGCCTCAATCTCATACTCTCCGCGCTTTTCAAACTTTTTCTGCTGCTGTCGTAAGCTGTCTTTTCTCAGCATGTCCCGGAACGTGGTCTGTCTTTGCACCTTCACCGGAAGGTCTGCCATATAAACCTTGGCACAGGCAGACACCAGCCCCTGAATCCCTATCAGTGTCTTCTCCGGCTGATCAAACACCTTGACCGCCGCAAGCGCATGAGGAAATTCCGTGCCAAACACATGCAGGATGTCCGGCTTATAATCATCTATAATCAGCTTAAAAAAAGCTTCCAGTTCCACATCATAGTTCTCCGGTGTATTCAGATTTTCCACAAAAGCATAGCAGTGACAGGAAATATTCTCTCCCAGCTGCATCACCTGATCAAAAGCTCCTATGGACTCATCCACCGGAAAGGCAATGCCGAGTTCAATATGATTTCTGTCCTGCTCCAGAATGACCCTGTCCAGCAGCCCGCTGAGCCACCCCTCCCTGTTGCTGTACGGCAGGTTTAAACGCTTTGCAATGACCGGCAGCATAATATTGCACACCCATAAGATTCTCATATGTTCCTCCATTCCCAAGCGACAGGTTCTCTTATCGCTTTTTTCCTGATATTCTTCTGTAGCCTTCGTATACTTTTCTCTTCCCTGTCTGATATATCCCGGCCGTCAATGGATTGTGGGAAAGATATGTCCTCACCGGCGCAAAGGTGATAAGCATCAGCAGCCGGTATTTCAACACCTTCCCGGACGGCATATATTTGCCCACAATCTGTCTGTGTTCCCTGGCGGAACGCCTGACGTTTTCCTTCGTCTCCGAAAACCCGCCGCCCTCATAGGATGCCACCGTCACCGGCAGGTATACCGTATGTGCTTTCGCTTTATAATAACACCAGAGAAAATGCTCATAATCAGCCCGCACCAGATAGTTCGTATCAAATTCCCGGGATACCAATAGCTGCCGGTCATAAAAACAGGCCTGATGGCAGGGCACATTCCGATAACACCCAAAGTCATCCATCTTTGGATTAGACTGCACCAGGGCCCCGGTCATCCGCTCCCATATATTTCCGTAATAAATCCGTGGACGCCTGCCATGTCTCTCTTTCTTTTCCTCTTTTTCCATCAGCCGTTTTACCTGGGAAAGTACATCCTTTTGATACAAGTAATCCCCACAATTCAGGAAAAAAATGTACTCCCCGGACGCATGCTTGACCGCCTGGTTCATGGCATCATATATCCCGCTGTCCTTTTCGCGGTAAATCTTTATTCTTCCGTTGTCCACACATTTCTGTGTGAAATCATCCGCATGGCCGCCCCCGCCCACAAGTCTCTCCACGGAGCCATCTGTGGATCCGCCGTCTTTGACGATGATTTCATAATCTTCTTCCGTCTGCTCCAGGATGCTGTCTATGGTCTTATGCAGTTTTTCTCCTTCATTCAGGCAGACTACAATAATGCTGAACTTCATAACTCTTTCCCATCCTCTGTCTTCCCGACTGTCACCATACACAGACTGCCGCCTGGATTTCTCAATTCATATCCGACAAAATATTGACCATATCGTGAAAGAAGAAACTCTTATAAGGCAGAATGAGCACACCGTCATTGGATGCCCTGCTCATATACATGGCAAAATATAAGACTGCCGCCAGAATCACGCCCAGACGAAAAATCTTTCTCCACCTCTTATCCGGTATCCGGCCAAGCAGCATCGGCAAAAACAGAATCTGACTCACCGTCAGGTAATAGCCGATACGGGATATGATCGGCAGAAAAGAACAGAATACATACAACACCAACGCACCCAGATTCAGATAAAAATAAAACCAAAACCGCGGATCCTGTGTCAGATAATCTTCTTTCATGACATACATGTCATTTTTCTCATCTTCTTTTGTCCGTCCCGCAATTGTACCTCTTTTTTCCAGGAACACCACAATCCCCGCAAACACAAGCACCCCGGCACAACGCAGGATATTGATATAGCTGGTGCCGCCCTCCAGATACTCTGTATCCTCATAGGTAGGATAGAGAAACACTACCACCTTAAGATAGAAATCCTGTAAAAATAAAAAAGTACTGCAAAAGACTGCCGCCAGCGCAAGCTGCCATTTCTTCCAGGGCAGGGAAGCCAGGAAATAAAGGGGAATCACCACCAGCAGGGACTTATGAAACGCAGACCCTAAAAGCACCAGTGCAAGAAATCTTCCCCACTGCCTGCGGAGTACAAACTTCATGGCATACAGAGCCATGGCCAGCGCCAGATAATAGCGCACCGTACTAAACGTCTGGAAATAATACCCCAGGGCCATAAACAGAAAGAAGGTAAGCGGAAAGTCATCACTTCCTTCATACATCGCAAGCAGGAACAAAAATATTGTCACAAAAGCATAAAAGGCAAACACCAGCAGAAAATTCTCATATCCGGAAAGTCCATAGAGAATCTTCACCACCAGGTTAAACCCTATCTCCGTGGGCACATAGGAATCACAATTGACCAGATGCATAAATTCCACGTACTTGGCATAATCATTGCCCACATTCACCCTGGCCGCAGACAGGGCAAAGAGAATGACAAAAATTGCCGCAAGGCAAACGCGGTTGCACATCTGCTGGCTGGTAATATTATAAGGTTGTGTGACCGGGTGATTGTTTACAAACCCCGCAAGCAGCACCGTAACCGCTGCCACCGTGATGTATAAAATCATTGTCTTTTACCTTCTCTGATTCCCGCCCGCATCAGCGCAAACGCTTTCTTAAGCGGAATCTCCCCGCACATCTGTCTCCTGTGCACCCACAGAAACCTAAATGACAGCAAAGACGCCATCCTGCCATACAGGAAATGATAGAGCACTCCCCTGTCTTTAAAAAATTTCTCATGATAACCGCTAAACCAGGTAGACTCTCTCTCTATCTCCTCACCAATGCAGACCGTATGCGCATAAATCCTTAATCCGGCTTTCAGACAGTCTCTCAGAAACAGGCTGTCCTCCCCGTTACTATACTTAGCGCCCCCGCCAAACAATACAGAATAGTGTACATTCGCCCGCCGAAGCGCATCCAGTCTGGCTGTAATACTGTAAGCAGGATACCGCCCATAATTCCGGTAGGAAATCCGATGAATATCCTCATTCCAATAAGTCCTGCGGGACGGTGCCACTTTCACGTTAACCAGAATCATATCCGCATCTGGCAGGTTTTCATAAGCACGCAGAATCTGTTTGTCATAATCATCCGCAAGCACAATGTCCTCATCGCTAAACAGACAGATATCTCCCTGGGCATGAAGAAGCGCCGTATTCCGGCTAAGCCCCACACCCCGCTCGGACATGGAAAAGCATTTTACTTTTCCACCCGGCACCGATATCTCTTCATAACCATACCGGCCGCATTGATTCACCAGCACCGCATCCGTGTGTATATTCATTTTTGCTACAAGTTCTGCGGCATCCTGTTCCACCGCAGAAGCCAGCACCTCTACCTTCATGATCACTCCGTTTTCCCGTAATATCTTTGCAGAAACTTCTGGTCTGCATCCCGCACGGCTATGCCGCATATCTTGCAATCCTGCGCATGAAACTGTTCCAGCACATAAGATAAATACGTGCACCGCATCCTTCCATAAGGCACGGTCACTACCACCCCGCCAGCCTCACGCAGCTGTTTCAGTTTCTCCGCAGACAAAGGCTCTTTCTGTGTCAGATCACAGACCTGTACATTGCCCAGCCGTTCCTTCAGATACGCTATATGATTCTCATAATCTTTCTGAAAAAACTCTCCCGCAGAAAGATAACCAAGAAATGACAAATCTGTCACTTTTCTCACATCACTGACTGCCAGGATGCGATCATCCATCACATAATACAAATTCACGATAAGCAAAGAAACCGCCAGCCCGATCAGCAATCCCACAAGCACCGCCTGCACTGTTCTGGAATCCGCCACTACCAGCTCTGCCTCTGTGGTCTGAATCGTCTCAATCTTTACAAATTCTTCAGCCTGCTCTCCATAGGTCTCAAGCGCCTGTTTTGTGGCCCTAAGAATCATGTCCGTTCGATCCGCACTATGGGTCGTAATCGTTACGGTAAGCAGTCGTAAATCTGAAAGAATGGTGGCCTCCGTGGCTGCCATCACTTCCTCCCTGCTATAATCCGAGGCCAGCCCCTCCATGGTCAGATCAAGAATGGGATCCGTGGCCATCAGGTCATTCCAGGTATACCCATTGTATTCCTGATATACCTCTCCGGTTTCATCCACCGCAAAATACAGTTTAATCTTGGAAAAAGCCCGGTATTCCCGCTCCGCTTCCGGCACCGTGCGTACAACCGTATACACCAGGACCCCCAGCAAAGCCCCAAGCGCCGTCACTGCCAGCACAAGCGGAATCTTTTTCAACAGACAGAGCATGTATTTTTTCATATCCATGCCGGCATCGGCATACTGTAGCTGTTTCATAGCAAGAACCATGCTCCTTTCTCACCCTGCGCAAAATTTATTCCCGCAAGTAACGGGGTCTATGACTTCTTACGTTACTGACCTTCTCCCGGCTTCTGCGCGGATTCATTTTTCAATGCCGTAGTCTGGGTACTGGAAACCCCTTCGGTACTCTCCGGTTTGATCAGTATTTTCAATGTCAGCAGCATCAGCTTTAAATCCAGCCAGAAAGAATACTGCTCAATATAAGTCAGATCCAGTTTTAGCTTGTCATAAGGCGTGGTATTATATTTCCCGTAAACCTGAGCATACCCTGCAAGTCCTGCTTTCACCTTCATACGGAAAGAGAACTCCGGCATCTCTTCTATATACTGGTCTATAATCTCCGGACGTTCCGGCCTGGGTCCGATAAAAGACATATCTCCCTTTAATATATTGATCAGCTGCGGCAGTTCGTCAATCCTCGTCATGCGGATAAACTTTCCCACCGGTGTGATACGGGAATCATTCCTGGACGCCAGTCTCGCCACGCCGTCCTTCTCTGCATCCACCTTCATGCTTCTGAACTTGAGAATATAAAATTCCTTCCTGTCCTGGGTACAGCGTATCTGTTTATAGAGCACCGGCCCGCCGTCATAGGCTTTGATCAGAATGGCAGTAACCAACATAATGGGAGAAGCAATCACCAGAAGCAGCACCGAGCAGATCAGATCCACCGTCCGTTTCGCCATACGCTGTTCCACTTTCAGCGCATATTCCCTGGTCATATAGAGCGGCGTGTCAAACAGATGAAGCTGATCCGCCCCCTTGATCAGCACATCTGATATTTTAGGCATGGTATAAACCCTTATGGAATAACTGTAGCAGTACTTCAACAGAAGATTTCTGTCCGTCGCGGAAATATCCCACAATACCACGGCGCCATAATCCCCCCGGACTTCCTTTTTTACTGCCTCCATTCCCTCCGAGATATTCATGCACTTTGTTATCTTATATTTATCCTTCCTGGACTCAAACTTCGCAATGATATCATCAATGGGCCTTTCTCCATGAATGATCAGAATATCCCTGGGTGGAAAAGCCTTGTAATAGCAGAAATTACAGATAAACACCCATAGGGCAGAAAACACGGTCTGTATCAACATAGTCCAGACAATCGGTTTCACATCCACCACCCAGTTGGCCATCAGTGATATCTGAAAATAAGAAACGATATTGACAAACAGCAGGGAAAAAAATTCTGAAATCAGCACATCAACAGGCTTCAAATATCCCACTTTCAATGCCCCATAGGTATTGGCAAAGAAAAACAGGAGTACAAAATAAATGCCCAGGATCAGTACATGTCCTTTAAAGTAATATTTAAAGTTCCTGTGAAACCGCAGGAACGGATAATACTCCTCAAACCAGAAATAAGCATAAATCGCCGTATGAAAGAGCAGCCCGATAAAAGAAAGCTGCAACACTATAAATCTCGTCAGTGTTTTTATCCGTCGTCTCATAACAATCCCTCTATATCCGTCTCACGGTCGCTCTGTAAGCCCAGAATACAAAATAAAATGCGCTGGCCGCCACAGACAGTCTTTCCTGCTTACGGTACAGATACCAGATCCGCTTTATCGCCGTCAGTTTATTGGAAGATAACGATTTTGCCGGCCTGCGGTAGACCGCCAGTATCTCATCAAGTCCATAAGCCACATACCCTGCCCTTAATATCTGCCACCAGGTGGCCGTATCTTCACTGGGCACCGCCGGCATCCGTATTAACGCTTCCGGAATCTTATTCCGGTCTATCACCACGGTCGTCGTAAAAATCACCGTTCTGGACAACGCCTTTTGATAAGTCAGCCGCGGCGGTACATGAACAACCTTACCCGTAGGCTGCCCGGCCTCATCTCCGAATTCATAAGCACAGAACACAAAACCGGCCTGTTGCTCTTCCATAAAAGCAAGTTCTCTGGTAAGCTTGTCCGCAAGCCAGATATCATCCGCATCCAGAAAAGCAATATACCTGCCCTTTGCCACCGAAAGCCCCGTATTGCGGGCCTTTGCGGCACCTTCATTTTCCTTTTTGCAGATAAGAAGGATACGTCTGTCCTGCTCACATACATACTCTTCCATCCGTTCCACATCTACGGGAACATCTTCCACGCTGTGATGCCTGTACCCGGCAAGCGCCTTCCCGATCACAGCCACGCTCCCGTCCACGGACCTGTCATCCACCAGCAAAAGCTCCCAGTTCTCATAAGTCTGCTGCTTTACCATGCTGATGGTTTTCTCTATATAGTCCTGTGCCTGATACACTGGCACAATGATACTGACCAGCCCGCTCATCCTATCTCCTCTTTGACCAGATAGATTGGCCTGTTCTTCACTTCCATATACGTCTTAGATAAGTATTGCCCCACAATGCCCAGACAAAACAACTGCACCCCGCTGACCAGCAGAATAATACACACTAAGGAAGGCCAGCCGGACGTCGGGTCGCCAAATAAAAGCTTCCGCACAATAGTAAAAATAATCAGTGCAAATGCCAAAACGCAAAACAGCACACCCATCAGGGATGCCACCGTCAGCGGCGCTGTGGAAAACGCCATGATTCCCTCCAGGGAATATAAAAAAAGCTTCCAGAAAGACCACTTGGTCTCTCCCTTCCTGCGTTCTATATTCTCATATTCCAGCCACTTCGTCTCATATCCTACCCAGCCAAAAATGCCCTTGGTAAAACGATTATATTCTGTCATCGAAAGAATTGCATCCACCACCTGCCTGGTCATCAGACGATAATCCCTGGCGCCGTCCACAATCTCCGTGCGGGAAATCCTATTCATCAGCTTATAGAACATCCTCGCAAAAAAGGAGCGGAGCACCGGCTCCCCCTTTCTTGTCACCCGCCTGGTCGCCACAGAATCATAGCCCTGCTCAATATAGGCATACATTTCCGGTAACAGAGACGGCGGATCCTGCAAATCTGCATCCATCAATACTGCCAGATCACCCTTGCACTTCTGTAAGCCCGCATAGATTGCGGCCTCCTTCCCGAAGTTGCGGGAAAAGGACACCAGACGTACTCTGCCATCCTCTTTGTGCAATTTTCTGACTTCTTCCGCCGTCTTGTCCTTCGAGCCGTCATCAATATACAAAACTTCCACTTCCAGTTCTTTTTGCTGGAAAAACGGCGTATTTTTAAACAATTCATCATAAAAATCCCTGATATTTTCTTCTTCGTTATAACAGGGCACTATGACGCTCAGTAATTTCATATAGACCTCCATATAGTCTGCCCAAATCCTTTTCTTCGCATATAGTCAGACTAATTCAAAGTAATTCTATCATAAATGCGAAAAAAAAGGAAGAGATACGTCTCTTTCCAAAGCCATTGGAAAGCCATTTGAACCGGCAAAAATAACAATTTCAGGCTTTCTTTGAAATTCGCTCACTATAACGCTCCTTTCTCATCCTTCTTCCCACTTCTTTTCTTGTTCCATCATCATTTTCCTGATATATAATCTGGCTTTCTCTGTCATATATAATCACCGGAACTCCTAACGCCCTGTTTTTCTCTAACTCAATTCTTACTGCCTCATTCGCCCGTTTAATAACTGCTTCATCTGAAATATAGTCTTCTCGTTTCATTGACTGCTCCCTTCTTTTCGTCAGGTTGAAGAATAATGTATATATTATTGATGATAAAAATATTTCATATATTTCTAATTCACATAAAACTTATTAAATCATAACATTATTTTATCGAATTTACAATTTGAAACATGTTAAAAGGCTCCCAAGAAAACTCTTGGAAGCCACATTCGCCAGTATCGCAATTTCATACCATCTTTGCCAGGACAAATTCTGCAAACCTCGGGAGTGCAAAGGACACCTCTCCATATGTTCCGGTATCCAAAATCCCCTTTCTTTTCAAGCGGTCCCTGTATACAGAAAACAATTCTGAATTCATACCCGCCTTTTCCCTGATATTTTTAACTTTGGTTTCTCCGCTTTGAGACATTACAAGTAATATCTCCTGATCCTTGGACGAAACCTCTGACCAAATTTTACTATACACATACTCCTCAAGATACTGGTCATACTCCGGCAAAATTTCCTCTATGGATTTTTTCCCTTTATTTTCCCAGCATAGATACCCCAATACCTGAAAAGCAAACGGATAACCCTTTGTCAACCCAGCCATCTCTCCTGCTTTTTCCGTATCCAGTCCAAAGATATCCATATATCTTTGCCTGACTGCCGTATAGTTTAACGGCTCCAGCATCACTTTGGGTGCCCTGTATAAAAATGTGAGTGCTTTTTCATTTTGAAGATTATAAATATTGTCATATAATCCCGTCATCAGCAAATAAATGGGATAATCCTGCCTTAAGAATATCTGAAAAGAACTGGCAAACACTCTGACATACTCACAATTGGTAATCTCATCAATCGCAATCAGTATCTTCTTTTGCCTTCTTTGAAACTCGCCCAGCATCAGTTCAATTGCATTTTCAATATCTGTTATCGGTGTAGCATTTTCAAGTGATACCCCGAGTCCTAAAATAGAAAAGTCAAGTCTGGCCTGTACAAAATGGGCATGCATTTCCGGTTGACTATACAATTTGGCAGCCAGGCTCTGCAAAAGATCTCTTGTGGGATTCAGTTCCACAACCACCCACTCTTCCATTTCCTTTAGTTCATTGGCAATGCCCGTCATCATGACTGTCTTACCGGAACCTCTTACCCCTGTAAGCATGTATATCTGACTGGATGGTTCCACCGCATTAAAATTATCAATAATCTCCCTTGTCTGGGAAATCCGCGAAACATATTGCAATGGTTTTTTCCCAAAAGACAATGTGAAAGGATTATTCATGGTTGCTCTCCTTATATAACTTTCTAATTATTATATAACTCTTTATAAGTTTATATAACTTTATATTCATTATATAAGTTTATATAACTTTCTGTCAACCATCCGTCCTATATCAAATCATACTTCAACCGGATATAATCCGCCGTGGCCGCAATATACTCACTGTTGGTCGGCCTGCTGTATTCTATGCTGTTGCAATACCCGAAAAGCTCCTCAAACAGCTCACTGTTGCCCCTCTCCCAGGATACTTCGATTGCATTGCGGATGGCTCTCTCAATCTTCTGGTCCGTAGTCTGGTACATCTTCGCCAGATCCGGATACAGAAGCTTCGTCACACTGCCCACCAGCTCCATATTTCCCACACACATTTCCACCGCGCTGCGTAAGAACTGATATCCCCGCAGATGTGCCGGGATACCCAGCTCCAACATAAAATCAGAAACAATCTGCTCGAGCTCCTGCTCGCTTATCATATTTTGTTGTAACATTCCCCTTTTACTCCTCTTTCTATTGTATTGTTGATGTAGTTCCATCTATATAACAGAAATAATACCAAAGAAGAGTACAAATGTAAATTGTAATTTATCGCCCAAATATATTATTGCTCTACAATCTCGCATCTTTTACGTTTGCTTTAAACCAGTCATAGGCAAGCTGTACACCCTCTTCCAGCTCTACCTTATGCGTCCAGCCCAGGGCATGAAGCTTCGTCACATCCGTAAGCTTACGCGGTGTACCGTCCGGCATATCCTTATTCCAGACAACTTCACCCGTAAAACCTACCACCTTCTGTACCGTCTCTGCCAGTTCTTTGATGGTCACTTCCTTGCCGGTACCGATATTGACATGCTGTTCACCGCTGTAATTCTCCAGAAGGAACACGCAGGCATCCGCCATATCATCCACATACAAAAACTCTCTGTACGGTGTGCCGCTGCCCCACAATTCCACGGAAGACTTCCCATTTACCTTCGCCTCATGGAATTTACGGATCATGGCCGGCATCACATGAGATCCTTCCAGATTATAATTATCCTCAGGGCCATAAAGATTTGTGGGCATACAGCTGATAAAATCATCCCCATACTGCCTCTTATAGAATTTACACATCTCAAGCCCCGCAATCTTGGCAATGGCATAAGCCTCATTGGTCTCCTCCAGCGGCCCGGTCAAAAGCGCATCCTCCGGAATCGGCTGAGGCGCCATACGGGGATAGATACAGGTGCTTCCCAGGAATAAGAGTTTCTGAACCTTACATTCATGACAGCACTGAATCACATTACACTGAATCTGCATATTCTCATAGGCAAAATCCGCAGGCGTTGTATTGTTGGCATTGATACCTCCCACCTTAGCCGCCGCCAGCACTACCACATCCGGTTTCTCCTGCTCAAAGAAGTCCCTGACTGCCTGCTGATTGGTCAGATCCAGTTCTTTATGGGTCCTGCCGATAATATTCTCATATCCCTTTGCCTTCAGGCTGCGCACAATGGCGCTGCCCACCAGTCCCCTGTGTCCTGCCACATAGATTTTGTCTGTCTTGTTCATACTGACTCTCCTTTTCATTGCCCTGACAATACTCTATAAAATGCTGTATATTTTTCATTAATAATCTATCACACAACAGGGATTTTTACAAGGAATCCTCTCCTTTTTCCCACAGATGGCACCCCGATATACGATACTTCTCAATTTTATCTTTCAATTCCTTTGTTCTTTTCTTATTCACATCCTGCTTTTCATAAATATCATCTAACAAAAGACTGATATTCTTCTGCATCAGCATGTTGGTGTGCACCATATTCTGCATAATGTCAATCGCATTTCTGGGATTGTTCCTGATAAAATCTTCCAGTGTATCCTTGGTAATGCGCATCAATAATACCTCGTCGAAGGCAACCACTGTATAGATACTCGGCTCGTCGGAGAGCACATGAACTTCCCCGAAACATTTCCCTTTGGAATAAATCCCGATCAGGTGCTCCTCTTTTTCCCCATGTCGAATATAAATCGCCACAGATCCATAGACGATCTTATACATTTCCTGATAGGCTTCCCCTTCCCTGATAATGACTTCATCCGCGCTAAACTTCTGCATTTTTGCGTTTTCCATTTATGTTCTGCCTCCATCCAAACTGTAAAATCCATCCCTAATTCCTTCTCCCAGAAACCCGATTTCCGGCACCGACGGTGATGACGGGAAACTCTCATATCCCACCTGGTCGCCTTCTACCGGCAGATAGAAGGTAACGCCGTCTATCTCATAAGAATAGGTCTCATAGTTCTCATAATCTTTCTGAACCAACCAATAGTCGTTGGTATAATCTCTCACGATCTCCCGGCCGAGGGCCAGCCCTTTATATAACAGAAATAATACCGAAAATACAACTGCCAGCCGCCGGACAGTTTTGTCCAGCCACCGCTGCCCACAGCCAAATATCATATTGTAAATCCCGCCAAACACCACCGCCGGCACCAGATACACATAGACACAGCCGTAACGAATCAATGGAGAAGTACACAGCCAGAACAGGAATGAAGCCGCCACCGTAATCTGTACAAGCAGAATATCCCGCTGTCTGCGCCACCATTTAATTACCATACCTGCCCCATACACAAGCAGCACACATACAGATACCCCCGCCAGAAGCACAAACGCCTTATCACTGCCGGCCAGGGACGAAAACCATCCCGGAAGCCATTCTTTCACGGAGATATCATACCGTGACACATCCGTATAGCCTCTGCCCCACACCTGTATTTCCCTGGCATCATAATCCGCTATGCCCTTCGGTATTTTCCAGACCACCGGGAAAAAGTCAAACTGTGTGAAGGGATAGACGAGCCACCCGGATATCACCACATTTCTAATAAAATACGGCAATACCGTTACAAATCCCAAGCCCACATAAGTCAGAATCTCCCGCCATTTACTATTCCGTATCAAATGGTATGCCGGCCACAGGGTAAGCAGAAGAATCAACGCCGCCGAAAGCTTCACCGTCATCAGAAACACACCCAGCACACATAACAAAGCATAGGGCAGAACCGTCTTTTCCCCATGCTCCAACAAGTCAAGCCAGCGGATAATGATATAAAAAGCAATCAGCACCATGAAGTAATCCGAAGCCGGTGAGATCATCTCATCAAAGATATTCACCAGATAATAGATTCCCATAGCCCTGGCGAAATCACTGACCCGAAGTTCCCAGGCCCTCATATGATCCACAATCTCCAGACAGACCGCTGCCAGAATACAGGCCAGGAACCCGGCACAGCAATGGAAGGACCTGCCGCCCAGAAAAGCCATACTGTACAGAGCAGACAATGCAAAAGAAGAACTATTATAAGCCAGCCTGCAATGCAGATTGCCCAGACCCCTTACTACCCCGTACTCTTCTATCCAGCGGATACTCTGAGCATGATACAACCCCGTATCATAATGAATCATCCCCCGGGAAGTGCCATAAGCAAACAGGAGAACTAAAATGACAAACAAAGAAAATCTAAGAGCGCCATAGTGTGAGTTGCCATGCAAAAGCTCCTGGACAGCCTGCCTGAATCCGGCCCTGTCAGACCACCAGATCAGAATACAGACCACGCACATTATCACATTCGCTGCAAGACCCACACCCGCAAACAGACTGAAAAACTGCGCATAGACCGTAACGCACACCATTCCGCACAGCAGACAGGCATCCCAATGCCGGACATGATAAGGAATGTGCCACGTGATCACACGCAGCACACCATAGCCAATCGTAAATGTTGTTATAAACATATAGAGCCATATCAATATCACTGATGTCATAGATATCCCGGCCTTCTCCTACTTACTTTTTGGCGCTGTTTTTCTTCTTATAATCAGCGCAGCTGATACCCGCGATTTCCTGCATATCGGCATCCATCATCATCGCTACCAGTCCTTTAAAGTCCACATCCCGCTTCCAGCCAAGTTCTTTCTCCGCTTTCTCGCAGTTGCCCCACAGAAATTCCACTTCTGCCGGACGATAGAACTCCGGGTTCACATCCACAAGAAGCCTGCCGCTTGCCGCGTCATATCCTTTCTCATTCACACCGGCGCCTTCCCAGCGGATCTTAATTCCCAGTTCTCCAAAGGCAGCCTCCACAAACTCCCTGACTGTGTGTGTCTCATTGGTGGCAAGCACATAATCATCCGCCTTATCCTGCTGTAACATAAGCCACATGCCTTTGATATAATCCCCGGCAAATCCCCAGTCACGCTTGGCGTTCATATTGCCAAGAGACAGTTTCTCCTGCTTGCCGGCTACAATATTGGCAATGGCCAGTGTAATCTTCCTGGTCACAAAATTCTCTCCCCTTCTGGGGGATTCATGGTTGAACAGGATGCCGTTGCAGGCATACATATTATAGGACTCCCGGTAATTGACCGTAATCCAGTAGGAGTATAATTTGGCAGCACCATAGGGGCTCTTAGGATAAAAAGGCGTCTTCTCACTTTGGGGCGCCGTCTCCGGAATACCGCCGAACAGTTCCGATGTGGAAGCCTGATAAAATCTGCATGTTCCGCCGTTTACACGGATGGCCTCCAAAAGCTTCAAGGTACTTACACCTGTTGCTTCCGCCGTATACTCGGGCACCTCGAAAGATACCCCCACATGGGACTGGGCCGCCAGATTATATACTTCCGTCGGACGGATTTCCGCAATCAGACGCATCAGATTGCTGGAATCTGTCATATCTGCATAGTGCAGGAAGAATTTAACCTTATGATAATCAGAACGGATCAGATGATCGATTCTGGCCGTATTTGTGATGCTGTGTCTGCGGATCAATCCGTGGACCTCATAGCCCTTCTCCAACAAAAACTCTGCCAGATAAGAACCGTCCTGGCCCGTAATTCCCGTAATTAATGCTGTTTTATTCATATACTTTCCTTTCTGTTTCCATAGCCTGCGTCTTCACCTTGTACAGTTTCTCATAAAATACAGCGGCTGTAAAGATATAAAAACTCCCCTGACGTCATTGGCCATCATTTTAAGTACTCGGCAATGGCGTCATGCCAGTCCGCAAACATAAAATCCGAAGTCATTTTAAACATATAATTCTCCAGAATCGAATACGCCGGACGCTTCACAGCCGCACCGTACTCCTCGGAAGTAATACCCTCCACCACTGTCTTTTTGCCTGCCAGCCTGAAGATTTCCTCCGTAAACTGTGCCCAGCTGCAATCGCCCTCACAGGTGGCATGAAACAGTCCGTAATTTTCCGTGGGAAGCAGATACGCAATGGCCTTTGCCAGTTCCTTCGCACTGGTAGGTGAACCCACCTGATCGTGCACCACCCGTACTTTATCGTTGGTCTCACTCAAGCGCAGCATGGTCTTCACAAAGTTCTTGCCGTCTCCGTACAGCCACGCCGTGCGCAGGATAAAGTGCCTGTCAGAAAATTCCCGCACAAATTCTTCTCCCGCAAGCTTTGTTCTGCCGTAAGCACCCTGGGGGCCTACCGGATCTGTCTCCCGATAGGGTCTTGTCCCGTTGCCTTTAAACACATAGTCCGTGGAAATGTGCATCAGCTTTGCTCCCGTCTCGTTTGCCGCAATACTTAAGTTGCGTGCCCCGATGGCATTGATCCGATAGGCAAGATCCTCTTCCTTTTCACAGGCTTCCACCGCCGTATAAGCCGCACAGTTGATAATCGCATAAGGATTGATATCCCGTGCAAACTTCATCACCTCATCTATTTTCGTGATATCCAGTTCTCCTACATCCGTATTGATCAGTTCATATTCCGCACTGCCTGCATACTGTTCATTGACAGCTCGTCCCAACTGTCCGTTACAACCCGTCACGATCACTTTCTTCATAATCTGTTTCATCCTTTCGCGGTTGATTCTCATATTGCTATTATCATACAACCATCTGCTGAATTATGCAATTATTCCCAGAAAATCTATGGCAGAACTTTATATCGTTGAATGTTGCCTCATATATTTAAAAGGACTGTCAAACTGACAATCCTTTCAGAAAATACAGGAAACTTGAAATCTACTGTCATGTCAGCACTCTCCAGGTCTGTTACGCACCGTCATGTCAACATGATCCTCCCCGTATGTACCAGATTCATCCTGTCCTTATGGTACAGGAAATACAGCGTCAATAAATTTTCTCCGATATACCCGATATATCTGTCCGCACGCTCACTCCCCTTTGGTATGGACAGTTCCTCCACCCGTTCCAGTATTGGAAAAAGCCATTCACAATACTCCTGCAATACCGCTGCTTTTGCAATTATAATATTATAATTATACATATATTGCTGTGAAAAAATCTTATCATAAGCTGCGTAATACTCCGGCTCGATTTCTTCAAGCGACCGCAGCATAGCTTCCCAGTCTGATTCTTTGATATATCTTGCATGGTGCTCCTTAATATTCGGCTCATGTATTGTTGGAAAAGGCAATATTGCATCAATATCCCTGGCAGCCAGATGACACAGGTCTTCATTACGTAAATCAAGATATCTGCGGTAATGGAATAAGCCATAATATTTTCCGGACTTATCCCTTTCTCCTGCCAGACGGTTTTTCCATATCCAATAGAGTACTGTCAGTTCACAGTAATTTACATTCTTAACAGAAATATTGTCCCCAACATTATCCTGTATATCAGCCACCTTTAGGGGGGCGAGGGAAGCGCCCGCCTGTACGGGAATCAACCGTGCAGGATGACTATATACAGAACTTAATGGTTTATCTTTATGAAACTTCGCAACATAAACTTCCAGATCAGGCACTGCTTTCCTCCTTACAGATTGTGTATTGACTGAAAGACTCCCATAAGAGAATAATATTTCTCCATTAAATCAGATTCTTTTCGGGAATCCACACAAATATGATTATGGAACCCATGTTCCTCCAGCAATTTAACCACTTCTTCCTGTATATCCTGTGGGATTGCAATGAGAACACAGACATCTTTCTGGGTAAAACTTTCAAGTTCATATACCGGAAGCCCTAATAAAGTATCAGGATTATCCTCTTTGCTGCTAACCAGAAATCCAATGATTTCAAAATCATTCTTATACAATTGCTGTACGGCATGACATACTCCCATGGCGATACTCTTTGCCCCGAAAATAGCCACTTTCCACATAACGGATTTCCCCCTGTCGTTTTATCTGTTGCCGGCCTCTACTGATATCCATTGCCAATCCAATTAACAGCCTGCTCATAATCATTCACCGTATCAATTTCTCTTGTTCGGATCTTCATAAATTCCATTGGCAGATATGGTTCTTCTGTTTCCAGATGCTCCAGATGTCTTATAATTAATGGTTTTCCCGCAACATCTATCAATGCCTTTGTTGTACCAAGACCGAGACGGTTTCCCATACCGGCACATGAAATAATAACCGTTCTTGAAAATTCCATTCCCATTTTCCCTCTTTTTTATCTATCCTCTGTTTCATGCAGCATCCTGGCCAGTCAAAGAAGTTTCTCCAGAAAATACACCAGCTTTTCCTCGTTGTAAATCAGATGCGTAGCGCACTCCAAAACAGCCGGTGCTATCTCCTTCACTCCGCCATATCCAATCCCCACTTCCGCCGCTTCAATCATCTCCGCGTCATTGTTACCATCCCCTACCGCTACAAAAGGCATGACCATCTGACTGATAACCGCATGCTTATCCATCACACTGAATACTTCTTCTATATATCCATCCCTGATAATCGCCTTTGAGCAGAAAATGTTCCCTCCAATACCCATCCGGGACAACAGCCCTGCAATCCACACATCCAGATTTCCGGTAACCACATAACATCTGTCTTTATAGGCCTTGATAAATCTGAGCAGTTCTTCGTTCAGTGCTATGTCCCTGACAATATCATTTACTATATCAGGATACCCATCATCAGAATTTTATTAATTCCCTGAATATGATGTGATGCCAAAATATCACTTATGTCACTGGCAGCACCCTGATAAAAAGAGAAATTTTCTTTCGTATTCCTGCTCTTTGCTATTTCTATCAATTCTTTGCTGAAATCTACTCCAATATATCCACTGATATCCTGTGTAATTGCATCAGCCCATCTCCCTATTCCACATGCAATATCAAGGACTCTGGACCGTTCATCCAGTCTCAGTTTTTTGGCACGTTCTCCAAAAAATCTGCTTGTTTCTTCGTAATCAATGTTTATCTTCTCTCTGCTTAATCTCATAAGCTGTCTCCTATGGCTCTATTCATTTACTGCGGTTCCAAAGTGTCTTGGAATCCCCACATCTTCCGGGAATTTCCAGATATCCTCAAATTCATACAATGCAAATTCCTCTGGCTGATTCGGAACCCAAAATTTCTCCCCCTCCCACTTCACCTTTTTAAGTGGAAAAAGTACCTCCTCAGGAATATATCCTTTATGATATTTATGATCCATCTCCGTATTATCCACTCCAAAATAAATCCGACTGCTCTGAGGGACAGTGTACTGCCTGTTCTTTGTAACCGCCCTCTCAAAAACTCGTATTTTGTCTTTCAAAGATACGGCACTCATCAGCTTCTCCCGTACTCTCCTGGAACAGTCTAACAGTGCCTCAAACGGATAGTCCTCTGCATAATAATCCAAAACAAAGAAATCCATTCCTATCCCTTTTACTCCATTCTGACAACGCCAGACAGAGAAATGGTCTGCCATATCTTCCCAGCACCATTCTTTTTCATTCAGGTTCGTCCGACAATATTCTTTAAATTGTTCATATTCGCTTCTAATCAGGCTAAAATCAATATCATCATCCCACGGTACAAATCCACCGTGCCTTACATAACCGATCAAATTACCGCCGCACAAGAATGGATGTATCTCCAAGGGCTCTATCAGGGTCAAAAATTCGGCTGACGTCCTCACACAATCTAACTGTCTTTCCCGAAGCCACCCCGTTGCCGGTTTCAGACTGCGTATATCTGCGTGCTGTTTCAAAAAAGACACCTGCATTTCCAGCGTTTTGATTCTGGCAAACCACATCTTTTTCCTCATGCTGTTTCTGTTTTCAGGATCATTCACATAGTTAAGGAACTCTTCTCCGCCAGAAAATGAATCTTTACATAATTCATAAGCGACATAATCATATATGCCATTCTCCTCACACTGCCTGGCCATATCATAAATATCTTTCCTGTTTTTGACACAGAGGATAATGACACTTTTCCGCCAGCTTTTCATCTCCATGAAAGACAGTACGGGTTTGCCAAACTTTTTGCTTTGTACCACATCCGGGTTATTATCGCAGAAACATTTTACATTTTCTTCTCCCAGAAAACATAGTGCCTCATATCCGCTCACTCCACAGCCAAATAAAATGATATCCATCCTGTCAGTCTCCTATTGGAAGTTTATATTGATTCAATATTTTCCGATCAACCACATCAATCTTATCCGCTGCAATTCCATCCCGTATATAATTCTCTTTGATCTTCTGTGCCAAAGCGGTATTTAATATGGCAATCACCATCACATCAAAATCTGTGGCTGTCACATTCTCGCCAGATTTCACATCAAGTCCCTGCCCCGCATATTCCTCATAGCGTTTATCAAACCAGCCGACAACCACCACATCCTCCCGCTGACGGCAATACTGTTCTATCACCTGCCCAAACATTCCTGCTCCATAAATGACTATCTTCATGCCGGCTTTTACCTTCTCAAAGGGATATAACAATAAATCTGATTTGATCCGGTCGTACCTCTTTAAAAGAAATGTATGCCACATATAATATTCCAATTGTTTATGCAACACATTTCTTTGTATATGGGATTCAAAATTTTCTTTCAACGTCTGAAAGAGGTGCCTGATACTTTCGTCACTCACCAAGCCGTTTCTTACGATAGAGTCCTGCCGCACACGATAATGATACAAATGCAGGTTTGTCACGCAGACCGACCCAGCCGCTAAGATACACGGATAAACGCACGCAGTATCCTCTCCATAACTGATCACATCAGAAACCTTCATCTGATATTTTTCCAACAGACTTCTTTTAAAAAATTTGTTCCATATGTATGTCGAAATTCCCGGTTCAAAAAAATTCCCATTCATAAGCATCCTGGCATATATTTCTTCCAATTGCTTCTTTGTCTGATATAAACCCTCCATCACAGTATTTTCTTTGGTTCCCCGATAACCATTGCACTCCTCATATCCTGCAAAGGCAATCATATCGGCATTTGCGGCAGACTCCATATCCATAAGTCTTTGAATCATATCAAGTTCTACCCAATCATCACTGTCGACACAAGATACATATTCTCCATGTGCAATAGCAAGTCCTGCTTTTCTTGCGCTTACCAGACCCCCGTTTTTTTTATGTATGACTGTAATCCTCGCATCCTCTTGTGCATATCTATCACAAATACTCCCGCTTTCGTCCGTTGATCCATCATCTACCAATATAATTTCCAACGCTTCATACGTCTGATTACATATACTTTCTATACATTGAGGCAAATATTTTGCGACGTTATAAACCGGAACGGTTACGCTGACTAAAACCTGTGCATTTTCTTTACCTGAATTCATTGTGCTGTTTTCTCCATTTCAGCAAGAAGTTCTGAGAAACTCCAAACAGGAAATCTGCATTTTTCACCCAATATTTTCTTGATTTCTCCTTCTCCCTGCACCAAAGCCACGATCACTAAATCCACATCTTCCAGAGCCTGGTCAGGCGAACAGGTCTTTATTTCTTCCTCCAGAAAATCACTGTTTCTGTCAATCACATATTTAACCCTGACCATGGAAGCATCCATGTCTGCGATTATGCGCCTTGCTAACAAATTCATCCCATATACTGCAATTTGACTTATCTTCTTCTTCTTCAAATAATTTGAAAGTTCAATTCCCTGCTGCTTTAATTCCATCCATTTATCCATTAAATAGAACATCTTATGGTATCTGTCCAACATACGAAGCCGTATATTCATCGTATTTTGAAGCATTTCCTCTTCCAAACGCCTCAATTCTTGCGGCTCATATACACGGTTTTTCTTTAATATATCCACCATTTCTCTCTCAGAAGCAGCCATGGCGACAGAATTTCCAGACGTATTCTGATGATTGACTATATGCTCAAACAGAACATCATTATTGAAAGCAAAAGCGTTTTCCTTTGTTAACATACACAGCCAAAGCAAATAATCATCTGCCCCATTATTCCTCATAATCTCTGTTTTCCACACAGTTGGAATCGCTTTCTTTCGTATGAGAACCTGTCCTGGTGAGATAATCGCAGTACCTACCGTCAGCATATACTCTCTGGAAATCGATTTCTCAAAGTCGAAATCATAGTTATAACAGGTTTTCTTTTCATTGATAAGTCTGCATACGACGGCATCATATTCTCCTATATTCCTCAGTTGACTTACAAAATAATCAGAACAGATACAATCATCCTGATCCAAAAAGAGAACATATTCCCCATGGCACTTACTCAAACCATACACTCTGGCTCCGTGAATACCTCTGTTTTTCTCTGTGTTATATGTATAAACAGAAAACGCAGCCGAATTTTGTTCTTCGATCATTTCATCCGGCGCATCATTGATCAACAACAACTCTATGCAGTACCCGCTTCCCTTTAATGCTGACTGGCATGCCTCCAGCTGCCTGATAATTTCAGACAAATATTGTTTACCATGATAAATTGGTACGATTACACTGATTCGATTCTCATCCATACAAAATCGCTTTCACCTTACATCCCTATATTTATTACGCAAGCGGATACAACACATAATTGGTAATATTGTGCTTATTCAGGATTTCTCTTATCTCCATAGAAACCTTATAATACGCAGTAATCAGACAATTATAGTTATCACTGATCTGTATAAGCTCATCCAGGGAAATAACCCGCTTTCCTTTATATTCTTTTCCAATTTTTTCTTTGGAATTATCGGCAAAACAAAACACCCTGTCCTCCCCGAGAATATCTATCACATACTCTCCCATTTCCGCCGCTCCAAAAAGAATGATCGGTTTATCCTCCTTAAACTGCCTGCAGGCTTCTCCCACAGCCTGCTCCAAAGTCTTATAGGTATCTTCCTGTCCATGTCTTAGAGTTATCCTCCTCTCATACTTGAAAGGCTCTTCCATCTCACGATCACTATACGGCTTTTTCTGTGCAACCAGATACGCATCGTTGTCTTCCGATATCCAGTCATCCGTCCCCTGAATCTGAGGAACGCCCGCCACAGATACATGCAATGGTTTCAGATCAGCCCACTTTGCCAATGCAGCCAATCCATCAGAAAAATATCGATAACAATCAGTCGGATATCTATGCTCTGGCGCCCCGTTCGGCGCCGTAATAATGCAAAGCCCGGAAGGTTTCATGACCCTTGCAATTTCCCTGATCGTCAGCCACGGATATTCTATATGTTCAAAGGCCTGTCCTGATATTACCAGATCAAACTGATCATCCTCGATTTCTTTCCAATGATAAATATCCTCCGGCACAATATCCACATTAGGTCCTGCGCACATATCCAAACCCGTATACACATACTTTGGCTGCGCAAAAATACTTTTGTAGGAACCGTTCACATCAAAACTTCCCACATCAAGAATCTTTATTATGCCCTTTTCTCCTGTAAAATAGGATTTGTAATAATCAACCAGATAATTCATTCTCAAATAAGAGGCCTTATGCATTGCTGTTTCTCCTTGTCCTGTTTTTCATTCATCTATTACCGCCAGAATCTGACTCTGGTAAATCGCAAGTTCCGCTGCTTCCATATTGTCCGCCACAATTTCCCCGTTTCGCACTTCCTGTACATATTTATACGGAATATTACATCTTTCACGGACTCCTCTTAAAAACCATTCATATTCTATATCCAGGTGTCCGATATCCACGGCCTGATACCCTGCTGAACATAAATCATACGTCAGGATCTTCGCTGTTGGCCCTAATGAAATCAGGATCAGCTTTTCTTTTTCCATCGTCAGAGCTGTGTCCAGAATATCCGCATATCTCCTAAAAGCATTTTCAGAAGGCGCTATGATACGACAGACAGACAGTGCATTATCAAACAGATTGTTTCCAACCCCCATGCGTGTCCTGCTTCCCTCTATGATCACAACGTCCCGGCCTTCCCAGATTCGTTTCAGACTTTCAAACCGTTCTCCAGCCTTTTCCTTATCTTTTAACATCACATAAGGTCTCGATAAAAGCGCATCATAATAAGTCCTGTCCAGTTCGAGCAGTTCCATATGCTCAGCTCTCACATCCGGTGTTAAATAATGCCTTACCGCTTCTGCCGCCGATTCGGTAAATCGTTCCAGAGAACCATAAATATCCGCTATTGCCACCAACAGATTATCCACGTTGGCATGTAATACCTCCTGTAATCTTCTGGCCAGTTTCCCGTCTGTTTCCTGATACTTTGCCCGCTGCTGCATTTTCATAAGAGAAAATTCCCCATCCCCGAACCGCACAAGAGATGCCCTTTCCTCGCATATTCTGTCAATTGCTTCGGGGGCCGGTAATATCGTTGGGAACACAAATTCCTCTTTTCTGATAGAATCTGCTATCTCATACCTTAGATTCTGCTGACGGTAAAAGGTGGTATTCCTGTAGGTATACATCAGTACTTCCAACTGCCAGGAATTTTTATCAAGTGCTGCCCAAAATATCGGGTTCAATGTGTCTTCCATGTCAAAAAACTTTATGATCCTTGATCCCTTAATCCCATTTTCTATGAGTTGCTGAAGGATATCCTGATATTGCATGACAGAGATAATAATATAATCATAATCATCCACAATTTCTCCCAGATGAAGTACCGGGAGTCCATCCACACCTTGAGAATAGCAATCCGCCGCATTATCAATGTAACCTGTCAGCTCCGTCTCGCCCTCCCGGATACACTGCCTGACAATGTCTTTTCCCTTTCCCACTCCGAAAATATATATTTTTTTCATGGTACTCATCCTCCAATCTGCTCCGCAGGTGGAATCAGATAATGCAGCGCTTCCGCTCCATTACAGCGTCTGCACATTTCCAGATATCCCTTATCCGAGTAACCATCGTTAAACTCCAACAAAATTTTCTTATAATTGTCTTTTGGCAATCTTTCCAGGTCCAGATAATCCCCGCCGCCTACTCCTAACCCCATATTGTCCGACACGCTTCTTGCCATGACGCAAAAATAATATTTGTTTCCCCTTACCTCATGACATTTTGTGCCGCAGGCATCGAAAACAGCTGTCAGTTCTTTCTCGGAGTCATTCCGTTCCACATAATCGAAACCATAATCAAACCAGTTAATCTCCGGCTTCCCAAGAGAATACTGTATATCCCATTCCTCTAATAATCTGGTCAGGGTGGAATACCGCTCCTTCAGTCTGGGGAGTGCAGCCGAATAGTTCGATATCCGAAACAGGACGTTGTATTTTCTGCACTGTTCCAACACCTCTTTGGAGGGAAGCAATGTGCCATTTGTCGTAATACTGAAAATAATCATCTTGTCCCGGTAACGGCTCCCAATATACGCTACCGCATCCGCCAACTGTTTATACAGCAGGGGTTCCCCGCCTATTAAAACAAATTCCTTGGTAATATCCATAACCCGGAAAAAAGAATCCGCGCTCTTTCTGACCACTTCAAATGGCAGATCTGAATCTATGTTGTCAGAATCCGGACAGGCATGCGCACATTTTTTACACCGCAATGTACACCTTTCCGTCAATGATATCTGTGAAATCTCTGTATAGGAGACATCATAATAATAGGTTGCCAGAACAGGAAATAATTTTCTTTGAAACTCCTGTCCTTTATAGTAATCTATCCCTTCATGCAACCCACTCTCTTCAAGCTGTCTGCTGATTGTGGGAATATTTTTCTCATCCGCAGCAATGACAACAATGCCACTGTCTTTTCTTTCCAGATATTCTGATAAAGAAATAACCGCCCAGTTATCCTTGCCTGCCTTCTGCTTATGTACATCATTGTCAATAAATCCGGCAAAACAGCCGAAATATTCCAGTTCTATTTTTAAGTCAGCTCCCAAGAGACCGGCCCCAAAAATATATATTTTCTTATGTATCTTAAATTTTTCTATCAGCTTATCCGCTTTTTGGTCCAGTTCATGACCTTTATTTGTCCATTTCATAATTTAACTCCAATATTCCAACCAGTCATGTCAGGAATGTCGTATCACCTGCTTTGCCGGCTTCCAGATTAACTTTTCTCTTTTTATCTGATATAAATCTGTTAATTCCGCTATAATCTCTTTGGCCGTATTTTCATTTTTTACTGCAACTATAATATAGTCATAAGAAAGCCCGCACAGTATCTCCGGCGTCTGTACTTCATAAAGACATTCTTCAAGCAGCGCATCCGCATCCTTATCGACCCAAGCCACCATATTCTGTTCCTTGTGCATTTCTTCGATTTCCCGGAAGAGCGCCTGACCACATGCCCCTGCTCCATATATCACATAAGCATCTGAAAACAGTTCTTCGGGATACTCAAATTCCCATTGGTCAAAAACGGCCATATTGATGTGATACAGGGTCTTTAAGTTGTGAAATTCCAAATCCAATACGTATTTTTTAAGCTGTTTCATCAAAACGGCGGACTGCTCTGACTGCGTAAATACTTTTTTAAGGCCTGTGTACAGAAGATATGTATTATATGGCAGCCTGCGGTCAGGAGTACTGCACATGGAACCTGATCTTATATTATAGTGGTAGTAAGCTTTCCGCTTTATGTATATTTGGGAGATACTCATACAGTAGCTGTATAATGTCAACGCATCTTCGCCATAAAATACTGCTTCATCAATTCCCTCATATACATCTGCCAGCTTATCTTTCCTAAACAATTTATTTACCAATGTAGGATATAATCCATAGTCGCAATATTCCCTGCTGTATAGCATTGACGGGTATATTTCGTCTTCTAAATCTTCATATAAACCTTCCTCGTAATGATCCATCACCTGAACAGTTCTTTGGAAGTTTTCATAATCTCTTATAATGCCGGAGGAGACCAGGTCACAGCCTGTCTGCACATAGCACTGCACAAGTTCCTCATACATATTCTCTTCAATCCAGTCATCGCTGTCTACAAACCCTATCAGCTCACTATCCGCCGCACTGACTCCTGCCTTTCTTGCGCTGATAAGCCCGCCATTTTTTTTGCTAATCACTTTTATACGAGTATCCATTCCCTGGTATCTCTTACATATTTCCAGACTGTTATCTGTCGAGCCATCATCAACCAATATAATTTCCATATCCCGAAACGTCTGCATAGTGATACTGGTGATACATTTTTCCAGAAAGGGAGCGGCGTTGTAGATTGGGACGATAACGGATAATATGGTGCTATCCGCATTACCGTTATATTTCATATAATATATCCTCCAATGACACGACCGGACATGATACCTTTTTCGACAAAAACTCTTCTATTTCATCAAAGAAACCGATTGCTGTGACAACAATGCAATCGCACGCAGGAATTTCTTCATCAGGTGTAATAACCGGAACATTTTCAATTATGTCTTTTGCCTTTTGGTCAATTGCCGCAATTACCTCTATACCTGAATCAACCAAATCATCTAACAACCGCTCTCCGGCATAACTCATTCCATATATAACAATCTTTTGATATCCTTTCCTGAAAAAATATTCTTTGATGCTCTTCCCTGACTGCCTGACAATCAACCATTGATTAAATAAAAGCATAATTGCCAGATGTTTATCAGACATTGCCTTCCATTTACCGGAATAATTAACCAACCATCTGGCTAAAAGCATGTTTAAAAGCATCGGCCAAAAGTCCAGACAGATCTCAGGATTATATTTCTTACATTTATATGCCGTAACCAAAAATCCCCGATAAAAATTTATATCATATGACAGTCTGTAATAATAACTGTAAAATGCCGTTATTGTCTGCTTTCTATCCTTCCTGGAAAGATACCGTAAATATTTCTGAATCGTCATTTGATCAGAATACATTGCCGTTTTTAATTTTTTCCTGGCACTTTTCCCCCGAAAATTACTCATTGAATCCACGGCTCTTCTATAGAAAACCAACTCCCGGTCTAAATAATATAGTTTCTCTTTCCTGCTGATTCTCAGCCAGTATTCATAATCCTCATATGGTATACTCTCGTCATACAAACCATATTTATCAAATACATTTTTACGGAACATAACAGTCGGCGCCGGAATCCAGTCTCTCAGCATCAGCCGTCTGAAAACGTTCTCCCCAACATCATTAACAGGCTTCTGTGATAATAGTTTTTTTCGTGCAAATCTTTCTCCCAGTTTAAAATTATCATCTACAACATAGCCATTTGAGTACGCTACCGCAATATCCGGGTCATTTTGCATACAACTGACCAGACTTGAAATACACTGCGGCATCATTATGTCGTCTCCTGCAAACCCCTTGTAAAAATATCCCCGGGCATTTTTGATTATCTCATTTTCATTTGCCGTGACTTTTCCGGTATTTTTTTCATGATAAATAAGAACAACCTTCTGAAATTTTTGTTGCAGTTTCTCATAATAGGTATTGATAATCTCTCTTGATTTATCTGTAGAAGCATCATCTAAAACAATCAATTCCATATTAGAATAGTCCTGCTGCAAAATACTCTTTAAGCAATCTTCTATATACAGTTCATGGTTATATACCAATAATCCCATTGATACCAACGTCTTGTCGTTCATCATATCTCCCTTATTACTTGTCATAATATTTTTCAAAAGATTTATTTAACGCATACGTGGCTCCAAAACCTTCTTTAAACCTTGCCAGCCCCATATTCAATTTCCTTCCCTGATTTTCTGTACATATCCCAAGTGTGAATTTTTTCATATTCATCTCTACCGCCTGTCTGATCAGATGATAAATCAAAAAATCCATTGGATAATACTTTAAATACTCCTGATCGGAAGCAAGATATTGTGTATGAAATATTTCACCCCTGAATAGAAATACCATACTGCCCGCAATCAATCTGTCTCCCAGATATACACCATAAAAAAATATTTCTTCCGGAAATCTTTCAAATTTTAGCTGTAACAGTTCTTCATAGGTATGTACACTCTGCACCCCTAATTTCTGTAAGTTTAATTGTAAAACTTCATAAAACTGCAATATTTCCTCTCTGCCCACCAGTTCTTTAAATACAAGAGGATTCTTTAACGAATGTCTATGTGCTCTCCGTTTTGCAGAATTGAAGTTTGAAATAATATCTTCTCTGTATGATTCCAGACACATATAAAAATTCAATTCGCTATACTGTATAAATCCTCTCTGATAAAGAAAGTAATCCAGCAAATTCGTATTACTTCGTCCAAAAATTTCTGATGTCATTTTTAAGTAACATCCATCATATCCTGTCGTAATCAGCTCTTCTTCAAATACATCCATCAATTCCATAATCAAGGCAGAAGAATAAATACGCTTTGAGATAATGATGCCTCCAAACGTCGTCCCTTTGTGGGAGTAAAATATCTTTCTTCCCTCTGTCTCCATCTCGCATGCAAGAATAACCGCGACAAGGTCTTCCCCTTTATAAAACATCAATGAACAATCCTTGAATTTCCCGGGCGCATGATAATTTATAAATTTTCTTGTCTGCAAAAATGTGCCGTTCATACTCTCTTCCAGCACAAATCTGTCCCATAAAAACTCTTTATTATCCGTATACTTTGTCACAATCAAACCCATATCATCACTCATTTCGCTCTTATTTACACATGTTCCATTTTCAATACTGATTAATTACGTCAGTAATATATCTTATTTCTTCATCTGTTATTCCGTAATACATGGGGATACTAAGTTCTGTATTGGAAATTTTCTCCGCAATCGGCAACATTCCCTCATTTAATTTCAAAAATTTATAAGCTCCCTGTAAATGAATGGGCGTCGGGTAGTGAATCGTTGTCCCTATTCCATGACTGGTCAAATAGCTTTCAAACGTATTCCTGTCATCCGTTCTTAACGCAAAAATATGCCATACATGACTTCTGTCTTTGGCAATAACAGGTAATAAAATTTTTTTATTATTAATTCTGTCAAGATATTGTTTTGCCACATCATGTCTGTATCGATTCCATTTATCTAAATTCCGAAGTTTTACCAGCAATACTGCCGCCTGTATTTCATCCAGTCTGGAGTTTGTACCCGTATAAATATGATGATATTTATAATCTGATCCATAATTTCCAATTGCTCTTACTTTATCTGCAACATCCTTGTCGTTCGTGGTAATTGCACCGGCATCACCCAGGGCACCTAGATTTTTGCCCGGATAGAAACTGAACGCTGCGGCATCACCTAAACCACCTGTTTTCTTATTCTTATATTCTGCTCCATGTGCCTGAGCCGCATCCTCTATGACAAGCAGATGATTGGCCTGGGCTATTTCATTAACAGCATCCATATCAGCCGCCTGCCCGTATAAATGGACCACTATAATTGCCTTGGTCCTGGCAGTTATTTTTTCTTGAATTCTTTTGGGATCAATGGTATAGGTAGAGATGTCAGGCTCCACAAAAATGGGAGTTGCTCCCGTATAAGTGACCGCTAACGCCGTAGCTATAAACGTATTTGACGGTACAATAACCTCATCTCCATATGTAATATCATAGGCTCTCAGAATTAAATACAGCGCATCCAGTCCATTCCCGCAGCCAACACAATACTTTACTCCGCAATATGCTGCAAATTCCTGTTCAAATTTCTCACAATACTCTCCTCTGATAAACCAGTTTTTCCTCATCACATCTGAAATTGCTTCATAAATTTCTTCTTTTATTTCATTATGCATATACTCAAAAGAAGCAAACGGTATTTTCATCTTCACTACGCCTCAATCTTTACTTAACCCTGACATTCAGATATATTTCCGATCCATAGTCTTTGAAATATCCCTCACACAGTCGATCTAAACCCTCCAAAATACTTACATTTAAAATCTTTTCATCCATGCACTGCTGCATCTGCCGGTGTGTAAACGGTTTTAAGAAATAAGAACCACTATCAATTACCTGATACCCTTCGTCTGAAACCAGGTCTTTTAATTGTTCCATATCAAACACATGACTCTGCTGTAAGGCCAGGTTGGAATCAGATAACTGGTATACGCTCTCTATCAATCCCATTTCCCTTGCAAGCAGACGATGAAGAGACAATGCGTTTGCCACGTTAATATGTACAATACTGTCTCTATGACACACTGTTTTCATTGCACGAAGCAGTTCTTCCGGCTTCTCAAGTTCATGTAATAAACCGGAACAAATAATAATATCAAATTTCTTCTCTTTAATCTGTTTAACAACATCCTCAAAAAATCCTTGATAACATACCACTTTGCTATAATCCTCAGCCAATGCTCTTGCATTTTCATAGCAATGCACAGCCGGTTCAACTACTGTAAATGAATATATGTCCTGATAATCTGTAAATAACGGCATCAATCCGCACCCGATTTCCAAAATCGAACAGTCCTTTACCGCATAAGTATCAATTACCTTCTCAACCAAACGCCTCCTGTATTTTTCCTGATAACGCTCGAAATCCATTTTCATAAATTTCTGTTCATAATCTTCCATATTACGCATATACTTACCTATCCTCTCTTCTGAGCTGCAATCCTTTTAAATTCATCGTAATCTCTTATATAATCCTGTTCATTGTAGTAATCTGATGCCAATACCAACAATACTGCATCAGGTGAAAAATCATACATTTCACGCCACATGTCGTTGGCAATATATAAACCCTCATATGGTTTTTCCAGTGAAATTACTTTCTTTTCCTCTCCATTGTCAAGGAGCACTTTACAGGATCCACAGATACAAACCAAAATCTGTTCTAAACATTTATGTGCATGAAAGCCTCTATGTACATCAGTCTTTGTATCATACATATAATACACTCGCTTCACTTCAAACGGGATGTCCTTATACTCTTCCAATGCAACCAACATTCCTCTCTCATCTCCGTGTTGCTGAAAGGCATATTTGATTACTTGCATTATATTTCGCTCCTTTGATTTCTCATGCTCTTTCTGAATTAAAACAAACTGTTAAAATCAACTCTTGGGAATAAATCCAGCGCTCCTCCCATCGTGGCATTATATATTTTGATATCATTTTTCTGCGCTATTCGTCTTACCACTTTATAGTTGTTCCACAGTGCATATGCATCCGCTATCGCATCCGAAAAGTTCATGACGAGATTGCTGTCTGCATCTGTTGTAATATCCGTGTCACCGGTAACAGCCTGTTTTCTGTCATAAAAATATGCATATTTCTTTGTTGTCAGGAAATCATGTTCTGTTCCCAGTAAATATATTTCTTTAAATCCCATATAGATTGCCAGTTGAATACATATAACAGGCACAGAATGTACCGGCATAATACCCTGACATAAATCTACTTCCTCGTATAAGGAACTGTCTTTTCCATAACAATAATAATTAACCTCCTCAGAATCAAAATTCTGCATCCGGTCAATTATCCCCTTTTCCCTGAGCGAAAAAAAATACTGTGACTTTCCTACATGCATTTTTAAATCTTTCAAATATGCCTCTGCCACTTTTTCTGTTGTCTTTTCGTTATATTCCCATTGGGCATTACAATAATATTCAGGCTGAATCACTGATATATCTTTATGTAAATAGAAGCTGTGTACCGCCATTGTTATTTCATTTTTTAATACCGTAAGATCCATTTCCCGAATGGAAGGGCCGCTGCACAGTATAAAAAGCCGTTCATTCTTATGAATACCTTTGAATCTTTTATTTCGTTCCAATAGTTCCCTATAATCTTCCGGCGCCTGAATATCCGCCTTTGACAAATGATGGTAAAAAGGGATTATCTGTCCCTGTTCCTTAAGCTTGATTATCAATCCGGCAAAATGAAATTTATTTTTTAATTCCTCTTCTATCTCATCTTCATAATGAAAGGATGAGATAACTACCGCCTCAATCTGTGTCCATTCCATATCAGCCGGCGATTGCAGCTGTCTTCCATAAAATTGATTCCCTGCCCTGCCTTTATCAACGATTCCCCCAATATCATAATTTAGAATATCAGTATATTGGAAAAGCTTAGCTGTATTTTCCGCCCCACCCCAGATTACAATATTATGTTTATCACGCAGGCATAGTAATTTTTCATTTATACATTGCACGTGTTCTTCTAAATACATCAATCTTCTCCAATCCTAATCGTCAAAATATCATAGACAATTGTAAAAAACACTTTTACAGTTGTCATTTATGCAATATTAAATGTCTGCCCAAAATCAATCCATCCAAATCACTGTTTTCAAGCACCTTTATCCCCTCTGCCGCAGTTCGCACAATGGGATAACCGTGTATATTTAAAGAAGTATTGAGCCCTCTAATCTTTCTTTGAAATAATAATAATTATCACAACCACTTGTAATTCCCATCTGAATTCCAATAATCACTATCTAACCCTCCATCCTTGAATTATACGTTCACGCCTTATTGGCAAACGGATTTGTAAATCCACAGTTAAACAAATAATCTATCACCGAAAGATCTGCTATAAACTCTCCCCACAATTGCGGATATACTACTGTTGAAAAATCTGAATATATCAATTCTATTCCCTGTTCTTTTAATACTTCAGTATGTAAATAATCCGCCGCTCCTGTTCCCGAATAGTACACATCACCATCAAAAAATTTCACCAAATTTATGACATATTCCTCTTTCTTTCCACCAATGTCATACTTAGAACAGGAATCAAATGTTACGCCAAACTCCATCCTATTACAGATGTCCTCAAGAAGTCTCTTGTTTAACTGTGCTAACGTTTCATAATGCAAATCAAGGACCTCATTAAACCACTCAGACACTTCCTCATAAAATTCTGCTTTACCATAACTAAGATATATGGTCTTTTTCATCTTGGGTATCCAGTTCTGGCGATAATCAATTTCCACTTCACATATTTTACTGGTAGAATGTTTTATCACCGGAATCCGAATATCCTGTATGCCCTGTGAAGTTTTTATACAATTTCTATGCGTATTAATTCCATTTCTGGTTGAAAACTGTATATCATCAGCCCAAATAAATTCATCACAATTATAAATTTTGTATAATAAACCCAACCATGGCAAAAAGTTGGGTTGATGAGCTGCTATTATTTTACCCATGTTTTTCTTCTCCCCTATACGATTGAATCTTATGATATATGTTTTCCATGCCATTTAAATGAAACGACTTCATCCCATTGACACTCATAGTCATGATGTCCAGACCACTCAGATCAAACGCTTCTTTTCTAAGATTTTTATAATATCCCGCAAAAATACATCCGCCAAATTGCTGCGCATACTCGGCAATGTCTTTCTCATGCAGTTCACTTGCTATTGTGATGCAGGGTAAGCCTGATGCGTTTGCTTCAAAAACAGTTACTCCCCCTCCTGTAATTGCCAGGTCATATTCATAAAACTTAGCTATCAGCGACGGTACCGTATCATATACTGTAAATTCATCATTAATTACCTGCCTCAATTGTTTCCTGTGTTGAAAATTTGGTCCAATGATAATATCCGCATGATACCCTTTCTCTTTCAATATTCTTATAACCTTGACAGTAACACCATAGGTGTCACTGCCGCCCAACGTCACCAGAATCTTTTGCAATGCTGACCGTTCTCTTTTGTATTGCGCGATTTGCGGATTTAAAATCATATACTCTTTTCCTGAATAAACATTTTTCCCGCGAATATTTTGAAAAAGCAGGGTGCAGAAATGTAAATCTGCCAGACTCGCTCCTTCTCCGCAATCATCTATTGCAGCTAAAATCACCTTCTCATTCTTCACATGCCTTGCCAATTCCACATTTGTCTCAAACTTATCAAGCAGCCATACATCTACCTGATATTTACAAACCAAATCGCGTTCCCAATTACCAGTAACATCCGAATAATCCACTATTTCGTACAATATTTTCTTTTCATCCAGTATTTGAATGGATACCGGATCCCGGTTAATTACAAGAACCGCTCTTTCTTTCACCTTTTGCAGATATTCCAAAATAATCAATGCTCTGTAGAAATGCCCCATTCCTCTTTTGTGCGAACTTTCTATACAAACTGCAAACATATCTGTATTTCCCCTAAACAATCCTAGCTAAGATCTGACCATTGTAACAGAGAGTCTTCTTTAATATCCCTTACCACGCTTTTCCCAATAATAATATCCTTATATTTAGGTTCAATTCCGGTTCCTGGCCTTTTAATGTCTATATCCTTCTCTTCTATCCTTTCTCCCTGTTTTATAGCCCGCACACTTACAATGCTTTTCCTGTTATTTTTACGGTTCTTTACTTCATCTCCAATGGGAAATTTGATACCGTTCCCCCGCATCTGTTCAAAAAGTCTTACCTTATCAACAAGCTGTTTCATTTCCTCAAAATTTGCTGACAGCATATGATCCGGTCCATCCGCTTTCTTATCATATGTAAAGTGTTTTTCGATTATTTGCGCCCCCATTACCGCCGCAAAAATACAGGAATCCACCCCCAACGTATGATCGGAATATCCTATCATAAACTGTGGAAACTCCCGCTGTAACGTGTGAATTGCTTCTAAATTAACACACTCCGGTCTGGTCGGATACAAACTGACCACATGCATGATTACAATTTGATTGTTTCCTTCTTCCAGAATTGCATTTACTGCATCATGAATTTCCTGCATGATACACATCCCCGTAGATAACATAATCGGCTTATGTAATCTGGCAACACTTTTAAGGAATGGAATATTTGTTACGTCATCAGCACCTATTTTATATACATCCACGCCAAGCCGTTCCAACATTTCCACATCCGTAATATGCGCCGGGGTGGAAAAAATATCCATTCCTTTGTCCTTGGTATATTCAAATATTTTTTTATGTAGCTCTTCATTTATCTCAAACTTTTTAAAATATTCCAGTTGAGAAACAACTCCTGTATTTTCCATATCAAACACAGCCAGATGGCTTGCCACTGTCTCACCCCTATAAGTCTGTAATTTTACCGCATCAGCACCGCTTGCTTTAGCCTGATCAATCAACATTACCGCTGTCTCATAATCCGTAAAATTACCACCTATTTCAGCTACAATATATACTCTGTCACTTTTTCCAAACATATTTTCTCCTACTATAGCGTCCATTTTATAACCTGAAATGCCTCTGCATACTCTGTTCCGATTTTCAATCCATTATTGACAGCCTCCTGCTTAAAATAAGTAAGCCATGCATCCTGCGTCCTCTCCATTTCGGACTGATATGCCCTGATGGCCTTTTCCTTGACTGCCCACGTTTCTGTAATATCAACAAAAAAGTTTTCACAGAATTCCTTTTCTGAAACATACCAATTACTGCGGTACATTAATATCCGGTTCACATGTCTTGCCGTATGTAATGTCGCCAACGCCAGATTCCTGTGATCATGATGAACATCATGCACCCAATGTGTATATATCAAGTCAATATGATTTTCCTCTATCAGTTTAAGCAGCTTACAATGTATCTGTTCTCCATATTCAAGATAAAACGTGGGGATTTCTCCCAACATTAAATCATATCCTATTATTTTGCTTGCTGTCATAGCTTCCTGCAACGCAGCTTCGTTTTTTCTCAGCCAAACGCCTTCCCTATTGGAGAATCCCGAATCCGTTGCCACAAACCCGATTACTTTATCTCCCTTTCGACAGTGCCGCGCAAGCGTCCCTCCACATCCGAGTTCCAAATCATCAAAGTGCGCTCCAATTGCCAACACATTCATGGTATCAGTCTTTCCTTTTGCTTTTAATATTTCTGTCAAATTCCATTGCCAGAGCTATGGCAGTTTCTGTGGTAACGTATTTTTTCCCTGCTTTTTCCAGGATATAACAGGCCCTGTCATAATCTTCCTGCGTATCAACTGTAAGTCTGACATCAGGCATGTTCTTTCCTGTTACAACATCCAATGTCCCAAAGCGATATTTTTCTTTATTATCGAGAACATATTCGTCCGCATGTTCAAAATGTTTTGGAAGCGAAGCATATAGCATACTGTCCTTCAATGCCCCAAACGTGAAAATCTCCATTCCCACACCCAATGGGAGTACTGAGAAGTTTTCTGAAAAATCCATTTCATTTTCTTTATGATATGTAATCAATCTGTTTAACTCATCAATATCAGGAAATGGATTATCTCCCGTCATGCGCACGATATGTTTATAGTGATTCTGTTCTGCACATTCATAATATCTGGATAATACATTCTGTTCATCACCGCGAAAACACTTTACGTTATTGCTGTTACAGAAAGTTTCCACTACATCATCCGCCGGCAAAACGCTTGTTGCAAATACTATCTCAGTATCTGCCATTACCTTCTGTCTGAGCCTGTACAGAATATGCTCCAATAATGTCTTCCCCTCATAATCCTTTAGTATTTTTCCAGGAAGTCTTGTTGAGCCCATTCGCGCCTGTATAATAATTCCTGTCATGTTCACTTTCCTATCACCTGTGTCCTGTTAATATAATTTTGGATTGTAATCTCTCTATCATTAACAAAAGCATGCTCGCTGTCTTCTGTTGCTCTGGGCAGATAACACTTTCTGCACACATCAACATCTTTAAATTTTCCCAATGAATGAAGTTCCCTTATCTTATTGATTCGTTCTCCATGCCATATTTCATATACGCTTTGTAGATTTATATCTCCCAGCAGATAGTTTCCATCCTCGTCATTGGCGCATAACATAACCTTCCCGTCTGAACCGATTACAAGTCTCTGATAAATCTGCGGACACGCAAATTCATCAACATATACAATATCTTCATCCTTCCCCAGATAGTCAATCAACGGATTGAAAGCTATCAAATCTGTATATGGTTCAAAGGTATTATAATATTCCGAAGGATTATTTTTGATTGACGGCCATATTCCCTGTATTTTGATAACCGGCTTCTTCCATCCTCTGTTCCGTTTGATTTCATGAATATCTTTTATTTTCTGTAATGTATCCTCAAATTTAAGAGGTGTTCTTATTTTTTCATATTCTGTTCCTATTCCATCAATGGAAACAGTTATCCAATCCGCTCCTGCTTCTGCAATCTCAATAAAATATTCTTTTGTAAGTTTTGAGGCGTTTGTTAGAAAAGAAACCTCACCAATACCGTTTTCCTTGCAATATTTTATACAGGATATAAAATCCGGATGAAGCGTTGCCTCACCCCGCAAGCTTAGCCGCACTGCCGGAACCTTACCTGCAATTTCATCTACAATTTTCTGAAACAGATTAAATTTCATTAATTGTGTGCATACTTTGCTTTTAAATTCATCCGTAATGGTATAACACATAGGACACTTCAAATTGCATAGAGAAGACAATTCAATATCTACCAGTAATGGATATTCTGCCACATATTGCTCCTTGGGATATTTAATCCAGTTTTCCCGATATTCCCGATACTTCTCTTCCCATCCCAGACTCCTGTTTATTTCAAACTGATCAACACGTTCCTGGGTATCCATATCATAATTGCCCTTGTTGATTGGGACATTCTTAATCATTATTTACCTCCATGCATTTAGCCAGTCCATCCTTTAAACTCACCTCGGGTTTCCATCCCCATTCACATTCTATATGTCTGATATCCGCAATAACATCATTAAGTTCGTTTTTTCGCACAACATTTTTACTTACAACCTCTTTATTAGTTCCGGCAATCTTCTGAGACAGCTCTATCAGCTCTCCAACCGAAAATGATTGGCCCGATCCCACATTATAAAGCTGATAGCCTCTTGATTTATGAATTGACATTTTGATGGCCCTGCACACATCTTCAATATAAATGTAATCTCTTCTGGGCATCAGATCCTGAACGCTGATTACATCATCTTTATTCAATATCTGTTTTATAATAAACGGTATTAGAAAATGCTCCTTCTGCCCCGGCCCAAACACATTAAACAACCTCAACACCGTTATATCCATGTCATAATATTCACAAAAGAACTTGCACAGTTCTTCTGCCATGTATTTTGACCTCGCATATGGATTATTTGGTATTACCTCTGCCGTCTCTGGTATGGGATTCCTTTTGGGCTGTCCATAAATATATGCACTGATATATGTCATTCCAATGTTTTGTGCCCTACAGAAGCGAATAACATTCAAAGTTCCTTCCGTATTTATTTTAAAAAAATCTTCCGGATTTTCCCAGCTGTCCGGCACAAATGTCCTGCCTGCCAGATGAATGACATATTCTATATTCTGTGTCTTCCAATCTTCCCAATCTTCCTGGCGCAAAATATTCAGTTCAGCGGATGTCGGACTGAATATCTCATATCCACACATTTCCAAATGCCTCCGAAGATGTCTTCCTATAAACCCATTGCCACCTGTTATCAATACTTTTTTCATTATCAAAACCCCTTAGAAAATCTCCAACATCCTTTGTAACTGTTCCATTTCTCCCATATCATGCCAACATTTCTCTGTCACTGGATACGCGCCCACCCGTCTGTTTTCCATTAATAGTCTATTCATCAGATCAGGCATATCAAATGCACCGTCAGTCGGTATATCATCTATGACAGAAGATTCCATAATATAAATCCCCGTATTAACGTTGTATATATGGGACGGCTTTTCTGATAATTTCTTAATGCTTCCGCCATCTCCCAACTCAACCACACCATAAGGTATCTGCATCCGTTTCAAAAAAGTTACCGCCGTTATCTCATTGTGATTTCGTTGATGATACTCTAATAATTTTGCATAATCCAAATCCAATAAAACATCACAATTGCTGACAAAAAAAGATCCATTTAACTGATTCCGCAATAATTGTATGCCGCCACAGGTCCCCCGGTAATCTTCTTCCTCCACATAATGCACTTTGTATCGTCTGTCTTTTTCATCCAAATATGCCTTAATCAGGTTCTTCTTATAATTCAAAATAAGATAAAAAGCATTACATCCATTTTTTCTAAAAGAATCTATAATTCTCTCTAAAATTGTTGTTGATCCAATCGGTATCAACGGTTTAGGCAGTACTTTTGTATACGGATGTAGTCTCGTCCCTTTTCCTCCCGCCATAATGACAACAGGTATATTAATCTGATCATATTGTTTTTGATTAACTTCTACTAAATCGCGTAAGAAAACAACATCAATAGGAATGTTTTCATCATCCACAACCGGCATCGCTTCTATATGTAAATCCAACATTTTTTGCCTGGCTTTATCAATTTCTTCCGGCATAAGAATGTGCGGTTCTCTATGCATCAACTGTCTGACCTTCTCGTCAAAGGATCCTTTACGCAATATCCATCTGCGCACATCACCATCCGTCACAACCCCTGTCAATCTTTTCCTATTAGTAATCAATAAAATTTTTTCTCCGCCTTCATCCAGTTTCTTAATGCTGTCGGCTATGCTCATATCTTCCTCGACACAAATACGCTGTAAACGATCTATTTCCATCTCTTTTATTTCCCCATATATCACCCTTACCTGGTTTCTGTCTCGCTTATATAGATTCTTCTTATCTTACAGGTTATAAATATCAACCTTATATTTATATAAATTGTCACGGAAAAATGCTATTGTTTCCTTTAATCCCTCTTCTAAGGAATACTGTGGTTTCCAGTCTGTCAGCCTCATAATCTTTTCATTACATCCAAGGAGCCTGTTCACCTCGCTCTTTTCCGGTCTCAGTCTCTCTTTATCACAGATTATCCTGGTTGCCGGATTGATCTGACGTATCAATTCCTCTGCTAGCTGTCCTATCGCTATCTCCTTCTGCGTTGCAATATTGATTTCCTCGCCGACTGTTTTCTCTGACTCGTAAATCGATATAAACCCTTGCACTGTATCTTTTACATAATTGAAATCTCTTGTCGGTGTCAGCGAACCGAGCTTTATTTCCGTCTTCCCTGCAAGCAATTGTGTAATAATTGTAGGAATTACAGCTCTGGCAGACTGTCTTGGACCATAGGTATTAAAGGGACGCACAATTGTTACTGGCAGCTGAAAAGAACGATAAAAACTTTCCGCCAGTCTGTCCGCCCCTATTTTAGTCGCAGAATAAGGAGATTGCCCCTGAAAAGGATGCTTTTCATCAATCGGTACATATTGCGCCGTCCCATAGACTTCTGATGTTGATGTGATAAGCACCCTTTCCGTTTCAGATTTTCTGGCCGCCTGCAAAACATTCAGTGTACCCTTTATATTTGTGTCCACATAAGTATCCGGGGAGTGATAACTAAAAGGGATTGCTATAAGTGCCGCCAAATGAAATACAGCCTGCATGCCTCTGATTGCTTCCTCCACTCCGTTCGGATCCCGGACATCCCCCTGAAACACTTCGACATCCCGCATAATATCTCCGGGCAGTGTATCAAGCCACCCCCAATTATTAAAAGAGTTATAGTATGTAAAGGCTCTGACTTCATATCCTTTTTTTATCAATTCCTCAACAAGATGACTTCCGATAAATCCATCCGCTCCCGTAACCAGTACTTTATTCATCTGATTTCCCTCAAAAATTTTTTTAAATCCCTATAAAAAGAAGTTTCATAATAAATATCATACTTTGCACTTTCTTCTTCAAAATATTTCTCTATCTCTGCTATTGGATATATGATATTTTTATATTCCGACTTTCTGTTTCTTAAATTGATACGTACTAAATGTTTTTCTGACACCAGAAAAACATCCTCCTTTTGATCAAAATAAGTGAAATGCAGCGGTTCATCACCTATTCCCTGAATATCCCACACCTTCTCAAATCGGTCACAGGATATCATCAGATCATCAAGCCGTATTCTAAGACAAATATTCTGATCTCCTGAGACAAAACAGATGTAATTATCATAACGAAAGCTTCTGACAAACAGACTTAAAACATTATTATCCACCATTAGCTTTTGTTTTCTTTCAATTTTTTGTTCTTCAATATTCCACAAAATCACTCGGCCGTCACGCGAAATAATATAAATAAGCTCTCTGTTTCCCGCAAGCGTCTGAAATCCTGCCGATGTCTTTGAAACCTGAATAAATTCCAGTTTCTTTCTGTGTAAATTAATCTTCATAAGATACGGCTTTTCATGTAATGCCATATATATTTCATCATTATATTTGTAAAAAGCTCCTGTTGATAAGTAAGCATACTCCTCTCCAAAAAACTCTGTATATATTTCCTGAAGATCCATAAACGAAAATGCCTTTTTCTGTTGCATGTCCACTTTCAGGATTCCTTTCGCACATGCAGGAATCAAATAAACATCATTTTCCTCAATAAACTGTGCGGAATACTTTGACGATCCGTTTAAACAATCTGAAATATCTTCATTTTCTATAGAAACCTGTTTTTTTTCATTTATATCAAGTACCAAAATACACTTTGCATTGACCGGCGGACAAACATAATATTCATTACACCCTTGCATCGGTCCCCACAAATATTGCAGTTCTAAACTATCGTCTTTTGGAATCATTTCAGCTTCCAAAGCCGCCCTGCCGGTCCGTATATCCACTGAAAATATTCCTTTATAATTTCCCGGCAAAAACCATAAACGTCCTCCGTATTCCTGAGAAAAAACAAATTGAGGAATATATTGATGCACTTCAAGGACTTCCACATCCTGTATCATCACCGGCATCCCTGATTTCCTGCACAGCTGCACCACAGAACTGCGATCCCCATAATACGCATCCGAAAGCACGATTGCCCGATTTAAATCCGCCGAATCATCGTAAATCCCCCAGCGTTCTTCCCGATACCGCTCCACAATCTTCTGATACCCATCCCACAACTGTGGTCTCATGGATTGAATCGTCTCCCGCATCAACGGATGCGGCCTCCAAAGCAACGCCACCTCATCTTTATTCTCTTTAAAGATCTCAAATACCGACTCCATCTTGCAAAGCATCTTCTCACCATGTTGCAAAAGAGTGCTCACGCTGGTATTATAGAAAACAATTTTCTTCCTGCTCCCATTCGGCTTCTCAATCGTCCTGCGCCATTCCTCCGGAATCTCCTGATCCTCTTTTTTCGTATGCAGTACCTTATCAAACTTCGGTGATCCCGTCCCCAAAAACTTTTTTTCTAAAGACTTCCTGTCCACATGCTCTCCAGAAAACCCCATCTCTTTTGCCGCTTTCAAATATTCACTAATATAAATCTGTCGCATATTTTCCGACTGTACAATTACCTGATGGGCATAGATGGTTCCCGGCGTGAAACAAAAGTGCTTCATCCCATCGATAGCGGACTGATTCTCAGGATCAATTTCTCTCAGAATAAAGTATGGAATATACACTAACTTATCCGTAAAATTTCTCAGGTTTTTAGAATAAAAATAGGGATGTATACTGGTCACATGATTGTATTCATCATAAGGATTATGAATATAAATCACATCAGGTCTGCGCTGTTCAAAATCATACTCGTCATAACGGATAATCGGCACATACTCCGGATATTGGCCGCCTTCATAATGCTCTTCGTTAAAGCTCCCGTCCGGGTTCCTGTCAAAATAGGGAATTGGAATCACATAAGCGTCAGTATTTTTGTCGGCGTCCGCCGCCCTCCAGACACTTTCAAGTGAATCCCACATGGATGCCTTATATGGAAGAAACACAACTTCCAATCGTGGTTTTATCTCATTTTTAACACTGTTCTCAACCTGTATCAGTACTTTCTGCAACCGTTTATATATCTTTGCGGCCATAGCCATGGTATCTGAGGAGAGTTCTTCGTAAATCTCATAGAGCACTTCGCAGTAGTTCTCCAGTTTCGCAATGGTTGGGGCCAATTCTCCCTCTTCCATCTCAATTAACTCTCCCACCTGCACTGCACTCTCCTGACACTGTCCAAGCAATTCCTGAGCTTTTACGAACTCTTTTCTCTCTACAAAACCTTTAATTTCCTGATGTGCCTGTTCCAAAAGATCCAGAAGCTCTTCTATTTGCTTTTTCTGTACTTTCCTCATGCCGATGGTCTCTTTTCATTTTCTATTACATGATTTCCTATAAAATAAATAAGGCATATTGGCCGCTCCTTTGAGCGGTGCGTTTTGCCCTTCGGACAGTCCGCTTCGCTCCCCCGTACATCACCTGCGTGTTCCGGAGGTCCTGGCGCACCCAATTCACGTAAATCGTTATTCCAGCGCCGTTTCTTCTTTTTATCTTCAAAAAATATTCCGCAGTCCGTTTCTGGTAAAATCCCGGCTCTGGCCAGAATTTATCTGCAAAATATTTTTTAATGATCTGCTTTTTCTTGTCCTCGCTTAATTGCATTTCTGGCAGCATTAACCTTTTTATCAGCCTGATAACCGCAAATGCTGCACCGAAAAACATCCCCGCTGTATCTTCCCTCAGCTCCACATACGCTACACTCTGAACTGATTCCCTTGCCAAATACCTCCACGAGTTGTACGGAATGTTCCAGACATTTTTGCTGTAAACGTTCCCTGATCAGGCCTTTTCTCCAAATGCCGACTGAGTAATTAATCTTCCTGTTATGTCCCGCCGAACTGTTGGCTGGAAGTTTGGGAAGATATATAATCTTCGGTTTTTCAGTCTGTATCATACGATTGATTTCCTGGTTAACATAACTTTCTATCTTTGCATCCAACTTAGCTTTACGGGCAAGGTATTTTTTTCGGCCCGCATTGTTTTCCTTTTCTCTGCGGTATGTTCCTGCCGCCATACTCATATACTCAACCCATTCCTGATGAAGAGCACCAAACTGTGCTCCATAGACATTCCCTTCGTGGGTGCTAAGCATACACAAAATTCCCACGGAAAGTCCGATCTCATTCGTATAATCCCAATGGGTTTTTGTTTTTATTGCAATCGGAATATGAATTTCTATACCATTGCTTTCCGGCAACAGTCTGATATAAAGCTGTTTCGTATAAGCGTTCTCATCTGTAAGGGGGATAAATACTCTTTTCCTGTTTTCCTTGGTAGCAATATAAATACCGTGACGTTTTGTATGAAAGTTACTTTCACAGCCGTTTTGACTTTCTCCATACCGATAAGCTTTCTCTGTGATATAAAATCCATCCGCCTTATCGGTATGCATCATTCTTACATGATATTTCCTGACCTGTCTGTTTAGATACCTGTGCAGTTTCTCCAAATCAATCTCCACTGCCAGTTCTTCATATTTATCCTGCATCTCCTGAGGAAGTTCTATCGGTTTCTGGTTCAATACCGCATCAAAAGCATTATTTGCTTTCAACAAGAACCTGAGATAATGTTTCTCCTGCGCATTTAGATTTTCATTTCGGGCTATCAACTTTAAAAGTTTGCTTTTTGTTCTTGCCCACTGGCTCTTGATATCACCCAGCGCATCGAAGACAGCCCGGTAAAAGTAGACAGAAGGCATTGCAAGTTTGGCCCGAAGGCCACTGTTAGTCATCTCATTCTGAACGGTATAACCGGGATACAGCTTAGACAGGCTTCCTATACCGCCATATCGGGTATACACGTAATTCTTTACCCTGCGATAATCATCCGCAATTTCTTGCAGCTTTTTCATATCCTCATCAGAAATCGGCTCCCTGTTATACTGACGGATGATTCTGCATGCTGTCTCACTTCGCTTCTGTGATTTATCCACTGCTCCCCCTGTACCGCCTTTGTACACCACGAAATAACCTTTCCAATATTGACAGATGCATATCCAACATTCGCAGAATAAGATATTCTGCGAAAACTTATAACATTAAAAATGAATTTCCATTGAACTGTCTGTAACGTATCTATCGTCAATAATTATACTTTACGTAACCCCTTTTGTCAATTTCATGGCCATAACCAATTGCTACTCTTCATGGAAAGATATTCCAGTACTAAACCCTATGTAAAATTTTGTCGCATTTTATATTATTGATTAATATTAATGTTATATTTATGGTCAAAAAGATGGTCAGAAAGGAGAGATATATTAATGTCCAGAAGAGGAGATAATATCAGGAAACGGGCAGATGGAAGATGGGAAGGACGATATCGAATAAATACTGTAAATGGAGAAAAAATGTATAAATCGATTTACGGAAAGTCCTATGGCGAAGTAAAAGAAAAACTTGCCAACAAGATAGGTACGGCAAGAGGTTCCACGTTATGTGGTTTGAAAGAATCTGACATCAATACGGGAATAACCAGAAACGACATTAAGTTCTGTACTGTCTGTGAAGAATGGCTCCATAAGGTAGAGCAGACCAGAAAATATTCCACTTATATCAAATATAAAACTCTATATCAATGTCATATCCAACGTCAATTTTCTAACGACAATCTTACCCGGATAACAAATGAATATATTCAGGATAAATTAGCTGCACTGGATATTTCTGACTCTACCAGGCACAGTGTACTGGCCGTCATTTGTCAGACATTACGTTATGCGGAAGAACGGTATGGCTATCCGGTAACACTTATTACAAACAAATCCATTCGGAAGAAACCTCACTCAGTAGAAGTTATGAATCGGACAGAGCAAGCCAGACTCATGCAGTTTCTATACAGAGATATGGATATTTCCAAAGCAGGAATATTTCTCTGTCTGTCTACAGGACTTCGGTTGGGAGAAGTATGCGCCTTGAAATGGACGGATATTGATGCAGAACAAAAACTGCTCCATGTAAACAGAACTGTACAGAGAATCGAGAGTAAAGAGGGACCACAGAAAACAGTTCTTTTGGAGACATCTCCTAAAAGTATATTTTCAAATCGTGAGATTCCCATGCCGGATGCGCTCCTGACACTCCTTATGGAGCATAAGAGAGACGGACAGAAGTATGTGCTTTGTACGGACAAACCCATGGAACCCCGTACATACCAGAATCATTTCAAAAAGTATCTGAAGTTCATCAATGCGCCTGATTATAATTTCCATATACTACGACATACCTTTGCCACAAACTGCGTTGATAACGGCATGGATATTAAAAGCCTAAGCGAAATATTAGGCCATTCTGATGTGCAGATCACATTAAACAGATATGTTCACCCCAGTATGGATACCAAAAGGAAATATATCAATGCACTTTCAGCCAATTATGTTCAATTATGTGGTCAGATCAAATAAAAGCTCCTGAACTGACAGCATAAATAATAGAACATTCGCAGAATATCTTATTCTGCGAAATAGAGAAAAAATACCTCCCCATTAATTTTGCACAAAAACAAAGTGCCAACCTATAACTAAATGTTAGTTATAAGCTAGCATTTTATATTTTTAAACACTCACTCCAAATACTTACTTTAGAACTTCAACTCGAAAAATTTTCCCTGCCCCCACAGCAATCACCATGGACACAGCACCGGCAAACAGAACCACCACCCATTCCCTTCCCTTGCAGGCTTCAAATAACACTCCATACATGGCGCTGCCAAGAGGCTGCGCACACATGGCAATACTGAGAATGACTGACATTACCTTGCCGATCAGATGGGCCGGGGTCACGGTCTGGAAGAAAGACATCATCTGCACCGTAAACATGGTTGCACATACCATCATCATAAAACAGGATACCGTCAGCACAATATAGTTGATAATTCCGGATCTGACTGTCAGCAGCGAGACGGCTACCGGAAACATACAGGCAGCGGCAGTCCTAATCAGATTTCCCAATCTTTGAATGGACATCCTCTTTGCCAAAACACCCGCACAGATTCCTCCTGTCAGTCCCCCGGCTGCCAGCATGCCTTCCGCAAAACCATATAACTTGTTGGCCTGCACTGTTTCTAAAGGAAACACCTCTGTCACAAGATAAGGCAAAGCCACCGTAATCAAGGAAGACAAGAACAGATTAATCCCGCAGGCCAGTACAACAGCCTTTCCGATAACAGGCTTATCCTTCCGGATGAACCGGATACTTTCTGCAAAATCGACTTTCACCGTCTGCCATATGCCGCCCGCAGAACCCTGCCTTTGAAACGGTATATGAATAAAAATCTCCATAACGGCCGAAAATACAAAACACACCATACAAATCCATAACACAGGCTTAAGCCCATATGCACTGTATAAAATTCCGCCCAGCACCGGGCCGATCAATGAGGCAAAGGAACTGATTGTATTGACAACGGAATTTGCCGCCATAATATTATCCTGATTGACAAGTGCAGGAATACTGGCCTGCACAGATGGCTGATAGGCTCCCGCAATCCCATACAGAATCATCAGGGTAACCGTTATAACCAGAACAAGACCTGCACTGTTCATTAACAGCGAAAACAGAAGGATAACAGCCGCCGTCAGGAAATCCAATATGACCATAACGTTTCTCTTATTGACCCTGTCTGCAATCATACCGCCCACAGGCGACAGCAGAATCGTGGGAATAAAAGCACACGCCATAACGGTTCCATAAAGTGCCGAAGAACCGGTCAGATTCAGCAAATATAAAGGTAATGCAAATCTGATGACCGCATTGCCAAACAACGAGATAATCTGACCGATGACGACTAACGTAAAATCCTTTGAAAATAATTTCTGACTCATTTTTCTTCCTTTCTGCATTACATTATGCACAAAAATCTCTCTATCATCATTACATACCATCCGTTGGTATGTATTAAAGAAATTTTTTTCTGCCCTTATTATAGGGCAGAATGGATTCCTTTGCTTATCTAATTATTATTTTGATGAATCGATGACAGATCACACATTCTCTCTAACATCTCCTGATCCACAATATTCAGCCCCAGGCCCTTAAGCACCTGATCAAATATCACGAACTTACGATAGGTTTCTTCCCGGGAATCCTCGAATATAATCGGGTTTATCCAGATATTTGCCAACAGGGATATTAGCTGTGCCAGCTGTTCCGGATATTCTGTTGTAATAGAACCATCTGCAATCCCCTGCCTGATGATTGGCAGAATATAGTCCGGAGCAGACTCTTCCACTGCCTCATGCAAAAAGCTGCTGAGAAACCTGGGATTATTATATACATTGGGAGACACCGTAAACACATCCTCCATCACAGGACGATCCAACGATAATCTGAAAAGGGTTTTCAGTTTCTCTTTTCCGTTTAAATCTGTACGGTCACAGATTTCTTTAAGCCTTAAGTTAGATTCCGCTGTCATTCTCCCCATAACAGCATATAAAATATCCTCTTTGGACTTAAAATGATGATAGATAGCCCCCTTACTCAGTCCGCCCAGATGATCAATGATATCCTGAATGGAAGTATGCTCATATCCCTTTTCCATAAATAAGCGAAAAGCAACGTCCAGTATTAAATTGACGGTTTCTTCCGGATATTTGTTTCTTGCCATGTTGTAACAGTATCTCCTTCATCTTGTGGAATTTTCTGATTTACCATTTTAACATTCAAAACATACTGGCGGTATGTTTTGAATGTTATCATACCGCCGGTATGTTTGTCAAGCCATCTTCTGAGAAAAAACTTTCCCAAATCTTTTCTCAGGAATATAACACCTTACCAGCTCTCATACCTTTCCAACACATCATCAATCGCTTCTTCCGCATCTTTCCAACGCCGGTCATAGTCCCGCAATATCTCCAGTTGTTCCTCCCTGGAACAGGAGCCGGATTCCAGTTCATATAATTCCATAAGATACTCTGCCCTCATCAAATCTTCTGCTGATTTATTTCTCTTCTCCACAGAGTATCTTTCTGAAAACACCAGAACAAGGCAGATAACAATACCAACGGCACTCCAGCTAATCTGCTGTACAATCCATCCCCTGTGCAGATGTTCCACATAATCCTCTTTCGATTCTACAGACAGTAAATAAAGTTTCATATATCGGATTACATCAGATTTCAAATCTAAATTCAGTTCCCGCCCCATCTCCCTGCTGATCTTGATGTGCATCTGTTTATATAAACTTCTTCCTTCTTTGCCCCAGAAGCGATCCATGAAAAAAGCCGGAAGTCTGAGATGCGGCAACTTTTCTAAACGAAAGCACATAAGCTCTGTCTCCCATTTCCCGCCAGCGGGCACATTTTGTTCTGTGTGGAATGAAAGCAGAAACTTTTCAAAATATAAAATAGTTTTCCTCCGCCATCCGGCCACACCGCATACACACCGTATAAAGCGCGTCCGAAAATCTGCGTTTTCAAACAGCCTGGAATACATATCCTGATGCAGAAAATGCTCCCATGTATGCAGGTTATTCCTCAGATATGGATTCCTGGCAAGTAACAAAAAATGCCTGCAAAATCGCTCCCGGTCTCCATAAGCATCTACATCGCTATAGTCAAAAGAATATTCTGGCTCTTTTCTGAAACTATCCTCAGCCTGTTTCTGTTCCGGCCTCTGCCCTGACATATCCGCGGGCTGTTCCGGCGGTATATTGAATGATCCTGCGTTCTGATTCCTGGCTCTCGAAACCGCCTCTTTATAGGCCCTCTGCAACGCCTTAAATTCCTCCGGATGCTCTTCCGGATGATACCGCTTCGCCTGTCGCGCATAGGCAGATTTAATCTTTGCAATATCCGTTGTCGGCGAAATATCAAGCCATTCCCATATATTCATAAACCACCTCCAAATGCCCTGATTCCCGCCGCCAATCAGTCTTCCTCCCGGTCATCCTCAAAGAAGGACTCATTAAATCCGTGAAAATCAAATTTATTCCGTTCCACAGCCTCCAGATATACGGTAAGCTGTACACAAGCTTCCCGTCTGGCACGCGCATTGTGTTCATATGACATAATCTTGCGGAATCTGGTAATCTGTTGCGCAATATACTCCCTTACCACAGGACTGCACTCCCGATAAAGCCGCTGCGCTTTTTCCATCAGATAGCGGACATTTTCATCCTCCATGGAACTGAGTGTCATCTGCCGAAGTTCTTGAAGCCGCGCTTCCAGCTCCTGCTCACTCAACCCCATCTTTTTATTCATGATCACTTTATGAAGGGTCTGATCTTCGCTGACAATCTGTATATCCAGGATACCATTAATATCATACAGAAAGGTGACTTTTGCCCTGACGGTGCCCGCTGGCGCCATTGGAAGATCCGTCATTTCCAGCGTACCAAGAAGAAGATTGTCCTTGGCTATCATGTTATCTCCCTGATAAATCCGAAAAGTCATCTGCGTCTGATCATCCTCAGCCGTCACATATTCTCTCGTACGGCTGCATGGCAGCGTATCATTCCTTTCAATAATTGGCGAAAAACTGCCGTCATAAATTTCCGTTCCCAGAGAAAATGGGCAGATATCTGCCAATATCATATCTTTTACATCACCTTTACGCTCTTTGATCGCAGCCGCTATCCCAACGCCTGCCGCAATACTCTCATCAGGGCTGCTGTCCAGAACCACCGGTATATCGAGAAGCGTTTTTAAATATTGCTTCACCACCGGCATTTTGGATGACCCGCCAACCAGAATCAGCTTATCAATCTCCTCCGGCATCATCCCGCTGTCATTGATAACCTGCCTCATTGGCACAGACATCCGCATAAACAGATCCGTGCCAATGTGGATCAGATGTTGGTTTGTCATCTGCATCGTATATTCCTGCTCCTTGAGATACACCTTCCGTTCCGCTTCATCCTGTTCGGTAAGCTGCCATTTCAAAGCTTCCGCCTCTTTCAGGACAATTCCCTGTTCTTCTTTGGTCAGCTTATTCTTTTCCAGTTGGTTTTCCTTATAGAAATCCAACGCTATAATCTCATTAAAATCCTTACCGCCCAGATAATTATCCCCTGATACTGCCTGTATCTCCACCATATTATCGAAAGCGTCCACCAGTGATACATCAAGCGTACCGCCGCCAAAATCAAAAATAATGAAAGTCTCCCCATCTTCCCTGCCCATGTGATGCTTCAAGGCCACTGCGGAAGGCTCATTGATCAGCCGCTCTACTGTAAGTCCTGCCAGTTTACCGGCATTTTGGGTGGCACACCGCTTATCGTCGTTAAAATACGCCGGCACACTTATGACCGCTTCTGTCACCTTTTCACCCAAATAAGCTTCCGCATCTTCCCTCAATCTACGCAAAATAAAAGATGATAAGTCTTCTGCTGTATAATATTTTCCATTTCCAAAGTACTGATAACTGGTTCCCATATTCCGCTTGAACTCAGCAAAAGAAACAGAAGGCGCTGTAATCAGCCGTTCCTTCGCAACCTTGCCCACATAGATTTCCCCGTCTTCCCCAAAGCTGACCACCGAAGGCGTCAGGTATTCCCCAAATGTATTGGGAATCAGTTCTATCCTCCCATTTCGCCAGACACTTGCAAGACTGTTGGTTGTTCCCAGATCAATTCCTATCACTGCCATTTATTCCATACTCCCTTCCAAATCCTCACCTGCCTGAAAGCCATATGACTCCGCCTTCTCCTCCAGTTGTTCCATAATAGCATCTATCCCTTCTGCCATATCCCCATCAATATAGAGCTTTTCAAGTTTCCCGAAATTCTTGCCGGCTATCACCACTTCACACTTTTGTAGTATATCTCCTGACATATCTGTCATTTCCGCCCGGGAAAGGAATCCCTCGTCCGAAAATATAAACGAAATATTGCTCCCATCCTCCGCCTGATGTATAAATTCCCGGCCCTTTATCTCATAAAAATAGTGTGCCTCTGTGCGTTCTGCCTCCTGAGGAATATTGTTGTATTCATAACGATGAAACAGCGCGTAAGGCTCATCATCATTCCCCACATATTCCACGGCTGCCTGTAGCCGTCCATCGTTATCATACTGGCATACATTGTAATATTGCACCCTGTTGCTCTCATAAGTCAGCTGCCACATAAGATGCTCTCCATCATACTGTGCCATGTAAAAAGAGGGCAGTAAGACAAATGTATCCGTGTCATAATCCCAATCATATAGTATCTGTAAGATATGATTCATACTTCCCGTATCAGGATGATACGCATACAGATTAAATTGCTCTTCATCCGCCGTTTCCCGATTCAGATACCAGTTGCTGTCATTGTGGGCAACAGATAAACGGCTTTCATAATACAAAAGGCGATTGATAAGGTAATCCTCTTTCTGTGTCCACTGTATTTTCCACACATCATATGGTATTTCAACCGGAATCTCAAAAGCACACAAAAGCTTTCCTTGTCCATCCTCCAGAAATTCTCTGCGCGACCGACAATATGAAGCTAATCCCCCTTCATATTGCTCATCAATATACGAATAGCTGATTCCTGCACGCCCCAAATCCGTATAACGGAAATAATTATTTTCCGCCAGATTGTCATCCCAATATACTTCTTCATGTACCACATTGCCTGAGTCATCATATTCGTAAACATATCTGCGCGTCTGTGCTGTTTCACTCCCTATATGCTCCCGGTACACATTCCCTGCAACATCATATTCCCACCAGTTCAGGTTACACAGGCTGCCTGTTCTGTCATATTCCGCTTCCGCCACCAGCTTATCTTCGCTATAATAGGATTCTGTGTACTGATAAAATGACAGTGCATCATTTTTCGCATAAAAGTCTGCATCCCTTAGCACAATCTGTTCTTCTGGTCTGATCATAACGCCCGGAGCAACCGGCAATCCATGAAGTCCGGTATCCTCACGTAGATGCGCCGAAGCTGTAGGATCCGAACCGGTGAACTGGCGAATTCCGATAATCACCAGCACCAGAAATAATACTATTGTAAGCAGAAGCAAACAGGCTTTCCGGCGTTCCCTGTATCTATCCTCACGCCTCCATTCCACATCCATCCCCCCTTGCTGCAAATTCCTATAACTATTATAGCAGGAATATAGCATGAGATAAATAAAAGACAGTTCACAGTTTTTTCATGAAAAATAACAATCTTCTCCCCCTCTTTTCCTACAGACATTTGCCTCTGGTTCATGATATAATGTTTGTATAAGCAATGAGGCAACGTAAAATGGAGCTCACATTACGATAATAATAAATTTATGGAGATTTAATATGGCGCTGGAAAATAAATTAGGCATTACAGATTCAGCAGAACTTGCAAAAAAAGAAGAAGAAATAAGCAAAACGAAAGCAATTGAGTTATATGAAAGCAGTATTATTGAAAAATCTGAAATCGGGAAATTTTCCAGTCTTGCAAAGATTCATAAATTTTTATTTGATGAGATATATGATTTTGCCGGGAAGACGCGAACCGTAAACATGGCAAAAGGCAATTTTAGATTTGCATCTGTTATATACTTGGAAGCTGCCTTAAAGAATATTGACAATATGCCTCAGTCAACATACGATGAGATCATTGAGAAATATGTAGAGATGAATATCGCTCATCCATTTAGAGAGGGAAATGGAAGAAGTACTCGAATATGGCTTGATTTGATTCTAAAAAAAGAATTGAAGCTGGTCGTAGATTGGAGCAAAGTCGATAAAGAAGACTATTTCCTTGCAATGGAGAGGAGCCCCGTAAAAGATGTGGAGATTAAAATTTTGCTTAAAAATGCATTAACCGATCAGATAGACAATAGGGACATATATATGAAAGGAATTGACGCGAGTTATTATTATGAAGGGTATCATACCTATAAGTCGAAAGATTTGTAATCTGAAAAGCTGCATAAGTTTAAAGTTCTGATTAAAAGAGAGGATTACCCACATGAAAAAACATAGTATCTTACTCCTGATTGCCCTAACATCCGCTCTTCTATTATCTGGCTGCGGCGAGGAAAAGAAAGAGAAAAAAGACTCTGCGCCTGTCGTAAAACAAGTGACGGAAGAACCCCCGGAAACGGACAAGCCTGCAAAAGAGACAGCAGAACCAGACCCGGAACCGGAACCCGATACAGACCTGCCTCCCGAGGAAGGCATGGTCCGCAGCCGGATTACGAATGAATGGGTCAGGGCAGAGGTCAACAATACAAGACCTATTACCGTAATGGTTCCCAATACAAAGACGGCAACCCAGTACAGTCTCTCCAAAGCGGATGTGCTCTATGAGTGCAATGTGGAGGGCAGTATCACCCGTTTCATGGCTCTGTTCCAGGACTGGGGCAGCCTTGACAGGATCGGAAATATCAGAAGCTGCCGCGACTACTATGTGTACTGGTCTTTTGAATGGGATGCTTTCTATATTCATTGCGGCGGGCCATTCTATACAGATGATGTGCTTGGCCGCCCAGACACAGAACATATAGACGGATTGTCCAGCAGTCATTTCTGGCAGGCGCAGGACGCTGTCAGTTCCGGCGACAATACTTTTGTGAACGCCGAAGGCATCAGAGCCGATATGAACAGACTCAATTACAGTCCTTCCTATCGCAGCGGTTACGCTGATGCCCAGCATTATCGTTTTGCCCCGGACAATGAACCAAATACACTGACACAATACAGCAACAGTATTGTTGCCAATAAGATTGACCTGTCGCCTGCTTATCCGGTCACCAACTGTTACTTCACCTATAATTCCCAGACAGGTCTGTATGACAGGTTCCAGCACTTATCAGGCACTTCTGCCGGGCCACACATGGACATGGCTACCGGTAAACAGCTTGCTTTCAAAAATATTTTGATTCAGAATACATACTATGAAGTACGTGACCAGAAAGGTTATCTGGCCTTCCAGTGCCACGATACCACCAGAGACGGATGGTTTTTTACCAATGGCAGAGGCATCCATGTAACCTGGGAAAAGACCTCCGATTACGGAGCCACCAGATACTATGATGACAACGGCAGAGAAATCAATCTCAACACCGGAAAGACCATGATCTGTATCGTGGAAGAGGGGGATTCTTTCCTGGTAGACAACAACAAAATCTCATCCTGATTGCCAAACGGCAGATACTATCGTATGTATCTGCCGTTTTATCTCCCATATCCATATAAGATTACTGCACCATCTCTGACTGTTTCGGTATATTCATAATCAACCGGAATACGAAAACACCATCGTCATTCTTGAAATCGGCTTCTCCATCATAATGCTCAGCCGTCTTGATAATGCTGGAAACACCAATTCCGCCTGTAAACTCCGGCTTGGGCTGTCCCTTTCTGAAATCCAGTTCCAGCTTACAGGTATTGCTGCAATAGATCACCAGTTTATTTCCTTTTTTCTTGACCAGAAGATGAATAAAACATTCCCTCTCTTCCATCTGCTCGCGTGCCTCGATGCACCCATAGATTGCATTTTCATAGGCATTGGACAATATTGTTACCATATCCATATCCGACACACCAAACTCTTTATCCACTTCCGCGTCAATTGTGACATTAATTTTCTCCATTTTTGCCCATCTGGTATACGCTGAGAGGATATTGTTGACGGCTGTATTGGCACAGATGACAGGAATCACGCCTGCCTCCATTTTATGTTCATACTGTTTTAAATACTCTAAGAGAGCGTCTGTCTGTCCCCGGCGGACATATTCTGCAATGACCCGGTTATGGTGCCTGATGTCATGACGGATACGCCGTCCCGACTCCACAGATTCCTCCAGGAGTTCCAACTGCCTTCCCAGAAGTCTCTGATTCATCTTCATAAGCTGGTTTTCCTGCTGATACTCTGATTCCATTCCCATATGCAGGTAAAGACGGATTACCACTACCTGAAGAGCTCCCGTCAGGAAAAAATTGACCACAAGCTGTATGAGACGGTGCCCGTTATTTTCCACATAATGCTGTATCAGTATGATACTTATGCCCGAAAACAGACTGATAATCAGAATCATCACACTGAAGGCGTCCATCTCCGTTTCCAGATAGCTGTCAAACCCCTTCAGCATTTTTCTCATGCACTTCCTGATCCAGTAAATCATAACCAGGATAATAAGAATCCTCGCAGCAACGTCCGCCCATATATTTCCATCAAAGAAAACCCTTGCTATTTCAATTCCTCCTACAATAAACACAGCTGTAAGATAAAAAGTAAAAGCCAGATTATATACGGTCAGATAAAAACGTTTATTACTGATAAACAGCGACACCAGTATAAAGGCTCCAAAAACAGAAAACGTTATCATTCTGATACAGCTTTCCCAGTCCGCCAGATACCAGATACATGACAGCACAGAAGCAACCACACAGAATAAGCCATAAATAACCGCCACTGTTTTCTTACTAAAACGGGGCTCGTCAAGCTGCAAGAAAATCAGTACCGTACCAATGATACAGAGTGTAAATCTTAAAAAGGCAATATATACAGAACCACCCAGCATATTCTTCTACCATTCTTTCCAACATTATATCGAGTTGCCGAAGCTACCTAATATTATATTAATTATAAAGAATATAACAAAAAAACAAATTTTATAATATTTTTGGTATACATTGCACTTTTTTGAGTATACTTTGTTAATTCCGCGGAATCCAGATCCCGTCCGTTCCATAAGGCTGTATCATTGTCATTTCTGCCAGCACACCCTCTTCCACAAAATCTATGATTACCTTTACGCTTCCGTCCTCCTGTGCCTCTCCTGCACGCACCATTACTTTCCCCGCGTCCTCCGATATATTCAAAAGAATCCTGGCTGCTGTCTGCGGCATAAACAGTCCCTGATAATATCTGCTGCCTCCACTGTCTCCTCTCTCTTCCAGGGCATTTTCATTTAAAGCTTCTCCTGCGCCGTTGGTCAGATAATCCATCGGCGTACCATTGATTCCCGCTTTATAGGCCATACTAAAACTCTCACAGTCAGACAGATCGTTCATAATGATAATGCCACTTTCTTCCACCAGATATCCCCCGTTCTCCTGCCGCCAGGTCAGATGTTCCTGCCACACTGTCACGTGAGGCTCCGATGTCCAGGCATAATACAGAATCACCGTATCCCGAGGACTGCTCTCCATAATACGATAGTCCTTCTGTGAATCCCAGGGCCAGGGACTGGACCATCCGAAACCATAATTTCCCTCTTCGCCGTACAGCAGCTCCTCGCTCATCATCTGCTCTCTTTTTTCTGCCGTACAAAGTGCTGCAATCTGGTCTCCATCCCTGTCACAGACAGCCTGCGCCCAGGCATCCGCCGCCTGCCGCACCTCATCTGATCCCGCCCATGTGGGCATAGGATCCGTTCCCAGTATCACCACTGCTACCCCAAGCACTGTCAAAGCTGCACACGCGACAGCCGGTTTAGGTTTCCGCCAGCGCATGACATTCTCGATTCGCTTCTTTACATCTTTCTCCCCAAAAGCCAGAGGAATTCCGCCGGAAAACTTTCTGCCTGCTGACAGCTGTAATAACGATGTGGAATACTCCGCCCGGATGTCCCTGTCCATCTTTCGCATAACTGCCTCATCGCAGGACATTTCCATATCCTTGCCGGACAGATAAAAGGCCGCCCAGATAAGCGGATGAAACCAGTAAACCGCCAGCGTCACAAAAGAAAGAATCCTTATAATATGATCTCCCCGCCGAATATGCGTCCTCTCATGCAGAATAACATATTCCCACTCATTTTCCGTCAAAGAAGAAGGCAGATAGATCCTGGGCTGTATAATCCCTATCACAAAAGCCGTCGGTATATAATCTGACAGATATATATTGTCCCGCACTCTCACCGCACCCTTAAGCCTGCGGTTAAAATATAGCAGACTGCCGATCCCGTAAAGCAGTATCAGAATCACTCCCACAATCCAGATATGAAATGCCACCCACAAAACCGTACCCAGATTCCTTGACAGATGAATACCATCATATACGTCCTGTCCGACATCGGCAGCTACTGTGTCAATCCAGACCGCCTGATTGTTCGGAGCCGTTTCCCCTGCCTCCACTTCCGGAAAAACACTGTTTTCCAAGGTCAGTACCTGTCCTGTATCCTCCCTGTCAAGCATGCCCAGCAAAGAACAGGATGATACCAGCGTAAACGGACATAACAAACGATACAACACCAGAATCCACAACAAATAAAAATATCGTTTCGGCATCCTCTTAAGCAGAACCCGAAGCAGCAGTATGACCAGAATAATTCCTCCTGCTGTCATGCTCCGGTATAATACCTCCAGAAACATCCTCCTGCCTCCGCTTATCAAAACAATATCCCGAAACTCGTCATGCAGTCCCATCTCCCAAAATATCCTCATACCTCTGAGAATCATATCTGTCCATTCTTTCATGATTTCCTCCCTTGTCTATCCTTCCTTATGCCTGTCAATAATCTCCTGCAACTGTCTGATTTCCTCCTCGGACAACTTACTTCGGAAAGTAAATGCCGCCAGGAATTTCGGCAGAGAGCCGCCAAACGAATCCTCCACAAACTGCTTGCTCTGCATGGCATGGAATTCCTCTCTGCTCACAAGCGAAGTTACCATCCCCCTCTCATTCTGAAAAAGTTCCCTGTCACAGACCCTGTGAAGAATCGTATAGGTCGTGGATTTTTTCCAGTTTAATTCTTTCTCGCATAGCTTTGCCAATTCCCCTGACGCTATTGGTTCATTCTCCCAGATCAGATTTGCAAAGCGCATCTCTATTTCTCCTAACCTGTATTCAGCCATATTTTATCCTTTCCACAAATAGGTCTACTGATTGTAGATTTTATTCTACAGCGAGTAGACCATTTTGTCAATACTTCTTAACAGAGCAAAATTGTGGTAGTAAAATTTCCATATAAATACTATAATACAAATGTCAAACAGCAGATAATTGGAGATTCAGAAGGAGATGTGACAATGGAGCAAAAGTATCAAATAGGTACTATAAGCGGAAAAATAATATGGGACGTAGAAAAAATCCAAAAGGATATATCCCAATATGTTATCAAGGAATACAATACTTTTCAATTGCTTGAGGAAAATCCATTCTATGGTAATGAACAATATGCAATGAGTACTGATATTTCAATTCCTCTTATTGTTGTCGAATTAAAGAAAGGGAAAGAAAAATTGATTGATGGCAATCATAGACTTTTTAAAGCAAATAAATCAGGTCACAAAACAATCGCAGCACATTATTTATCAGAAGAAGAACATAAGAAGTATATCGTGGAATATGATGAAAAACTGTATGAGAAAATTGTTGAGGAATTTTAAATAACAGAAGCTCCAAACGGCATAAGCGCAAGTTTAGCAATTTTAAAGCACTGTAATCCAAAAGGAATTCCTATGATTGTAATACATAATAACAGCCCATTTATCACCGCAGCAACCGCCAACGGAATCCCGCTCACAATAAGCCACAAAATATTAGCCAGTAATGACATCGTGCCTCCACCATAATATATCTCTTTTCCAAATGGGAAAAAAGCCAGTGCGGCAAATTTAAAACACTGCCTCCCAATGGGAATCCCGATAATCGTAATACACCATAAAATACCTGCCAGTGTCCAGGAGAGTCCCTGCCATATTCCGCCACACAAAAACCATATCAGATTACCTAAACAACTCACATCGTCCCTCCATTTTCAAAATAATCATGCAATCAACAAATCTGATAACAAAAACCCCGACTGAATCGAGGTTTTAGAAGAGGCGCAGACCGGATTTGAACCGGTGCATACTGGTGTTGCAGACCATTGCCTTACCGCTTGGCTACTGCGCCATGTTATATAATATAAATCTAAAATGACTCCAACGGGAATCGAACCCGTGTTACCGCCGTGAAAGGGCGATGTCTTAACCGCTTGACCATGGAGCCTTGTCATTTCTTTCCGGCGCTTCTATAATATACTATGCTGCACCTGTGTAGGTGATAACCTAACGGAGATTATCTTACCATACCCGGGTGCATTTGGCAAGGGAATTTTGTATTTTTGGCACTACTTTCTTCCTATTTTTTCAGGGCCTCTGCCTGTAACTGATCAAATTTTGCCATACACTCATCCACCGTAGCACCATTTAGCAAATCTCTCACAATCAGACAAGTATTTCCCCACTGCTCCACATTCATCCCCGCATTGGACCCAAGGACATAAACGTTCTCCTGAATCCTGTCATTTAACGGCTTCAGGGCAGGAATACACTCCACTTCAACATTTCGTGAGGGAGAAATCACTCTGTTTGTCTCCGCATAAATCTGAAGTGCTTCATCAGAAAGCATAACATTTAACACTGCCATAGCATCATCCCCGTGCTCTGCATTGATACCAACACCAAAACCCGTCATAGGCATAACCGGCATCTGTCCACGGTTACTGGGAAACCCAATGACCAACATTTCAAAATCCGTTTTGCCATAAGCTGTCTCTGTATTGGCCGCACCCCAATAAGCCATGACAATAGGTGTTTTCTGCGCCAGAAAATCTGCTCCTTCTCCTTCAATCGCCTCACTCACATAGGCTTTTTCGGCATCCAAATATCCTTTGTCTATCATCTCCTGCAAGAACTCAAATCCAGGACGCATATAGTCACTATATTTACGCTCTCCGCTGTTTAATGCCGCTATTTCAGCTTCCGTATTTCCGCCATTATATAAATCCGCATAAGCCTGTGCCAGGACAAAAGTTTCCAGCCACCATCTGTTCGCACCTACCGGTGTCTCAATGCCATTCTCTTTAAAAACCCTGCAACACTCTAAAAATTCTTCCGGTGTTTCCGGCAGTTTTAGATTATACTGATCAAACATATCTTTGTTGATAAACAGACCATAAGCCACAACTTCCTGTGGAATCGCAACAAGCTTACCATCTACAATATTTGCCGCTTTCACAACATCTCTTAAGTTGCTGGTACAATCCAGACCCGACAGGTCTTTCAGTTTTCCTTCTTTGGCTAACGCCTGAATCGTATCCGGATTCAACAGATAAATATCATCCATATCATTGCGCGCTCTGTCAAGTGTCACATCATCATATGTTTTATCCTGATAATCTTCTGCCGTATAGGTCACATATCCAACCTTGATTCCAAGTTTCTCTTCTGCCAGCATGATTGTCTTATCTGCTGCGCTTCTCGCAACATTTTCCACATCCGCTTCTGTTTTTTCCATGGGACTGAACAGATCCACGACTCTCTCTTCTTTATTTTCTATAATAATTATATCATCACCTGATCCGCCGTTCTTTCCACATGCAGCCATGGTTAAAGCCAAAATACCCACAACGCATAACATTCTAAATTTTCTAATATGATCTTTCCCGAATAAATTCATAATCTCCTCCGTTATCAATATAACCTTTCCAGTTTACTCCTTTCCTTTGGTATATTGTCTGATTACCTGCCTTAATAATTCTATATCTATCGGTTTTGCCAAATGTACATTCATTCCAGCATTAAGAGCTTCCTTTTCATCCTCTGCAAAAGCATTGGCTGTCATGGCAATAATCGGAATCTCACGTGCATCTTTTCGTTCCAATGCCCTGATCGCTCTTGTGGCATCATACCCGTTCATGACCGGCATTTGAACATCCATCAAAATAGCATCAAATTCACCTTCCTGCGCGTTCTCAAACCGCTCTACTGCCAGCTGTCCATTTTCGACAATCTCACATTCTGCCTTCTCAAGCGACAGGATTTCTTTCAAAATTTCCGCATTGATTTCATTATCTTCTGCGGCAAGGAAATTCATTCCCTCAAGTTTATTATCCTTCTCTTCAAATTCTTCAGTCTGCGGCATATCCGCCTGCATTTCCTGAATCTTCTGCTTAAATGCTGACGCAAAGAAAGGCAGAAAGAGAATCCCTGTATTCTCTATCTGTAAAACATCCTCTGTACCCGCTTCATCATGCTCTGCCAAAAACAGTATCGGAATCCTATCCGGCATTTCTTCTCTTATCCTCTTTACTGCCTGTATGCTGCCTGTATCCGGTAAATTTCCTCCTGACAAAGCCACATGATAACTTTCTTCTTTGCTATCACATTTATGCAGCAAAGCCAGAGCCTCTTCCATGCTATGCGCTTCATCAGCCTTTACTCCCACATCGCCCATCAGGTTTATAATATTTTCGCAGGTCTCTGTATCCCCTTCCAATACCAGTATACGTGAAATGCCCTTTTCCGCCCAGAAACACCGATCCGCCTGTCCCTCCGGTATACGAAATTCCAGATCAACCGTAAACAGACTTCCTTTATCCACTTCACTGGAGACATCTATCGTACCGCCCATAAGCTCTATGATATTCTTTGTAATAGCCATTCCCAGGCCGGTACCCTGCACCTTATTCGTGGTACTGTTTTCTGCTCTGGTAAAAGCATCAAAAATGGTCTCCAGATACTCCTTCGTCATACCATATCCGTTGTCCTGCACTTCAATCCTGATATGCTCATATTGACTGGAACGTTGCTTAAGTCCAATGATACGCAGCCAGATTTTTCCTCCTGTTGGCGTATATTTTACTGCATTGGAAAGCAGATTGATCAAAACCTGATTAATACGTGTCTCATCGCCCATCAGCGATTCATGTTTGATTCCCGTTACTTCAACAAAAAACTTCTGCTCTCTCGCCTCCGCCATGGGACGAATAATTGCATCTACAGAAGACACCAGATCATTCAATGTAAAGTTTTCCACATTTAAGACAACTTTACCACTCTCAATTTTGGATACATCCAGAATATCATTAATCAGACTAAGCAGATGTTGTCCAGATGCCATAATCTTCTTTGTATATTCCCGCACCTTATCCGGGTTCTCCGCATCCTTAGCCAGCAACGTAGTAAAGCCCAGAACCGCGTTCATAGGTGTACGGATATCATGAGACATATTGGAAAGAAACATGGTCTTTGAATTACTTGCGATCTGTGCGGCCTGCAACGCCTCTGCCAGCCTGCGGTTGCTGACTTCTCTTTCCGCTTCCCGTTCCCTCATGATTCTCCTCTGCTGTCTTTGATAAAAATAATATATAATACAGCATAAAGAAAACGCAATCAGCATAACCACAACAACAATCAGAATATTGTGATTGACAGACCGTCCTTCCTGCTGTATTGCCTCAATCGGCACATAACCGATCAGATAAAGAGTACCGTCATTCACTGACCACATATAGTTCAGAGAATCTTTATTTCTGATATCATGATAAAACATGATATTCTGATTTTCTTTAATGCACTCCTCCACTTTCTCACGAAGAATGTCTTCATCAATATCATTTGCCCGATAAAAATCTGTCAGATTCAAATGCCCTGCACTCCGTTCACCCATCCCCTTCGGCTTCAGAACAAAGCGCTGCGTCTCTGCATCCATAATATAGAGCATCGCTTTTTTATTATAGAATCCCTCCGGAAGTGACTTGTCAAAAGAATCATAAATATATTCTACATAAAGTGTTGCTATCTCCTGATTATCTCTGATAACCGGACATTTTATACAATAAGCCCAGGTTCCCATATAATTCAGATATGATTGAGATACCGGCAAGCCATCAACTGTTCCACCGGCAGAAAAGTCCAGTTCTTCTTCACTAAACACCTCTCCTGTACTGGATACACCTTCCGTTTCTCCCGACCGTATCAAGGCAATCCTCACCATAGTCTTACTTTTCTTATAATTACGAACATATTTCTCCGGATCCGGCATGGCGGCAATTCCCTGTGCCATTAATCTTTGATACTCTGCTTCTTTATTCAGTATTGCTTCAATCGTACATTCTATCAGATCCAGGCTCTCATTCAGATTCTGAGTCGCCGAAGCCGCCATCTCCCGAGAAATTTTGCGAGACACAGAAAAAACAATAGTGGCCAAAAATAAGAAGACCAAAAAAATAGAAACAAGCAATGAAATTCCTCTATCCATCTTACTTTCATTATGCTTCTTTCTCATCTTGATCTTCACTCCATCCCTATAACCAATTATCCGATACGCTGTCCGCCTTTGTATCTAATCAGCTTTGTACATATATTTAGTTCTTACTCTTATTATATTCTTGTTTCTTTATAAAGTCAGTATGTTAGACTGGCTGGAAAAATATTTATAATACTTTCAAGAATATAAAGCAAAGTTATTATATCTTTTTTGGGGTTTTTGTGTCAATATTATATACTTTGAAAGCAAAAGAAAAACCTGTAGATATTGCTACAGGTTTTCAATAACTTATGAACTTAGCTCCCCGAGTAGGGCTCGAACCTACAACCCCGCGGTTAACAGCCGCGTGCTCTACCATTGAGCTATCGAGGAT
>RAYR01000011.1 GCA_003612405.1 bacterium 0.1xD8-71
AATATATAAAATTTTTATCTTTTTATTTATCTATTTTATTTACTTAATTTTTTACTTCTACTTTTTTAATAAAATATGGATTTTAAGAATATAAAATGGAATTTCAAGAAATATGATTGAAGAATTCCTGACATAAACTCAGAAGGGAGGACATATATGACTTTTGCCAGACAGTACGAGCAGGCTCTTACCGTCAAAGCCTCTTCCGGCCAGGAAGCTCTGCCCCTGCCGCAGTATTTTGCCGGCGGTTTCTATGAACTGCTTGACACAACTGCCTGCCATATCCCCACAGTCTTCAGTGGCGGCAGCATAGAGATATCCATGCCCTGCGCCCTCCACTTCACGCCCATGGACTGCCGTATGCTTCTATACACACAGGAAGGCGCGGGAGTTCTGGAAACAGGCGGTTCTTCCCATGCATTACAGGAAGGCTCCCTTCTGTACCTTAACTGTCTGGATTCTTCCTTTATGCTGAGTCCTACAGAGCTTACCTGGCATTTTATCTGTTTTATGTTTGGCGGGGGACATATAGATGTGTATGAGTCTTTGGTACCCTTTGAGACTTTCACCATAGTGAAACCGGGAGATTTCTCTCCGATTTTAAGAGATTTCAAGAGTCTGCTGTCCGGTTCCGGCAGCGCCGTGCTGTCAAACAAACTAAACGATGCAGCTCTTTTGACTTCCATTGTAACAAAACTTTTTATTACCTCATATGATTTAAAAAGCGAAGAGACAAGATGTGCCCCGTATCTCCAGGAACTGAAGCACCTGCTGGACAACCGCTTTACGGAACCCTTTCGTCTCGATGATCTGGAGAAGCGCTATCACATGAGCAAATACCGTATCTGCCACGAATTTTCCAAAGCCTTTGGTACGCCGCCCCTCAAATATCTTAATAAAAAGCGGTTGGAAGCTGCTGTCAGTCTGCTCTTTACCACAGATAAGAAGATTCATGAAATTGCACTGGCAGTAGGATATGAAAACACGAATCACTTTATCACTCTCTTTAAGAAGGAATACGGCACCACACCTCTGGCATACAAAGAGGCGCATCAAAACTGATGCGCCTCTCTGCGTCTGTTAGAGAATCTTTCTGACACTGTCCTTATAAATAATCCTGCCGTTCACAATGGTCACCCCCTGTTTATAGGGTTCCCCGGATATTTTACGGATCATATTCTTGATCGTCCGCTTCGCCATCTCCTGCATATCTACCTCATAGGTTGTAACCCGCACATCACACAGCCCCGGCGGCTGGTAATTGTCATATCCTGCCACAGATATGTCCTGCGGCACCCGATAACCTTCCTGTTCCAGTTTATTCACCAGCATTGCCGCCGCCACATCATTATTACAGACAAAAGCCGTAGGCATCTTAGCCGGAAGCTTCCACTCAAACCCCACATCCGACCTGCCGGTCTGTGGATTCCTGTCATCAAGCACCCATTCCTTGTTCACTTCCATCCCATGCTCGCACAGGGATTTCACATATCCGAAATACCGGTCGGTGATAGAATCCGTAACAAACACACTTCCCACAAACCCGATATCCTTATGACCCATATCAAACAGGTAATTGGTCATCACATACATGCCGAAATAACTGTTGGAAATCACCGCATCATAGGTGCCGTTCCTATCTGCAAAATCCAGAAAAATAATCGGAATATCCACCTGTTCCATCAATCTGTCCAGATACTCCTGCCGAAGCCTTCCAATGATGACCAGCCCTTCCGCTTTCTTCTCATGAAGAAGCTTGGGCATGACAAGCGTTTCCTCATCTTCGGCCTGCAATACCTCCAGCATGGTAAAGCACCCTTTCTGCACTGCCGCCGTAGCCACTTCCTGATACATCCTCCAGTAAAATGACTCATACTTATCCAGGAAACGGTCTGATACAATCACGCCAAAGGTATAACTGACATTCATTCTGGCACGTTCTCTATAAAGCGCAGAAGCAGTCTTATATCCCATCTCCTCCGCCTTGCTTTTGATTCTTGCACGCAGTTCTTCACTGACGCCCTTCTGATTAGACAGGGCCTTAGACACGGTCACCGTGCTGACTCCCATCACTTTGGCGATGTCCGCCATTTTCACTGCTTTTGCCATTCCGATTCACATTCTCCGTTAATTTTTAAGCTACACAGATTAAATTATAAAGTAATTTACATTATTGTCAATATACCAGAAGAAAAACTGGCACATTGTCGTAAATTGTCTGTTTTCTTTGTACAATTTCACAACTTGTTTTTCTTAGGAGGCGCTAAACTGTGCCATGTAGAGTTGGTAGTAAGCACCTTTTCTTGCCATCAGCTGGGCAGCGTTGCCTTCCTCGATGATTCTGCCGTCATCTACCACGAAAATACGGTCCGCCTTCTGGATGGTGGACAGTCTGTGGGCAATGACGAAAGATGTCCTGCCTGCCAGAAGATGCTCGATGCCATCCTGTACAAGCAGTTCTGTCTTGGTATCAATACTGGATGTTGCCTCATCCAGAATCAGGATTTTCGGATCTGAAACCATGGTTCTGGCAAAAGCCAGAAGCTGTTTCTGCCCCACAGACAGGCCGCCGCCACGCTCCGAGAGTTCTGTATCATACCCTTTCTCCAATTTCATAATAAATTCATGGGCATTGACTGCTTGGGCTGCCGCCACTATCTCTTCCTCCGTAGCGTCCAATCTACCGTAGCGGATATTGTCCCGAATGGTTCCGGAGAATAAGAAGTTATCCTGGGTCATAATCCCCATCTGTCTGCGCAGGCTTTCTATGGAAACCTTCTTCACATCATGTCCGTCAATCTTTACCGTACCGCCCTGCACATCGTAGAAGCGGCTGATGAGATTGACGATGGTGGACTTACCGGCTCCCGTAGGGCCAACCAAGGCAATGGTCTCTCCTGGTCTGATGGTAAAGCTCACATCGTCCAGTACTTTTATCTTATTATCATAAGAAAAATCCACCTGGGAAAATACCACTTCTCCTACAATCTCCGGCAACTGTATCACCTCTGACGCATCTGCAATGGCCGGCGGCGTATCCAGGATCTCAAAAATCCGCTCCGCTCCTGCAATGTTTGTCACCAGCTGATTATAGAAATTGCTGATATTATGAATCGGCTGCCAGAACATATTCAGGTAACTGGCAAATGCGATAAAAGTACCCACAGATACCTGACCCACACCCAGAATCACAATCCCGGTAAAATAGAGTAAGATACAACCAATTCCCCAGGATAAATCAATCACTGAACCAAAGGCATCACTTAACCGCACTGCGTCAAAGAACGAGACCCGGTGCTCCGCAATCAGTTCATCAAAAGTATCCTCGGTCTCCCCTTGGGCATGAAAACTCTGAATAATACGGATACCAGCCATATCCTCGTGGATAAAAGCGTTTAAATTGGCAGATTTCTTGCGGAATAACTGCCAGCGGGGGTGTGCCTTGAACTCAATATAACATGTGGCCACAGCCATAAGCGGCAGTGTCAGCAGGGAAGCAAACGCCAGCTTCGGATTCTTCCAGATCATAATCACGATCACTGCAACCACGGTAAGTCCATCCGGAATCAAAGTGGTCACACAGTTAGACAGCACATCTTTCAGGGAATTGATATCCCCAATGATGCGGGAAAGAATCTTCCCCGTGGGCCTGCTGTCAAAGAAATGGAAATCCAGAGTCTGGATATGCGTATACAATTCCTGCCTGATAGTCAGAAGAATCCTGTTACATACCTTCGCCATAATATACATGCGCAGTTTTACAGTCGCCACCAGCACCAGATTGATGACCAGTGCCACAATCAGCAGCCGATAAAGTCCCTTTAAATCTTGTTGACCAATATAGTCATCAATCGCTGACTCCATGATCAGAGGATTCACGAGACTTACTGCCACTCCATATCCCATAATCACCAGCACCAGAAGAATCTGCCATTTATAGGCCAACAAATATCCAAACAGGCGTTTCAGGGTCTGTATCTTACTTTTCTCTACACTTACTTCATCATCTTTATACGAATTGAAGGCCATATGCCCCACCTCCTCTCTGTATCGGCTCTTCCGTCTCAGTATCGGATATCATTCCATACTGGGACTCATAGGTCTCATAGTACAGACCCTTTCTGGCCAGAAGTTCTTCATGAGTGCCCCGCTCAGCAATGGCGCCCCCATCCAGTACCAGAATCTCATCCGCATGACGTACCGCACTGATTCTGTGGGCAATAATAATCTTCGTGGTATGTTCCAGGGTCTGCAATGTCTGCTGGATCAGATGTTCCGTCTCCATATCCAGAGCGGAAGTCGAGTCATCCAGAACCAGGATCGGATCTTTCTTGGCAAGCGCCCTGGCAATGCTGATACGCTGCTTTTGTCCTCCAGAGAGTCCTACACCCCTCTCGCCGATGACGGTATCATACTGCCGGGCCATCCGTTCGATAAATTCACTGGCCTGGGCATCGGTGGAAGCTTTCCGCACCGTATTAAAATCCAGGTATGACTTCTTCCCCAGCTTAATATTCTCATTGATGGTATCCGAAAAGAGAAACACATCCTGCATCACATAACTGACACTGGTGCGAAGCTGTTCCAGCGAAAGCTTCCGAATATCCACATCATCCAGATAGATCGTTCCATCCGTAGCATCATACATACGCTGTAAAAGCTGGATAATAGAAGTTTTGCCTGCTCCGGTAGCACCCATTATGCCCAGTGTCCTGCCTGCCTCCACCGTAAAGGAAATATCGTGCAGAATCTCATACTGATCTGCCTTGTGGAAGGATACATGATCAAAGCACACCTTTCCCTCTACTTTTTCAATTTTGACCGGATTAGTCACATCTGTAATCGTAGGCTTTTCTTCATATATTTTCTTAATCTTCTTGTTGGAAGCCACTGCCGAAGAGAAGCTGTTCGTCAGCCACCCCAGCATTTCCATAGGCCATACAATGTTCATGGAATACTCTACAAAGGCAGTCATCTGCCCCAGCGTCATCTCTCCACGGATAACAAATCCCCCACCGACCAATATGGTCAATAATGGCAGCACTTTGGATACTACTGTAAAAAACGGGTAATATCTGACAAACACCCTGGACTGAGCCATATTCAGATCATAGTAGCGTTTATTGTGGGACAGGAACTTGTCAATCTCAAAAGATTCCCTGGCAAAAGCCTTCACGGTACGCACACCTGCCAGATTCTCTTCCGCCACCGTATTTAATGCCGCGTTCTCCTCACTGATTTCCTCATAAACCGCTCCCAGCTTCCGTTCCATGATCACGGCAATAGAACCGCACAGGAACATGGCCGCTGTGGGAATCAGTGCCAGCTTCCAGTTGAGCATATACATACAGACCAGAATGATACTGGTGTGGTAACATACCTCGATTAAGAGCATCCCCACATAGCCCACCGCATCCCATATATGGTCAATATCCTCCTTGACCCGTGCCATCAGTTCTCCTGTATTCGTCCGATCAAAAAAATCTGCGCTCAAAGACTGGATATGCCGGAATAAATCCCGCCGCATATCTCCTGAAATCCTGGCTCCATTCTTATCGAAGGTATATTCTTTCGTATATTGAAAAATACAACGTCCAAGCCCGATTCCCAGAAACCCCAGCAGAAGGAACTTTAATTCGCCCATATTGCCACCCACGATAACGTCATCCACCACCCTGGCTGTCAGCCGTGGTGCCAGCATATCAAGGGTCACCGCAATCAGAAGCGACAATACCGCCCCCAGATAAGAAAATTTATAATCCCATATGTAACTTGATATTTTTTTCATAGTTTGCTGCCTTTCTGCTTTCTCTTCCCTACATCAGCGCACAAAAAAGGGCCATGGTAAAATTACCATGGCCCTTAAGGTTTGAGGCTACCATTGACTTATTAAGTCAGTATATACTGACACCGCCAAATCTCCTGTCTGTGGAGGTAATTTCACGTATTATGTCCCTGTTTAATTGTGTCTCTTTCCGATACATCTGTTTCATAATCTGATTAAAACGAATTGCTGACATAATCTTACCTCCTTTCCTGATTTTCATGATACTGTTGCTATCTTAATACAAGCTTTCCCGGTTGTCAACAGAATTTTTCCTAATCCCGCAATGCCCTGAGAAGTTCCTCTAAAGTCATTCTACCCTCTATGAACTCATATCCACCTACATCATAAGAGACCGCCTCCTCAGCGGAAACCTCCACACCGTCAATATAACTGACGCTATACATTCCCATCGAATCCATTTCTTCCTCATCCGGGTAACCATTCTGATTTACATCATCAAAGTTAAGGGTCTCAATACATGTCATCACATCCAATGTCTGATGGTTACTGACCGCCATGTAGGTGGTATACAAAATAGCACCGGCATAGTCACTATTGTCATTTCTCACACTGTTTTTACGCTGAGAATAAGCATACCCTGCATTACCCATGGCGCCATATCCCCAGTCATCCATCAACGTATAAACAGTGCCGTCCCAATAACTGTACAGGCTGACTGCATAGCCCCTATGACAGGCCGCAAGCTCCGGGATATCATCCTCATCCACATAAATCAAGTCATAAGCACGGTCTGTTCCCTCCATATCACAAAGTTTCGCCACTGCTTCATAAGCTTCCTGATATCCGCTAAATTCTCCGTTCTTTCTGCCGCCGCTTATATAATTGCGTATTTCCTTAATACTCGGCACTTCCACCCGTTCCGTCAAAGCCGCCGATAAGGGCTCCTGCAGCATAAAATAGACTGAATCATCCGTGCCGGCAGCTCCCACGCCATAATACACCGCTGCGAAAGTAGTGTCTCCATAAGTCTCAATGAGCACAATATCCGTACAGCCGTCATAATTCATATCATAGAAAGACACGGCATCCAGACTGCCGAAAGGTTCTCCCTCCAGGGCACCCGGCACATAACTGTCCAATTCGGTCAAAACCTCCTCACCCTGTATCACCTTAATTTCCAGTCCCTGTCCGGATCTCACCGGCACAAACCAGACTTTCCCCTGATACTCACTAAATTCCACCTCAAAGGTCTGCTCTACAATACAGCCATCGCCAAACCTCTTTGCAATCTCATCCTGGTCTGCCGCGGAGCTTTGGACACTGTCCTTCTCCGTCCCGGTGTTATCCTCCTGTACAGACATTTCTTCCTGATAATCTATATCTTCAATGTTTTGACCATATTGACCATTATGGTCATTAGTGCTCGACTCCTCTTTTTCCGCTTCCTGACCACGCCCGCATGATACAAGAAGTCCGCAAGCAAGCAGACCCGCCGTCAGAACCACAGCCTTCCGTCTGAAACTACGTTTCTTCCCCCACACAGCTCTCACCTCTTTATTTTTCCATCTTCCAGAAAAAGGCACTGTAAGCAGGCAGAAGGCTTCCGCCCCCAAAATCATGCTCTTTCCCGCTGATCAAATCCACTGCCATACCGCAGCCTGCATCAAAATGCGCCGTATAGTCTTCCCCATCGGCATTAATCGCCACAAGCACTCTCTCATCCTCATATTTACGTTCAAAAATACACTGTTTATTCGTCAGCACCACCGACTTAAAATCACCGTAGTTAAGAGCCTTGGATTCCTTTTTCGCCTCCGCAAGTCTACTGATCCACTCGCTCAGTTCATTCCACACCGGCTCTTCAAAGCAGGCTCGAAGCGCAGGATCTCCCTCGCTCTTATTTGCCTTTGCCCCCCACTCACTGCCATAGTACACACAGGGAATCCCCGGCATACCAAAGCACAGTGCATAAATAAGCGGCAGATGCTTCTCATTCGTAAGATTGCTGGCAATCCGGCTCACATCATGGTTATCCACAAAAGAAAGCAAATGCTTACCACGGTACAGGCACCAGTTCTCAGGGCCGAACTGTCTTAAGAGAGAATGGTTGATCTCAAACATGTTCATACTGTTAAAACTGGAATACAGCCCCTTATAGCACTCATAATTGGTGGAAGAATGAAGCATCTGGTCATTGACCATCTGGTTATAATCCCCGTGCAGCATCTCGCCAAGCAGATAAAACTCCGGCTTCAACCCTTCCGTAAAGCTTCTCAGGCGTCTCACAAAATCATGATCCAGACAGTAAGCCACATCCAGTCTCAGACCATCGATATCAAATTCTTCTACCCAGCCTTTGACACTGTCCAGGATATGATTGATTACCTCTTCATGGCGCAGATTTAATTTCACCAGGTCATAATTTCCTTCCCATCCTTCGTACCACAGTCCGTCATTATAATTGGAATTGCCGCCCAGATTAATATGGAACCAGCTAAGGTAAGGGGAATTCTCCCGGTTCTTTAAGACATCCTGAAAAGCCCAGAACCCTCTGCCCACATGGTTGAACACTCCGTCCAGCACCACTTTGATGTCGTTATCATGCAGATTTCTACATACCGTCTTAAAATCTTCATTGGTCCCCAGCCTGCAATCGATGGTATGATAGTCCCTTGTATTGTACCCATGGGTATCCGACTCAAATACAGGTGAAAAATATACTGCATTGATTCCCAGTTTCTTCATATGGGGAATCCAGTCGTTTACTTTTAGGATCCGGTGCTCTGACTGACCATCGTTCTCAAAAGGCGCCCCGCAGAAACCCAAAGGATATATCTGATAAAATACACTTTCAAATGCCCACATTTTCTGTCTCCTCTCACATTACAAAAAAACACAATATCTTGTAGTCTGCCTGAACCAGTATACCACCATTTTCCATCATCCGTCAAATTTTCATTTACGACACCATATGCCAGAATATTGACCGGTCCAGTTGCTTTTTTATACACTTAAATCCGTGTGTCGACTTTTCCACAGGTTTTCATCCATATTTTTTGAAAAAAGGATTCAATCCGGCAAAGAAATCCCCAATTTCCACAAAGTTATCCACATTGACAGCATTGTCATTTTGTGATGACTTCCGTAACTTTTTGTCAAAATCTGGATGTCATTTGCGGAATTTTCTATCAGACAATTGTCGAATTTTTCTTTTTTGCCACGAAATCGTTTACTTTCCCTGTCGTATCCTGTTCTATACCGGTCAATCCTTCAAGCCCTCTTGACAGGAAAAGTCAATTCTTCATACCGACTTTTCCACCATGAATCTAACAGTTTTAGAAAAAAATCTGGTTTTTTCTTAATTGACTTATTAGAATAATGGCTAAAACGCCGTATTCTACAGCCACTCATCCCAAAATCTCTCCACCTTTCGACCTATCTGGTCAACTGTAACAACCTGATATTCCTGCCACTCCCGCGGAAATAATCTCTGATAAGCCGGTGACAGAAAGCGCTCATCGAGCAGTGCCACGATGCCGAAGTCCTCCGCCGTCCGTATCACCCTTCCTGCCGCCTGCAAAACCTTATTCATCCCCGGATAGCGGTAAGCATAATCAAAACCATTCTCTCCCCATCCGTCAAAATACTTTTTGAGAATTTCCCGTTCATCACATACCTGTGGAAGACCGGTTCCCACAATAACAGCCCCAATCAGACTATCATTTTTTAAGTCGATTCCCTCACTGAATATTCCGCCCATCACACAAAATCCAAGAAGGCTTCTTTCCTCCTCCATCTCGATATCCATTCGGATAAGGGCTTGCAGGTCACAGTCCTCGTTGCCGGTAAAGCGATTCAGGAAAGCTTCCCTGGCCTCCTCATTCATGTAATCTTCCTGTAGAATACATTCCACCGTATCCTCTGCATTAAAATAGGTCTGATAAATCTCATAAATCCGTCGCATAAAAGCATGGGAAGGAAAGAACAACATATAATTGCCGTGCCTCTTCTGAATGATATTATGGATATAAGATGCTATCCGATAATATTCCTCATCCCCCCGGCGGGTATAACGGCTGGTTACGTCCCTGCCGATATACAGCCCCAGCTTCTCCGGCAAAAAAACTGATCTGGCATATACCTCATAATCCCCTTCCTCTGCTCCCAGCAGCTTCTTATAATACTGAATCGGCAGAAGCGTTGCCGAAAACAGGATTGTGCTTCTCCCCCGCATCATACAGTTCTTCAGGCTGTCTGACGGGTTTACACAAAACAGTTTGACGATAAAACTGCCATCTTCCTGCATCTGTGTATATGTCACATAATTCTCATCCATCAGCTCATACATTTCCAGAAAATGAGAAACTTCAAAATAAAAAAACAAAATCTCCTTGCGCACCGGACTATCCTCGTGATCTTCCAGATAATCTTCGACTGCTGAACTCAAACGAATCAATGTCCGCACAAATCCCTCTATATTCTCCTCTATCCGATAGGTCTCACATTCCCTTTTCAGGGAAAGCATCTCCCGGTTGCATTTATCCAGATTTCCGGCAATCCTCTCATCGTAAGCTTTGACCGTCCTCTTAAGTTCCAGGAAATCCTCTTTCCGAAGCGCAGCGCTGTACATATCCCGGCCACGCTCCACCAGATTATGTGCCTCGTCTATCAAAAAGACATACTCACCCCGGATCCCCTCGGAAAAAAATCTGCGCAGATAAACATGGGGATCAAATACATAATTATAGTCGCAGATTACCGCATCCGAATACAAACTCATATCCAGACACATCTCGAAAGGGCAGACCTGATGCTTTGCGGCGTATTCTTCTATCTTTTCCCTGGTATAACTATCCTCATGCGTCAGCAGATCATACATGGCATCATTGATTCTGTCATAATGTCCCTTGGCAAAAGGGCAGTATACAGGATTACACTCGCTCTCTTCCATAAAGCAGATTTTATCCCGCGCCGTCAGAATCACGCTCTTTAGTTTCAGCCCTCTTTGTCTTAACAGCGTAAATGTGTCATCCGCCACTGTGCGGGTAATCGTCTTGGCCGTAAGATAAAAGATTCTTTCGCAAAGTTCCTCTCCCATGGCCTTTAATGCGGGAAACACCGTGGAAATAGTCTTACCCACTCCTGTGGGCGCCTCGATAAAAAGCTTTCTTTTATGGTAGATCGTCTGATAAACATAGGTTGCCAGTTCCTTCTGCCCTTCCCGATAGGGGAAAGGGAACTCCATCTGCCTGATGGACTCCTGTCTGGCTTTCTGCCACTTAAAACTATAATCCGCCCATTTGCGGTACTGTGCCAACAACTCTGCAAACCAGACTGACAGCTCATCATAGGTATGATCAAAATGAAAATACCGGATTTCCTCTGTTTCCAGATGGCAATAGGTCATGCGCACTCTTATGCTGTCGAGCTGCTGCTGCTTTGCATAAATGTATGCGTAACACTTTGCCTGCGCCAGATGTACCGGCACCGGCTCCTTCATCTTCTTTAAATCCTGAAAGGTACCTTTAATCTCATCTATGGTCACCGTGACCTGCTGAACGTTCTGCGTCTGTGTGATAATGCCATCGGCACGCCCTTCCACCACGATCTCATATTCCCCCGCATCATACACATGGCGAAGGGATACCTCCGCCTGATACTCCGGCCCCATACGCCTCTGTATCATGCGGTGGATGCGTCCCCCCTCCTGCATGGCCGTGTCGGAAGATACTGTTCTTCGATTGTCGATATTGCCGGAGCGCAGAATAAATTCTACCAGTCCCCGTACAGAGATGCGTACTTCCATCACAGTTTCCTTCCCGTCTGTTCCTTCTGCTCCAAAAAGCAAAAACTCCCTACGTAAGATATTACGCTATCTTACCTAGGGAGTCAATGTGACACGTTCCTGCAACAATCTATACCGCTACTGCAAATCTTCCAAGGAACTCCTCAAATTCTGCATCGTAGCCATTATACGCAACAGTTAAAATCTGATTGAAATTAAGTCCTAACACACCAATAATGGATTTGGCATCCACAATAAAACTGTTGTAGGAAATATCCACATCAAATGCGCATTTACTTGCTGCGGACACGAAGTCCTTTACTTCATTTGGTCTCAATTTGATCTTGTGCTGCATAACTTTCTCCTTCCTTTTTCATTGTATGTATGCAAAAGGCACACATAGAAAAACGTTTTCAGTCTCCTCATTGGAGTAAATTATACACCAATATTCTCTTTTGTAAAGAAGCTTTTTTGTACCTATGAAAATACAATTCCGCCGCTTTTTTGCAATCTTACCAAGATATTTTGAAAACCAAAGCAAATTTGATGACTTATGCCTATAAAGCGCTTCCCTTTCTGAAAGACATAAATACATTTTATTCACTTTTTCTGGAATTCCACCATATAATCTTGGTAACGATAAGCGCACATCTGCCTTTGTAATCGCCTGTTTTCCCGCTCTTTGACGCCGATTGTCTCATGAAACGCCTTGAACAGCTCCTGGTATCCTTCCTCCTTAACCGACCATTTTAATTGCTCTGGTATGAAATCTCCCTGGGCTGACACCAGATACCACTCCTCTTTCGCCGGATGAACCCCAAAAAGCTCCCTGTTCTCATCATAGATCATAAAGTTCTCCGGACATAACCGGTCTGCAAAATGCGGCATAATAAAGGGGATTACATTGTTCTTCGGGCCTATTCTGGAAAAGAGAATCCCTTGTTCCAATTCCTGAAAACGGATAAATTCCGTCTCGAAATGGGCCTCATTCGCCGTATAGCGTGCCAGTTCAAATGCCCTCTGTACATAAGGATTCCTCAGGTTCTCCATTACATGTCTGCCGCTGCCTTGCGTGATAGCATCCACCACCGCTTTATAGACCGCCTCTCCTTTATCCGGATAGCAGGAGGCCGCGGCTCGGCAGAGTCCATGATAGACACTCTCTCCTAGTCTCTCAAGCAATGTCCGTGCCACCTTACCAGTTTTGACAGTATCCGGTGAAATATGCAGATAGACCGCAAATAATCTGTAGTTATCTTCCTCACCGATCTGAATATGCACGTGTTCATGCCCCTCCCGCAAGGCATAAGCCTCATAAATGCCGGTGAAAATTCCTTCCAGAGAGTCCTCGCAGACCAGATATTTTTCTTCCATATATAATAAATTATCCTTTCCCGAACCTGTTAGCGCCTCACGAAAACAAAGACATCTGCTGATATATCGTTCCATCTGTCATAAAGGGAAGCTTTTCTCCCTTTCCCATCTGGTTCTGGTAAGTCAGATTCCGTACAATATAATTTTCCTCAATCTTCGTAGGATACATCATCCTGCCGTTACAGGTGATAAAATACAAGGCCCGTTTTAAGACCACCCCTATCTTCTTTAAATCCTCAAATGTAAGACTGCCAAATCGTCTGGCACTGACAATTCTTCTGGCACTCTTGACTCCCACCCCTGGAATCCTCAGAAGAAGCCGGTAATCCGCACGGTTAATCTCCACCGGAAATAATTCCAGATGCCGCACTGCCCAATCCGCCTTCGGATCAATGGCCGTATTGAAGTTCGGCCTGTCCGCAGCCAGCAGTTCATCCACCTTAAAGTCATAAAACCTTAGCAGCCAGTCAGCCTGATACAGTCTATGCTCCCGCAAGAGCGGCGGTCCGCCTGCAAGCGCCGGCAGGTCCTTATCCTCATTTACATTCACAAAAGCCGAATAATATACTCTTTTTAATGAAAACTTATCATACAGATTCTCCGCTACCGACATGATCTGATAATCACTCTCCGGCAAGGCCCCAATCACCATCTGCGTAGACTGCCCTGCCTCACAAAAATGGGGAGCATGTTTATATAAAGTAAGTTCATGTTTATTCTCCGTAATACCATTCTGAATCTGGCGCATAGGCTTTAAAATATTCCTGCGGTGTTTGTTCGGCGCCATCTCCTTAAGTCCTTCGGCCGTAGCCATCTCCAGATTTACACTCATACGATCTGCCAGATAACCGGCCCGCTGTATTAAAAGCGGATCCGCCCCCGGGATTGCCTTCACATGAATATATCCCTGGAAACGATGCACTGTACGCAGTTTATGCACGGTCTCACAAATCAGTTCCATGGTATAATTAGGGCTGTAAAGGATACCGGAACTTAAAAACAAACCTTCTATATAATTGCGCCTGTAAAATTCCATCGTCAGTTCACACACTTCGTCCGGCGTGAAAGATGCCCTTGGCACATCATTAGAACATCGATTGAGACAATAACGGCAGTCATAGATACACTCATTGGTAAACAAAATCTTCAAAAGAGAGACACATCTGCCGTCTGCTGCAAAGCTGTGACACAGTCCGGCCGCCACCGTATTCCCGATTCCCTGTCCGTCATTCTGCCGGGAAGAACCGCTGGAACTACAGGACACATCATACTTAGCCGCCGCTCCCAATATCTTCAGTTTCTCCATAACCGACATCTGCGGTGAAATTCTGACTTCCATTCCTATAAGCAAACTCCCTGTATCTGTGAAATATCTGTTGATTCATTCTCTGTTCTGTCCTTTTAGAAACAAGAACATACGTTTGTTTTATTATTATATCACCTTTTTATTTTTATTGCAACACGTTTTAGAACATTTGTTCTGCTTTTACTATCCTAAAAAAAGCGCATAGACTATTCCTATACGCTCTGCTCTACAAATTTATGCATTTTAATTACAAAATCAATCCTGACAATGCGTTGTCCTGCAGCTGATAATCTGTTCAATAACAGATACCTCTTCTTCCAGTTCCTCTGCAATCTCAGAAACCGTTTTGCCTTTGGAAAGTTTCTTTTGCACCAGTTCTTTCAGTTTGTCCTCACGCCCCTTCTCCAGCCCCGCTCTCATTCCTTTTTCTATACCTTTTTCTATACCTTTTTCTATACCTTCCTCTATTCCTTCCTTTCGCCCTTCCTCAAAGGTATTCTTCAAGTGTTTCTTCTCATCATAATGTGTCAAGAGCATATGCATCACCACTCCTCTCTCCGCCAATAATATATCCGTAAGGATCCCTCTCTCGATACAGTCATCTATCGCCGTATGTACCGCTTCCTCCCGGCGCATCCCTTTTTCGATATTCCCCTCGACTTCCGCCGATAACTCTGAATACTCCCACAGCCTGTGGCATTTCTCCATCAGTTCCCGGTTATATCCCCGGTTGATATTGATCACTTTACAGATACACTCCAGGCATCCGCTCCCATGGCCTGCCGAATAGGAATCCGACAGGTACAGCGTCCGGCTGTCTGTATGCATACCGCTCCCGTTATAGAATACAATATACTCCGGTGTGGGAAGCTCTATCCTTCCCCCTCCATAGATATTATCTCCACGGGCGCTCACCAGCCCTTCAAACTGCTGGGCAAAATACAGCAGTCCCCGCAAGGGCATGTTGGGATTCCAGGTACTCTGGTGTTCATACAGGTTCAGATGGCTTCCGATGATAAAGGACAGGTCATTCTTCATCTTCATGAAGATTACATCCTCCATGGTGACCACTTCCAACTCTTCCGGGTTCTCATAGGTACTGCCGTTTAGAGCATTATAAAGTGCCAACAGATCCTGTTTCTCCCGAAAGAGATGCCTGAAAAGGACATCCTTATATTTCCGGTTAAACCAGAGTCTCCTCCACCAGCTTCCGTGCCTGTACCACTTATTCACATTTCGTTTTGCCATAGATTTTCCTCCATTATACAGTTTTTTCTGACTGAATACAAGGAAATCTTGATGGGAACAAGTAAAGAAACTCCGGATCCAGCCAGCCAACAATAGTTACGGGATTATTTCCGACAACCGGAAAGAACCTTAAAGATGGAGATGTTTTTAATGAAACCTCTCCCCGGACAGAATAGAAATCTGTCAACGTAATATCTATTATAAGACAAACATAAGATAATATGCAAGGGTTTTCCCAAAAAAGCTTAATCCTAAAGCGTATCTTTATGTGGCAGGAAACTCCCCTTTATGTTACAATGCTTATCATATAAGAACGAAAAGGATTTCCGGCAACATAAAACATTCTGCAGAGGGGGAAACAGAATACGCCTATTATTTTATTCTGTATGCCACTCCCAAGATCAAAGAATCAGGCATCACATTCTTCAATAATGTGTGTGAATCTTTTACAGAAAATGCACCCGAAATCGAAACCGCTTCTTCCACAGAGAGTTCAGACACCATACAGTGGTTCAACAATACCTATGCCACTCTGACTGTCCTTAACACCTGGGACTATACGCTGTACGGAGGACAGCCCGCGGATGAAACGGGTCGTGGTCTTTCCCAAAATATTCTGCAAAACAGCTGGGACGTTACAGACCGTGCATCGGCAGATGAAACACTGGACTGGATTCTAACAGAGGGACACCGTGTCGCTTTTGCCGAAGAAATGGACTACCTGGCAGACGCCGGCTGGGATTACAGCCACGCCATGTCACTTTTGGGCTTTTACTACCTTGCAGGTTACTATACGGAAGAAGAATCTCTGGATTATTCTCTGGACCTTGCCAAAGACATTCAGAATCATTTCGATTCCTGGGACAGTTTTATGGAAAGCTACTTCATCGGATACGAATACTGGGCAGGCGAAGACAGCGATGACCGCCGTGAAATTTACGAAGAACTGAAGTCCTCTTCCAACATTCCTTTCCAACTGGACTGGAATATGACACTTGAAAAGACCTGGTAAGAAAAATTTTCCTTGATTTCTTCTCCAAAAAGCGGTTAAATAATATTTAAAAAGCAGGTATAACGCCTGCATACAAAGCGAGGTTATTTGATGGAACATTTACTCATTCCCAAAGATTACAAATCTGATCTGAATCTCTACGATACCCAGGTCGCCATCAAGACGGTAAAAGACTTTTTTCAGGACCTGCTGGCGGAAAAGCTCCATTTACTGAGGGTTTCGGCGCCCCTGTTCGTGGATCCGGCATCGGGCTTAAACGACAACTTAAACGGCGTGGAGCGTCCCGTATCCTTTGGCATTAAAGAGCAGGATGATGCCCCGGCAGAGATTGTACACTCTCTGGCCAAATGGAAACGTATGGCACTGGATGAATACGGATTTTCTCACGGAGAAGGTCTGTACACGGATATGAGCGCTGTCCGCAGAGACGAAATTACGGACAATATCCATTCCATTTATGTGGATCAGTGGGACTGGGAAAAAATCATCTCCCGGGAAGAACGCTGTCTGGATTACCTGCAAGACACTGTCAAAAATGTCTACAAGGTGCTTAGAAAAACAGAAAAGTATATGGCCGTCCAATACGATTATATTCATGAAATCCTGCCCCACGATATCTTTTTTATCACCACGCAGGAGCTGGAAGACCTCTATCCCGACAGCACCCCGAAGGAACGGGAATATTACATAACCAAAGAAAAGGGCGCCGTATGCCTGATGCAGATCGGTGATTTACTGGCTTCCGGCGTCAAACATGACGGCCGTGCGCCGGACTATGATGACTGGGCCCTCAATGCGGATATCCTGGTCTACTATCCGGTACTTGATATTGCCCTGGAATTATCCTCCATGGGGATCCGGGTTGACAAAGATGCACTTCTTTCCCAGCTAGACAAAGCAGGCTGCCCGGAACGGGCGAAGCTGCCTTTCCAGAAAGCAATCCTCGACGAAACGCTTCCTTTCACCATCGGCGGCGGCATCGGCCAATCCAGAATCTGCATGTTTTTCCTGCGAAAAGCCCACATCGGCGAAGTGCAGTGTTCTCTCTGGCCTGCTGAGATTGTGGCCGAGGCCAGGGAAAACGGGATACAACTGCTGTAAAATGCAGTCCATAATACGTGATTCATTACAGAAAGCGGGTGCCTGTGCACCCGCTTTCTGTAAAATATACTGCTTATTTCCGTTCCACCTTTACATCGCCTTCCACCCGGGTAACTTCCGCCATACCGTGAATGACCAGTACCGGCTTTTTCTCCGGACAGTCCGTCTCGAAAGTGATTGTATCTCCCAGACGGACCACTTTTGCCGTCATCACGATTCTGCCGAAAAGATCAGGGATCCGGCAGACCGTCTCTGCGCCGTCAGAAAGCGCATACAGATGCAGTTCCAGGTCTTTGGTATAATCATAATCCGGCAGTTTCTCGTTGCTGCCTATGGCAAGCAGTGTGTTATCCCTGACAAATACAGGCATTGAGAAATAGTCGTAGGATTCGCGGTACCATCTTCCGCCCTCTCTTGCTTCGCCGCTGATCAGGTGTGTCCACTGGCCTTCCGGCAGATAGTATTCTCCCACACCGTCCTCTCTGAAAATCGGTGCCACCAGAATGGAATCCCCCAGCATGTACTGCATATCCAGATCCTTCACACCCATCTGCTCCGGGAACTCCAGAACCATCGGACGCATCATGGGAATACCCGTCTCATGGGAATACACTGCCTGTCCGTACAGATACGGCATCAGCCGGCATTTGAGATTGACGAAATATCTGGCCACATCGCAGGCTTCCTCATCAAACAGCCATGGTACACGATAGCTCTGGGAACCGTGCAGTCTGCTGTGGGAAGAAAAAATACCAAACTGTAACCATCTCTTATAAATGTCCGGTGAGGCGGTCTTCTCAAATCCGGAGATATCATGACTCCAGAAAGAAAAGCCGCTCATGGCAAAGCTTAATCCGCCTCTGAGCGTCTCCGCCATGGACGGATAGGACGCGGAACAGTCTCCGCCCCAGTGTACCGGGAACTGCTGACAGCCCGCGGTGGCGCTTCTGGCAAAGAGCACTGCCTCTTCCTCCCCTTTGACCTCTTTTAACATCTCAAACACGGCCTTATTATAAAGGAAGGTGTAATAATTATGCATACTTAAAGGATCCGCCCCATTGTGATAGGCCACATCAATGGGAATCCGCTCGCCGAAATCCGTCTTAAAGCAGTCTACCCCCATATCCACAAGGGTACGCAGCTTTCCGATATACCACTCTTTTGCGGCAGGATTGGTAAAATCCACCAGAGCAATCCCCGGATTCCAGAAATCCACCTGTTTGGCACCTTTGCCGTCCTTTCGCATCACGAAATAACCTTTCTCCATACCCTCTTGAAAGAAAGGGGTTCCCTGAGCAATATAGGGATTGATCCAGACGCAGATCTTTAAGCCCTTTTCCTCCTTATAGCGCTTGAGCATGGCTCTCACATCGGAAAATGTCTGATCGTCCCACTCATAATCACACCAGTGGAGTGCCTTCATCCAGTAGCTGTCAAAGTGAAATACCCTGAGCGGAATATCACGCTCGGCCATTCCGTCAATAAAAGAGCTTGTGGTCTCTTCATCATACTTGGTGGTAAAAGATGTGGTCAGCCACAGTCCAAATGACCAGGCCGGCGGCAGCGCCGGTTTCCCCGTCATATCCGTGTATCTGACCAGCACTTCCTTGGGCGTGGGCCCATAAATAAAGTGATAGCGCAGCTCCTCACCGGGCACGGAAAAGCCCACATACTCCACCTTCTCGCTGGCCACCTCAAAAGAAACCGGCGTGGCATGATCCACAAAAATACCGTATCCCTCGTTAGTCATATAAAAAGGCACCGACTTGTAAGCCACCTGGGAAGAAGTGCCGCCGTCCTCGTTCCACATCTCCACCACCTGCCCGTTCTTGGTAAAGGAGGTAAACTGCTCGCCCAAGCCATAAACCCGCTCTCCTGCTTTCAAGGAAAGCTCCGTGACCATATAAGGGGTAAACCGCTCGGAAAGATAGTTTTCCTGCGGAAACATGGTGCTCGGCTGCTTGTCATAGCGGATATAGCCCAGGTTGCGGAATCCACAGCCCGTAATGACTTTTCCCGCCGCCTCGAAACGATAAGTTCCTTCCTGTCTGTCAAACCGTACCGTCACGGCGCCGCTTGTCATCACAGCCTCTTCCTCTGTAATCTGTACTTCAAAAGGCACTTCTTGACCATTTAAGTCAAACCTTGCCTCCGCATCCTCATAAGCCTCATAATGCCTTGCTTTCACCAGAATATTGTTCTCGGCAAAAGCGATAAAATCAATGGTAATCGTAGAAATATTCTGCGCATCCGCGCGGCTTAAGATCTTGCGTTCCGGCGCCACGATGCGCATCCCCCGCTCCGTCTTCGATGCATAAAACCCCTGGGAAGCGTAGGAAGCCGTGACCCGCTCACTGCGAAGCCAATAGCCTTCTGTGAATTTCATATACTTTCCTCCTTTTTCAAAATGATATTAATAATATTATTGACTTTATAAGTCAATCTATATAACACTTCTGTCATTTCAACCAGGACAATTTGCTCATCCTATCCTTTATTATACATATAAAATAGCCTGTGCACATCCCTTTTGTAAAATATGACATATATGCCGGGGAATAAACTTTTATAACTATGCAAGACCGACGCCGGAACAGATAGAAAAAGCCGCTATCCTTCGTTGCCACGCTCTTCGGCGCCCACTTTAAGACAGCAGCCTTTCCTATTGTTAGTGTATTAACTCTTATGAACAATCATTGCCGAACCATTTTCTAAAACGCAATCCCCATATACACGTTTCCTGTCTGATTTAGTTAGCCCCGTCAATGGCTGCCCACTGCTCCTCAATCTGTGCGCAGGATGCATCTTTGTCTGCCGCACCGGAGATGTAAGACTGCATGATCTCACCAAAGGTCTGATGCCAGCTGTCTGTGGAATAGCAGATGGACAGATCTGCTGCGCCTTTGGACGCACTCAGCGCATCACCCTGTTTCACAACTTCAAAGGTACTCTCCACATCAGATACAACAGGCGGTACTACACCGGCCACATCTGTGAACCATGCCTTGCCGTAATCGGAAGTATACCACCAGTTCACGAAATCAAGTGTTGCCTGCAATGCATCAGAATCTGCGGAAATACGGAGTGCCTGGTCAGAACCTGCAATTACCTGACACTGTGCTGCATCGTCAGTTACCGGATAACCATTGAAACCAATCTGTAAATCAGGATCAATTGCCAGTAAGTCTGCCTCAACCCATGCTCCCTGTCCTAATACCATGGCTGCCTTGCCCGTACCAAATGCGGAAAGTTCTCCGTCAAGAGCAGTCTCAAGCGGTTTGTCATCGCCATATTTAACAGCCAGATCGATAAAGCTGAAGAAATTGTTGTACAGCTCCGGATAATCGGAAACTTTCGCCTCGCCCTTCTCAAACTTCGCCACCAATTCTGCGGAGCTCATTCCTGCGTTCGCTGCCGCCGCATCCAGGAAATGCTGCCATACATGTTTAAATACCCACCACTCATTGAACCCTGTGGTAAAAGGCTTGTAACCAGCCGCGGAAATCTTCTCACAGGCCGCTTCCATCTCGCTGACTGTCTGCGGAAACTCTGCAATCCCACACTCTTCAAAGATGGCTTTGTTATAGATCATGCCAAAATAGTTGCCCTTAATCGCAATACCATAGAGGCCGGAACCATCTTCCGGTGAAGCCATCATACTTGCCACTGCGGGCTGCATGGTTGTTTCCAACGCTTGACCACTTAAGTCAAAAGAATACTCTTTATACACATCAATCTCTTTACCGGATGTGGAAGAGAAAATATCAGGCACTTCGCCGGAATTTAATTTTGCTTTCAAAAGCGTAGGATAATCGTTCTGTGTTGTCTCATAGTTGATTGTTACGTTCGGCGCTACAGTTTTGTACTCGTCAATCAATGTATTGATTGCATCTGCATACTCCGGGGAAGAGATGAACATATAGATCTCCGCCTCTTCGGAAGAGCCTGCCTCTGCCGCCGGAGCTTCTGCTGCCGGTTCTTCTGCCGCAGGAGCCTCTGCTGCCGGTTCTTGTGCCGCAGGTTCTGCCGCCGGAGCACTTCCTGCATCACCGCCCGATCCACAGCCGGCAAGTACAGTCGTCATCATGGCCGTACATAACAATACGCTGAGTAGTTTCTTTTTCATAGATATCCTCCTTCTCCCATAAATTGATGGTATGGGTTCCATTCTATATTATCAAAGGAAACGCCTGACGCCTCCTGCGATAACCCTATCCCTTTACAGCACCTGCCACAACACCTTCCACGATATACTTCTGTAACAGAATAAACACGATGACGGAAGGCACGATTGCCAATACCATGGCTGTCAATGCATAGTTCCATTTGGTATTCATCTGTCCCACAAAGGTGTACGCCGCGAGCACCAGCGTCTTGGTCTCATTGTTGCTGTTGACCATCAGAAGCGGTAATAAGAAGTCATTCCAGATCCACATCACATCCAACACGATTACCGTGACTACCACTGATTTTAACAGCGGGAAAATAATGGATACAAAGGTGCGGAAGGTGGAAGCCCCGTCTATGGTAGCACTCTCATCAAGCTCCCTGGGAATGGTCTTCATAAAATTATAAATGATAAAGGTTGCCATCGGGATGCCAAATCCCCAGTACTGGATGCCCAACCCAATCTTACTGCCGGAAAGATGGAATATATTCATGGATTTTAACAGGGTGATCATAATCGCCTGAAAAGGAATCAACATGGGGGTAATGATGATTGTATGCGCAATCTTACAGTATCTACCCTCTCTTCTTTCCAGGATATACGCCGCCATGGAGGAAAACACCACAATGCCTGCAATACCGATGGCAGTGATAATCACGTTGTTGCGAAACAACAGCAGATATTTCATCTTATCCACCACATAAGTGTAGTTGGAAAGGTCAAAACGCTTAGGTAACGCCAGCACATCTCCGATAATCTCGCCGAAGGGCTTAAAAGAGTTCATGACCATCAGAAATACCGGATAGATATAGAAACATGCCACTATCGTAAGGCAGATGATCATCGTCCACTTACTTACTTTTCTCTTGGTGTCCCGACTCATTACAGATCAACCTCCTTCCTGCTGAATCCTTTCAGTACAAGCTGTGTCAAAATCAGCACAAACAGGAAATAGATAATGGACTGTGCCGAACCCAGACCATAATTATTGTTGGTAAAGGCTTCTTTATAAATCTGCAAAGTCACACTGTTAGTTGCCGTTCCCGGCCCGCCCTTGGTCAGCGCCAGAATAATGTCAAACACCTTCAGGCCATTGGTCAGGGACATAAAAATACAAGTCGTAAAAGAAGGCCCCAGAAGAGGCAGTGTCACCTTAAAGAATTTCTGTCTGTTGGAAGCACCATCCACTACCGCCGCCTCCATCACATCTTTGGGTACTGCCTGCAATCCCGCTATGTAAAGTACAATATAAAATCCCAAAGACTGCCAGACTCCCACGAAAGCCACTGAGTAAAACACCAGTTTCGTATCACCCAGCCAGCTGTAATTCCAAAGTCCCCACTCCGTAATCTCGTAAAGTTTCTCGAAACCGCTGGTAAAGATGAACTTCCAGATAAAGCCCACAATTGTCATACTCATAATATAGGGAATAAAGAAAATGCCCCTGAAAAAGTTTGCCGCCTTGAATTTCTTTGTGAGAACCACTGCCAGTGCCAAGGCAAAGACATTAGAAAAAATCACAAAAAAGAACGTGTAACGGGTGGTAAACCAGAGTGACTCCCGAAAATCACTGCTTTCCACAAAGATCGTCTTAAAGTTCTGCAAACCGATAAACTCAGCTTCCTTGGAAATACCGTTCCACTCCGTCAGCGAGTAGTATCCGCTGAGAACAAAGGGCAGATACATCATCAGACATACCAGAATAATCGCCGGCAGAGAAAACAGCACCGTTTCCAACTGTCTTTTTGCTTTCTTGCTCATAGACTGTACATTCCTTTCTGATAATATTGTAATCCTCCGATTATAGCCGAGGCTGCAAAGCAGTCCTCGTAATCGAGCCCTGCTCGATTTGTTATTCTGCGAAGCAAATTACTTTATATTATTATAATTTATTAATTTTGTCATAAAAATGGAATTTTCCAAACAGATAGGTGCAAATTTCTGAACAAATTTTTATAACTATTGTCCTATTTTCGAGAATATAGTAAGATATATTTGTAGAAAATGTGTGATACTGTTTCCGGCAAAACAGCAGTTTGCACAATCCTGGCAGGAGACTTATGAGACAGCCGATACCCACCAAGAAACTTAAGACATGCTGCAAGACAATGCTCAACCGTACGGCTCTCTGGATGCAGTTAACTATATTTATGGTTCTGATTACCACACTGGTTGCCGGCTATTTGATTTACAAAGACTACACTTCCACCAGAAATCTGACCATCAATAATCAAATCAGCACCACCCATAAAATTCTCAGTCTGGAACTTGAAAATCTGGATAATTACCTGTTGGATCTTGCCAACTTCTGTATCCAGCCCTACTACGACTCCAGATTCACCAGAATCGTGGAACAGGATGTCCCGCTTACCGCCGAACAGCTTTCTTATGCCAAGCAGCAGATGTTCTATTACTACTATACAAGAAACGATATTCTTGATTACGAACTGTATCTGATCCATCAGGATCTGTCTATCGGCCGCACCAACGGCCAACAGCACATTATCACCCAGGAGGCAGCACCGGAAGGTGTAAACAAAGCGCTTTTAGACTGCGAGAAAAGCAACATGAATCATAGCATTAAGGCTTCCGATTCTGCCACGAGCCTTATCTACTACCACTCCCTTTTCCAGATCAAAGGCAAAATCAGTCAGGCCATTGTCCGTCTGAAACTGGATGACACCTACGCAAAACAGTTGCTTGAAAATCATTCGGAACATGGCGAAATCATTGTCTTTTTAAATGATAAGGAGGAAATCATCTTTTCCAATCAGGCAGAACTTCCGGCTAACCAGAAAGCCTTTCTGAAAGCGCTTTATGACAGACAGCATCAACCGGAAGGCTATGAAACAGTGCAGCTCATGGAGCAGCCCTTCTTAATCGTGGAAACGGACAGCAAGACCACAGGAATCCGTCTGATCAGCCTGACGCCGCTCTCCTACATAGATTCCCAGATTGGGAAACTTCGGCAGTCCATCATTGTGAGCGGTATCTGGGTCTGGCTCTTTACCATACTCCTGATCTACATGCTCCTGCGGCTCTTTACGATTCCCCTGCGGGTACTCACCAAACAGATGCAAAGAACCGGTGAGGGCGATTTCCATACCAGGATTAATGTGGAGGGAAGTACCGAGATACGCGGGCTTTCGGATAATTTTAATTCCATGGTCTCCCATATCGATCAGCTGATCAAACGCACCTACGTAGCGGAACTGAGCGAAAAAGACGCCAAGCTTTCTGCCCTGGAGGCCCAGTTAAACCCACATTTCCTATATAATACCTTACAGGCAGTCTCCACAGAGGCGCTGATCAACGATCAGCCGCAGATTCACCGGATGATTACCGCACTGGCCTCCAATCTGCGCTATACCATCAAAGGCAGCAACCTGGTGCCTCTCAAACAGGAAATGAGCTATGTAAAAGATTACATTTTCCTTCAGAAAATCCGCATGGATGATGCCCTGACCTTTACCAGTGACATTGACCCCGCCACAGAAGGCTGTCTGATTCCCAAGATCAGCATCCAGACACTGGTGGAAAATTCCATTATTCATGGAAAATCCGGCAATAAAGACACCATCTGCATCGAGGTCTCAGCCAAATATAATGACAATAATGTCATAATTATCGTCCGGGATAACGGATGCGGAATCGCACCACAACAGCTTGATAAACTGTATACAGACTTTAATCTCCAGAAGAGCACCGGCAAATATGGCGGAATCGGCCTTGCCAATCTCTACAGCCGTATCCGGCTGCTCTATGACACGCCGGCTTCTCTGGATATCCATACGCAGGAAACACAGTACACGGAAATTGTATTGACTCTACCGGTCATGAAAGGAGCCCCTTATGTATAGAGCGCTTATCATCGATGATGAAAAACCAGTGCAGATCGCCATTCAGAAACTTGGACACTGGAGATATTACAATATGGAACCTCCGCAGCTGGCCGTCAACGGCAAAGACGGTCTGTCCGCCATGCGGGAATTTCGACCTGACATTGTATTTGTCGATATGAATATGCCGGTCATGGACGGCGCCTCTTTTCTGATGAAAGCCTCCCAGGAATTTCCCGACAGCCAGTATATCGTGGTAAGCGGCTACGATCAGTTTGCCTATGCCCAGCAGGCCATCCGCTACGGTGCCTGTGAATATCTGCTGAAACCGGTAGTGGAAGAAGAGCTGAACACAGCCATCGAAAAAGCAATCCTTCGGATCGACCCGGACGCTGTATTTCAACAAAACTCGGATACCAGAGAGGAAATCTCTCCCGAAGAAGCCGTACGTGTCATCAAAGAATATATCGACAGCAACTACTGCCAGAATATCAAGATTACCATGTTTGCAGAGAAATATTATTTCTCCATCGAATATCTGACCAAGTTATTCCGCAACAAGTACGGTTTCACCATCTACGAGTATGTCCTGAAACTGCGCATGGAACGCGCCAAGGAACTGCTGGCAGACGAGAACAATAAGATCATTGATATCGCAGAACGCCTTGGCTATGCGGACAATCACTATTTCAGCAAGGCCTTCCGCACCTACTATCATATTTCACCCAGCCAGTACCGCAAGGAGCTTCTGAACAGTCAAAAATGACGCCTGCTCAATCACTGCCCTTTTGTATGTCATCGGCCTGCGTGGTGCATAATTCCAGAGTAAGCCCTGTCTCATTGCTAAACTGCTGTGCCCAGTCCGGTGTACAGAAGAATATAATGACACCCTGACCGTTATCCCCTGTCACATAGAAATACTCCTGGGAAGATTCCTGTTGCAGCAAAGGATTCAGAATCCCCAGTACCCTCCCGTCTATCCAGTCATAATACACTTCCATATCATACAGATATGTTTGACTATTCCAGTCAAAGCCGACTGTGATTGTACCGTCGCCCTGCTCCCAGTCCACCTTCTCGATATTTTCCTGAATGTTACTGATATGGTCAACAGAACTGCCTTCCGCCAGCGCAAGCATCCCGTTCAGAATCTCTATGTAATCCGTGGAGATATCAAGCCCTTCATAATCAAACCAGAATACGTCCTGGGAATATCCGGTCAGATTCCAATCTTCATCATAAGAGGGATAGCCAAGCTCCATCAAAAGCCAGGTGTAGGGACTTCCCTCCACCATATCGTACAGCTCATGTTCTTCCATGAAAGTCCGCACTGACTCTGCCGTTTCTTCAGGCACACATAGACCCAGAGAGTCAAGAACCTCCAACTGTTCATCCAGCGCAACACGTTCCAGGGAAACATCAGGAACAGATGTCTTATGTGCCACCACCAGTTTCCCGGACCCACTGCCCATTCCAATTCTGCCATAGATTCCACTGTCCAAAAAGATTTTCCACAGAAGCATCAGAAAACTCACAGCCAGGATGAGTCCGATCATCAGCCAGGACAGCCATTCCGGCACGTAATGCGCTTTCTTCACCACAATCCTCTGGATTTCTTTGTCCATACAGATCCGATGGAAAAGATCTGCCTGTTCCCAGCTGACAAAACATTCCTTGGCAATCATGATATAATGCCTTTTATCTTTATGGAAGATATAGAATGTCTCTTCTGTCTCCAAAAGATAGTCCAGCGATTCCCAGGAATAAAAACTCATCATATCCCCAGGCATCCTCACAGATATTCCGTTTTCCATCAAAGATACCTGCCAGGACCCACATGCTCTGGCATACACTTCCGGCGACTTCAGCTGTTTTCGGATACTTTTCTCAGGGTTGCGGCAATAAATCCGAAGTATCATCCATACAGTAACGGCAAGACAGAAACATACCAGCATCCAGTTGAGTGTTCCCGCCACAAAATAAACACAGCCTGTGAGAACAGCCGCTATCACCAAGCCCCAGATCATCATACCATAAGTCCGCATGGGCTTTCCCAGACTGCCGCCGTTTAAAATATCCGCCGCGCCTTTCTGGAACCGCACCCATCTCTCTTCATCCAGCCCATAAGAAAACCGCATATATTCCGTCGGCTCTGTACCGACTGGCTCCGTACCCATGTACGCCGCTCCGGCCCCGGCCTGCGGATTGCGGATCAACTCAAGAAACATCTCCCGTTCCTGCACATTCCCAAAAATATGCAGAGGCATCACAAACCATGCCGGCCGTTTTGCCGTCTGCAAATAGCCTAACATCAGAAGATGCCTCGTCATGCGGATAAACTCTATATTCTGGCAGGCAACTTCACTGTAATCTCCTCTTTCCACCTTCAGCTTACCGTCCTCTGTCCAGATACACCAGGGCTGTCCTTCCAGCAGCTTCGACATGGTTGTATAATTATATATCCCTGACACCAGAAACATCACCGCCACCATAACGACAATCATCACCGCCGCTTCCGGAAGAAAAATAAACTCCGCCGCCATAATAAGCAACAGACGAATCCACACACTTTTGCGGCATTTAAACTGTTCCCACAAAACCGCCAGACAAAATTCCCGTATCTCTGAGGGCTCCATAACGTATTCGTATTTCTTTCCCATAGTATCCATATCCAATTTCCTCTTTTAATGGCATCACACTTGGCTGCTGTCTTCCATTACTCCCCCTCTGCCGGCGGTTCCACAACTGCCTCCGGGTTTATTCCAGGCTCTGACACAGGTTCTATCTCCGGCTCCAATTCCTGCGGGATCTCCGGAAGCGGCTCCGGCTCTGTCCCCGGCAGGTGATAGCAGATGACCGGCGTGCCTTTTTCCACATAACCATAGATTTCCTCTGCAACAGAATAGGGCAGGTTGATACAGCCATGGGAACCGTTGGTCATATAAATATTGCTGCCAAACTCGCTTCTCCACGAAGCATCATGCATCCCCACATTATTGTTAAAAGGCATCCAGAAAGAAACCGGCGTCCGGTAAGTCTCTCCTGTCAGCGTCGAATCCCTCTCTTTATAAGTAATTCCGTAAATTCCCGCGGGGGTTTCGTTTCCCCTGGAAGGATTACCGGACACGAAATCAGATTCCAGGACACATTCCCCATCCTGGTATAAAAACAGATGCTGGGCCGTCAGATTAATTTCCACATAAGAATCTCCATAGTCCGGTGCATCGTAAGAGGCCGCCGTCTGCCGGTAAACAGGCGTCCGCTCTGTACTCTCTCCCCGCTCCAGAATCCCCATCAATTCTTCCGTCTCCTGCCCCACATCCATCCACCAGCCGTAATCTCCCTGGTCAATCGTCACTTCTTCCCCATAGCTGGTCAGAAATGTCCTTCTGTGAAAAATCGTGTCATGCTTTTTCCTCAGAGAGTTAACATACTCTTTGACCAGTTCCGGGTCAAGTTCCGCCCGGTTTTTCTCTCGTATGATCCATCCCGCTATCGTATCTGCGTCCAGAACCTCCCGCTCACTTCCAAATGTATACGTAACGACAGTATTCACATAATTCTGGAGTTTCGCATAGGTTTCCTGTAAACCCGCATCCTCCAGCGTAACCTTTGGTTCTTCATAACAGCCGGCGGCCTCTAAATCCACCTGCTCCTGCAATCCCTGAACAGCCTCCCTGACCGCCTCCATCGTCTTTTCCCGGTTCAGCTGGCTGCCCCGGTTCTCGGCCACCAGCTCGAATCCCTTTCCCGGAACATAATCTCCTATGTAAGCATCCTCCGGTTCCTTTACAAATTCCTTTTGGAACCCCCGCAGGGCATCTATCTTTTCTTCTAATACCGTCTCCTCATAATAAAGTTCCGCCCCCGTTTCATAGACCGTTTCATGCTTCAAAAACCACAGGAAACGATTCTGTCCCTGCAAAACAGCCTCCAGGGGCTCCGTGGAAATATAGGCAATTCCAATTTCACTGCCTGGTATTTCCTCTTCTAAGACCGTCCCGTCAGCCTGGCGCTCTATCACCCGGAGCGAATACTGTCCGATCCGCTCCTCCAGTTCCGGGATGGTCATTCCCGACACATCCACCTCGTCAATCAGCGTACCGTTTAAAAAACAGGTCTGATAACGATTCAGACCGGCCATGTAAACCAAAAGCAGGACAAGAAACACCCCTGTAGCAACCGCCGACAGAATCATCCATATCCTCTTTTTGTCCGGAATATTATTTTTCTGCTTTGTTTTTTTGCGTTGTCTGCGCTTTCGTCCCATCTGCCCTGCTTTCCTTTATATGAATCTTTCAATGCCGTAATCGGCACCACATCTTTCTTAACCATTTCCTCTCTATAAACCGTAGTACCTTTTTTATTGTATGGTCTTTTTCTTCTCTATGCAATATGTAACCCATTTTTTTCGGAATCTTTGACATAAAAAAGAAAAAGGCGCTTCTCACGCCTTCTTCCTCACAAACACCGGAATCACATCAAGGGGTGTATCCGTCTCTATCCACTGTCCGCCCGCATATTCCCTGCCGGTCTCACTCTCCACCCAGTCATCTTTCTTGGGAAGGTAAACCTTTCGTTTCTCCTGCCCGGCATACAGAACCGGGGCCACCAGCACATCCGGGCCATACAGATACTCATCCTCTGTTTCCCAACAGACGGCATCTTCCGGATACATATAGAAAAGTGTCCGCATGACAGGCGTCCCCTTCTCATGGGCTTCCCCCATCAGCTTTCTGGTATAAGGCCGCATCTGTTCCCGAAATTCCATATACTTCTTACAGATCTCGTACACCTCTTCGCCATAGCTCCACACTTCATTGGCCGCACCCGAACAGCAGGCTGCTCCCCCTGTGGTGCCGTATTGGGGCTGTCTCGGTTCCCTGTCCCCATGCAGGCGCATGACCGGACAAAAAGTCCCCCAGGCAAACCATCTGGCAAAAAGCTCCCGGAATTTCGGATCATCCGGATTGCCCCCGTGGAACCCGCCGATATCCGTGGTCCACCAGGGAATCCCCGCAAGGCCCATGTTAAGTCCTGCCGCCAGCTGGTTCCTCATACTCTCAAAGCTGGAAGCGATGTCCCCCGACCACACCAGGGCGCCGAATTTCTGACTGCCCGCCCAGGCGCAGCGCAGGAGGTTCACGATATTGGTCTGCCCTTCCCGCTCCATGCCTTCATAGAACGTCCTGGCATATTCTACCGGATAGGTGTTGCCGATTTGCAGGTTGGTGCCCCGGTGATAACGGTAATTGTCAAAGTCATAGGCTGTGTACTCAGGTTCTGCCTCATCCAGCCAGAATACCTTGATGCCCATATCGTAATAATTCTTCTTTGCTTTGCCCCACAGATAGTCTCTGGCTCCAGGATTGGTAGCATCATAATGAATGGTGGCCCCCTGGAAATCCAGCCCCACGCGGAAACCTCTCTCTGTACGGATCAGATAACCCTTTTCCAGCATTTCTTCATAATTTTCACAGGTCTTGTCCACGGTTGGCCAGATGGACACCATCAGTTCAATCCCCATCTCCTTTAATTCCTGCACCATGGCTTCCGGGTCCGGCCAGTATACCGGATCAAACTTCCACTCCCCCTGTTTGGGCCAGTGGAAAAAGTCGATGACAATCAGGTCTATAGGCAGATTCCGGCGTTTATACTCTCTTGCTATGTTTAATAGTTCTTCCTGGGTCTGGTAACGCAGCTTGCACTGCCAGAACCCGAGCCCATACTCCGGCATCATGGGCACTGTCCCTGTCACAGCCGCATAGGCCTCCTCAATCTGGGCCGGTGTATCCCCTGCCGTGATCCAATAATCCAGTGCTTTCGTGGAATAAGCCTCAAAGCTCATGATGTTCTTACCCAATACCGCCCGCCCCACACCGGGATTGTTCCAGAGAAAACCATATCCCAGGGAAGAAACCGCAAAGGGTACACTGGCCTGGGAGTTGCGGTGAGCCAGTTCCAGATCCAGTCCCTTTAAGTCCAGATAGGGCTGCTGGTACTGTCCCATACCGTATATCTTCTCATCCCTATCCACCGATTCAAACCGCATGGTCAGATGATAATCCCCGCCCTGGACAGGCTTGAATTCCCTGGCCTCAACCTCGATCGCACTGCACTTCTTGTCCAGCAGATCCCTTCTGTTCCTGCAATACTCTTCCAGAAGCAGGCGTCCGTCCGCATTGTATATCATAATCTTGCCAAGTTTCGTAATCTCCGCACGGATCCTGCCGTTGACAATCCTGGCCCCCTGTTCGGTATAGGAGATTTCTGCCGTATCCTCGCCTTTACGACATAACGCCCAGTCTTCTTCCGGCATCTGCCGCTCTTTCGTGGCCCGCACCCGCAGGGCATTAGGCCCCCAGGGCTCAATCCAGACCTCCTCCGCATCATAATGGTAAATCAACCTGTTCTCCCTGATTTCCAGCATACTTCCTTCCCTGCCTTTCTTCTTTCTTTATATACTACTTCAATCCTCACTATTTTCTATACACATACGGAGAATTCCCGTATTTTGGGAATTCTCCTGTGCGAGACGAAGTTGCAAAGCAACTTCTAGTACTTCTTGGCGTCCCGTCCCATGGCGGGACGTCTTTAGAAGTACTTCTCGCACTAACCTTTGACCGCCCCGCTGGTCATACCGCTCACAATATATTTCTGCATAAAGATGAAAATCAATGCAACCGGAATAATCGTCACCACCGCAAAGGCAGTCAGATAACTCCACTTCGTCCCATACTGCCCCATAAAATTAAAGATACCTGCTGTGATCGGCCGCTTCTCCTGATCCAGGATAAACGTCATCCCGTATGCCAGGTCTCCCCATGCATAGAGGAAGGAAAAGATGGCGCATACCATGACGCCCGGCTTGGCTATGGGAATCAGGATCCTCACAAAGGCACTGAACTTATTACAGCCATCCAGATAGGCCGCCTCCTCCAGATCTTTGGGTATGGATGCAAAATAATTCTTCAGGATCAGTACGGAAAAGGGAATCCCAATGGTGGCATCCGCCAGTACCGCCGCCACCCAGGTGTTATAGACATGCATGTTTTTAAACATGATGAACATGGGTGTAAGAAGCACCGATACCGGCAGCATCTGGGTCACCAGAAAGGATAATAACATTATTTTTCGTGCTTTAAAATGATATTTGGCAATCCCATAGGAAGCCGGCACTGCCAGAAGCACCGCAATGACAGTAGCCCCCACCGAAATCAGAAAACTGTTGGCAAAGGAGCGGAACATATTGAAATCCCCTGTCTCCACCTGTGCCGCATAGGATTTGGTATTCAGCACATGAGGATAAAAGGTGGGCGGATTCTTAAATATTTCCTGCTCTGTCTTTAAGGATGTAATCAGCGCCCAATAAAGCGGAAACAGAAGAATACACAAAAGCACTACCGAAACAATACTAAACAGAATATTCTTTTTATGTGACAGTCTCTTTTCTTCGTCCATCATGCATCCTCCCCATCTGTTGTAACCTTGATATAGAAAACACCCACGATCAACAATATCACAAGCAGCACATTAGCCACTGCGGATCCTTTGCTGTACTTAAACATTTCAAAGGATAACTTGTAAGAATAAGTAGATAACATATGCGTGGAATTGACCGGGCCGCCGCTTGTCATGACGTAAACCAGATCATACACCTTGAATGTATAAATAAATCCAAGAATCAGCACGGACTCAATGGTCGGCTTCAAAAGCGGAAGTGTAATCTTAAAGAATGTCTGCACCTTACCCGCACCGTCAATGGATGCGCTCTCATACAGTTCTTTGGGAATGGTGGTAAGCCCGGTGGAAAGCAGAATCATGTTAAAAGGAATCCCGATCCACACATTGGCGCAGATCAAGGCAAACATCGCCGTTCCCGGCGTGGTCAGCCATTCAATATTCTTATCTATCAAATGTAAGCTTCTTAATATATAATTAATGACCCCGATATCTGTAGCAAACAACAGTTTAAACATCAATGCAGTGACAGTCACCGGAATCATCCACGGCACCAGCAGAATACCCCGTACCGGTTTGGCAAAGGAAAATCTCTGGCTGAAAAAAAGCGCCAGAACAAAACCGATAACAAACTGAAACACCAGACATAAAACGGTATAGCGCAGCGTATTCCATAACGATGTGGTAAAGACACTGTCTTTAAAAAGCTCTATGTAATTGTCAAACAGAATAAAATTTTTGGTTCCACGCACCAGATTACCCGCATTGACATCCTGGAAACTCAGAATAATATTGCGGATAATCGGATATCCCACAAAAATCAGCATATAGAGAAAAGCCGGAAGTACAAATAACATTCCCACATTCTCATAGCGGAAGAATTTTTTCAGTTTAGCCACAAGGAATCCTCCTTTCAGGATACAATGTAAAAAATTGCCGCCACACAGATTCTGCTTATGTAACACTCTGTGTGGCGACAATCTGACGCTTCTTATTTTACAATACCGTCAATCGTTGCCTGTGCCTGCGCCGCCGCGTCTTCAGGTGTGGCAGTTCCTGTGATAACCTGGTTAAATGCCAGGGAAATCGCATCAGATACACTGGGCCACTCAGCCAGAGGGCCTCTGGGCATTGCGTAGTTTAACTCTTCTACGAAAGGCTGATACGGAGAATCTGCTGCAAACTGGCTTTCTGCAATGGTCTTATCCGCAGAGATGTAACCGAATTTATCCATCATGAATTTCACTTTTTCTTCACTGGTCGCATAGGTAAGGAAATCCAAAGCACCATCTACATTACCACCATTGATCACAGCATAGTTCTCGCCGCCCAGTACGGATGCATATTCCGCATCTTTGGGAATCAGTGTCACCTTCCAGTTTAATTCCGGTGCCTCAGCCTGCATGGTCGGAATCTGCCAGGGACCATTCTCCATCATTGCAACGTTACCGGAAATAAACTGATTCATCACATCGCCCTGTGTCCAGTTGATACACTCCTTACTCATAACGCCCTCATTGATCAGATTCTGGATATAGGTAAGTGCACGGATACCGTTCTCATTGTTAATGTCATAGGAAGTTGCCCCTGTTGACCACAGCCAGGGAACAAAGTTAAAGGTTCCCTCCTCATTCTGCACACTGCAAAGGGCAAGGCCGGTAACAGAATCGGTCGTCAATGCCTTTGCTGTCTCCATCAGTTCATCCCAGGTGGTAGGTACGCTGCATCCTGCCTGTGTCAGCATATCTTCATTAAAGTACAAGGCAAGGCAGTTTGCGCCAAATGGTACACCATATAATTTGCCGTCTACCGTGCAGGAATTTACGGTTCCTTCATAATAATTGCTCACATCAAACTTTCCTGTCAGATCCTCGAAAATTCCCATCTCCACATAAGATGCATGATCCGGGGAATCCAGAATGGCGATATCGGGAAGCTCATCTGCGGAAGCACCGATAGACAACTGCTTCTTAAAATCTGCAAAAGGTACATATTTTGCTGTCACTTCATACTGATTCTGTGATCCGTTATATTCCTGAATAACCTGATCCAGCGCCACCTGATGGCCCTCGGTCTCCCAGTAATACCAGATGGTGATTGCCTGCGCCTCACCGCCGGAAGCTGCCTCTCCTCCGCTCTCCTCTTTAGCGCTCTCCTGCGCTGCCGGAGCATTGTCCGCCGCCGGAGCACTCTCATTGCCCCCTGCTCCGCATCCTGTCAGAATACCGGCCGTCACTGCCAATGCTGTCAATAATGCTGTTATTTTTCTCTTCTTCATTGTTTTCCTCCTCCAACCTTCTGTGTAGGTTTTCTTTTTGATGGTCTTATCATACCGTCTTTTATATCCTCCTCAAACGGGAGAAAAATGAAAAAGGATAAAAAATCTAATCTTATCTTTCTAACGGTTGGATTTCCTGTATTCCGCCGGTGACATTCCCACACATTCCTTAAAAACCCTGGCAAAGTATTTGGCATCCGCATAGCCGACTTTCTCTGCAATCTCGTATTGTTTCAACTGCGTTCCGATTAACAGCTCTTTTGCCTTGGACAGGCGGTAATTTCTGATATAGGTGCTGAAGTTCTCCCCCACTTCCTTGTGAAACTGACTCCCCAGATACTCCTGGGTCAGATTCAGCCTGTCCGCAATCTCGCTTAGGGTGATACCATCCGCATAAAATTCATGAATCATGCTCTGCGTCTTCTTCACGGAAAGACTCACGACTTCCGCTTCCTTTTCATAAAGACGCAGATACCCGAATAATTCCTCAAAACATTTATGTAATTCCTCTTCCGTTCTGGCATCCATAATACGATTCAGAAGATCTTTCTGGTCAACCTGTTTATAGTCGATACATCCCACTTCCTTGGCAACGTTTAATACCGACCATAAAAAACGCACATAGGACTCCTTAATCTCTTTGGGAGAATATACTCTCCCATTTAAGAAATAATCACGAAAGCGGCCGGCCACCTCGTTGACCTTTTCCATTTCTCCGGTGCAGACCGCTACCTTGACCTGATTCTCCAGTTCCACCGGATATATACATATCTCTGTCTGTACATCCGCTATCCTGGGATAGGATATCAGAACATCGTCGCCTAAGACAATATTCCAGTCCATATAGGGAAGCAGTGTCTGATATCCCTCCCTGACTGCTCCTGCACCGGTAACCTCCACCATGCCATAACTGATATGACGTTCCCATTCATCCCTTTTCTGAAATAAAATCTGATTCTGATACCAGCGTTCTATTTCCTGTCTGGAAGAATAACCATAAATAAGGACAAGAATTGACCTGTCATACTCCATATCCACCAGACAGTACAGAACTTCCTTCTGTTCCAGAAGATGGCAGATTTCTTTCCGCTTCCTGTCCCGCCCCGTCTCAAAACAATTTCCCATATAGATTAACAGTTCAATAAAGGACGTATGCTCCTCTATTGCATACTTTTTGAAAAGAAACTCCTCCATTCGGCTATCCAGTGTGGATACCCCATATAACAGACCCGACACGACATGTTCCAGACTTCCCATGGTCTCCGGCGTCCTTTTTTGTTCCTGTTCATACAGATTCTGTATCTTCCTGATGGTCTGAACGAACTCCTGTACCACCACCGGTTTGATGATATAATCACAGACGCCCAGCTTCACAGCCTGCTTGGCATACTCAAATTCCGAATATGCCGTTAAGACGATCACTTTGGGAAACAGGCCCGCTTCCTGTACCTTTCCAAGCATCTCAAGTCCATCCATGACCGGCATCCTGATATCGGTAATCACCAAATCCGGTTGATATGTCTGTATATATTGCAGACCCTCCTGTCCATTGCCGGCCACGCCCTCTATTCTGATATCCGGAAACATCTTACGCAACAGTTTACACAGGCCCTCTCTGATCAGTACCTCATCTTCCACCACTACCACTCTCATGAATCCTCTCGCCTCCTGTATCCCAAGTCCTGACTCTCATGATATCTGTCATGCCCCGTTGCAGCGTCTTATTTATCTATTACATCTTCCATCGGAATCAGAATCCGCACTGTTGTTCCTTTTCCAATTGTGCTTTCTATCTTAACGTCCACATTCTCTCCATAGTACATATGTATCCTTGTAATGGCATTTTCCATCCCGATATGATTTTTATTATCCGTCTTTCGGAAAATTCCCTCATTCATTTCCCGCACTGTTTCTTCCGGTATACCGCACCCATTATCCTGTATCCGTATCTGAATCCATTTTTCCTGTCTTCCCATATCCATTTCCAGCCTGTGGGGGCCTTCCGTACCCTCGAATCCATGCAGAATAGCATTTTCTATAAAAGGCTGTAAAAGCAGTTTATGGATGGGATACCCCATAATCTCCGGCTCCACATTAATATGACAGTCAAAAGAATTTTTCAGTTTCATCTGCTGTAAGAATATATACTGTTTCAGCCATTCCACCTCATCCTTTATCTTCACCACCCCGTTACTGTCGGAAATCCCATAGCGCAGAATATGGGCAAGCGTCCCAATCATATTACTGATCTCATACTCGTCTTTATCAATCGCCATCCAGTTGATGGTATCCAGTGTATTATAGAGAAAGTGAGGATTAATCTGTGCTTCCAGGGCGGCAATCTCCGCATTTTTCTGGGTTTCAACAGATTTCTTCAACTTATCCATCATGGAATTGAACTCTTCCGCAATCACTTCTATCTCTGTAGGCCGTGTCCTGTCCGACATTACCCGGATTGTCAGATTCCCTTTTCCTGCTTTTCTCATGGTTTCCACAACCCGTTTAATAGAGCCTGTCATCCGGGTTACCTGACTGAACATAACAAGCATCACCGCACACAGCGCCAGGACAATGATAAAAGCCATCATCTGCTGTTGCTGCCTGAGTGCCCGAATCAATTCTTCCTGATTGGTTGCCCGGATAATCTCCCACCCGGTCTCCTCATCGTGCACCGAATAGATGGAAAGTTCCGTTTCACCCAAAAGTCCCGTCTGCATGGCAATCTGCTGATAGACCGTTCTCTTTTCCGCCTCATCTGCCTCTCCGGGATGGATAGACTGCCCAACCTTCTCAGAATTCGCGCAGGAAATCAGATTTCCTTCCCTATCCACAATGAAATTCAACCCGTTCTCTGTCGTAGAACAGATTTCCTCCAGCAATTCCTCGTCTATGCTGACCAGCACCACACCGCACTGTTTGTCTACGTCCCGATAATCAATAATCCGGTGTCCGATATGAAATAAATAGCAGGAATTGCTCCCAAATACCACCCTGTCTCCCGTGGGAATAATATGTGTTTTATTATCACTGCTGATCGCACGATAAAGCTCTGCCTGAGACATGGAGATACTGTCCATCCATGAGGTGCGTGTGGTAGATGCCGTCAGCTGGTCATAAAACACCAGCTCCCCGCTGTCTGTAATCACAGAAATGGATTTCACATAATCCTTGGTATAGAACAATCCCCGCAGTGTCTTTCTGAGCATCTGCCTGTTATTCGCCACATCTTCCCCTGCGTTGATCTTATCTACCAGCGCTACAATATCATCATCTGTATAAACCTGAAACAGAATATCCTCATAAGAATCCAGCCAGACATCCAGACTTACCCTAGTCTGTTCCAGATTGGCGTTGGTCATACCCTCCACATTCTGTCTGACTAATCTGGATGTATTATAGTAAGATACGATATTTACCAGGACGATCGGTACAAACGATGTCACAACAAAGGCCATGATCAATCGCGTCCTGATACTCTTTCTGTCAAAACTAATCTCCCGCATGGCAGTTCCTCCCTTTTTATTATACGGGTTATCTCAAATAAAAAAATGGGAAAAATATAAGATAGGAGGAAAAAACCGGACTCTTTAATACGCCATCCTTTCGTTTATATGCCATATTGCATCCCTCCGCCGCCTCATTATATGGCCTTTTTTCTTCTTTATACAATATGTAACCCACGTTTTTCAGAAGTTTCAACCCGCGTTTTTCAGATTTTCCAACCAACATTTTGCGAACTCCCTTCTATTATCTTGTTCCATTTCGCAGTCTCTTATACCTAAATGTCCAACTCACGAGTTTACTTCCCGACATCCCAAAAATAAAGTGTGCAGGTTTCAGTACCGAAACTTGCACACTTTATGTCAACCGCCATTACTGCACATACAGATTTGTATATCCCATCAGGCTCTCATCCACTTCTCTGGCACACTCCCTGCCCTGGCGGATGGCTTTCACCACCAGGGACTGGCCCGTATGCATATCGCCTGCCGTAAAGACTCTGTCAACGCTGGTCAGGAATCTGCCGGCCCCCGTCTTTACATTGGTTCTTCCATCCAGCTCTACTTTAAAGGCATCCGTCACATACTTCTGACTGCCAAGGAACCCTGCCGCAATCAGTACAATTTCCGCTTCCAGTGTCTTTTCGGATCCTTCCACTTCCTTCATGTTCATGCGGCCTGTCTCCGGGTCTTTCTCCCAGGTGAGGGAAACAATCTTTACTGCTTTGAGACTGCCGTTTTTATCTTTCACAAACTCTTTCACCGTGGACTCATAAATCCGGGGATCATGTCCGTAAATCTCGATAGCTTCCTCTTGGCCGTAATCAGTTTTACATACTTTCGGCCATTCGGGCCAGGGATTATTCTCTGCCCTGGTATCCGGCGCCTTGGGCATCATCTCAATCTGGGTTACGGACTTAGCCCCGTGACGAATGGCCGTACCCACACAGTCATTGCCGGTATCACCGCCGCCTATGATGACCACATTTTTATCTTTGGTATCCACATACTTCTGATCCCGGAAATCAGAGTCCAACAGGCTCTTTGTGTTGGCCGTCAGAAAATCCACCGCAAAGTAGATTCCTTTGGCATCCCTGCCGGTCGCCCCTATATCCCTGGGCTGGGAAGAACCGCAGCAGAGCACCACCCGGTCAAACTCTTTTAACAGTTTATCCGCCTTGATCTCCTGGCCCACATTGCTGTTTGTCACAAAAGTAACGCCCTCTTCTTCCATGACTTTGATCTTACGGTCAATAATGTGTTTTTCCAGCTTCATATTGGGAATCCCATACATCAGCAGGCCGCCAATCCTGTCGGAGCGCTCAAACACAGTCACCAGATGGCCGCGCCTGTTAAGCTGGTCCGCCACAGCAAGGCCGGAAGGGCCGCTGCCCACCACCGCCACTTTCTTTCCTGTCCGCACTTTGGGCGGCCTGGGTGCAGCATAGCCTTTCTCATAGGCATTTTCAATGATCGCATACTCGTTTTCTTTGGTGGAGACCGGATCCCCGTTCAGGCCGCAGGTACAGGCTGCCTCACACAGAGCCGGACATACCCTCGAAGTAAATTCCGGAAAATTATTGGTCTTATGCAGACGGTAATAGGCCTGTTCCCAGTTGCCGGTATAGACCAGATCATTCCACTCCGGCACCAGATTGTGCAAAGGACACCCGGAAGTCATGCCGCACAGTGTCATACCGGACTGGCAGAAGGGTACGCCACAGTCCATGCAGCGCGCGCCCTGTTTCTGCTGTTCTTCCATAGGCAGATGCTCATGAAACTCCTTAAAATTCTTAATGCGCTGTCTGGGGCTCACATCTTTGGAGACCCTGCGCTCATATTCCATAAATCCCGTCGGTTTTCCCATGATTACGCCTCCTCCTTGTCCTTTTTGTAGAACGCCTCTATCTGCGCCTGTTCCGCACTCAGGCCTTTCTCTTCCATCTGTACAATGAGCTTTAACATAATCTCATAGTCATGAGGAATGATCTTCTTGAATTTCGGCAGGTATTCTCCGAAATTGTCCAGAATCTCCTTGCCCTTGACGGAATTGGTATAGGCCACATGCTCCTTGATCATTTCCTTCAGTTCAAGCACATCATATTTAGAGGTTATCTCATAAGAAGAAACCATTTCCTTGTTGGTCTTGGTATAGAGGTCATTGTTCTCATCCAGCACATAGGCGATGCCGCCGCTCATGCCGGCCGCAAAGTTCTTGCCCACGGAACCGATTACTACCACCCGGCCTCCGGTCATGTACTCACAACCGTGATCGCCCACGCCTTCTACCACCGCAATGGCCCCGGAGTTACGCACGCAGAACCGTTCACCTGCCACCCCGTTGATAAAGGCTTTGCCGGAAGTCGCCCCGTAAAGTGATACATTGCCAATAATAATATTTTCATCCTGCTTAAAGGTGGAACCTTTCGGCGGATAGACCACCAGCTTGCCGCCGGACAAACCTTTGCCAAAATAATCATTGGAGTCTCCCACCAGTTCCAGGGTCAATCCTTTGGGGATAAATGCCCCGAAACTCTGGCCGCCGGATCCCTTACACAGGATATGATAGGTGTCCTCTTCCAGGGTATCCCCGAATCTTCTGGTGATTTCGGATCCGAAGATGGTGCCGAAGGTACGGTCTGTATTGGATACATCCACCTCCATGCTCCTCTTCTGCCCTGTCTCCAAAGCCCTGGATAGCTGTTTTAACAGAACCTTCTCATCCAGGGTCTTCTCCAGGCGGAAGTCGTATACCTGTTTTGGATCAAAGATGCATTTCTCCTTGCTCCCCTCGTAAGGATTGCTTAAAATCAGATCCAGATCTATCTTGCGCTGGCGGTCTGTCAGGTTCTCCTTTACTTTCAGAAGTTCTGTCCTGCCCACCAGTTCATCCACTTTGCGCACACCCAGTTTCGCCATGTACTCCCGCAGTTCCTGGGCAATAAACCGCATAAAGTTCTCTACGTACTCGGGTTTGCCCGTAAAACGTTTCCGAAGCTCCGGATTCTGGGTCGCTACTCCCACCGGACAGGTATCCAGGTTGCAGACCCGCATCATCAGACAGCCCATGGTAACAAGGGGTGCCGTGGCAAAACCAAACTCCTCTGCACCCAGTATGGCCGCAATGGCCACATCCCGACCGCTCATCAGCTTACCGTCTGTCTCAATACGGACTTTATTCCGCAGACCATTCTGAATCAGAGTCTGGTGTGTCTCCGCCAGCCCCAGTTCCCAGGGAAGTCCTGCATTATGAATGGAATTACGGGGCGCCGCACCGGTACCGCCGTCATAACCGGATACCAGGATAACCTGGGCACCGGCCTTGGCAACACCTGCCGCTACTGTACCCACACCGGCCTCGGAAACCAGTTTTACGGAAATCCTTGCTTTGGTGTTGGCATTTTTCAAGTCATAAATCAACTGCGCCAGATCTTCAATAGAATAAATATCATGGTGCGGCGGCGGAGAAATCAAGCCTACGCCCGGTGTGGAATGTCTGGTCTTTGCAATCCAGGGGTATACTTTGCCGCCGGGAAGGTGTCCGCCTTCGCCGGGCTTCGCTCCCTGGGCCATCTTAATCTGAATCTCCTGGGCACTGTTTAAATATTCACTGGTGACGCCGAACCGTCCGCTGGCCACCTGTTTGATGGCGGAACAGCGATTCAGACCGTCTGCCCCCACCGTCAGTCTCTCTTTGTCTTCTCCGCCCTCGCCGGAGTTGGACTTACCGTGCAGACGATTCATGGCAATGGCCATGGTCTCATGAGCCTCCTTGGAAATGGAACCATAGGACATAGCACCTGTCTTAAATCTTGTGACAATCGTGTCAACACTCTCCACTTCCTCTATCGGCACGGGTTTCTTCGGATAATTGAAGTCCATCAGGCCGCGCAGGTTCTTGATACTATCCTCATTATTGACCGCTTTGGTATATTGTTTGAACAGCTCATAATCACCGCGCCTGGTTGACTCTTGCAGTAAGTGAATAGTCTCCGGGTTATAAAGGTGTTCATCCGCACCGCTCCTCATCTGGTGATGTCCTATGCTGTCCAGCGTCGTATCCGTAGATAGACCGAGTGGGTCAAACGCCATGGAATGAAGAGTATCCACTTCCTCCTCGATATCTTTCAGGGTAATACCGCCCACACGGCACACCGTATTCGTGAAGTACTTATTGATCACCTCTTTATCAATGCCGATTGCCTCAAAAATCTTAGAACCCTGATAGGACTGAATCGTAGATATCCCCATTTTGGAGGCAATCTTCACGATGCCATGCAGAATCGCACTGTTATAATCGTTGACCGCCGCATAATAATCCTTATCCAGCATACGATTATCAATCAGCTCTTTGATACTCTCCTGCGCCAGGTAAGGGTTAATGGCCGAAGCACCAAAGCCCAGCAATGTGGCAAAATGATGTACCTCCCTGGGTTCTGCGGACTCCAGGATAATATCCACACTGGTCCTCTTCTTGGTGCTGACCAGATGCTGCTGTAAGGCCGATACCGCTAACAGGGAGGGAATGGCTACCCTGTTCTCATCCACCCCTCTGTCGGAGAGAATAATGATATTCACCCCGTCGCGGTAAGCTCTGTCCACTTCCACAAAAAGCCTGTCGATGGCCTTCTCCAGTCTGGTATTCTTATAGTAGGTGATGGGGATTACCTCCACCTTGAATCCTTCCGCCTTCATGGTCTTGATTTTTAACAAATCCGTACTGGTGAGAATCGGGTTATGTACCCGGAGCATGTTGCAGTTCTCCGGCATCTCCTCCAAGAGGTTACCGTCCTGTCCCAGATAGACGGTGGTAGATGTGACCACCTCTTCCCGGATTGCATCAATGGGCGGATTCGTTACCTGTGCAAACAGCTGCTTAAAATAATGGAACAGCGGATGATGCGCTCTGGAAAGCACGGGAATCGGCGTATCCACACCCATGGCCGCAATGGCCTCCGCCCCGTTCTTCGCCATCGGCAGGATGCTGGTCTTTAAATCTTCATAGGTATAGCCGAAAGCCTTCTGCATACGCTGACGTTCTTCATAAGTAAACTCCGGCACCCGCTGATTGGGAATCTTCAACTCCTTCAAGGTGACTAACTTACTGTCCAGCCACTCGCCGTAAGGCTGTGCAGACGCATAATTCTCTTTCAGCTCATCGTCGTCAATCACCCGGCCCTGTACCGTATCCACCAGAAGCATCTTCCCGGGGTGCAGTCTCTCCTTCATCACAATCTTAGACGGGTCAATGTCCAATACCCCCACCTCTGAAGAAAGAATCAGGGTATCATCATCGGTGATCATATAGCGGGAAGGCCGTAGACCATTTCGGTCAAGCACCGCTCCCATCATATCTCCATCACAAAACAGGATAGATGCCGGGCCGTCCCAGGGTTCCATCATGGTAGCATAATACTGATAGAAATCCTTTTTCTTCTGGGACATGGTCTTATTGTTCTCCCAGGGTTCCGGAATCGTAATCATCACTGCCAATGGAAGCGGCATCCCGCTCATCACCAGAAATTCCAGCGTGTTGTCGAGCATGGCCGAGTCGGAACCGGAAGCGTTGATGGCCGGCAGGACCTTGTGCATCTGTCCCTGTAAATGCTCGGACTCCATATTTTCTTCCCTGGCCTGCATCTTATCCGCATTGCCGCGTATGGTATTGATTTCCCCGTTATGGACAATAAACCGGTTAGGATGGGCCCTCTCCCAGCTGGGATTAGTGTTGGTCGAGAAACGGGAGTGTACCACGGCAATGGCAGACTCATAATCCTTATCCTGTAAATCTGCAAAGAAAGTGCGAAGCTGCCCCACTAAGAACATGCCTTTATACACAATCGTCCTGCTGGAAAGACTGACCACATAAGTCACATCCGTTGACTGTTCAAAGGTACGTCTTAAAATATAAAGCTTTCTGTCAAAGTCCAGACCTTTCTCCACCCCTGCCGGCTTCCTGATAAAGGCCTGCATGATACAGGGCATACACTCCACGGCCTTATGTCCCAGTACAGAAGGCACTGTAGGCACATCCCGCCAGCCTAAGAACTGTAAGCCTTCTTTCTCTGCGATAATCTCAAACATCTTCTTGGCCTGGTTGCGCTGTAACTCATCTTGTGGAAAGAAAAAGGTGCCCACGCCATACTCTCTTTCCCCGCCGATATCAAACCCCAGACCTTTGGTCACCTTGACCATGAACTTATGGGGCATCTGCGTAAGGATGCCCACGCCGTCACCGGTCTCTCCCTCCGCGTCTTTACCGGCCCTGTGCTCCAGATTCTCCACAATCTTCAGCGCATTTTCCACGATGGCACGGCTCTTCTTGCCTTTGATGTTGACACAGGCGCCAATACCGCAGTTGTCATGTTCAAATTCTGCCCGGTATAAAGGGGATTTGGGAATGGTTGTTTTTACATCAAACATATGCTACCTCCTTGTCAGAGCAGTTTTAAGGTTCTGACTCATAACTGCTGATTGACTTTTGATGGATGTTATATATTGAGAATAAGCAGAGACTCGAAATACTTCGTATTTCTCGTTCGCGTTGCTCGTCATAAGTCGTCATAGACAGTCCAGCATGCAAGCATGCGTCCTGTCTATACCGCCTTCTGACTCTGCTTATTCGCGCAAAAAGAACGCAAAGAAGGCATCTAGCGCTCCTTTGCGTTCTACATGTATACAATAATACACCCATTTGGGAGAATTGTAAATATAGACTTTTTGTAGAATTGTCAGATAATCTGATTGATTAACGTTTTAAATATATATTGTCAGAAATTATTCTCTGTTCATTCTGGAATGGGTTCAAATTCATGCAGATCATCATCCGTAATTTCCCGAATTTCCTATACTTATTTCATAATCATCCACCAACGTCAGGTTGGAATTGATATAAGTACCATCCCCAATGGAAACCGTATTTCCCATTGCAAGCGCGAGCGGCGGTTCTATCCATACTCCCTCCCCGCAGGAAGCAAACAGTTTCTTTAAAATGGCCGCCCTTTTTTCTGTATCCGTTGGTCTGGTTAAAATCCTGGCAAAGCCCTCTGGCGAACACCTGCTGATTCATATTTTCGCCGGTATCAACCCATAATAATCCCTGTTTTCTTCGTTCACTCATTGACAGTTTGTCGTTGCACTCTTCAATTCCACTGCTTATTTCTCCGTTAACGCTTTTATTTTACCGGCTCAACATGATATCTGCTTCACTGGCACCCACAGCTCACAGAACAGGCCACTCTCCCCATTTTCAAAATAAATTTCAAAGTCGGTATCGTCTGTCTGCGTATAGCCTGTCTGCGGAACAAACTCTTTGTAAAACTTACTCCAGGTTTCACCCAGACAATCTCCATCAGCACCAAAACATTTAAACACCGCATAATCGGCGGGTGTTGTTTCCCAGATGGAATAACCGTTATTGAGAAATTGTTCCAGTCTGGTGCTGTCCGTGTCTTCATCGACCATAATACCGATTCCATAATGGAAATAATTATCACTGTCCACGACCGGGCTGCACAGGCCATACAAATCTCTTTTGCCTTCCACACGCAACGATTTCATGGGCCCGATCAAATCTTTGTCAAAACATTCTGTCCAGAAATCAGGGATACTGTGATCATTGTCATCATTGATGCTTTCATTGGGAAAAGCTTTTACCAGGGCAAGAAACCGCTGACTTTCTCTGTGTTCAATTCTGTAATCCATAACATTACCACCTTCCAGTATAATTTTGATTACAAGGGGATTAAACAAACGGAGTTTTGTGCCTTTTTGCTTAGCCTGTCTGGGCGTCACGCCATGGAACCGTGAAAAGGCTTTGGAAAAGCTCTCCGGCGACTCATAGCCATACTTATACGCAACATCAATCACTGCTATATCCGTTGTCTGCAATTCTGTGGCCGCCAGGGTAAGACGTCTGTTTCTGATGTATTCGTTAGCCGTCATACCTGTAATAAAACTGAACGTACGATGAAAATTGTAGCTTGACATATGCACGCTCTTTGCAACCTCGGCATAACTTATGTTTTCACAAATATGTTCTTCCATATAGCATATTGCCTGCTGCATAAGCTGTATCGACATTTTGTTCTATCCTCCCTGCATACATCGATTATAGCTGACCATATCTGATAAGTCCTGTTCAGGCTTGCACCGATTTGTCTTAAAAAGCGTCCTTCCTCAAATCCCTTGCCATACACAATGACTCCGGCATATCCACATATGGCCCATAATTGGGAATCACTTTAAATCCCAGTTTCTTATACACGGCACAGGACTCCACCAACAATTCACCCGTTTCCAGGATCATTCTCTGATAACCCAGTTCCATCGCCCATTCCATCAGCATGCAAACCAGTCTGCTCCCTATCCCCTGTCCCTGATATTCATTATGTACAAACACCCGCTTAAGCTCTACTGTCTCATCATCATATCTTCTGATGGCACCGCCGCCGACTGCCTTACCATCCTCATAAACGACTATCGCTTCCCGTATCTCATCCAACTGATTATACTTTTGATATTTTTCTCTTTTAATCAATCTCCCGACACGTATATCCAAATCCATATCCAGAAGCACGCAGTTGTCTATAAAATCCTTATTCTTACCATCGGTTCTTATAAATTCCATGGAAATTGCCTCCCACATACCAGATTTACTGTCTATGTCCGATGCTTTTTCGATGTCCACACCAGAACCAAACGGATGACACCGCCGCATATGACCATAAACATACCGTTTTTCAGTAATGTTTCTCCGGTTCTCATATTAACAATATATTGTATCTGCAATTCCAGCGGCGGATCCTGATAGGGGATTCCTGCTTTGACTATACAATAATAAGAACCTATGATAACCAGAATCACACCGGATAATACAACTGCGTTGATTACCTGTCGGAAATAATTATTTATTTTTGTGTCCATATTTGCCCTTCCTTCCAATATATCGGCAAACTTTATTCTTATAATTCAAATATGCTTCTCCAAATGCTTCCAGCAAAAACACCTCTTCCACATTCCTGATCTGCAAGTGGAACATAACCATCGCCCAAATTGAAACAAACAGGAGCGGCCAGTTGAAAAACATACATATCATTCCAATATATACGAGATCAAACCCCAGAAACGCGGGATTTCGGCTAATCTGATAGATACCTTTTGTCACAAGCTCTGTCCTGTCCGTGTTGGATACACCTGCCCGCCAGCTATCCCGCATGGTTATTACCGAGATGATAAAAACACTCAAACCAATAACAGCTATACAAGCGCCTGTTACTCTCACTGCTGTAGAAAAAATGGTCTGATTCATGGCAATGCTCACGACTTCTGCAGCCGGAACTATATAGGTGGCAACCTTCATTGTTATCTCAATATATTTAGCAAAACCAGCTTTTCCTTTCCCAATCTGATCCGTCTGTATCCCCTTTTGCCTCTGGCTTTTCATTTTCAGGAAATAGCATCCGTAAAATGCCAATAATATTAAAACCGCCATCATCTGAAACGCCATCTTTAAATCTCTCCTCTGTTACATCGGTTTCAAATTCTTATTCAGTCTGTCCACCATCCAGGCAAGCCGTTTTTCCCGTCCGGCATCTGTCTTGGCATCCAGATACGCCCGCGTGTAAGTTTTCCTGACCGACAAAGACATGGCCCGGAAATTTGTGCAGGCAGGCTCATATTCCTCCAGCAGAGCCGCCACACCGGCAATCTGTTCCTCTGTGACAGGCATGGATTTGGGTGCATCCCACTGGCCGTTTTTCTTTGCCTCCTCTATCTTTTGTCTGCCAAAATCGGTCATCAGGCCACGTTCTTCCAGACTCTGGACCAAAGCCTTATTTTTCTCCGACCACTTACTCTTCTCCCTGCGCATGGAAAAATATTTCTTATACGTTTTATCATCAATACTTTGCATCTGCCCGTCAATCCAGCCAAAACAAAGCGCTTCTTCCAGAGCCTCCCCCGCTTTTATTGTTTTCGGTCCGCCGGCTTTGCCAAATAAAAGCCAGATACCGTCTTTTGACTGACAGTGCTCAGAAAGCCACTGCCTGAATTCTTCCCTGTTGGCAAATTCCATAATATCACTCATCATGTGTCTCTCCCATCAAATACCTTATCCTGATCATTACAAATAAGTCTGCAAAATCCATCAATTTATTTTAGAAAAAATGACTGTCTGCTCTTTCATGGATATTTTCCCTACCTCATATCCATATTCGGTAAGTTCTTTTTTGTATTTCAGAAACGAGTGGTCTATCGGTATCCCTGCAATTTCCTGTATTTCCTCAAAGGTCAACTTGAAAGATTCCCCTCCGTTCTTCTGCACATATTCCCACAGAGAATCATATTTACTCATTGTCCGTCCCCCCTGCCCTTGCAAGACCTATTTTCTCTGTTATTCTCACCCCAGACACATAACTGATCCAAAACTTCCATTAAAGATTTTCCTCTGCTACTTAAACGGTACTCAACCTTGGGTGGTATCTGTGGATATTCTTTTCTGATAATTAGCCTGTCCTTTTCCAACTCTTTCAGGTTGTTGCTGAGTGTTTTGTCCGACACGTTTTTCAGATATCGTTTCAGTTCATTAAATCTTACCACCTGAAACTCCATCAGACAATAAAGGATTACCAGCTTATGCTTACCAGCTATAAGTGACAATGTGTAACTGAATCCTGTATCTTCAAAATTCGCTTTCTCAATATAATTCTTTATCATTTTATACTTTCCTTTATGGTAGTACCTTTCTCATAAGATAGTACTTGTATTTCTTCCACTATAATTTATAATTGTATAAAAAGATTTAGCTCCTGTCAATTTCAAAACAAGAAGAGAGGTAATCACAATGAGAAAGAAACTGAATATAACAGAAGGTATTTTCCCCATGCCCGTCTTAATGGTGGCAACTTACAATGAAGATGGCAGTGTTAATGTCATGAACGCTGCCTGGGGCACCATGCAGGAAAGAGATCACGTAGTTCTCAATTTGACGGAAACTCATAAAACAGTAAAAAATATCAAGGCAAGAGGAGCCTTTACCGTAAGCATAGCCGATGCCGCCCATGTTGTTGAAGCAGATTATTTTGGCGTCGAATCAGGCAACAGAGTTTCAAACAAATTCCAAAACAGCGGTCTTACTGCAAATAAGTCTGAAATTGTGGATGCACCGGTCATCAATGAATTTCCTCTGTGCTTAGAGTGCGAGTTTGTGGAATACCAAAACAATAAATACGGATGTGGTGTCATCGGCAGAGTTGTAAACGTCACAGCGGACGAAAGTGTCCTGGTGGAGGATAAGATTGATATGGCTTTGGTGAACGCTATCGCCTTCGATCCCTATACCCATGGCTATTACAAGGTAACCGAAAGAGTGGGAGAAGCCTTTAAAGACGGTCTACCGCTTAAAAAATGAGTGTTTATAAAGCGTTCCATATAAAACAAAAAGCAAAGACACAGCCCCAGGCATTTCCTGTCCACTTTTTCACAAGCAACATTCCATAAATGGCAAGAAAAGTCGTAACAATCTCCACCATGCCCCAGAAAGATATATTAAATGCGTGGAACAGGACACAAAAGACTGCACAGGTAATGGCCCCATAATCTAACCATATGTTTTGGGACGCGGGGTATCCTTTCACGGGCCAGCCTTTCAAATAAAGTTTCTTCTTCCATTATAGCACCCTTTTTGGGATTAGAATAGATACAGATAGGCAGGTGATGGCATGGATGCGCAGAAACGCATAAAACAGCTCATGGAGGAACGGGGCTGGCCGGATTACCGCTTGGCGTAGGAATCCGGCCTTTCCCATTCCACCGTTACAAATATGTTCAACAGAAATAATGCGCCGACGCTGCCGACCTTAGAGGCGGTATGCAGGGCGTTTTTGTCTGCTTGGCATTGCGCTCCAAGCGAAGCTCCTCGATTGCCGCCATACGCTGTCTTGCCTTTTCATACCGGTTATAATGCCGGGTATATTTCTTCTCATATTCTGCCTGATCCATAGCCTTCTGCGCATTGTCCTCCATGACCTCGTGGTATGCCTCTATGATTTCCTCCCGCTTCCCCCAAATGCGGTTAAAGGCAATGACTTGTTTTTTGAATATCGAGTGGATATATCGCTCTAATATCGGAGTATCTGTACCTGAATTTTCTTGTCCTCGTCAATTACCTTATGGATTCTGCCGTCGGCCCCCGCTTTTCATAATACTCGCGGATTTTGCTAAATGCGCGCTGCCGCAGGTTGTAGACAGTGCGCGGTGTCACCTCCATCTTTTCCGAGATTTCCCGGTCGGAAAGGTCGCCCCAAAATTCTAACAGCAGGACGTTCCTCTGCTTTTCCGGCCGGGATAACAGTGCTTTATATAAAGTTTCGCTCTCCACCGCACAGGAATTTCCGCCCACATAAAGCACGAAAGACTCGGAAGGGTATTCATCCCTGCGGCCTAATGTTTCCAGAAGATAGTCTACCGGTTCGTCAGCAAAATGCTTGTCCCGGTTGCCCTCGGCCCGGTCTAAATTTCTGACAAAGTTGCGCGACACCGTTTTGCAGAAGGAATGGAACATGGCGCAAATACGGTCTTCGTTTGAAGGAGATAGCATGGCACTTCCTCCCTTCTGTCAGATTCGAGCGCGGCTGGTTTTTCACCTCCTCGTAATACCAGAACACATCTCGGCATGGCAAACCGGAAAGATTTTTGAAAATTTCTCAAAAAAATTTTATTTTGTTTTTCTTATCTGTATTATGTATCTCAGCCCCTTAGAAAAATAATGACTTACCCATACAAACAAAGCCATGACTGCCACATAATCTGCCAGAAGGAAAATCAGCGGCTCCTCAAAATCGAAAAACACATATTGATTTTGTAAGAACATATAATGCCCGATTTCCCGTCGTATGAAAGCATACACGCCATACCCGGCGATAAAGGCGACAATCCCATGAAGCATCCATCTTCCGGCAGTTGGAAGTTCTTTTACAAACCGCCTTGCCATCCCCATCATCATGCTCCAATGTAGTCCAAGATGGAGTGAAATCAATACAAATCCACAATAGGCCGAAACCATGTGAATCTCTCTGGCAAAAGCCCGCCCGCCTTTGAATGGCAGAAACGATAATGCGTGCTTGGAAAGAATCACCTCGCCATACATGGAACCGACCATCGTAATCAGGACTCCAATGACAAGAACCGTCTGCCAGATACGAATTAATGTATACTTCCCTTTGAAAACACGCAAGCTCCATTTCCGGTTTAAAATATGGTGGATGATGAAAAGAGCAAACATCCCGATTCCAAGCCATTCATAAGCTGCTTCACCAATCAATTCATAAGTCATAAGAAGCAGCAACATAACTGTCATTCCAATATCGACTACTATTTTCAAGGTTGTTTTTTGTTTCATGCTGCCCGCCTCCTATGACAATTTACTGAACGAAGCCTTTCTCTGTCAGCCATTCAATAATATCAGCTTCCGAATCCTGAACCACATTACGCAATATGGAAAGTCCGTCAGTCACTACATCCGCATCCGGCTCCATCTCTTTGATTGTGTTAATCGAATCAGAAAAACCACTTGCGCCGGATGTAACAAAAGGAACCACAGTTCTCCCTGCCAGATCATACTGGTCAAGAAAACTGTACATAATCATCGGCATATCATAATACCAGTTGGGAAACCCAAAAAAGATGGTGTCATATTGTTCTATATTCTTCACAGCCCCTGCAATTTCAGGCCGGAAATTTTCTGCCTGTTCTTTCTGCGCAATATCTTCAAGCTCCGAATGATCCAGCGGATATGGTGTAACCGGCTCAATCCGGAAAATATCTGCCCCCGTATTTTCTGCAATGATATAAGCAACATACTGGGTATTTCCCAAAACCTCACCGTCGATCACAACGGTGCTGAGTTCTTCCTCCCTCGACATATTCTCAGGCTCCGTAGTTTCCGGCATGGAAAAATATACAACCAGATTTTTAGCCGTAGTATTTGAATCCATATTTTCAGAATCCTCCATTTCGTTTGAAAGTGTCGTTTCTGTATTTTCCTCCGATTGCTGCTTGCCTGATCCGGCAACAGGATTATTGCCGGAAGGAGAAGCCCCACAGCCACTGAACATGGCAGTCACAAGCAGCATTTCCCCATGCTGATCTATGGGGTGTCGTCATGCCAAAGAACTGTCCATTAGTAGAAAAAGACTCCATCTGTGTGGATGACTTATTTGGACTCCCTCTTTTTTGTTCCGAACAGGGATGGAGCAATGATATTTCCAAATGGTGCGGCAATAACATGGATAAATTACACCTTGAGGGGTCGTTTCGTCTATCATATAATGGATCGCTTTTTGTGAAAGAAGGGCTGGGTTATCTTTTAACTTTTGAGCATTTGATTGATACAAGCCCCGATAGCGGACTTGCTTTCCGCCCTCTTACTCCTAAACTTGAAACAAAAATGTATCTAATATGGAAAAAATATCAAGTTTTTACTCCTATTGCTGAACGATTGCTGGAAATGTTGAAAGCCGAGCTGTCGGAGTAGAAGTCAAAGCAAGGCTGTAAGAAGTTTATTGATATAAGTAAGGAATTTTTCTTTGAAAAAAGCCTTGTCTTTCCACCAAAAATGTGTAAGCTGTCAATCACAAGGCAAGCAGCCAGTACAAAAACACAAACAAAACGAAAGGTGGAAAACATTATGAAGACAGGAAAAATCACTTTTGAAATCAGTTATGCGCAGGGCGTACTGCCGGAGGTATTCCCAGAGCCGAGGGCAAAAATGACGCGGGCCGAGAAAGCAGCGGCCAAAGCAGCAGCGAAAGCCGCCGCAGAGCAGGAAGCCGTAGCAGGAGAAAACGCCCCGGCGGCCATGCCGGAAGCCACGCAGGAATTAACAGCACTGGCAGAGATAAAGCCCTCCAAACTGGAAGGCTCATGTTGTATGAAATGTTGTTCCTTTTGACATCAACTTTTATTATTCCGATTGCATAATCCCATGCATGTGAATTCGTCATATATTTTACCTCCTGTATTCACTATTATAACCACAAGTAAATATATTCTCAATAAAACAGATTCAGTTTATCTGTACTCCAATCCGTTTCTTCAACCGCCATTCAGGCGCCGTACCGTCATCCGCCCAATATTCATCAACTGCTGTGATCTTATCATCAACAACTTTAATGAAGGATGTCACATGAAAGGACAGTGTCCGGTCCTGCGGATATACATGCGTCACTGTAATCAGTAAATCGTCTGCCTTTTCAACCCTTTCCACCTCACCATCCCAATTGCCCGGATACTCACAATTGGCAATAATAAATTCATCCACATTAAAATGTTCATTGGTACAGTGCCAGTTGATATAGGCATTTTTATCAAAATAACCTCTGATGGCATCCGCATTTTGTTCCAGAATATCCTTCCAAAATTTATATACATCCATATCCCGCGCCTCGTCTTTCTAAATCCAAACCCGCAAACCATAACACTACCGCATTGGTGTCCCCACTTCAATCAAATTCCCGTCCGGATCATAAAAACGGATAACTTTCTGTCCCCAGCTATGCGTCATCAATCTGTTGACATATTGAATGGAGGGGTAACATTCCTCCAGTTTCCGGACAAATGCTTCTATGTCTTTTTCTTCAAAATACAGCTCACAGGAATTACTCTTTGAAATAACATTCCTTTCCAGAAACCCTTTCCAGATTTTTTCATCCTGTAGTACCAGCCCTTCTGTTAAAATCATGTTACCATTATTGTCAAGCACAGTTTCCAGTCCGAACAGGTCATGATAAAACTGTCTTGCTTTTTCGATATCTTTGACAACAATTAATATATTTTTTAGTTTCATCGGTCCTTGTACCTTCCCTTTTTGACTTATTTACTGCAAGAAACTCAGAATCCGCCACCCCGATAAAAACAACAAAATCAATTTTTATCATGCATCCAACATCACTTCATACAATTTAAAAATAATAAAATCTCCAGCTTCCAAGGTATATTGCGGATGTGTTTTTTCATATATCTCTCTTTGGCCGATATACTCTCTGATCTCTTTCTCTGTTTCAAACAGTCCATTATGATTCAAATGAAAATCAGAAAACACAAATGGAATCTCATTATATACCGCAGAATAATTATCTCCTGTTGCATAAGCATAATCATATCCAAGAAACTTCCTTTTCATATCAGGCGGTATCACCATAACCGGCTCTGAAATCTCCGTCTCGCACAAAATTATTCTAAAGGGAATCTTTCTTTTATTCGATTCCTGAATATAATCCTCTATATAGTTCCAATCATTGCAGGCTGCAACGTAAGACCTGACGCCAGTATTATAAAATGTTTTTCCTATATGTTCATCGTAGTACTCTTCAAATCTTTCACAGCCTTCCATATTGTTTAAGTACCAATTTTCTGCGATTTTAGGACTGAATCCGCTTCCGTCAATACCTTTATAGCCATTATCCTTTAATGACTGCATTACAATCCCATTTATGTACATCTATTTCTCTCCGTTTTGTCATCCATCATCATAAATGACATAAAACTTCACGCAAACCCCATAGCTGATTTCACAATATTCATTTTCTTTGTTCCAACAAGATGTTCTAAAAGAGCAAATGCAACATACGGTGCAGTCTGAGGACAATATGATGTGATTATATAATCCGTTTTTACCACCGGCTCATTCACTATTTCAACACCATATTCTGCAAGTTGTTTCTGCCTGATCCCATTGTTCAGATGATAAGTTGTAGCCTTTTTCCCTGTTAAAACGCCGCTATGGGCAAGTGCGAAAGCTGCCACACAGCCAGTCGCTATCATCTTGTTTTGACGATGAAACTGATTAATTATATCAGATAGTTTTTCAGAAAAAGCTTCTTCATAAAATCCAAATTCTTCAAAACCGCCTGGAATGGCTAATGCATCATATTCATCTACGCAAATATCCTCTATTAATACATCAACCGTTACAGGTACGCCAAAAGCACTGATGACCGTTTTGGAAAATCCACAGGTGACTACTTCAACATCATAATGATAATCGTTTCCTGCCCAGCCCATAACATCAATAAACACACTTGCTTCCATTGTTTCAAAACCTTTTGCCAGAAATAATAATATCTTCATTAATCGAACTCCTCCGTTTTGTATCTTTTTAAGAGATAAATGAGAGGTTTTTTGCCAGGCAGACTGCGCCGTCCAACTTATCATAAGGCGGATAATTAGCTATTTTACAATAACCAAGGCCTGTATAGAGTTTAACGGCATCTTCCATAATTTCCCTTGTCTGCAAAACCGCTCTTTGATACCCCAATTCTCTTGCTTTTATTTCTAAATAATGCATCATTTCTGTTGCGATATGATTCCCCCGAAAATCAGGTTCTACCCACACTCGCTTTATTTCCACATCATCTTCCTTCCGCGTTCCCATAATCATCCTTCTATATGTTTTCTATAAACCCTGGATGGCTCGCCGTTCATATCATTCATCATCTGATAAAATTCGCATCCGTACTTCTCATATAATCCGGTATGATCGGTTGAAATATAGACCTCGCGTACCTTTTCTTTCCTGGCAAGCCTTTCCACTTCCGTGAATAGCTTTCCAAGATAACGATGTCCTCTGTACTGCGGAAACGTATAGACAAATCCAACCCAGGGTGTCAATTGTGTGGGCTGAATATCATCTTTCTCCGCGTAAGTACAGAAGGAAAGCAGTTCATCACCTTCCGTAAGCATCAGCACCTTTGATGTTTCGCCCACAGCCTCCTTGAACCTGCCTGTGCTGAGCAGTTCGTAGAGAAACTTTCCCGCTCCCCAGTCACTTTTCTGAATCTGGCCCAGCCAGTATTCCGAGCGGTCACAATCAAAATACTCTATTATCTGCATTTGTTTTTCTCCAGTCTCTTATTTCACCACCTGCAGTTGGGCCATCGCCGCATAATGCTGAATAGCAAATTCCTCCGGCGCTGTCTCTGTAAGCAGTTTCAGATGTTCCTGCTCCCATGCTGAGATTTCTTTCTCTGTCAGAGAGGCACCGATACCACGGCAGGTTTTTATTCTGCCATGCCAGCTTTCACGGGTAAAATGCACCTTAATCGGATACGTTTCCTGATAAACCAGTTCAAAATCCTTCTCATAAACCTCCGGAATGATAATGGGATGCATGGTCTCCCCGGCACCGCTCCACGCCGGATTATACTTTAAGACAAGCTCTTCACTCGCCTCCGCAATCTCGTCCTCAAAAGGAAGCCATGCCATATATAACACCAGAAGCTGGCCACCCGGTTTCAGCATACGCCGCAGTGCAGGCGCAATCCTCTCATGATCAAAATAAAAGAAACACTGACAGGCCGTGATGACATCAAACGAATCATCCGGAAAATCCAGTTCTTCCGTAGATACGGTATGATAATCAATATTCATATTCCCCGAAAGAATCCCCGCCTGCCGAATCTGCTCTTCGGAAATATCCGTGCCCGTCCATTTTGCCCCATACCGGTACAGATTTCTTGGAAGCACACCGGTTCCCGTACCGATATCGAGAACTTTCTGGCCATTCATGCACAAATTCCGACCGATAATCCTATCGTAAAATTCCTGTGTATATACATCCCGGAATCTGGCATAATTGTCGGAAGTTCTTCCCCAGTCAAATGCTTTGCCGCCATCAATGTTCTGATCTGTTATGTTCATTTTTTCCTCCATTCCATAATACTTACCGCCATCTACTCCCCATCTCTTTTCCATACTATCCAAACACATCCTGCCGCCACAAGCAGAACCACACACCCTGCAACGGTAAATAACACTTCCTGTAGGGGCTCAACATAAGCCGTAATATACACAGCCAGATTAGAGACCATATGGAAAAAAAAGGGAATCACAAACCGGCTGTTTTTCTCATACAGACAGGCCATAAGAATCCCCATGCACCCACCGTAAACACCCTGCACGATATTACCGTGGAAGGCCCCGAAGAAAAGACCCGATGCCACAATCGCCAGAACCGGCCCATAGAAACGTCTCATCCGGTTAAAGATAACCCCGCGGAAAACCACCTCTTCTGCCAATGGAGAAATCAGTCCATAGAGGAACAGCCCGGCTGCAAAAGCCACGCCATACTGATTGTCAGCCACCTCCCGGTAAGTCTGGGAACTGTCCGCAAATCCTGTCAGAGTCAATAGCACATTCAGCCCCAGAGAAGAACAAAAGGCAAGTATCCCGGTAAATAATATCTCTTTGATCAGTCTTCCCCTGCCCTGTTTTGTATCATCACTGTTCATACTGCTGAGCCAGAGCAGTTCTTTTTTGAACATCGGGATAATCGGCAGAACACCAAGCATCATGCTGAGTCCCCCCGTTACACCGGCCACCGTTGCAGCCTGTCTCGTCATCAATCTCCTGTATTCCTCACCCTGACTTTGCAGCAACGCTTCCTGTACAAAAGCAAGAATAATATATACTGTACTGTAGGCCAGATAATACAACAGATATGGAAATAACACTTCCCATGCTTTCCGTAGGGAAGACAGTCCTGTTGATTCATTTTTAATATTTTTTACTTCCGACACAGCAACACCTCTGCGAGTTCTTCCACCGTCTCTACAATCTCATCTGCCCCTGCCTTGGCAAGTTCTCCCTGTACCGCATATCCATAAGTCACACCCACAGATACAATATGATATTCTTTGGCCCCTTCCACATCAAACCGCCGGTCTCCCACCATGACAACCGTATCATATTTATACCTGCCCTTTGTTTCCATCATTTCCCGAAACAGATTCTCCGGCAAAAGACATCTGAGCGCTTCTTCCACCACTTCTTCCTTTGTGGTGCGGGTGCCGTCGAGCCCGCTGCCTGTCACCACATCAAAATACTTACGAAGTCCGAAATGCTCCAGTATCTGCTCCACATATATCTCGGGTTTACTGGAAGCCACTGCCAGCTTCCTGCCCGCAGCCTTCAGATCTGCCAGAAGCTTGTCCACACCCGGATAGACCGCATTTTCAAACATACCCCTGGCGCTGAATCTCTCCCTGTAATAGACAATCGCCTGCCTTCCCTGTTCTTCATTAAATCCATAAAACGAATGAAAACTATCCAGAAGAGGCGGCCCCACAAAGGGCTCCAGTTTATGCAGGTCCGGCTCCTCAATTCCCATTTTATGCAGGGCGTACTGTACACAGGCCGTAATACCCGGTGCTGAATCTGTCAGTGTACCATCTAAATCAAACAAAATATACTCATACTTCATAATCTGACCACTCCCATCAGTTTCCATTGTACACCAAAAATCACCTGACCGCAGTATAAATCGAAGCGTACTGCCACTATAAAAAGAATATCCTTGACATTTTCCTTCCAACCCCCTATAGTAAAAAAAGGTAAATTCCTTCGGAATTAACCTTGCGAGATCCGCTTTGCGGACTCGGATAACTGAATAACTTGCTAGGGGAGCTTTCGCTGAGATTGAATCTATCGAGTGTTTTACCGCACCGGATTCTAACCCTCATTACCTGATACGGCTAGTACCGTCGTAGGGAAGCACAAGTAATTACCGTCTGTCATGGTTCGTCCGTGCATACCGTATTTACATTCTCCCCTCCTTGCTATTCTTAAGACAAAGGAGGATTTTTTATGTTCTACAATGTTGTTGTCAATGACTGGGAAGAAACTACCTATGTCCCCACCCCCCTGGGTAATGCACTGTTATGTGTCATCCTGGCTGTCCTGCTTGCCGGCGCCGTTATCTTCGCAAGAAAATATGCAGGAAAGCATCAGGAAAATGCAGATGCCAATGTGAAAAGCGGAAAGCTGACCGTGAAACAGCTGGTTTTCTGCGCCATGTCCATTGCCCTTGGCACCGTACTTTCGGAAATCAAAATCATCGACTTTCCCTGGGGCGGTTCCGCCACCCTGCTGTCTATGCTGATCGTCTGCCTCCCCGGTTATTTCTTCGGGCTTGGTGCAGGACTCATGACCAGCACCGCCTACGGAATCCTACAGCTTCTGTTCAATCCTTATGTGCTCTTTCCCATGCAGCTTGTTCTGGATTACCTGTTGGCTTTCGGCGCTCTGGGACTGGCCGGCCTGTTTGCCAATGCCAGAAAGGGACTCATCAAGGGCTACCTTGCCGGCATCCTGGGAAGATATGTATTTGTGGTACTCTCCGGTTGGATATTCTTCGGCCATTACGCCTGGGAAGGCTGGCATCCATTACCATACTCCATCGTATACAATGGCATCTACATATTTGCAGAAGCCGTAATTACGATTGTGGTTCTTGCAATTCCTGCTGTCAATAAAGGACTGGCTGAGGTCAAGAAAATGGCCTCATCATAAAAAAGTAATCGTGCCGCTTCGGCGGCACGAATCACTTCCCACCCATCCCATGTTCCCCAAAAATTCTCTGGTAACCATAGGTAAGATTTCCTTTTCTATGGACACATTTCGTATGACTGCACATATCACACAGATTACAATACGCCCTCTTTCTGCTATCTGTCAGCGTCGTATAAAAAGCTGCCGTTTTTTTAGGCGTAATCATATAGGCCTGATTATAGGATATCTCCTCCGGTTCTAATATGGCAAACAGTTCTTTCATCGACTCAATCGGCACATTCTCTCCCAGAAAATCAAAACCATCCATCCAGCATCCATAATGACTGTAAATTAGATCCGCCGCCTGTTCATAAGCATTTTTCAGAAGTTCCATGGCGATACACTCTATCATATAACTCTCTGTCAACTGTCCCGCCGCCGTATATTCTTCCTGTAAGGCATCCACACCGGCTCCCAGCGTTACCAGAACCGCCAGCCTTGACTTTTGCAGATAATCATCCGCATAATAGACCGCCGCGTCAATCACCTGTAGAAGCTGCTGTGTGAGTATATGAATCTTATTCTCATCCCGCTGTTGAAAATGATAATGCGACAAAATCTGTTGATATGCACCATCCGCTATATAAGGATGTAGTATCTCTCGCATTATGTTCACCTTCCCGCCAGCCGTTCGATGACAGATACTTCTTCCTCAAGTTCCTCTGCAATCTCAGTAATCGTTTTACCTTTGGAGAGTTTCTTTTGAATCTGTTCCTTAAGCTTTTTTTCTATTCCCTCCTCCATTCCTTCCCTGCGTCCTTCCTCAAAGGTATCCTTCAGATGTTTCTTCTCATCATAATGTGTCAAGAGCATATGCATCACCACTCCTCTCTCCGCCAGCTTCCGTGTCTGTACCAATTTCCCACATTTCGTTTTGTCATAGATTTTCCTCCATTATACAGTTTTTTCTGACTGAATACAAGGAAATCTTGAGGATAACAACAGAATACATCAAAGAAACACCTGATTCAATCAAACAACAATAGTAAGGGATTATTTCCGACAACCGGAAAGAATCTTTAAGCAGATAAGAAATCTGCCGATATGACATCATTATAATACATGGATTCCCTATAATGCAAGTATCAATTTCATTGTAACATACAAAATTTCGTCAAAAAATCCCCATCTGCATAACACAGATGGGGCTCACTCTATGACACATCACTACGCTGTCATAAACATTTCATAAGCACTGATTGCCTGCTGCATACGGAAATTACTGATATCACTTCCTGTACTGCCATTTCCCATGTTCATGGCCGCTGCCTGCAAATCCTCTGCCGGTACATTTTCTGTCTGGGGCACATTGACAGCCTGCTGTGCCGTCGCCTGCACTACATTACCAGCCTGAACTGTCGCCTCTTCTGCCTGAGCCGTTTCCTGCGTCTCTTCCCCGGCAGGCTTCATAATCCGGGAAGCATTATTCCTGCCACGGTTCATCTGCATTTCCAACATTCCCTGAAAGTCAAGGGTCTGCCCCTTCTTTAAGGGATTCTCATTCTTCGCCTCGGCCAACTCGCTATAATCAATTTTCTTATCCAGTACATCGTCCGAAATTTTGGACAGTCTGTTCATACTGGCCGGGCTGATACTGTTTACTGTATACACATAAGGCTGAAAACCAACTGCACCTATCGTCATATTGTCCTCCCTGATGTCATTCAACAACATCACAGTAATTTTTCATATTCTTATCATAAAACTTATTCTTCCAGGATACAAGACCCAATTCTGAAAATATATCCTGGAATTTTATTCCTCTATTTCTCTGGCCTCTCCATCTACAGCCTCCATCTCCTGCCTTAAGATCCTGGCGTTCTTTGAGACTCTGGACACAATCCAGATATTGGATAAGCCATCATAAATCAGAAAGACACCAATCAGCATAACCACCGTGTCTATAGCCGCAAAAGGACGGCAGATCAATAAAATACCGAATCCCAATGTAAGAATTCCCAGAATCAGGGCTATCCACCATTTATCATACTTATTCTTACACAAATCCACCGCCTGTTGCAAATTATGTAAACCGTGCAGTGAAATCACAATACCGACGATAATCGGTATAATTGCCAGTACTTTATGGGGTTTGATGACAATCCAAACTCCCACTACCGCAAAGACAATACCAAAAATCAGGTTGACCTGCGAATACAGACTGCCATCTCCTGCCGTGAAATATCCCACAATCCGGATAGCTCCGCTTATAATCAGTACCGCCCCCACGGCCGTACAGACAATCTGTATGGATAATCCCGGCCTAAGAAGCAGTACCAGGCCCAGAATCACACACAAAAGCGAAGAGATAATCACATTGGTCTTAAGTTTCTTAAGTATCTTTTCCACCAGCAACGCCCCTTTCTCTTTTTCTCCAGATCCTAAACAATCTGTATATACCATAACCAAGCACAGCGCCCAGGCAGTTCAGGAAAATATCATCCACATCAAAAGCGCCGAAAGCACTGAAAAGCTGGAACACCTCGATTCCCAGAATAAAAACAAAGGCATTGAGAAACATCACATAAAATTTCTCTCCTTCTCTGACTGCCAGTGGAAAAAGAAACCCAAAGGGTACAAATACCAGAATATTGCCTGCCAGATTCTCTACGCTGTTAAGTTTATAGGCATAATCTATATACATTTTAATGGTTTTAAACGGCGTAAAATTAGCCGTACCAAGTCCTTCCAGAATCACATCCTTACGCCATGACGCCGCAATGGAAAGCAGTTGTTCGTAAGGATATTTAAATATGATAACCTTGATGACCACTAAAATATAAACAGCAAATAAGAATTTGATCCAGTTTTTATTCTGCAAACTTATTTTTTCTATGGATTTCATTCCCTCTCACAGAATCCCTAATCGCTGTTGACTTCCCATGGATTTTCTTTCCCTTCCATAAAGTATTTACAGCTCATCAGAGAATCCTTTACCACCGTCTCTACATAATTTCTGGTATAAAAAGCCATATGATGTGACACTGTCACATTCGGGAAACTTCTAAGCATTGCAAGTTCCCTATTCTTTAATATATCCGCTTTATGGTCATAATAGTATAGTCCGAACTCATTTTCTACCACATCAAGTCCCGCAGCGCCGATTTTACCATTCTCAATGGCCTCAATCAGGGCATCCGAATCTATCAGGGCGCCTCTGGCGGTGTTGACAATCACCACTCCATCTTTCATCTGCGCAATGGAATCCCTATCAATCAGGTGATGATTATCCTGTGTCAGCGGTGTATGCAGAGTAATCACATCCGCTTCCTTCCAGATCTGTGCAAGCGGCACATAATCGGCATACTGTCTGACTTCCTCTTTCTCGTAAAGGTCGTGGGCCAGAATCCGGCATCCAAATCCGGAAAGATCCTTGATCACCGTCGCCCCGATTCTTCCAGTACCAATGACTCCCACGGTCAAATCTTTGAGTTCCCTGCCGTTTAACCCCGCCAGCGTATAGTCCTGTAATCCGGTTCTTCCCAGGATAGCACTCATCTTACGGATGGACATGAGAATCAGCATAACCGTATAGTCCGCCACTCCGGCCGGTCCATAAGGTGCATTACCCACCCTGATACCACAGGCTTTGGCCGCCTCTACATCAATATGGTCATATCCGATCGTCCTGGTGCTGATGTACTCTATGCCGTTCTCCTGAAAGGCTCTGATCAGCGGCGCATCAATCCTGGATGTGATAACATCCACGCATCGGCTGCCCTTACATAATGATACATTCTTAAGATCCGGCGCATCCTGGCAGAGTACCAGCTCAATTCCTATCTCTTTCGCATATTCTATAAACAACTCTTTTTCATCAAAAGGTCTGCAATTATATACAGTGACTTGCATGGTCAATATCCTCTCCTGTTTTCTGTCTCATCACGAATGATTCTTTCCGGCTTTGTCTTTATCCTGTTCCGCTTTTCTGGCAATGATTTTCTTCAAAATAGGCGGTTCTTCTATTTTCAGCTGGGAAGCCTCCTGCCATTCCTCCGCTGTAGCCTGCTCATGCTGCAATTCCATCTGATAAGTATTCTTGGCCTCTCTCTCATAATCCGCCACAATGGCCATGTCAGCAACGCGTATCTTACGGAATCTGTTAAAACCAGCCACAAGAATCTGTATACTCTGTCTGGTCGTATCAAAAACGCCCTCTTCATACAGATTTACAAGGATGATTCCAATCGGCACCGCCAGAATCATACCAATCATCCCCGCCATCTGATAACCGATATACAATAAGAACAAGGTCGGTATCGCATCCACCCCGATGGAATCTCCCACAATTTTGGGCTGAATTACCTGCCTCACCAGCTGTCCTATCAGCCAGATTGCCAGAAGACCGAACATCATCTTATAATCTTTGCTTAAGAACTCGATCACTGCCCAGGGAAGCATTACCGTTCCAGTACCAAATACCGGCAGGAAATCCAGAAACGCAATACCCAGAGCCACTAAGAACGCATAATTCACATCCAGAATCATCAGCCCGATCACCAACAGGATATACACCCAGCACTCTATCTTAAACTGTGCCTTAAAATATCCGCCAATCGCCTTGCGGAAACTGCGCCGTATCAAATCAAAGCGATATCGTATGGCACCCGGCACATACTTTTCCACCACATTAGACATATATGTTTTATCCGCCACAAAGAAATAAGCCGATAACAGACAGATCACCATGCTTAAGAAAGCGTCCGGTATCTGCTTCGCCACACTGCCCACGGCAGCAAAGGAAGGCAGTTCAATACTTGTCATAATCTCGCTGAAGTAATCACCCATCTCCTGTCCAATATGATCCAGTGTATTCTGCATATCCGCCGGCATCCTGTTATAGAGCCCTTCCAGATTGGCCCCCACTTCATTAAACTCCGCCAGTATACTATCCCATATAGCAGGCAGTTCATTGACGAACGCAATTCCTTCTTTGACCAGTTTGGCCATCAGCAGATAGACCAGTAAGACCACCACTGCAAGCACAGCCACAATCACCACCGCTGACACGGCTTTCCGCCTGACCTTTAACTTTTCTTCAAAAAATCTCACCACCGGGGAAGCGATGGAAGAGATAATCCATCCGATAATAAAGGGCATAAAGAACCAGATGCACTTCGGCAGTAGAAAAACACAAAAAAGTAAAATCACTAACGCCGTTGCCAGATTCAAAAATACCTTGAGGTAGGTTCTGATAGACTGTTTCATTCTTTCTCCTCCTCTATTATCTTATCCAATAGTTCATAAATTTCCTCTCTACCCTGTTTTGAAAGCGCAGAGAAAGGTATGACAGTCGTGTCATCTACAACGTCAAGCGTGTCACATATAAGTTTCGTCTGTTTTGCTACCTGGCTTCTCTTGATTTTATCCAGTTTCGTAGCTATGATAATCGGCTTATATCCCCTGTCCAGAATCCAGTCATACATAATCCTGTCATTCTCAGACGGTGCATGTCGTATATCAATCAGCAAAAAAACTGCCCGTATCTTCTTGGACTGATGCAGATAATCTTCAATCATCTTGCCCCACTGTGCCTTCACTTTCTCGTTGGCTGTGGCATAACCGTATCCCGGCAGATCCACAAAATACATCTCATTGTTGATATTATAGTAATTGATCGTCTGTGTCTTACCGGGTGCTGAACTGGTACGGGCCAGCGCCTTACGGTTCATCAGACCGTTGATCAGAGAAGACTTTCCCACATTGCTCTTGCCTGCAAAAGCAATCTCCGGCAGTTTGTTTTCCGGCAGTTTGCTGGTAATGCCGCACACTGTTTCCAGATTTACGTTCTTGATAACCATACTTTCTTCCTCTATACAAATGCGTATTTCACTACTTCATCCATAGTCTTCACCAGGATAATCTCCAGTCCGTCCTTAATCTCCTCATCAATCTCTGCCACATCCTTTTCATTTTCCACCGGTACAAGTATGGTCTTTACCTGCGCCATTTTTGCTGCCAGAATTTTTTCTTTAAGACCGCCGATCGGCAGTACTCTGCCCCGCAGGGTAATCTCCCCTGTCATAGCCAGGTCAGCCCGCACCGGTTTCTTTATCACCGCAGACAGGATTGCCGTCGCCATGGTAATGCCGGCAGAAGGGCCGTCCTTGGGCACAGCTCCTTCGGGAATATGAAGATGAAAATCGGTCTCCTTATACAATTCGGCAGATACTCCATACTGCCCGCTGACAGACCGCACATAACTGAGGGCCGTCCGGGCTGACTCTTTCATCACATCACCCATTTGACCTGTTAAGTCAATTTCTCCCTCTCCGGGCATCGTATTGACTTCAATCTGCAACGTATCTCCGCCCGCACTGGTCCAGGCAAGCCCTCTGACAATACCAATCTCCGGTTTCTCATTGATTTTATCCTGCCTGTACTTGGGTTTCCCCAGATAATGCTCCAGATTATCGGGAGTTATATTGACCTTTTCAGTCATTTTATGGACTCGACGCGACAAAATCTCTCTGGCCTCTTTGCGGCAGACCGCTCCGATCTGACGTTCCAGTCCGCGGACACCTGCCTCCCTGGTATAGAAACGCACCATATCTATAAGTGCCTCATCGCTAAAGGAAAGTTCCGTTTCTTTAATCCCATTCTCCACAAGTTCCTTAGCCACCAGATGTTCCCTGGCAATATGAAACTTCTCGTTGACCGTATAGCTGTTAATCTCTATGATTTCCATCCGGTCTAAAAGCGGCCTGGGAATTCCCTCTGTAGTATTCGCCGTGGCAATAAAGAGCACCTCGGATAGATCCAGGGGAATTTCCACATAATGATCCCTGAAGGCATGATTCTGTTCGCCGTCCAACACTTCAAGAAGTGCCGAAGACGGATCCCCTTTATAATCGTTACCCAGTTTATCTACCTCGTCCAACAGGATCAGGGGATTTTTAACCCCCGCCTGTCTCAGTGCATTGGCAATACGCCCCGGCATGGCTCCCACATAGGTCTTACGATGTCCCCGGATTTCCGCCTCATCCCGTACACCACCCAGACAAATCCGTACATATTTCTTATGAAGTGCCTCCGCCACACTCCTGGCAATAGAAGTTTTGCCCGTACCCGGAGGTCCTGACAAACAGATAATCTGACTCTGTATCTTATCTTTCGACATACCTGCCAGCGCCCGCACTGCCAGGAATTCCAACATACGTTCCTTTACCTTATCCAGTCCGTAATGCTGCTCATTCAATATTTCCTGTGCCCGGGCCATATCATTGCTGTCCTTCGATGTCTTATCCCAGGGCAGCTCCAGCAATGTTTCAATATATGCACGTTCCACCGCACTTTCGGAAGTACTGCCAGACACATTCTTATAGCGGGAAATCTCTTTGCGTATCTTTTCCTTGACCTCTTTGGCTGCTTTTAATTTTTCCACCGCTGCAAGAAACTGTTCCACATCCGAATCCGTATTGTTCTCTCCCAGTTCTTCCCGGATATACTGCATCTGTTCCCGCAAGATATAGTCCCTCTGGTTCTTATCAATACGCTGTCTGATATCCTTCGCCAGTTCGTTCTTAATCCGAATCACATCCACTTCCCGCATCAACATGGAAGTCAGGGCTTCAAACCTCTCCCGCACCGATACGGCACTGAGAATGGTCTGTTTCCCGGCCACAGGAAGCGGCAGATTAATGGTAATGGCATCCAACAGTTCCCCCAGACTCATGGTATCATCAATCTGATCCTCCACTGCCTTCCCAACTTTAGGAAAACATGCTCCATAAGCCGCCAAAGTTTCTTTGACTGTTCTGGTCATTGCCTCCCTGGACGCCTCATCAATATCTGACATCTCATCCTTTTCATACGACACCTGTGCCATATGATAACCTTCTGTCTCTATGAAACTGTAAACTCTGGCTCTGGCAATACCTTCCACCAAAACCCGCAGAACATGGCCCGGCAGTTTACTGACCTGTTTAATCAACGTAACCGTTCCCACATCGTAAAGATCCTCAAAAACTGGTTCTTCCTGCGCCGCATCTTTCTGGGTCACCACCAACAGTCTCTGATCCCCGATCATGGCATGTTCCACCGATTCCATAGAACAGTCTCTGCTTAAATCAAAATGAATCACCATGCCGGGCAGAATTGTCAACCCCCGCAGTGTCACCACCGGAAGGCAGGAATCTCCGGGAATCTGCAATATTTCCCCATATTGTTCCCTGTTTTGCATCTGCTCCAAGTTATTCATACTCATTCCTTCATATGTTTTATATCACACTATTGCAAACGCCGCCAAGGTTCTGGCGACGTTTTTTATGCTGTCAAAAATTCTCCCGCTTATCCGAGTCCGCGCAGCGGATTAACAAATCTTTCCGCTTATCCGAGTCCGCGCAGCGGCACTCGTAAGGTTAATTCCGCAGGAATTTACCTTTGTTATTCTGCCTGCAACAATCTGTCTCTGTAAGTCACACGGGGATTCTCCGTTCCGTCCACCGCTTCCTTTGTCAGGACACACTCCGCTATATTATCATTTGACGGAATCTCATACATGACATCCATCATGACCTTCTCCATAATGGAGCGCAGTCCTCTGGCTCCGGTCTTTCTCTCATAAGCCAGACGGGCAATTTCTTTCACCGCATCCTTTTCTACGCTCAACTTCACCTCGTCAAACTCGAAAAGTTTCTTATACTGCTTGATCAATGCATTTTTGGGTTCTTCCAGAATCCGGATCAATGCCTCCTGATCCAGCCCGTCCAATGCTACCGTCACCGGCACCCGGCCGATAAACTCCGGAATCAGACCGAATTTCATCAGATCCTGGGGCACCACTTCTTTTAATATCGCCCCGATTTCCTTACTGCTCTTCTCCGTAATCTGGGCATTAAATCCGATAGAGTGTCTGTCCAGACGCTCCTCCACGATCTTCTCCAGTCCGTCAAAGGCACCGCCGCAGATAAAGAGAATATTGGACGTATCAATCTGAAGCATCTCCTGATGAGGATGTTTCCTGCCGCCCTGAGGTGGCACATTGGCTGTTGTTCCCTCAATAATCTTCAGAAGAGCCTGCTGCACACCCTCACCGGATACATCCCTGGTGATGGACACGTTCTCACTCTTTTTGGTAATCTTATCAATCTCATCAATATAGATAATCCCGTACTGCGCCCGGTCAATATCATAATCCGCCGCCTGAATCAGCTTTAAAAGGATATTCTCCACATCCTCACCCACATACCCGGCTTCCGTCAATGTGGTGGCATCCGCGATTGCAAAAGGTACATTGATAATCTTTGCCAGCGTCTGCGCCAGATAAGTCTTTCCGGAACCGGTGGGGCCTACCATGATGATATTGCTCTTTTGCAGCTCCACCCCGTCATCATCCTGCGGCGCCATGACCCTTTTATAATGATTATATACGGACACAGCCATCACTTTCTTGGCTTCCTCCTGTCCGATCACATAATCGTCGAGGAATTTCTTGATTTCTGCCGGTTTTAAGAGATTGATCTCCATCTCTTCCACTTCCGGTTCTTCCTCGTATTCCTCTTCAATGATGTCAGCGCAGATGTCCACGCACTCGTCACAGATATATACTCCCGCAGGGCCGGCGATCATCTTCCTGACCTGATCCTGCGTCTTATTGCAAAAAGAACATCTCACTCTGTCATCAGAATTCTTTCCCGCCATTTTAGTTGTCCATGCCTTTCTACTTATACTGAAATCAATTACTCTTTATTCTCGGTGCTGGCATGACTGGTGATGATGCGGTCAATCAGACCATAGGAAAGAGCCTCCTCGGCGCTCTTCCAGTTGTCTCTCTCTGTATCTGCCATAATCACTTCAAAGTCCTGCCCCGTATTCTGCGCCATGATCCTTGCCATTTTTTCCTTGGTAGCCAGAATGTGTTTGGCTGTAATCTCAATTTCCGTGGCCTGCCCCTGGGCACCGCCTGCCGGCTGATGAATCATAATCTCCGCATTGGGAAGCGCCATTCTCTTACCTTTGGTACCGCCCGCAAGCAGGAAAGCTCCCATGCTGGCTGCCATACCGATACATACGGTTGACACATCACACTTGATAAACTGCATGGTATCATAAATCGCCATACCGGCTGTGATCACACCGCCGGGACTGTTGATATACAGGCTGATATCCTTCTCCGGATCCTCTGACTCCAGGAACAGAAGCTGTGCCACGATCACACTGGCACTGGCATCATTCACTTCCTCGCCCAGAAAGATAATCCTCTCTTTTAAGAGCCTTGAATAAATATCGTAAGAGCGTTCTCCTTTAGATGTCTGTTCAATGACATAAGGTATTAAAGCCATAATTTCTCCTCCATTCAGTATAAGGTGGTAAATCTTATTGCATCAGATTATACCACCTTAAATTTTATTTTGCCTTGCTTTCCTTCGCATTATCCGTAATGAACTCGGCCGCTTTTCTGACCGCCAGGTCTTCCATGATGTTCTTCTTTTCCCGCTCGCCCATGAGATCTTTCACCTTGGCAAGCTCCATCTGGTATACCTCTGCCATGGTCTCGAGTTCTTTCTCGTAATCTTCTTCAGACACTTCAATGTTCTCGGCTTTTACAACAGCCTCAAGCACCAGTCTGGATTTGATTCTCTCCAATGCCTGCGGTTTCACCTGCTCCACCATCTGCTGATAGTTGGTACCTGTAAACTGGAAGTACTGTTCCATGGAAAGACCCTGCATGGTGATGCGCTGTGCAAACTCATCCACCATCTGTCTTTGCTGGCTCTCCAACATAGGCTCAGGAATCTCCATCTCAGAAGCCTCCACAACGGCCTTGATGGCAGCCTCCTCTTTGGCGTTCTTAGCATCCTTTTCTTTCTTCTCTGTCAGATTCTTCTTCACATTCTCCCGATACTCTGCAAGCGTTTCAAACTCAGACACCTCGCTGGCAAACTCGTCATCCAGTTCGGGAAGTTCTTTTTCTTTAATTTCCTTAACCGTACACTTAAATACCGCTTCTTTTCCCTGTAAATGCTCCGCCTGATAATCTTCCGGGAAGGTAACCTTGACTTCCACTTCCTTGCCGATCTCGGCACCCACGAGCTGTTCTTCAAATCCCGGAATAAACGCGCCGGAGCCGATGGTCAGCGGATAGTCCTCACCCTTGCCGCCTTCAAACGCTTCACCGTCCACAAAGCCCTCAAAGTCTAATGAAGTCATATCCCCGTCTTTCACCGGGCGGTCCTCCACCGTAATCGTTCTGGCATTGTTCTCGCGCTCTTTGTTAATCTCTTCGTCAATCTCCTCATCTGTCACTGCGGTATCGATTTTATCGACTTTGACGCCCTTATATTTACCAAGCTTTACTTCAGGCTTTATGGCAACCGTAGCTGTGAAGATAAAGGGCTTTCCTGCCTCAATCTGCACTACCTCAATCTTGGGAGAAGACACAATGTCCTCCTCGCACTCATCCAGTGCCTTATCATAGGCGTCCGGAATCAGCAGATTGGCTGCCTCCTCATAAAACACCTCTTTGCCGTACATCTTCTCCACCATCTGGCGGGGAACCTTACCCTTTCTGAAGCCCGGAATACTGATCTGGTTCTTCTGTTTCTGATAAGCTTTCTCAATCGCTTTCTCCAGTTCATCCGCTCCTGCTTCAATGGTAAGTTTCGCCATGTTCTTTTCCAGTTTTTCCACCTGTAAACTCATCTTGATAAGTTCCTCCTTCAATTCCTCTGCAACATATATGATCTCATAAGAACGTCTCTTCCCGTACTCTCTTACAGTACAAGACGTTTCCAGCCACAGTCATCGAGATATTATAGCATAAAGCCATGGAAAATACTAGCTTTTTTTGCCCAAGGCAAAGCAGATTTCTTTTCTGGTATGAAAACCGATTACAGCCGCACCAGAATAAGAAACCTGCCTTGTTTTAGAACCTGTGTGATTACAGATGTTTACCTCAGACTATGCTGATGTATTAGCATCTTTACGATCGCTGTTATTCACATAGTTCCATGACGGCGTGCCTGAACATTGAGAACAGCCTCCACATGCACACAGTGAATACAGCTGTAAAGAACGCTGCTCACGCATCTCACGCTTTCCTAATGCTTTCTTCATACTTTTCATCTCCTTTCTTTTGTTTATTTCACCAATAACTGAAACAACTGTCCCAGTATATGGTCATATGTATCAAAATTCCCGTCGCATATAAAATCGTCCGGGACCGATACCCCAAATGTATCCTCTGTCCGCTTTAACAGCACCACAAGATCCCTGGCCTTTAAACCAACCCCCGGCCCCAGCAGTTTCTCCTGCCGTAGCAAAGGATCTTTATCAAATGCCGCTTCCGTCAGTTCTTTCACAATTTCCAAAAAAGTATCTGCAATCTTCTCTTTTGTCCACATGGCATTCCCTCTTCCGTTCTCCTCTCATCCATGACTCATTTTGACAAGGTATCCACAATAAGCTGCGCACAGTCCCTGGCTCCCTGTTTGTTTACCACATGAAACACATCTGGTTTGCCATACTGCTTCACTTTAGCCTCCACAAACTCCCGGTCCAGACTGACCAGATGCCGCTTTCTGTTATCCAGTACCGTCTGCATGTCCGGTACGGCCGCCGCAATGTGACAGCCAACCGTATGATACCGGAAAATCCGCTCCATATCCTGGGCAAACGCCGAATAGTCGCCATCAAAGCCGTCACTGTAAGACATACACATAACAGCCGCATCACAAGGCACCGCAAAAGACATCTCATAGGCCAGTATCCCGTACTCATTATGGTCTACTCTGTCATAAGGAAGCACGCCGCCGGGCACCCCCACAATCATGATCTCCGGCCGTTCCGCCAGCTCAATCCGTTTCACATAATGATTGTATTGCCTGATCTTGTCTCCCTCACTGCATCCTGGCCCGAGCATATATTCCGGAAAAGGATGCATGCCGTACAATCTTCCATCCATCCGTGAGGATATGGAGGTTACCCGATATCCTATGTCAATTAGTGCTTCCCGCAATGCCAGCTGCACCGCCAGTTTATCGGTCCCACACTCTGTCCCGTAGACCACCAGTACCGGCGTATCAACAGGATAACAATAGTCTGCCTCAAGCCGGCCTGTTTCCCGCTCTGTCTCCCGGGGTAACAAATGCAGTGCAGGTGGAATACTGTCTGCTATACGTCCAGAATCCGGCAAAGATGTCCGTGTACAAAGAATTTTCTTTCCCAAATCCATAGCTCTGTGGATTTTCTCTTCCACCGCCTCCTCTGACAGTTCAAACTTTTCGTCATTGACAAACCATACGCCATCGCACTGCTCCAACTGTGCCTCATAGTCGTTTGAAACCGTCAGCTCCTTTCGCCCGGAACAGACTTTCCTGCCCACAAGCCCGGAACCGTTAGGCGTAACCAGGGCAGTGATTTCCCTGTTTCCCAACAGTCTTTCATACCATACGTAAGGTTCATAAGCCTTGTTGTATGGATATATCATGATCCGTTCCATGCAATCCCTCCCTCTAAATAATATCCGGATTATAGCCAAGTTCCCGCAAGATCACATAGTCCATCAAGGAACTCTCAATCCCGGCTCTGCAATCCCCACATTCCCTGCACAGTTTACAGTCGGCCATCTTCTCTCCGTCATCCGCCTGGGCAATGCATAATCCGCAGAAAGAATATGCCCAACAGTTTCTGCACCTTTTAGAGGATATCTTCTCAATATTTAAGATGCTTAAGGCTTTCTCTATATCAACCCCCTGATCAATATCTCCGATATACCCTGCCTGCGAGTCTTCACTGACTCTCTCACAGGTATAGAATTTTCCGTCCACCGTCACAAAAAGCTTTCTCACGCCCGGAATACAGGGGCCACCCCTGTGCCCCTTATACGGAAGTTCCTCCCGGGGATACCGCTCAAACATGGTTGCTATCTGTTTGATGCGCGAAAAATGATCCCTCATAATCGGAGAAATCCGGCCCTTATCTAACCGTCCTGTCATCATCAGGAACACCTTAAACTTTTCATATGCATACTCCTGTGTAAATTCCGGACTGTCCTCCACCTTCTTATCTGCATAGGTATCATTTACAATAGAAGACATAAAGGAAGAGTCCCTGACCGTTTCATTATGTAGTGCAAAGTCGCATATCTCGGTAATCGGATACTGCGGATCAATCACCGTATTAAAGGATATGTTTTCCTTAAAGAAAACTGGATATCGTTTTTTAATGTTTTCTATATTTGTCATTAATAGTTTAAATGAGCCAACTTCAGAGTTTGCAAATTTCCGATGTCTGTTCTGTACCTGTTCCGGGCCATCCAGACTGATCATCATGGTAAAACCATGTTCCACAAGAAAATCTACCTTATCTTCCGTCAACAGTGTTCCGTTGGTGGTGAAATTCAACAGGAATCTGCGTCCCTCAAAGACTTTCTCCGCATAGAGGGTACATTCTTTGATCAGATCAAATGCCAACAGCGGTTCACCGCCATAGAATCCAAGAGACAACATTTCTGCATCGGCACTATGGGATACCAGATAATCAATGGCTTTTCTGGCTGTCTCAAAAGTCATCCATTTATCCGCATGGTGACGATTATGATAATTCTCCGAATACACACAGTACTCACAATCCAGATTACACTTCTGTGTCACCTGCAAAGTAAGCTGTCCCACATTGTTGTTCACAAATGCATTGTAGTACTCCGTAACCGGATGTTCACTGACCTGCGGGCGGCTGCTTTTTAAAAAGCCCGCCGCCTGCAAATGCCGTACATATTCTTCCGCCTTTTCTTTCTCCTGTATACAATCTAATGCACCGGACGACAAATACTGGTATACATACTCCGGTATTTCCTCGATGCTGTTCCTGTTCACATCATAGAAGAAAAACCGTTTGCCAATATGAAACAAATGTATAAATGGACTTTCCTTCATCTCTCAACTCTCCTCCTGTCTCTCCGACAATAACTGCATGGGCTCCCGCTTCAGGCTCCTGTTCATCTTCCCCCATGCAATCCCCACACCTGTTATCACAATAAACAGCGTGCCCCAGACTGCCGGCATCTGTGTATCCATTGCCTCTTCCACCGCGATCTCATTTCCGGTATTGGTAAGTCCTTCCGTATACGTTGTCTCATAGTAACTCTGTCCGGCATTGACTACAGAAACCCTGCCTGAGAACTTCGTCCCTGCCACGGAACCTGTCACAGCTCCCACAAACATAAGCAGGGCAAATCCCGACAACATCGACCATCTGCACTTAGCTGCCCGCATACCGAGAGACCGCTCAATAGCCGTCCGCTGTGCCTGTTTGGTGATAAATAAATGACTGAAAAATAACAGCAGCAGCAAAGTCAGGATTACCCCTGCCACAAGCAGACACAGAGAAATCTTCTTCATATTGTCAATGCCGGCCTTCAGCTGGGAATACCCCATATCATAAAAGGTAAGTTCTAATTGATCTGTCCCGTACTCTGCCCAGCTCTTAAGAAATGCATCAATGCTTCCGTTGGGAATCTGGAAGGAAGATGTGGCATCCGTCATCGGCCCGCAGGACACCAGATTCTTCCCGTCCCGTGCCTCGATGGATTCCATGGGCACAATCAACTCATCCGCACCCGGATCAAAAATACTCTCCGCGCCACTGATTGTCACATCGTAGATACCCACCACTTCATAGTCGGAAGACTCAAACACCTGAAGCGGCTCTCCCTCCATGTCCACCAGGCCGCCGTAAAAGCCGATCGATCCGTCCAGCCAGAATTTTCTTCCCGCATTGACGCGCGTATCCGTATAGAGAAGCTGTACCTTTACCTGATCACCGAGAGACAACCCGTTATTCTCCATGAATGTCTTAGGCGCAAGACAAACCTTACTACCGGAAGCATATTCTTCTTCACTGATGTCACGCCCCTCGCAGATATAAGCCTGCCCGTTGTAAAAGGGCATCATCAGACAGGTCTTATTGGTTCCCGTAACCGGCTGGCAATGCCGCCAGATTCCCTCTGACTTCGCCAGATTTAAAAGTCTGCGCCCCGTATCCGTCTCATAAAAACCATCGGTAACCTCGAAAATCTGCTGCCCGCCCCGGAAGGCATCTTCCGGCAGACTCCCATCCGGCAGACATAAGCCTGTTTCCAGGGAATCCGGTACATATTCCAGGCCAATATATACCTCATTTTTTGATTTCATCAGTTCATCATACATGCTGCCGTGTATGTATAAATAAGTGTTCAGAATCGCAACATAAGTCTTATCCTGATACAGCATCTCAGGATTCGGATTCATGTGGTCACAAAAATTCTCTACCACGCCTTCCATCCTCTGGTCTCCGCCGACTACTTTCGTAATCTGTATCTTTACCGTTTCATCGGGCATACAATCCTCCATGGGAGAAAATTCCGCAATCAAGGAACCCTTTGACAGCGCGGAAGGATTCACGCTCGCATTATACATCAGATACTCCGGCACATAAGACATATAGAAAGCTCTCTGTTCCGGCTCTGCAATATACTCTGCTCCCGGAAAGAGCATATCCGCCGGCGTATAGTAAGAACTATACTGGGCTTTTTTCCTCACATCATAGTCCTTGGTCTCCGCGTTCCACTGCAATGTCTGCTCGAAGGAATCCGGAATCTGCCGCACCGTCCCGATGGTCATGAAGCGGTCCTCATACTGTGCCATGGTCCTGTTCCCTTTCAGCCAGATACAGGTGCCAAGCGTCAAAAGAAGCGCCGCAAAGAACATCAATATCAGAAAAAGAACTGTCCGCACAGGTGTCCTTGCCATCTGTTTTAAGCTGTTTATCATCCGCGCACCACCTCCAGCACACCATCCATCATGCCATAGACCACATCCGCCGCCTCAGCTACCTTTTCATTATGAGTAACCACGATCACCGCATAATTCTCCTCATGGGCCAGCTTACAGAGCAAATCCACGATTACTTTCTCATTCTGGCTGTCCAGATTACCGGTGGGCTCATCGGCCAGAAGAATCTGACCGCCGGATGCCATGGCTCTGGCAATGGCCACTCTTTGCTGTTCCCCGCCGCTGATCATATTCGGCATCTTCCCGTACAGGCTCTCCGGCAGTCCCACTTTTCCAAGATATTCCTGCGCCCGCTCTTTTGCCTCTTTCCCTGACACATGCTGTAACTGCATGGGAAACATCACATTTTCCAACACTGTCAACAATGGAAACAAGTGAAACGCCTGATAAATTACAGAAGCCTGGTTCATCCGATAAGCATCCCTGTCAATCTCACGAATATCCTTGCCATCTATGTAAAGAGTTCCCTCCGTCGGCACATCAAGGCCCGCCAGAAGGGAGAGAAAAGTACTCTTCCCACTGCCGGATTTCCCGGTAATCGCGTAGACTCTGCCCTGCTCGAAAGAACAGCTCACCTCGTTCAGCGCCTTGGTTTTCTGATATTTAGACTGATAAATATATCCTACCTTTTCCGCTTCTATTATTTTATTCATATTTATCACGCACCCCTTTCGCAGGTTGAAATTATTAACTTAATCAGTGCTGTGTGGACAAAAGATATACCACACTGCCCCTGCTCATCCGTCCATATGCCATCGCCGATCCGATTAGATATGCTAAAAGAATCACGCCATTCACAACAGCCATTGTTATAAATGCCGGTGCTGTCAGCGCCATCACCAGATCACCCACAAGATTTCCTGAAAGAACTAACAGCATCTGTTCCGCCAGAAATAACAATGACGCTTTATTCTTTCCTACCCCCTGCAATCTCAGAAGAGCAAATTCATCCCTTCTGCTGTTGCCGGAAAGGTAACTGACCACATAACCGATCATCAGCACCAGAATACACACCACCGGGAAGAAGGACTGCATCAATTCTATGGCATGTCTTAAATCGGTGGCACTGGCAATAAAATTCGCATCCCTCACTATCAAGGCGCATCCCGGATAGGATTCCATGGCCTCCGCTGATATCTCCAGCAATCCGATTTCCTGCATTGCTTCCTTAAATTCTCCCAGGTGCAAAGGATCTTTGACATAAAAGGTAACGGTGTCCGCAAAGAACGGATGATCAAACTGCGCGAAAATATTCTGCGCTGTCCTGGCCGGCAGTACCACATCTGTGCTAATCGCATTGGTCTTACCGATAATATCCTCCATAGTTCCCACGATCTCGACTTCCACCACACCGCCCATAGGATGTATCTCCAGCTTTTGGAACTCACTGGAAGCATCATAGTAATAACATTTTAAGATAATCCTGTCCCCGATCTCCCATCCACGTTTTGTAAGCACTTTCTCATTGACGATGCACTCCATCCTGTCAGAGGCAAAGAAATCATCCACGCGTTCAGGCTCCATGCTGATCATATCGTTGGTCACTTCTCCCACCGCCCTGGCATTATTGGCACCCACAACATACAGATTCAGGTATTTGGAGTACTCCGCTTCCTTAAAATCACCTTCGCCGGCCATCATCACCATCATATAAGAAAGATCTTTTACCTGATCAGACTGTTCCAGGGCATCCACAATCCGCTTCGGCGTAAACAGCCCGTTCACCAGAGTCCCGCTTAAGTTGGAAACCTGACAATATATAGGTACATTCTCCGCCAGATCCGTAAGCTGCTCCTGATAACTGCGGATACTTCCAAAGTACAGATTCAAAAGCAGCACCAGCATAATACTGATTCCCACCGTAACCAGATTTGCAATTTTTCTTTTCTTTATGCTGTACAATACATAGTAAAGCATCTCATTCCCCCTCGCTTAGTTCTCCTGATTTCCATTATCCAGTCTCACCACCTGATCCACCTCAGACAACACTGCCTGTCTGTGGGCGATCACAATCACTGTCTTATCATGAAGCCGTGTGTGCAGCAGAGCATTGATCTGCTGTTCCGAGCAGGTATCCGAACCGGAAGTAGCCTCATCAAATACTACGATGGGGCGGTCATGTATCAGGGCCCTGGCCAGTGCAATCTTCTGTTTTTGGCCGCCGGAAAGCATCATCCCGTTTGTCCCCACAGAATAATCCAGCGAAACTTCCTCAATAAACTCCGACAGCCCGCTGTCCCGGCATGCCTCTAAAATCTGCGCATCCTCAACCTGCTGGTACAGGCAGATATTATTGCGGATAGTGTCCTGAAAAAGATAAATATCCTGACTTACCACCGAAATAAGGTTTCTATATTCCCTAAGCGGCATATCGGATATTTCCTGACCGTCCAATAGAATCTGTCCCTGTCCCGGCGTATACAGTCTGAGAAGCAGATCTATCACCGTACTCTTACCGGAACCGTTTTTTCCAAGAAGGGCCGTTTTACTTCCTTTGGGAATTACAAAATTAACATTCTCTAAAACAGGCTTCTCTTCCTCATAAGCAAATGACACCTGCCGAAACTCTATTTCACCTGCCTGCGGCGTGACCGTATACTCCACAGCATCATCCTCTTCCTCCTCATTCATAAATTCATAATACCGTTTCGTGGAAGGGAGAATTCCCGACAACAGATATCCTATATTGAGGATTGCAGAAATCGGCCTCGTCACATAAGTACTATATGTAATAAAAGCAAATACGCTGCCAATGGACAGCTGAAGCCCAAAAACCAGATTAGAACCTACAACATAAATCAGCGTTGTCAGAAACTGTACCAGAACCATATCTGTTATACTATTGCGCTGCATGAGTAGATTCAGTTCTTTTTGACTGCCAATCAGTCTTTTTTGCCGTTCATCAAACTCCCTGTGCTTATCCACAGATATTCCAAAAAGCTTTATTTCCCTGATGCCGCCTACCGTATCGCCAAACCATCCTGCGTACTCCTGGCTTTCATGGATAAAGCCATCCACTGCCTTTTTACGCTGTCTGGCAAAGTAATGCATAACTGCATACTTCACCGGAATAAAGATAAGCACCAGAACTGTCATGCGCCAGTCAATGATAAAAAGCCCGATTATCCCGCCTGTAATGCCAAAAATCTGCATCACAACAAAGAAAGTACTCTCATCCGCAATGGAAGCTATATTCGCTATGTCCACCTGGATATCGTTCAGAATCTGAGCATAATTGTGTCTGGTAAAATAACCGGCTTTCACCCTGATGAGATGGGAATAAGATTCTTCTGCCAGCTTATATTGCAGTTTTGCCGCAATATCCACTCTCTTTTTCTCTTCCAACAGGTCTATTCCCGCACAGACCAGATAAATCAAAAACGAACACAGCGCCAGAACAATCAGCAGTTTCTTATCCCCACCGATAAACCCGTCATCCATAATATGCCTGTTCAAAAGCGGAATACACAGATTTAATACTGTGGAAAACAGCAGGCAGACGATAATAACCGCAATTGTTTTCTTATAATCACTCAATAAGGTAAGCAGTTTTCTGACTGCCTCTTTATTACTCATCGTATCGCTGCATCCTCTCTGCCGTCTGCATTTGTATGGTATCCATAGTTTTTGTTATCTGAGACGGTATTGACTTTCAACTAAATGATTATTTTTTTATATTTTAGCAGATACTTTTCTCTTTGTCTACTATTTTTCTAGTTAAATTCATCGCAATATATAGATAAATGTACCGTAAAATACAGATTGGAAAATCTGCATTACACAGAAAGACAACCCGCCTGTCCATGACAAACGGGTTGTCCTTCTTAGTGATAATTGTTTACTTCATCTGCTCTTCCTGTTTCTTGATCATTCTACGAACCATCTCGCCACCGATAGAACCGGCCTCTTTAGAAGTAAGGTCGCCGTTGTAACCCTCTTTCAGGTTTACACCTAACTCAGACGCAACCTCAGTCTTGAAACGATCCATAGCTGCTTTTGCTTCAGGAACTTCTACTCTATTGGTCTTGTTGCTTGCCATTTCTTTTCACCTCCGAAATACATTTGAATGTTTTCCATTCTTTATCTATATTTGAGATAAGCGCTCGCTCCCAGCGCTTATCTCAGTGACTTGTGTCTCTGTGATGCGCATTGGTTTGTTCGCTTATCTTGATGTTAGTATGTTCGGATGGTAAGAAAATATTATGGTAAGTTTTGCTATATTTTAAGTTGATTTTTAATGTTCAAATACCACGGCGTCCGCCATCTTATCTGCGGCATCCTTATCCTGCAATTTTTCCAAAATTGCAAGACCAAAGGCAATGGCCGCACCCATACCGCGCCCTGTGATGATATTGCCATCCGTAACCGCCGGTATCTGCAAGACTTCTGCACCCTCCAGATGACTCTCCATGGACGGATAAGAACATGCTTTCTTTCCTTTTAAATGGCCGCGGTGTCCTAAAATGCTGGGTGCCGCGCAGATTGCCGCCACAATCTTCCCCTTCGCCACAAAGTCATCCACCTGTGCCATCAGCACTTCACAGGCCTCCAGATTCTTCGTTCCCGGCATACCGCCCGGAAGCACCAGTACATCCACACTGTCAAAATCTACTGCTGAAAGCGTCTTATCCATTGACACTGTTATATCGTGGGAACCCGTGACTTTTGTTTCGTCGGTAATTGACACCATCTCCACTGTCTCGCCGGCCCTGCGCAGGATATCCACCACTGTCAGCGCCTCAATCTCTTCGTAACCTGTACCAAAAAAAACTGCTATTTTGTTCATATTGTTTCCCTCCTGTTGCCATATAATAATATCATAATTCCAACCCCGTCCGCAAGCGCCCAGCCAATCGGAATTGCCCACCAGATTCCCAGAACGCCGATGGCCGGAACTGCCGCCAGTATGTATGCCAGCACGACCCTTGTTCCCAGGGAAATAATCGTCAGCACCAGGGAAACACCGGGCCGGTTAATGCCCCGGAAATACCCGTAAAGCAGGAACAAAATGCCAATCCCCACATAAAACGCGCCTTCAATCCGCAGATACTGCATCCCGATTTCTATGATCTGCGTATCCTGTGCCCTCACAAAAATCAGCATCAGATACCGCGCCAGCACGAAAACCAGAACCGATACCGCGCCGCAGAAAACTGCCGACACACCAAAGGCTTTCTTCGTTCCTTCTCCCACTCTCCGCTTCTTTCCGGCACCATGGTTCTGGGAAATGAAAATGGAATAAGCATTACCGAACTCCTGAGCCGGCATATAGGCAAAGGTATCAATCTTTACCGTAGCCGCAAAAGCCGCCATCACTGCCGGGCCGAAACTGTTTACCAGACTCTGCACCATCAGGATCCCGAAATTCATCACGGACTGCTGCATACAGGTCATACCAGAATATTTGCAAATCTCCGCCACCGGTTTCTCGCCCCGCACGAAGTCTTGCAGGGAAAACCGGAAAAACGACTCCTTCCGCCAGATATAAACACCAAGTCCCACGCCCGATACCGCCTGAGCGATCACCGTAGCCAATGCTGCTCCCTGAAGTCCCCAGTGAAACACCAGCACAAAGAACAAGTCCAGGCCGATATTCAAAACCGACGCCGCACCCAGAAAGTATAAGGGCACCACGGAATTGCCCAGCGCCCGCAATAAAAATGCAAAATAATTATAGAGGAAAATGAACACAATCCCCGTAAAGATGATCACCAGATATTCCTCTGTCATCTGCACAAGTTCTCCCGGCGTGCGAAGCAGCCACAAAATCGGTCCCCGAAAACACTGAACCGCCACACTGACCGCCACAGCCAACAGACCGATCAGCGCAAAAGAGGTCTGGGCACAGTCTTTCACCTTCTGCCGGTCTCCCTTTCCTATATAATAAGAAAAAACAGACCCGCTTCCCATACACAGACCGATCAGCAGAGAATTTAAAAATGTCATCAGCGTGTAGGACGAACCCACTGCCGCCAGCGCATCCGCGCCCACATATCTGCCAACCACCCAGGTATCCACAATATTATAACACTGCTGTAAAAGATTCCCCAGAATCATCGGCCCTGCAAACACAAGCAGGGAACCCGTCACATTGCCATTTGTCAAATCACGATTCATAACTGTATCTTCCTTAAAAATATTCATACCCGCCAACATTGACTTATATCCCAAACCAGAGTAGCATATATCTATCAGATGAGATATTTCATAAAGGAGCGCATCATGGAAATCGAACGCAAATTTACCATCACAAGACTGCCCGAAAACCTGGAATCCTACCCCTGCCACATCATTGAGCAGGCCTATCTGAATACTGACCCGGTTGTCAGAATCCGTCGGGAGGACGATTCCTATTATATGACCTATAAGGGAAAGGGCCTTCTGGCCAGAGAAGAGTATAATCTCCCCTTAAATCGAGAATCCTACTATCATCTGCGGGAGAAGGCAGACGGAAACATTATCTCGAAAAAACGTTATGTCATACCGATTGACCAAACCAGTCTTTTTGTGGAACTGGATATCTTTGAGGCGCCCTTTGCCCCTTTGATTATCGCAGAAGTGGAATTCCCTGACAAAGCAGCAGCGGAATCGTTTCTTCCACTTGACTGGTTTAGTCAAGACGTCACAAACAATCCCGCCTATCATAACTCTAACTTAAGTACACGGCAGTTCTAACACAGCTCTTACCCTTCCGCTCTCCCGTAAAGCCTGGTCATCTCATAAATCTTTTCGGCCAGTTCGTCCGTGAACTGCCCCGGCAGCATCCGCCATTTCCAGTTGGTTCCAAGGGTGGAAGGCAGATTGATTCTTGCCTCCGTGCCAAGTCCCAGATAGTCCTGCATGGGAATCACACAGGTATCGGACACACTGGAAAGCGCCGCACGGATAAATTCCCACTGCACATCCTTACGGGAACGGATATGCAGATACTTTCTGGCAAAAGCCTTATCCCTGCGTTTCAGCTTATCATACCATCCAAGCGTCGTATCGTTGTCATGTGTACCGGTATAAACAATACTGTTAGCCACATATTTGTGAGGCAGATAGGCACTCTCTCCCTCTGAATCAAAGGCAAACTGTAAAACCTTCATACCCGGATATCCTGTCTTTTTCACCAGTTTAATGACTGAATCAGTCAAATATCCCAGATCTTCTGCAATCACGGCCCTGTTGCCAAGTTTATCTTTCATGGTTTTAAATATTTCATACCCCGGCCCCTTCTGCCAATGTCCGAACTGGGCCGTTGCATCGCCGTAAGGAATCGAATAATACTCGTCAAATCCGCGGAAATGATCAATACGCACCACATCATAGAGCTGATAGCAGTATGCAATACGCTTCATCCACCACTCGTAATCCGTCTTCTTATGATATTCCCATCGGTATAAAGGATTACCCCACAACTGTCCGGTAGCCGAAAAAGCATCCGGCGGGCATCCGGCCACCGCTGTCGGTGTCAGTGTCTCATCCAGCTGGAACAGCTCCGGATTCGCCCAGGTATCCGAACTGTCAAATGCCACATAGATCGGTATATCCCCGATAATCTGAATCTTCTTCTCATTGGCATATTGTTTCAGTGCAAACCACTGTTTTGCAAACAGATACTGCTGGAACTGATAAAAGGCAATCTCCTGTGCATACTGTTTGGAATACTCCTTGATTGCGGCAGGTTTCCGAAGCTTAATGTCTTCTTCCCATTCACTCCAGCTCTTACCATCGAAAGAGTTCTTCACGGCCATATAGAGTGCATAATCTTTCAGCCAATAAGCGTTCTCTTCCACATATTTCCGGTACTCTTGGTCTTCTTCAATATGACTGTTCTGATAAGCCTTCTTCAACACTTTGAATCTGGACAGATATATCTTCTCATAATCCACATAGGCTGGATCATCGCCAAAATCATACTGCTCACATTCCGCCTTTGTCAAATAACCGGCCTCGATCAATGCCTCTAAATCAATATAATACGGATTGCCCGCAAAAGTAGAAAAAGACTGGTAGGGAGAATCCCCATAGCCTGTTGGCCCAAGCGGCAGTATCTGCCAGTAGGACTGCCCTGCTTTCGCTAACAGATCAATAAATGTATATGCCTCTCTGGAAAAGGCGCCGATCCCATACCTGGAGGGCAGACTGGATACAGGCAGCAAAACACCACTCTTTCTCATAACACCAACAAATCCTTTCCTATACTGTACACTGTTTTATTTTATGTCTTTTTACCAGAAATAGCAAGATGCTTTCGGAACTGCTGCCTAAACCTTATCTTTCATAAAATCCACAAATTCTGTTTCCGGCAAAGGCTTTGAAAAATAGTATCCCTGGATATAGTCAATTCCCAGCTGCGCCATCTTACGGTACTGTTCTTCTTCCTCGATTCCCTCCGAGACAATCTTAAGCTGCATCCCATGAATCATCTGCATAGCCGCGTTCATCACATACTGCGCCTTCTCGTCCCGGAAGAAAGCCTGACTCATCTCCCTGTCAAATTTCACGATATCCACCGGCATATCCACTATATAATTCAGATTCGACTGTCCCGTGCCAAAGTCGTCCAGGGAGAAGTGCACTCCATACTCCATCAGCCTTTGCATATTTCCCAGCAAGGTCTTTTTGGCGGACATGGATGCAGATTCCGTAATCTCCAGATTAATATAACCGGGATTGATCCGGTATTTTTCCATAATACTGATATAATCATCCGCCAGCTGTTTGTAGCTGCACTGCACTACGGACAGATTGACCTCTATATAATGCAGACCATACTGTTCCAGGTGCTGCTCCGTAAAAAAGCGGCATACCTTATCAAAGACAATCTCCCCAAGCTGTAATATCTTCCCGTTTCTTTCCGCCACAGAGATAAAGGCGGCCGGCGGAACCAGTTTGCCTTCCGTGTCGCGCATACGCACCAAGGCCTCCGCACTCACGAATCGGTGTTCCCTTGTGGAATATATAGGCTGATAAAAAACCTCTATCCGTTCCTCCGCCATGGCCTGCTCCAACATCAGTTCCATGGCCTTTTCCTGCTTCATCTGCACCACAAACTCTTTGTCTACCTGCCGGAAATTGGACACCGTATGATCCTGATTCTTCCATCTTGCATACTGCAAAAGATGAACCATTTCCTGATAATCATCCGCCAGCAGCGAACTGGGCATATAAGTATATTCCACCTGTGCCATGGCTCCGATCTCTTTTCGCCCACTCTCAATAAATACCTTGATCTGTTCAATGGTATTATCCACCTGACTCAGCTCATCAAATACCATCCACACTTCATCCTCTGCCATTTTAAAAACCCTGGTACCCGGCAGACGGGGCAGTCTTCTGGCAAACTCCACCATCACCGCCTGTTCTCTCTCCCCGTCATCCGCCCGGCTGATACCCAGATTAAACCAGATTGACAGGACAGAAAATTCCCGATCCATATTGTACAGTTTACGGGCATAGAGCAGAAGCGCATCCTGATTGTACAGTCCTGTTACATGGTCCGCCATGTACTCCGGATTCTCCTGCCTTAAGAATATAATTAAAATACCCACAGCTCCTGCATATCCCACCAGAAGCAGTTCATTGTTCAGAAACTGCACAACTGCTGCCGCAAACCAGATCCCAAGCCACATCAGCACCACCTGGGTTCTGCGCGGGTTGGCCTGCCTGCGCTTTCTGATCGTCAGAATAAAATTTGCCACCAGGAAACTGCATGTGCCAAGATACGTCATCAGCACACTGGGCCCTTCCGTATACACAATCCTTCCATGCTTACTGATATTGATGGGCAGACAGGCAATCACGATAATATAGACTATGGCAATGCCTGTTCCAACCATAGTCACCCATATAAACTTCTTCTGCCTCTCATACACGCCGGAACATTCATACAGCAGTCCGGCCAGACCCACCAGAACCAAGGATGCCAGATAAGTCTTACAGATGATCACCACAACTGTCCTGGACTTTAACATCAGATTGACAATGGCCCATATGGACAACATGTCAAAAAATACACAAAAAAGAACTACCACCAGCAGAAACTGGAAAATAATCTGCGTATTCAGACGCAGACTCTTATATCTGACATAAAACAAAATCATAATGATAATCAGGATAATCCCACATAGTTGGGCCTGAATATTCATTCACATATCCTCCGTCTTTCTGTCTTTATCATATGCATCACCACACAGATCTGCATATAAAACAGATCTGCCTGCCCCCTGCTGTCTACAAAAAGGGCATCATCTCCCATACAGAGTGAAAAATCAGATGCGGCACCGTCTCAGAAGTCTCCACATCCTCCAGGGCTGTCTCTCCGCTTAAAACCAGTATGCTCTTAAGTCCATGATTTCTTCCCGCCGCAATATCCGTATACAGCCTGTCCCCAACCATGGCAATGTGTTCCCGTTTTGTATCGACTCTGGTAGTCAAATATTCTATGATATCTTCATTTGGCTTACCGATGATCCTGTCAGGATAACGAAAAGCTGATGCATGAATAAAGGCATGGATCGCCCCGGCGTCCGGAATAAATCCGGTCTCCGTGGGACAGTTATAATCGGGGTGGGTTGCAAGGTAGGGAAGACCCGACCGCACATGATCACAGACCTTGCACATCTTGGGATAATCCAGCGTGGTATCAAAGGCTGTCACCACCACATCCGGGTGCTCCTCTTCCAGCACAATTCCCGCTTGTACAAATTCCCCCTGCAACAACGGATTGCCCAGAAGAAATACTCTGGCCCCCGGAAAATGCCGCTTCAAATAGTATATAGTCGCCTGCCCGGAAGTGATGATCTTCTCCTCCCCGACGGTAAGCCCCATCCGCCCAAGCTTTTCCACATAGACTGCCGCATTTTTGGAAGAATTGTTGGTCAGGAAAACATAACGCCTGCCCGATGCCTCGATTCGGTCAAGAAATTCATGGGCGCCGTCTATCCACTTTTCTCCCAGATAGATTGTACCGTCCATATCCAGAGCAAAACATTCCACCTGGGATAATATCCCCTCTTTATCCTCATTGACCGCCGGAACCGATACCTGCATCAGTCATTACACTCCATTCCACTATATTTATAAATAATATGTTGTTTCTTTCGCTATTTCAGCATTATAACAAAAGCCCTTTGTGTTGTCACCCATAAACACAGATTTTTCCCGGTTTTTACCAATTTCTCCTGTCATATCCGGTTCAGTATCTGCATCACCCCCGCCTCTTCATTGGACGGGGCAATATACTTTGCCACTTCTTTCAAACCCGGATGGGCATTGCTCATCGCATAACTCTCCGTACACTGCCGCATCATACTCTCATCGTTGAGAAAATCACCAAAAGCCATACAGGCATCGGCATCTATCTGATAACGGTTCTGCAAAAACGACAAAGCCGCCCCCTTATTGACTTCTTTATTTGCTATGTCAATCCAGCATTCTCCCGACAATACCACATTCACGCCCTCCGGTATGTCCTTTAGCCCGGCATAATATGTGACGGCACTGTAATCCGCCACAAACACAGCCATTTTGATGATCTTATCCTGTGCCATACAGCTATCCAGATCTTCCACAAACGTTAATCTCTCATAATACATATGGGCATTTCTCTCCAGGTCCTCGCTGCCATGCTTCATGTAAGCCGACTTCTCTCCACATAGAATGACACTATGCCCATCCCGGATACTGAAACGCTCCACACATGCGTTCACAGCCTCCGGCTTCATGGTATTGGTATAAATAAACGCCCCATTCTCTGCCACCAATCCGCCATTATCGGCTATAAAAATCATGTTCTCTGCCGCCATTGGAAATAATTTATATATATTATAATATTGTCTGCCGCTGGCAATCACCGTTTTAATTTCAGGGTGATTACAGACCCATTCCTCGAACCCTGCCGGAACTTCCTTACGTGCATTGAGCAAGGTGCCGTCTAAATCCGTAACCACAAGTCTGATCGTCTTATCTTTCATATGTCTTTATCCTCTCCGCACATTCTATACAATGATACATGTAAATACTTCTCCTAAATCCGCTACCATTATAACAATCCCAGACAATATGTCAATTAATATCTGCCCAAACCGTCACTGCGGATAATTATTCCTTCATACTTCATTTGATTGCTTTCTTTCTCCCCCTTTAAGTGTTATAATTGAATTAAATATTTTAAGGAGTATTATCTATGAAAGAAGAACTCTATACCATCCCTTTAAATGACGCCATGAATGCCGATGATGAATGTCCTTTCTGTTTTATTGAGAGAAATGTGGAACAGGACCTTCTGGATTTTGTCCTGGGCTCCGGTTCCTCCTATATGGAAAGTGATATGCGTGAACAGACTGACCGGACAGGCTTCTGCCGGGATCACTTTAAGAAAATGTTTGACTATGGCAACACACTGGGCAATGCCTGGATCCTGAAGACACATTACGCCCGGATGATACAGGAACTGCAAGGCCAGATAAAATCTTTTCAGCCGGGTAAAAGTTCTCTCAAAAATAAGCTGATGAGACACCCCCAGCGCCACAATCCTCTTAGTATCTGGGCTGCCGAGAAAGAATCATCCTGTTATATCTGCAAGTCCTATGCCGATACCTACGACCGTTATCTGGATACCTTTTTCTTCATGTACAAAAAAGATCCGGAATTTCGGGATAAAGTCAGAAACAGTAAGGGATTTTGCCTGCACCATTTTGGAGATATATGCGAGGCCGCTGACAGCCGCCTGCATGATAAAGATAAAACCGATTTTTACGGGATGTTATTGCCGCTCATGGAACAGAACCTTTCCCGACTCGGGGAGGATGTCTCCTGGATGGTGGAAAAGTTCGACTACCGCAACAGAGATGCAGACTGGAAAAACTCAAAAGACGCCATCCAGCGGGGTATGCAGAAATTAAAAGGAGGCTACCCGGCAGATCCGCCCTATAAAGGCGTCCGATAAGCAAAAGGCGGCCGATCAGGCCGCCTTTCATAATTCTTATATAATATTCTTCTTACATGGCATCCATGGAACCGTCGCTGTCATCGTCATCAAAGAACTCTTCCACTTTCTCTTCCACCTTCTGCGCCACTTCCTTGGCACCGCCGACAACCTTCTCAGTCACATCAGCCTTTGCCGCATTGATGCCCTCCTTAAACTCATCAGCCTTCTGGAGGTCCAGATCCACATAGTTGCGGTCTGCATCTTTAGCCGCCCCCTCTTCATCCAGATCCTCATCAAAATTATCGAAATCGTCATCATCATCAAAATCATCATCTACGAGAGCCTCTTTACTCTTGAGATAATAGTATGCTCCCGCCGTTACGGCGCCAAGAGCCGCTGTTACCATTAAAAACTTACCAAATTTCTTCGCCATCAGTGTTCTCCTTTCACCGTCTGTTATACCATTATATTAATACTATTTTGTGAAAATGAAAAGGGAATATGTACAAAAAAATAAAAAAGGTAAATTCCTTCGGAAAATAACAAATCTGGCAATCTCGATTTCGAGGACCGCTTCGCGGCCTCGGCATTGGCCTTTTTCCGGTGATAGCCACAACATCTTGTACCTGAAATTTTTCTATAAACTAGTTTTTCACATATCATTGAATCCTTCATAAATTTGTGCTATAGTATAAATCGACCAAAAAGGTCAACTTATGTAGAATTGGGGAGAACATGAACGAGAAATTTTTTGATTTAAAGAAAGAAAAACAGGACCGCATGATTAATGCAGCCCTCAAAGTATTTTCCATGGGTGGATATAAACATGCCAGTACAGACGACATCGTAACAGAAGCAGGCATCAGTAAAGGACTTTTATTTCACTATTTTGGAAGTAAGCTTGGACTCTATACTTTTCTCTACGACTACAGTGTCAGATTCATGAAACTGGAACTGACCAGCGGCGTATCTTCCTCTACTAACGACTATTTTGAGCTTCGCAAACAAATGGAATACGCAAAAATGCAGGTTCTGAAAAACTATCCGTATATGCAGCTGTTTTTAAACCGCTGCCGGCGTGAAGATGTTGGTGAAGCACTTTCTGCCATTGAGCGGCAGCGTAACGTATTAACAGATGTCTACGCGGTGTTAAAGAATCAGACCGACCGTACTTTGTTCAGTGCAGATGTTGATTTTGACAAATTTGACGAAATGCTTGACTATACCATTGACGGACTGATGGATGCACGTTTTCAGGACTCCACCTTCCATCCGGAAATGTTGTACGAGGAGACTGCCTCCTACCTGAATATGCTGAAAAAGATTACTTTCAAAAGGTAAATACTACATAGAACACAGATAAAAGTCTGGTCCATGATCACATCCGTGATTTAAGCCCAGACTTTTTTTAATATACCGACACCTTCCTGAATCTCCTCCATGGACAATCCGCCATATCCCAAAATCATAGTGGATGGCATAAGAAAGCGGTTTTGTTCTGTCGTCTTATCCGATGCCGGACAATCCCCCATCCTGAATTCTCCCAGGCGATAGGTTTTCACCCCCTGCGTTCTGGCAGCTTCCTCCAGGGCTTTCTCACTTCTTCCTCTTGTATCTGTCAGCAGAATGTGCAGTCCCGCATTGCCGCCCGTAACATGAAAGCTCTTTTCCAGGGGCCTGATCTCATTTAAAAGCAGATCATGTTTCATACGATACTGTTTGCGCATCTTATTCAGATAACGTTCAAAGTATCCGTCTCTGATAAATTCATCCAGAATGGTCTGGTCAATACGAGATACCGATGAGGAAAAGAAACCACATTCCTGCCGGTATTTCTCCAGCAGCGGATAGGGAAGCACCATGTAACTGATACGGATTGCCGGTGCGATGGACTTGGAAAAAGTACCAATATATATCACACGGCCCGCCGTATCAGATGCCTGTAAAGAGGGTAATGGTTTCCCTTTATAACGAAATTCACTGTCGTAATCATCTTCGATCAGATAGCGCCCCTCCGCTTCCATCGCCCACTTTAACAGCTCCATACGCCGGCCGATGGGCATGGACACTCCTGTCGGATACTGGTGCGCCGGCATCACATAGGCAATCTGTGCGTCAGTGCGCCGCAGACTGTCCACCCGGATTCCCTTTTCATCCACCGGCACCAGTGATACCGGATAGGCAAAGGAACAAAATGTCTTATACGCCCTCACATAAGTAGGATTTTCCATTGCCACACGGATATGCCGCCCGAGAATCTTTTCCAATAAAAGAAGCAGGAAATCATTCCCTGCTCCAATAATGATCTGTTCCGGCTCGCAGTTCACCCCACGGGATCCATGCAGATAGCGACAGATTGTCGTCCGAAGTTCCACATCACCCTGCGGCTCCCCCAACGCAAACATATGACTCTTGGCATCTACGAGAATGTTTCTGGTAATCTTCTTCCATGTGGCATAGGGAAAGAAACGCATGTCAATCACATTCGGTGAAAAATCATAGCGGCAGATATCTGTCTGGACATCCACCCGTTTTTCCTCCGGTTTGCCCGCACGGAATTCAGTTCCCATGGTATACAGATTCTCCATGGCACTGACAAAATATCCTCTCTTGGGACGCGCCGTAAGATATCCCTCCGCCACCAGCTGGCCGTAAGCCATATCAACCGTAGTTCTGGATACCTGCAAATCCTGTGCCAGAAATCTGGCGGAGGGCAGCTTCTCATTTACCAAAAGCCGTCCTGCCCTGATCTCTTCCCGGATATACTCGTAAATCTGTTCATATAATGTTTTGCTGCACTTAGGATCTAACTGAATATGAATCGGTAATTCTTTCATCTGTTTTCAATAAACGGCTATTTTCTGGCCGCATTTTTTTCCTTGATCTTCTTCATCAGCATTTCCTTCACATCTCTCGCCTTATCCTTCATACGAGGATTGGCGCCGGTGGAAGTAAGAATACCGGTGATCAGACGGCTGGTCAGATCGTACTGCTCAAACCGCATCGCTGTCACTGCAATCAGATAATCCACTGTAGGCTCATCCATACCACACATGGGGAAACTTTCCGTCTGTCTTGCTGCCAGGAAGCCCTCCAGGGCACTCTTTAAGAACTCGTCTTCCTCCTCCTGACATGCTTTCTTCTGCTCTTCGTAGTCCGGCTGCGTATTATCCAGATGCTCTGCCTTACCACGAAGCAGCCAGGCAGTCTTTAAACAGATATATGCCTTCTCACTGGATCTGGCCTGCTTAACGATGGCATTGGCCAGCGTCAGCTTATAGCGCTCCAGCGCCTCATCGTAAGTATAAGTCTCCTTCGTTTCCTGCTGAGGCTTAAACGTTGAAGAGATTGCTTTCTGTATATTCTTCGCCTGCGGTGAGGTGAGGAACTTGAAGAATCTGCTCAGTGCCGCATAGCCGCAATTCGGGCACATAATAATATCATATTTTAAAAGATCTATCTGTTCGTATCTTGGACGAAGATCCAGATCGCTTCCACCCAGCTTCGCTTTGCCGATCTTGACCGTTCTCGCCTTAAACTCTCTGTCACAGATCGGACAGTTAAAGGATTTATCAAAAAGAAAATCCTGTTCCTGCACCACCGGCGCCGCAGGTGCTCCATCCGGCCCGGCCTCCGCCTTCTTGGGCGCTTCATACAGATCCATACTCTCCAGATTGCTCAATCCAAACTGCTCTAACCCCGACAATAATCCTGCCATTACTTTATCCTCCCATTTTATATACGTCTGTACAATATTGTATCTTAATTCTCCTTTTTCGGCAATACATAAGAACTCTTAAGAGACACAATTCTGTTAAAAACAAGTGATTCCGGCTTGGAATCCCTGCAATCCACACAGAAGAACCCCTGCCGCACGAACTGAAAACTGTCATAAGCTTTCGCATCTTTCACCGATGGCTCAATCCGGCAGTCCGTAAGTACTGTCAGGGAATTGGGATTCAGATTCAGGCTGCCGTCCTCATTATAAACGCCCTTTTCCTCATCTATGATATTCTCATAGAGTCTGACCTGTGCCTGCACAGACTCGGCAGCTGACACCCAGTGAATCGTTCCCTTGACCTTCCTTCCGTCCGGACTGTTACCTCCCTTGGAAGCAGGATCGTAGGTACAGTGCACAACCGTCACATTTCCTTCGGCATCTTTCTCGCAGCCCACACACTTTACGAAATAGGCACTCATAAGACGGACTTCATTACCCGGAAACAGTCGGAAATACTTTTTCGGCGGTTCCTCCATAAAATCTTCTCTCTCTATATATAATTCCCTGCTAAAAGGCACTTCTCTTGTTCCTAAAGATTCATTCTCCGGATTATTGACCACGGTAAGCCACTCGGTCTCTCCTTCCGGGTAGTTGTCAATCACCAGTTTGACTGGATCAGTCACTGCCATGATCCTGGGGCGTTTCATCTTCAGATCCTCTCTGATACAATACTCCAACATGGAGTACTCCGCAGAGGAATTGGCCTTGGATACCCCGCAGAGATTCACGAACAACCGAATGGACTCCGGTGTAAATCCTCTTCTTCTGAGTGCGGCAATGGACACCAGTCTGGGATCATCCCAGCCATCCACGATACCGTCCTCCACCAGCTTCTTAATATACCTCTTGCCAGTGACCACATTGGTCAAATACATCTTGGCAAACTCAATCTGCTTCGGCGGATGCGGATATTCCAATTCCGTTACCACCCAGTTATAAAGCGGTCTGTGGTCTTCAAACTCCAGCGTACAGATAGAATGGGTTATCCCTTCAATGGCATCCTCTATGGGATGGGCATAATCATACATCGGATAAATACACCATTTATCTCCCGTGTTCTGATGTGACAGATGCGCCACACGATAGAGGATCGGATCACGCATATTGATATTGGGGGAGGACATATCTATCTTCGCCCGCAGCGTTTTCTCTCCGTCAGCGTACCTGCCCTCTTTCATCTCTTCAAACAACCTAAGGTTCTCTTCCACGCTCCGGTTTCTGTTCGGGTCTTCACGCCCCGGTTCCGTCAGCGTACCGCGGTACTCCCGCATCTCATCGGCGGACAGATCCGACACATAGGCTTTGCCCTTCCTGATCAGTTTGAGCGCCCCCTCATACATCTGCTCAAAATAATCCGATGCAAAGAACAGTCTGTCCTCATAATCAGCACCAAGCCACTTCACATCGGCCTTGATGGACTCCACAAACTCACTCTTTTCCTTGGTTGGATTGGTATCGTCGAAACGCATGTTGAACTTGCCGCCGTACTGGGCTGCAAGCCCGGAATTTAACAGAATACTCTTGGCATGGCCAATGTGCAGATAACCGTTGGGCTCCGGCGGGAACCGGGTATGCACCGTATCATAGACCCCTTCCGCCAGATCTTTCTCAATGATCTGCTCGATAAAATTCTTGGACACCACTTCCCGGGTTTCGGCTTCTTCCGCCGTCAGACGCTTCTCATTTTCACTCATACAATAATTCACGCGGCCCCTGCTCTGCTTCTAAAAGCCGCTTCCTCCTTACCAAAACCAAGCTCTGCTCGATTTATTCTTAAACATTTTACCATAGGCAGACCAAAATAGGAAGAAAAAACTCCAAAAAACAGGGCTAAATCTCACTCTGTGAAATTCCACCCTGTCCTGAACCTCTCTTACCTGCTGAATCTGTTCCGTAAGTAAAAGCCACTTTCTATTGCTTTAGTCCTCTTCATCATCCACTGCGGCTGCAATTCCGGAAACCACGGAAGATACCACGGAAATCACTACCGGGATAATGACGACCACTACAAAACCGCCCACCAACAATGTAAATCCCATAACTCAATTCCTCCTTACAAAACTACCTTGCCGGCTCCATCAGCCTACATATCATTATACACATTTTATAAAAAACTGCAAGTCCCGGCGGAGCCTTTTATGTCTGTTCAGGCGTCACTTTCCGGCTAACGTGTAAAAAGCAACTATCACATTTCCTCCAGAAGATAAGGCACAAACTCTATATAGTTCCAATAATAACTGCTTTCACTCAGCACCTGCCCGGCCTGCTCCACAATCTCCTCCACAGAATATAAAGGAGAGGTATAAATCTCATTACCGTTATGCAGATACAGGGTATTCGATACACTGTCATACGCCAGATACCCATGGATTCGGGAAAGTTTATTATACATATTCTCCGGCCGCAGGTCGATCTGATAGGCATCACTGCTGCCGCACAGGAAACCAAATGAGGCTCCCTCCACTTCCTCATAACGGATCATCTTGTCGGAAAGATCCCTGTATCTGCCATGGACACCGCAGAAGAACACATCATTGTTGGTATCCCAGTTCACAAAATAAATCTTCACTTTTCCGTCCTTATAAACCAGATAAAGATCGTCGTCATCCTCATCAAAAAACATGATCTCCAGATACTCCGCTTCTATCCCCTGCGGGCAGCCAGGCTCCATAATGCACTCCTCTTCTCCCATCTGATAGAAAAGCAGCGTATCCATCTCTTCGGAGGCCACCGCATAAAAGGGCCTGTTGTTGCACACCGCCGTCATACCGTCGGCAAGCGAATCCTCATAGAGGAGCGTCCCGTCCGCAAGCCGGTAACCATACAGAGTATGATTATCTTTCACACTGATCACACCGTTGGTTTGGTCTATGCCGAGATAGTCCATAAAAGAGCCTGCAAAGGACACTGTCCTTCGTACCGTTCCGTCAGCCGGATCAATGATATGGCAGGCCTCCCCCGTGACTAACAGCAGAGATTCCGTTCCGTCTCCATCAAAATCCCCAAAGGTCATAGCCGCATAGTAAGCGTCTTCTCCCTTATAAGTCCACAAAAGCTTTTTCTCTGCGGTGTCAAACATCTCCACGCAGGTATGGTTCGTCTCATCACGCCTTGCCGCTGCCAGATAGGTCCCGTCCGCGTTCAGCCTCGCCTGCCGGTAGGTATCCTCTCCTTCATGGAAAGTATTTACTCCCGCCCCCTTGGCTATCCGATATACCGTCACGCGATTGCTCCCGTAAGGCAGCGTCACACAATAACCGTCTCCCACCACAAATTCTTTCACATTGTCGGAAGTACAGTCACTGAAAATCGTACTCACCATATCCTCCATCCGCCCGGTATGCAGATAATGCCAGGCACCGTCTCTTGTAAAGGCCATGAAATAATCCGTGTCTATATAGGAACCAATCTTCACCACCTCAGATCCAAAGGAAAAGGTATCAATCAAACTGCCGTCTGTTCTGTCAAGCAGCAAAGCCTCCCCATATTTCTGGCATAGAAGATAACAGCTGCCCTTCTTACGGGCAAACTTCACATCATAGATCCAACCGCCTGTAGTGTCAAAGGACCAGATCTGATTTTGACCAGATAAGTCAAATGCTTGCAGACGGCTTGTCATATCAGCAGAAGTTACCGTATAACCTGTTTCTTTGCTATGGTTGCTGGTCACATAGAGAATATCGGCGCCCTGCTGATAACCGCCCTCTTCCAGGCACAGACCGCCTATATATTCATACTCCACAGGATAGAGAGAGACCCTGGGCTTTTCTTTGCTGTCACCGGCAGCACCGTCTTTGCCATATTCCAGCACTACTACACTCTTACCTTCCGTGCTGTCATCCCCGTCGGTACTCCCTGTGCCTGCCAGTTCTCTTGTTACCTCCAGGGCCACCAGGATTCTGCCGTCCTCCGCGGCCGCATATGCAGACTCAAATCCGGCCTTTACACCTTTGATTTTCCAGTCTCCACCCATTTGTTCCCACAGGAGTTTTTCCTGTGCCTCTCCGTCTGCTCCCACCAGACAGCATCCTTCCATATCCACCAGCAGAAAAGATTCTTTCTCCGGTATCGTCACCACACCCTCATAGCCGGTGCAGGGATAAGACGTAACCTCCCCGCTCTCCAGCTCCTGCACGCAGAGCGTCTCTTTCTGGGGATACAGAATCTTATTCTCTGACAAAAATCCCACCTGGCACTCCCAGGATAAATCCATGTCCTCCGGTTTCAGGGACGCCAGCGTACGATCCTTTAAACACTGCCAGACCGTCAACTCTCCGGAGTCGCCCACCGCCATCAGTCTGCCTCCCTCCGGTGAAATCTTCGTAAACCGGATGGTACTTTGCGCCTCTAAACTCCGATCGGGTTTATACTGTGTGCCATTCTCATACAAATACAATAATTCCGTCAGCGCATAAGTAAGCTGGGCCGGACAGTCCTCCGCCTGTTCCTGAGTATATACTTCCGGCAGCCAGTTTTCATAAGCCAGGGCACATTCGGCCAATCCCATCAGCCGGTCGCCCTCTTCCAGGAAAGTCATTGCCTCTCTTGCCTGCGACACGGTGATTCTGTCAAGAACCTGTCTATTCTGCGCAGCTATCACTTCGGACTGTTCATAAATCTGTTGTGCCCCTTCCTCAATCTGCCTGCTCTGCTGCTGTATCTGCCGGCTCTGATACTGTATTTTCAATGCCATAATCGTGCTGACCAGACCGATCAACAGACACACCACACTGGCCGACACTGATGTCAAAATAATTTTTCTCGTCTTCTGTTCTTTATGCCGCTGTCTTAAATCATCATAATTACAGTCAAACATGGGCGCTGCCAGACGCAGCAGCTCACTCTTTATTTTCCTGCGTATTTCCCTGTGCGAGCTCCCACGGACATCCGCCGCAAGGGGCTCTACGGGAACCTTTTTGTGTATGACACTGCCGTCATCCTGAAGTTCTTCCTCCTCCCGGTAGAGCAGTTCTTCCGGAAAAGAATCATCCGGCTCCCCCTCCACCAGAACCGCCAGCACATGTTCCCTGTCATGCATCTGGATAAAGGTCTCTATCTCTTTCCGGCACCATATTGACTCATTCAGTCTAGGAGAACAGATAACAATAAGATACTCGGAATGTTCTAAGGCCTCCGTGATCGGATCCGCCAGATTACTTACAAGAGGCAGTTCCTCCCTGTCACGGAATACGCGTTGAATCCGTGTTTTGCCATCTTCCTTTTGCCGCGCCACACTGCGCGGCAGCTTAAAGTTCTCCAGACATTTGTGCAGGGTCTGTGCCACATAACTGTCCGGTTCAGTGTGACGGTAGCTGATAAAGGCATCGTACTGCCATTGTTCTGTTGCACCGTCGTTTTTTCTTTTTATCATCTAACCCCTCATTTCTGCACACATTGCTGCGCATAACCAAATACTCCCCTTATTGTTTCTCTTCATATGTCTTAAAGAAAATATCCCGTTCTACCACATAAATATCATGTTTGTCATCGCACCGCACGGCCAGATAATCCCCTGGTTTTCCCAGCATATATTTCTCCTCGTCCCAGGCGGTAAATACTTTGACTCTATTAGTCAACTTCTTGGCATGAATATGGGTGCCGCCGGTAGCAATACAGATCTTTGCATGGTCGATCAGTTTCATAACCTCTCCCGTGGAGCGGTTATGAATCGTCGGCTCATACACAAGGTCACATTGCTTATGATCCTCACACTCATAGTAAGGTTTCTGTGTCGCCTCATAAGACTTCACAAAACGCTCCCTGCGATTCGGATACACTTCCCCTTTGATTCCAACCATAATAATGAGGTTCTCTTCCACCACCATATCCACATCACCCTCCAGTGTCCGGATGGTGATTGGCGTACCTATGGGCAGCACTTCCGTGGCCTCCACATATCCCAGCGGAATAGCCTTTTTCACATAAGGACGCATATCTGTAAGATCTATATCATACTCTTTTGCATAAATAACCTGGCAGTGATCAAAATAATCGTTGAGACGCTCGCTGAAGAAAGCTTCTGAATGTAATGTCGGATAAGCCCCCTCATACAGCGGCATGCTGATAAAGCCGCCGGCCTTTTCCCGGTGTCCGCCGCCGGACCCTACTCCCTCCGCCAGAAAAGCCGCCAGTTCGTTGGCCTGTACCTCTTTCACGCAGCTTCGCACGGAGAATTTATAGCCATCTTTTGTCTCATTATAGACCACACAACAGTAAACTTCCGCCACCTGAATCAGGAAATCACTGATCAGTCCCAGAATATTGGGGTCACAGGGTTTCGATTTGATAATCGCATAATTATAGTCATCATTATAAATATGCCGGATCATAGCCACCCCGGCTACTTCCAGTTCCTGCAATGAAAGGTTGGAATTGCGAAACAGTGTAATCAGCGTCTTATCTGAGGGAACCGCCTCCCGCATATCCATATCCAGAGGATTAAAAATCTCGGCAAACTGATTCGTGTCCGTAAACAATCCATAATATAAGGCCGTACCAAGGTTCACATCCTTTATCTCATATCCGGCTCCACATAAAAGCTGCCACACCAGGGTGGAACAACTTCCCAAATGTGGATTAATCTCACTTTTTTCTACCAGAGGAGCCTCTATCTGATGATGGTCGATCACGGCCACCTCCTCGGCTTGCAACTTTGTCACATTGCCGGCACCATACTGGCAATCCACTGTGATCAGAAGTCCCTGCACCTTCCCTTCCGGTTCCCTGCTCAGAAATGTGGATGTATCCTTTATGTGGGCAACCGGAATCTGTAAATGCTCCAGCATCAGCAACAGATTGGATTTCTGGATCTTATTCCTCCCACAATAGATAAGCCGCACCTTCCTGCCCATATCCTGAAAATACCGATACAATGCATATCCTGATGCCAGTGTATCCGCATCAGGATTGTCATGACACTGGATAGTTACCGGATCATACCCTTGTAATTCTGCTAATTTCATATGCAACTCCATTCCCCTGTTCATCAAACACAATCTTTTTCACACAGTTTTCTTATATTTCTCATGTATATGTTGTTATTTCTTTCATATCATTTGTCACTTCATGCATTATTTACTATTTTTCGTTAATACTTACAATAAAACTATTGGAGGAAATATCATGAAACAAGCTCATTCCGCATCCCAATACTCTTTCGAGTATACAGAACTGGGATACAACATCGCCTATTACAGAAAACACAGAAATCTGACGCAGGAACAACTTGCAGAAATGGTGGATATCAGCCGCCAGCATCTGGGCGCCATCGAAGCTCCAAACATCATCCGCCCGCTCTCATTAGATTTACTTTTTGCCATCGCCAACGCATTAAACGTAGAACCCTACAAACTATTTCTCTTTAATCGATAATACACTTCACAGTACAGTATGCGGTTTGTTTACAACCTTCCGCGTACTTTTTTCTGTTTCTACGCACCTCTCTCCTATTTATATCACATCAGCGTCATAAATGCAAGCAGGATTTCTCCGTCAATCCATAGAATTTTTCCGCGCAAAAATCTCCCTCAACGACTCTGTATAGGGCTCTCTTGCAATACCGTACTCCGTTACGATACCGGCAATCAGATCATGGTCTGTCACATCAAAGGCGGGATTAAACACCTTAACCCCTTCCGGTGCCATGGGTTTTTCATACCACATCTGTGTTACCTCATGGGCCGGACGCTGCTCAATAATGATTTCCTCTCCTGTGGGTGTATTCATGTCAATGGTAGATGTAGGCGCACAGATATAGACCGGTACATGATAACGCTTCGCCACCGCTGCCACCACCGAAGTCCCAATCTTATTGGCCGTATCTCCGTTGGCCGCCACCCTGTCGCAGCCTACAAACACAGCGTTAATCCACCCATTACGCATAACCGTTGCAGACATATTGTCACACAGCAGGGTTACATCCACCCCGGAAGCATAGAGTTCGTAGGCCGTTAACCTGGCTCCCTGCAAAAGAGGTCTTGTCTCATCCGCAAAGACGCGGAAATGATACCCCCGCTCCTGTCCTAAGTAAATGGGGGCTGTGGCAGTTCCATATTTACAGGTTGCAAGCTGACCCGCATTACAGTGTGTCAGAATACCGTCTCCCGGCTTAACCAGGGTCAGGCCATATTCACCGATAGCCTTACAGACCTGAATGTCTTCCTCTTTCATGGCTACAGACTCTGCCCGCAAAAGCTCCTTAATCTCTTCCACCGGCTTTTCCCGGTTGTCTGTACACACCCTCTCCATACGGTTCAATGCCCAGGACAAATTAACCGCTGTGGGCCGCGACGAATTAAGATACTCCTTCTGCTTGCGGAATTCCTCATAAAACGCCTCATAATCTTGTGTCTGAATCTGCTTTGCCAGCAGATAAATACCAAAAGCTGCCGCCACCCCGATAGCCGGTGCGCCACGCACCTTAAGCAGATAAATTGCCTCCCAGATTTCCTGTCCCGTATGTAGACTGATCAGCTTCGTCTCTCCCGGGAGCTTCGTCTGGTCTATGATCACCAGCGCACTGTCTTCATCATCCAGCGCTACTGTCTCGTACTCCATAATACTCTTTTCACTCATAATCTCTCCATTCCGGAGCGTTTACACGCCCTGACATCTTATTCCCGATCGGGTCTTCCCGCGTTCATATCTGTATACATATCCAAAAGTCCCACTGTTTCCGAGGCCGGCCTGCCATACATATGACAACAGGCATGAGAAACCTCCTTTTCCTTCTCTTCTTCCTCGTCAAAGGTAACACTCATACGGTACACACCCTGCATGGACTCCTGATCCAGATGCCGCATGACCTCTTCAATCATTTCTTTCTCGTTTTGTCCTGCGTCAGCCATTTTCTCCTTATTTTCACCCATAACGCAATCCTCGTTTCTGTCTTTATCAGGCTTTGCCTCTACAACAAATTTGACATGTCTTTCAATCCTTACGGCAGCAAATCCCACAGACTGCCATATTCCTCATCCACTCTGTCAAAGATTCTTTCCCAGTCATCCTCCGTCATCTCCAAAAGGGCTCTCCTGGCCTCGACAGAACGCTTGATATTCCCGCGAAGAGGCTCCACCGTAATGTCTCCTGTCACCTTGAACAACTCCTCTCCATCCATCTCCACCGAGAGATTATTCAGATCCATCTCATAACTTTGCCCCTGCCTGATATCGTCGAATTTTCCATCTGCAAGAAACTTATAGACCCCCCATTCATCTTTCATGGACAAATCCATCTGAAATTCATCATATTTGGTATCAAAGCAAACCGTATACTTCAAATCCACCTCTTCCTCAAATGCGATGCATTTCATATCCATTTCCATATCATAGGTATCCCCGCCCGATGACAATTCTTGATCTATCTGCCAGATAAGCTCTATTTCATCATCATCCTCATTACGAAACACAAGTTGACCGCGTATCAGATCAATACTCCGCTTCTTTCCGAGGAAAAGCAGCTCTCCCTCCATTTCTACCTGATTATCCATAAAACTGACCGGATCTTCAAAAACAATTTTTCTGATGGTACCTGCTCCATCTATATCAAATAAAAGACTGATATCATCCCCTATACTGACCAGCTGTAAATAGGAAAGCACTTCATATACATCCTCTCCCATTATCTCCTCATAGCTCTTCAACAGATCTCTGAGCAGATAACTGACTTCCCGCCCATCAAAAGTCACCCGGTATTTCCCCGATCCGGCCTTTTCTATCTCTGCTTCCTGCAGGCAAGTCTCCAGATGACTGGAATGACGACTCAGGTACTCTCTGATATCCTGCCAGCTGTGCAGATCCCCGAAATATATGGGCTCCGCAAATAAATCTATAGAATAATCTTCGTCCAGCTCCCCAAACAACCAAGGATCCGCCCACATAGATCTGTTAAACTGCTCTGCCACATCCTCAGTCTCAATATACATATCCTCTATAAACAGCTCCGGAATCGAGAAACATACGACATCCTCATCCCCATAGAAATTAAAATGACCAAATTCGTAATTCATAATACTGAAGCTGGTGGCTACATCCATCTCCTTGCGGTGCATATCCTTATAATAATCCATGTCCACACCCAGCGTCATCTGCCCAAAATCATAGGTATCCGTTGTAAAATTCAGTCTTGCATCAATATGACTGCCATCCTCCACGGTCCTTCTTGCAATCTCATCCGCCCCCAGTTTCTTTGCCAGTGGATTGCGCATCTGTGCCCATTCCTGATCCATGTTCTCAAACCCTTTTCTGATCTTATAGGCCGCAGAACTGATATGGGAAAACCATCCGATGCCCACACAGAGCAGGATGAAAACAAACAGTACTCCCAGAGCGATAAAGATTCCCTTTTTGTGACTTTTCCGAGGCGGCAGATAGGGCTGTACCGGCGGTCCGAAAGAACTGACCTGTTCCGTCATACTCTGTCCCTGGTGCTCCTGTCCTCCATAGATTGTATTCTGTATATCATACGGATTACTTACCTGCGGCAGACTTTTTTTACCATAAGTATTATCCCATTGAGGTTCTTTTGCCATTTCATTTCGATTCCTTCCTGTTTCGTCCATAGCCCCTCCATTTCTTCTTGCCTTCCACACACCCTGTTTATATTTCTTTCATAGTAACATATTCCACGCAAAAACGGAATGGCAAAACATAAAATAACGGAGCCTCCGCACAAATGATTCTCAAATCATTCGTGAGAAGACTCCGCAATCATTCTATTTATCCGAGTCCGCGAAGCGGATCTCGTAAGGTTCATTCCTCCGCTTATCCGAGGCCGCGAAGCGGATCTCGCAAAGTTATTTGCGTAGCAAATTACTTTTGTTATTTAGCCGCCGCGATCTCAGCTTTCAATGCCTCTGTCAGCTTAGGAACAATCTTATTCAGATCGCCTACTACGCCGTAGTCAGCCACATCGAAAATCGGTGCATCCGCATCTTTGTTGATTGCAACGATGATGTCGGACTCTTCCATACCAGCCACATGCTGAATCGCACCGGAAATACCGATTGCAAAATATACATTAGGACGAACTGTCTTTCCGGTCTGTCCAACCTGAAGATCCTTGGGCTTCCAGCCGGAATCTACCACTGCACGGGAACAGCTTACAGTACCGCCAAGTACCTCTGCCAGATCCTCAAGAATCTTGAAGTTCTCCGGACTTCCCACGCCACGGCCGCCGGATACCAGAATCTTAGCGTCCATGATATCTACTGTCTCTGCCACAGACTTCACAATGTCAAGAATCTCCACATACTTGTTGTCCGGTGTAAATCCAGGATTGAATTCCTCAACAACAGCCTTAGCGCCCTTGATGGGAGTAATCTTCTGCATAACACCTGCACGTACCGTAGCCATCTGCGGACGGTTATAAGGACATGCAATGGTAGCGATGGTGTTACCACCGAAAGCGGGACGAGTCATCAGAAGCTGGTTATGTAACTGCTCCTGTCCCGGCACCGCCTGTAACGGGAAATCACCAATCTCCAGAACGGTACAGTCTGCTGTCAGACCGGTAGCCACTCTTGCAGATACTCTCGGGCCCAGATCTCTGCCGATAGCAGTAGCACCTACCAGCATGATCTCAGGCTTATACTGATTGATCACGGAAGCAAGCGCATGTGCATAAGGCTCTGTTCTGTAATCTTTCAGTTCAGGATCATCCACCACGATAACCTTGTCTGCACCATACTCAGCAAGCTGGTCTGCAAGCCCCTTAATGCCGGAACCGATCAACACAGCCGTAACATCTGTACTTAAATCTTTAGCGAGGTCTTTTGCTTTGCCAAGCAACTCAAATGCAATACTGCTGATCTCATTATCTACCTGCTGCGCAAAGACATATACACCCTTGTATTCTTCTAAATTCATTTTTTACCTCATTTCTGCGCACTCGTTTTACGCGTATTCTATAAGATTCGATCTGGCTGAATTGTTAGATGACATGTTTAACTTTCAGCTTGTCAACGATGTAGCTTACGGATTCATCAGGATCGAGAGTAACCTTCTCGCCGGCACCTTTTCTGACTTTGTCAGAGGCCTTGGCAATCTTTGTCGGTGAACCCTTCAGACCTAAGTTTGCATCATCTACATCCTTTAAGTCTGCTCTGCCCCATACGGTAATCTCCTGCTTATATGCATCGAAGATTCCGCCGGGTGTCATATATCTGGGCTCATTTAACTCAGAAAGAGCTGTAATCAGGCAGGGCATCTTAGCCTTCACCACATGATATCTGTCCTCATACTGACGTTCCACGACTACGCTGTCACCCTCAATCTTGATATTCTGTGCATAGGAGATAACCGGAATATCAAGATGCTCGGAAATCTGAGGTCCTACCTGTGCCGTATCACCATCGATAGCCTGACGGCCGGTGATGATCAGATCATACTCCAGATTTCTGATTGCGCCTGCCAGTGTGGTGGAAGTCGCCCAGGTATCAGCACCGCCAAGGACTCTGTCTGTCACCAGAACACCCTTGTCCGCGCCCATAGCCATAGCCTCACGCAGAACTTCTTCCGCCTTGGGGAGACCCATCGTTACAACTGTTACTTCCGCACCATACTGGTCTTTTAATCTAAGTGCCGCTTCCAGACCTGCTTTATCATCCGGGTTCATGATCGTAAGCATAGCGCCTCTGTCAAGTGTTCCGTCAGGATTAAACTTAACGCCGCCCTTTGTATCAGGAACCTGTTTAATACAAACAACAATTTTCATTGTATTTCTCTCCTTATATTTTTTATTATTGCGCCGACCCTTCCATGTAAGTAGGCCGGCACTCGAAAATACCTTGTATTGATTATGCCTACTTTAATAATGCCCCGGAGATGACCATTCTCTGTACTTCGCTGGTGCCTTCGTAAATCTCCGTGATCTTGGCATCACGCATCATGCGCTCCACATCGTACTCTCTGATGTAGCCGTAACCGCCATGTAACTGTACTGCCTTGGTGGTCACTTCCATTGCAACTTCCGCCGCATATAATTTTGCCTTGGCAGCTTCTACAGAATAAACCTTCTGCGTTGCCTTCGCCATAGCAGCCTTGTATACCAGAAGCTGTGCAGCCTCTACCTTGGTAGCCATGTCTGCAAGCTGGAACTGTGTATTCTGGAAAGCACCGATAGCTCTGCCAAACTGTTTTCTCTCTTTCACATACTCGATGGTCGTCTCTAATGCGCCCTCTGCCAGACCAAGTGCCTGGGATGCGATACCGATACGGCCGCCATCCAGTGTGTGCATGGCAATGTTAAAGCCCTTACCCTGCTGCCCTAAGAGATTTTCTTTCGGAATACGACAGTCCGTGAAGATCAGCTCATAAGTGGATGATCCACGGATACCCATCTTCTTCTCTTTGGTACCGAAAGTAAAGCCGGGGGTACCTTTTTCTACGATAAATGCAGAAATCTCTTTCTGAAGTCTGCCGCGTTTCTCAACTGTACCTGTGATTGCGAAGATAACATACACATCAGCCTCTTTACCGTTGGTGATAAAGCACTTGGAACCATTCAATACCCACTCCTCGCCGTCAAGTACTGCCTTGGTCTGCTGTCCCTGCGCATCTGTACCAGCACCAGGCTCTGTCAGACCGAAAGCACCAAGCTTCTCACCTTTTGCAAGGGGTACTAAATATTTCTGTTTCTGCTCCTCTGTACCATAGGTCATGATAGGATCACAGCACAGAGAGGTATGTGCGGAAACGATAACGCCTGTGGTACCGCATACCTTGGAGAGTTCCTCTACACACATAGCATATGTAAGAGGATCACATCCCTGTCCGCCATACTCCTTGGGAACGGGAATACCAAGAAAACCTAATTTGGCCATCTTTTCAACGGTCTCTCTCGGAAAAACCTCTGTCTCGTCCACTTCCTGGGCAAGAGGTTTTACTTCTTTTTCAGCGAACTCTTTAAAAAGAGCTCTCGCCATTTCATGTTCTTTGCTTAAAGTAAAATCCATGATTTTTTATTCCTCCATGTTTTATATTGTAGCCTGCCTTTGTTATGATAAACAGACTCGTTGCAGGTTGCTCCTTCAAACAGCACAAAGGAAAGATTTACGCCTGCAAGCAGTCGAAATCTTTCTTTGGCTGTTCTCAGTCTGCTTATCTCGAATAATCGAAGAATCCTACGCCGGTCTTTCTGCCGAGTTTCTTCTCTTCCACCATCTTCTTCAGAAGCGGCTGAGGAGCATACTTCTCATCTTTAGTCTCATTATAGAGAACCTCCATGATAGCAAGGCAGATATCCAGTCCGATCAGATCGCCTAAGTGAAGCGGTCCCATGGGATGGGATGCACCGAGCTGCATAGCCACATCAATATCCTCTGCGGAAGCGGTGCCTGCATCAAGCACACCGATTGCTTCGTTGATCATCGGAATCAGGATTCTGTTTACCACGAAACCGGGTGCTTCTTTTACCTGTACAGGAGTCTTGCCGATCTCTGTTGCAATAGCTGTAATCTTATCTACCATCTCCTGCGGAGTGTTCTCGCCTCTGATTACTTCCACCAGCTTCATTCTGTCTGCCGGATTAAAAAAGTGCATACCGATCATCGGTCTGTCAAGGCCCTCGCCAATCTTGGTGATGGAAAGAGAGGATGTGTTAGATGCAAACATGCAGTCTTTCTTCACAATGCCCATCAGCTCTTTGAAGATAGCCTGTTTGATCTCCATTTTCTCAAGAGCCACTTCTACGATCAGATCACAATCTGTACAGATATTGTTTAAACCTGTGGTGATCTTACCCATAATCTCGTCAGCCTTCTCCTGGGTGATTTTCTCCTTACCTACCAGGAAGTTCATATTCTTCTGAATCTTCGCCTTGCCGCCTTCTGCGTACTCTTCTTTGATATCGCAAAGGCAGACCTCATAACCGTCTGTCATGGCAAATGCCTGCGCAATACCGGAACCCATGGTTCCTGCACCGATAATACCTACTTTCATCGTGATTCCTCCTTACAATGTTGTTAATTGAATAGCTGGTTCTTACAGAACTTATGCGTTCTTAAACGGCTCTTTCACTTTTTCTTTGTTCTTATCAAGGAAAAATGCCATGCCGTATTTCTGATCCTCTGTCTCGAAGCAGTCACCGAAAAGTTTCTCCTCGATCACACTTGCCTCGTCCATGCCTACTTCCAAGCCGTCATTGATAGCTTTCTTGCAGTTACGCACTGCGATGGGAGCGTTCTTGGCAATGCCTGCTGCCATCTTCTCTGCCGCTGCCATCAGTTCTGCCTGCGGATATACTGCATTTACAAGACCGATCCTGAGCGCTTCATCTGCCTTGATATTCCTTGCGGTGTAAATCATCTGCTTTGCCATACCAGGACCTACGATTCTGGCAAGTCTCTGGGTACCGCCAAAGCCAGGTGTGATGCCAAGGCCGACTTCCGGCTGTCCGAACACTGCATTGTCGGAACAGATTCTGATATCGCAGCTCATGGAAATCTCACAGCCGCCGCCCAAAGCAAAGCCGTTCACTGCTGCAATCACCGGAATCGGGAAGGTCTCCAATTTGCGGAATACATCATTTCCCTTCTTACCGAAAGCCTCACCCTCCGCCTTGGTGAGTGTGCTCATCTCGCCGATATCCGCACCGGCCACAAAAGATTTCTCTCCCGCACCAGTCAGAATCAGGCATCTCACTTCATTTAAATCCACACCGTCAAGAGTCTTGTCCAGTTCATCAAGCACGTTTGAATTTAAAGCGTTCAGTGCCTTCTCGCGGTTGATCGTGATAATACCAACCTGTCCCTTTACCTCATATAATACAAATTCCATGCTATATCTCCTTTTTGATCAGTCCATCTCGACTATAGTTGCGCAGCCCATACCGCCGCCGATACACAGTGTTGCAAGGCCCTTCTTAGCGCCCTTAGCCTGCATCTCATGAAGAAGCGTTACCAGAATACGGGCACCGGATGCTCCTACCGGATGACCGAGTGCGATGGCACCGCCGTTAGGATTAAGCTGTTTTGCTACGTCGATACCGAGCTCTTTACCAACTGCTACTGACTGTGCTGCAAATGCCTCGTTAGCCTCGATAATATCAAAGTCTTCAATCTTATAGCCAGCCTTTGCCATAACTTTCTTAGTAGCCGGAACAGGGCCGATACCCATAACTTCAGGTCTGCATCCTGCAAGCGCGCCTGCCACAAAAGTTGCCATAGGCTTAACACCCAGCTCTTTCGCCTTCTCTTCACTCATAACAACAATCGCTGCCGCACCGTCATTGATACCGGAAGCATTACCTGCTGTCACAAATCCGTCAGGATTGATCGGGCGAAGCTTCTGTAATCCCTCGATGGTGGAACCCGGTCTCGGTCCTTCATCTACCTTAAACTCAACCATCTCTTTTTTCTTCTTCACCATAACCGGTACGATTTCTTTGTCAAAAGCACCTCTCTTCTGAGCCGCCTCTGCCTTTAACTGACTGTTTAAAGCAAACTGGTCAAGCTCCTCACGGGTAAGACCCCACTCTTCACAGATATTATCTGCTGTTCTAATCATATGATAATCATTGAAAGCATCCCAGAGGGCATCTTTAATCATGGTATCCACCAGAGTACCGTTGTTCATTCTGTAACCATAACGACCCTGCATCACAGCATAAGGAGCCATGGACATATTCTCCATACCACCTGCCACTACGATATCCGCATCACCTGCCTGAATCATCTGTGCTGCCATGTTAACACAGTTCAGACCGGAACCACACACCACGTTGACAGTGACTGCCGGAACCTCATTAGGCACACCTGCTTTGATGGAAGCCTGACGGGCAACGTTCTGTCCAAGACCTGCCTGGATAACGCATCCCATATATACCTGGTCAACCTGTTCAGGAGCCACACCTGCTCTGTTAAGTGCCTCCTTGATTACGATTGCGCCCAGTTCTGGTGCCGGTGTAGTGCTTAAGCCACCGCCCATGGTACCGATAGCCGTACGGCAGGCACCCGCTAAAACAACTTTTTTTGCCATCTTTCTCTCCTCCATTTTGTATTGATTTTTAATAAAAAGCCCTGTTATCAAGGCTTGACAACGATTGTTATTTTTTTGTCATTGTCCACCGTTCCTATTGTATCATAGCACTATCTTTTTTGCAATCGTCTTTCTGGTAATCTTCTACCGCCGGATCCTGCATCTGCACCACTCTTTTCCACTCTCTGGAATCTCCAACCTTGGCCGCCTTGCTGCGGTTCCTGTAAAGGAATTTTGTCAGTTCATAACAGTCAATCCAGATCTCGTTATCACTCTCTTTCTGGGACTCGTCAAAAATAAGCTGTAACCCCCAATGCAGGTGCACTGTCTTAATGTTATTTACGTTTTCTTTGGCACTGTAACCGGTGTGTCCCATATAGCCGATCACATCACCGGCCGTCACCACACTGCCCTCTTTAAGTCCCTCCGCATAAGGATAATTCTGCCTGAGATGGGCGTAATAATAGTAGCGCTTACCGTCAAAGCTGCGGATGCCGATCCGCCAGCCGCCATACTGGTTCCATCCCAGAGCCTCTACATAACCGGACTCCACAGCCACAATGGGCGTACCGATCAGTCCCATCATGTCATGACCCAGGTGCGGTCTGCTGTAACCATAACTGCGGGAGGACCCGAAGTCATCATAATGACTGTAATCGAAACCTGCCGCTATGGGTGAAAAGGCTTTCAGTCCATAGTAACGATGCCAACTGCCATCCTCCATCATGGAAAACTCTCCTACCATGCCGCCAAGGACAGCCGAATATGCTTCCAGATAATAGTCATAATATTCCATGTCCTGTGTCAGCTCTTCCATGGTGGTCTCGCCGCTCTGTATTTTTTCAGCAGCCTTCCTGATCTCCCGGACACTGTTTTTGTCAAACTTTCCACCCGTCTTCGCACCCACATAGGAAAGCAGTTCAATCCAGTCAAGATGTATCTCATCTTTATAGGTTTCCACATCCAGATCATAAGCTGCCGCCATGGCCTCGCAGGTGACATGGAATTCCACCCACTTGATAAAGTTGCTATCCGCCGTCACCTCGACAGCCTGCCCGTCTTCAGAAGTCCATGCCCTGCCGCTGCCCTGCCGGGCCGGCTCCTGCCATTTTCCAAGCAGTTCCCCGGCAGCGCACACACATCCCAGAGCAAGCAGAAGAATCAGCTCAATCCTGACTGCTGTCTGCATAAAACTTTTTTTACCCGGCACCCCGCTTCCAAGGCTCCTGTTTTCCCCATTCTTTTTTATCATCCACACCGCACCCATCCGCTCTGTCGTAAATAATATATGAATAAAAGAATAGAGATATGTTGCCCGGGTATGTTATACTGTTCAGGAGGCAATGAGCAGTGCCAAATCAGGCAGAGCAAACATATCGGGAGAGGAGGACATATGTATGACCAATAGAATCAGGGAAATACTAAAGGAGCGGGAACTGTTTGTGTTTTGTATCTCTACTGTACTTCTTCTTATGACAGCTGCCTTTATTCTGGCGCCGCCGCAGGAAATTGCAAAAGGCATGATAACCATCATCCTGACCAGGGATGCACTGGTCACTGATTACTTCGAGCTGGCCGGCTATGGCGCCGCTTTCTTCAATGCCGGCCTGGTGATGGGGCTGGGTATCTTCTTGATCAGAAGGCTGAAAATTCCTTTCACAGGGTTTACCATGGCAGTTCTCTTCATCAACGCAGGATTTGCCCTTTTTGGTAAGAATCCCATTAATGTACTGCCGATGCTTCTTGGCACCTGGCTATATGCAAAATTCCACAATGCAGGCATGAACCGCTATATCTATACGGCCCTCTTCGGCTCCTGCCTGGCACCTATGGTTACGGAACTGGTATATCTTTTACCATTTGGCTTTTGGAGGAATCTGCTGTGTGCTGTGGCGGTCGGCATTTTCATGGGTTTTGTACTGCCGCCCCTTTCCGTACATACTGCTTCCATGCACATGGGTTATAACCTCTTTAACATGGGGTTTGCCGGCGGTCTTCTGGCCTTCGTGATGGTCTGCATCCTACAGTCCTTCAGCCTTGCCAGCAGCAGTGTGTTTATCTGGAGCTTCGGACAGCCCCTCTGGCTTGTGATTGGCCTGTATGCATATTTTGCCGGCGCTTTTCTCTATGGATTGTTTACCAACCAAGGATCTCTCAAGTCCCTCCTTACCCTGTTGAAACACCCAGGCCGGGCAGTGGCTGACTTCGTGATGATGGACGGTGCCGGAACCACCCTTCTGAATATGGGTATAATGGGCTGTATCTGCACCACCTACATTCTTCTGATCGGAGGAGATCTTTCCGGCCCGGTAATCGGCAGCATCCTCACAGTATTCGGTTTTGCCGCCTTCGGTGTCCATGTACGCAATTATCTTCCAGTGCTTCTGGGGGTATATCTTTCTACTTTTCTGAACCATACACTGCCTACTACACCCGGCATACAGATGGGCGCTATTTTTGCCGCAGGGCTCTCCCCTATAGCCGGACAGTTCGGCATCTTCGCCGGGCTCATTGCCGGTATGCTGCATGCGTCCGTGGTGATGTGTACTTCTTCCCTCTATGGCGGACTGAATCTGTACAACAGCGGTTTCAGCACCGGACTGGTAGCCATCGTCCTGGTACCGGCCCTGGAAAGCTTCATCAAAGGATATACGATTAAGAAAAACAAAAGGAATAAGAACTAAAAGAAAGGCAGGGTTACTGTTATGACACATGAAGAAAAAAAGACTGCAAAGATTGTAGAGGAAATGACCATGTTCTTCTTTGCGCTGGAAGCTACTTACATCGATACCCGGATCGAACGCAGAAAAGACCAGGTGGTAATCCGTGTGGAAGCAGATTTTGACCCGTCCTACTCTGATAAACTGTCCCATCTGGATCACTATCTGAATGGGCAGAAGAACGATGGCATGGAAGACATCTACTGGGAACTGGCCGGCAGCGGAGATCCCGGTGAGACCAGCCAGCTCCTGTTGGTGGGAATGATGATAGACCAGGCAAATATAGACATACAGGACAGTTGTGTAAAAATGTGTCTGACCCGCAATCTATAGTTCTTCATATTTATTCCCATAAAGTATGATATCTTCACGAATCGGTTCCCGGCGATATACCTTACCGTTTTCATTGAGGAACTCTTTGCAATAAAATCGGTCTCCGACTTCCCGTATCACTTCCTCCGGTATGGCGCCGCCGTCTTTCACCCAGTACTCCGTATCCCGGTATCCTATTGACGAAGTGTTGACAAAAACCACCCTGTGATATGCACCGCTTTCATAATGATTTAAAAAGTCCTCTACCAGATCCAGTCTCTTCTGCATATAGACAAGCAGATATGGATAAGCTTCCTCATAAGTACTGTACAGATCCCCATGATGGCCTTTGGCCTCCCAACGGCAGATATCCATCTTGCGGGATGCCTGAAGATAATCATCCATAGAGGGCACCACCTCATCAATGTATCTTTGCATTACCGGGCCCGCCGATTTATTAAACTGGTCAACCACCAGTTCCCGGAACTGCCTGACCGCAAACAATTCCTCACTGTAACCGGATGGATAGGCACAAAGTTCTGCAATATATCCCCGGTCATGTCTGCCGAAAGCATTGTCATAATCCCAGTAGGGCCCTGCATACAGCTTTCCGCCTTCCTCCTCACTCAGCTTATAATAAAATGTGGAAGCAATATTAGAGTCAATATTATTGGTGACCGCATCAATCAGATACATATCCGCAAAAGATTCCACATCTATATATTTCTTCAGTTCCTCATAAGCTTCTTTTGTAGTACAGGAGGCAATCTTTTGTTCCACCATATTCATATAATCACAGATATATGCCGCTTCTTCCTCTGATACTTCCAGGGGCTCTCTGACAATAAAATCTTCCATTCCCTCCACCTGAAAAGCCACATCATCTTCCTGTATCCTACCGGACATCATCTTTTCCAGCAGATAACCATTCTCGACAGCAATCCGGCTGTCTCCAAATTCCACTCTCTCACAGACCAGATAATTACCGGCATATTCTCCATTCAGGTACAGATCCACATGCAGGGAATCCGCCATATAAGGCACCCCGATTTCCTTACAGTAATCATAGACGATCTTATTGCGCAGATATGTGGGATCCAGGGCATTGGCCTGTAAAATATATTTATAGGCACTGCCCATATGCAGCACATCTGTGGACTCAAAGAAACGGATCTGATAACTCTTTTTCTCCGCCTTAGCAAAACTGGCATTACCCCGTGAATTCATTTTGGCAAGAAACCCCTGACTGTCAATGCTTCCATCCGCCAAAACACATATAAACTCTCCTTGATCCTCATTATCCAGGGATTCATTGAGTTCCTCAATATCCCCCAATGTTTCAATAAAGACGGCCGGCAGACTCTCCGACTGCATCAGCGTCAGGGTACAATCCATTCCCTCCTGCACACCCTGCCTCTTGCTGATAATATGCATATCATATGCTCTGCCAGGTTCATAGGCTGCAAGCATATCTCCCGATGCAACTGCCACACCATCTATGACCACATCATACATATCTTCGTCAAATCTAAAGAGCATCTCTTCCATTCGGGCACAGGCCGGGAGAAAATAGTATGCCTTATCTCCATTAACATAAAGTTTCAGGTCACCTGCATCCGACAGGGAAAGTTCATGTACAGAAATATCCAGATATCCTTCATAGTCTTTTAAGGTCTGTGGCAGATTATCCATTTCTGCTACTGTTTCGACTCCCTCTACAAAGTCAAAACCAAACAATCGTCCGGCATCAATCAGGTATACTGATAAGATACCAAAAAGACTGCATAAAAACAGTAAATATACTCTTTTTTTATGATGTATGCTCATTTTATTCATAACTATCCTGCTGTCATAATTCCTGCTGTCATAATTCATAACGAAACGGCAGAGATAACAAACTCCCTGCCGTTACTGCCTTTTCACCAAAAGACCAACACTACACCTCCGGCTCTATCAGCCCGTAAGTGTTTCCTTTTCTCTTATATACCACATTAACCTGATCTGTCTCCGCATTGCAGAAAACAAAGAAATTGTGTCCCAGAAGTTCCATCTGTACACAGGCATCTTCCGGATACATGGGTTTGATGTCAAACTTCTTGGAACGGATAATCTGTACTTCCTCATCCTCCATGTATTCCCTCTCGATAAACTCCTGACGGAAATAGGATGTACCCTGCTTCTTGTCCACCAGCTTATTCTTATATTTCTTAAGTTGTCTCTCGATAATCTCCTCCACAAGATCAATCGATACATACATGTCACTGCTGACCTGCTCGGAACGAATGATATTCCCCTTAACCGGAATTGTCACTTCTATCTTCTGTCTGTCTTTCTCAACACTCAGCGTAACATGTACTTCCGTCTCCTCGGTAAAAAACTTCTCCAGCTTACCGATCTTATCCTCTACTGCCGCTCTTAACCCTTCTGTTACCTCAATGTTCTTTCCAATAATTATAAATTTCATGTCACTCATCCCCTTCATTGGATTATTGTGTATGTCTTGTCTTAGTATAGCATATCCAATCCCATTTTTGCAACAATTTACCAGTCTTTTATAACCCCGTTTATTACAAACTACACAAAACATCCGTTCTAAAAGTTACCATAACCTCCACAATCGTTTCGGTCAAAATCTTGTGGATAATGTGGATAAATCCGTGTATAAATCCATTTCCCGCCAAATACACGCTTTTTTACTGTGTATAACTATATTGGACAATCTGTTTGTCTGTTGGCTCATTCTTATTTTTTTGTACAAGATATACAAACACTCCTTATTGCAAGTTTTTTGGGGCAAAATCAGTAAAGGTCAAATTTTTACCATCTTTGCAAAAAAATACAAAAAGGCGACCCTGCATGAAATATATCCAGCGGATCGCCTCTTTTATCTGATTTTATGCTTCCAATACTGAGGACAAATCTTTAGAAGATTCGTCTGATGGAAAGAATGGAACGATAACTTGCATTGGACACGATAATACCTGTCTTTGACGTAGACGCATGTACAATCTGTCCATTACCTATATAGATTCCCACATGACCAGAGTAACAGATGATATCACCTGGCTGTGCATTCTCCAACCCATTGACCGTAGCACCCACACTTCTGTCAGCTGCGGAGGAGTGAGGCAGGCTCACACCAAAGTTATTATAAACACTCATAACGAATCCGGAACAATCAGCGCCGTTGGTCAGACTGGTTCCGCCATACACATAAGGATTGCCTACAAACTGTAACGCAAACTGTGCCACATCAGATCCAGAACTTCCTGTCGGGCTCGCATAAGTCTTACCGCCATCTGTTGTAGTACTGCCCTTCTTGGAAGATTTGTTCTCTTCCGTCTTCTTCTTCGCTGCTTCTTTCGCTGCCTTTCTTGCTTCTTCTTCCTTGGCAAGTCTGGCCTTCTCTTCTGCAATAGATTCTGCCTTCACAAACTCGGTGGACAATGTTACATAATCCATGGATACATAACCGTCACCTTCCTCGATGTTGACCTTCACCCAGCCATCCAGCTCTTCTGTCACGATCAGTTCATCCTCAATCGGAACCAGACCAAGTACAGTCTCCTCCAACCCGGGCTTTTCCCTTACTTTAAGAGTAGTTGTTGTAACCGTCGCAATACGGGTTCCTACTTCTTTCGCATAATCAACGGCATCGTCTCCGGTCACACAGAACTCGCCTTTGACATAACCTTCCACGGAACCGGAACTGATCTTATACCAGCCGTCTTCCTCTTCTATAAATGTTCCCACCGATTTATTATAAAGCTTACCTACAACCTCGCCTTCCTCACTGGGAATATCTCTCACATTCACATAATCATTTACTTTAGCGATGACCAGATTCTTAAAGCCTTCTTCTTCCTCTGACAGTCCACTGCCGGCAGCAGCTTTCAGGTCTTTGGTGTATCCTTCGCTGACAACAATGGTATCCACAATCTTTTTGTTGGAAGTTTTACTGATCGTATTACCCGCACTGACCAGATCTGCATAACTGCCTGCTTTAGTACTTCCGACCTTTACATTGCCAGACTCTGCCTTTCTGGCTGCCTGCTCCTTCTTCTCCTGCTCCGCCGCTTCCTTATCCGACTCTTCCTTTAAGGTAGAAAGCGACGTTGTCTTATCGGAATCCTGTATGGAAAAATCGATGCCGGCTGACGGCAGGACACTTGCCACATTGCCGGAGGCACTTGCTTCAAGTCCTGTTCCTCCGAAAGCGATGACTGCTGCCATTGCACAGGCTGCTATTTTCACGTTGTTTTTTTTCATAAAAAACACCTCATTTGTTACAAAATTGTTACATCTGAGTATAATATAGCATCGCCCGTATATTTTGTCAACCACATCATCTACCATGAAATAAAGCTGATTCACGCAATTTATTGTGTTTTTTCACAAAAAGACTGGTACTTTATTACCAAACCAACAGGTTTTTATAGAAATCACAAACCTCTAACATCTCCTCATCCACAAATAAGCCTTGTAACATTTCCGAAATATCTTTGAAATGGTTGTCACAACTCCTCCACGCGCCGTCACATCTGCGTAAGATACCGTTCCACGGATGAAACCGCACAGGCCCCATCTGCTACAGCTGTTACAATCTGCCTGAGCGGTTTGGTACGGATATCCCCTGCCGCAAAAATGCCCGGTACATTGGTAGTGCATTCCTCTCCCGCCACCAGATAGCCTTTCTCATCGCAGGCCACGGTCCCGGCAAACGCCTCCGTGCCGGGATGCATCCCTACGGCAATAAACACGCCCTCCACGGCAAGATCTTTTTCCTGCTCTTCCATCTTATGATAAAGTGTCACTCCCGTCACCAGGTCATCCCCATAAATCTTAGATACGGTACAGTTCCAGAGAATCTCCACATTCTCACAGGCAAAAAGTTTATCCTGAAGCATCCTGGCGGCCCGCAGGCTGTCCCGTCTGTGAATCAGATAAACCTTACGGCACATTCTGGCCAGATAAACAGCATCCTCCACCGCTACATCGCCGCCGCCCACTACAGCCACATCCCTGCCTTTGAAGAAAGCGCCGTCACAGGTGGCGCAATAGGACACGCCCCTGCCTTTCCACTCCTGTTCTCCTTCGACCTCTAAAAGAGCATGTTCTGCCCCGGCAGCCAGAATCAGGCTTTTTGCTTCATAAGAAGTGCCGGATGCCGTCTCCACAATCTTGGACTGTCCATTATCATGAATTGCGGTGACCTTTTCCTTTATGAATGTCACATCCATCTTGTCCGCATGGCCGCGGAATTTTGTACCCAGATCAAAACCGTTTATTCCGGGCATCCCCAGATAATTATCCACTTCATAAGTATTCAGGACCTGTCCGCCGCCCATAGGCGTCTGTTCTATGACCACAAGATTCAGTCCCGCACGTTTTCCATAGACTGCCGCGGACAATCCGGCCGGTCCGGCCCCGATAATGATAAGATCGTACATGATTTCCCTCCATTCTATTACTACTGAATAGTATTGGCTTTTTCTTTCATTTTATCTGTAGTATAATTCTAACAGAAAGGGGTTGTCAAAAGATATGCATACAGATTCATCTACAAATCATAAAATCGCTCTCGTTACAGGTGCCTCCCGCGGCATCGGTCTGGCCATTGCAGAGGAACTGGCCAGAGCAGGATATCAGTTATATCTTACCTGTCGTCAATCCGGCAATATACTGACAGAGGTGTCAGATAGGCTGTCAGCCACCTGTCATGTCCCATGTAAAGCCATTGTAGCGGATATGGGCAGACCAGAAGATGTGACAAGAGTGTTTTCACAGATTGATGATTTGACTTTATTAGTCAACAACGCCGGCATCTCCTATGTGGGACTTCTGCACGAGATGTCCGTGGATGCATGGCAGGAAGTGATGCGCGTAAACCTGGATTCCATGTTCTACTGCTGCCGTCTGGCAATCCCTCTGATGCTGCGCCGCCATGCCGGCAAAATCATCAATATCTCTTCAGTCTGGGGCCGTGTGGGCGCCTCCGCAGAGGTGGCTTACTCCGCTTCCAAAGGCGGCGTGGACGCTTTTACAAAAGCATTGGCAAAGGAACTTGCCCCCAGCAATATCCAGGTCAACGCCATCGCCTGCGGTGTAATCGACACGGACATGAACCGCTGTTTTTCTGAAGACGACATGGCAGTGCTTCGAGAGGAAATACCGGCCGACCGAATCGGTCAACCCCGGGAAGCCGCACAATTACTGCTCTCTATCCTTAACGGTCCGGACTATCTGACCGGTCAGGTCATCACCCTGGATGGTGGATGGACATAAGCTTTCTCACCACTGCAAAATAACTGGGAATCAATACTGCATCTGCCCCCACCCAGGCGGCAGTTTCCGCAAAGAAGATTCCCACTTCTCCGAATAACATCGGCAGGATAATCACAGACAGAGTCCGCATCACGAACTCTGCCACGCCGGACATCATGGGCAGTACCGTATTTCCCATACCCTGAATAGCGGAACGGGTCACATGTATCACATAGAGCACCGGCAGACTGAAACTCATCACCGCCAGATAGAAATAGGCAATCTTCATGGTCTGCTCTGCTTCTGCCGGGGTGCCGGAGATAAAAAGGCCCAGAATATACTTGCCAAGCCCCAGCATAATCAGGGCAATGATAACGGAAGTAACCATGGCAATCCCCATGGCAGCCCGCATACCGCTCCGAATCCGTTCTATCTTACCGGCTCCCAGGTTCTGTCCCACATAAGTCACCATAGCATATCCATATGAGATGCCTGCGATTTCCAATAGGCCATACAGCTTATTTGTGGCCGTAAAACCTGCAATAAAAATCACACCGTAACTATTTACCACAAACTGCACAATCATGCCGCCGATGGCAATAATACCATTCTGGAAAGCCATGGGCAGCCCCAGCACAAAAAGACGTATCGTACGATCCTTTTGCAGGCGAAACTCCCCTTTCGTCATCTTCAGAAAAGCAATCTTTCTGATATGCCAGAAACAGAATCCGCTGGAAACAGCCTGTGCAATCAGTGTTGCTGCCGCCGCTCCGGCAATGCCCCATTCAAATCCCATCACAAATAAATAATCTAAGACTATATTGGTCAATGAGGCTACAATCATCGCATTTAACGGAGTTCTGCTGTCTCCCAGTGATCTTAAAATGCAGGCCAGCAGATTATAGAGCATTACAATAGGCACACCCGCAAACATGATCCGCAGATAAAGCAGCGTATACTCTATGATCTCTCCGGGCGTCTGCAAAAGCATCAGCACAGGCCTGGCTACAATCTGTCCAAACGCCACCAACACAACTGCCGACAAAAGAGAAAGAACCGCCGCGCTTCCCACGCTCTTTCTCAGTTCCTCTTCTCTGCCCGCACCAAAATCCTGCGCCATCTTGATGCCAAATCCCTGCGTCAGTCCCTGAATAATGCCCAGCATCAGCCAGTTGAGCCAGTCTGAGGCGCCCACTGCCGCCAACGCACTGACTCCAAGATATTTACCTACCACCATGGTATCTACCACAGTATATAATTGCTGAAATACATTTCCTGCTACCAATGAAAGAGAAAAAGTCAGCAATAATTTTGCCGGCTTTCCCTCGGTCATATTTTTAACATGAGATGCCATCTGTTTGTCCTTATCCTTCTATCTTAAATATACTTCCGGAATCCTTTCCCCATAATCTCACTGCTTTTTGTCACCATCAGAAAGGCTTCCGGATCTACGGACTGAATCCGGCGCTCTAAGAGCACCGCCTGTTTGGGATCCATAACGGTCAGAATCACCACCCTGTCTTTGTGTGTGTAGGCACCCTCCGCCTTATAAACCGTAGCGCTTCGTTTCAAGTCATTCATGATATAATCGCAGATGGGCTCCGGCTTACTGCATATAATCGTAAAATACTTACTCAGCTTCATGCGCTCGATCGCCTTATCAATCAGCAGCGTCTTCGCCATCAGACCACAGATGGAAAAAAGACCCGTCCTCGTGTCAAAGACAAAATAAGCCACAAACACAATGATCGCATCCACAGCCAGAAGAGCGGAAGATATATTCATGGTCGAATATTTTCTGAGAACCATGGCTATAATATCCGTCCCGCCGCCGGAGGCATTTTCGTAGAAAAGGATCGCCGAAGCCAGCGCCGGCAGGGCAATTGCATAGAACAATTCCAGCATGGTTTCATTGGTGAGCGGTGCCTGCATGGGAAACGCAGCCTCCATAATGTTAAGCAGTACAGAGGACAATACCGTTACATATGCCGTCTTTACTCCAAAATTCCTGCCCAGAAACAGAAAACCGAATACCAGCAGGAGCATATTGATGGCCAGGTTAATCTGAGACGCCGTAAAGGGTACGAAATGTGTCACCACCACGGCCAGACCGGATACCCCGCCAAAGGAAAAATTATTGGGAAACTTAAATACATAGATGCCGATATCCATAAGAACCACGGCAACCGTTATCAGGATATATTCTTTTATCATCTGCCTGCGTTTATCCTTCATATCAACCTCCTTGTCAGAGCGGCCTGCCATGATTACGGCATATCAGAATCTCTGACACAGCTTTCTCAAAAAGAGAAGCCAGAATGTATCAATCATTCCAGCTTCTCTTTAATCAGTGGAAGCAATGGGGCTCGAACCCATGACCTCTCGCGTGTGAGGCGAACGCTCATCCCGGCTGAGCTATGCTTCCAGACTGGAGATAGCGAGACTCGAACTCGTGACCTATACGTTGCGAACGTATCGCTCTCCCAGCTGAGCTATATCCCCCTACCAAAGATTATAGCACGCAGAAAATAAAAAGCAATAAAAAAATCCTGTTATGTGCCAGGAACGAAAATGGGAATGAAGCCTGGGCAGATAGAATTTTCTTCGTCAGCTCGCTTTCGCTCCTTTCACAGCACAACAGACACTAAGCTCGTGAGAAACCTCACTAAGTGCTGGTGCTGTTCTAGGGCTTCCTTAAGAAATTTCTATCTGCCCAAGCTGACATATTAGATTAGAAAGCAATCACAATACCGGGTTGTCGTAGTGCTCAAAAAATAGTATAATAAATACTGGTAAACGAGATACCTGTACAGAGATTTATCTTATGAATAACAGAATCAGGAGAGAAATGAATAAGTATACGCTTTCAAAAACAAGTATCATAGGTATTGTGATTTTGATTTTGGGATTGGTCTTCACAATACAGGGAATCTTCATCAGATATCACTTATCCCATGTCAAAGCATCCTATCAGCAGACGGAGATTAAAAATGGCCGTTTCATCGAACGGGATATCACCAGGGAAGAATTGATTGGCAGTTATTATACCGAGAATAACGGAACTGTTAAGTATGGACCTTACTGTTGCGAAAATGGATATACTGCTAAGCGGATATATATTGTTGCAGTCAATGAAAATCCCAAATATTATGCACCCTTAGTCCTTTCCCGGAAATATCAGAAGGATTTTCAACAAATGATCAACGAAAACACCTCTTACCATATTCTGGGCAAATTTGAAAAATACAATTCAGTCATGCCTTACAGCCCAATTGCCGAATGTCCCGGCATAGACAACCCGACAGGGACGGATCAGCTGATGTCTGCCAGATACCAGATTAAAATCATTGATTTGCAGGCTGAAAAAAAGGTATTATATAAAGGACTTTCCCTTTTCATTTTCGGGTTATTGATTCTGGTCGTGACCGTGAAGAGAGAAAAATAACAGAAAAACTCCGCAGGCAAACCTGCGGAGTATATATTTTTGAATCTTGTGTTCTGTCTGCTTATCTCAAAAGAAAATTCCAAAGAATTATCTCTTGGAGAACTGCGGCGCACGCCTTGCTGCTTTGAGACCGTATTTCTTTCTCTCTTTCATACGAGGGTCTCTTGTCAGATAGCCTGCCTTCTTCAATGTCGGTCTGTAATCAGGATCTGCCTGAAGCAATGCTCTTGCGATACCATGTCTGACAGCACCTGCCTGGCCTGTATAACCGCCGCCCTTTACAGTAACACGCACATCGAACTTGTCAACTGTGTCTGTTGCTGCCAGAGGCTGACGCACGATAACTTTCAAGGTCTCTAAACCAAAGTAGTCATCAATGCTTCTTTTATTGATTGTAATCTCACCCTTACCGGGTACTAAATATACTCTGGCGATAGATTTCTTTCTTCTACCGGTTCCATAATATTTTGCTGATTTATCTGCTTTAGCCATGATTCTTTATCCCTTTCTTAAAATGTTAACACTTCTGGTTTCTGTGCAGCCTGTTTGTGCTCAGGACCTACATATACATGAAGCTTAGTATACATCTGCCTTCCTAAAGGCCCCTTGGGAAGCATGCCTTTCACTGCATGTTCTACAACTCTCTCGGGGTGCTTCTGTAACATCTCTTTCAGGGTAGTTTCTTTCATGCCACCCACATAATCGGAGTGATGATAGTAAATCTTCTGGTCTAACTTCTTACCTGTAACCTTCACCTTTTCCGCATTGACGATAATCACATAATCGCCGGTATCCATGTGGGGGGTAAAGATGGGTTTATGCTTACCTCTAAGCACCTTGGCAACCTCGGATGCCAAGCGTCCCAGTGTCATATCTGTCGCATCAACTACATACCATTTTCTCTCGATTGTAGCTGGACTCGCCATAAAAGTTTTCATGATATTACCTCCATAGTAACTGATCGTCTCTCGACTGTCTGTGCCATCTTACGAAATCTTCGTGCAGATGTCCGGCCACACTTACGATTTCCCGCAACGGCAGTTTGTACTTCTTTTACATATTTTAAAATGTCTTCGCCGGGGCTTTGGCTTGACATTTTTATACATTGTCACAGTTATCTATTATATTATACGCTCCCGCGTGTGTCAACAGATTTTTTGCTTGAATTTTCATCCTTTCCGGTACTTCCAGATACAGTAGATGGCACGCAGGCCATCCCGGAATCCAATCTTCTTCCCTTCCTCATTGGTGCGGGGATAATAGGAAATAGGTACTTCTGTAAAACGTACCTTCTTTCTGGCAATCTTGGCCGTTATCTCGGGCTCAAATCCGAAACGCTGTTCCTTAATCTCCACCGACTGGATGATTTCCCGCCTGAAAGCCTTATAACAGGTCTCCATATCCGTACACTTCAGATGGGTGAACAGGTTGGAGCATCTGGTAAGGAACCAGTTGGCCATACGGTTGGCAAGATAGCCTTTCATCTTGTTATCCTTAAACCGGGAACCATATACTACATCGGCCCTGCCTTCAAAGATGGGGGCTACCACCTGCGGATACTCCCCGGGATCATATTCCAGATCTGCATCCTGAATAATCACCACATCTCCGGTAGCCGCCTTAAAACCCGTCCGCAAAGCTGCACCTTTGCCGCCGTTTTGTTCATGGTAAATAATCCGGGCCACCTTGGGCCTGATTTTCTCCTCCAGAATCTTTCTGGTATTATCTTTACTACAGTCATCCACGATAATGATTTCCTTTTTCGGAACCGGGGATGCTATCACCTTGTCCACAATGGTTTCAATCGTATTCTCTTCATTATAACAGGGGATCACGATTGATAAAACGCCGGTTTCTTTCTGCTCCATTCTTCCCTCCATGCGAAAGACTCTCAAACTTCACTATCTTTTGCCTGTACTTGTATTTCTCCCAAATACGGTTCAATGCTGTCCGAACTCATACATGGTCTTCCTGTAGGTCTCCGGCAGCCCTATATCGTAAGATTTGCCGTTTGGCTTAAATCCGTACAGTCCATGTTTCTCCCTGACTGTGTCCAACGCATCCGTCAACTGATATTCGCCCTGGCTTCGCCTGTCCTCCCGGATATTGTTCTCCAGTTCCTCAAACACATCTGGGGTCAGCACATACTGTCCAAATACTGCATAATACTCTTTTTCATTTCTGGCATTATATACGCCCAGACACTCCACTGCATAATCCTGTGTAGGTTTCTCATACATCCTTTCCACCTGCAAGACAGTCTGTTCCGTATCCTCCCACTGCCCGTATAAAATGCCGCAGTGCACCACTTCCTCCGGTGCCACCGCCTGTATGCTGACCAGGGATCTGCCATGTTTCTCAAAGGCTTCTATGACCTGTCTGATACAGTTCTTATCTTCATAGGATTCATACAGCATATCTCCCAACAACAACAATACCGGCTCATTCTGCGTAAAATCCCGGCACTGGTAAACTGCATGTCCGAATCCAAGACGTTTTCTCTGATAAACAAAGGTAATCTTATTGCCAAGATCCACGATCTTCTTCTCATAAGCCCGCCGTTCCTTGGATAGTTTCTCCATATGTTCCACCGGCAGTTTTGCGAAGAAATTGTCGTACTCTTCTCTCTCATCTTCACCGATCACCAGACAGATTTCCTCAATCCCCGCCTCCTCAAGCTGCTCTAATAAAATCAACAGCGCCGGTTTTAAGACACCGTCTTTGTCCAGAATGGGAAGCATATCTTTCTTGATCCCCTTGGTGGCGGGAAAGAGTCTTGTGCCGAACCCGGCAATCGGAATAATCGCCCTTCTCACCGTCTGTCCCGGCTTCAAGGTCAGGGAAAAGGACGGCATCCCCCGCTCTTCTTCCAGATACCGCATCAGTTCATTTCTGGATGTCAGGTCCCTGCACAGAAACTGTACCGTACCATCTCCCTGGGAACCCACACCCTTTGCCCCGTAAATCCAGGGTTTTATGTTCTCGTCCTCAAGCACTGAATGAAGAATCGGCGCCCGCAGCTCCTCCTGACAGGCAGGTGCAACTTTCCGGTCGAAATTCTGCTGTGCCTGTGTCATCAGTTTCCCGAGGCTCTCCGCGTCTCCCTGTTCCATATATTTCACAGCCTGGTTGATAATTCCTTTGTTATCGTTGCCCAGAGCCTCCTGCACGGTCTCTTCCAGCGCCGTCTCTGCAAAAGGGTAACATTTATTCAGATCAGCCAGGATCTTTACCGTATCCTTCTGCCCTTTCAGATCGGCAACCACCCAATAATAGGTAGCGCCGATATGCAGAGGCCGGCTGTAAATTTCAAATCCGTCAAACTCCATGAGAACCGGTCTTACCCCGTATGCGCACGCCTGATCCAGTCTGCCGCAGCGTGAGGGGGTTCTTTGTTCTCCGCGAAACGCCGCCTGCATCTCTCCGTTGGTATTCATTCTTAAACGGTAGAGCTGGTTAAAGGCTCTTGCCACCAGCACGCATATGGCTGCGGAAGAGGACAATCCGCTCTTAATCGGCAAGTCCATTCTGGTAATGGTAATCTTCACTCCGCCTACCCGGTAATTATCATTAATATAAGAAGCCACACCAGCCACATAGGAAAAGAAGCCACCCTCCTGTGCAAGCAACAGCAGCTTCTGTGTATCCATATCACATTCCAGCCTGGTTCCATGATATAAGGGCAGAGAGGATTCCACAATAAACTTGTCCGCTTTCTGCGCTGTAGCGTAAATCCCCTCCTGTAATCCGGACACAATCGCATAGCCGGGAACAAGATTGGCATTGATGATTCTCTGCATACCTGCCCAGTCGCTATGCTCTCCGAACAGACAAAGTCTTCCCGGCACAAACAGATCTATCGTCTTTTGATTTTCCATGTGATTCTCCTTCATTATTATAATAGGTAGGTTTGCAAATATCAACCACATTCTATAGGAAGCAGCCCTTACCGCAGACCGGCGTTGCAATTAAGACCACCCTACCGTATCATTCCCACAATGGCACGAATGGTATCCCAGTCAGCCTCATCGGTCGGCAGCACTCTGTACCAGTATGCCGTCATACACCATAGATTCCATACAATACATACACCACAGTATCCATACACAAGACCTGATAAAAGCTTTCTTCTGACCCCGCTCCCATTCTGGCCCATCTGTTCCAGTCTGTCAAACACACAGGCAATAAAGACAGCAAACAGACACATAAAATCAACTGCAACTCTTTGTCCGAAAGCGCCCGCATAATACCAGCACCACCAGGCACTGGAAATATAGACGATCAGCAACAGAAAGACCACCAGACCTGTATACAGCTGTTTCCGTCTCTTATATGCCATAAAAATGCCCACAATGGCAAGCAGCAATACCGGGCTCCAGAAAAACAATCCCTTGCGTACACTGAAAAGAAAGTTACCGATCTGAGGCGCCAGCCAATAGAACGGTTCATCCGCCCCATAGGAATATACCAGCCAATGCCCTGTCGCTGCATGCCAGTATAATAACTGCGGAAGCAGAGTGACTATTCCGGTCAATACAATCGGCACTGCCCGCCTCGGCTTGAGAATTGTCAGGAAACGCTTCTTCAATGTCTCCCAGTCCCTGACTCCATACAAAATATAAGTGATGACAAAGACCACATTGGTGTTACGGCATAAAAAGATAAGCCCCGCAAGCAGTCCGAAAACACAGGTGTGCCACAGCTTGTTTATCCCTTCCGTCTCACGGCTCTCATACCAGCACAGGTAATAGAGAAACAGGTTAAACAGGAAATAGGAATACACATGGGAAAAGCCGGCGTCATAGGAGGCATAATGAAACAGATTCGTCCCATAAGTGATCACAATACAGGTAAGCAGCGATACCTTCCCAGAAAAGCCCAGATATTTTTCCAACACTTTATATAACAGTACGGTTCCCACAATCCAGTAAAAAACACCACCAAACAGGATCATATACTGATACAGATTCGTATAGCCTGTGGCTGTCATACTGCCCGTCAGGGCATCCTTGATCAGGCAGACCACATGCGCCAGAAAGAAAAACGGGCTCTCTAAAATAGCCACCCCCACCGGATACTTGTCAATCATTCCGCCGACCACTTCCTTCAGCTCAAAAGGATGCTCCCACCCTTCTATAAAGGCAAAAGAAAAATCGCCATGAATCACAGCCGGCAGATACAGAAAATATCCAAACCCGTCAGAATAGACCTTCGGCGCATTTAACACTTTCACATGGTACACCCACACGATACTGAGAAACATCAGAAAAGCGGTGACTGCTGTAAAGATACATAGCCCTCTATTCTCTTTCACGTAATTGCGCACCTTATCTGCTGTTTTCGTCATCCGATTCCTCCGTCATAAACTCATATCCCACCAACGTCAACCCACAGGCCGGTGCCGTCGGCCCTGCTGCCTGTCTGTCCTTCGCTGCCAGAATTTCTGCCACTTTCCCGGGCGCCATATGTCCTCTGCCTACTTCCATCAGAGTACCCGCCATAATCCTTACCATATTATAGAGGAAACCTCTGCCCGCCACACGGATTACAATCTCGTTTCCTTCCTGGAACACCTCCACCGAATCCACCCGCCGCACTGTCGTGAGGGCCTGCGTCTGTACACTGCAAAAACTCTTAAAATCATGCTCTCCCACCAGACAGGCCGACGCTTGACTCATTAAGTCAATATTTAACGGAACATAGGTATAATGGGCATACAGCCTCTTTACCGGCATCGGAAAAGGAGCACAGTAAATCCGATACTCATAAGTTTTGCAACTCTTACAATGTCTTGGATGAAAATCCAAAGACACCTCTTTCGATCCGCAGATCCGGATATCCTCAGGCAATCTCTGATTCAGCGCATAGGAGAACTTATCCCCCGGAATCCGGCTTGCAGTGTCAAACACGGCAATATTGCCCATGGCGTGAACACCCGCATCCGTGCGGCTTGCCCCAATCACTGCAATCTCTTCCCCGGTCAGTTCCCCAAGGCACCGGTTCAGGACGCCCTCTATAGTCTCACCCTTTGGCTGTAGCTGCCATCCACTGTAGTTGGTGCCGTCATAGGCCACCGTCAGCATGACTCTTTTCATAATTATCTGCTGTCCGCCTTTTCATACTTCCAGTATCATAAATAAATCCTTATCAATACACAGCCCACAAAATAGACCAGCAATACTCCATAAGCAATTCTGTCCCTGCCTTTATATTGCAGGGGCTTCATCTTGCTTCTGTTCTCCCCGCCGCGGTAACACCTTGCCTCCATGGCCATGGCCAGATCATTGGCCCGGCGGAAGGCCGAGATAAAAAGCGGCACCAAAAGCGGCACCATGGCTTTCGCCTTTTTGATCAGATTCCCGCTCTCAAAGTCAGCTCCTCTGGCAATCTGTGCCTTCATGATCTTATCTGTCTCTTCCAGCAAAATAGGAATAAACCGCAGGGCAATGGACATCATCATCGCCACTTCATGCACCGGCACTTTAAAGATCTTAAGGGGGCGCATCAGTTTTTCCAACCCGTCAGTCAGACTGTTTGGTGTGGTGGTCAATGTCATCACCGAAGAACCTACAATCAGAAAAGACAGCCGCACCGCCATCATGCCCGCAAGCTTTGCCCCCTCTTTGGTAATGGTAAGCTTCCACAGCGTCACCAGCGGTTCTCCCGGCGTCAGAAACAGATTAAAGACCACCGTGATCATCAGAATAAAGACGATGGCTTTCATTCCTTTTACCATATAGCCGAAGGGTACTTTGGACAGTTTGATCACCACTGCCAGAAATACTGCCGCCACCACATATCCAATCCAGCTGTTCACCACAAACAGGGAAATGATAAAGCCCAGTGTGGCTGTCAGTTTTACCCGCGGGTCCAGTTTATGAATGACGGAATCCGCCTGATAATACTGGCCCAATGTAATATCTCGTATCATACGTGTCTCCTAAAACTATAATATAAATCCGCGGCCGCCTCAGCAGTCCCCGCGCAGCAAATGTCAAAGAAATTTACTCCTGATTTCCTGCTTTGCCTCCTCAATGGTGGTGACATCGGTACGCACCGGCAGCCCCCTGGACGCAAGCGCCTGCATTATATAAGTCACCTGAGGCGCTGCAAGCCCCACCTGCTCCAACTCTTTATAATGCTTAAAAACCTCCCTTGGCACATCGTCATAAAGCACACTGCCCTGATTCATAACAATAATCCGCTCCACATACTTCGCCACATCTTCCATGCTGTGAGAAACCAGGATTACCGTGATACCTGTCTCCTCTTTCAACCTGGCAATCTGGTCTAAAATTTCATCCCGTCCTTTGGGATCCAAGCCAGCGGTAGGCTCATCCAGAATCAGGATCTCCGGTTTCATGGCCAGCACACCTGCAATTGCCACTCTGCGTTTCTGCCCGCCCGAAAGATCAAAGGGCGACTGGTAAAAATACTCATCCTCAAGGCCCACCTGTTTTAAGGCTGCGTAGGCACGCAGTTCCGTCTCCTGTTTGGACAGGCCAAGATTTTTCGGCCCAAAACAGACATCTTTAAAGACATCTATCTCAAAAAGCTGGTGCTCCGGATACTGGAATACCAGTCCTACCTTGCTGCGCAGCTTCTTTTTATCATAATCCTGGTCATGAATATCCTCGCCATTATAATAGATACTGCCGCTGGTAGGCTTGATAAGCCCATTCAAGTGCTGTACTAGCGTAGACTTTCCGGAACCTGTATGGCCGATCAGACCAATAAACTGCCCGTCCGGTATCACCAGATTCACATCATTCAGGGCATGTACCGCAAGCGCCGTATCCCCGCCATATATATAATTTACATGATCTAAAATCAAGGACATTGTCACATTACCTCTGCCAATTTATTTTGTTCCCTTATAGTTTGCCATAAGTGCTTCTGTCAGTTCCTCTATGGTCAATATCCCATCCGGCAGATTCATGCCGCTTTCCTTCAGCTCATGGGCCAGAAGCGTCACCTGCGGTACATCCAGACGCAGTTCCTTCAGTTCATCCACTCTGGAAAAAATCTCCCGGGGCGTTCCCTCCATTGCGATATGCCCCTTATCCATGACAAAAACCATATCGGCGTGGATAATTTCTTCCATATAATGTGTGATCAGTACCACCGTGATCCCTTCCACATCATTGAGTGCCCGCACCGCGCGCACCACCTCTTTGCGTCCGTTGGGATCCAGCATCGCTGTGGGTTCATCCAGAATAATACACTTCGGATGCATGGCGATAACGCCTGCAATGGAGACACGCTGCTTCTGTCCGCCGGAAAGCTTATTCGGAGAATGTTTCCGGTACTCATACATTCCCACAGCCTTCAGGCTTTCTTCCACCCGCTCCCAGATTTCCTTCGTGGGCACACCCATATTCTCAGGCCCAAACCCTACATCCTCCTCCACTACCTGACCAATGATCTGGTTGTCCGGATTCTGAAAGACCATCCCGGCTTCCTGGCGGATATCCCAAAGCTTACTCTCATCCTGGGTGTCCATTCCATCCACCCATACAGTACCCTCTGTGGGATAGAAAATCGCATTAATGTGCTTGGCAAGCGTAGACTTCCCGGAACCATTGTGACCCAGAATGGCTATAAAATCACCCTGCTTTACGTCCAGGTCCACCTCATCCACCGCACGGGTAATGCCTTCCACATTACCTTCCTCATCCCGTCTTATATATTCAAATACCAATTTGTCTGTCTTTATGATTCCCATTTTACACTACCTTGATTTCATTATTTTATGATTAATATCTGCTTCTTTAATTATAATCTGCTTTCCTTCTGGTATCTTTGTGCTTCACCAAATACCATACCAACGCCTATTGTACAAGATTATGGTAGAAAATACAAGGTTTGGTATACTAGGAGAACAAAAGAATGTGTGGTATAATGTACGCGAAAGCAATGAGCAGTGCACAGACGTAAGATGAAAAAATGGCAGCCTGCTGACAATTTTTTCAGATTGCGGATGTATAGGGCGAAGCCCGCGAACGAGAAAACCCAAGGGTTTTTCGAGTATGCACTGCGCGGGTTTGCGAGTATACGTTACGTCTGTATACGGCGAAGCCCGCGAACGAGAAAAACAGAAACCAAAAGGAGCCATGACATATATGTCACAAAATATTTCTAAGAAAAATTCCGAAAACAACAGAAAGTATTCAAAATCTTACAAAAATGTCATTTTAAAACAATTAGCCGGACCCTTAATTTTTCTACTACTCTTTATCATGGTATGTGCTTTTCTGGCCCAATATCTGACCGGCTCAGAAACCCTGACAGAGTATGCACAGAAAAATCCGGAACTGGCTTACGGATCTGATGCGCAGGAAACTGTTACCGTGAAACACGAAACCGCCCCGGAAGCTGCGGCTCCTCTGTCAGATACAACCGTTCCCGAAACTGCGTCTCCCCTGCCAGAATCATCTGCTCCGGAAAGCGCCGTCATCCCGGCAGATGATTCCGCATATACTACAGATAAGAATACAATAACGGAGTCTGAAGAAATGACCAGTCATCCGGAACGCATCACTTATCAGCCTGGATTCTACTATGAACCGCTGACCGATACAGTCAAACAACGAATTACCGGTATTTCTTATCCTGAAAGCGGCTGTACGGTTCCTTACGAAGATCTTCTGTATGTGGGTCTTCTGTATCACGATTTTAACGGAGAAGAACAGACAGGAGAACTGATCTGCAATAAAGCAGTGGCACAGGATATGGTGGAAATCTTTTATGAACTGTACCAGAATGAATATCAGATTGAGCGGATTCGGCTGATAGACGAATATAATGGCGATGACACGGCTTCCATGGCGGACAATAACACATCCTGTTTTAACTACCGGGTGGTTGACGGCACTACCAGCCTGTCCAAACACGCCTATGGCCTCGCCATTGATATCAATCCCTTCTACAATCCCTATGTAGTCTACAACAAAGGAGGTACGGGCAATACCTATATCTCTCCCGCCGGCAGCGAAATCTATGCGGACAGAAGCCAGGATTTTGCCTATAAGATTGATGAGAATGACCTATGTTACCGCCTCTTTATTGAACATGGTTTCACCTGGGGCGGCAACTGGAACTCCAGTAAAGATTACCAACACTTTCAAAAAGTATTAAACTGAAACAAAACGCATACACGAAACCCCAAAGACACCCATCCGGCATCTTCGGGGTTTTGTATTCTCTATCTTTTCTACTGTCTTACCATCACTCCGGAATCCTGAGCACCTGCCCTACGCGCAGTGCATCACTGGACAATCCGTTCAGATTCCTGATGGCATCTACCGTAGTTCCAAACCGATTGGCAAGAAGCCACAGCGTATCTCCCGGGCGTACCGTATATAAGAAATACTGCTCTCCCTGTGATACCGGTATCCGCAAAACCTGCCCGATGCTCAGATCATCACTGGTAATTCCGCTTGCCTGCTTAATGGCATCCACCGTAGTCCCATAACGTTTTGCAAGCTGCCACAAGGTATCTCCCGGGCGTACCGTATATGTGATCACATTTTCCGGATCAGGCACAGGATTCGGCGCCGGGTTGGAAGGCGGTACATTCTGGCTGATTCCCTGATAGGTTCTATACAAAGAATTCCATGTGTCCTGCCCTACAATGCCATCCGCCGCAAGGCCCATCTGCCGCTGATAAGCAATAACCGCTTCCCTGGTATTATTTCCGAAAATACCATCCTGTCCCGGACTGGGAATCCCCGAATAGTATTCCGCTATCACATCCAACAGATATTGCAGTGTAAGGACATCCTGCCCCCGGGAACCCTGTCTGAGTACCGTAGAAGGCGGCACCGTTCCGATACCGAGTGAATTGCCTTCGCTGTTTAATTCTGCAAGCCTGGTCACCGCAGTATATAAATTGGAAATCTTATACCATGTGGCCTTTCCCACGATGCCGTCCGTTGCCAGATTGAAAATGCTCTGAAACTTCGTTACCGCCGCCCTCGTACTGTCTCCAAATACTCCTGTCTCATCGGTAATTGCCGGAATCACCGGATAATTTCTCCTGATTCTGTTCAAATAGGTCTGTATTGTCTGTACATCCAGCCCTGTGCTCCCTACCCGAAGCGGTGTCCCCGGATAAGAAGTTACCACATTGCTGACTGCGTTTGTCTCTGCGATCTCTATATCATCCGGATAGTAATACCGTAAAATTCTGATTGGTGTATATCCCTGGTTTGCCAGTGTAACCGTACCCCACTGCGATAAGCCTGCACAATTTGCGGTTGTACCATTGCAGAATGATGTAAAATAAGGAGCGTTCTGACCCTGCCTGCGGACATATTCATTAAAAATCTGATCAACGATACGGCTGATAGATTCATAGACAGGCCTTCCATACACAAAATACTGGTCATAGGCAGTGCTGTTTGTGATATCAAAAGAATAGCCCTTTGCCCGATACCACTCCGTGTATACTCTGTTTAACGCAAAAGTAATAATCGCATAGATATTTGCCCGAAGAGCAGCCTCCGGCCACGTGGGATAGATCTCACTGCTGGCAACATTCTTCACATAATCGGGAAAAGAAACCTGTATATTGGAAGCTGTGGAATCGGGTGTTCCCATATGCACTGTAATCGGATTGGGAATGACTACCTGACGCAGCACATATTGATCTCCTGCCTCTCTTCCCGGCCCTTCCTGCTCACGTTCTCCCGTCATTGTCACTGCCGGAGCCCCCACTGTAATCCGCGTCTGTTCACTGCTTCTCTGGTCCTCCTGCATGGGAACCAGAGCCAACGGAAGAACCGCCAGTTCCCCATCAAAGATAGGAATATCCGCCACAAACAGCGTATTAAACCCCTGTGCCCGTGCCAACACATTATATGTCACATAGGGCGTTCCGGCAAAATTCTCATTCTGGGAATAACTCTTGTCCACAGTCTCCAGCGAAACACTTCTTGTATCTCCGTTCTCGTCCGTCGTCAATTCATAAATCCGGTTCTGTTCATCATCCAAAACACTGATCTGTACACCACGCAAGGGTACCGCATCATGTGCCGTTCTGGCCTGCATCATCAGATAACCAACTGCCATATTTCCTTCTCCTTTATTGCCATACTCGTTTCAAGTAAAATGAGATATTGAAACAATTTGATATGCTATAAAGTATGATGTAACCTGCCAGGCAGTGATACATTTACAGAATAAAATTTCAGCTTTCTTTACGATTACATTCTTTCCTGATATAGTCATCCTCCGCCCAACGGTCACGCTTCGCTTTCAGCCTCATCTCATATTCATATCGTATCCTTTTTCTCAAATTGAATATTTTCATTTCCCTGACTGCCTCCATAATCCCTTCCCTCTTTGTTCCTGCTAAGATAAAAAATCTCCGCCTGTTTATAATTTGTTGGATACAAGCATAGATTTTCTCTTATTGCAATAACATATTATATAAAAGCATAAAATCGAAGCAGACACAGCGAAACAGCCGCACCCATATACGGATGCGGCTGTTTCCAGACAACATTACATATAGCACATAGAACTCTATTCCTTCAGGCCGTATCAGCCAAGTAAGGACAATGCCAGCTGGTTGGACTGATTTGCCTGGGACAGCATGGATGTACCAGCCTGCTGTAAGATATTGTTGTTCGCATACTGTACCATTTCCTTTGCAATATCAGTATCACGAATCTGTGCCTCTGCACTTGTGGTATTCTCCACTACATTGTCCAGATTATTAATAGTATGCTCAAGCCTGTTCTGGATAGCACCCAATTCTGCTCTCTGATCGGAAACTTTCTGGATTGCCGCTTTGATGGTATCAATGGCGCCCAGAGCGTTGCTGTCATCTGTTCCGTTCACCTTCAGACCGTTTACCCCAAGTCCTTTAGCGCTCATGGCCTTGATATTCATGGTAATCTGATTATTGGAAGTAGCGTCTGCACCTACATGCAGTGTTACAGACAAGTCGTGTGTCAAGTCGTTTAATGCCCCAATATTAGCTGCATTAGCCGTAGCCTTATTACCCACTGCATCATAAAGCTGTGGCGCATCTGCCCTGGTTGCAACAGTCGTTGTACCGCCTGCTGGTGTGGTTGCAATGAAATAATTATCCAGCGCATTTGCCGGAACAGCATTGCCGTCCTTGTCATAGTATTTTGCCTGTGCTTCTGTAGCCTCTGCCGCTGTTATACTCGTAGCAATGACTGTTGCCTTTGAATAACCTGCGGTTCCCGCTGTTAATTTGCTTCCGGAAGCTTTAAGGGTTCCAATTACCGTTCCATCTGCATCTTTCACCTCAAATGTATCTTTTGTACCTGTCTTCAAAGCAACTGTGAACTTCTCTGCAGCTCCGCCATTCAGTTCAAAGCCATAGGCAACGCCATCAGCTGCCTTATCTGTGGTAGTTGATGTAATTTTCACCCCCTGGTCTCTTAAGGCCATCAACAATTCATTCTGCTCATCCTGAAGTTTCTGCGAATCCACTGTCCCCGCCGTAAAAGCAGCCGTCAAATCAGTAGCACTATCTACGCTCATGGTCGCTGCCCCAGTCTGCGCAGCAGCAAAATTCTTATAGCTGTAGGTATGACCGTTCTCTAAGCTCTTATCTCCTTTTAACAGATAAGTCTCGTTGAACTTCGTGGTCTCAGATACGCGGTCAATTTCTGTTGTCAACTGATCAATCTCGTTCTGGATTGCCTGACGATCGGACTCGGACTGCGTCCCATTGGATGCTTTTACTGCCAGCTCATTCATTCTTTGAAGCATAGCCTGCACTTCTGTCAAAGCGCCTTCTGCGGTCTGTACAGCACTAATGCCATCCTGTGCATTAGCAGAGGCCTGCGTAAGTCCTTTAATCTGTCTTCTCATTTTCTCAGAAATTGCCAACCCTGCCGCATCGTCAGCCGCACGATTGATTTTGTATCCGGACGATAATTTCTCGGTTGACTTCGCCTGAGAACTTGTGGTAAGTCCCAGCATCCTGTCAGAATTCATTGCTGTGATATTGTGTTTTACGATCATAATGTTACCTCCTTGTGATTGCCGGTGGTAATTCCGTTTACCACCGTTTGTTTGTTTTTGGTTTCTATAAATAACCCCAGGACCCCTAGGATTGTCCCGGGTTATTATCCGATTGTACCCTTCTTTAAAGAGTCATTTACCATAATCCTTTTCCTACGATATTTCTCCGGTAAATCAGGCACCGCATAGTAGTGTGGAAGCTGTGCCCGTTCCTCTTCACTTTTAGCATTATTTTCAATAACTTTACTCCTGACTACGTTGTACTCCTTTGGTGCATCCACCATAATACGTAAATGATTCTTACTTCCTCCTAAAAAAACAATTTTGACTTCTTCACCAATCTGTAAATACTCTTCTGTACTCATTGTCAGTCTTAACATATCGAAACCTCCTTGTTTTACGGTATTTTTCTTTGTTATGACGTTTTAACCGTTCTGCTGCCCTGCATATCCTGATGCAACTTTTTATATTAAAATGTTGTATGATGGAAACTGTCGGATAACCGGTCCCGAATTTCCAAAATAAGGAGGATAAAATCATGAGTGGAACACACCCAATTAAAAACAAGAATACTTTGGAAAAATTCAAAAACTATTACGTTAATGTTCATCCAAACTCCCGTAATTATGCTATGATTGTAATTGGATTAAATACAGCTTTTCGCATCAGCGATCTATTGCGTATGCAATGGAGGGATGTATGGGACAATGACATGAATTGTCTTCGTTCCCACATTTGCCTCAAAGAACATAAAACAGGCAAGAAACGTACTGTACCAATCAATAAATCCGCACAAAGAGTTCTTCTTGAATATCGAAACTCGTCTGACCGAACTGCCCAGGACAACTATCTGTTCCCAAGTATGCGCAACAAGACACTTCCCCTCTCCCGTTATCAGGCCTATCGTATTATTAAGACAGCCGCCTGTGCATGTGGTCTTGATGAACATATCAGCTGCCACTCCCTGCGAAAGACTTTTGGCTATCATGCCTGGAAGCAGGGCACACCGCCTGCCATGCTGATGGAACTGTATAATCATTCTTCTTATGGAATAACCAAGCGATATCTTGGTATAGAACAGGATGAAAAAGATAAGGTTTATATGAAAATTGATTTGTAAATTAAAAAATTTGAAAATGGGGTTAAGTATTTCTATGACGAACCGATATATTATATGTAAAGAAGTAAGATACAACATTTTAATATAAAATGTTGTATCTTTTATTATGTTTTTATTTTCTGTCTTTTATGCAAAAAGAGACTCAAGCAACTTGCTTAAGTCTCTCCTTTACTCATATCACTTTCATCATAACCGGCCTTACACTAACTCCAATACTACTTCCATGGCCGCGTCACCCTTACGGGGACCAATCTTGATGATTCTGGTGTAACCGCCGTTACGGTTCGCATATTTGGGACCATACTCATCAAAGAGCTTCTCTACCAGATTCACTTCCTTGGTGTTCTTCTTTCTGCCTGCACCCTTCTCCGGTACTTCCTTGACTGGATATAATACCTTTAACATCTGTCTTCTGGCATGTAATCTGGAAGGAAGGTCCTTCTTGATCTCCTTCTCCACTTCATCGTACACTGTCACGGTAACACCGTTTTCCATACGAAGAATCTTGCCGTCCTTATCGCGGTGTGTCTCGGAAAGTACAGCCTTTGTATCCTTGTCAATGATCTGCTTTACTCTCTTGCCGTCCTTATCCTTGCGGGCTACCTTGGCAGTAACCTTAACGGTCTCAAAGTTATCTTTCTCCTTAACCGCCAGCGTAATCAGGCGCTCTGCCATCTTACGTACTTCCTTCGCTCTCGCTTCTGTGGTAACAATCTTTCCATTATAAAGCAGTGCTGTTACCTGGCCTCTAAGTAATGCTTTTCTCTGGTCAGATGTTCTGCCGAGTTTTCTGTATTTTGCCATATCCGGCTCCTTTCTCATCGGGTTATACCCGTCATGGTACATCCGGCCACGCACTTTGGACTTACTTACCGAATGTAATTAAACTGTTCCATTTATGAGCCTGCCGTGCAAGTACTCTTTGGGCTTACCCTGCCCGGCTTCTCTCTTACGCCTCGTCCGCAGGATTCAGCTGTAAGCCTAACTCTTTTAATTTCGCAAGCACTTCCTCCAGGGACTTACGACCAAGGTTTCTAACCTTCATCATATCTTCGGAAGTCTTGTTCGTCAATTCTTCCACTGTGTTGATGCCTGCTCTCTTTAAGCAGTTATAAGAACGAACGGACAACTCTAACTCGTCAATGCTCATCTCAAGCACTTTCTCTTTCTCATCATCTTCCTTCTCCACCATGACCTCAGCAGTTTTGGCATTTTCGGACAGATCAATAAAGAGGCTTAAGTGTTCGCTCAGCACCTTAGCTGCCAGACTGACTGCCTCATCCGGAACCAGGGTTCCATTGGTGTGTACATCCAGAGTCAGCTTGTCATAGTCTGTAATCTGACCGACACGGGTATTCTCCACAGTGACATTGACTCTCTCCACAGGTGTATAGATAGAGTCTATCGCAATGACGCCGATTGGCAGATCATCTGTCTTATTCTTATCGGAACTCACATAACCTCTACCTTTGGTGATCGTCAATTCCATGTACAGCTTCGTATCTTTACCGCTCAAAGTGGCAATCTCTAAATCCGGATTCAAAATCTCAATATCCTGGTCTACCTGGATATCAGATGCACGTACAATACCCTCGCCTTCATACTCGATGTATGCGGTCTTAGGTTCATTGGTATCACTGTTATTCTTGATCGCAAGACTCTTGATGTTCATAATGATCTCAGTCACATCTTCCTTGACGCCGGGGATGGAACTGAACTCATGTAAGACGCCTTCGATCTTGACCTGGCTGACTGCTACACCCGGCAGGGAAGACAGCATGATTCTTCTTAAGGAATTACCCAGAGTAATGCCGTAGCCTCTCTCTAAAGGTTCCACAACAAATCTGCCGTATTTCTTATCTTCCGAGATCTCTACCACTTCAATATTGGGTCTCTCAAAATCAAACACTCAAATACCCTCCTTTACGAGCATGTTGTTATACCACCGTCATAATCTATTATTTAGAATACAACTCGACGATAAGCATTTCGTTTACCGGAACATCAATCATTTCTCTTGTAGGGAGGTATTTCACTGTCGCTTTCATTGCCTCCTGGTCTACCTCAAGCCACTCCGGAACGAGTCTGCCACCCGTCACCTCGAGGATATCTTTGTATCTCTGTAAGGATTTAGCCTTCTCTCTCACTTCAATCACATCGCCTGCCTTCACCAGGTAAGAAGGAATCTGTACAGGCTTGCCATTTACTAAGAAATGCTTATGTCCTACAACCTGTCTTGCTTCCCTTCTGGTTCTCGCAAAGCCCATTCTGAAGACAACGCTGTCCAGTCTGCTCTCCAGCATAACCATAAGGTTTTCACCGGTCATGCCCTTCATTCTGTCAGCTCTTTCATAATAATTTCTAAAAGGCTTCTCAAGTACACCATAGATGAATTTTGCCTTCTGTTTCTCTCTCAGCTGCAAGCCGTACTCACTGATCTTCTTGCCTGCTCTGGGTGATGTCCTGTTGGACTTCTTATCATATCCTAAAAACGTAGGATCAAGATCAAGGGATCTGCATCTTTTTAATACTGGTACTCTGTTTACTGCCATTGTTCTGGCTCCTTTCTGATTTTTGTTTACAGTACCGTATATGAATCGGCAAAAGCCGCCGATAAATACTGTACCTTCTTCCAAACGTTAATTATGAATCATTCCACTAAACGCGGAGAATCGTGCTTTGTACGATTCTCTGGATGTTCATTTTGCAAAGCAAAATGAACATCACAATTAGACACGACGTCTCTTAGGCGGACGACATCCATTGTGCGGTACCGGTGTTACGTCACGGATACTGGTCACTTCAAGACCACAAGCCTGCAAAGCGCGGATAGCCGCCTCACGGCCCGAACCGGGTCCTTTCACCATAACATCCACAGTCTTTAAACCATGAATCAGAGCAGCCTTTGTCGCTGTCTCAGCAGCCATCTGTGCCGCATATGGAGTAGATTTCCTTGAACCTCTAAAGCCAAGACCACCAGCACTTGCCCAGCTTAACGCATTACCTTCGTTATCTGTCAGTGTAACGATGGTATTGTTAAAAGAAGACTGGATATGTGCCTGTCCATGTTCAACGTTTTTCTTTACACGCTTTTTTGTTACTTTTTTTGCAACTTTTTTAGCCATACTAAACTAACCTACTTTCTCATATTCTATACTGTTTCTCGGTAACCGTCTAAAATCCTGCCTTACAGGGTTAGACTATTTCTTCTTATTCGCCACAGTTCTCTTCGGGCCTTTTCTTGTTCTTGCATTGGTCTTAGTCTTCTGACCACGAACCGGAAGACCTTTTCTGTGACGGATTCCTCTGTAGCATCCAATCTCCTGAAGACGTTTGATATTGAGCGCAACCTCTCTTCTCAGATCACCCTCTACCATGTAATCTTTTTCGATCACTTCAGCGAGTCTCTTTACCTCATCATCAGTCAACTCTCTGACACGGGTATCCGGATTCACATTCGCTGCCTCCAGAATCTTGTTCGCGCTTGTTCTGCCAATCCCATAAATATAGGTTAAGCCGATCTCCACACGCTTTTCTCTCGGTAAGTCAACACCTGCAATACGAGCCATTTACGTTTCCTCCATTTCCTTTGCATTTTCCATGCGTTTCGTATGTTTCCATACGTGATACTAATTGATTGGGGTAGGTTCTACCCAACCGGATCAGGTATCCGATCTTTCCAAACATGATGTTGGTATCAAAAAGTAATCTCCCTTAGGCCCATCCATCTATATTATATCCGTCATTTTCCTCAATGGAAAAAGAACGGAATCGCAGCCGCTCATAATATATCAGGACAAGAACCCCTTTCTTACTGAAAACTACGGGGATTAACCTTGTACCTGTTTATGTTTCGGATTTTCACAAATTACTCTGATCTTTCCTTTTCTTTTAATGATCTTGCACTTTTCGCAAATCGGTTTTACTGATGATCTGACTTTCATCTCAAACCCTCCTTTCAAAAAAGACCGCTTTACATTATAACATCAACCCCTGCCTTTTGCAAGAGGTAAACCAAACTTTTCCAAACCGAGAACTACTATAATTACTGCCGAGAATTGCTTGCAATTCTCGAGATCGAACTTTGTTCGATCACTTATCCCTCCAGATGATTCTGCCTTTGGACAGATCGTAAGGAGATAATTCCAAAGTCACCTTATCACCGGGCAGGATACGGATGAAATTCTGGCGCAGTTTACCGCTGATATGCGCTAACACTACATGGCCATTCTCCAATTCCACCTGAAACATGGTGTTGGGCAGCTTCTCAATTACAGTTCCTTCGATTTCGATTACATCAGCCTTTGACATTTCCTTCCTCCTGATATTCTTTGATTATTTTCCTGATCTTAAGGTCATCAAAACCGCTCTCCGGTTCTGCTATTTTTTTTTGCTTTATCATCTGCACATGCTTCTTGTTCTTTTTCTTGGGTCTGTCCGCAGTTCTGATACGGCCGTCGGCTAGATATACATATTCGCCTTCCTCCCGTATTATGACGTATAGGGTTCCCTTATCATGCCCAGCCTTCGACATGGCAAGTATTCCTACCATACTCTTCCTCCATGACTGTTTCTTCTATATATTAAGTCACATCAATGTCAATATCTCCGGTTCGCCTTCGGTGATCAGCACGGTATTCTCATAATGCGCCGAGAGGGAATGATCTGCCGAGACAACCGTCCATCCGTCATCCATCCACTCCACATCGCCTGTTCCCATATTGATCATGGGCTCAATGGCCAGCGTCATGCCGGGACGTAAACGTATGCCTTTTCTTCTCACCGCATAATTGGGAATGTGCGGGGGCTCATGCAGATGCGTTCCTATGCCGTGTCCCACCAGATCTCTCACAATTCCATACCCATAGGGTGTCACATAGGCTGCAATGGCGTTGGAGATATCATGCAGGTGCATCCCTGCCCTGGCCATCCGGATACCTTCAAAAAAGCTCTGCTTTGTCACATCCATCAGCTTCTGCACTTCCGCGTTTATCTGCCCCACCGCATGTGTCCTGGCAGCATCAGAATGATATCCCTGATAGATCAGTCCCGTATCCAGGCTGACGATGTCTCCCTCCTTCAGGATATGATCCTTTCTGGGGATTCCATGTACCACTTCCTCATTTACAGACACACATACAGATGCCGGATAACCCTGATAATGCAGAAAGTTAGGTGTACAGCCATAGCTTCTGATGATTTCTTCACATACCTGATCAATATCCAATGTGGAAATCCCCGGACGGATAATCTTTGCCAGTTCCTCGTGCACCTGAGCAAGAAGCCTGCCCGCCTGCCGCATTAATTCAATTTCTCTGTCTGACTTAATCGTGACCGTCATTTTCCCACACCCTTCTTTAGCCCAGGATTGCCACGATCGCCTCAAATACTTCGTTCATATCCTTTGTACCGTCCACATTATGCAGTACACCCTTCTTGGTATAGAAATCAATGAGGGGCTGTGTCTGCTCCTTGTATACCTGAAGGCGGTTCTTTACAGTCTCCGGCTTATCATCGTCGCGCAGTACCAGTTCCTGACCACATTTATCACAGATACCTTCCTTTTTCGGAGGCACATGCTCTATATGGTATGTGGCGCCACAGGAAAGGCAGGCGCGTCTGCCTCCCATTCTCCGGATAATATTCTCATCCGGCACATCCACATTGATGGCATAATCAATCTTGTCACCCAGTTTGGAAAGTGCCTCATCAAGTACATCAGCCTGCGGGATATTGCGCGGGAATCCGTCCAGCACATATCCTTTCCGGCAGTCCTCCCTGGCCACCCTGTCAAGCAGGATCCGGACTGTCAGTTCATCCGGTACCAAAAGGCCCTGATCCATATATTTCTTGGCTTCCATACCAAGCTCTGTACCGTTCTTAATATTCATTCTAAAAATGTCACCGGTAGATACATGGGGAATATCATATTTCTTCGCAAGCATCTGTGCCTGTGTTCCCTTACCGGCTCCGGGTGCGCCTAACATCACGATTTTCATCTTTTCCTCATTTCTGCGCTTCTCCTGTCCGCGCAAGCATCTAGTCTAATATCCTGTCAAAACGCAAGGTAAGGGACGTACCAGTCTACCCTGCCGTCCCTACTACCTTATATTACCGCCTGTCTCAATCGAACCTTGCCCGATTTAATCATTTAAGAATCCTTTATAGTTGCGGACAAGCATCTGGGATTCAATCTGTTTCATTGTCTCAAGCACTACGCTGACAATAATGATCAGACTGGTTCCGCTAAACGATACACTTGCGCCGAACACACCGTTGAAGAAATACGGTACCACACAGATGATGGTAAGTCCGACTGCTCCAATGAATACGATATAATTAAGCACTTTGGTCAGGTAATCACTGGTAGGTCTGCCAGGTCTGATACCCGGAATAAAACCGCCCTGCTTTTTCATATTCTCCGCAATCTCCAGAGGATTAAAGGTGATGGAAGTATAGAAGTAGGCGAAAAAGATTACCAGAACAACATATACTACCAGACCTATGGAGTAGCCCATCTGATGCGGGTTGCACCAGTAATTGGAATTCATTCCTTTTAAGATCTCACCCCACACTCCTGTGCTGCTGATGCTGAATAAAGAACACACCACCACCGGCAGCTGCATCAGGGATGATGCAAAAATAACCGGAATAACACCTGATGTATTGACCTTCAGAGGAATATTTGTCGTCTGTCCGCCAACCATCTTTCTGCCCTGCACCTTTTTCGCATACTGCACAGGGATCTTACGCACACCGTCATTTAAGATAATGACTAACACCACCATCAATACGATGATTGCAATAATGATGATTGCTGCCACTACACCTTTGGCAATGGACTTGCCGATCACAAACTGCTCAAAGAGCTGTGTGATATCCTGCGGCATACGGGAAAGAATATTGATCGTCAGCACGATGGAAATACCGTTACCAACGCCATTCTCTGTAATTCTCTCACCAATCCACATCAGGAAAGCACTTCCTGCCGTGAGAGCGGCGATAACCGTGATAATATTCATCACATTATAGACCTCAAGGAGCCCCTGGCGTCCAAAGCCAACTGCCATTGCAGTTGCCTCCACGAGGGCGAGGACTACTGTTACATATCTTGTAATGGAAGCGATCTTCTTACGTCCGTCAGCACCGTCTCTCTGCATCTCCTCCAACTTCGGAATCGCTATCGTCATCAGCTGCATGATAATGGAAGATGTGATATACGGTGTGATATTCAGTGCCAGAATGGACATATTGAGGAACGATCCACCTGTAAAAGCATTAAAGAAATTAAATGCGTCACCGGTCTGCTGAGAAAACCATTTTGCAAAATAAGTTCTGTCTACACCCGGCACGGGAAGCTGTGATCCGAGACGGATCACAACCAACATCAGAAAAGTAAACATTATTTTCTTTCTGATCTCTTTGATCTTAAATGCGTTTTTTAAGGTTGTAAACATTAAACCACCTCTGCTGTTCCACCAAGTGCCTCGATCTTCTCTTTCGCGGATGCGCTGAAGGCATTTACCTTCACATCGAGTTTTTTGGTAAGTTCTCCATTTCCAAGAATCTTAACACCATCACGAGGGTTCCTAACGATGCCCTTTGCAATCAATGCGTCCACATCAACTGTTGTACCATTGTCAAATACTTCCAGAACGCTTAAGTTGAGTGCTACGATCTCCTTCGTGTTTCTGTTCGTGAAACCTCTCTTGGGGAGACGTCTGTACAATGGCATCTGACCACCTTCAAAACCCGTTCTGGGTGCTCCGGAACGAGCTTTCTGACCTTTATGACCCTTGCCGGCTGTCTTGCCATTGCCTGAGCCATGACCGCGGCCTCTTCTAAAATTATTGCTGTGCACGGAACCTTCCGCCGGTCTTAAATTAGATAATTCCATTCTCTGACACCTCCTTCTATGCTTCTTCTACTTTAACCATATGTCTTACTCTCTGAATCTGACCTCTGGTTGCTGCATTGTCAGGCAGTTCCACTGTCTGATTAAGCTTCCTAAGTCCCATAGCCTCAATTGTCGCACGCGCCTTGGGCACCTGGCCGATCGTAGATCTGACTAAAGTAATCTTTAATGTTTTAGCTGCCTCTTTCTTTGCTGCCATTTTTCTTCCTCCTAATCATTCTGATCCGATACCAGGATATGGTATTAAGCGCGGACCTCTTCTACGGATTTGCCACGGTTCTTAGCTACTTCCTCAGGAGTCTTTAACTGGCTTAAACCCGCTATCGTAGCAAGTACGACGTTCTGCTTGTTATTGGAACCCAAAGACTTCGTACGGATATTCTTGATGCCTGCAAGCTCACACACAATACGGGCAGGACCACCGGCGATAATACCGGTACCTTCCGGAGCTCTCTTTAAGAGAACGGATGCAGAACCATATTTTCCGACAAAATCATGTGTAATACTGTTTTTATCATCAAGTGCAACATTAACTAAATTCTTGATCGCATCTTCTTTACCTTTACGGATCGCCTCAGGGATTTCAGTTGCTTTGCCCAAGCCTGCACCGACATGGCCATTGCTGTCGCCAACTACCACAAGTGCGGTAAAGCGCATATTACGACCACCCTTGACAACCTTGGTAACACGTTTGATTGTCACAACTTTTTCAGTGAGTTCTAACTGACTTACGTCAATGATTGTACGTCTCATGTGATCTTCTTTCTCCCTTCCTAGAATTCCAGGCCAGCTTCTCTGGCCGCATCAGCTAATGCTGCAATCTTACCCTGGTAAATAAAGCCGCCTCTGTCAAATACAACGGTCTTGATACCTTTCTCGATTGCTCTCTTAGCGATCACAGTTCCCAAATATGCTGCCGCATCAACGTTATTGGTCTTCTCAATCTCGGACTTAACGCTCTTTTCCAGAGTGGATGCTGAGACTAAAGTGTTTCCAACTGTATCGTCAATAATTTGAGCATACATATGATTATTACTTCTGAACACAGCCAGACGCGGTCTCTCAGGCGTACCACTGAAACGGTTACGCATCCTGTTGTGTTTTTTTACACGAACTTCTTGTCTAGATTCTTTCCTAACCATTTTCTACTCTCCTTATCTATTATTTCTTACCAGTCTTACCAACTTTACGTCTAATTGTCTCATCAGCATACTTGATACCTTTGCCCTTATAAGGCTCCGGACGTCTCTTATCTCTGATTTCAGCCGCAAATTGACCTACTTTTTCTTTATCAATACCTTTAACGATGATCACATTCTGCCCCTCTACGACAGACTCAACGCCCTCAGGATCAGTCATCTCTACCGGATGAGAATATCCCAGGTTCAGTGTCAGAGTCTTGCCGGACTTAGAAGCCCTGTAACCTACACCGTTTACTTCCAGTTTCTTTTCAAAGCCGTCTGTAACACCTGTCACCATATTCATGATCAGTGTTCTTGTCAGACCATGGAAGGATTTCATTTTCTTTAAGTCATTCGGTCTTGATACAACCACCTGACCCGCTTCTACCTTAATATCCATTCCCTCCGGAAGCACTCTCTCAAGTGTTCCCTTAGGACCTTTTACAGTCACTTTGTTATTTTCTGCAACCTCTACAGTCACACCCGCAGGGATTGCGATTGGCATTCTTCCTATACGTGACATGCCCGTACCTCCTATTTTAATTTGTTGTTTTGTCCATTACCATACGAACGCTAACACTTCTCCGCCCACCTGAAGCTCTCTGGCCTTCTTATCGGTCACAACGCCCTGGTTGGTAGAAATGATTGCAACACCGAGTCCGCCGAGAACCTTCGGCAGCTCCTCTTTGCCGGCATACACACGAAGACCCGGCTTAGAGATTCTCTTGATTCCGGAAATGATCTTGTCATTCTTATCTTCACCATATTTCAAGGTGATATGGATTGTCTTGAAACTACCCTCATCGATCACATCAAACTTCTTAATATAACCTTCATCCAAAAGAATCTGTGCGATGGATAATTTCATCTTAGATGCAGGCACATCTACTGTATCATGTTTTGCAGTATTTGCATTACGGATTCTTGTAAGCATATCTGCAATCGGATCGCTCATTGTCATGATTTTTCCTCCTAAAAATTTTTGGTTGACGCCTTAGAACTTCTTTTCGCATTTTACCAGCTTGCTTTTCTGACGCCAGGTATCTGACCTTTATATGCTAATTCACGGAAACAGATTCTGCAAATTCCGTATTTTCTTAAATAAGCATGTGGACGACCACAGATTTTGCAACGATTATATTCTCTGGTTGAGAACTTCGGTTTGCGCTGCTGTTTGATCTTCATTGCTGTCTTAGCCATGAACTTACCTCCTTTTATTTGGCGAATGGCATATTAAATAATCTCAACAACTCACGGGCTTCCTCATCTGTCTTGGCAGTGGTAACAAAGATGATGTCCATACCTCTCACCTTATCTACCTTGTCGTACTCGATTTCGGGGAAGATAATCTGCTCCTTGATACCGAGCGCATAATTGCCTCTGCCATCGAATGAATTAGCGCTGACACCTCTAAAGTCACGCACACGGGGAAGTGCAAGATTTACGAGTCTGTCCAGGAACTCATACATCTTATCGCCACGCAGTGTGGTCTTACAGCCGATTGACTGTCCCTCTCTGATCTTGAAGTTTGCGATGGAGTGTTTTGCCTTAGTGATAACTGCCTTCTGACCGGTAATGGTCTCCATATCGCTCACTGCGGACTCTAAAACCTTGGCATTTTCTTTCGCTTCGCCGACACCCATGTTGATCACAATCTTGTCAAGCTTCGGAACTTCCATGACATTTTTATATCCAAACTTTTTGATCATAGCATCTACGATCTCGTCTTTATACATATCTTTTAGTCTACTACTCAACGCTCTGGATCTCCTTTCTAAGAAATTAATCAATGATGTCGCCTGTGGACTTGGCATAACGGACCTTCTTGTCCTTCTCGATCTTAAAGCCGATCCTTGTCGCTTTGCCCTTGTGTACATACATCACATTGGAAGCGTCAATGGGTGCTTCCTTCTGGACGATACCACCGTTCTGGTTCGCTGCGGAGGGTTTCTCATGTTTAGTGATCATGTTGATTCCCTCTACGAGTACCTTGTTTTTCTTTCTATCTACGGAAACTACTTTGCCTTCTTTGTCTTTATCCTTACCGGCAATTACTTTGACAGTATCGCCTTTTTTAATCTTAAATGTTGACATACCGGCACCTCCTATAATACTTCCGGAGCCAGTGAAACAATTTTCATAAACTGTTTATCACGAAGCTCTCTTGCTACTGGGCCAAAAATACGGGTTCCTCTCGGAGTCTTGTCATCTTTGATGATAACAGCAGCATTTTCGTCAAATCTGATATAAGATCCGTCTTTACGACGAGCGCCTTTTACAGTGCGTACAACAACTGCTTTCACAACATCGCCTTTTTTTACAACGCCGCCTGGTGTTGCATCTTTAACCGTAGCAACAATCGTATCACCAATACGCGCATATCTTCTTGTAGATCCGCCCATAACCCTGATACATAAAAGCTCTTTCGCACCGGTGTTATCAGCGACCTTAAGTCTGCTTTCCTGTTGAATCATGCTATTTTCTCCTTATCTTGATTTTATTACATTTCGTCATGCTTTAGCTAAATCCACCGAGGTTGCGATGCGACCTCGCAGACGAAACTTAGATTTTCTTAGGCGGCGTTTTCTGACGCCTTAGTAAATCTTTTCGTCTTGTTATTTAGCTCTCTCCACGATCTCTACCAGTCTCCATCTCTTATCCTTGGATAAAGGTCTTGTCTCCATCACCTTGACGGTATCACCGATATTGCACTCGTTGTTCTCGTCATGTGCTTTTAATTTATAAGTCTCCTTTACAATCTTCTTGTAAAGCGGATGTTTTACATGGTCTTCAATTGCAACCACAATTGTTTTATCCATCTTATTACTGGTTACCTTACCAGTACGGGTTTTTCTCAAATTTCTTTCCACGATTGACTACCTCTCCTTTCTTAAACAATACATTTTCACTAGTTGGTGGCTTTCGCCTTCTGTGTGATAACTGTCTGGATCCTTGCGATATTTCTTCTCACATCTTTGATCCTGGCTGTATTGTCTAACTGATTAGTTGCGTTCTGGAATCTCAAATTGAAAAGTTCTTTCTTAGCATTGATAAGTTCCTGTGCTAATTCTGCATCTGATTTTTTGTTTAAATCTTCTACATACTTATTAGTTTTCATTTGATACACCGCCTTCCAAATCTGCTTTAGAAACGATTTTACATTTGCATGGAAGTTTATGGGTTGCAAGACGCAGTGCTTCTTTTGCCACTTCCTCGCTCACGCCTGCGATCTCGAACATCACACGGCCTGGCTTAACAACTGCTACCCAGTATTCCAAAGTTCCTTTACCTGAACCCATACGTGTCTCTGCCGGTTTTGCTGTAACAGGCTTATCCGGGAAAATCTTGATCCAGACTTTACCACCACGCTTGATATGACGGGTCATGGCGATACGGGCTGCCTCAATCTGATTGGACTTGATCCAACAAGGCTCCATCGCCACAATACCGTACTCACCGTAGGTAATCTTATTGCCACGGGTTGCTTTACCTGCCATAGACCCACGGAACTGTTTACGACGTTTTACTCTTTTTGGCATTAACATTATTTATCGCTCCCTTCCTTGTTAGATTTAGTAGGAAGTACCTCGCCTTTGTAAATCCATACTTTGACACCGAGCTTACCATAGGTGGTATCTGCCTCTGCGAAACCATAATCGATATCTGCTCTCAGAGTCTGAAGCGGAATAGTACCCTCACTGTAGAACTCTGTCCGGGCAATATCTGCACCGCCAAGACGGCCGGATACGGCTGTTTTGATACCCTGTGCGCCTGCCTTCATGGTACGGCCCATGCAGGACTTCATAGCCCGTCTGAAAGATACACGATTTTCAAGCTGCTGTGCAATATTCTCTGCAACAAGCTGTGCATCTCTGTCCGGTCTCTTGATCTCCTTGATATCTACGAGAACCTTCTTGTTTGTCAGTTTAGAAAGCTCTTTCTTGGTTACTTCGATCTCAGCACCGCCCTTGCCGATCACAACACCCGGTTTAGCTGTATAGATAATAACCTTAACTCTGTCGGATGCTCTCTCGATCTCGATCTTAGAGATACCGGCACTGAATAATTTCTTCTTTAAATACTGTCTGATATTGTAATCTTCCACTAAAAAGTCAGCAAATTCTCCATCAGCATACCATTTGGAATCCCAATCTTTAATAATACCGACTCTTAAGCCGTGTGGATTAACTTTCTGTCCCATGTTGTTCTCCTTCCTAATCTGATCCTATTTTGCATCGAGAACGATCGTGATATGGCTCATTCTCTTCTCAATCCTGTATGCTCTGCCCTGTGCTCTGGGTTTCACACGCTTCATGGTAGGTCCCTTATTGGCATAACACTCTGCCACATAAAGGTTCTCCGGATTGGGATACTTGGTAGGATCCTGACTGTATTTGTACTCGGCATTAGCAATTGCCGACTCTAACAACTTCTTGATAATGCTTGATGCATATCTGGGATTATAGGTTAAGATGGCAAGAGCCGTATCTGTATCCTTTCCTCTGATGGCATCTAATACGAAACATGCCTTCTGTACAGACACACGAGCGTAGGATAACTTCGCTGAGGGTCTTACATCTTTATTGGCATTTCTTTCTCTTTTTATCTGGGATCTATGTCCTTTAGCCATAGATTAAAACCTCCTTTCAAATTAGCGAACTTTGGACTTTCTCTCGTCCTTATCATGTCCTCTATAAGTTCTGGTCGCCACGAACTCACCGAGCTTATGTCCAACCATATCTTCTGTAACATATACCGGTACGTGCTTTCTTCCGTCATGGACAGCAAATGTGTGTCCAACGAAGGAAGGGAAAATCGTAGAACGGCGAGACCAGGTCTTGATGACCTGCTTCTGTCCCGATGAATTCATTGCATCTACTTTTTTCAGTAAGCTCGCATCTGCAAATGGTCCTTTTTTCAGTGATCTAGCCATGATCTTTCCTCCTAAATAATATTCATATATTGCAGTTTGGCAGCCGGGAAGAATTGCTGTCCTTTGCAATTCTTCCGGACAAAGTTTTAGTTGTTCTTAGGCGATGTTCTTTATCGCCTTAGAATAACTCTTTGTCCACTTATTTAATGGCTCTGCCGTCTCTTCTTCTCACAATCAGCTTATTAGAAGCTTTCTTTTTCTTACGGGTCTTAAGTCCCAGTGCGGGCTTACCCCAAGGTGTACACGGACCCGGGCGTCCAATCGGAGCTCTGCCCTCACCACCGCCGTGCGGATGGTCATTCGGGTTCATAACGGAACCGCGGACTGTAGGACGGATACCCATGTTACGTTTACGTCCGGCCTTACCAATCTTGATCAGGTTATGATCAACGTTACCTACCGTACCCACTGTTGCGCGGCATACGATCGGCACCATTCTCATCTCACCGGAGGGAAGTCTTAAAGTCGCGTATTTGCCTTCCTTCGCCATCAGCTGTGCACTGTTGCCGGCAGAACGAACCAGCTGTCCGCCTTTGCCGGGATATAACTCAATGTTGTGAACCAGTGTACCTACCGGAATCTCGGATAAGGGTAAGCAGTTACCCACTCTGATCTCCGCCTCGGGACCGTTCATGACTTTCATGCCGTCTGTCAGTCCTTCCGGTGCGAGGATATATGCCTTTTCGCCATCCTCATAACAGATCAGTGCAATGTTTGCTGTTCTGTTCGGATCGTACTCGATACCGATAACCTTAGCACTGATACCATCTTTATTTCTCTTAAAGTCAATGTTTCTGTATAATCTTCTGCTTCCGCCGCCATGATGTCTCACCGTGATCTTACCCTGGTTGTTCCGGCCTGCGTTCTTCTTAAGAGATGTGCAAAGTGCCTTTTCAGGAGTTTTCTTCGTAATCTCAGAGAAATCAGAACCAGTCATGTTACGTCTGGAAGGTGTATATGGGTTGTAAGTCTTAATTCCCATGATCTTATCTCCTTTTCTATGATTTTGCGCAGTGTTTATAAACACCGCATACATTATCCTTTATTCGCAGTCTGGGGAGAATCGCCTCTCATCCTTAAAGTCCTGCAAAAATCTCGATATCCTTGCTGTCCTGTGTCAGCTGTACGATTGCTTTTTTGGTCTTGGCTGTCTTACCATATACCATACCCCGTCTCTTGGTCTTGCCGTCCAGGTTCATGGTATTGACCTTGGCCACTTTCGTGCCCTCGAACATCTTCTCAACAGCTTCCTTGATCATTGTCTTATTTGCTTCAGGATGAACCAGGAAAGTGTATTTCTTCTCGCTCATGCCTGCCATACTCTTCTCGGTGATTACCGGTTTGAGGATTACATCATAATACTGAATCGCTGCCATTATGCAAACACCTCCTCGATCTTAGCTACGGCATCCTTGGTGATCACCAGTGTGTCACCCTTTAAGACATCATATACGTTAATATTCTCAGCTACTGCTGTGTCAACCTTGGGAAGGTTTCTCGCAGAAAGGATCACCTTGTCATCCTTCTCGGCAATTACCACCATGGCCTTCTCAACTTTCAGGTTATCCATAACCTTCTTGAAATCTTTTGTCTTGATCTCATCGAACTTAAGTTCATCAAGCACAATCAACTTGTTATCCTGTACTCTACTTGTCAGAGCAGACTTCAATGCCGCTTTCTTCTCTTTCTTATTCATCTTAAAAGAGTAATCTCTCGGCACGGGAGCGAACACAACGCCGCCGCCCTTCCACTGGGGTGCTCTGATGGAGCCCTGTCTCGCATGACCGGTTCCTTTCTGTCTCCAGGGCTTTCTGCCGCCACCGCTCACCTCAGAACGGGTCTTTGCTTTCTGCGTGCCCTGACGCTTATTGGCAAGGTTCTGGACTACTGCCAGGTGTACCAGGTGCTCATTGATCTCGACACCAAACACCGCATCGTTTAAGTCCATCTTGCCGACTTCTTTACCTTCCATATTATAAACAGCTACGTTTGCCATCTAATTGGTCCTCCTTTCATCTGTGACCCGAGTCACTATTTCGCATCAACCTTAGTTGTCTCTTTGATGGTTACTAAGGCTTTTCTGGGTCCGGGCACTGCACCCTTAACAAGAATGAGGTTCTTGTCTGCATCGACTCTCACTACTGTGAGGTTCTGCACGGTAACTCTGACACAACCCATGTGGCCCGGCATGCCTTTACCCTTGAATACTCTGCTGGGTGAAGAACACGCACCATTGGAACCCTGATGGCGATGGAATTTAGAACCGTGAGTCATAGGTCCTCTGTGCTGGCCATGTCTCTTGATCGCGCCCTGGAATCCCTTACCTTTGGAGATTGCCGTCGCATCTACTCTGTCGCCAGCCTCGAAGATATCTGCCTTGATCTCGCTTCCAAGTGTATACTCTTCTGCGTTGTCTAATTTCAATTCTCTGATAAATCTCTTGCAGGAAACGCCTGCCTTGTCAAAGTGACCCTTCTGAGCCTTATTGACACCGTGACGGTGGATTACTTCCTTATTGCCACCCTTGTCCTTGTTCACAATCTTTTCCTTCTTGTCCACAAAACCAACCTGCACTGCACTGTAACCATCGTTTTCAACGGTCTTGATCTGTGTTACTGCGCAAGGGCCTGCCTGAAGTACGGTAACCGGTGTCAGTGTGCCGTCTTCATCGAAGATCTGAGTCATTCCGACTTTTGTTGCTAAGATAGCTTTCTTCATTTCCTTTACCTCCTGTTGTTCTACAGCGGATTTCCCTGTTGGGAAATCTTTCTAGTAGGGGTTTTATTTGTTCTTCATTTTGATGTCGATATAAACACCTGCAGGCATCTCCAGTCTCTGGAGCGCATCCACCGTCTTAGGGGTGGGGGTGATGATATCAATGAGTCTCTTATGAGTCCTCTGCTCGAACTGTTCTCTGGAATCTTTGTACTTATGAACAGCCCTTAAGATTGTAACCACTTCCTTCTTTGTAGGAAGGGGCACAGGTCCGCTCACCTGAGATCCGTTCTTCTTCACAGTTTCGATGATTTTCTTGGCTGACGCATCTACTAACTGATGGTCATAGGCTTTCAATGTGATTCTCATTACTTGACTTGCCATAAAAAAAGTCGCCTCCTTTTCGCACTTTTAAATCTTAAGTACGACAAGCGGTGACTGTACACTCTCCCGTGTGTGTCCTAAACTTTTTCCTGTCGGATCACTAACCACGTTGTTTCCGGCTGACCGGACATTCTGTCTGTACAGTGACTTGTCGTCAGTTTCCTAACTTGACATTCGCTCCACGGAAAACCTGCCACGAAGGCAGCAACCTCACGCTTCATAGCTATCATGTCACAGCACAAACTAGTATATATGATGTTTTCGGGAATTGCAAGAGAAATTTTTCAAATTTTTGTAAAATAGTGCAAAAAGTTCAATTACAGCATCCATGCGATGCCTGCCGCGATCCGCTGTGGCACATTCTGAAAATGATTGCCGGGGTTTAATTCGTAAACTGTATTGATACCCCTGTCTTTGTAATATGCCTCGATTTCTTCCGTACACTCCTGCACCGTTCTCATATAGGGATTGCGGGTACGACGCTCCTTGTCCCCCAGTGAGAAATAAAACGCTTCCGGCGTAACTTTCATTTCGTTGGCAAAGACATACTCTTTAAATCCCGGAAACCAGAGAGAACCGGAAACACTGGCAAACCTGACAAATGCTTCTGTCCGATAAGCCGCATAAAGGGCAAAAAGCCCTGCCAGGGAATATCCCGCAAGCCCCCGCCAGGACGCTTCCCCCGGCACCAGTTTCTCTATCTCTGGCACGATCTCTTCCGTCAGAATCTGTACGTAAGCATCTGCGCCGCCTGTAAAGGCTGTCCCTTTCCCGTCTGCCGGCGAAACATCCCAGGGCGACATGTCGTGATTCCATGAGAGCCCGCTCACTGCTGCCAGGGTAAAATCCGGACAGCCGGCTTCCCGCAATGCATACATTTCCCGCAGTGCATGATATATCTGCTCCCCCTCTTCCGCAAAAGTGTGCAGATAAATAACCGGGCTGTTCTGAGTTTGACTTATGTAAACCATTATCTTCTTGCCATCAATAGAAAGAATCCTCTGTAACATCCAGATTACTCCCCTTTCGGAAAAGTGCTCCTATCACATAAAGCTTTAAGCATTTTCCATTATAAACTATCTGCCCGCCACCCACAATGCATATTTATTGCTTCATTATATGCCGTTGTACAAACCTGTAAAATATGCTATCCTGTTGAAAGCATACAGGATGTCTGGCCTGCCATCCCGGACAGATTACAACACAGATTCGCAAAGAAAGGCATATCAATATGTGGATTGCAGAGAACTGGAAAGATTATGAAGTCATAGACTGCTCCAAAGGAGAGAAACTGGAGCGTTGGGGAGAATATCTCCTGGTGCGGCCTGATCCGCAGGTCATCTGGGATACTCCCAGGTCTGATAAACGCTGGAAACAGAAGAACGGTCACTATCACCGAAGTTCCAAAGGCGGCGGAGAATGGGAATTCTTCCATCTGCCCCAGGAATGGAGTATCCAATACGGAGAACTCACCTTCCGTCTGAAACCTTTCAGCTTTAAACACACTGGACTTTTCCCGGAACAGGCTGTCAACTGGGATTGGGTTTCTTCTATTATAAAGGATGCCCGAAAAGAAAATCCGAATCGCCAGGTAAAGGTCTTAAATCTCTTTGCCTACACAGGCGGCGCCACGCTGGCGGCCTCAAAAGCCGGCGCAAATGTAACACATGTGGACGCCTCCAAGGGCATGGTCACCTGGGCAAAGGAAAATGCCGCCGCTTCAGGTCTGCAAGATGCTCCCATCCGCTGGCTGGTAGACGACTGTGTCAAATTCGTGGAACGGGAACTGCGCCGGGGCAATACTTATGACGGCATCATCATGGATCCTCCTTCTTACGGCCGGGGTCCAAAGGGTGAAATCTGGAAGATCGAGGATAACATTTATCCTTTTATTGAACTGACATCCAGACTATTATCAAAAGATGCGTTGTTTTTCCTGGTGAATTCCTACACCACCGGCTTACAGCCTGCGGTGCTTACTTATATGATACAGACTGCCCTGGCACCTAAGTACGACGGTCGTGTGGAATCTTCCGAAATCGGACTGCCCGTTACCGGAAGCGGGCTGGTGCTGCCCTGCGGGGCTTCGGGACGCTACCGCATCATTTCCCGGTAAGCGGGCAGGATTCTCTCGAGAATGTTCCCGCCTAGATAACTGTAGGGTTCCCTTCCGGGAAAATATCTTTTCATATGCAGGATATAGACTGCCAGAAGCATGATCGCAATCCCCATGATAATCCACTTCATTTCACCGGCTTTTCTATTTAAGAAGTATCGGTTCATGCCATAATAAAGAGCCGACAGTACAATCGGAAAAATCACGGGATTCATCTGCCATGCCTGCTGCCATCTGCCGGTCAGCAGCAGGATTGCCGCCCTGGTAATCCCGCAGCCGGGACAAGGCAGACCCGTTCCCAGGCGGATCGGACAGGAAGTGCCAAAAAGGACGGTGAACACTGCCATATATACCACGATCAGTATACATAGCGTGCCAAATTCTTTGATGTCTTTCATAAGCCGTACAACGACTTGTTTCCCATACTCCTTCATCATCTGCTGATTCCTTCTCACATTACCCCGATATACCGTGCAGCCCCATACAAGAACAACAGATGTACCGGATAGAATCCATAGCAAAACCATTTCGGGGGCTGGTGTCCCTTTTCTCCATAATATAACCCGATCAAAATAAATGCCGCCAGTCCATACATCTCCCGCAGGGAAGTGCGAAACAGCTCCAGCACAGTATACCCGTCATCCAGATACCGCAGGCAGTTGGCACTCCAGGTTCCCAACAACATCACACATCCCGCCAATAGAATCTTGTCGGCTAAGTTTCTTTCGTGCGCTTTGTAAAACACAAATATCAACAATACTCCCATATAACGGTAATCCGTTTTGCCCCAATAGGCCGCCGCACATCCAGATAACAGCACCATCCATCTGGCTATGATAAAAACCACGCCCTGATAGCGCACAAGCCGGTCCCATACAATCAGGACTAACACACCCAGAAACAATGTAAAAAATATGTTTTGACTATTCCAGTCAAATACCATCCCGGAGAAAGCCAAGTCAAAGGGAATCTCCGAAAGTATGGCAAATACTCCCAGGCGAAGCAATAGTTTTCCCCTGCTTCTGGTATGAAGAAATCCTTCCACAATCTGATGGGCAAAGAGAATGAAGGCAATCCGTCCAATCGCTCTCCCCGCCCTATAAATAATCTTAAGTTTCGTGTCCCATACCCCATCCACCGCTGTCATCCAAAGATAATTTAAGATAATAACAGCAAAGAAATGATCGATAAACATGGACAGGTAGGCGATGTTCTTAAGGGCTGCGCCGCTGATATGAAATTGTGCCGTACGGGATCCACTCATACAATCACCTGCTGCCATCTTTCATCCTGCCCCATAAATCCAAAAGTTTCCTCATCCCGGAAGTACCGAAGCAGTGTCTCCTGCATCATCATACCATATTCTTCATTTTCTTCCTGTGTTTTTGCAAAATTCAAATGGCTGTACAAAGGCGACTTCGTAAAATCGCAGATATTCCGGATACTGGCAAGCATTTCCCCTGCCAGTTTAACACAGACATCTTTATCCTGTTCCTGCACCGCAAGCTCCAGCCTGTGGCACACCTCATAATATCTGCCCATCTCAAAGCTTCCTGCAATCTGTTCTATCTTATCCGCCATAGAATGGGCCCGTGCAAAATCTTTCTCCTGCAAATCAAGCAGATAGATGCCATTCAATATCATCATGATTCTGTTCTGCTCACTGTAAAGCAGTTCTTCATAAGTCCGATAAGCCTCTTCGATCTTCCCGGTCCTGCCATAGAGCAGCGCCTGCCTGTACTTTTTCTCCGGATCCTGATCCGAAAAATACTGCAGATACGCCCCGGCCTTCTCATATTCCTGACGACTCAGATAAAGGGTATACAATGCCTGAGCTGCCATCAGGCGCAGTTCTTCCTCCTGACTTGACAGTCCCTTCTCAAACCATGCAAGAATCTGCCCGTCATACTGCTTCTCATCCGGCACTTCACTGACAATACGGTAGGCATTTAACACCGCAGCCGCCTGCACCATCAGCGCATCGCTGTTCGGGAAGGTGCGTATCTTATCCTGTACCCAGCCAAAGGCCTCCCGATACGGTTCTTTATCCATCCGCTCCTTCAATTCCTCCAGGATATCACCTACTTCATCTTTTGTAATTTTCTCATGATAAGCAAGCAGCATATCCAGCGATATGCCAAGAGCTCTTGCAATCGGTGCCAGAAGAGCGATATCCGGACAGGCGTTCCCTTTTTCCCATTTGTTGACCGCGGAAGCCGTAATCCCCAGAAGCTGTGCCAGCTGTTCCTGGGTCATCTCTCTTTCTTTCCGGTATTTACGGATTGTCTCTCCTATTTTCATCTTAATCTCCAGTTTCTTTTCATTTAACAAGGGCCCCTGCTATCTACATCATAGCAAAGACCCGCTGCTCTCACAAGAGATTGTTATTCCACTTTTGTTCATAAAACAGGAATATTATTCAATATCCGATTGTATTTACCGTCTGACAGCCTAAACATCCGCTTACACCATCACATCCACATTCGCGCCTTCTACCATTTCGGCTGCTGCCATGGCCGCCTCTGTGGTCTCCTGCGGAATCGGTATTTCCACGCCTTCCAGTTCCAGAGATACGCTGGGATTCCCGTTGGCGTTTTCCTGCTGTTCCCTGGCCAGTTTATTAAACAGGGCTTTTAAGTATTTCATATCCGCTTCCACAATATCTTTCATCTCATCAGAGCGGTGTTTCTTCCTGAGCTGATCCAATTGTTCCGGACTCATCTCCACTTCCGTGGCGCCCATGTACTCCTTCATCACCTCATCCATGCCACTTGTCTTTTCCATCTCCTGCATGAATTCCTCATACTCGGCAATCAGCTTCTCCAGTTCCTCTTTGCTGAGTCCGTCGGCAGCCTTTTCCAGTTCCTTTTCCTCATCGGACTTGCCTTCGCCTTTTTCCACCAAAGCCTTACCGGTGGCCTTTGCCTTTTCTTCCTGCTCCAGATGCTTTTTCTTCTTGCGTGCTACCCGCTCCATCTTCCTGGCATGAATGATCGCGTGCCGCACATCCGTCTCGTCGTACTTCCCGCTCATCTGTTTGCGCAGAAGGTCTACCACCTGATCCCTGGCTCTCGTGATCACCCGGCGTATCCCGCTTGTAGTTCTGGACATGGTAATCTGTCTCGATATTCTTCTGTGATTATAATTGAGCTTTTTCTTCTTAGCGGCCTGCTTCTGCTTCACTTTCGCACTGGAAATAGTAGCCTTAGCTACCTGATTCCCCTGGTAATCCTTTAATTCCTGCTTCGTTTTATACGGATTTGTCCCAATGCCGACTTCCATACCCATACTGTCATCCTCCTTGATCACGGCCGCCATAACGTCTATACGCCGGCAGCGGGCACTTGCTTATTATGTCCTGCACACGGCAATTCCTTTTGCCGCCCGCCCAGATGGTTTCTTATTTATATTTCGGCAGATTTGCGTATAATGTTTAGTTATTCCCGTATTTCTTTCCACTCCTCCACCAGCCGTTCCAGGGAAAAAGCTGCATTAGCCGGACTCGTAGAAGGTAGCTTTGTAATTGCACGGCCGTTCACCGGATAAATATATTTCTGATACATTTCATATGACTTCCCGCCATTGGCATAAATATGATGAATGGAAGCATGCTCCAGTATGACAGAAAGATCATTTGGCACCACATCGCGGATACTGGCATCGGAGGAGCCTGTAATATTACAGCTTCCGATCACATCCCACACAGCCACATGATTGGCATACAGAAGTGTCTTCTTTTCCTCTATGGTCTCCGGCACCGGCCAGTCCCATACCGCCGCCATCACCTTCCAGAACCGGTTCTGCTTATGGCCGTAAAAAAACTGCTGTTCCCTGGACTTCACCGAAGGGAAACTTCCCAGGATTAAGATTTCGGACTCTTCATTATAAAGAGGCGGTATCGGATGTATGATCATTCCCGTATAGCTCCTTTTCTTTTCATCATTCCAGTTTCCGCATCCAGATTCTCCTCTGAAAAAGCTCCAGGGATATCAGCAGCCGTACCACTTCCTCCAACGAAAGGATAAAATACACATACGGAATCGGAAGTTTCCACACAAAGGCCGCAAGCAGCCCCAATGGCACACCAAACAGCCAGGTACCGATCAGATCGATCCACATAACATAGCGGGTCATACCGCCGCTTCTGATAATGCCACCTCCCAGGATCATATTCTGCACTTTGACCGGTGAAACCAGCGCAAAAACCACCAGAATCTGAAACGCCAATGCCTGTACCTGCGGCTCCACATTGTAAATCATAACATAATATCTTCCCGTCAGCAAAAGTAAAACGGAAAGCATCAAGGAACCCGCAAATCCATATTTCATCAACCGTTTGGAATCGCCGTAAGCCTGCTCATATGCCTCATTGCCAAGAAGTTTCCCAATCATGATACCGGCAGCCTGCGACAGACCGCTGAGTGCCCCGATCATCAATCCCTGTACAGGGCCGGTCATCGTCATAGCCGCACAGGGACCGGTCCCCAGACGTCCATAAATTACCGCATAGACGTTTTCTCCCAGACTCCACATAAATTCACAGACTAAAATCGGGGCAAGAATCCCTAAATATCCCATACGCTCCTGTCTGCCGAGTCGAATATCAAAGAAAAGACGGATCCCTTTAGCGCGCAGCCTTTTCACAAAAAACAGAAACGTCAGTGCCAAAGCCGCCGTCTGCGCAATCACACTGGCAATCGCCGCACCCTGTATCCCCAGCGCCGGGAATCCGTATTTTCCAAATATCAGCAGATAATTCAGGACCGTATTCAACAGCACGGAAAACACTCCTGCCAATAATGGTATCACCGCCGCATCGATACAGCGAAGTACCACTGCCATCATGGAGGATACCGCCATCGGCAGGAAAGAAAGTACATAAAGCCGCAGATACAGCGCCGCCGCTTCTCCCACCTCCCTGTCTTTGGTATACAGCGACATAATCCCATCCGGGAACAGACAGCATACTGTCATAAATACTCCCGCAATCGCACTGCCTATCAGCAGATTCAGATAAAAACTCTTTGCTAAACCTTTGATATTCCCTGCACCCACATACTGCGCTGCCATAATACCCGTCACAGCCGCCACCGCTCCCAGAATCACCGTATAAACCGATGCAAACTTACCGCCCAATCCAATTCCGGCGATACTCTCACTGCCAAGCTGCCCGATCATAATCTGATCAATCACACTGAAAGAAGACTGCAGTAAAGATTGCAGTGTGACCGGAAGGGCAATACGAATCAGACTTTTGGAAAAGCCGCTCTCCTCTCTTTCTGCCATCAAAAGCGCACCTCCCTCACACTGTCCCGTGTAATCAGCCGTACCGGCAGTGTCTGTGCACATTCCACGCAGGTTCCCTCCCGCAAACCGCGCAGGGCATCCACTGCCGCTTTCGCTCTTGCAGCCGGATCCTGGCCCACTGTCGTAAGCCGCGGATAACAATTCTCGCACAAGGAACTGTCGTCATACCCCACCACGGAAATATCCCCTGGTACAGATATTTTGTGCTCCTGTAGGAAATGGACCAGCTCCACCGCATAAATGTCCGATACTGCAAAAACAGCCGAATATTCACGTATCTGTTCCAGCTTTTGCCCATACAAATGCCGGCGTTCTTCCCGGCTCATCGGCACCTGCCACATGTCTGCCTTTCCATCCCGGAATCCTAGCCTAAATCCCTGCATACGCTCCCTGTCCATACAGATATCATTATCAGAAATCAGAAGCGCCCTGCGATGCCCCATTTTATATAAATATTCTCCTACCTGCCTTCCGCCGTCATAATCATCTATCTTCAGATTACAAATTCTGTCATTCCCTTCAAAGAAGCCGTCATATACGACAAAAGGGATATGCATCTTTTCACGCAATTGTATATAATCAGCCTCACAAAAACCCAACAGCACCAGGCCGTCCATATTCCACATGGAAGCAAACCGGACCACTTCCTCCCGGTCATTAGTAACCTTCACCATCATAAAATACCCTGCCTTTTCCAGCTCCGGCAACAATGCATTTAAGGAAGCACTGATAAAACCATCCTCCAACACCCTACCCTCGTATTTTGCATGATCGTTGGCCACCACCCCGATAATCCGGGAATTATTCTGGGAGAGAAGAACTGCCGCCATACTGGGAATATACTGCCGTTTCTCCAAAAGCTCCTGCACCCGCTTCACCGTCTCGTCCGATATCTTTTTGGTCTTACCATGAATCACATTGGAAACTGTGGCACTGCTAAGCCCAAGCTCCTCTGCGATATCTGCAATCCTGACACGTTCCTCCATCTTTTGCCTCCTCCTGTCTGCCATACTTAACACCAACCGCCGCCTGTACGCCCCATCTCACAGAATGGTCATGCCAGTCTTAGTTCTGGAATCCTTCTACTTATAAGTCTAATCTTAACATACCGTAAGCACAATGGGTTAATCGCATAACCCAATCCAAAAACAGGCTGGATAATAAAGCATTTTTTAGATAAACTGCCCATTTAAAATTTGTGTTCCTGCCAAAAACATCTTATAATGATAGCAGATAAAGCAAACACCCCGTTAAACATGCATATGGAGGAACAGACTATGAACGAGATCATGAAAGCCATAAAAGAACGCAGGAGCATCCGCAAATTTAAACCGGATATGCCCACAAAAGAAGCGCTGGAACAGATTATTGAGGCAGGTCTTTATGCTGCCAGCGGCATGGGAAAACAGACGGTCATCACGATTGCCGTCACCAATAAAGAAATAAGAGATGCCCTTTCCGAAGCCAATCGCAGCATCGGCGGCTGGGAGGAAGGTTTTGATCCTTTCTACGGAGCACCTGTCATTCTGATTGTACTTGCAGATAAAAGCAGCGGAACCCGTATTTACGATGGAAGCCTCGTTATGGGAAACATGATGTTAGCCGCCCACTCTCTCGGCCTTGGAAGCATCTGGATCCATCGGGCGAAAGAAGAATTTGAAACTGATCAATGGCAAAAGCTCCTTGCAGACCTGGGCGTAGAAGGCGAATGGGAAGGCATCGGCCATTGTGCGGTTGGTTATATAGACGGAGAAATCCCCAAAGCCGCCGCCCGTAAAGACAACAGAGTATTCTGGGTTGAATAAACTACCGCAAAAAGACTGCCGGAACTTCCATCCGGCAGTCTTTATTGTTTATTGTTCTAATTCCCAAATATGCTTGTTACGTCTGAAATACAGACACACGCCGATACCTGCAAATGCTATCACAAAGAAGAAAAATGCCGCACCGGAACCCTTCCCCGTACCAAACAAAACTGACAGCAGACTCCCTTCTGTCTGTAATGCCATGACCGGTTCAAACACCCTGTCAACCAGAAAACCACCCATAAAATATCCCAGCGGTATCGTAAAAAACTGCATGGAATTGCGTACTGCATAGACCCGGCCCTGCATGTTGTCCGGCACCCGCAGACGCATGATTGCATCCAGATTGGTATTCATAAGCGGTATACAAACCCATCCCAGAAAACCGCCCATACACCAGATAAAAGGTGTACGGCCAAATGCCAACAGGAAATTTTCCGTACTCATGGAAAATAACAGGCTGTTGCAGATGACCCGCACACGGCTCTTTGGCGTCTTTAAGAAAGAAGCAAACATACTTCCCAAGAGCGTGGCAATGCCGATTACCGCATTAACCATTCCCAACGCCTTCTCGCTCCCGCCTTCCCGCGAAAGAAGCATGGCTGGGAAAGCCGCCTCGTAAAGGGAAGCCACCAGATTGATCGCCGAAAGAAACAGGATCAGCCCGAAAATCCCCCGCTCCCTGTTCAGGTAACGCAGCCCTTCCCTGGCTGTTGCCAATATCTTCTCTTGGTTCTCCGGCTCCTCTTCTTCTGGAATCCGAATCGCAAGAGCCAATGTCAGGAAAGCAACACCAAAAGTCAACAGATCAAAGGCCACCACCGCACCCATACCGGCCAATCCCAGAACCGCCGTTGCAATAACAGGCGTCAGAATAGAGTTCAGGGAACTTGCAAGATACCGCAGGCCGCCCACCCGCTGATAATACTTTCTGGGGAGCAGGCGTGTCACCGCCACCTCAGATGCCGGCTGCTGCACCGTATTCATCAGACCGTTAATCCCATTAATCAGATATAAGTGCCAGATCTGCAAGCCTTCTGTCTGCATCAAAAACAGCATAACTATAGTAGTCAACGCTGCCACTGTATCACATACCAGCATAACGGCTTTCTTGTTCCACTTATCACTCAAAGCGCCTGCAAAAATACTGAAAAGTACATAAGGCGCATAAGAACTCACCATCAAAAGCGCCGTCATCAATGCAGAACCTCTTTGCGTATAAGACCAGATTACCAGTGCATAACTTGTCATCGCACTGCCAAGCCCCGAAAATGACTGGGTGCTCCAGAGCAGCAGATAACTTTTCATTTCCTGTATTGTTGTAATATATTTTTTCATAGACTTTGCTCCTTTCAGATGTTTAACTGATAATTACGCAAAGTCCAAGAGCAGTTTTCTACTCCATGCAATCCTGCTCTACAAGACTTTGCATGGAGCTTCTGCAATGCACAGTTTCATAATGTAATCTCCTTCCCTATCGACATATTATATAATAAGGACATATGTCCTCATAAGTGCCGTCTTTTAACCGAAATCCTCTGGGAATAGTCCCAAGCTGCCGGAAACCAAGCCTTTCATATAAGTGCCTGGCATGTGTATTTGTGGCCACCACCGCATTAAACTGTAAAATCTGGAATCCCAGTCTTCCTGCCTGCGCAATGCAGTCTTTCACCAGTTTTTCCCCGATATGAAGCCCCCGTTTCTCAGAGGCCACCGCATAACTGGCATTGCAGATATGCCCGCACCGGCCTATATTGTTAGGATGCAGTATGTATAAACCAACAACTTTTCCACTTTCCGCCTCAACTGCCACACCGCAGTAACTCTGTTCCTCAAAAAATGCCCCGCCTGATGAGACATCCAGATATTCCTCCTGCGGAAAAGCAACGCCCTCTTCCACCACTTCGTTCCAGATTGCAACCATGCTGGAAATATCTTCCGGGCCGTATTTTCTGATGATCACTTGCTCTTCTCCTGTCAATACTTTTTCCATAATACCATAGACCAGCACCACACCATTCTCACACTCCCAAATCTCATGCCGCCGTGTCACATATCCTCTTCTTTCATAGAACTGACAGGCCGGAAGAGAGGCATCCAAACATACTTTATCATACCTTTTCGCCGCTTTCTCTTCCAGATACTGCATAATCTGACCGCCATACCCCTGCCCCTGATACCCCGGCAATACAAAAACCCTTGTGATGTGCTCTTCTTTGCAGGTGCCGGTTCCAATCAACGTCTCTCCTTCATAGAAAAGTGTCACAGTCCGGTTAGCGATATCCTGTCCAATATTATCTGTACTGTGCAGTTTGCTGAAAAAGTCCACGACTTCCTCCGGATAATATTTCGGATAAACTGTCCTGATTGTCTCCTGCACCAGCGCGTATATCTGTGCACAATCTTCCGTCTTCGCCTCTATGTGTTTCATGTACCTGTTCCTCCTGCCCGCTAAACTGTGCCGTCAGTCAATCCTGGTCACCGTATATCCTCCGCAACTCTCCACTGTTGTTCTCAAAATATCTTCCTCCACTTCTTTTTCCAGATACACCTCCGTAAACGCCTCACAAAACGCCACCCCCGTCACGCCCTCGATGTCCAAAAGCGCCTGTCTGATTTTATCACGACATTTATCACAGGCTATTTTATCAATATACAATACCTTATAATCCGTTCGCTCAATCTTAAATACAACCGGCCGCGTGCCATCGGAACAGCAGGCAATCATGACCCTCTCATCATTCATCCACCCGCGCATGATGGAGCCGCCCTGTAACCCTGCATAAATATACCTTGCAATAGCATCCCAGGCCTCCGAGCAGTGTGGAAACTGCGTTCCTCCTGCCACCTCATCCGCTGTCTTTACTGTCTGCCTTAAGGTATGTAATCCCATATGCCAGAAGTCATCCGCTTCCCCATAACGCTCAAAAATAAATTCATCCCCTATATGATAACAGGGGCAAGGCCCCGCTTCCGGATCTGCACAATACTGTCTCTGTAACTCCGGATATAATTTCTTGTCAATCACTGTCACTTTGACCTTATGCTGCATATCTTCACCTCCATAATCTTCTTTTTCCACAATAGACACCCCAGTATAAATACAGCACCGCCCATGAAAATAAATCCACCCCAAATCCAGTTCCAATATGCCCCATTCACATCAAACATCGCCAGTAACAGTTCATGCCAAAATGATAGTCCTGCTGCGATTGCAAACAAATCAAATAACAAATACCCTCCACCTAACAGATAAATCCACCGCCACCAATAATTATAATGTATATTTCTGAAAAAGGCAGCAATACCCATTATACAAAACAATGTTAAGCTTCCCATCAGCACAAAATAAAACATTCCCCTGTTTTCCATCATTTCAAGCCAGAATACAGCATACGCTTCTCTATCAACAAGGCCCCATATTCTATGTAGATGAAATACTCCAAAAAAGATGAAAAACCACGGTTCGTAGACATATATTTTCTTCATGCTAATTTCCCTTGTGTACTCTTATAGAGAGATTATACCACTTTTCATCTGACAAGCAGAGAAATTCCAGTATGTTTCTATATTTATTCTGTAGAGATTTGGAAGCGGTTCAGGAAATGCTTTATATTCCAGTTTGGTTCTATCTCTACATGAAAATCATGTCCGTCCTCATGACGGTCATTCTATACTTTAAATTCCATTCTGTTTCTACCTATACGCGGAGCAGACGAAAATGAAAGCACGGTCGACTTTACTTTAAATTCCATTCTGTTTCTACCTATACTCGGCAGGATTGCAAAATATCCATTTTGAGAAAGAGCTTTAAATTCCATTCTGTTTCTACCTATACGTGGACCTACGGCAATGAGTTCTTCGTTTCCTTGTACTTTAAATTCCATTCTGTTTCTACCTATACCGTCTAAAGCCAATATAACATCTTGTGACATCCGCCAATCTTTAAATTCCATTCTGTTTCTACCTATACCACTGCCATAAACTATTGTATGACGACAGATTTTGCTTTAAATTCCATTCTGTTTCTACCTATACCCCAACCGCCGCCGTTAAACTGTCCGCAGCAGTTTGTCCTTTAAATTCCATTCTGTTTCTACCTATACTTTCCCGGAGCATCACAGCTATCTGGAACCATACTTCTTTAAATTCCATTCTGTTTCTACCTATACCTGCCAGACATAAAACTGCCGCATTTTAAGATCGACTTTAAATTCCATTCTGTTTCTACCTATACCAGTTAAAGCTTTACCGCCCCAATAGTACTTATCCTTTAAATTCCATTCTGTTTCTACCTATACGCGATTAACAGTTATTTAAGGGAGGATAATGATACTTTAAATTCCATTCTGTTTCTACCTATACCGGAAATGGCAGTATTCATTGATGCTGTATTTATGGCTTTAAATTCCATTCTGTTTCTACCTATACCTTGTACAGCTTCCGCGTTATAACACCGTTCCGTACCTTTAAATTCCATTCTGTTTCTACCTATACCGAAACGCTCGACTAAGAGTATACAGTATCTAAAAATCTTTAAATTCCATTCTGTTTCTACCTATACTCGGTCACCCACGATTCAGAAAATCATCGTTAGATGGCTTTAAATTCCATTCTGTTTCTACCTATACAGATGTACGATATCTTTGAAAATAGTAGTTTTAGTCTTTAAATTCCATTCTGTTTCTACCTATACGGGTCAACGGCTGTAGACGTCATCGACACTAGCACAACTTTAAATTCCATTCTGTTTCTACCTATACAAAAGGCGTTGAGTGTGGTCGTTATATATGTCTGACCTTTAAATTCCATTCTGTTTCTACCTATACATATTTTAAGTCCAAAGAGGAAATAAACGGTTGCTACTTTAAATTCCATTCTGTTTCTACCTATACTTTTAACAGCGCAATAAAATCAAAAGGAATACAGACTTTAAATTCCATTCTGTTTCTACCTATACAAGATAGGCTTCACAGGCCTCTAAAGAAGAAAATATCTTTAAATTCCATTCTGTTTCTACCTATACTTTAACCCCCGCGACTCTAAAGGGGTGGTGAGATCGATCTTTAAATTCCATTCTGTTTCTACCTATACTCAGTGCCAGAAAGACACAGATGACGATAAGGACACCTTTAAATTCCATTCTGTTTCTACCTATACCACTATCTGATCATCAGACAAACTGTTCATTTCGATCTTTAAATTCCATTCTGTTTCTACCTATACTACAGAACGCGATTACGGTTATTATGACGTACTAATCTTTAAATTCCATTCTGTTTCTACCTATACAGTGTAAAGAGTATGACGGAATACTGCTAGATAACTTTAAATTCCATTCTGTTTCTACCTATACTGACAAGGATGTTTTATCGTGAGCACGGTATAAGGCTTTAAATTCCATTCTGTTTCTACCTATACCCAAGACCGCCTACACCGTCTGACCCTGGAATAATCTTTAAATTCCATTCTGTTTCTACCTATACGGGAACGTGTGACTGTAAATTACAAGAACCATGTACTTTAAATTCCATTCTGTTTCTACCTATACAAGGAGACGGCGGCAGCAGCTTCAACAGCAGATCCCTTTAAATTCCATTCTGTTTCTACCTATACACGTACATGCAAATCCCGCTGTCATATTTTCATTCCTTTAAATTCCATTCTGTTTCTACCTATACAATATGGCATATTCGGATTATACAGCGCCACTATTCTTTAAATTCCATTCTGTTTCTACCTATACGCACTTCCACACTATGAATTTGCGCAAGGCATTGAAACTTTAAATTCCATTCTGTTTCTACCTATACGAGAACCAAACGCAGATTTTATTAACTGTATTGCATTCTTTAAATTCCATTCTGTTTCTACCTATACGAATTTAGGATTACAATACGCATTTCTGATTAACTTCTTTAAATTCCATTCTGTTTCTACCTATACGACCGCGGGAAGCCAAGGGGCGGGAAAGAAAGTAACCTTTAAATTCCATTCTGTTTCTACCTATACCCAAAACGCTCGACTAAGAGTATACAGTATCTAAAAATCTTTAAATTCCATTCTGTTTCTACCTATACGATATAAAGCAAGTGTCATATTGCACAAATTAAAAACTTTAAATTCCATTCTGTTTCTACCTATACCACGCTTGCAGTCAGCACAAACGGTTGCCATACTATACTTTAAATTCCATTCTGTTTCTACCTATACCATAATTTAATATCCTCCTTGAATTTATTGATAAACTTTAAATTCCATTCTGTTTCTACCTATACACGATTATTGAGTTTTGTTTATTGATAAATATATCACTTTAAATTCCATTCTGTTTCTACCTATACGAATTTGACGGATTGCGTAAGGTTGATTACGAATTGCTTTAAATTCCATTCTGTTTCTACCTATACGCAAAAGGTGTAAGCGAAAGCATTAAAAGAAGTTTCTTTAAATTCCATTCTGTTTCTACCTATACTTATATGGATGCCCATAACATCCGATAATCAGCCTAAACTTTAAATTCCATTCTGTTTCTACCTATACGGGGCTTGACAATAAAATCTGCAAAAATCCTACATATCTTTAAATTCCATTCTGTTTCTACCTATACTAGTCATACTCAAAAGCATGAACATGGCACAGCTCACTTTAAATTCCATTCTGTTTCTACCTATACTAAAGCTGTGTTCCTGTTCCAATTGTGAATACCACCTTTAAATTCCATTCTGTTTCTACCTATACCTAAATTGCGTTAAGAAGAGAGGTAAATTTAACAACTTTAAATTCCATTCTGTTTCTACCTATACAATACTAACCCTAGGGAACCGCGCGCCCTTGACCGCCTTTAAATTCCATTCTGTTTCTACCTATACGACCCTACACCACCGCCTTCCGACTGGTCAACTGATCTTTAAATTCCATTCTGTTTCTACCTATACAAGTATTAAGACTGTCAAACAATTTTTCCCTTACAATCTTTAAATTCCATTCTGTTTCTACCTATACTACAAGCGCTTGTGGCATTGATATACCTCTATCCACTTTAAATTCCATTCTGTTTCTACCTATACTTATACAGCACCAATATTCGGTGATAGAGATATGACTTTAAATTCCATTCTGTTTCTACCTATACACCGTAGCACAAGCGGAGCAGTTAGGAAGTTATATACTTTAAATTCCATTCTGTTTCTACCTATACTCTAGGCAACGTATCGTTCTTATTACCGTATACGGCTTTAAATTCCATTCTGTTTCTACCTATACTCAATAGACTGATTACCGTGTAAGTTATTTGAAATCTTTAAATTCCATTCTGTTTCTACCTATACGGTAACGTGTCTACTGAAATAAATGCGGATAAAATCTTTAAATTCCATTCTGTTTCTACCTATACACACTACCGACCACGCCGGACGCCGGTGCATTAGGCATCTTTAAATTCCATTCTGTTTCTACCTATACATTATTTCGTTGAAAATAGTACCTTATGCAGTATCCTTTAAATTCCATTCTGTTTCTACCTATACCGTGCGAGGGCAGAGGAACCAGAGGAGGATTTAAAACCTTTAAATTCCATTCTGTTTCTACCTATACGACAGGGCGGATACCTTCCTGGGGATCAGAAAAGAACCTTTAAATTCCATTCTGTTTCTACCTATACCCAGACCGGGGAGGAGTATGTCTATGTGCCAAAACACTCTTTAAATTCCATTCTGTTTCTACCTATACGGCAACAGATAAATGTGACTGTGTAGATGCGAAACCTTTAAATTCCATTCTGTTTCTACCTATACAACTCTTTGTCTACAGCATCCTTCTTCATTTTAAAACCTTTAAATTCCATTCTGTTTCTACCTATACTGTCATACACATTGTTTGATATGCGGTCATTATAAGCCTTTAAATTCCATTCTGTTTCTACCTATACTAAATTCTTTATGTATACCTTATGCCCTGTATCTCTCTTTAAATTCCATTCTGTTTCTACCTATACTGAAGTGTTGAAAATGGGGTGCTTGAAATTTCAAGCCTTTAAATTCCATTCTGTTTCTACCTATACCAAAACACAACGGCATACCAATTCCGGAGAAATACACTTTAAATTCCATTCTGTTTCTACCTATACTACGGTTACCCGCGATCAGTGCAAGGAATACACAGCTTTAAATTCCATTCTGTTTCTACCTATACCCCCATGTCGAGATAATTATAGATAGTCTTAGGACACCTTTAAATTCCATTCTGTTTCTACCTATACTTTTTCTCACCTCCATCCTTTACATCCGTATCAAGCTTTAAATTCCATTCTGTTTCTACCTATACGCAATATCACGGCCAAGGAATTTGCCAGGATATACCCTTTAAATTCCATTCTGTTTCTACCTATACTACCCCCGTATTACTATACCGGGGGTAGACCCCTTTCCTTTAAATTCCATTCTGTTTCTACCTATACCATATCCTCTAATATCATCCCTTAGACTCTCCTCAACCTTTAAATTCCATTCTGTTTCTACCTATACTAAACTCTTTCTTCTGTTTCTGGCTCGCAAGAAATGACTTTAAATTCCATTCTGTTTCTACCTATACGACTTTTATACTGTGATAGACAAAAAGGCTAAAGAGCTTTAAATTCCATTCTGTTTCTACCTATACAGTAAAACGAATTTATACAGAAGCAGTTGAAAAACCTTTAAATTCCATTCTGTTTCTACCTATACCCATTTGGTGCGGAAAACCGATTTGCTCTACAAGTACTTTAAATTCCATTCTGTTTCTACCTATACCGTTCAGAAAGATTAAGTATGCTTAAGCCGTGTAAGCTTTAAATTCCATTCTGTTTCTACCTATACACACGCCTACAAGTGGCGGCAACAGCGGCGGTCAGTCCTTTAAATTCCATTCTGTTTCTACCTATACCTTCAAACACATGAACAGCTGTTGACTGTGCCCCTACTTTAAATTCCATTCTGTTTCTACCTATACCCAAATCCGCCCCAGCCGCCATTCATAAACATAAACTTTAAATTCCATTCTGTTTCTACCTATACATAAGCCGCAGTCGGACATTCTGCCCCAGTCTTTCTACTTTAAATTCCATTCTGTTTCTACCTATACTATCAGTGATATCTGTATATAAATATTTTACAGAACTTTAAATTCCATTCTGTTTCTACCTATACCTAAAACATTGGAAATAATATAGATGGAGGTAAATTCTTTAAATTCCATTCTGTTTCTACCTATACATTGAAGAACAACGAAGAATATATGAAAAAAAAGCTTTAAATTCCATTCTGTTTCTACCTATACTGTCCGACATGACGGCATCCGTCTGCTCCATATGCACTTTAAATTCCATTCTGTTTCTACCTATACCATTTCTCTTCACCTTCTTTCTGTACACTCAGATCTACTTTAAATTCCATTCTGTTTCTACCTATACCCGCCCCATTTTCTCCCCCACTAATGCACTAACAGCACCCCCTCTTTTGTCTACCTCTTTTCACATACCTATTTTATATAAAATAAATTACCATAACATAGCTCCCAACACCTGTACATTTCCACTGATTCCTCACATTGTCAACCCCCAATGGTTTTTACACAATTACAGGTCGACAATATTTGTTACAAAAAGAAACTGGTCTTATCATCTTCCTTCCCCCAGAATTCCTTATCTAACCATTTCTCCTGCCGGCTTTTGAAAATAATAACAGAATCAATATCCTTATCAATGTATGGTCTTAGTTCCTGCTGTAATTTTGCAAGTTGAACCTTCGATATCTCTCCCTCGAAGACTGAGTTCTGAATATGAGACAGATATTTCTTACAGGTCTTAAAAACATGAGACCAGCGCTTCTGTCCATTATTATCCTGATTGATATCGTACACCAATACTACATACATATTTTACCTCCATGCCGGAGCTCTTTTGGCGAAGGCACGCGCTGAGAATAAAAGTTTTCCGAAGGAATACTTTTATTCTCAGCTGTGATTCCGAGTTTGTGACTCCGACACAAACTCGCGGCTGAAAAATCAGCACATCAGTGTGATTTTTCAACCTTACCACCATATTTTAAACCCTTCATATTCTTTTTCTCCAATCAGATGTTTGGTCAGTTTATATGCCTCCAGGCGCATTAAATATTGATAACTCACCTGCCGCCCTAATTCCTTATGCATAATTGTTTTCTTCAGGCGCTCTTCCAGTTCCCTTGCGATCAGACCGGAAGCGTCTTTTGTAAGATGCAGGAAATTCAGTTCTTTGGTAAAGCTGTCCTCTGTAATCTGCCGGCGGTTCAACAATGAAAAAATCAGCCTGTCCCCGATAAGCGGCTTAAATACCTCTGCAATATCCAGGCAGAGGGAAAATCTCCGTACTCCCGGTTCATGTAAATAGCTGATGGTCGGATTTAATTGTGTATGATATATTTCACTTAAGACCTTTGCATAAATCATTGAATTCACAAATGATATCAATGAATTTATCATGTTATCCGGTGGATGCATCACTCTTTTTTCAAAATGAATCTCCTGATCCACAACCACATTCCAGGCAGCATAATAATGTCTTCTGATATTTCCTTCTATCCCCATCAGTTCCTGGATGGAGCTTGTCTCCGGTATTTTCTTTCGCAAATCATCCACTTCTTTCATATAGGCAGAGACATCCTTACCTCTTCCGTTATAATAGCGCAGATTTCTGTAGATGTTATCTGCCGCCGCTTCAATAAATTTTCTGGCAATCACCATTCTTTTCTCGTAATCCGAATAATGCTCCACCTGCTTTACCAAAAGCTGTCCCGCCAACAGTTTTTCCTTAGGATAAAAGCTTCCAGTATAAAAATTATAATAATTAAAAAAGTGGATGGGGATACCGTACTGTGATATGTAACTGATAAAGGAGGTATTGAAAGTCATTTCAGACATCACATAGATATCACCGATACGCTCTATGGGAATATCTCGTTTCTCACCTTCGCAGGGTATAAATTGCAATGTGTTATCTTTTCTTCTCAAATCACCACTATTATAAACATAAAAGCTCTGTCCCATGTCTCCTCCTATGGTATACTTTTAGCAATCTTTTCCTTAAATCCGTTAAATAAAACATAAATCATGGTAGGCACATTTTTTGCATATTTTCTCCACGCAAAATTCCGGTGGCTGCATCTGTTCTCTCAATACATGAATCTCACTTATAATTTTTTGCAACTGTTCTTCATCTTCCTGTGACAATTCCACCATAAGATTTTTCTTCAAAAGTGGATAGTCAATTTTGGCCTTTAATCCATCTACGCCTCTCTGTTTCAAATAATAGAGATAATATTTAACCTGCCAGATGCCAGCCTCTTCGATAGCTCTGCTTTTTTTCACCTCATGCAGTTCTTTGTGTTCTTTGATAAAGTCAATGTTAATTACATTATCAATGTTAATGTGTTTCTCGCCTCTCTGATAGCTATTTTCATCTAATAATTTGCCAAGCATGACATCTTCATTTTCTGCTTCCATGCTGATTTCATGGATAAAGTACCACAATTTCCTTTTGCAGACAAAATAATAATATATCATTACCCCCGTAATCCGCTCTTCCATTCTTCTCCCGCTCTTTCTATACAAAAATCGGTGTTTCCTCTACTTTTTGAAACTTTTGGGCCCGAAACCCAAGTTCACTATCATAATCGCAATCAAGGACCGTTATCGTTTCATAGGTTCCTATCTTTACCGGCGGATAAAATTGTGCAGACATCCTTTTACGAACAGCTTTGTTATAAGCATCCACAATATAATTTTGCACCGGAACAGTATATTGCATGATATGGTTGCGCTCTTTGATTTTCTCAATCATACTGGTATTAGAAGAGCGCAGTTTCTTGGCACCATCTTCTATCTCCTGTTGATAAGCCTCATAAATACAAGCCGGAATCACATCTTTGGTAAAGATATCTCCCCTGATTTTGATATCCTTTTTCGCCAATTCATACAATACAATATCCTTTAACGCTCCCATCTGCTTCTTATATTTCTGCATATAATTGGTGTCGGACAATCTTTCCATGGTAAAATATTTTTCCATCATGTCTATTTTACATCCCTCTGACAGTGCTCCCCCTTCTTCATATCCCAGGGATTCCTCTAGGGCGAGTTTAGACAGGTCAAAAATATCCTGGTCGATAAAAGCAGTGTTATTCCCGCTTTGGTTTCTGCCAGCCACATAGAGCGGCTCTAAATACTTTTCCTCTATCTGCGTATAGACATAACAATTATAGTCACAAACTTCCTTTTTACCCTTTCTGTTCACCCTTCCCATTCGCTGTAACAAAGAAGGGGTATCCTGTAACTCCGTATACAGATAATCAAAATCAATATCCAGGCTTGCCTCCACAAGGGATGTACTGATCCAGATAACAGTTTCTGTGTGTGCAAATGCACCGCACACACAGATTGCATCTTCCTTCTGCGCCCTGTCACGGCGTATGAACTTAGAGTGAAGCAGATGCACTCTGTTTTTATTTTGCTCCCCTAACTGCTTACAAAGTTCCTGGTACATCCACTGCGCTTTTGTGATCGTATTACAGATAACCAGTATTTTGCCTGACGTTTCTCCAGACTTGTCAGAATCATTCTCTTCCATGGAACCGGTCATATCTCTCTTATGCATACACTGCCAAAACTTTTCTGAAATCGCCTCCGTATCAATCAACGAAGGGATGATTTTCACCTTATGCCGCACCTGTTGTCTATCACAAAATACGCCGTAATCAAATGGCCCGATTTCTTCTTCCATCAATTCTTTGACAAAAGGCGCCAGGGTTGCCGTTGTGACAGCAATTTTTCCTCCTGCCTCCCGAATCATTTTTAATCCATAGATCAAGTCTGCCAGCAGATCCGCTCCGTACATCTGGATCTCATCAATCACGATTTTAGAATAGGCGAGTGTCGCCAGCTTCAATTCATAGGTCTGGTACTGAAAAACAAAGTCAAACAGCTGATCCACGGTTGATATGGTAAGAGGCATGGCCAACTGCCTGCTCCGATTATGATCAGTCATCACATCCATCTCCTGGCAGGCAGTGTCCCCTGTATTCTGACTGTATCCCCCTTCCTTCTCCTGCTGCTCCAATAATTTGGAAACCGCATCTGAATGTAACAGACCAAGCTGTTTTTCTATCCCATCAGCGCTCTCATCCTTGATGATTTCTTCCCTGATCCTGTCATACATTTTATTGATTGCTGTTTTCACCGGCAGGAAAATGAATCCTTTATGGTCGCCAATCCATAACAATGCCGCCTCTGTCTTGCCCATGCCGGTCTGACCCACCACCATAATATTCCTGTCCTGTCTCTCCAGGCAAAACCTCTGCATTTCGTTACATAAATAATGGTTTTCCTCAAAGAACTGTCTGGTCTTACGCATCAGAAAATCATTGGGATACTCAATTTCCGTCTCACCGCTGGCCGCATAATCACACTTGTGCAAAAGACCCTTTACCAGAATCATCTTCTGTTTTGTCTCTGATTGTTTCAGGTAAGTTATAATCTTTGTTATTGCTTTCCCGCCCGGATACCTGGCACAGCTCCACTGGGCAAGTAGTTCTTCCGCCAGTTCCCGTTTCTCATGATCCTCCAAAAGCCGGAATACATCCCCATAATCATGATGAAAACCAACCGCAAACAGCAGCATATAATATTCCGGCGAGGCATCTTTTGGCATTAGGTACATGGATAAAACATTATGGGGGATTTCCTTCTCCTCATCAAATCTCAGTTCGTGATGCTCTAACCGCTCCTGCATCCTGGGGTTTGCTTTCCCCAGGTCATGATATTCACACGCCTTGCACAACAACTCATAAATCTCTCGATTGATATAGTGCAAATCCAAAAGCACCTTTGCGCGCTCCAATAGCGCATGGTTATGTGCTGCTATGGTAATGCCGTCGCTTTTGGCCGCCTGTTTTATCATCTCCCCCATCTCGTGGTCAAATAATTCCCTTGTCCTGTTTCCCTCTGTTTTTTCCATACTAATCCCCATTCCGGAGCGTTCACGCGACGGGGCGACGCAAATCTCAAATTTGCGTGTGAAAAATCAGCACTTCAGTGTGATTTTTCACACTAATCCCCATGCAGATTTCTTCCTTACACAAAGTTTACAATATAATATTTTCCATTCTCCAGCCAGTCCACAAAGATACCGTCCTCTTCTCCCACATAACCCATCTCATATTGGGATGCATACAATACTTTCTTCTGTTCAAAGACTCTCTTGCCATCTTCTCCAATAGTATATAGTTTGGGCATTGCATATTTGGTTCCGATAATCTGTCTTCTCATTCCCTTGTGCTTCGTATAGACTTTTTGCTTCCTTACATTTGCAAGCGCAAGGTAAGCATAATACTCTGAGGTAAGTCCTTCCTCACATTCGGCAAGGGTAACCCATTTTGCGTCATTTACCTCCACAAAATCCTCACTTCTTCCCAGAGACGTAATATTGTATACATTGGCATAAATATCCTCCATTGTCTTTCGGTCTTTGGAAGTAATATGTATGATCAGATCAATATCCGACAGCAGCTCATATTGTTTGATTGAAGTCGTCAGCACCCGGAATCGGGAATAGGGAAGGGTATAGGTATTTGTCTCATATTCGGAAAACTCTTTTTCCATCTTCTTGATTTCTTCACTGATACCCTTTTCCAGTTCCTTTACCTTCACAAGCTCCTGGGACGATTTATCCAACTGTTTTCTCTGTTCAGCAAGCCTTTTTTTCTCTTCCTTTAACCGTCCTATTTCCGGTTTGAACTTTTCACTTTTCAGAGTCTGTACTTCTCTTCCCTTTTGTTTGAGGCTTTGGTATTCTTCCAAAAGTTCCTGATTGTTCACCCTGATATCTGTATTTCTTTCAAAACTGCTGCCCTGCTTTTTGGCCTCCGCCACCTTGATAAATGCCGTACTGAGCATACTCTCATTTGTCATTTTGACAAGAATACCTCTGTCGTCAAAGGTGGAGTTTAAGAAATTATAATCCCGGTATACCCTTCTGTTTAGTGCCCCATATTTCCCCTGTATGCTGACATCCATCTCATGGGTATCCGTATAGCCGCACGCCTTGTGAATCGCCCCGATCACGGTGGAAAAGGGAGGCAGTGGATAGGTCATCTTATTATCAAAAGCTCCCGGTTTCCGGTAATTGGCACTGGATTGATGAAGTACCAGCCGTATTGCCTCTTTGCTCATCCGCACACCTTCTTCCTGTCTTCGCATACTACTTGTAATATTCCTGCACCTGGCTCCGCAGTGTCTCAAAAAAGGCCGCCACACTTGTGGGATTTAATTTCTCGACCACTTCATCCTCATTGTCAAAGTTATTGCCACGAAGCAGTGCCACGGAATATCCTTTCTTTACTTTCAAAAGCAGATCTTCCGATAGCACAAGTTTATTGTTCATCACTTTGACCACATTTTCAAAATAATGGGTCTTTCGGTCTGAGAATCCCCCCACAACAAAAATCGGTTCCGCATTATCCAGATTACCCTTTACCACCAGGCTGAGATTTTCCACCGCACTAAGAAGACTGTTGACCCGCTCCGCCTTTTCCCTGCCGTCGGCTTCCTCTTCTGTAAAATTAGGGTCTGTACCGATCATTTCCAGATCAATGGTCATGCTATATACGCGCAAAGACTTATCATACTCATACTGATAGGGCATTAATCCTGTCTTATCGGCGTCTTTCTGAAGATTCAGATTATTTGCCTTTGCATAATTGCTCGCCAGGTACAGATTGTTATGAAAACGTGTCTCACTGACGAATGGATCACAGGCCACCGCATCTGTCAGATAGAAGGAGCTGTTACGGATATAAGTATCCTTTCCCGTTGTCATATAGCCGCCTTCCAAAGCCCGGTTATTTGCCGCATTTCTTTCCGGTGTTGCCTCCTTTTGGGTAGCGCCGTCTACCGTGGTTACAAGGTCATCATACATCCCACTCTGTACCATAATCGCATTTTTCAGACTTTCACGGCTGCGAATCGTGTACACATGTCCTTTTCTGTATATTTTCTGCACACTGCCGATGTTTCCAAGACTTTCCGAATAATTGGAAGTCATATTCGCTATCACTGTCAATGTAATTGTTTTTTTCTCCATAATTCTCTCTCCTTTACACCTCATCCATTGTCCTGTTATCTGTTTCTTCGTCCCCTGTCCTGCCTTTTGCATACTCATTAAAATTATTTACAAAAGTATATGCCGCCTCCTTGTTGGCCTCAAAATCCTCAAACAAATCATAGGCAAAGGGGAAATATACATCTGTATAATTTGATAAACTAAGCAGTATTTCCGAAAATCTGTTGTAATCATGGAAAATAAGCGCACTCAAAAGCTTTGTCTGATAACTGTTGATCTTATTCTTCTGGTTCCTTCTTCTAAGCTCGGCCGTTGCCTTTTCGGCACATGCATATGCACTGCGCATGTTTTTGTTCATATTCTCACCTCCAATATTCAATTGACTGCGAATCAGTAGATTCAGCTGCAATATATTCCACACTAATGTGCAGTAATTTGATGCTTTTTCATTGACATCCTTCTTTACCAGTGCTTCTATCAGGCCATCCATCAACTGTAGATTACTGACCGCGTTTGTCACTTCTTCCTGTATCTGTATATAGCCTTCATCCAGTTTCACGACTCTGCAAAACATCGTATAATTCTTAATTTTCCGGAATATGGCAATGCTCTCCCTCCGCAGATAAAATGTTTCAAAATAGGGATTGTCTACATTCTTCCTGATAATCTCCACATCAAAATCAATGAAATCCGAGGCATAGATAATATTCTCAAATAAAACCCTTCGGATATCCGCACTTCCCTGCATCTGCTGCTGTTCCCTGCATTTATCCCGTAGTATCCTGTTCGTCCGGACCAGCTGTCTGATTGTGGAATTATCATTGATAAAGAAGGACTCCCTTCCGATGGTAAACGCAAACGGAATAAAATCATAATACACACTGTCTGAGGAGCCAAAGAGTCCTGTGTCATATCGGTAGGAAAGAGATTTGCCTTTCTTTGCAAAATCCACATAATACCCTTTCAGCCGGGCTGTCTCACCCTCGGGTTTCCGGAATATATTTTCATTGCAGAAGTTCCGGTACAGATTGGATTTGTTTCTATAGGTTTCCCTTAAGATGACCGTCCTGTTCTCCCGGATCAGATCCAGTATCTCCTCTTTGTTTGTGCCGTCAAATTTCTGTTTGGAGAAGATTTTCTTCATCACCGTATTGGCCGTCAGTCTGCCATTAATAAAATCCACTTCCTCTTTCGACCACTCCGTTTTATCAAGGGCTCTCTCCACCACACAGTGATGCAGTTCTTCTGCAAAACAATACTCAATGAAATCGTCCAGTTTTTCCTCTGTTATGTCTGCCGCATTGAATTTGAGGAAATCCAGCCCCTCGTCATATTCCGCATCGTCATCATAGACTTCTTCGGCCTGTTCAATCTCTTCCCGGTTATAGGGAATCTGCGCATAATCAAAAAAACGAATCAATCCCACAATCGCGGCAGCATTTCTCCAGTCATCCGCTTCCAGATAATCTGTAAATTCTCCGCCCAATACTCATCCCTCCTCTACAATATCCAACATACCGAAACCTGCACTGCGTCTGCTGCAGGCACCATTTAGGTAAAAATGCTGCAAAATTTCCCTTTCCCCCGACACCGTAAAATCCGCTATGGTTGCATCCAGATAAATTCCGTAATGTTTGACTACCACTTTTCGACCCATCACGAAATGAACCTTAATATCTGCTACGGCTGCCTCGTCAAATCCCGCCATTTCCGCCTGCGTTTTCAATGCCAGTTCCAGTCTGTCCGCATATCCTTCATCTTCACAGGTATAATATTTATCCCTGTTCGTTTCCCGATTATGTTCCCTCACCACAAGCGATGATCCCGGCATTGTAACAAATCTAACAGTTGTGTCATTTGTTTCCTTCTGGTTGAGCTGGACTATATTTTTTAGGTAAATATAATTGCCATCCTCTGCCGGATATCTTTTATTCTTCTGATTTAAAAAAGCTAACATCAGGTACATGCCTGTCTGTCTCTTGTCATCAGCAGAAAACACCAAAGAGAACCTGTTATTGGCAAACTGCAATTTTTCTTTGGTGAACTTAGGCTTACTGACGATCAATGTCCAGGTAAAATCCTTTGTGTTGGTATCTGTATAGTAACGGTCTAATAAATTGCCATTTACAGAATCTGCCAAAGAATGCTTAATGTAGCTTAGAACAAGGCGCCGGTAGTCTGCATTTATCTCCGACTGGTCCACCACGAAGTCAAGTTTAAACCTCATATCTGCTTCCCTCCTTGTATAATGTATTTAGGTTGTTCAAGGGATACCTATAAACCCTCAGACCTGCTTCTTTACATCTCCTGTCT
>RAYR01000012.1 GCA_003612405.1 bacterium 0.1xD8-71
AGACAGGAGATGTAAAGAAGCAGGTCTGAGGGTTTATAGGTATCCCTTGAACAACCTAAATACATTATACAAGGAGGTGAAACATGAAAGACAACGCATTCCAGCGGCGGCGTGATATTGAGCGTATGCTGCTGTCGGGGAAAAAGCTGACCACATCGGAAATGATGAAGATGTACGGTGTCGGCAGGAAAGCCATACGCAGGGATTTTGACATCATAGGCGAAGAACTTCCCGTTATTGCAAAACAGGGATATGATGGCGGCTATCTCCTTGCGGACGGTGTGGGGCAGCACCAGAACACGCTCACGCAGGAACAGTTGGAATGCTTGGAAAAGGTTGCTGTGACCTGTGGTTCAGAGGACAGGAAAATTGTTTTATCTATCATACATGAATTTGGACCGTACTGCGGAAGTTTTACATAGAAAATGACGGGAGGTGTGGCATGGACACTGCACACCGGAGAATGGAAATCATCAGCATTTTATCCGCCAGAGGGCATACGACAATGAGGGAGCTTGCATGGGAACTGGATGTTTCAAGGCGCACGATAATGAATGACGTTATCGCACTGTCTTTTGATTATCCTGTTTACACAAAGCCGGGCGAGGGCGGCGGGGTTTTTATCACGGAAAATTACAAGCCTTATGCCAATACCCTCACGCAGACGGAGCTTGAAACACTTTGCAGGCTGTACGGAAAATCAGAGGGAAAAGAGAAAGAAATACTGTTCCGTATCATTCACAAATATGGTGCGGACAAGCTGAAAATTTAGGGCAGATATATTGAAAGCTGTCAACCAAAACTGAATACATAAATCCCGTATATGATCCTGCAATTCTTCCCAACTGTTTGCAGGTGTTTTAAAGGGATTTGGAATAATTTTTCATCAATACAGCGCAAGGGCAGTCACAGACTTATGGGAAAAGTCTGGGCTGTCCTTTTTGTGCGTTTAAGGAGCATTTATGGCAAAGAGGTATTACTGGCTGAAACTGAAAGCGGACTGGTTTTCAGACAAGCGCATTAAGAAGTTACGCTCCATAGCGGGCGGCGATACGCATACGATTATCTATCTGAAAATGATGCTGCTTTCTCTGAAGGACGAGGGGAAACTTTACTTTGAGGGCGTGGAGGACAACTTCGCTTCGGAGATTGCCCTTGCGCTTGACGAGGACGCAGAGAATGTAAAGCTGACACTTGCATTTTTACAGCGGCATGGGCTGATAGAGATTGGCGATGATGACGAGTACCAGCTTACGGAAGTGCCGACAATCATCGGTTCGGAAACAGCTTCGGCTATGCGTGTGAGGGAGCATAGGGAACGGAAAAAAGAGAACAGGCTGTTACAATGTAACACAACTGAAACGGGCTGTAACAATCTGAAACAGATTTGTAGCGTAGAGAGAAAGAGATAGAGATAGAGAGAGATAAAGAGATAGAGGGAGAGGGAGACACGCCCGCCCCCGCCGCTTATGGGAGATTTTGTAATGTTTTCCTTTCTGATGCGGAGATTAACGGTCTTAAATCGGAACTGCCCGACAAGTGGGAATATTATATTGACCGCTTATCTGTACATATCGCTTCAAGCGGGAAACAGTACCGTAACCATGCAGCTACAATTTACAAATGGGCACAGGAGGACGCTGGCAAAACAACGCCAAAGAAAGGGATGCCTGATTATTCATACAGTGAGGAGGACAGCTTATGAACGGTTTGATCGACACGATTTTACAGATGATGGACACCACGCAGGAGCCGGAGGATTACAGAGGGGAGGACGGTTTACTGTACTGTGGGAAATGCCATAAACCGAAAGAAGCCTATTTCCCCAAAGGCATGGCTTTGTTCGGGCGTGACCGCCACCCGTCGGAGTGTGACTGCCGCAGGGCAGAACGTGAAAGGCAGGAGAAAAAGGATGCGGATGAAAAACACAATGCCGAAGTGGAACGCCTGAAACGGGAAGGATTTTCCAACCCTGCCATGCGGCACTGGACTTTTGAAAATGACAACGGGAAATGCCCGCAGATGGAAAAAGCATACTCTTATGTGGAACTGTGGGAGCAGATGAAAGCGGAGAACCACGGGCTTGTCCTGTGGGGGAATGTCGGATCGGGGAAAAGCTATTTTGCAGGCTGTATCGCCAACGCCCTCATGGAGAAGGAAATACCCGTCTGCATGACGAACTTTGCAACAATACTGAACAATCTTTTCTACGGTTCGGAAAACAGAAATGAGTACATTGTAAGGCTCTGCTCCTTTCCCCTGCTCATCCTTGATGATTTCGGCATGGAGAGGGGTACGGAATACGGGCTGGAACAGGTATACAACGTGATTGACAGCAGGTATATCAGCAAAAAGCCGCTGATTGCAACGACAAACCTCACGCCGGAGAAGCTAAAGAACCCGGAGGACGTTCCCCATGCACGCATTTATGGCAGGCTGCTTGAGATGTGTACGCCTGTCCGCTTTACGGGAGATGATTTCCGCAAAATAGCGGCACAGCAGAAAATGGAACGGTTAAAGAAACTCATGGAAGGAGGCGAAAGTCAGTGAAGGAAGTTCCTATTTGGGAAAAGAGCAATTTAAGTCTGGAAGAAGCGGCTGCTTATTCCGGAATTGGTATCAATAAACTACGTGAGATTACCAATGAGAAAAGCTGCCGATTCGTTTTGTGGGTTGGCAATAGGCGGTTGATCAAACGCCGGCTATTCGATCAGTATATTGAGCAGGAATATTCTATCTGACAATGGAGATTATCTCATTTCTTGCAGTTTTATGAATCTTATAGTGTAAAATCAGCTTTGATATGGTACAATGAATGAGTCATATCAAGGCTCTTTCCACTACGGAAAGGAGTTTGAAAATGTCTGAGAAACGAAAAGACAATAAAGGACGAGTCTTAAAGACAGGAGAGAGCCAGAGAAAAGACCTGATTTATCAGTACCGCTATACGGATGTCCACGGAAAAAGGCAGACTATTTATTCTTCTGATTTGAAAGAACTGCGGGAAAAGGAAAAGGCAATCCAGAAGCAGCTTGATGATGGGATTGATTATGCCGCCGGAGAAGTTACCGTTATTGCCCTCTTGGAACGCTATATCAGTTTGAAACAGGGTGTACGCTACAATACCAAAGTCGGATACAATTTTGTGCTGAATCTGATTAAAAAAGAAGATTTCGGCTACCGAAAGATAAGGGATATTAAGGTGTCGGATGCCCAGCAGTGGATTATGAAGCTGCATAATGACGGTAAAGGATACAGCACGATTACAAGTGTCAGGGGTGTTATAAAGCCAGCTTTTCAAATGGCATATAATGAGGACATTATCCGCAGGAATCCATTTGATTTTAAGCTGATAGACGTTGTACCAAACGATTCGCAGAAACGTATCGCTATGACAGAGGAACAGCAGGAACTATGGATGAGTTTTATCCGTGAGGATAAAACCTACTGTAAGTATTATGATGAATTTGTCGTGCTGTTGGGAACAGGAATGCGTGTCAGTGAATTTTGTGGCTTGACAAAAAATGACCTTGATTTCCAAAATCGAAAAATCCGTGTTGACAAGCAGCTTGTCAGGGAACGGGGCGGAAAATATTATGTGGAAAAAACAAAAACAGAGTGCGGATGCCGTTTTATCCCGATGACAGAGGAAGTGTATCACAGCTTGAAGAATATCCTTGCCAACCGTCCGAAATTGAATACAGAAGCAATCATAGACGGTTACAGTGGTTTTCTTTTGATTGACAAAGACAATCACCAGAAAGTGGCACTACATATTGAGAACGAGATGCGGTGGGCAATGAAAAAGTATAAGAAGTTGTATCCGGATAAACCATTGCCACACATTACGCCCCATGTATTCCGTCATACATTCTGCACCAACATGGCAAATGCAGGAATGGACATTAAGACCTTGCAGTATGTAATGGGACATTCTGATGTAGGGGTTACACTGAATGTTTATACTCATGCCAGCTATGACCGTGCGGCGGAGCAGATGGCAAAGATTTTAGACTTCAAAGAAAAAGAAACAGATATACATGAAAAACGGAGAAAATCAGGTTGAGAAAATACATTAATCTGCTACACCAATTACTACACCATTTGCCCGTAAATTTGCGTAGATTTATAACGAATTGCACAGATTAAGGGTAAAAAGCCAAAAATGAAAAAAGCGCCAGAAAGCTTGAAAAATCAAGGCTTGAAGGCTTATGAAGGGATATAAAAGATATGATAAAAATTTTATTCGTCTGCCACGGCAATATTTGCAGAAGCACAATGGCCCAGAGCGTTTTTGCCCACATGGCGGCGAAGCAGGGCCTTTCCGAGCATTTTCATATTGACTCTGCGGCCACCAGCAGAGAGGAGATTGGCAATACGCCTCATTATGGCACCGTAAATAAGTTACGTCAGGAAGGAATCCCTTTAATTCCTCACAGAGCGCGCCAGATGACCAGACAGGATTATAAAGAGTTTGATTATCTGATTGGCATGGATGATGCCAACATCCGCAATATGGAGCGGATAGCAGGCGGGGATCCCGAGCATAAGATTTATCGTCTTTTGGAGTTTGCGGGAAGCAGCAGAGCGATTGCGGATCCCTGGTATACAGGTAATTTTGACGTCACCTATGATGATGTGATTGAGGGGTGTGAGGCTTTATTGGAAGCATTGAAAGCAAATATAATGTGGACATAAAGAGGTGAAGGTAAGTCAGGGGAAGCCCGATCAACAATCGGACTTCCCCTTTTCCATCCTCTTCTTGTGATGATCCCCCACAAAGGCAACAAAAGCAAGCACCAGCAATAGAAAAACAGTCAGCACATCCCACACATCCAGGATTGGCTCGTCTATCAGTCTTGCCAGGATCAGATTGATGATGAACACAAATGGCACCGCGGCCAGAAGGGAGATGCCAAGGGTCCATAATGGCTTTGTTTTTCCCATCCGGGCAAACAGGGCGGATATCAGCCATAGAAACAGGATGGCGGGAATGGCCATGGCCGTGCCGATGGTAAATATGGTGTGGACTTTCAGCAGGAAGCTCAGCAGATATAAATAGGGAATGATGAAAACACTGAGGGCGATCAGGCTGACGGTAATGCCGCGTTTCCCCAGAAGAATGTTGGGAAAACACAACACCCATGCCAAAGCAATCGAGCTAAGGGGAATGGGTGACCAGGTCAGGTGGCCGGCAATGGCTATGTCGCAGGTCAGGCATACGACGACTCCAATAAAACATGTCACGGAAAAAAGGATGGCAATGATTCTGTTCTTTGACAGGGTGTTTTCTTCTTTTTGTTTTAAGGCAAGTAGGTTTTCTTCTGCTTTTTTTTCATAATTTTCATACGGTTCCATTTCAATTTCCTCCCCACTCAACAATTCATTTACGGTAATATCAAGTATGGCGCATAGTTCCAGCATAATAGAGGAATCGGGCATACTTTTGCCGGTTTCCCATTTGGATACGGCTCTGTCTGTGATATTCAGTTTTTCTGCCAGCTGTGCCTGTGTCAGTTTCTGTTTTTTGCGGCATCTGGCAATAAAGTTTCCGATTGCTGTCTGATTCATTGTGTTTTCCTCCTTGGGATTCATGGTACACCACAGGGTACTTTTTTAACACGAACTGTTGGTTGAGTTTGGTGAAATTATAATCCAACCAGGCAAAAGGGACAAGTAAAAATCAAAGTTTTGCATAGAAACAGATTTTTCCATGATATGAACAAGGATAAGTCGGCATAGAGTATAAAGAAGAACCCGCAGTACAGGAACAGGGATGTATCAAAGAAAGTGGAATAAAAGTACAATGAAAAGAACCGCACTCAAAAGAACCAGACTACATCTCTTAGGCGTTATTTTTGTAATCGGTCTTTTGGCGGGAACGGGCAGTCATCGCGGCTGGCAGGAGCGGTTAGCAAAATTTTCGTCAACACAGGGGCAGCCTGCGCAATCCTCGCAGGATATTTCCATAAATGGCAAGGTTGTCATGGCAGGATCCACCTCCATGGAGTCTTTGGCCAATGCGCTGGCGGAAGGGTTTATGAACCGGTATCCGCAGGTGACGGTGACAGCGGAGTTTACAGGTTCTTCTGCGGGGATTGAGGCGGTACTTGCAGGCCAGGCGGATATCGGTAATTCTTCCAGGCAGCTTCATCCGGCGGAACAGGCAGCAGGCGTGGTGGAGCATGTGGTGGCAATTGATGGCATTGTGATTGTTACGAATATGGAAAATGGGGTTACGGGTCTGACGAGGGAACAGCTTTGTGGAATCTATCAGGGAACCATCAGGAACTGGCAGGAAGTGGGAGGCAGTAACGAGGCGGTGGTGGTGATCGGCCGGGAAGCGGGCAGCGGTACGAGAGAGGCTTTTGAGGCATATCTGGGGTTGGAGGATGGGTGCAGTTACGCCAATGAATTAAATTCCACGGGAGCGGTCATGGCCAGGGTATCTTCCACACCGGGAGCTGTCGGTTATGTTTCCTGGGAGGTTCTTGACGATACGGTGTCGGTTCTTTCTTTAGAGGGAGTAATACCGACAGAGGAAACCATCCGGGACGGCAGATATGGGTTAAGCAGACCCTATGTGATGGTGACAAAGGGGGAGATAGAAGCACAGAGCAGGGCCGTGCAGGAGTTCTTTCGGTATCTGGATTCGGAGGAAAGCAGGGCGCTTCTTAAGAAGGCGGGGGTGATTGTGTCTGAAAGGTAGTGAATCAGAATATCAAAGGAATCGGAGCAGCCATGCCAGGGGAGTGGAAAAGGCGGCGGAAATCCTGTTTGGTCTGTGTGGGATGTCAGCCATTCTGGCGGTAGGTTCCATCACGCTGTATATGATTGTCAATGGCATACCAGCCGTCTTGCAGGTGGGATGGAAGGAAATTCTGTTTTCTACGGTCTGGATGCCGACGGCAAAGGAGCCTTCTTTCGGGATTTTTTCGGTGATTCTGACTTCCATTGCGGGCACGTTTCTGGCGGTTCTCATTGGGGTTCCGCTAGCCGTTCTGACGGCGGTATTTTTGTCGGAAGTGGCACCTGCGCATCTGGCGTCCATAGTGCGTCCGGCAGTGGAACTGTTGGCGGGGATTCCGTCAGTCATCTATGGGGTGCTGGGGATGATGGTTTTAAATCCTCTGATGTATCGTCTGGAACAGTGGATTTTTGCGGACTCGGAAACGCATCAGTTTACTGGCGGAGCCAATCTGCTCTCGGCGGCTATTGTGCTGGCGGTGATGATATTGCCCACTGTGATTACCATCAGCGAGGCGGCGATTCGGGCGGTGCCGCCGGAACTGATGGCCTCGTCTCTGGCGCTGGGAGCATCTTTTGTGCAGACGATTTTCCGGGTGACTCTGCCGGCGGCAAAATCAGGGATTCTCACGGCAGTGGTGCTGGGAATCGGCAGAGCCATGGGGGAGGCCATGGCAATCAGTCTGGTGTCCGGTAATTCGGTGAATCTGCCACTGCCTTTTATGTCGGTGCGGTTTCTGACCACTGCGATTGTCAGCGAGATGGGGTATGCGGGGGGACTGCACAGGCAGGTACTGTTTACCATCGGGCTGGTGTTGTTTGGTTTTATCATGGTGATCAATCTGGTGCTGCATCGTATCTTAAAGGGGGAAGGGCGGCCATGATGAGAAAGTGGAAGGACGATGTGCTTTTATGTCTGATTTATCTAGCGGCTTTTTTTACGGAGTTTCTCCTGATCGGGATTCTGGGGTATGTGTTTGTAAAAGGCTTCCCGCAGGTGAGTCTGTCCTTTCTGACCAACGTGACCAGTGTATTGCAGGGGACTGCCGGCATAGCAGGTAATTTTGTAAATACGTTGTATATGGTAGTAATGACACTGGCAGTCGCGGTGCCGTTTGGGATCGGTGCGGCCATTTATCTGAATGAGTATGCAAGACCGGGCAGGGTAGTACGGCTGATAGAATTTACCACGGAGACTTTGGCAGGGATACCATCCATTCTTTTCGGGCTTTTTGGCATGGTGTTTTTTGGCACCACATTGGGGCTTGGGTATTCGATACTCACAGGTGCGCTTACGCTTGCACTGATGGTATTGCCGCTGATTACAAAAAACACCCAGGAGGCGTTAAAGGCGGTGCCGGAGGCTTATCGGAGCGGCGCTTTTGGTATGGGGGCAGGGAAGTGGTATATGATCCGCACGATTCTTCTGCCGGCGGCCATGCCAGGAATTGTTACGGGGATTCTTCTTTCAGTGGGGCGTATTCTGGGAGAGTCGGCGGCGCTTCTTTTTACGGCGGGCAGCGGTTATTTCCTGCCCAGATCTTTTGGCGGGTGGTTTCGTAAGCTGTCAGAGTCAGGCGGCACCCTTACGGTACAGTTATATCTGAGTATGTCCAAAGCGCAGTATTCAGTGGCTTTCGGGATTGCGGCGGTGTTACTTTGCATGGTACTGGGAATCAATTTCCTGGTCAGGATGCTGGCGAAGAAATGGGATGCGGTATAGATGGCAGGGGATAAGGGACAGAGGCGGATGACACAGTGTAAGATGATGACGGAAAAATTGAATGTATATTATGGAAAAAGGCATGCCCTGAAGGATGTTGACATCAGGATCCGCAGTCATGCGGTGACGGCGCTGATCGGCCCTTCCGGATGTGGGAAGTCCACGTTCTTAAAGACCCTGAACCGCATGAATGATCTGGTGGGCAATGTAAGAATCGAAGGGCAGGTGTATCTGGACGGGGAAGATATTTACAGTACGCGGATGGACGTTACAAGATTAAGAAAACGGGTGGGGATGGTGTTTCAACAGCCCAATCCTTTTCCTATGACCATTTATGACAACATTGCCTATGGGCCCCGGATTCATGGGATAAAGGGGAAGGAGCAGTTAGACGGGATTGTGGAGAGAAGTCTGCGGCAGGCGGCCATCTGGGAAGAGGTCAGGGAGGGTCTTTACAAATCGGCGCTTGGACTTTCCGGCGGTCAGAAGCAGAGGCTTTGTATCGCCCGTGCCCTGGCTGTGGAGCCGGAAGTACTTTTGATGGATGAACCCACTTCGGCCCTGGATCCGGTGTCTACCTTAAAGGTGGAGGAACTGATGACTGCTTTCAAGCAGAAGTATACTATCGTCATCGTGACCCACAACATGCAGCAGGCGGCCAGGATATCGGATGATACGGTGTTTTTCCTGGAGGGGGAGCTGGTGGAATCTGACACCACGGCCCGTCTGTTCTCCCATCCTGCCGACAGGAGAACGAGGGCCTATATCAATGGAAGGTTTGGTTAGGATTTCAGGTCAGATCCGCCAGCAGGAAGTTCTCGGTTTTGAGGGCACAGTAGTGCCGGCCCCTGACAGCGGTAAATTTGAGGATGCAGTAATCAGGATCTGTGACACCCTGTTTATAATACATCACATCCTGGGGGTGCCAGAGTTCTTCCTTGATCTGGGGATCCTGCAATACTTCCATGGTGCCGGTCAGCATGACAGCCTCATATTTAAAACGGCCTTTGTTATAGAAATAGATGCTGGCCTTAGGGTTTGCGAGAAACTGTATGGCACGCAGGGAAGAGGTGTTGGTGGAATAATAGAAGCTGTCCCCTTCCATTTTGCCGGGCATGAACATGGCTTTCATATTGGGGTATCCATCCTCATCTATTGAGGCAATAAAGGATACTTTCTGTTTCTGGATAAATCCGAATAGCTGTTCTCTGGTTTTCATGTGTGATCCTCCTTTGGTTTTTTATAGGTTTGTTCTTCTTTGGTCAATGTCTTTAAGATTCTTGCAAGAAAGCTTTCAAAAGTCATTTGTTCTTCCGGGGTAAATCCCTGGTAGAACAGGGTGTTCATCTGCTGGGAAACAGTCTCGTATTTCGTTTGCAGGGACTTGGCGTAGGCGGTGAGGGAGATGATGGTCTGACGGCGGTTCCGGGGATTGGTCTGTCTTGTAAGGATACCTTTATGCACCATACCGTCCACCACTACGGAGACAGTGTTTTTGGCCAGGGAAGTCCGGACGCTGATTTCACCGATGGTAAGAGGGTTGTCCTTCCAGAGGACAAAAAGAATCCGTCCCTGTCCGCCGCTGATTTCAATGCCGTTTTCTGCAAGCAGGCGTTCAAAAATCCGTTCCTGAAGCTGTTTGATCTGTGTGATATAGAAGCCGCCTTTTGTTTCCATGTTGTGCCCTCTTTTCCATAGTCCGTACAGAGTGATACTGTCTTGCTGTCATGCATTTCATAGGCAATGGATAGTCTGTTGTTATATTATAATAGTTCTGAACAGAATTGTTCTATATAGAACTATTATAAATGTAACACCAAATAATTTATTTGGCAAGACCTGATTTTACATAAATTTTACTTCTATTTTACAAAACCCTGATATCAGCAGGGATAAATCCATGATAACTTCAAATCATAATACTAAGGTGATATGTGGAAAAGGAGGTTATCATGGATTTTTTCAGCGTACTGACGATGGTGGGCGGACTCGCGCTTTTCTTATACGGCATGCATGTGTTGGGAGAAGGTCTTTCCAAGGCAAGCGGCGGAAGGATGGAACAGATTCTGGAACGGCTGACTTCCGGCAGGCTGCGGGCAGTGTTTCTGGGTGCCGCCGTCACGGCAGTGATCCAGTCGTCTTCCGCAACGACAGTGATGGTGGTGGGATTTGTCAATTCCGGCATCATGAAACTGTCCAGTGCCATTGGCATCATCATGGGTGCCAATATCGGTACTACCGTTACCTCATGGCTGTTAAGTCTGAGTGGTATTGACAACGGGAATTTCTGGGTACAGCTTTTGAAACCTTCTTCTTTTTCGCCGGTTCTGGCCATTGCAGGGGTGATGACTTTATTATTTTCCAGGAAGGACGGCAGGCGGAACATAGCTACTATTCTGATAGGATTTGCGGTATTGATGTTTGGCATGGATACCATGTCCGGGGCGGTAAAACCGCTTGCCGATGTGCCGGAGTTTGCCAATCTTTTGTTAGTCTTCAGGAATCCTTTTCTGGGGATTTTAGCAGGTGCGGTGCTGACGGCTATCCTTCAGTCTTCTTCGGCCTCGGTGGGTATTTTACAGGCTTTGTGTGCTACGGGTGCGGTTTCTTATGGGACGGCTGTGCCGATTATCTTAGGACAGAATATCGGTACCTGTGTGACGGCGCTGTTATCTTCCGTAGGAACCTCCAAGAACGCAAGGCGGGCGGCAATTGTACACTTGTATTTTAATCTGATTGGTACGGCAGCGTTTATGGCAGTATTTTATGGGCTGCATCAAACGATTGGTTTTTCTTTCATCAATCAGGCGGCACAGCCCTATGGGATTGCGATTGCGCACAGTGTCTTTAATATCTTTGCCACCTGTCTGCTCCTGCCTTTCTCAGATGTGCTGGAGAAGCTGGCCTACCTTACCATCAAGGAAGATGCCGCAGAACATGCCATAATGCGGTATGTGGAGGAAGATATCAGGACATTGGACAGTCGTTTTATGAACAATCCGGCTTTGGCCATGGAACAGTGCCGGAAGGTGACGGCACATATGGCGGATACGGCCAGGGAGGCCTGTGGGCGGGCTGTCGGGCTTTTGTACCATTATACGGAGGAAGAGGTGGAGAGAGTCCGGCAGATGGAAGAAGATGTGGACCGCTATGAGGATGTGCTGGGCACCTATCTGCTTCGGCTAAGCGGCCGGGAACTGGCGGAGCGGGACAGCCGGACACTCACCTTGTATCTGCACAGCATCGGGGATCTGGAGCGGATTTCAGACCATGCAGTGAGCATTGCCCAGGCATACCGGGAAATGGCGGATAAGAAGATGGCCTTTTCCAATAAGGCCCAGGAAGAACTTGCCGTGTTTACCCGGGCAGTGGAACGGATCCTGACATTGTCCCTGGATGTTTTTGTCAGGGAGGACGGCGCTTTTGTCTATGAGGTGGAAGCCTTGCAGTCTTTGGTGGACAGGCTGGCGGCAGAAGTCAGGAAACGGCATATTAAACGGCTCAGAAAGGGAAAGTGCACGATAGAACTGGGATTCCTTCTGTCCGATATTGTGACGGCCTACGAGCGGATTACGGCGCATTGTGTCCATATTGCGGTGCGTATGGTACAGGTGCAGGAGGATTCTCTGGAAATGCACGGATACAGCGATGAACTGGAAGAGCAGGACAGGGAGAGAATCCGATTGCTGTATGAGGGGCTGGTGCAGGAATTTCTGCTGCCTTAGAGGCGGTGAAACGGATGTTTATAAAGCGGGGGACTTCTTATCCGGGCGGCTTGTTTTTTTGGAAAAACAGCGCTATGATATAGAAAGTATTTTGGAAAGGAGCATTTGTATATCATGAAGATTGCAGTTACTTATGAAGATGGCAATGTATTTCCCCATTTTGGACGCACACAGCAGTTTAAGGTTTATGAGATTGAGGCGGGAAAGGTTACGGATGCGCAGGTGATGAGTACAGACGGAAACGGTCACGGTGCTTTGGCAGGGCTGCTTTCCGGGTGGGGTGTGACGAAGCTGATCTGCGGCGGCATCGGTGCAGGGGCACAGACTGCTCTGATGGAGGCGGGGATTCAGTTCTACGGCGGTGTGGCCGGCAATGCGGACGAGGCGGTGGAGGCCCTGCTTTCGGGAACACTTTCCTATAATCCCGAGGTGCATTGTGATCATCATGGACATGATCATCAGGGAGGAGATCATCTTTGCGGTCATGACAGGCATGGCTGTCCCGGCAGCGAAAAGTTCTGATCACTGACAGCAGGCCGGGATGATACATAGGAGCAAGAGACAGAGAGGCTTATGATGGATGGGTATGATTTATATTGTGGAGGACGATCAGAATATCAGTGAGATTGAGAGCTTTTCCCTGCGAAACAGTGGCTATGAGACGGCGGTATTCGAGACGGCCAAGGATTTCTATACAGCGCTGAAAGGGCAGCTGCCAAGTCTGATTCTGTTGGATGTGATGCTGCCGGACGAGGACGGTCTTCGTATTGTGGAGAAACTGAGAAAAGATCCCCTGACGCAGGCAATTCCTGTTATTATGGTGACAGCCAAAAGCACGGAGATGGATAAGGTGAAGGGGCTGGATCTGGGTGCGGATGACTACCTGACGAAGCCTTTTGGTGTGATGGAACTGATTTCCCGGGTGAAAGCCCTGCTTCGCAGAAGCGGAAAGGACAGGGAGGACAGGCGCCTGGTTATTGGAAAGCTGCTTTTGGATGATGAGAGGCATGCGGTGTATGTGGAGGACAGGCAGTGTGAGCTTACCCATAAGGAGTATGAACTTTTGAAGATGCTTATGTTCCGGGCAGGTATTGTGACAGGCAGGGAGGAAATTCTTGCGCAGGTGTGGGGCACGGATTTTCAGGGGGAATCCAGAACGCTGGATATGCATATCAAGACGCTCAGACAGAAGCTGGGCGAGTCCGGAGGCATGATCAGAACAGTCCGAAATGTAGGGTATATTCTGGATCAGACGGCACAATAAAGAATCCGGTTTGGCCTTAAGGGAAGGAGCTTTGTGAAGAGAAAGATCAACAGACAACTGATAGGAATTTCTTTTGTGGCAGTCGTTATTACTTTGCTTCTGATGACGGCTGCTTTTTATCGTATTTTCAAGGCACAGGTAATGGATGATCTGCAAATTTATGCCCGTGTGATTTCCGGGAGTGATATTCTGGACAGGGTATGGCAGGAGGCATCCGGTGATGCTTCCCTTCTGGTACGCACCACGGTGATCGCACCGGATGGAAAAGTACTCTATGATTCCAATGCCAATCCGGGACAGATGGATAATCATCTGGAACGGCCGGAGATACGGGAGGCTTTTGAATACGGACAAGGACAGTCCATCCGGCAGTCTGCGACGATGAAGAAGAGCACTTTTTATTATACGCTGCGGCTGGAGGATGGTAACGTGCTTCGGGTGTCCAGGGAAGCCCACAGTATCTGGAGTATTCTGTACCGTTCCATGCCGGTGCTGGTGATTGCGCTCTGTGCGCTTTTGCTCCTGTGCATGGGGTTGTCCCATTATCTGACAAAGTCCCTTGTGAAGCCCATTGAGCATATGGTGGCAGATATCAGTCATATTGAGGAAGATAAAGTGTATGAAGAGCTTCTGCCATTTGCCAGAACCATCCGCAGTCAGCATGAGGAGATACTTGGAAATGCCAGTATGCGTCAGGAATTTACGGCCAATGTATCCCATGAGCTGAAGACGCCGCTGGCGGCAATCTCCGGGTATTCGGAACTGATTGAAAATGGTATGGCATCGGGGGAAGATGTGGTGCGCTTTGCGGCCGGAATCCGGCAGAGTGCCGGCAGACTGCTGACTCTGATCAATGATACCATCAGGCTTTCGGAGCTGGATGCTTCCACCGGCGAGGTTATCTTTGAGGAGATTGATCTGTATGAGATGGCGAAGGACAGTGTGGAGATGCTGCAGATTCGGGCCGAGGAGAGAGACGTCAGCCTGGCTTTGGAAGGGAGCAGTTGCCGTATCCTTGGGGACAGGCAGATGATCGAGGAGCTGATTTATAATCTCTGTGACAACGCCATGAGTTACAATGTGGCGAAAGGAAGGGTTTTGGTCAGCGTGAAAGCAGATGATACAACAGTGGTGTTATCCGTGGAAGATACGGGAATCGGGATTCCGAAGGAGCATCAGGAACGGATATTTGAGCGTTTCTACCGGGTGGATAAGAGCCGTTCCAAATCCACCGGGGGCACGGGGCTTGGACTTGCCATTGTCAAGCATATTGTGGCAGTGCACCAGGCTGAGATATTACTGATCAGTGAAGAAAACCGAGGCACGAAAGTAACAATCACTTTTGCGATTTGACTGTTGGTCACAAAGGGGGTGATTTTGGTTGTAAACATTTTTCTCATGTGGTTAAGAAAAGTATGGATTGTTCCGATAAAATAGATAACAGTTGACAGAAAGCGGATAGAACGGATTCTATCCGGAATCGTATAGATTGCAGGAGACAGGGAGGTTATCGGCAATGCAGGTCAGGATCAATACAAACGACAATCAGATCACGGGCCCGGGCGTACAGATACAGAACAAAGAAAATGTGCGTGACGGACATAAATCATCCAAGGTAAAAAGAGCAAATACAATCTTTGCAGGCGACCTGCCTATGAATAAGGATTCGATTATGCTGCGGAAACAGCAGGCGCAGAAGAAAGCCATGAAGATGATTCAGGATGCCTGGAGCGGTGACCGCAAAACGCATCAGAGCATAGTGGAAATGCAGGAGCTGGCGCAGCAGCAGAGAGACGAAGCGGTCATGAACCATGAAAAGGTGGCGGAGTGCGAGGCAAGGAAAGAAAACCTCCGGGAAGGTTACGGTGTGGAGCCGGACTCTCAGGAACAGAAAGACTTAGAATTATTAGTACGGGCCCATTTTCCTTCCGAGGGCGGTTTTACCGAGGAGGAAGAGCAGAGACTGAAGGAATTAGAGGGGCAGCCCCTTACGGAGTATCAGCAGAGATGTCTGGAAATCCAATGGGAAGAGGCTATCTTTAAAGGTCGTGCGGGGGCGGCGGAAGCGGGCGCACGGGCGTACGAACAGTCCGCCAGCAACATGAAGAATGAGCAGTTGAAGTTCCATAAGATGAAGGATGCACAGAACAATGCCGAGAAGCTGATGGAAGAGACTGGCAAGGAAATTGTGGGCATGCTCTGGGACGAGGCCAAGGATCACGTGGACGAGACTTACGAGGAGAAGAGAGAGGAAGAGAAGGAAAAGGCCGAGGAGAAGGAAGAGCAGGAAGAAAAAGTAGAGGATATCCGGGAAGAGAAGGAAATCATAGAGGAAAGAATCGAAACCATAAAGGAAGACAGCCACGAGGCGGAAGAGACCCGCAAGGAACAGGAACGGGAGGCCAGGGAAGAGGCGGAACTGTTAAAGACCATGGCGGATGCCGGTATGGATGTGGCCGGAGCCGGTGCCGGGGTGCAGGCGGAGATCAAAGATATGCTGCATAAGATGAAACTGATCGAAGCAGATATCAAGGGCATTAAGGTAGATGAGGAAATATAACTCATAGAGAAAATCATGCAATTCATAAGAGACCATGAAAGATAAAGGGCATGTTCTGTGGAGGAAGGCTGGTACGCACTTCGGGCCGCAGGGCGTGTTTCTTTTTGGGTAAAATTGATGACAAAAAACGTAAGTTTCGTGACATAATAAAGAAGAATCCGAGGATTTATGCCGATACAAACAAAGAGTCAATAACAGAAACAGCAGGAACAAGTGAATAAGGAGTAAGGGGAACCATGAGAATTGCGATTTGCGATGACGAGGCGAGAGGGAGAGAACGGATTCAAACCTTACTCGAAAAAGAGTTTGACCAGGTACAGACCAGGGAATTTGCTTCAGGGACGAAGCTGCTTGCGGCTGTGCGGGAAGGATATCAGCCGGATATTTTATTGCTGGATATAGCAATGGAAGGTATGAACGGCATGGAGACAGCAAGACAGATCAAGGCGTTGTCGGATGTCATCCTGATTTTTGTGACGGGCGTTAAGGAACAGGTTTTTCAGGCTTTTGATGTGGGAGCGTTTCATTATCTGGTAAAGCCGGTGGAGGAAGAGCGGCTCAAAGAAGTCTTAAACCGGGCCATACAGGAAGTGCATAAGCGTCAGAGTACGCCGAAATTTCTGTTGGTGAAGACGGGCGGAGCCCACAGGAGAATCCCGGTAGAGGATATTCTGTATGTGGAGAACAACGGCAGGAAGGTGGTTGTCCATACCAGAACGGAGAAGCTGGAATATTATGAACGGATGAACCATCTGGAAGAAGTGCTGGGGGAGGGCTTTTACCGGTGCCACAGGGGGTATCTTGTTGCGCTTGGCACCATAAGCGGATATGATAATACCAGTATTACAGTGAGTAACGGAGATAAGATTTATCTGGCAAAGCAGAAGTATTCAGAATTTGTGAAGCTCTACTGCCGCTTTTTGAAGGAGTAGCGCGGGAAGGAATGTATATGATATGGCAGGCGCTGGATCTGGTGGAGCATGTCTGTAAAGCGGGGCTGCTGTTATATCTGCTGCATAATGTGATCATGGTGAAGGACAAGTATAAGAAGGCAGGCGCCTTTTGCTTGTTCTTACAGGTGTTTGTCATAAATTTCTGGCTTTCCAATTCCAGGTGGCTGGATGAGAAGCTCTATGGGGAAAGCAGAAACAGCAGTTACAGTATCATTAAGCAGGCAATCGGTTTTTGCATCTGTTTTCTGGCGCTGGATTTCCTTTATCAGGGCAGGCGGCTTGCGAAGCTGTATCTGCTTTTTGTGTTTTATACGGTGCAGGAGACGGCCCGGTTTGCCATTCACAGTGTCTGGCTTTTGTTTGTCATGGGATATCTGGACAGGCTGGGGGAACAGATTATGGCAGGGGATATGGAGCTGGAAGTCTATTATCGTCTGTTGGAAAGATTACAGATTGCGGGATGGGTTCTTTTTACCGGCGGCTATCTGGGTATTATGTATCTGACGCTTTGGATTTACCGGAAATATTTAAAAGAGCCGGTGACCCAGACCACAAGCCAGGGGTTTTTGTTTCTGATGCTGGCGCCGATTATCGGCGTTGCTTTGGATGTGACACTGCGGATTATCTTCTACAGGCAGGAAGGAGTGGAGATAGAGTCTCTTTATGAAAGACATAACAGCATGTATGCGATGGTGCCGGTTATTTCGGTGCTGTGTCTTGTGTCTGTGGTCTACAGCAGGAAGATATACAGTGAGTTGATAGAGGCGGAACGGGAGAAACAGAACCTGGTATTTTATAAACAGCAGCTTGCGGATATGACAGATCATGTGAGGGAGATGGAACAGCTCTATGACGGCATCAGAGGGATGCGTCATGATGTCCATAATTATGTGGCCGACATGGAGCAGCTTCTACAGATCAAAGAAGAGCACGGCATGCTGCATGATGCGGTCAGACAGGAGGCCGGAAAATATCTTGCGGGGATGCAGAACGCGGTAGACGATATCTTCTTACAGTTCAGTACAGGAAATCCTGTGACGGATGTGATCTTGAACCGCAAAGCCCAGATATGCCGGCAGGAAGGGATTGACTTTACGGGAGATTTTCTCTATCCGGCAGGATTCGGGATTGAGGCATTTGACCTGGGGATTCTGCTCAATAACGCGCTGGATAATGCCATCGAAGCCTGTCTTAAGGTGCAGGAAAACAGACGTTATATCAATCTTAAGAGTTATGCGAAAGGACGGATGTTTTTCCTTGTGGCGGAGAATGGATATGACGGAAAGGCACTCCGGGAAGAGGGCGGTGTGTGCCATACCACCAAGGATGAGACGCAGCTGCATGGGATTGGGATGAAGAATATGAGAAGCTGTGTGGAACGTTATTATGGCACCATGGAGTATGAGGCGGACAAAGAGACTTTTGTGCTGACGTTGATGCTGCAATCCATGGAATTATAGACTTGATGACCAAAAGAGAACGGTTTGTGACAAGAGGGTTAAGTTCCCAAAAGCCGGGACGATATAGAAGATAACAGAGCAAAAAGGGGGAAGCTATATGAGAATTACTCGCAATTACAGAAACGGACTGATGAGTGCCAGGAAAGCCAATGAGAACACCTCATTGTTTCGTAAGGCTTTAAGCCGCAACAACAGCAGCAGAAACAGCGGCAGGGCTGCGGCAATCCTGAACAGCATAAATAAAACATCTGGTCCGGGCAAACCTTATTTCTCCACCGACACGAAGACAGAGAAATTTTATTATGACATGAAATATCATGCCGGCCAGGTGGAAGAATATGCGGAAGCCTTGACGGATGGTGAGAAAAATTCCATTTATGATAAGGCAAAAGAAAGCGGCAGTACCGAAGAGATTCAGGCGAAGATCACAGGGTTTGTGAATCAATATAATAAGATGATCGATGATCTGTCGGAATCGGGCAGCAAATCAGACAGTCTCTTGAAGATGCAGATGGACAGCACTGTCAGAATTTACGCGGCGCAGCTGGCATCCACCGGTGTAACCAAGAGGTCGGACGGCACGCTGGTGCTTGACGAGAAGAAACTGGCGGCGGCAGATCTGGATACTTTGAAGAAAGTATGGGGCGGCAAAGACAGTTTTGCCAATCAGGCGGCACGCAAGGCGGATGCGGTAAAAGCTTCGGCACAGCAGAATATGAAAGCGCAGGCCAGCAGCAATTATACCAATCCCTTTGACAGGGCGAACCTGTATGCAAATTATGGCAGTAAGGGCAATTATTTTAACTTTTTCCGATAGAAGCCTTTTCGGACAATGTCCCATGCCGGGCAAGTGATATTCCTTTTGGGCATACCACAGGATAGAGAAAGGGTATTTGCTTTTAGGCTGGTTTTTCCTTATAATTTATAGAAACAAGAGGAGGGATCAGCTTATGGTATACAGAAACTTTCAGGATTTGCAATTGTCTGCACTGGGACTTGGCTCCATGCGTCTGCCGGTGATTGATCAGGATGACGCAAAGGTGGATGAAGCGGCAGTCAAAGAAATGGTCGCTTATGCCATGGAGCATGGTATTAATTATTATGACACCGCATGGGGATATCATGGGGGTAACTCAGAGACGGTGATGGGCAAAGTGCTCTCGGACTATCCACGGGAGCAGTTCTATCTGGCCACGAAATTTCCCGGGTATGATTTGAATAATATGCCGAAAGCAGCGGAAATTTTCGAGGAACAGCTGAAGAAATGCCGTGTAGAATATTTTGATTTCTATCTGTTCCACAATGTCTGTGAAATGAATATTGACGCCTATCTGGATGAGCAGTATGGCATTTATGAGTATCTGATGAAACAGAAAAAGAATGGCCGTATCCGGCATCTGGGATTTTCCGCTCATGGAAGCTGTGAGGTGATGCGGCGGTTCTTAGAGGCCTATGGCAAAGATATGGAATTTTGTCAGCTGCAGATTAATTATGTGGACTGGACATTCCAGGATGCCAGGGCGAAGGTGGAACTTCTGAAAGAATATGATATTCCGGTGTGGGTGATGGAGCCTCTCCGCGGCGGGAAACTTGCCGGTCTGCCGGAAGCGGATATGGCAAAACTTGCGGCTTGCAGGCCGACAGAGAAAGTACCGGCCTGGTCGTTTCGTTTTTTGCAGTCACTGCCGGATGTGAAGGTGGTACTCTCCGGTATGTCCAATATGGAACAGCTGAAAGAGAACATAGAGACTTTTGAGACGGAAGCACCGTTAACAGAAGAGGAGATGCAGACACTTCTTGCCGTGGCGGCCGGGATGCTGGATGGATCGCTTCCCTGCACGGCCTGTCGTTACTGTACCGCACATTGTCCCCAGGGCTTGGATATTCCTATGTTGCTTGGACTCTACAATGAGCATCGTTTCACAGGCGGCGGATTCATTGCCCCCATGGCTTTGATGGCAGTGCCCGGGGAGAAACAGCCTGCGGCCTGCATCGGCTGTAAGAGCTGTGAGAAAGTATGTCCTCAGCAGATCAAGATTTCCGAGGCGATGGCAGACTTTGGGAAATTATTACAAGGATAATCATTTTATCTTTGCCAGTTTTTTGAGAATCCGCAGTGCTGTGCGTGCATAGAAAGGCTGAAGTTCCTTTCTGGCATTTTGCAGTTCCCTGCGGATTTCAATATGCTGCGGACAGTGTTGTTCACAGGCGCCGCACTGGATACATTTGCTTACATCCGAAGAATCTTTCCGCAGGGAAGTGACCTGGATATATTCCAGAATGGTACCGAACCGCCCGTCCATCCGTGCCTTGTTGTAACAGCGGAAAGCCGTGGGAATATCCACACCGTGGGGGCAGGGCATACAGTAACCGCATCCCGTACAGCCTACGCGGAGATTCTGGTTTATGCTGGCTTTGATTGTTTCAATCAGTTCATGATCTGCCTCGGTAAATGCATGGGCCCGCGCCTCAGAGGCCGTCTTTGTATTTTCTGCAACCATCTCCTGAGAGTTCATGCCGGACAGGACACAGGTCACTTCCGGCTGATCCCACAACCAGCGAAAAGCCCATTCGGCGGGAGAACGTCTGACCGGATAGTTATGGATTGCCTCCCTGGCGGAATCCGGCAGAAGGTCTACCAGCTTGCCGCCCCGCAGCGGTTCCATGATGATGACGGGGATCTGTTTTTCGGCGGCATAGAGAAGACCCTCTCTGCCAGCCTGGGTGTGCTCGTCCAGATAGTTGTATTGAATCTGGCAGAAGTCCCAGTCATAGGCATCAATCAGTTCTTTAAAGGTTTTCGTATCTCCATGGAAAGAGAACCCGATGTTGCGGATTTCACCCGTGCTTTTCTTTTGGGCAATCCATTCTTCAATTCCGATGCTTTTTAAGCGATTCCAGACATTCAAATCAAAGAGCATGTGCATGAGATAAAAATCCACATGATCTGTCCGCAGACGTCTTAGCTGTTCTTGGAATAATTTTTCCACAGAAGAAGTGTTTTTTAGTAAATAGTAGGGAAGCTTGGTGGCGATGTTTACCTTGTCCCGACAGTGGCTGCGCGCAAGGATAGTACCGAGAGCCTCTTCGCTGCCATTGTAGATATAAGCGGTATCAAAGTAATTGACGCCGTTTTCAATCGCCAGCAGGACTTCTTTTTCGGCTTTATCAATGTCGATTCTGCCGCCGGAACTGCTAAAGCGCATACAGCCATATCCGAGAATGGATATCTGAGTGCCGTCTTGCATTTTCCTGTATTGCATAGATGCCTCCCGGGCCATGGCCCTGATTATTGTATTGGGACGACTGTGTAAGTATGGTACAGGCCGTCATGATGCATTGTTTTATTATATAGTATGAAAGGAATGTAAGGCAAGGAATAATTGTCGGAGTGCGAAAAATATGTGAAGTTATTAAAAAACCATAAACTTCTGTGTTCCTTCTTTACAGCCTCATAATCATATGCTACAGTTATCGTACAATATCCGGGAATCTGTATATTCTGATCACAAATCTGAAATCATCTCAGACGGCGTTTCGCCACAGAATCCTACGATATGCAACCAATCATTATAGTAAGAAGCAGGGAATGTTCGGGACGATTACAGGACCATGCTTCGGAACGGAGGAAAGTATGAACAAAAAATGGATGGCACTGGCAGTGGCGTCAGCAGCAGTTTTTGGCACCTGTATGGTGGCAGCGGCGGATGGGAAGGTTCCTGTGGCCACCAGGGATCTGCTTCATTCTTCGGGCAGAATCGTCTATGAAGAAGCGGATAACAGGGTGGTGCTGGATACCCAGGATCTTTATGAGATTGCAGACAGGCTGGATCTGTTTAAGACGGCCGTCTCCAATCAACTGGCTTCCATGCATACGTATCTGACCAGAGGGGATGGACTGGCGATGCAGACGGATAATACGCTGAAAGTGACGCATGTAAATCCGCCGGAGGAATATAGGGTGGATCCTCTGACAGTGGATTTCGGTACTCTTATAGAGGGCGTGGCTGCCAGCCAGTCGGTTCCGGCCGAACCGGCGGCCTATGGTTATGAGACGGGCATTACTCTGTATCGGACGGCAGAAGGCAGTCTGACCACAGAAGGGGATGAGGAAGGATGTGAAGCGGTAGTAATTCAGCCGGCTACAGCGGATAATCTGTCAGCCGGAACGGCCGCCTGGGTGGACGGACATCTGCTTCTTGGAACCGGGGCAGACAGTCAGAGCTATTATGAGAAGGGGCATGGGCAGACCAGTGAAACGATCACCAATATTATCAGTCTGTTGTATAGCGGCGTCAATGAGACCAGGGAGTATGCCGTGACAGGGAAGGATGGCGGCAGTCTTTCGGTGAGTATTGACAGCAAGGTGGACGCAGGACCAAACAGGATCAAGATCAGTTCCGAACAGATACCGGTATGGAATCTGGAGGGAGAGGAGAAAAGACTGCTGACCAAAATGCAGTTCCGGGTAGATTCTGAGATAGGAGGCGGCCGGGATGATGACGGGGCCACCGTGGGGACGGCATCTATCGAGTATGTGGTTTATGACCAGAACGGACAGGCCGTCGGTTCCGGTTACGGAGATGCAACCAGTCCGCTTGTCATAGATGCCATGGCCCTGCCGATTACCACACAGTATATTTATGTGGAAGCGGCCGGGAATGTATCCGTCTATACCAGCGGCCATGGACATGATCACGGCACCGCCTATATTACCTTTCATAATATACAGGCAACGTATCTGATTAACTGATGAAATTATGGAAACCCTCTGTACAAATCCGTCAAAAAATACTAAAATCTTTGGAGAAGGGATATATACGATTACAATCTGATCAGTCAACAGGTGAAAGAGGAGAGTGTACGCAGAATGAAAAGTTATATGCTTGATTTAAATTCCATCGACAAGGTGAAGGGGTTTGTATCAGCGATTGAGGGGTTTGACGGGTATTTTGATCTGGCTTCCGGCAGATATGTGATTGATGCGAAGTCGATCATGGGCATTTTTTCCATGGATCTGTCTAAGAAGGTGGAGTTCAGAATCCTGGAGACAGATGCCAAAGTGGCGGAAGTGGAGGAAGCAATTGTTCCTTATCTGGCGTAAGTGCAGTGCATTACAGTGATGAATAGGAACTTAAAACATGAGACTGCCAGTGCGGGGCATATCCTCTGCATCGGCAGTTTTTCTCTGAAAGGGGTAATATTCTATGAGACTGCTGCATCTGGCAGATCTGCATCTGGGAAAAAGGGTGAATGAGTTTTCTATGTTACAGGATCAGGAATATATTCTGGAACAGATCCTGACGATTGCCTGTACAAAAAGGGTGGATGGTGTTCTGGTGGCAGGGGATGTCTTTGACAAACCGGTGCCTTCTGTGGAGGCAGTTTCCCTGCTGGATGATTTCCTGACAAAACTGGCGGGGTATCATATGCCGGTATACCTGATCAGCGGCAACCATGATTCGGCCAGGCGGCTTTCCTTCGCTGCTCAGTTGATAGAAAAAAGTTATATTTATGTGGCGGGAGAGTATCTTGGGGAAGTGAAAAAAGTATGTGTGCAAGATGACTTTGGCCCGGTGGATATTTATCTTCTTCCTTTCATAAAGCCGGCCCAGGTGCGGGCTGTGTGGAAGGAGGAGGCGCAAGGGATAGAGACCTTCCAGGATGCGGTCTCTTTCGTGCTGCAAAAGACGCCTCTGGAGAAGACCCACAGGAACATTCTGGTAGCGCATCAGTTCGTGGCAGGTGCATCTGTCTGTGATTCGGAAGAACGGTCGGTGGGAGGTATGGAACAGATTGCCGTTTCCTGTTTTGAAGGGTTTGATTATGTGGCGCTGGGACATCTGCATGGCCCCCAGCAGGCAGGCCGTGAGACTTTCCGTTATGCGGGCACACCGTTGAAATATTCTTTTTCGGAGATTTCTCATCATAAGAGTGTCACCCTGGTAGAACTGCGGCAGAAGGGTGAGGTTCATATGGAATTGTATCCGCTTATCCCCCTTCATGAGATGCGGCAGATCCGGGGCAGTTATGAAGAGATTACGAGACGGACCAGTTATGAAAATACAGATACAGAGGATTATATGCGGATTATTCTGACGGATGAGGAGGATATCTTTGACGCGGTTGGTAAACTGCGGGCAATTTATCCTAATCTGATGCGTCTGGAGTATGATAATACGAGAACCAGGAATCATCTGACAGAACAGGCAGCAGTGCAGGCGGAGGAGAAAGGGCCGGCGGAATTGGTGGACGAACTGTTCAGGATGCAGAACAATAAGCCCATGAGTGCAGAACAAAGTGCCTATATGGAGAATCTGATCAGGCAGGTATGGGAGGAGAGAGTATGAGACCGCTTTCGTTGACGTTGTCGGCATTTGGACCTTATGCAGGGGTGACAGAGATTCCTTTTGATAAGCTTGGCGGACAGGGGATTTATCTGATTACGGGGGATACCGGGGCAGGTAAGACCTATCTGTTTGATGCCATTGTGTTTGCCCTCTATGGAGAGGCCAGCGGCAGCGTCAGGGAGGCAGCCATGTTCCGCTCCAAATATGCCAGGGATGAGGATGTTACTTATGTCCGTCTGCGCTTCCTGTTACGAGGGGAAGTCTATCTGGTTGAACGGAAACCGGAATACCTGCGGCCTTCCAGGAGGGGTGAAGGAATGACGATGAGCCGGCCGGAGGCAGAACTTACCTATCCGGACGGGCATATCGTGACCAGAACCAGAGAGGTGACGGCTGCGGTGACGGAGCTTCTGGGGGTTGACAGAAAGCAGTTTACACAGATAGCTATGATTGCCCAGGGAGACTTTCTGCGTCTGCTCTTTGCAAAGACGGAGGAGAGAAGCCAGATTTTCCGGGAGCTCTTTCATACCAGGGCTTATGGCACGTTACAGGATATCTTAAAGAAAGAGGCCGCGCAGTTACAGGCGCAGTGTGAGGAGGACAACAGGAGCATCGGGCAGTACAGGGACGGGATTCTGTGGGAGCCGGATCAGGAGCCGGGTGAGGAAGAGATCCGGATGACAGAAGACCTGTTACAGGTACTTGCACAGACAATTCGGCAACAGAAGATAAAGCTGGACACACTGGACAGGGAAATTTCGGACTTTGACCGGGCTATAGAGGCGGATAACCAGGTCATAGGAAGAGCAGAGACGCAGAAGAAGCTGAGAAAAGAACTGGAGAACGCCCAGGAAGAGATCCGGTGTGGGGAGCCTTTGCTTGTGTCCTTACAGGAAACCCTGGGCGGGCTGGAAGGGCAGAGGCAGCAGATGGAGGAACTGCGCAGAAATATGCAGCGGGAGGAAGAAGGTCTGTCTGTTTACGAGGAACTGGAAAATCTGCGCAGAGAGCAGGCAAAGGGAAGTCAGGCATTACAGGAAAAAGAAAATGATCTGACACAGCAAACCAGACAGAGAATCCAGATGCAGGAAAAGCTGACTGCTGAGAAGGAACAGATAGAAGCATTGCCGGATACGGCCGCCGAAGCAGTGCTGGAAGAACAGAAACTGGAAAAAATGATATTGCGGGAGAAGGGATTGAGAGACCTGGCGGCCCAGGTGCAGGAGGCTTTTGGGCTGTATGAGCAGTTGGAGAAAGCACAGCGGGGATATCAGGAAGCCGTCAGAGAATATGAAATCTGTAAAGAGCGTTATGAACAGTTGCAGAAACGTTATCTGGATGAACAGGCAGGGGTGCTGGCACAGACCTTGTCAGATGGGCAGCCCTGTCCTGTCTGTGGAGCTACAAAGCATCCAAGCCCCGCGCAGATGACGCAGGAATCTCCGGACAGGGTACAGGTGGAGCAGGCGAAGAAAGCCTGGGATGCCTTGAATGAGAGAAGACAGCAGGAGAGTGAAAAGGCCGGGCGGGCACGGGCGGCAGCAGAGAATATGCTGACGATGATTCACAAAGGTCTGGAAACGGAACAGATTGTGTTTTCCAATCCGCAGCTACAGTCACCGGCGATAGAAAAAGCCCGGTCTTTCCTGGAAAGGGCCGGGGAGAAGCTGGAAGAGTGTCTTTTGAACCAGAAGATGGAAAATGACAAACAACGCGGGACGGTATCGGTGTTGCAGGAGAGAAAGGAGAAGCTGGAAAATCTGTGTAAAGAAGTGCCCCGTCTGGAGAAACGGATGCAGGCGGCGGAAGAAAAGAGTAGGGAAACGGAGAAACATATTGCCGAACTTGTGGTGATACAGCAGACATTGTCTGATAAAATTCAGGAAAAGACAGATACGCTGACTTATGAAGGGAAACAGCAGGCAATGGAGCAGATTGCTTTACAGAAGAACACGCTGGAGGTTTACGATCAGAATCTTCAGGCGGCGCACAATGCTTACAGGGAGCAGGAGAAACAGTACCAGAACGCCCTGCAAAAGCAGGAAACACTCCTGTCACAGCTTACGGGCCAGGAAGAAGAGAACAGACTGGAAGAGGTGATGGAAAGACAGCAGGAACTTGTGCGGCAAAGACAGGAACGGCAGCAGGCGAAAGAGCAGACAGCCCATCGGTATGAGACGGATAAAAATGTCAAGACTTCCATAGAGAAACGCAGCCATGCCCTGCGGGAGACGGAACATCGATGGGCCATGGTGAAGGAACTGTCCGGCACCATGAATGGTAACCTTGCGGGAAAAGATAAGATTATGCTGGAAACTTATGTGCAGACCCGTTATTTTGACCGTATCCTGCAACGAGCCAATACCAGATTCATGATCATGTCCTGTGGACAGTATGAATTGAAGCGTGCCAGTCAGGCACAGAACCAGAGAAGCCAGAGCGGGCTGGATCTGGATGTGACGGATCATTATAACGGAACCGTGCGCAGTGTGAGGACACTTTCCGGTGGAGAAGCATTTCTTGCGTCCCTGTCTCTTGCCCTGGGACTTGCGGATGAAGTGCAGTCCACAGCAGGAGGAATTTCTCTGGATACCATGTTTGTGGATGAAGGCTTCGGTTCCCTGGATGAGAGTGCCCTGGAACAGGCCATACAGGCGCTTTTATCTCTGGCGGAGGGAAACAGGCTGGTGGGTATTATTTCTCATGTGGGAGAATTGAAAGAGCGGATTGGCAGGAAAATTCTGGTGACCAAGAGTCCGGCGGCAGGAAGCAGGGCAGAGCTTTTGACAGAATAGACAGAATGATGAGAAAGTTTATCATAAGTTTGCCTCATGAGGGGTTTTGTGCTAATATGAACTATTAAGGGATAATCGGTAAAGAGATATCCTGGCCGCAGATGCGGCAGAATGAGAGGAAATATGCTTGAATTGAAACATATATCTTTCCAGACAGAAGATACAGGGAAAGAAGTAGAAATTTTAAGAGATATCAATCTGGTGATCAAAGACCGGTTTGTGGCGGTCACAGGGCCCAATGGCAGCGGGAAGTCCACCCTGGCCAAAATTGTGGCCGGTATATTGACACCGACAGAGGGACAGATCCTGTTGGACGGGGTGGATATCACCGATAAATCCATTACGGAACGGGCTAATCTGGGAGTTGGATTTGCCTTTCAACAGCCAGTGCGGTTTAAGGGAATCACTGTGAAAGATATGCTTTCCATTGCCGCAGGAAAAGACACGGCGATGGCGGAAATCTGCGCCATGTTATCAGAGGTCGGTTTATGTGCAAGAGATTATGTAAACCGGGAGATCAATGCCAGCCTTTCCGGAGGGGAACTGAAACGTATTGAGATTGCCATGATTATGGCACGAAAGACCAAACTGTCTATCTTTGATGAGCCCGAAGCGGGGATTGACCTGTGGAGTTTTCAGAATCTGATCCGGGTCTTTGAGAAGATGTATGAAGAGACGAAAGGAACCATTTTGATCATATCCCATCAGGAGAGAATATTGAACATAGCGGACCAGATCGTACTTTTAGCGGACGGCCGTGTGAAGAAGGTGGGAACCAGGGAAGAACTGATGCCGGAGTTGTTGGGGGTCGGGAAGCCCTGTAAGACATTGACTGACAAACTGTAGAAATGAAGGTGATATATCATGGATGCAATACAACAAAACTTGTTGGAACAGGTGGCAGGTCTGCATGAGGTTCCTGCCGGGGCCTATAATATCCGTGCCAATGGACAGATGGCAGCGCGGAATACCACGGCCAACATAGATATCATAAGTAAGGAAGATAAGTCCGGCATTGATATCAGGATCAAACCGGGTACTCGGTCGGAGAGTGTGCATATTCCGGTGGTCTTAAGTCAGAGCGGCCTAAAGGAAAGTGTCTACAATGACTTCTTCGTGGGAGAGGACTGTGATATTACGATCATAGCAGGGTGCGGAATCCACAATGGCGGGTCAGAGGCGTCGGAACATTCCGGGATTCACCGGTTCTTTGTGGACAAAAATGCCAAAGTCCGGTATGTGGAAAAGCATTATGGTACCGGCGACGGCAACGGGGAGCGGATCATGAACCCCACCACCGAGATTCATCTTGCCAAAGGCGCTTCTCTGGAAATGGAGACGGTACAGATCAAAGGCATTGACTCTACGAAACGAGTGACTACGGCGACCGTGGAAGAAGGCGCTTCCCTGGTGATTCATGAGAAAATCATGACCCATGGAAAGCAGTATGCAGAAACGGATTTTGTAGTGGATATGAAAGGGCCGGAATCCAGTGTCAATCTGGTGTCCAGATCGGTGGCCAAAGAACATTCCAGACAGCTCTTTAAAAGCCGTATTATTGGTAACAGCAACTGTCAGGGACACAGTGAGTGTGATGCCATCATCATGGATGATGCCAGTGTTAGTGCCATTCCGGAACTGACGGCCAATGATATAGATGCAAACCTGATTCACGAGGCGGCAATCGGTAAGATTGCGGGAGAACAACTGATTAAGCTCATGACCCTCGGACTCACAGAGAAAGAGGCGGAGGAGCAGATAGTAAACGGATTTTTGAAATGAGAAAATTTTTACAACGAGCATTAAACCGGGTAGTGATTACAGCTATTATAGTACTGTTGCAGGTAGGATTTTTCCTGCTGGAAATCCTGCGATGGGGAAACTATTATGTGGGCATCGCCTTTGTGCTGCGCCTGCTTAGTTTCTGTGCAGTGGTCTATATTATCTGGCGTCCCAACAATCCTGCGGTTAAGCTGGCATGGGTGGTGCCGATTCTGACATTCCCGCTCTTTGGCGGAGTGATGTATCTGTTCTTTGGTCATGTTATCGTGCCAAGAAAGCTCAGGGACAGTATGGAGCGGACAAACGCGCTGGTACAGAAGAATCTGGTGCAGGACGAAGAAGTACAAAAGGAGCTGGCACAGACGGATCAGGCGGTGGCGAACCAGAGCGGGTATCTGTTGTCTTACGCGGGGACGCCTGTCTGGAATCATACGGCTTCTACCTATTTCCCGGAGGGACTTCCTTATTGGGAGACGCTGCTTGCAGATCTGGAAAAGGCGCAGCATTTTATCTTTCTGGAATATTTTATTCTGGCAGAAGGTACGATGTGGAACGCCGTTCTGGAAATCCTTCAGCGCAAAGCCAAAGAAGGCGTTGAAGTACGGCTGATTTATGATGATGTGGGGAGTGTTTTCCTGTTACCCAAGAAATATCATGAGACCATTGAGAAAAAGGGAATTAAGTGTGTGGCGTTTAACAGACTGGTACCCTTTATGTCTCTGGTGCTGAATAACAGGGATCACAGAAAGATTGTGGTGATTGACGGTAAAGTGGGCTATACCGGCGGTATCAATATGTCGGATGAGTATATTAATTACAGACATCCTTATGGGGAACACTGGAAGGATTCAGGCATCAGGATTGAGGGAGAGGCTGTCTGGAATTTCACGGTGATGTTTTTGCAGATGTGGAATATGTCCCGTTACACAGAGGAAGACTATGGAAGATACCGGTATCATTTTAAGGAACCTCTTATGGCGAAAGGGTATGTGCAGCCATATATGGACACGCCCTTTGACGAGGAGATCGTGGGAGAGAACGTTTATTTGAACATGATTGGCAATGCCAGAAAATATGTATATATTTATACACCCTATCTGGTTACGGACAATGAGATGATCACAGCCCTTAAGCTGGCTTCCAAACGCGGTGTGGATGTGCGGATTGTGACGCCGGGTGTGCCGGACAAGAAATTTGTTTACTGGCTGACCCAGTCCAATTATCAGAATCTGATTGAGGCCGGTGTGGGTATTTATCAGTATACACCGGGATTTATTCATTCCAAATGTGTACTGTGTGATGATGAACTGGCAACAGTGGGTACCATTAATTTTGATTACAGAAGTTTTTACCATCATTTTGAATGTGGTGTATTTTTATATCAGGCGGATGCCATCAGAACGTTGAAGAAGGATATGGAGGAGACTTTTGCGGTTTCGGAGAAGATCACTTTGGAATGGTGCAGGGATAAGTTTGTGAAGATCAATATTGTCGGCCCCATATTAAAATTGTTTTCACCACTGTTATAGAGGGAGAAGGGAGCAAGGTAAATATGATACGTTTTGTGAAGGTTATTGTATGGAATCTGCCAAGGATCTATATGATACCCAGAATGGCATATATGGCAAAACATGCAAACCGTTACGGAGAAGAAGAGTGCTATGATTATGCCCAGCTTGCCATCAGGCGTATGATGCGGGCAGGACACATCACCACGAAGAAATACGGTACGGAGAATCTGCCTGCGGAAGGTGGGTATATTATCTGTCCCAACCATCAGGGGAAATATGATGCCCTGGGAATTATGATTTCTCATGCAAAACCCTGTTCTGTGGTTATAGATGATGCAAAATCTCATGGAATTCTGGTCAAACAGTTTATTGACCTGGTACATGGCAAGCGGCTGGTTAAGAATGATGTGAAACAGTCTGTCAGGATCATCAAAGAACTTGCGGAAGAGACAAAGAAGGGACGTAAATTTATTATTTTCCCGGAGGGAGGGTACTTTCACAATCACAATACTGTGGGAGAGTTTAAGCCAGGATGCTTTAAGAGCGCCATGAAGGCGAGGGTGCCGATCGTGCCGGTGGCATTGATTGATTCCTATAAAGTGTTTGAGGAGTGGACCTTGCGAAAAGTGGAGACCCAGGTGCATTTCTTACAGGCAATCTCCTATGATGAGTACAGAGGCATGAATACAGTGGAGATTGCCGAGATGGTAAAGAACAGGATTGTAAACAGAATCACAGAAGTGTTGAATCCCGCATAGACGGGATTCTATACTTTGATGATAGCCTCTTTATATTCGTTGATCTCAGATATTGTATTCTGATCGGCAAACTTATAACGGACAATACTCTGGTATACATGGCTTGCGTAGATATCTTTTTCCAGCATATGCATGCCTGTAGGCGTCAGAAGGTTCCCGGCGTCAGCCAGTTTGGAGAGCAGGGGAACGGCAGTCTTTTGCTTGATGGCGGACAGAAGCGGTCCGGCACTTTCCCGAAAGCCCAGCATACGTGCATAGAAGATCTGGTCCTTTGCCAGATAGCAGGCTAAGTCTTCCCGGTAGATTTCCAGCAGAATGTGGAGCAGACTGCGGGAGATGCGGGTATATGTACGGTTTTTGGACTTTAACAGATCGCAGAAAGAGGGGAAATCCTGATATTGTGGCAGCAGTTTGATGATACGGTCCGATAATTCCCTGTCGATATCCGGATAGCAGGTAAATTCTCCGGATGGTTCCGAGAGAAGACGGTAGTGCATCAGCAAAGACAGATCATCAGCAAAGACAGGGTAAGTCTTTAAGTACTGTTCCTTCATCAGTGGATGTGCGGCAGCAGGCATCTGGTTTAAGATACTGCCTGGCGTGTCGGAGCATTTGAGCGCTTCCCTGAGCGCACGGGCAGAACAAAAGTCCGCATACATACTTTCGTCATGATAGGCTGCGCCGGTGCGGCGGATGGTACATGGACGGACAGCACTTTCCCGTTTCAGGAGCGCTTTGCAGTATTCAATGCCAAGAATATTGTTAGGATTTGATAATATATTTGTATGAGCCGTCAGGTGAGGCGCAGAAGCTTCAATGGCGGCATTTCTTGCCTGTGGGTAGGAATGGCCGTCGCGCAGGCATTGGTCAAGTGTCTGTTTGAAGACTTCATCTTCGTGAAGAAGAAGCCGGGCAAAAGTCGTGAGCAGTTCCACATCCCCACATTCACTTCCAAAACACAGATTATCCACAACACCCAGTTTGTCAAGAAGCGTTACGGCGCCGCCGGCAAAGTATTCGGCACTGCCAAGTGCATAGTAGGCAGGCAGTTCCAGTACCAGATCTGCACCGTTCATGAGGGCAATCCGGGTACGGAGATATTTATCCATCATGGCCGGTGCGCCGCGCTGTACAAAATCGCCGCTCATAACGACAATACAATAGTCTGCCCCAGTGAGCTCTTTTGCCTTCCTGATATGATAGGCGTGTCCGTTGTGAAACGGATTATATTCCGCAATAATACCTACAGTTTTCATGATGATCGTATCCTTTCCCCTTAACACGATAGATAGACTGTAAACAGTCTAACATAAAATGGTAAATTTGTATTGTTTTTTTATGCAAACAGTCAAGAAAATCCCTTGTGCCGAGCCCTGTAATTTTGTATGATAAAGGAGTGAAGAAAAGCCTGGGGGGCTTATCGGATAGAAAAAGGAGGATAAAACTATGTCTTATATTGATCTGATGAAAGAGAAGGCCAGAAGTGACAGAAAGACAATCGTGCTTCCGGAGACCAATGATAAACGGACACTGATTGCGGCAGCCAATATTCTGAAAGAAGGGATTGCCAATATTATTATGGTGGGGAATGAAGAGAAGATCATGGATGGTGCCGGCTGGCTGGAGGTGGAACTGGACGGCGTGCAGATCATTGATCCGGAGAAAACGGAGAAGCTGGATGAATACGTGGATCTGTTGTTTGAGACCAGAAAAAATAAAGGGATGACACCGGAGAAGGCCAGAGAGATCCTGTTGAAAGATTATCTGACCTTTGGTGTGGTGATGGTGAAAGCGAATGATGCGGACGGTATGGTGGCCGGGGCCTGCCATGCCACAGCAGATACGCTCCGTCCCGCTTTGCAGATTTTAAAGACAGCGCCCGGCGTGAAATTAGTGTCAGGTTTCTTTATTCTCGATGTGCCCGATTGTGAACTGGGGGAAAACGGGACTTTTCTCTTTGCAGACTGCGGTCTGAACCAGGATCCTACCGCAGAAGAGCTGGCGGCCATCGCAGATACTTCCGCCAAGAGCTTTAAGAGCCTGGTGGGAGCGAAACCGATCATTGCCATGCTGTCACATTCCACCAAGGGCAGTGCAAAACATCCCCTGGTAGATAAGATGGTGGAGGCAACCAGAATTGCCCATGAGCAGTATCCGCATCTGTGCATTGACGGAGAATTACAGTCTGATGCGGCCCTGGTGCCCCAGGTGGCCAAATCCAAGGCACCCGGAAGTGAAGTGGCAGGCAAAGCCAACGTATTGATTTTCCCCAACCTCGACTGCGGCAATATCGGTTATAAACTGGTACAAAGATTAGGCAAGGCGGAGGCTTACGGCCCCATGCTCCAGGGAATCTCCAAACCCGTAAACGACCTTTCCCGCGGATGCTCCTGGCAGGACATCGTAGGCGTAGTAGCCCTCACTGCAGTCCAGGCACAACTTGCGTGATAAGCTGCCACGCATGGACATCCGGGAAGGTACGGACCGTGTTTACACGGATCCGGGACTTCTCGGATGTCCATGAAGTGGTGCAACACGACCGAGTGAACGAAGTTCACGAGGGCTGTGGCAGTTTATCACAAGTGCTGTGGCAGTTTATCACAGATATAATATATAAAGAAAGAAGGTAAAAACATCATGAACATATTAGTCATCAACTGTGGCAGCTCCTCTTTAAAGTTCCAGCTTATCGATGCACAGACAGAACAGCTGATTGCCAAAGGTCTCTGTGAACGCATCGGGATCGAGGGCAGCCAGCTTGTCTATCAGCCCGCCGGCGGAGCGAAAGAGGAGACCGTAACCCCCATGCCTGACCATACCAAGGCGATTGAACTGGTTCTGGGAGCGCTTACCAACGAAAAGACCGGTGTGGTGAAGTCCTTGCAGGAGATTGGCGCGGTGGGCCATCGTATCGTGCATGGCGGAGAGAAATTTGCGGCATCGACAGTGATTACAGATGAGGTGCTTGCGGCAATCGAAGCCTGCAATGATCTGGCACCTTTACATAATCCGGCCAATCTGATCGGTATTGCCGCCTGTCAGAAACTGATGCCGCAAACGCCTATGGTGGGTGTGTTTGATACTGCCTTTCATCAGACCATGCCAAAGGAAGCATATCTGTATGGGCTTCCCTATGAATATTATGAGAAGTACCAGGTGAGAAGATATGGGTTCCATGGCACCAGCCATTCCTATGTGTCCAAACGGGCGGCGGAACTTCTGGGCAGAAAGTATGAAGATATGAAAATTATCGTCTGTCATCTGGGTAACGGTGCCAGTATCTCGGCGGTAGAAAACGGTAAATGTGTAGATACATCCATGGGTCTGACACCTTTGGAAGGATTGATTATGGGAACCCGCAGCGGGGATATTGATCCTGCCATCATAGAATACATTGCTCATAAAGAAAATAAAAACATTGATGAGGTGATGACGGTACTCAACAAGAAATCCGGCGTGCTGGGTCTGTCCGATAATCTTTCCTCGGATTTCAGGGATCTGGAAAAGGCTTATATTGCCGGAGAGGACAGAGGACTTCGCACCATCAGAACCTTTGCCTACCGTGTGGCCAAGTATATTGGTGCCTATACGGCTGTCATGAACGGAGTGGATGCTATCTGCTTTACGGCCGGTGTGGGAGAGAACAGTCCTCTGGTCAGAAACCTTGCCTGTGAGCGTCTGGGGTATCTTGGTATTGCCCTGGATAAGGAGAAGAATGATAAGCGCGGGGAGGAACTGGAGGTCAGTACACCGGATTCCAAAGTGAAGGTGATGGTGATTCCTACCAATGAAGAACTGGCGATTGCGCGGGAGACATTTGCACTGGTAAAATAGTGTGGGAGGAAAGATGAATGAGTATCTATAGATCACAGTTGAGTAAATCTCTGGTTATCAATCTGTATAATGCACAAATTGCAAAATTGGATATTCCTTATAAAGATATTTTTGTGGAGACCAGTTTTGGACGGACCCATGTGGTAGAGATTGGTAATCTGGAAGGAAAACCGCTTCTGATATTCCATGGCGGCAACAGCACCACCGCCTATAATCTGCTGGCGTGCAGGTTCCTGCTTGAGCAGTTCCATATCTATGCAGTGGATATCATCGGACATCCGGGAAAGAGCGCGGAGAATACCCTGATGCCATTTGGTTATCATTACGGAAGATGGGCAGGAGAAGTAATCTCGGCTCTGGGGTATGAGAAGATCTGCTGTCTGGGTGGTTCTTTTGGCGGCGGCGTACTGACTAAGCTGATGTGTATCGCACCTTCCAAGGTGGAGCGGGCGGTTCTTCTGGTGCCGGCCGGTATTGACAATGCGTTTCCCACAGACACGGCCAGAATGATGGTGCCTCTGACCAAATACTATCTGACCAAGGATGAAAAATATGTGAAAGAAACAGCAATGTATATGGCCTTGTCTGAAAAATTTCTTTCAAAAGATCTGATGGCTGTGATTAAAAATACATTGGATCATGTAAAGATTCATCCCATTATGCCTTCTAATGTGGAGCCGGAGCGCCTGCATAAATGCAAAGCGCCCACCCTCGTGATGGCATCGGAGTATGACTGTCTCTTCCCGGCAAGGAAGGTATTGCCCAAGGCTAAAAAAGTACTCCCGAACTGTAAAATACATATGTTAAAGGGAAGGGGACATATCCATCTTCTTCATAAGAAGGAAAAACAGATCATTATGGATTTCCTGATGGAGGAATAGAGAGAAACCACGACAGCCGCCGACATGCAATCGGCGGCTGTATTCTGTTAAATATAAGGATGTCTCGCAAAGCCTGGCATCCGGTGTTTGGGGAACCATATCTGCATGTTACCCGCGCATATTTACTTCTTACCCCATTTCCTATTGTAAACAAATCTTATGCACGCTACCATGTGCCTATATGAAAAAGCCAAGACCCTGTATATCTGGGACATAGGCTTATTATACGAGGAGGCGGCATATGGAAACGGCAGTCAGAGTGGAGCATCTTGTCAAACATTTCAACCATATTAAAGCGGTGGATGATATCAGTTTCCGCATCGAAAAAGGGGAGCTTTTCGGATTCCTGGGAGTCAATGGAGCGGGGAAGTCCACTACTATTAACATACTGTGTACATTGTTTCCACAGACGGCAGGGACAGTAGAAATCTGCGGATGCCGTCTGGGGAAGGAGAATGAGGAAATCCGCAGGAAAATCGGTATGGTCAGACAGAATAACTGTCTGGACGACGATCTGAGTGTGAAAGAAAATCTGCTGGTCAGGGGCAGTCTGTATGAGCGGGACAGGATAAAACTGCATAAGAAGCTTGCAGATGTCTGCGAAATGATGGGATTGCAGGATGTCTATGGCAGGCGGTACGCCAGATTATCCGGAGGACAGAAGAGACGATGTGAGATTGCAGGGGCTCTCTTGCATGTGCCGGAGATTCTGTTTCTGGATGAACCCACCACGGGTCTGGATCCTGCCACACGCAAGGATGTGTGGGAAAGTGTGGAGAAACTGAGACAGGAACTGAAAATGACAGTATTTTTGACTACCCACTATATGGAAGAGGCCGCCAGGGCATCTACTGTTGTTATATTAGACGGCGGTCACATCAAGGAACAGGGGACACCTTTTTATCTGAAAGAACTTTATGCAAAGGATAAGCTTAAGCTGATTCCGGCGGCAGGAAGGGAAGCGGATTTGTGGGAAGTGCTCAGGAAAGAGAACCTGTCCTGTCAAAAGAAGGAGGAATACATTGTGCTTACACTCACAAACAGTATGCAGGCTGTGCCTTTGCTGGAGAGATATGGGACTTTGCTGGCAGGATTTGAGATGGTGCAGGGGACTATGGATGATGTGTTCTTGCAGATGACAGGCAGGAAACCGGAGGAAGGATTTTGCGGGAGGGGAGAAGACTATGGCAACGATGGGAATACTGATTAAAAGAAATATAAAGATTTTTATGCGGGATAAGGCGGCAGTGTTTTTTTCAGTGTTATCCATGCTGATTACACTTTTATTGATGGTATTATTTCTTGGCCGAATGAACAGTGATACGATTGTGAACCTGCTATTAGAATATGGCGGGGAGAGGAACAGTGTCACAGACCGGGTCAATGCAGACCATCTTGTTCAGGTGTGGACATTGGCCGGTATTTTGTTAGTCAACTGTGTGACCGTGCCCATGTCCGTGATGGGGAATCTGATTCAGGATGAGGAGACGGGCCGGCTGGCATCCTTTTATGTGGCGCCGGTGAGCAGAGTAAAGGTTACTCTGGGATATATTTTCAGTTCCTGGTTTATAGGGGCTGGCATGAGTCTGTTTACATTGTTACTCGGGAATGTGCTGTTTATGCTGGATAGTGCTGGCCTGACAGGTCGGACATGTGTGATGCTTGCAGTTATGATTTTGGTGAATAGTTTTCTCTATGCATCACTGGCTTACCTGCTTTCCCTTTTTGTGCACAGTCAGAGCGCCTGGAGCGCCATGCTTTCGGTGATTGGAACGCTGGTGGGGTTTCTGGGAGCGCTTTATCTGCCCATGGAAATGCTGCCGGAAAAGGTGGGAATGGTGCTCAAGGCACTTCCGGTACTGCATGGGGCGTCCATGATGCGCAGGGTAGGTGTGCAGGAGGCGCTTGCAGATACATTTGCGGGGGTTCCGGCAGAACTGACAGAAGGATACAGCAGGGGCATGGGAATTACTGTTTCCGTGAATGGAAAGATACTTTCTGTTTCCATACAGGTGATTTTTGTGATATTTTTAAGTATAGTGATTACGATAGCCGCTTCCCTGATCAGTAAAAAGCGTTCCTCTGGGAAATGAAAGGTTGACTGAATAAGTCAAATAATACGAACTTTCGGGGAAAGCGGACAGACAGGATGTTTGACGGAATGGAAGGAAATTATGAAGATATCAATACAGGACATTGCGCCCGGAGAAGAGGAAGAAATCATTATAAAGTGCAGGGATTTGGATGAGGCGCTTCTTAAGGTGATTCATGAACTAAAGACAAGGCGTGGGAAATTCACAGTCACGGATAATGATAAGATCCGGCAGATTGATGCAGGAGATATCTATTATTTTGAGGCTGTGGACAATAAAGTATTCCTTTATCTGGAGCGGGATGTATTCGAGGTCAGATATAAGCTCTACGAGATTGAGGCAGAGTATGAGAATACGGATTTCTTCCGGGCATCCAAGTCTGTGATCATCAATCTGGCCAAAGTCAGGCAGTTCGCCCCGGACTTTGGCGGCCGGTTTGAGGCGCAGATGATGAACGGGGAGAAACTGATGATTTCCAGACAGTATGTGCCGGGACTCAAAAAAAGACTTGGTATATGATAGGCAAAGAGTAAGAGACGGAAATTCAGATAGGTGAAAAGATAGAAGATATGCGCCAAAAACGGCGCGGGAAAGAGGTTCGTAATGACACAAAACCTGCAAAAAAAAATCAGGGGATTTATTCTGACATATTGCATGACAACCACAGCCACTCTCTTTGTGTGTGCGGTATATATCAATATCTTCTGGCGTGGTGTACTGTTGAATCCTGATATCCTGTGGGAGATCCTGTTGCTCTGTTTTGTGTGCAGTCTGTGTAATTTCATGCATCCTTTTCGGGAGACTGACCGGAAAAGGATAGTACTTAATATAGTGACGCGCTATCTCTACATTAATCTGGTAGTATTGGGCGGCGGACATATCTTTCACTGGCTTGATATTAAAAATGTTCTGATGCTGGCAGTTATGATGTTGGAAATTCTGTTTGTGTTTATTTTGGTATCCGCTGTGATATGGATCCTGCACAAGAAAGCTTCCGAGAGACTGAATCAAAAGTTGCAGGAGTATCAGCGGACAGGAAGACATGATAACGAAGCTTTATGACGGGTGCCCCATGCCGGCAAAATTCCCGGTTGACAAACCACCACTGCCTATGTATAATTGTTTGAGTATGGATAGGAGTCTACTATGTTCGTGAACTTAACTGATGTGTTGACAAACGAAGGCAAGGTACTTCCGATGCAGGTAGAGGCAGGAATCACGCAGATTCCTGTGGGCGGGGAAAGTTACCGGGTGCTTAAGAGTACGCCGGTGGATTTTGTGTTTACCAACACTGGAAAGGGCAGAGCGCGGATTGAGGGTGAGGCGGTGTTTACATTTGCATTAAACTGTGACAGATGCCTGCAACCCGTGGAGAAGGAGATTGCGCTTACCTTTAACAGGGAAGTTACGGCGCCGGATGTGAGTGCTGACAGGTCTGTGGAAGAAGAACAGGATTTTATGGACGGTTATCAGCTGCACGTGGAAGACTTACTAAACAGTGAGATAGTGACAAGCTGGCCTATGAAGATTCTGTGTAAGCCGGATTGTAAGGGGATCTGCCCCAAATGCGGCAGGGATCTGAATACGGGGATGTGTGAGTGTGATACATTCGTTCCCGATCCCAGGATGGCGGCGATCAAAGATATCTTTGAAGCGGATAAGGAGGTGTGACGATGTCTATTTGTCCTAAGAACAAATCTTCTAAAGGTAGAAGAGATAAGAGAAGAGCAAACTGGAAGATGACTGCTCCTACATTGGTGAAATGTAGCAAATGCGGCGCTTTGATGGTGCCCCACAGAGTATGTAAGAAGTGTGGAACATACAACAAAAAAGAAATCATTGCAGTTGATTAATTGTGATTAAAAAGAGACGGAATGATCAGTTCCGTCTCTTTTACTATATGAAAATATTTACTTAGGAAGCGAAAAAACATCCCATATCTGGAATGTCTTTCTACCAAAACCCTATGGTGGACGACATTACAGCCGCCTTACATCCTCATGCACCGTATAAGGGAAATTACTTGGTAAAGTAAATATAATATACCATAAATAATGTTGTCAAGTATGCTATATATTATTCATCCAATAGTAGTTTTGTGTCGTGGTGTGTTGAAAAATCGAAAAAACGTCCGCCACATAAATTGGTTTGTAGTAATTTAATATTTTGAATACTGGTTCTGTCATGTTTTTCTATGTTTCTGTAAAACGTGTTAGATATAAAATTAATTAATTGTATGAGCGCGTGATTTCAGATTCATCTATAAAAGCTGTTAAGAATGTTTTCTCTGTGTTCATCTTTGCACTCCGTTTTAAAAATATTTTTTCACATTCTACCAATTATTAACAATATAACACAAAAACAGATATATTACTATTAAAATATTCGTTTCAATAATTTGATTTTCTGACGCTTTTCGAGGTTTCTCGAAGAGCCTTGATTTTTATGTGCATATTTAGTATATTAATATAGATATCCTTAGTGAATAAATCATACTACAGGAAATTACATAATTATATCCGAGGATGCGAAGCAGTCCTCGAAAAGTTAATTTGCGAAGCAAATTTACTTTATGGAAACGGAAGGAAACATATGAGTGAATGGGTGAAAGTGGCAGTGGATGCCATGGGCGGTGACAATGCGCCGGCAGAGACAGTAAAGGGTGCCGTGGAAGCGGTCAACGAGAGCAGCAAGGTCAAGGTGTATCTGGTAGGTCTTAAGGATGTGCTGGAGAAAGAACTGGCAGGATATACATATCCCGCAGAACAGATTGAAGTGGTACATGCGTCTGAAATCATAGAGACGGCTGAACCGCCGGTGATGGCAATCCGTAAGAAGAAGGATTCATCTTTGGTAAAGGCGCTTAATCTGGTCAAGGACGGGACCTGTGATGCCTATGTATCTGCGGGAAGTACAGGGGCGACCCTGGTGGGCGGACAGGTTATTGTAGGACGTATCAAGGGCGTGGAGAGACCGCCGCTTGCACCGCTGATTCCTACGGCAACAGGCTGTTCTTTACTGATTGACTGCGGAGCCAATGTGGATGCAAGAGCTTCTCATCTGGTGCAGTTTGCCAAGATGGGCTCTGTTTATATGGAATATGTGATGGGCGTTAAAAACCCGAAAGTCGGCATTGTGAATATTGGTGCCGAGGAGGAGAAGGGCAATGCCCTTGTGAAAGAGACCTTCCCGTTGTTAAAGAACTGTCCAGATATTAATTTTATTGGCAGTGTGGAGGCAAGGGATATTCCGGCAGGAGCGGCGGATGTGGTAGTCTGTGAAGCTTTTGTAGGCAATGTGATCTTAAAGACTTACGAGGGTGTGGGGCTGACTCTGATTCAGAAAGTGAAGGAGGGAATGATGACGTCCCTGCGGAGCAAAATCGGAGCGCTGCTCGTCAAACCTGCACTTAAGACGACATTGAAGGCTTTTGACCTGGAGCAGTATGGCGGAGCGCCTATGTTGGGGTTAAAAGGGCTGGTAGTAAAAACCCATGGAAGTTCCAAGGCCAATGAAATCAAAAATTCGATTTTACAGTGTATTACCTTTACAGAACAGAAGATCAGCGATAAAATCCGGGAGAAAATTGCAACCGAAGAGGTTGTGACAGAACCGAAGAATTAGACGATAGAGAAAAGCGAAAGGTTGGCTATAGCTATGGAATTAGAGAAATTACAGGAAGTGATAGCAAATGTCCTGAGCGTTGATCCCAATGAGATAACGCTTGAGACTACCTTTTTGGAGGATCTTGGCGCTGATTCCCTGGACGTTTATCAGATTATCATGGGAATCGAGGAGGTTTTTCATATTGAGATACCTGCCGAGAAAGTGGAACGTATCACCACCGTTGGAGAGGCGGTTGAACTGATCAAGAACAGTAGGGAGTAAACGAAAGCCCTTTCTGAAAAGAAGGGGTTTTTCCATGCGGAGGATTGTATGTTAGAAGAGCGGCTTACAGAACTTGAGGAAAAAATACAGTATCGGTTTCATAACAGGCGGCTCTTAAGGCAGGCCCTCACCCATAGTTCTTATGCCAACGAACAGCGGATTAACAGGTTCGCTGATTACGAGCGGTTGGAATTTCTGGGCGATGCGGTGTTAGAACTGGTGAGCAGTGATTTTTTGTTTCGGGAAGAGAAGGATATGGCGGAAGGGCAGCTGACCCGTCGGCGTTCGTCTATTGTCTGTGAACCGGCACTTGCCTTTTGCGCCAGGGACATTGCCCTGGAGGAATATATTCTTCTTGGCAAGGGGGAAGAGGCTACGGGCGGAAGACGCAGGGATTCAATTGTATCCGATGTGATGGAGGCAGTTATCGGTGCAATATATTTAGACAGCGGCATCGAGGAAGCGTCTGGGTTTATTCATCGGTTTATTTTATCTGATCTGGAACACAAGCAGCTTTTTTATGATGCCAAGACGATTTTACAGGAAATGATACAGCAGGAAGGGAAAGAGACTCTGCACTATGAACTTCTGAAAGAGGAAGGACCGGAACATGCGAAGACTTTTCTGGTGGAAGTCATGCTGGGTGATCAGAAACTGGGAAGCGGAAGCGGTCATTCCAAGAAGGCGGCAGAACAGCAGGCGGCTTATCAGGCACTTCTTTACAGGCGGCAGGAAAATCCCGCAAAGTAAGATGTGTGCAGACAACAGCGATGAGCGGTTTATAATATTGTGAGGTACATATGTATTTAAAGAGTATTGAGGTGCATGGGTTCAAGTCCTTTGCAAATAAGATTACGTTCAAGTTTCACAACGGTATAACGGGTATAGTTGGGCCGAATGGTTCAGGTAAGAGTAATGTGGCGGATGCCGTCAGGTGGGTGCTGGGTGAGCAGCGGATTAAGCAGCTCCGCGGGGCTTCCATGCAGGATGTAATCTTTTCCGGTACGGAGATGAGAAAACCTCTGGGGTATGCTTATGTGGCAATTACCCTGGATAATTCGGATCATCAGCTGGCGATTGACTATGATGAGGTCACGGTATCCAGAAGGTTATACCGTTCCGGTGAGAGTGAATATATGCTGAATGGTACGGCCTGCCGGCTGAAGGATGTCAATGAGTTGTTTTATGATACCGGTATCGGTAAAGAAGGCTATTCCATTATTGGTCAGGGCCAGATTGATAAGATTTTAAGCGGCAAGCCGGAAGAACGCAGGGAGCTTTTTGATGAAGCGGCGGGAATCGTAAAGTTTAAGCGCAGGAAATACGCAGCTCAGAAGAAGCTGGAGGATGAGAAACAGAATCTGGTGCGTGTGAATGATATTCTGGCAGAGCTTGAAAAACAGACAGGGCCATTGGAGAAACAGGCGGAGAAAGCCAGGGTTTATCTTCGTAAGAGAGAAGAATTAAAGACACTGGATGTGAATGTGTTTTTGCTGGAAAATGTACGTGTCCGGGAGCAGCTTGTGGAGGTGGAGGGAAAGCTCCGGATTGCCTCAGGAGATTTGCAGGAGACCACCGATAAGTATGAATCCATCAAGGAGGAGTATGAGCGTATACAGGGACGGATAGAACAGTTGGATCAGGAGATTGAGGCAGCCAGGGCATCGCTTACGGATACCGGTGTCATGCGTTCCAAATTAGAGGGTGAGATTAATGTCCTAAAAGAGCAGATTCATTCCGCAGAGGGTAATGAAGAACATTTGCAGAGCCGAATCCGCAACATCAGTGAGCAGCTTTCCGAGAGGGACAAAGAGCGTGATACGATCCTTGCGGATAAGAAGGACATAGACGATAAGCTGTCTGCGTTGGAGGAAGAGAGGGCACAGGCCAGGGAACTTCTGGAAAAAACCCAGCGGGAGATCGAAGAACTCAATAATAATATCGAAAGTGGCAAGAATACTATTATTGATGCCCTGAACAACCGTGCCACCATCAAGTCCAAGCTGGGACGTTTTGATACCATGCTGGAGCAGGTCAAGATAAGAAAGGCAGAGCTGAATTCCAGACTGCTGCGGGCCAAATCCGATGAGGCGGAACAGACTGAGACCATTAAGAAACTGGAAGAAGAATTTGAGACCATTACCAACAGGATTAAAGAGCTGACAGAGCAGCAGGAACTGATGGATGAGCGGCTTTCCGGCGTCCGGGAGGAACTGGCGGGCAAGGATCAGAAACTGCGGGATACACAGATTCTGTACCATCAGCAGAAGTCCAAGCTGGAGGCATTATCCAATCTGACAGAGAGATATGAGGGATATGGCGGCAGCGTGAAAGCTGTTATGGAGCAGAAAGACAGCGAGAAAGGCATTATCGGCGTGGTGGCGGACATTATTAAAGTGGACGCTAAGTATGAGACAGCCATTGAGACAGCCCTGGGCGGCAATATCCAGAATATTGTGACAGAGGATGAGGAGACGGCCAAGCGTATGATCGGTTTCTTAAAGAAAGCGAAAGCAGGCCGGGCTACTTTTCTGCCGCTTACCAGTATTACCCATCCGCAGGAGTTTAAGAATCCTGAGGCCCTGAAAGAAAAGGGCGTGGTAGGCATGGCAGATGCCCTGGTGAAGATTGATAAAAAGTACCAGAATGTGGCGAAGGCCATGCTTGGCCGTATCATGGTAGTGGACCATGTGGACAATGCGGTGAAAATAGCCAGAAAGTTTGATTACGGAATCAGAATGGTGACACTGGAGGGAGAACTCCTGGTACCCGGCGGTGCCATCAGCGGCGGCGCGTTTAAGAACAATTCCAATCTTCTGGGAAGACGCCGGGAGATGGAGGAACTGGAAAAGAAAGTCAAACAGTATCTGGCGGATATAGATACGATTCTGAATGATATTGAGGAGATTAAGAAAAACCGCAATAGGATGCGTCTGGAACTGGAAGACATCAAGGGACAGATTCAGCGCAAATTTATCGAGCAGAATACCGCCAGAATGAATGTGATGCAGGCGGAGGAGAAAAAGAACGAGACAACGGAAGGATTTGATGAACTAAAGACTGAGGAGCAGGATATTGAGACCCAGATTAAGGAGATTCAGGAAGGCAAGGATGAGGCTGCCGCAGAACTGGAGGCGTCCGAGAGTCTGGAGAAAAATGTGGAAGTGCAGATTGCCGGCTTTCAGGCGCAGCTTGAGACAAAGCGGGCGGAGGAGTCCACACAGGCATCCAAGGTTTCCGAGTGGGATGTGGAAGTGGAAAAGATGCGCCAGAGTGCAGATTTCCAACGCCAGAATTTAGAGCGTGTGGAGGGAGAGAGAGCCCGCTACACGGCTGAGTTAAACGAGGTGAAAGAAGGACTCCACCTGGGTAAGGAAGAAGTGGAGCGCAAGAAAGAAAGTATCCTGGAAATCGAGAAGACCATAGCGGCTTCCCATACCGCCCAGAGTGATGCGGAACAGAAACTCAAAGAGGATATCCAGATGAAGGAAGAACTCTCCGGCAGGCAGAAGAATTTCTTCACATCCAGGGAAGAACTTTCCGAGCGTATGACTTCACTTGATAAAGAAGTGTACCGTCTGGGCAGCCAGAAGGAGAGGATGGAAGAATCGATTGAGGCCCAGATTAATTATATGTGGGATGAATATGAGATTACCTTATCTGATGCGGAGTCTTTAAAGAATGACGAGATGAATGATCTGCCGGCTATGAAGAGGAGTATCAGCGGGTTAAAGGACGAAATCCGCAAACTGGGTGATGTGAATGTGAACGCCATCGAAGATTACAGAAATCTGATGGAACGCTATACGTTCCTAAAGACACAGCACGATGATTTGATAGAGGCTGAAAAGACACTGCTTGGCATTATTGAAGAACTGGACACTTCCATGCGGAAACAGTTTAATGAGAAGTTTGCACAGATCAACAGGGAGTTTGACAAAGTATTCAAGGAACTTTTCGGCGGCGGCAAGGGAACTTTGGAACTGCTGGAGGATGAGGATGTACTGGAGGCAGGCATCCGTGTAATCGCGCAGCCGCCGGGGAAAAAGCTTGTGAATATGATGCAGATGTCCGGTGGAGAAAAGTCGCTGACGGCAATCTGTCTGTTGTTTGCCATTCAGAACTTAAAGCCCTCTCCATTCTGTCTTCTGGACGAGATTGAGGCAGCACTGGATGAAAGTAATGTAACCAGATTTGCCAAGTATCTGCATAAGCTGACGAAGAATACGCAGTTTATTGTAATTACGCACAGACGGGGCACCATGGAAAAGGCCGACAGACTGTATGGAATTACCATGCAGGAGAAGGGTATTTCTACCCTGGTAAGTGTAAATTTAATAGATAAGGAATTGGATGACTGATATGGGGGAAGAAAAGAAAGGTTTTTTTAGCAGACTGCGGGAAGGACTCACCAAGACGAGAAATAATATCGTACATGGAATTGACTCTGTTTTCAGCGGTTTCTCCACGATTGATGATGACTTCTATGAAGAACTGGAAGAAATCCTGATCATGGGTGATATCGGGGTCGCTGCCACAGAGGCAATCTTAGAGCGGTTAAAAGAGCAGGTCAAAGAAAATCATATCAAAGAACCTGCCGCCTGTAAGGAATATCTGATCCATAACATCAAGGAACAGATGCAGGTGGAAGAGACAGCCTATGATTTTGAAATCAGACAGTCAGTGGTACTGGTAATCGGTGTCAACGGTGTGGGCAAGACTACCACAGTGGGTAAGCTTGCGGGCAAGCTGAAGGGCCAGGGCAGGAAAGTGTTGATTGCTGCGGCAGATACGTTTCGTGCTGCGGCAGGAGAACAGCTTGGCGAGTGGGCGAACCGCGCCGGGGTGGATATCATTGGCGGCAGGGAAGGTGCCGATCCGGCCAGTGTGATCTATGATGCGGTGAGTGCCGCAAAAGCGCGGAAAGCGGATGTATTGCTGTGCGATACGGCGGGACGGCTTCACAATAAGAAGAATCTGATGGAAGAGTTAAAGAAGATTGACCGCATTATCACAAAAGAATTTCCGGATGCCCACAGGGAAAATCTGGTGGTATTGGATGGTACCACAGGCCAGAACGCCTTACAGCAGGCCAGGGAGTTCAAGGAAGCGGCAGATCTTACAGGAATCATCTTAACCAAACTTGACGGTACGGCCAAGGGCGGTATTGCGGTGGCAATCCAGTCAGAATTACAGATTCCGGTGAAGTATATCGGTGTGGGAGAGACCATCGAGGACTTGCAGAAATTCGATGCCGATCAGTTTGTGGATGCCCTGTTTGATATGAGAACATCTGAGGAAACAGAGACAGAAGAAGATTAGGCTATAGCGGCAAATGGATGACAGCCAGACTGTCAGGTAGAAAGAGGGAAGGATGTATGGGAACGAAAGAATTGTCATTGGATAAGTTTGAGGAAGCATATGAGATTGTCAAGGAAGTGGCTTCGGAGACGAAGTTAATCTACAGCGATTATTTCAGTGCCCAGACCGGCAGTAAGATTTATCTGAAACCGGAAAACATGCAGCTTACAGGAGCTTATAAGTTGCGGGGTGCGTATTATAAGATAAGCACCCTCACGAAAGAAGAACGGGAGAAGGGTTTGATCACGGCCTCCGCCGGTAACCATGCCCAGGGTGTTGCCTATGCGGCCAAGTGCTATGGTGTGAAGGCAGTAATCGTGATGCCCACAACCACACCCCTGATTAAGGTGAACCGTACCAAGAGTTATGGGGCGGAGGTTGTCCTGTACGGGGATGTGTATGACGAAGCCTGTGCGTATGCCTATGAACTGGCCAATGAGCATGGCTATACCTTTGTGCATCCTTTTGATGACTTGGATGTTGCCACAGGACAGGGAACCATTGCCATGGAAATTATCAAGGAACTGCCCCTGGTAGATTATATTCTGGTACCCATTGGCGGCGGCGGACTTGCTACCGGCGTATCCACGCTGGCGAAGCTGTTAAATCCGAAGATCAAGGTGATCGGCGTGGAGCCGGCGGGGGCCAATTGTATGGAGGAATCCATTAAGGCCGGCAAGGTGTTGACATTAGACAAGGTGAATACCATAGCAGATGGTACGGCGGTTAAGACGCCGGGAGAAAATATTTTTCCTTATGTGAGTAAGAATCTGGATGGTATCATCACAGTAGAAGACGAGGAACTGGTGGTTGCGTTCTTAGATATGGTGGAGAACCATAAGATGGTGGTGGAAAACTCAGGTCTTCTCACAGTGGCGGCGTTAAAGCATCTGGATGTGAAGAATAAGAAGATCGTTTCTATCTTAAGCGGCGGCAACATGGATGTGATCACCATGTCATCCGTGGTACAACAGGGATTGGTACTGCGGGACAGAATCTTTACGGTATCTGTGCTTCTGCCTGATAAACCGGGAGAATTAAGCAGAGTATCCGATGTGATAGCGAAAGAAAGCGGCAATGTTATCAAGCTGGAACACAACCAGTTCGTGTCCATTAACCGCAATGCGGCAGTGGAGCTTCGGATTACCCTGGAAGCTTACGGGACACAGCATAAGAACCAGATTATAGATGCGCTTCACGAGCATGGCTACCAGCCCAAACTTGTCCGGGCAAGTATTTAGGCAGGTACATGCTGTGGTCTGATAAGTCCACTGTTCATAATTTTCATAAAGAAACATTAAAATCCGTATATTCATATGCGGATTTTAATATAATAAATAAGAATACGTTCCTGTGGAGATGCTATAGGAAAAAGAGAGGCGGCATGATGCATGGAGCAAGGAAATTACAGGAAATTTGAAAAAAAATCAAAAAAAAGCAAGACAGAATGGCTAAAGAAATATATTATTATATCAGTGGCAGCCTTTGTGTATGCGGCGGGAGTCAGTCTCTTTACGGATCCGAATGACATGGCGCCAGGCGGCGTGACCGGTATTTCCATTATTTTGAGCAGGATTTTGCCCGTGAGTACTGGTACCCTGATTATGGTGATCAATATACCGATTCTTATTTTTGGCATATGGAAATTTGGCCTGGGACTGACCGTATCTTCCATCTATGCGACAGCATTGATTTCGATGTTTACGAATTTTCTGGCACCTTTTGGAGCAGCTACAGATGATATTCTGCTGGCGGCGCTTTCCGGCGGCGTACTGATTGCGGTTTCAGTAGGACTTATCTTCCGGGTGGGGGCCACGACCGGCGGTGTGGATATTATTATCAAGGCGCTGAGACTGCGGTTTCCTCATCTGAAGACGGGGAAGATCTTCTTTATTATGGATGCCATGGTGGTTACTTTGTCCGGTATTGTTTTCAGGGATATCAATGCCGCTTTATATGCGGCCATCTCGGCCACCTGCACTTCTTTGGTGATGGATCTGGTCCTTTACGGCAGGGATGAGGCCAAACTGATTTATATTATCAGCAGCAAGTCTGAGCAGATTGCCAGGAGACTTCTGGAGGATCTGGATATTGGTGTGACATATATAAACGGGCAGGGCGCATATAGTGGAGATAACAAGAAAGTAATCATGTGTGTGGTCAAAAAGGCGGTCTCTCCGCAGGCGGAGGAGATAGTCAAAGAGGAAGATGCCAATTCCTTCATGATCATCACCAGTGCTACGGAAGTGTTCGGAGAGGGGTACAAAAGCTACTTTAGTGAACGAATCTAAAAAGGAGAGTCTATGCGGGAAAATAATCTACAGGGCAAGAGACGAAGAAAAAAACACAAGAGAAGTGAGAATGGTATTCTGGCAGGATCGATTATCCTGTGTATTGTTACACTGGCATCCATTACCATCTGTCTTGTGATGGTGTTTCAGAATCGTGCGGCCCAGCTTCAGAATGTGGAGGTTATGAGCGAACTGGAAACAGTCAGACAGGAAGTGGAAATGTCCTATACACAGGCCGAGGTGGATCAGATGATCCAGGAGGCGGTGGACCAGACAAAGGATGAGACCAGTGAGGAAGTAAGTGTCGCGTTTTTAAGCAAACTCAAGGAAATGATGGAGGCAGGAGACGGGGCCACAGAAATGCTGCGATTTTTCTTCCCGGAGGAAATCGTAGTAGCAGATGCCGGACGATATTACTTTTTCCCAATACAGGAAAATCTCAGGAAACATACATATGATCCGCTGGGATTCCAGATGGATGGGGATCAGATCATGCATTATTATGAAAACGGGGAGCGGGTGTCCCACAAGGGGATAGATGTATCCAAATACCAGGAGTCCATCAACTGGAAGAAGGTTGCGGACGATGAGGTGGAGTATGCCTTTATCCGTCTGGGGATCCGTGGCTATACAGAGGGAGAAATTCTGGTGGATGACACTTTCCAGGAGAATATGGAAGGGGCCCTGGATAATGATATTGATGTGGGCGTTTACTTTTTCACCCAGGCTACCAGCGAGGCGGAAGCAGAAGAGGAAGCCGCGTTTGTGATAGATTCCATAGAGGGGTATGATGTCAGTTATCCTGTGGTTATTGACATAGAGTCCGTATCCAACAGAAAGGCAAGGACGAATGAACTGACAAAGGAAGAGCGGACCAAATATTGTATCACGTTCTGTGAAAAGATTAAGGAAGCCGGCTATACGCCGATGATTTACGGCAATTTAAAGACCTTTATGCTGATGCTGGATATGGAACAACTGGAGGATTATGATAAATGGTTTGCCTATTATGATGAGCAGATGTATTTCCCCTATGAATTCAAGATATGGCAGTATACCAATACAGGAAAGGTATCCGGAATCGATGGGGAAGTGGATTTGAATATCAGTTTTGAGGAACTGGCCAATGAATGAAAAGGGACTGGAACAATATGAGAAGGCAGGATATCTGACAGAACCGTTCAGGGTTTTTCATATCAGAGACCGCAGGGAGCTGGAATTTGCCTTCCATTATCATGAGTTTTATAAAATCATCTATTTTGTGGAGGGAAAAGTAGATTACCAGATAGAAGGAAAAACATACTGCCTCAAACCTCATGATTTTGTGCTGGTAGGAGCCAATGTGATTCACAGGGCCCAGATAGATAAGTCCGTTCCTTATGAAAGATATATCATATATCTGTCGGAAGAATTCTTAAGTCAGAAGAGCACATCGGGGGACAGCCTGAAGAGATGCTTTGAGGAGGCCCAGAAAAATCAGAACCGGGTGCTTCATTTTACACCGGAAAGCTATGAGGCTCTGGTGGGGTGTCTGCTTAAGATACGACAGATTGAAAAAAAGAAAGATACCAGTTATCAGGATCTTCTTTTGAGAGCAGCTTTTCTGGAGTTCCTGGTTCTTTTTAACCAAAATGTGCTGTGTCAGCCCAAAGCCTTTATTGAGACTGCGGTGTATCATGAGAAGGTGGTGGATGTGATCGCCTATATACAGGAGCATCTGAAAGAGGAGATTCCGGTAGATCTGCTGGCGGAGAAGTTTTATATCAGCAAGTATTACCTGATGCGGCAGTTTAAGCAGGCTACCGGTTATTCCATTCATCAGTATCTGAATGAAAAGCGCATCCAGGCGGCTAGGCAAATGATTCTTTCCGGTATGCCTGCGTCAAGGGCCTGTTATGAATGTGGATTCAGGGATTATTCTACTTTTGCCAGACGTTTCAAGGAAATAGTGGGGACAGCACCTTCTAAAATATGCTGAGGATGGGAGAAGGGGATGTCCGGGTGCGGTATCTGTGAAGATTAGGTTGTCCGGGTGCAGGGATTCATGATATACTGGATTAACGATTTATATAATATGCGAAAGGCGGGGTTACAGACATGAAATACGAGTTTGAAGGTACGGTGGAATTTCGGGAGAATGAGAACACCATAGCCGTACCCTTTAATGTGTGGGAAGTGTGTGAGAAGGTGGGAGATGCGCCGGTAAGAGTCTGTTTTGATGACGTATGCTTTATCTGCGATCTTGTGCCGAGGGGGCAGGGATACTATGATATTCCGGTCAGCCAGGATACCCTCTCCAAGGTGGAACTTGGCAAGAAATATCTGATTTCCATTGAGATTGTCGGAAATGTGGTGAGTGTAGGAGGCGACAGCCCTTACAGTGTGGAAAATCCGATTCGCAGGATTGACGGCGTGGATCTGGTAACACAGCCCTGGGACGGTCTCTGCGGACAGTCCTGTATTGCGATGATAGCAGGGACTACTCTGGATGAGGCCTGTGACATCATGAAGTGCAGAGAGTGGCAGGCCAATATGAGCAAAATGATAGCAACGCTGGAGTATCTGGGGATTCGTCATGCGGACAAGATTGTCTATACGCTTGGCAAAATCGTAGAACTTCCCGGATGTTGTATCATTATGGAGCGCATGGGACGATACAGTCATTATCTGGTGGGATATGAGGGAAAATATTACGATCCCAATCTGGGTGTGCTGAAAGAGTTTGATATGACCAAAGTGGTAGGATATCTGGAGATTATTGCGTAACAAAAGACATGGTGGTTAGAATGTGGATGATAAAAGCTGTCTTCCCGGCGGGAGGACAGCTTTTATGGTTAGAATTGAAAATCCGCAGATATTACATCAGATTCATGTTGTGTCAAGAAAAAATACTTGACACAACAACAACCCTATAGTAAAATGCATAAGTCGGCAATCATAGGAAAAGCAAACGGCTGACAGAGGCTTACTCATGGAGAAGATCGTAGAACAGGGATTATTATATGATTTCTATGGAGAACTGCTGACAAAACACCAGCAGGAGATTTATGAGAGTGTCGTGTACGACAATCTTTCACTGGGAGAGATTGCTGAGGCGGAAGGCGTCAGCAGACAGGCGGTACATGATATTGTGAGGCGTTGTGACAGGACTCTGCAGGGATATGAGGAAAAGCTGGGGTTAGTTGCCCGGTTTATGAGTATCAAGGATAAGATATCACAGATTAGTGAACTCTCAGCGCAATATGAAGAAGGCGATTCTAAAGACTGGAGTTCTTATGGCGCCCGGATCAGGGAATTGTCCGAAAAGATTATGCAGGAGCTGTAAACCGGAAGAAAGGCGTGGGCCATATGGCATTTGAAAGTCTGACCGATAAACTGCAAAATGTGTTTAAGAATTTGAGGAGTAAAGGCCGGCTGACAGAGGCGGACGTAAAGACTGCCCTGAAAGAAGTCAAGATGGCACTTTTAGAGGCTGATGTTAACTTCAAAGTGGTCAAACAATTCGTGAAGTCTGTGGAGGAACGTGCTGTCGGCGCAGATGTGCTGAACGGTCTGAATCCGGGGCAGATGGTCATCAAGATCGTCAACGAAGAGATGGTATCCTTGATGGGATCGGAAACCACAGAGATTGCCATGCAGCCTGGTAAGGCCATTACCGTGATTATGATGTGCGGTCTGCAGGGTGCAGGTAAGACTACCACCACAGCAAAGATTGCCGGTAAGCTTAAGTTAAAGGGAAAGAAATCTTTGTTGGTGGCCTGTGATGTCTACAGGCCGGCAGCCATTAAACAGCTACAGATAAACGGTGAGAAACAGCAGGTGGAGGTTTTCTCCATGGGAGAGAATCATAAACCGGTCAATATCGCCAGGGCAGCCATAGAGCATGCACAGAAGAATGGTCACAATGTAGTGATCTTAGATACCGCAGGACGGCTTCATATTGATGAGGAGATGATGGCGGAACTACAGGAGATCAAAGAGAATGTGGATGTGCATCAGACCCTTCTGGTAGTGGATGCCATGACCGGACAGGATGCGGTCAATGTGGCAAAGGATTTTGATGAGAAGGTGGGCATAGACGGTGTGATTCTATCCAAGATGGATGGCGATTCCAGAGGCGGTGCCGCACTCTCCATTAAGGCAGTAACAGGAAAGCCGATTCTTTATATCGGTATGGGTGAGAAACTTTCCGATTTAGAGCAGTTCTATCCGGACCGGATGGCAAACCGGATTCTGGGTATGGGCGATGTGCTGACTCTGATTGAGAAAGCGCAGCAGAACCTTGATATAGACGAAGAGAAGGAAAGACAGATGGCGGCCCGCATGAAGAAGGGCAAGTTCGATTTTGAGGACTATCTGGAAAGTATGAAACAGATGCGCAATATGGGCGGTCTTTCCAGTATTCTGGGGATGATGCCCGGCATGGGGAAGCAGATGGCGGATATCGAGTCGGCAGTGGATGAGAAGCAGCTGGCACGTATGGAGGCGATTGTTCTTAGTATGACGCCCGCGGAGAGGCAGAACCCTAAATTATTAAATCCCAGCAGAAAACACCGCATTGCGGTGGGCGCCGGTGTGGATATTGCGCTGGTGAACAGATTTATCAAACAGTTTGAACAGTCCCAGAAGATGATGAAACAGATTCCCGGCATGATGGGCGGTAAGAAAGGCCGCGGCATGTTCGGCGGTATGGGTGGTATGAAATTCCCGTTTTAGGGTTTCAATCATAAACAATTAATTTTACAATGGAGGCAGAAAAATGGCAGTTAAAATCAGATTAAGAAGAATGGGTCAGAAGAAGCATCCTTTTTACAGGATCGTAGTTGCAGATTCCAGATCCCCCAGAGATGGCAGATGTATTGCAGAGATCGGGACTTATGATCCCAACACAGATCCCAGCACCTATAAGGTGAATGAGGAGGAGGCCAAGAAATGGTTAGCCAATGGCGCACAGCCTACAGAGATTGTCAGCAGAATCTTCAAGACGGTAGGAGTGACGAAATAGTTTGGCTTTTGGAGGTGAACCATGAAAGAATTAGTGGAAGTGATCGCAAAAGCTCTCGTCGAAAACCCGGATGAAGTAGTCGTGACACAGAAGGAAGATGGTAAGAATCTTACCATTGAACTTCATGTTGCAGCCTCTGATATGGGAAAAGTAATCGGTAAACAGGGCCGTATTGCCAAGGCAATCCGCTCTGTCGTTAAGGCGGCATCGTCGAAAGACAACAGGAGAGTGGATGTAGAAATCATCTGACAGTTTAGCCCCATGGAATTATCTGTGGGGCTGATCTTATCATAGGGTAATTATGGCAGGCTGCATTATGGCGGCGGATTATCAGGAGCATTGAGGGTATTTATGAACAACGAATTACAGGTGGGTGTCATCACGCAGACACATGGAATCCGGGGAGAAGTCAAGGTATATCCCACGACGGATGATGCGGCCCGTTTTAAGAAACTGAAGGAAGTGATTCTGGATACAGGGCGGGAACATCTTACGCTTAAGATAGAGAACGTGAAGTTTTTTAAGCAGTTTGTAATCCTCAAATTTCAGGGATATGACTCTATCAACGATGTAGAGAAATATAAAAGATCTAGACTTCTGGTACCGAGAGAGCAGGCAGTGAAATTAAAGAAAGATGAATATTTTGTGACTGATATGATAGGACTTCAGGTGGTGACGGATGAAGAGGAGGCCTTTGGAGAATTGAAGGATGTGCTCTCAACCGGTGCCAATGATGTCTATGTGGTGGTACGCGCAGACGGGACAGAAGTTCTGCTTCCGGCCATCAAAGAATGTATTCTTAAGGTGGATATGGAACAGCGGATTATGAGAGTGCATATTATGGATGGGCTGTTGTGATATGACGCAGGCGTGAGTGGATAAAGGAGAGGTATGGTAAATTTCCATATTATGACATTGTTTCCCGACATGGTTCTTGCGGGACTTCATACAAGTATTCTGGGCCGGGCGGCAGACAAAGGTTATATTTCGATAGAAGCAGTCGATATCAGAGATTATACACAGGATAAACACGGTAAGGTAGATGACTATACTTACGGCGGCGGCGCAGGGATGCTGATGCAGGCTCAGCCCGTATATGATGCATACCAGGCTGTTGCGGGACGGATTCCGCAGGGAAAAAAGAAGCGGGTAATCTATGTATCGCCCCAGGGAAAGACATTTCATCAGACCATGGCCCAAGAGCTGGCCATGGAGGAAGAACTGATCTTTCTGTGCGGTCATTACGAAGGGGTGGATGAGAGAGTACTGGAAGAAATTGTGACGGATGAGATATCCCTGGGAGATTATGTGCTCACAGGGGGAGAACTGGCGGCCATGGTGATGGTGGATGCCATTGCACGGCTGGTCCCGGGAGTGCTTCACAATGATGAATCGGCGGTGACAGAATCTTTCGGCAATGGTCTTTTGGAATATCCGCAGTATTCCAGACCGGAAATATGGCACGATAAGAGGGTGCCTGCCGTGCTTTTGTCCGGGGATCACGCGAAAGTGGATGCCTGGCGTCTGGAACAGTCTCTTATACGGACGCAAAAGAGACGGCCGGATCTGTACGAGCGGTATCAGGAACTGCATCCCCCTGTGGAAAAGAAAAAACGATCCCAAAAGGGAGCAAAAGAGGACTGAAAGATAAAAGAAAAGCTAAAAACCGCTTGCATTTGACAGTACAATATGGTAAGTTAATAATGTTGTAAAAAGAGATGGTCCTCTGTTACAGATTGTATTAAGAACATCTAAGTCTTTTAGGAGGAAAATTATGAACGAAATCATCAGAGAAATTGAAGCAGCTCAGTTAAAAGAAAATGTCAGTGACTTTAACGTAGGCGACACTGTAAAGGTGTATGGTAAGATCAAAGAGGGTAATCGTGAGAGAATCCAGATTTTTGAGGGAACCGTGTTAAAGATTCAGGGCGGCGGCAACAGAACCACATTTACGGTGAGAAAAATATCCAATGGCGTCGGCGTTGAGAAGACATGGCCTATGCACTCTCCGAATGTGGAAAAGGTTGAGGTTGTCAGAAGAGGTAAAGTAAGGCGTGCTAAACTGAATTACCTGAGAAACCGTGTCGGTAAGAAGGCTAAAGTGAAAGAACTGGTTAAATAAGCAAACGTGATGATGGGCAGATACCTTGGAGCGATTCGGGGTATCTGTTTTTTGAAAGGGAAAGGGTCATGGCAAGAAGGAAGGGCTTGACTTTTTATCAGAAGAAGAAACGACTGAATCCCAGGATTATCAAAGATATCCTGGAAGTGTTTGTGGGCGGTGTGGTTGCCGTCTTTTTGGCCTTTGTCATTATCTTTTCCGTGGGGATGCGTACCAGCGTGATTGGGGATTCCATGGAACCGGTTCTGTATAACGGACAGGAGATTTTGATGAACCGGATTATTTACAGGCTTTCCACACCGAAGCGGGGAGATGTGATTGTTTTTCTGCCAAACGGCAACCAGAATTCACATTTCTATGTGAAGCGTGTGGTGGGACTGCCGGGGGAGACGATTCAGATCCGTGAAGGAAGAGTGTACATAGACGGGCTTTTGTTGTATGAGGATGATTCCTTTGATGAGATGATTGATCCCGGAATTGCCCGCAATGAGCTGCTTCTTGCGCAGGATGAGTTTTTTGTGCTTGGAGACAACCGGAACAGCAGTGAGGACAGCCGCTCCGGTAATATCGGTGCGGTCAGGAAGGATAATATTGTTGGGAAGGCATGGTTCCACATGGCCACTGAGGATGTATCCATGGGCTTAATTGAGTAGATATCCAAGAGAGGAGCAAAGTACATGAACTATCAGTGGTATCCGGGTCATATGACCAAAGCAAAGCGTATGATGCAGGAAAATATCAGTCTGATTGATCTGGTCATTGAGCTGGTGGATGCAAGAGCGCCGCTTTCCAGCAGGAATCCGGATATTGATGAGCTGGGAAAGCACAAATCCCGTCTGATACTTTTGAATAAATCAGATCTTGCTGATCCTGGATTGAACCAGCGTTGGATGAGCTTTTTTAAGGAAAAAGGCTTTTATGTCCTGGAAGTCAATGCGAAGACGGGACAGGGGCTGAAAGCGATTCAGGGCATGGTGCGGGAGGCCTGTAAGGAGAAGATAGAACGGGACAGGAAGCGCGGCATTAAGAACCGGCCTGTGAGGGCTATTGTAGTGGGGATCCCCAATGTGGGCAAATCAACTTTTATCAATTCTTTTGCAGGAAAAGCCTGCACGAAGACAGGCAATAAGCCGGGCGTGACCAAAGGGAAACAGTGGATCAGGCTGAATAAGGAACTGGAACTTCTGGATACGCCGGGAATTCTCTGGCCTAAGTTTGAGAGCGAGGAAGTGGGCCGGAAGCTGGCCATGATCGGTTCCATGAACGATGAGATATTACAGATGACAGAACTTGCGGAGGCCCTGGTCACTTATCTGTTGTCCCATTACAGGAGAGCGCTTTTGGACCGCTATCAGATAGAAGAGGACGGACAAAGCTATACGGCCCAGGAAGTGATGGAAGCAGTCTGTGAAAACCGTAAGTGTTATAAAAAGGGACAGGAACCTGATTATGAGAAGGCGGCCGCTCTGGTGATAGATGATTTCAGGAGCGGGAGAATCGGCCAAATTACATTGGAAGAACCGGTGTGACGCGGATGGATGTCCATGGCGTATGAAAAGACAGTGTGGTGGAGGATAGAATCATGAAAAAAGTGTTGAGAGAGATATTGAGCACAAGCCTGTATTTGCTGGGTGTATTATGTGCCGTCTATCTGGTGATTCACTTTGTGGGGCAAAGGACACAGGTACAGGGAGATTCCATGGAACCGAAACTCAGCACGGAGGATAATCTGATCGTGGATAAGATCAGTTATCGTTTCCATGATCCGGAGCGGTTTGATATTATCGTTTTTCCTTTCCAGTATGAGAAAGATACTTTCTATATCAAGCGTATTATCGGTCTGCCAGGGGAGACTGTGCAGATTGATGAAGAAGGCAATATCATGATTGACGGAGAGATACTGGAGGAATCTTATGGGAAAGAAGTGATTTTGAATCCCGGCAGAGCATATGAGCAGGTGGAGCTGGGCGAAGATGAATATTTTGTCATGGGTGATAACAGAAATAACAGCACTGACAGCAGAGATCCGTATGTGGGAAATATCAAAAGAAAAGATATCATAGGCAGGGCATGGCTGCGGATATGGCCGTTAGATAAGTTTGGATTGATTAAGCACCGCTAGCAGACTCAGATTATGCCAGAGAATAAGAGAGGTGGCAGGATGGCAGAAGATATCAGGACAATCAGACAAAAATTACAGGCAGCAACGATGGAAGAGCTGCCTGTTTTGTTTCTGCAATACGAAAATGATCCGCGCATGGGTGTGCAGAAGGAAATAGAGAGAGCCAGGCGCCGGAAGATGGATTATGATAAAGAGCTGGCGCGGACGGAAGCATTGCAGGAATATGAGCGGGAATACAGCGCTTATGCCCATATCTGCGGTATTGATGAAGTGGGGAGAGGTCCGCTGGCAGGTCCGGTGGTGGCCGGCGCGGTGATTCTGCCAAAAGATTGTGACATTTTATATATCAATGATTCCAAGAAACTGTCCGAAAAAAAGAGAGAGGAACTCTATGAGATCATCATGGAGAAAGCCGTGGCGGTGGGGCTTGGATACAGTACTCCAAAGCGGATTGATGAGATCAATATTTTGCAGGCTACCTATGAGGCCATGAGAGAGGCCATCGGACAGCTTGGCGTGGTGCCGGATCTTCTTTTAAACGATGCGGTGACGATTCCTCAGGTTTCCATCAGGCAGGTGCCTATCATCAAGGGAGATGCCAAAAGCATTTCTATCGGGGCAGCCAGTATTGTGGCCAAGGTCACAAGGGACCGTCTTATGACAGAGTATGATCAGGTGTATCCGGTCTATGGATTTGCTGCAAATAAGGGATATGGTGCGCAGGCGCATATCGATGCGCTTAAGAAATACGGTCCCTGTCCCATTCATCGTAAAACATTTATTACACATTTTTGTGAGGTATGAATTTGAATCTGGGAAATATTTTCAAGAAAGACAATCGAACAATCCGGACAAACGATACGGCCAGGGCGCCGGAATCCATGAGCAAGGGGGAACGTCTCTACCGTTTGCAGAATGAGATACGCAACATGAAGCCGGGGCAGACATTGCAGGGCACAGTGGTGAACAGAAATGGAAATTCGGTGCAGATTGAACTGGCCCAGGACTTCAACATCAATGCCAGAATTGACCAGAGCGTGAGTCTGGCATTGGGGCAGATGATGAGTTTTGAGATTAAGGCGAACAATGGGTCGCTTTTGTCGTTGGCGCCTCTGTATACCAACACTGCCAATACGGCTACCATACTGCGGGCGCTGGCGGCGGCGGGATTGCCGGAAACGGCGGCCAACATCGAGATGGTGGCAACGATGATGGAGGAAGGGATGCCCATTGATAAGGAATCCATCTTAAGCATGAGCAGACAGCTTCTGGATTTTCCCGGTCAGAATCCTGCATCGATCATACAGATGACGAAGTTGGGTCTGCCAGTCACGGAGGCAAATATAGAGCAGTTTGAGCATTATATGAACGCAAACCATCAGATACTGGGCAGTGTGGAGACCATTATGGATGAACTGCCGCAGGTCTTTACGGAGTTGATGGCTGCCGGTAAGGAAGGGCAGGCCTATACCTTTTATGAGGCAGTGCTGAATATCTTTACGGGCAATGAGACAGAGGGCAGTGTTATCTTACAGGAGAACCTGCCTGCCCAGCCGGAGGAAGGACAGCCGGCGGGTCAGGAGACTGTCTCTTTGACGCAGGAACAGACCACGAAACAGGAAACGACGCAGCCGGGGACACAGCAGGCGGCAGAACAGCCGGCAGGACAGATCCGGGATGCTGTACAGACAATGCAGCAACAGGCTGACGATACGCTGTTGCATATGACAGATACGGCAGGCGGGGAAGGCGGCAGGCCGGTTGTCCTGACAGACAGACAATGGAACAGCCTGGCGGATATGTTAAGAAATCTGGGGGTGGAGGAAGAGACTGCCGGGCAGATCCAGAAAGGGCAGATTCCGCCCAAAGAAGTACTGAATCTGATTCGGGAATTTCTGCCCAGGGCCATGCATGATCCGGATGTGGGCAGGATTATGGAAAGACTTCTCGGCGGTAAGGAGTTTCAGAATCTTTTAAAGGCAGAGATTGGCAAACAGTGGTTGATAGAGCCAAGAGAAGTGGCGGATCCCAAACAGGTGGAACAGCTTTACGAGAGAGTCAGGGAACAGACTATGCGGATGCACCAGGCTCTTGCAGCCGCAGAGAAGGGGGAGACTCCCCTTGCCAGAAGCGTGCAGAACTTACAGAACAATGTGGATTTTATGAATCAGATGAATCATATGTACACCTATGTACAGCTCCCGCTTAAGATGCTGGGTAATAATGCCCATGGGGATCTGTATGTCTATACCAATAAGAAGAATCTGGCAGCTAAGGACGGCAATGTAAGTGCGCTTCTGCATTTGGATATGGAACATCTGGGGCCTCTGGATGTGTATGTGACCATGCAGAACCAGAAAGTCAGCACCAATTTTACCGTACAGGATGAGAGTATTTTGGATTTGATTGAAGAGCATATCGGGCTTTTACATGACCGTCTTGCCAAACGGGGTTATGATTTCAAGGCCCATATGCAGATTAAAGAGGCGGAAGAAGAGGGAGAGCAGGAGTCTATTATGAGAACCATTCTCCATCAGCAGAAGAATATTTCTGTTTTGAGCAGGACGTCTTTTGATATGCGCGCATAGTAGTACAAGAAGAAGTTCTAATGCTCACAGCAATGGCTGTTTTGCAAAGAACTTCTATGTCTTATACAAGAGAATTCCCAAAGGGCGGGAATTCTCTGCGGGTACTTGAAGGAATATGATATGCTGGAGGAAAGGAGCAGGGGATGGCTTTACAGGATAAGAAACAAGAGAAACCGAAACAGGCGATTGCCCTGGAATATGACCCTGAGGAGGCGGCGCCGCGGGTGATAGCCTCCGGTAAAGGCGCTTTGGCAGAACGTATTATAGAACGGGCCAAGGAAGCAGATGTGCCGGTGCACCGGGATGACAAACTGGCGGATACATTGTCACGGTTGGAAATCGGTGATATGATTCCGCCGGAATTGTATGAAGTCGTAGCGGAAATCCTGGTCTTTGTGGATTCCATGGATAAGATCAGGGCCAAGATTGCGAAAGGGCAGTAAGCATGAATACGAGAGAAAAAGGGGCACAGAAGGAACAACAGGTCTGTGCCTGTTTACTGTCTGCCGGGGTAAAGATTCTGGAAAGGAACTTTCGTGCCAGGCAGGGAGAGATTGATATCATTGGCCGCGACGGAGAATATCTGGTGTTCTTTGAAGTGAAATACAGGTCAGGAACAGGGTGCGGCAATGCGGCGGAGGCTGTGCGATATGCCAAACAGAGGAAAATCTGTCAGGTGGCGGATTATTACAGACTGCGTCATCACTGTGCGGAAGATACGCCTATCCGTTTTGATGTGGTGGCTGTTGATGGAGAGAAGGTCAGATGGATTAAAAATGCCTTTGATTATGTGGCAAGATGCTGAGAGCCGGCATATGCCGGAGGTTTTCAGAGAAAGACTGTGAAACGGCAGAACAGGGAAGGATGATTTTATGGAAATATACAGACATCAGAATGACAGGAAAATGAAACAGAACCGAGTGGGAGAGCTGGAGTATCTGACCTTTCCGATCCTGGAAGAGACAGGCATGGTCAGACACTTGTTTTCTACCAGACTGGGCGGTGTCAGTGAGGGAATCTATGCTTCCATGAACTTAAGTTATACCAGGGGAGACAGGAAGGATGCAGTGGATGAGAATTACCGGCGTATTGCAGGGGTTCTGGGATGTGCTCCGGAAGATATTGTCTGTTCCGACCAGACGCACACCACCAATCTGAAGGCAGTGGGCAGAGAGGATGGCGGCAAGGGGATTACCAGACCTCGTAATTATAAGGATGTGGATGGTCTGCTGACGGACGAACCGGGTATCATACTTGCTACTTTTTATGCAGACTGTGTTCCCTTATATTTTGTGGATACAAAGCGCCGGGCCATTGCGCTGGCACATTCCGGATGGCGGGGCACTGTAGCCCGCATGGGGCAGTGTGTGGTGGAGAAGATGAGAGAGGTTTTTGGTACGGATCCGGCGGATATTGTTGCGGCCGTGGGTCCGTCCATCTGTCAGGACTGCTATGAGGTCAGTGAGGATGTGGCGGAGGCGTTTTGCAGGGAATTTGGAAAGCAGGATCAGGAACAGGAGATTCTTGTTGCCAGGGGCGGCGGGAAGTACCAGCTCGACCTGTGGCGTGCCAATGAGATTGTGCTGACAGAGGCAGGTATTCTGCCATCCCGGATACAGGTGACAGATATTTGTACCTGCCACAACAGCGACTATCTTTTTTCCCACCGGGCCAGTCAGGGTAAGCGTGGAAACCTGGGAGCTTTCCTGGGACTTTTGTAGTGAAATTAAGAAACAATTAAAAATTTTCCCATCTATTCCTTTATGTTTATATGTTTGAATGTTACTATACGAAAGCACAAGAGAGGTGAAAACACATGGCGAATATTCTGGTATGCGATGACGACAAAGAGATTGTGGATGCGATTGAAATCTATCTGTTACAGGAGGGTTATACGATTTTTAAGGCTTACGATGGACAGCAGGCGATCAAAATACTGAAAGAGCAGCAGATTCATCTGCTTCTCATTGACATTATGATGCCGAAGCTTGACGGTATTCATGCTACTTTAAAGATCAGGGAGTATTCCAGTATTCCTATCATTTTCCTATCTGCCAAGTCAGAGGACAGCGACAAGATTCTAGGGCTTAACATCGGCGCCGATGATTATATCACGAAGCCCTTTAATCCGCTGGAACTGGTGGCCAGAGTGAAGTCCAACCTGCGCAGATATACCACCCTTGGAAATCTGAACACAGAGAACAATGCGCTCTTTCAGGTAGGAGGTCTTTGCATTAACGATGATACCAAGGAAGTGACGGTGGATGGTGACAGTGTGAAACTGACTCCCATCGAGTATAACATTCTGCTGCTTCTGGTGAAGAACTGCGGCCGGGTCTTTTCCATCGACCAGATTTATGAAAGTATCTGGAATGAGGAGGCTATCGGGGCGGACAATACGGTAGCGGTACATATCAGACATATTCGGGAAAAAATCGAAATCAATCCCAAGGAACCCAGGTATCTTAAGGTGGTGTGGGGTGTAGGCTATAAGATTGAAAAACAGTAGAAAGGCAAAGCGATGGGGAAAAAAGAAGAGAAAGACAGAAGGCCAAGGAGACAGAAGAACGGTATCAGAACCATCTGCCGTATCTTGCAGCATGTACTGTTAGCAGTGATGGTGCTTGCGCTTGTGGTGACGGTGGCGTATACAACGGTTCGGATTGAGGGATTCCGCGGAAATGGCAGCTATACAAGTTATACGCACTATTCCGGCAAGGAGAAGGACTTTGAGGAATCGGAACTGTTTAACACGATTTTCGGTTATGCCATGGCGGATGTCATCCGTTTTGGTGTGGTGAGCAGTCAGCTGGAGACGGAGGAAGCGTTTGACGGCAGTAAGGTGGTGGATGTGACTGCCTATAATTACCGGGACATCGGACTGCCGGAACAGTATGTGACCGCGGATTATTATCTGGAAGATCTGCTGAAGTGGGCAAATTATGGATTTGAGTATACACAGACGGAGATGACAAGAGAGCAGGCAGATAAATTCCTGGCACCGATGACTAAGGTTACGACTGTGGATTCCAGAAGTAAATATTATAATACTTCGGATGCAAACTATCTGAAATCCGACATACACAGCTACACCTTTATAAACGATGTGTCAGCCAATCAGATTCTTGCACCGGGCAGCGATGATGGTGACGGATTTGTAGAGGGTTATCAGCCGGTCAATGAATTGAATACATTGGAGGAAGCGGAAGCTTACAAGGCTGCCGAGAGTATGACAGAAGACGGTATACCGGTGTACACTTATGATGTGATGGTGAACCGCTATAAAACGGTGGAAGGCAAGAATCTGGAAGAATATGTATCCGACTGGAAACTATATCAGGAGCTGTGTGAGAATGTAAAGAGTGCGGCCCAAAACCTTGCTTATAACTATAATGAATATGTGGATTATCTGGACTATTATAGTGTGGAGAATTCCAATGTGCGTTATCTGATTGCCAAGACAGTGGGAAATGATGTCCAGTACTACAGTAATATGGAGGAAGGGAGCTCTTATCGGGAGACCATCATGGAAAAGATGGCAGAATTCTCGGAATCTGCAGGCGAAAGCGGAGAAATGTATGAGAAATATATTTATTACAGCCCCTCCGAGATGATTTATAAAACGAATACTTCCATAGCGGAGAGTACGGTACGTAAGATTTTACAGGAGTATGATTATGCTTATCCGGAGAACGTAAAGATATGGATGAGTGTGGACACGCGTTACCAGGCGCGGGATGCCTTCACCCAGGGGGCCGAGTACCTGCCCTATTTATGGCAGTGGATGGCAGTATTTTTGATTGCAGGCATTTTGTATCTGGCGCTCTTCCTTTATCAGATTGTGGTGACAGGGCGTTATGTGGACGAAGAGGGCAATAAAGCTATCAGACTGCAATCCTTTGATAAGATTCCTACGGAGGCAGCCCTTCTTATTGCGGGCGGTGCGGCAGTTCTTGCAATCTGGGTGATGATTGTGGTAACAGAACTGGCAAGTGTGGATATCACGAATATGTCTTATTGCAGGGATGCCATTCATGAGGACTGGTTTAAGGCATTAATCCTGGGCAGTGTATTTGCAGCAGATGTGATTTTTACATTCTTTTTCTACAGCCTGGTCAGAAGAATCAAAGCGAGGACTCTGTGGAAGAACAGTTACCTGTACAGGTTGATGTGCAGGGCGAAGAAGTTTGCATGGAATGTGTATGATAATGGCAGTATTGTGATTCGTACATGGGTTCCTTACGGCATCTTCCTTGTAGTGAATCTGTTCCTGGTAGTGTGGAGCATGAGAAGAGGAGGGCAGTTCATACTTCTCGTGGCGGTAATCATTGATATCCTGATAGGGATTCTGATATACAAGGATACGAAGGAACGTCAAGGCATTGTGAAAGGCATTGAGATTATTGCCGGCGGGGAAGTGGATCATCAGATCAAAACGGCAGATCTGCACGGAGATAATCTGACGCTTGCCAATTCCGTTAACAGTATCGGTAAAGGCATTAAAGACGCGGTGGAAATCAGTATGAAGGACGAGCGCATGAAAGCAGATCTGATCACAAATGTATCGCACGATATTAAGACGCCGCTCACTTCCATTATCAATTATGTGGATCTTCTAAAGAGAGAACAGGTAGATAATGAGAAGGTACAGAATTATATCCGTGTACTGGATGAGAAATCCCAGCGTCTGAAGCAGCTTACGGATGATCTGGTGGAAGCAAGTAAGATTACTTCCGGCAACATCAGTCTGAATTTTGAGCGGATCAATCTGACAGAATTGATGAACCAGACTATCGGGGAGTTCTCCGAAAAGTTTGAGGAGAAGGGACTCACCACGGTGATGAATGTAAATATCCAGGAGGCTGTCATTGAAGCGGACAGCCGCAGAATCTGGCGTGTGATGGAGAATCTGTTCAACAATATCTATAAATATGCGATGGCAGGCACTCGTGTCTATGTGAGTATTGATATGAGGCAGGGAGCGCCGGAGAGTATTGAGATATCCATCAAGAATATTTCTGCTTCTCCGCTCAACTGTAACGCGGAGGAACTGACAGAACGGTTTATCCGGGGAGATGTATCCAGAACAACAGAAGGCAGTGGACTTGGTCTTTCCATAGCCAAAAATCTGACAGAAGCCCAGAAGGGGATGTTTGAGATCCGGCTGGATGGAGATCTGTTCAAGGTAATATTGACTTTCCCGGCGGCACAAAGTCCGGAAAAATAATAACATTCAGACAGGAAAAGCCGCACGGTAAACCGGCTTTTCCTGTTTGCTTTAAGAGATAAAAAAACAGTGGACTTTTTGTCTGGGAATTGCTATAATAAATAAAATATAGAGTTTCAATAAGTAAGTGGTGTATGTCTGTATTTGTCATCTTATATCTTTATTCCCAATTTGACTGCAAATAAATATAGATGTCGCTTAATACTATTACGGAAAGTATGGTAATAGATATGGATTCTAATAAACAACAGGAAGTACATTTTCCAATGATGGAAAATGCAGAATATCAGAAAGCACAGAATCAGGAGATTAAGCTGGGAAAAGAAGAAGGACTGGATATTTCAGTGTATGCCAATCCGGAATTTAACTGGCTGCAAATGGAGCAGATTCGTATGGGGCTGAAAGATAAAGTGGATGCCGCTGTGTATGCCAATCCGGATTATAGCTATGAGACCATGCGTCAGGTCAGGCTTGCCCTGTATTCTGCTACCGATCTGATTCCCTATGTCAAGAGGGGATTTGCAGATGATGATCTGGAGGAAATCAGGCTTGCTCTGCTTAACAGACTGCCATTGGACCAATGGATCAGTGACGATATGTGTGCACCGCAGATTCGGGAAATCCGCATTGGCCTGTGTGAAGAATTAGATATTTCTCCCTATTCTGACAGCAGTTATAATTGGATGCAGATGCAGGAAATCCGCCTGGGATTAGAAAAGAAACTGGATGTATCTGTCTATAAGAACCGACTGTTCAGTCACGCACAGATGCGGGAGATCCGGTTGGGAATGGAGGCTGGGTTGGATGTATCTTCCTATTGCAGTCTGGTTTATTCTGCCACGGATATGAAGGAAAAAAGGCTGGCTGTTATCAATAGAAAGAGGGGCAGCGGAACATTTGATAAAGATAAGGTCATCAAGGAGCGTAAGGAAGAAAACAGCGGCAAAAAATCAATTTTTGAGGCCAACAGAAAGAATGAGTTTGTTATTTCCATAGAGGAAAACGGCAATAAGGCATATGCATATATTCCCTGGGTACCGGGTAATGTGGTCACCAAAGAGGATATCTATCAGGATTTGGAAAGACGGGAAATCATCTATGGAGTTAAACAGGAAGCCATTGCAGACCTGATTGACAAAAAGAGGTTAAATGAAAAGATATTGATCGCAGAGGGAATCCCGGCCCAGAGAGGTAAGGACGGATGGTTTGAGTTTTTTGTCAGACTGGATCTGCCGCGCATCCCGGCGCCCCTTCCGGATGGGAGTGTGGATTATGTGAATATAGAAGCCTTTGAGATGGTGGATGAGGGCGAGAAAATAGCTGTTTATCACCGGGCTGAAAAGGGTATCAGCGGCAAGAATATTTATGGGGAAATGATACATGCAGAGAATGGGACTGAGAAAAAGCCCCTTCGAGGTGTAGGATTCAGGATCGCGGAGGATGGGGTTACCTATCTGTCCAAAATGAATGGTAAATTTGAATATACGGCCGGACGCATTACGATTACCAATGTATTGGTGGTTCGTGAAGATGTGACTGCCGTGACCGGTAAGTTGGAAGTGGACGGTTCTGTCTATGTGGTTGGCAGTATATATTCGGGTGGTTATATCAAGGCCAGCGGCGATATTATTATTGAGCAGAATGTGGAATCCGCCAGACTGATTGCCGGTGGAAATATTATGATCAAACAGGGAAGCTGTTCCAAGAATGATTGTTTTATTGAGGCAGGCGGAGAGGTTTCCGGAAGCTTCTTTGAGGCTGTCGATATCACTGCCAGAGGAAACGTGAAGGCCAATTATATTATGAACAGCAATATTAATACTCTGGGCAAGGTGATTGTATCAGGAAGTAAAGGGGTATTGCTTGGCGGGATGATCAGGGCAGTGCGGGGTGTGGATACTTACAATCTGGGAAACCGGCTGCATCTTAAGACCATTTTGGATATTGGCAGGAATGATCTGTATGATAAAGAGCAGATTCAATATGAAAAGAACAGGGAGCGTATCCTGAAGGAGCTGAATGTTCTGGAGAGCCAGAGAGACAAGATAGTGGCACTGTGTGCTGCCGGCAAAGAGGTTCCGGAAGAGATTCAGAGAAAGGTTTATGCCGCCATAGAGGTGGAGAGCCTTAGACTGGCTGAATTGGACGGGGAATCATCCAAATTAGTGAACGTGACGGAACAGACCATGAAAGAACCGGTCATTGTCAGAGGAAGAGCATATGAGGGCAGTATGATTATTATTAATACCATAAAGTATATGCTTCCTGCGGAAGTGAAGAGAGTTGTTTTCAAGCTTAAGAACAAGAAGGTAGTTATGCAGGCCATGTAGCGGTGCCAGAGTACATTATCCGTGCAAAAAATATAGAAAGTATGGGAAAGCCATGAAACGTGATACCATTTTAATTTTTGAGGACAATCCGATTGACAGAGCTATTCTGGTGGAATTATTCCAGTCAGAATATAAGATTCTGGAGGCATCTAACGGCAAGGAAGGATTAGCACTTTTAAACAGTCATTTTTCTTCCATTGCCATTGTTTTACTTGATAACCTGATGCCGGTTATGGGCGGTTTCGCTGTGTTGGAACATCTGAAGGAAAAGAATATTCCCAATAAGATACCGTTCATTATGATCACAGGAGAAGATTCTCCGGAAATGGAGAGAAAAGGCTATGAATATGGGATCATAAGTTATCTCAAAAAGCCATATCAGGCGGAAGTGGTAAAGCAGGTGGTCTACAATGCAGTGGGCTGGTTCCAGTATAAGACGCAGCTGGAAATGATGGTTAAGAAACAGAATATCAATATTCAGAAGCAAAACAGTGTCTTAAGACAACAGGCCAAAAAGCTTAACCAGGTAAATGAGATTCTGATTGACTCTTTGAGTAATATTGTGGAATTCAGAAATATGGAACCCAAGCAGCATATCAAAAGAATACGGGAGTATTCCTTATGTCTGGGCAACAGTGTGATGAGGCTTTATCCGGAGTATGAGCTTACCGATGAAAAACTGATACAGATCGGATGGGCTTCAGCGCTTCATGATATCGGCAAGATAGTAATCCCTGACAGCATTATTTTAAAGCCCGGCAAACTGACGCCGGATGAGTTTGAACTGATCAAGTCCCACACCACCAAGGGAGCAGAGATCATACAACACAGGATTCAGTTAAATGACAGGGTTATTTATGAATATGCATATGATATTGCCAGACATCATCATGAAAAGTATGATGGCAAAGGATATCCGGATGGGCTGAAGGGGGATGAAATCAGTATTGCGGCACAGATTGTTTCGCTGGTAGATGTATATGATGCACTTACCTCGAAGCGTGTTTATAAAGTCTCCTATGAGTCAGACAAAGCCTATCAGATGATCATAAACGGTCACAGTGGCATGTTCTCTCCGAAACTGCTCAAAGCCTTTACGGAAGTAAAGGCAGAGCTGGAGCATTTGCTTGCCATGTATCGTGATGAGGGATAAAAAGGGCAGGCGCCCTGCATGTTGCAGGGTGCCTGCCTTTCTGCTTAGATATCCAGTCCGCTCATTTCCCGGTTGTTGTATTTGGCAAGAATCTGGTGGATCTTGTCTGTTGGTGTGTAGATATTGGCCATGGAAGCGTCGTGGTTCATGAAATCAATGATGGATGCGATGAACTTGCTCATATCGGCCTCTATGTAGTAAGGCTTGTCCTTTAATTCCGGCGGCTGATAGCAGAGATTCGTGGTTACAATCCTGTCAATATAACATTTCTCATAAGCGTCATCGAACGCATCCAGGCCGTCTGTAAAAAGACCGAAGGTACAGCAGACAAAAACCCGCTTGGCGTTCATTTTTTTGAGCTGTCTGGCGGTGTCTATCATACTGCCGCCTGAGGAGATCATATCATCAATGACAATCACATCTTTGCCGTCAATATTATCTCCCAGGAATTCATGGGCAACGATGGGATTCTTACCGCCTACCATGGTGGAATAGTCCCTGCGCTTATAGAACATGCCCGTATCCACGCCCAGTACATTGGCAAAATATACTGCTCTGTCGAGGGCTCCTTCATCAGGGCTGATAACGATGGTATGTTCTTTGTTAATGATCAGATTTTTTTCCATCCGCAGCAGGGCACGGATGAACTGATAGGGGGGCGTGAAATTGTCAAACCCCTTGATGGGAACGGAATTCTGTACCCTTGGGTCGTGAGCGTCGAAGGTAATAAAGTTGGATACGCCCATATCCATCAGTTCTTTGATTGCGTAGGCACAGTCCAGGGATTCCCGTCCGTTTCGTTTGTGCTGCCGGCCTTCGTACAGGAAGGGCATGATCACGTTGATACGGTGTGCCTTTCCATTGATGGCGGAAATGATTCTCTTTAAATCCTGATAGTGATCGTCAGGAGACATATGATTCTGAAAACCGTTCATGGTGTAGGTGATGCTGTGGTTACAGACATCGATCAGGATAAAGATATCCTTGCCGCGGACAGAGTCGTTCAGGATGGCTTTTCCTTCACCGGTTCCGAAACGCGGACATTCTACTTTCATCAGATAGTTATTTTCCATATAACCATGAAAAGCAGGGTCGTTTTTCACACTGTTGTTGAGATTCCTGCGGAAATCCACAAGATGGCCGTTTACTTTCTCAGCCAGTGGAAGAGCAGATTTATCGGTAAGAAGTTTGACCGGGGCTACCGGCATGGAATGTTCCAATTGTTCTGTATTAGGCATTTTGTCCTCCTGTGCAATTTGTGAGGTACAGACCGGAGAAACCTTTTCACTGTCTGTGTATTCTCTTTTTTTATATCATTATGCTAGTGACACGTCAAGGAATTTCTAGTAAAATAAGAGCGGACAAAACTTTACAAGTGGACACAGATGTTGTAAAATCAAGCGGTATCGTTGACTGCTGATGGAGGAAACTATGAGTAAGAAAAAAACCAAGCCGATCGTGGCGGTGGTGGGACGTCCTAATGTGGGCAAGTCCACACTGTTCAATGCTCTGGCAGGTGAAAATATATCAATTGTAAAAGACACACCGGGCATTACCAGGGACAGGATCTATGCAGATGTCACCTGGCTTGACAGTAATTTTACATTAATTGACACCGGTGGTATAGAGCCGGAAAGCAAGGATATTATTCTTTCGCAGATGCGGGAACAGGCCCAGATCGCCATTGACACGGCGGATGTGATTATTTTCCTGGTGGATGTTAAGCAGGGATTGCAGGATGCGGATTCCAAGGTGGCGGACATGCTCAGGCGCTCCAGAAAACCGATGGTGCTGGCAGTCAATAAGGTGGATGATTTTAAAAAGTATATGGCGGATGTCTATGAATTCTATAATCTTGGCATCGGGGAACCTTATCCGATTTCTTCCGTGAACCGTCTGGGATTCGGGGAACTGTTAGACGAAGTGATATCTTATTTTGATGAAGAGGTAGTTCAGGAAGAGGAAGATGACCGGGTCAAGGTTGCCATTGTGGGCAAACCTAACGTGGGCAAATCCTCCATTATCAATCGTCTGATCGGGGAAAACCGTGTGATTGTGTCTGATATTGCCGGGACAACGAGAGATGCCATCGATACGGAAATTACCCATGACGGGAAGGAATATGTGTTTATCGACACGGCGGGACTGCGCAGAAAGAATAAGATCAAGGAAGAACTGGAACGCTATATGATCATCCGGACGGTGGCGGCAGTGGAGCGGGCGGATATCGCTGTATTAGTCATAGATGCCACGGAAGGTGTGACCGAACAGGATGCCAAGATTGCCGGAATTGCCCACGACCGGGGGAAGGCGGTTATTATTGCGGTCAATAAATGGGATGCCATTGAGAAAAATGATAAGTCAGTGAAGGAACATACGCAGAAGATACGGCAGGTTCTTTCCTTTATGCCTTATGCGGAGATAATGTTTATTTCGGCAGTGAGCGGGCAGAGGCTTATGAAGCTGTATGATATGATAGACGCCGTGTATGAGAATCACTCCATGCGGGTGGCCACAGGGGTGCTTAATGAGATCATGGCAGAGGCGGTGGCCTTACAGCAGCCGCCCTCTGATAAAGGAAAGAGACTGCGTCTTTATTATATTACCCAGGTGGCAGTAAAGCCTCCCACCTTTGTGATCTTTGTCAATGACAGGGAACTGATGCATTTTTCCTATCAGCGGTATCTGGAAAATCAGATCCGCGATACTTTCGGGTTTCTGGGGACGCCCCTTAAATTTATCATCAGAGAGAGAAAGGAAAACAAGTAAAAGTGGAACGGATTATTTGCTTATTGATCGGGTATGTGTTTGGGCTGTTCCAGACAGCATATATTTATGGACGGCTGCATGGAATTGATATCAGAAATTATGGAAGCGGTAATGCGGGTACCACAAATACCCTGCGGGTTTTTGGTACAAAGGCCGGATTACTGGTGCTTCTGGGCGATATCATGAAATGTATTCTCGCTGTGGGGCTTGTGAGTTACCTTTTTGGAACATCTCATCCGGGAATGGTCTATCTGCTCAAGATGTATGCTGCTACGGGAGCGATTATCGGGCACAATTTTCCTTTTTATCTGAAATTTAAAGGGGGGAAGGGGATTGCGGCCACAGCGGGGCTGATTTTATCGTTTCATCCCTATCTGATTCCGGTGGGTGTGGTCTTATTCTTTGGGGTATTCTTTACCACCCATTACGTATCCCTGGGATCCCTTCTGGTGTATATCGGTTTTATGGTGGAACTGGTGCTTCTGGGACAAAATGGCGTTTTCGGCATGACACAGCCTTTTCTGAATGAGATGTATGTGCTGGCAGGCTTCCTTACCATCATGGCATTTTATAAGCACAGGGAGAATATCAAACGTCTTGTGCATGGTACGGAACGAAAGACTTACCTGACACATAAGAGCGAAGGGGCGGAAGAAACAGCAGACGGGAAAGAAACAGGAAAATAAGAAAGGACACAGGTGTCCAGGAGGGAAACAAAATGGCGGATATCAGTATCATTGGTGCGGGAAGCTGGGGAACGGCGCTGGCGGTTCTTCTTCATAAGAACGGACATAAAGTTACTGTCTGGTCGATTGTAGAGGCAGAGATTGCAATGCTTCAAAAGGAACGGGAGCATAAAGATAAACTGCCCGGAGTCAGACTGCCGGAAGATATGGTTTTTACCACAGATCTGGCAGAGGCGGTAAGGGATAAAGATGTGCTGGTTCTGGCGGTGCCTTCGCCCTATACCAGGACGACTTCACAGAGTATGGCTCCTCTGGTAAAAGAAGGACAGATCATTGTCAATGTGGCAAAGGGGATAGAGGAGAACAGCCTTCTGACCCTGTCGCAGATTATTGAAGAAGAGATACCGCAGGCTGTTGTGGCGGTGCTGTCCGGGCCTTCCCATGCGGAGGAGGTGGGGAGAGGGATCCCCACGACCATCGTGGTGGGTGCCAGGAAAAAGACTACGGCGGAATATTTGCAGAATATTTTCATGAATGAGGTGTTCCGTGTCTATATCAGTCCGGATATGCTGGGAATCGAACTGGGGGCTGCCCTTAAGAATGTAGTGGCACTGGCGGCGGGGATTGCCGACGGCTTGGGATATGGAGACAATACCAAGGCGGCCCTGATAACAAGAGGCATCACGGAGATTGCAAGACTGGGCATGGCCATGGGCGGTAAGATTGAGACGTTCAGCGGACTCACCGGTATCGGGGATCTGATTGTGACCTGTGCTTCCATGCACTCCCGCAACCGCCGGGCCGGTATTCTGATTGGTAAAGGCTATACCATGGAACAGGCCATGGATGAGGTGAAGATGGTGGTGGAAGGCGTCTATTCGGCGAAGGCGGCCATGGGGCTTGCGGCCAGATACGATGTGCAGCTTCCCATCATCGAACAGGTCAACAAAGTCCTCTTTGAGGGGATGCCGGTGGATGAAGCCGTAAAAAATCTGATGCTTCGGGATAAGAAGATAGAGAATCCGCTGATTCCCTGGGATGACACAATGTAGATAAGAGACCGCCGTTTTACGGGATAGCTCGTAAAACGGCGGTCTTATAAACTTTTATCCTTTTATCTGTTCACAGATTTCTGTGGTGGTTTTCAGCTTGTTCATGGAATACAGATGGATGCCGTCCACGCCGTGTTCTTTCAGATCAAGAATCTGACGAACGGCGAAGTCAATGCCGGCCTTTCGCATATCCTCTTTGTTTTCTCCATAGGTAGCGATGATATCTGCCAGTTCCTTGGGAACGGAAGAACCGGAGAGCGAGACGGTGGTGCCCAGCTGTTTGGCGGTGGTGATGGGCATGATGCCTGCATGAACCGGTACTGTAATTCCTAAGGCGCGTGCCTTTTCCAGAAAACGATAAAAGTATGTATTGTCAAAAAACATCTGGGTGACCAGGGAAGTTACCCCGGCATCCACTTTTTCTTTCAGATGCTTTAAGTCCGTTTCCATATCCGGGGCTTCAAAGTGTTTCTCCGGGTAGCAGGCACCGGAAATCTCCAATGCAGTATTTGCTTTTAAATGACGAACCAGATCGGTGGCATAGTAAAATTCCCGCCGGTTGAACTGTTCGTCTGTCATATCTTTGGGCCTGTCCCCGCGAAGCGCCAGTACATGGTTTACCCCGGCTTCTTTCAGGGCAGCACAGTTTTGCTCAAGATCTTCTCTGGTAAAGCCAACACAGGTGATGTGTGCGATGGCGTCAATCTGAAGCTCTTTCTGGATATAGGAGGCAATCTCTATTGTCTTCCCGGCCCGGGAACCGCCGGCACCGTAGGTACAGCTGATAAAATCCGGATGCAGTTTGGCAGTTTCTCGTAAGAAGCTGAATATATTCTCAAATTCCTCTTCCTTTTTCGGCGGAAAGATCTCGAAGGAAAGACTGGTCTTATTAGATTGGGATGCTGTCTGTATCATAGGGTAGATTCCTTTCTTGCAGTTAATATGCTTTCGTAAAATGAGTTGTATTAATTCCTTGCTTTTACATCTGAAATATCGTAACATAAATTTATAACGGGTGCAAGAAAACAGTGTAAGATCATCCAATACTATAAAGATCTCAGGAAGGAAACAGACTATGAGTGGACTGAATACGAAATTTGACAGCACGGCCGATTATGTGGCCTCCGAACAGCTTTTATCCAGTGTGAATGTGGCGATTGCCTTAAAGAAACCACTGCTTGTAAAAGGAGAACCGGGCACCGGCAAGACCATGCTGGCACAGGCCATTGCCAATTCTCTGGGCAAGAAACTGATTATCTGGAATATCAAGTCCACAACGAAGGCTCAGGACGGTCTGTATATGTATGATACGATTCAGAGACTGTATGACGGACAGTTCGGAGAAGAGGGCGTGGATGATATTGCCCATTACATCAAGCTTGGTAAGCTGGGAGAGGCTTTTGAGTCGGAGGAACAGGTGATTCTTCTGATTGACGAGATTGATAAGGCGGATCTGGAGTTTCCCAATGATTTATTGTGGGAGTTGGACCAGATGGAATTCTATATTCATGAGACCAGGCAGACCGTGAAGGCAAAACACAGACCGATTGTGATCATCACTTCCAATGCGGAGAAAGAACTGCCGGACGCTTTCTTAAGGAGATGTATTTTCCATTATATTGATTTTCCGGATCAGACGCTGATGGAGGAAATTGTGAGGACGCACTATCCGGATGTGGAGGATAAACTGTTAAAGGATGCCATGGAAGTATTCTACTGGATCCGTTCCATGAAGGATATCCGCAAGAAACCAAGCACTTCGGAACTGATTGACTGGATCAATGCCTTGCAGATTGGCGGGATTCCCACAGACAGATTAAGACAGGAACTGCCTTTTATCGGGGTGGTGGTCAAGAAGGATGAGGATCTGGAGACGGTCAGGAGTAAGAAAGATTTTTAGAGAATAAATGAGGATACCTTATGTTCAGTAAATTTTTCTATACTTTAAAGGATAAGGGACTGGAAGTCTCGTTAAGTGAATGGCTGACCTTGCAGGAAGCGCTGGATCAGGGATTGTGCCACAGCAGTCTCACAGAGTTTTATTATCTGGCGCGGATGATTCTGGTAAAATCCGAGACGGAATTTGATAAATTTGACATGGCCTTTGACGAAGTGTTCAAAGGAATCCAGTCGGAGAACGAAGTGGGCAAAAATATGATGCGCTGGCTGGATAAACCGGAGATGCAGGAAGTGTTTGAAGAGATGCGTCATGAGATGAACCAGGAAGTCATTACTCTGGATAAGGAGGATGTGGAGAATAAGTTTAAGGAAAGGCTCCGGGATCAGAGTGAAGAGCATAACGGCGGCAGCCACTGGATCGGCACCATGGGGAAGACTTCCTTTGGCAACATGGGCGGTAATATGGGCGGTATCCGGGTGGGAGGCACCACCGGGTATCAGTCCGCTTTTCAGGTAGTAGGAGCCAGAAAGTACCGGGATTTCAGAAATGATAAGGTGTTGGATAACAGGCAGTTCCAGATGGCGCTCCGGAAGCTGCGGCAGTTTTCCAGCAAACTGGATATTCCGGAAACGGAACTGGATATTAACGGTACGGTGGATGCCACCTGTAACAATGGGGGCTGTTTGCAGATTGTGATGGAAAAGCCCCGTAAAAATGCAGTGAAGCTTTTGCTTCTGATGGATTCCGGCGGTACCATGATTCCTTACACGACTTTATTGAATGAGCTGTTTCATTCTGTGCATAAATCCAATCACTATAAAGATGTGAAGACCTATTTCTTCCACAACTGCATTTATGCCAACCTTTACAACACACCGGAGTGTGAGAACGGTGACTGGATCGAGACAGAGTGGATGTTCCGGAATCTGGACAGCGATTATAAGGTGATTATTGTGGGAGATGCGGCCATGGCACCGGAGGAACTATACTCTACTACAGGCAATTACAGAGGCCCCAACGGCGGGCTTTCGGGGATGGACTGGTTGCTTCTTATGAAACGGCACTATAAGAAAGTGGTGTGGTTAAATCCCAAGATGGCACCGGGACATGCGCCCTGGCGGGAGGCGGAGACGGCGATTAAGGAACTGTTTCCCATGTATAAGCTGACTGTGGACGGACTCAATCAGGCAATGATGAAACTGATGGTAAATCGGTGACAGGGGTTACCTGTCATCGATTTTTCTGTCCCTCTTGACTTTAACGAGTAAAAGTGTTAAAGTGTTAAAAGCGATTTTTTATAGAGGAGGGAGATGTATCATGTCTGCATTGGAAGAGATCCGCAGTCGTTTTCAAAATGATCATTTTGCCACGGATGCCACGGGCATTGTCATTGATTCTGCCGAGCCCGGTAAAGCGGTTTGTTCCCTGGTTTTAGAAGAAAAGCATATGAATGAAAATAATGTTCCCATGGGCGGTGCTGTTTTTACGCTGGCAGATATTGCCTGTGCCGTTGCGGCCAACGGATATTCCGAGAAAAAAACGGTCAGTCAGCAGGCGTCCATTACATTCCTTTCTCCGGCCAAAGGCAGTCGTCTGGTTGCAGAGGCATCCTGTTTGCGTTCGGGGCGCACCACAGCGCTTTATACGGTGGATGTGCGGGATGAACTGGGGACTTATGTGGCGCATGCAACGATGAATGGTTATATTATCGGATAACACATTATGGTGATAGAAAGATACAAAAGGAGGAACCATACCATGGTGATTACAGAGTTTTTGGAGCGCAATGCCCGCCTGTACGGTTCAGACACGGCGCTGGTGGAATTAAATCCATCCCAGGAGCGTGACAGTGCGGTGACCTGGCGGGAAGCAAGTCTTATTGAGAGCGCAGGAAACGGTGCTCCTTACCGAAGAGAACTGAGCTGGACGGATTTTGACAGGCGGGCGAACCGCTTTGCCAATCTGCTTTTGAGCCGCGGTCTGAAGCGGGAGACCAAAGTGGGAATTTTGATGATGAACTGTCTGGAATGGCTGCCTATTTATTTTGGCATTTTGAAGGCGGGCGGGGTAGCGGTGCCTTTGAATTTCCGGTATTCATCGGAAGAAATCAAATACTGTCTGGAACTTGCAGATGTGGAAGTGCTGGTTTTCGGGCCGGAGTTTATCAGTCGGATGGATGCCATAGCGGATAATCTTCTCGGGGTGAGAATGATGTTCTTTCCGGGGGCGGAAGGGCCGGCTTACACGGAAGACTGTCTGAAACTGATGAGATTTTGTTCTTCCAGTGCGCCGCCGGTGGCGCTTAATGAGACGGATTATGCGGCCATCTATTTTTCTTCCGGCACCACCGGATTTCCGAAAGCAATCCTGCATAACCATAGGTCCCTGCGTTCTTCCTGCGAGACGGAGCAGAACCATCATGGACAGACTAAGGAAGATGTGTTTCTCTGTATTCCGCCACTTTATCATACCGGGGCCAAAATGCACTGGTTTGGATCGTTGATTACGGCCGGTAAGGCAGTACTCTTAAGGGGCGTGAAGCCTGAGTGGATATTAAGGGCGGTTACGGAAGAAAAATGTACGATTGTATGGCTGCTTGTGCCCTGGGCACAGGATCTTCTGGATGCCATTGATTCCGGGAAAGTGGACATGGGGCATTATCTGTTGGAGCAGTGGCGTCTGATGCATATCGGGGCACAGCCGGTTCCCCCCAGTCTGATCCAGAGATGGAAGAAACATTTCCCGCATCACCAGTATGATACCAACTATGGTCTGAGTGAATCCATAGGGCCTGGCTGTGTGCATCTGGGTGTGGAGAACATACATAAAGTGGGAGCAATCGGAAAGCCGGGGTATCACTGGGAAGCAAAGATCGTGGACGAGCAGGGACAGGAGGTATCCCAGGGAGAAGTGGGAGAACTCATCGTGCATGGGCCCGGCGTCATGCTGTGCTATTATAAGAATCCTGAGGCCACAGACGAAGTGTTAAAAGACGGATGGCTCTATACGGGGGATATGGCACGCATGGATGAGGACGGTTTTATCTATCTTGTAGACCGTAAGAAGGATGTCATCATTTCCGGCGGAGAGAACCTTTATCCGGTACAGATTGAGGATTTCCTCCGCAGAAACGATAAGATCAAGGATGTGGCTGTTATCGGTCTGCCGGATGCAAGGCTTGGCGAAATTGCGGCGGCAGTGATAGAACTCAAAGAGGATGTATCCTGTACGGAAGAGGAGATCATGGACTTCTGTGGGGAACTGCCCAGATATAAACGGCCGCGGAAGATTATTTTTGACCAGGTGCCCAGAAATCCTACGGGAAAGATTGAGAAACCGGTTCTCAGGGAGCGGTATTGTCACGGCAGTCTTGTAGAGGCGCAGATTAAAAACTGATGAACACAGTGGGAAAGGAATGAATGTAAAATGGATCTCTTTATTAAATTGATTATGCTTATCATATTTTTTGGCGTGATGATCGGTATTGGACTGTATTGCCGTAAACATGCCACCGATGTCAATGGTTTTGTACTGGGCGGCAGGAGCGTAGGGCCGTGGCTGACAGCTTTTGCCTATGGCACCAGTTATTTTTCGGCAGTGGTCTTTGTGGGATATGCTGGGCAGTTCGGTTGGAAATACGGAATTGCCGCCACTTGGGCAGGTCTGGGCAATGCATTTATCGGATCGCTTCTTGCCTGGGCTGTGCTGGGGCGTCGCACCCGTATTATGACACAGCATTTGGACAGTGCCACCATGCCGGAGTTTTTCGGACAGCGTTTTGAGAGCAAGCCGTTAAAACTGGCGGCTTCAGCGATCATCTTTATCTTTTTGATTCCCTATACGGCCAGTCTTTACAACGGGTTAAGCCGTCTGTTCGGCATGGCCTTTGATATTGATTACAGCGTATGTGTGATTGTTATGGCTGTGCTTACCGGTATTTACGTGATAGCCGGCGGCTATATGGCTACCGCCATCAATGATTTTATTCAGGGCATTATCATGATTTTCGGAATTGTGGCCGTAATCCTTGCGGTGTTAAACAGCCAGGGCGGTTTCCTTGCGGCACTGAATAAACTGGCGGCCGTGAGCGATGAGACGGTTTCTACGGCGCCCGGTATGTTTAATTCATTCTTCGGGCCGGATCCGGTAGGCCTTCTGGGTGTGGTAATCCTTACCAGCCTCGGAACCTGGGGGTTGCCCCAGATGGTACAGAAGTTCTATGCCATCAAGAGTGAGAGTGCCATCAATAAAGGAATGGTTATCTCTACTGTTTTTGCAACAATTGTTTCGGGCGGCTGTTATTTCCTTGGCGGGTTTGGACGTCTCTTCAGTGACAAGATTGATATTGCGGCTAACGGTTATGACTCTGTGGTGCCGACGATGCTCTCAGGTCTGCCTGCCATATTGATTGCGGTAGTGGTTATCCTGGTGCTTTCGGCATCCATGTCCACACTTTCCTCCCTGGTATTGGCATCAAGCTCTACCTTGACGTTGGACTTTATTAAAGGTAATATGATAAAGGAGATGGATGAGAAACAACAGGTGAAATGGATGCGGGCGCTTCTGGTCGTGTTTATTGTGATTTCCGTAGTGCTTGCATTGATTCAATACCGTTCTAATGTCACGTTTATCGCGCAGCTCATGGGAGTGAGCTGGGGTGCTCTGGCCGGTGCTTTTCTGGCCCCCTTCCTCTATGGTTTATATTGGAAACGGACCACCAAGGCGGCCTGCTGGGTAAGCTTTTTATTCTCTACAATCCTGATGCTTGCTAATATTTTCTTCAGGAAGAGTTTTCCGGCGCTCTTACAGTCACCCATCAATGCCGGTGCTTTCTGTATGCTGGCAGGACTTGTAATTGTACCTGTAGTGAGCATGTTTACGAAGGCGCCTGGGCAGGAAACATTGAAACAGATTTTCTCCTGCTATGAGAAGAAGGTGACGGTTTCCGTGACAGATTCCATCGGTGATCAGACTTAAGGAGGAAAAGGATATATGAAAACATTGATGCTTGGCAACGAAGCGGTTGCCAGAGGTCTCTATGAGGCCGGCTGCTGCTTTGTCTCCAGCTATCCGGGAACGCCCAGTACGGAGATTACCGAGTGTGTGGCGAAATATGAAGAGGTATATGCGGAGTGGGCACCCAATGAAAAGGTGGCACTTGAGGCCGCGCTTGGCGCTTCTCTGGCGGGAAAGAGAAGTTTCTGCGCCATGAAACATGTGGGATTAAATGTGGCGGCGGATCCGCTTTTTACCATTTCTTATACAGGGGTAAACGCCGGTCTTATCATCGGAGTAGCCGATGATGCCGGGATGCACAGTTCCCAGAATGAACAGGATTCCAGACATTACGCGGAAGCCTCGAAAATTCCCATGCTGGAGCCTTCCGATTCCGCGGAGGCACTTCGATTTGCCAAACTGGCTTATGAATTATCGGAAAAGTTTGACACGGCAGTGCTGATAAAAATGTGTACCCGTGTCAGCCATTCCCAGAGTGTGGTGGAAACAGGAGAACGAGCAGAATTCGAGCAGAAGAAATATGAGAAGAATCCTGCAAAATATATTATGATGCCGGCCAATGCGAAGAGACGTCATCCGGATGTGGAGGCGCGTACACTCGCTTTGACGCAGTGGGCAGAGCAGACCGATATTAACCGGATCGAGCACGGACAGGATGCCTCCTGCGGTATTATTACCTCCTCTACTTGTTATCAGTATGTGAAAGAGGCTTGGGGAGATACCTATCCGGTCTTGAAGCTGGGAATGATCTGGCCTATGCCGCAGCAGAAAATAAAGGATTTTGCAGCGACGGTCGACCGGCTGGTAGTGGTGGAAGAACTGGATGGTTTTATCGAGACGCATTGCAGGACGCTCGGCCTTTCGGTATCCGGGAAAGACTTGTTTTCCAACATCGGAGAATTAAGCCAGAATCTGGTGAAAGAGAAATTAGGCGGTGAGGTACATACAGGCGCCAGCCTGAAAGAAGATATTCCTGCCAGACCTCCTGTGATGTGTGCAGGCTGTCCGCACCGCAGTATTTTTTATGTGCTGAAAAAATTAAATCTTACGGTATTGGGAGATATCGGATGCTATACGCTGGGTGCGGTGGCCCCTCTTGGAGCCATTGATACGACTGTGTGTATGGGTGCTTCCGTCTCAGGACTGCATGGATTCGTGAAGGCAGGCGGAGAGGAGAAGGAAGGACGAAGTGTGGCTGTTATCGGAGATTCCACATTTATTCATTCTGGCGTAACGGGTCTGATCAATATTGCCTATAATGAGTCCAACGCGACCGTGATCATACTGGATAATTCCATTACGGGTATGACAGGACATCAGCAGAATCCTACCACCGGCTATAATCTCAAAGGGGATCCCTGTACGAAGATTGATCTGGAAAGTCTGTGTCACGCCGTAGGAATCAAGCGGGTGCGTGTGGTAGATCCCTACGATATGGAGACCTGTCAGAAGGTGATTCAGGAAGAACTGGCGGCCGGGGAGCCTTCTGTCATCATATCCCGCCGTCCCTGCGCATTGTTAAAATATGTGAAGCATCCCGGGCCTATCTGTTCCGATCCGGAGAAATGTAAAGGGTGTAAGGCATGTATGAAGATCGGTTGTCCTGCGATAAGCATGGTTGACGGCAAGGCAAAGATTGATGCAACACTCTGTGTGGGATGTGGTGTCTGTGAGCAGTTGTGCAAGTTTGATGCGTTAGGCTGAGAGAGGAAGAGATAAGTATGGAAACAAAGAATATCATGATCGTGGGAGTGGGTGGACAGGGCACCCTGCTTGCAAGTAAGCTTCTGGGGCGTTTGCTTCTTGGAAAAGGGTATGATGTAAAGGTCAGCGAAGTACATGGCATGAGCCAGCGCGGCGGAAGCGTTGTCACCTATGTACGTTGGGGAGACAGGGTTTATTCTCCCATTATAGACAAAGGACAGGCGGATTGTATTCTTTCCTTTGAGATTCTGGAAGCGGCCCGTTACACGGAATATGTAAAGCCGGGCGGCAGAATCATTGTCAACAGTCAGCAGATTAATCCCATGCCTGTCATTGCGGGTGCGGCGGCATATCCCGGGAATCTGGCGGAAAAGCTCAGTGCGCTTGGCATAAAGGTGGATGCTTTTGACGCGCTTTCCCTGGCGGAGGAAGCGGGAAGCAGTAAGGCCGTGAATCTGGTTCTCATGGGCAGACTCTCCAAACATTTTGAATTTACAACGGAAGAATGGATGGAAGCGATTGAACACAGCGTACCGCCTAAATTCCTGGAGTTGAATAAAAAGGCGTTTGCCCTGGGACAAAGTGCGTGACAGATTGGCAATGGTGCGAAACGACACCATGAAGAGGAGCGGAAAAGAACAAAATTGGGAGGTTAAGGAATATGGAACGGTATTACCAAAAGGAAATTGAGACTGCCAGCCGGGAGCAGATTCTTGCCTGGCAGAATGAGCGTCTGGTGAAACAGGTGCGTCATGTGTGGGACAACGTACCCTACTATCGTGCGAAGATGGAAGAAAAAGGTGTCACACCGGAAGATATTCAGAGTGTGGAGGATCTGCATAAACTGCCTTTTTTGTCAAAGGACGATCTGCGGGAGGCATATCCTTATGGCCTTTTGGCGACACCGCTTAAGGATTGTGTCCGCATCCAGTCCACATCGGGCACGACCGGCCGCAGGGTAGTGGCTTTTTATACCCAGCATGATATTGATCTGTGGGAAGACTGCTGTGCACGCGCCATTGTGGCGGCAGGCGGCACTAACGAAGATGTCTGTCATGTCTGTTACGGTTACGGGCTTTTTACAGGCGGCCCGGGACTGAACGGAGGAAGTCATAAGGTTGGGTGTCTGACACTTCCCATGTCATCGGGAAATACGGACCGTCAGTTGCAGTTTATGGTGGATCTGGAAGCCACGATTCTTTGCTGTACGCCTTCTTATGCGGCTTTTCTGGCGGAGAGCATCCATGAGCGGGGACTACAGGATAAGATTAAGTTAAAGGCAGGTATCTTCGGCGCGGAGGCATGGAGCGAGGAGATGCGTCAGGATATCCAGAATAAGCTGGGGATTAAGGCATATGATATCTATGGTCTTACAGAGACCAGCGGCCCGGGCGTATCCTTTGAGTGCAGCGAGCAGACCGGTATGCATATCAATGAGGATCATTTCATTGCGGAGATCATCGATCCGGATACGGGTGAGGTTTTGCCGGAGGGCAGTAAAGGCGAACTGGTATTTACCGCCATTACCAAGCAGGCTTTCCCGCTTCTGCGTTATCGCACCAGGGATATCTGTGTACTTACCAGGAAGAAATGTTCCTGCGGCCGTACCCATGTGAAGATGAGCAAGCCTATGGGCAGAAGTGACGACATGCTGATCGTCAAGGGCGTCAATGTATTCCCGTCCCAGATCGAGACAGTGCTTCTGGAGCAGGGATATCCCGCCAACTATCAGATTATTGTGGATCGCGTCAACAATTCCGATACCATTGAGGTAATGGTGGAGATGACGCCTGAAAACTTCTCCGACAACCTGGGTAAGATTACGGAGATGGAGAAGGGACTGGTGTCAGCGCTTAAGGCTATGCTTGGCATATATGCGAAGGTTCGTCTTGTGGCGCCTAAGTCCATCACAAGAAGTGAGGGCAAGGCTGTTCGTGTTATTGACAAGCGTAAGATTTAACATTTCATCAGGAGAATAGTGTGAAAAATAAATGATTGAGAAAGGAGCATGGTTATTAAAATGACAATACCTCAGATTTCTGTATTTTTGGAAAATAAAGCGGGACAGCTTGCGGATATCACCAATATTCTGTCACAGAATCAGGTGAACATGCGGGCGATTAATATTGCGGAGACAGCCGATTATGGCGTTCTGCGGCTTATCGTGGACGATGCCGCAAAAGCTTCTTCCATTCTTCTGGAGCAGGGATTTATTCTGACCATGACGCCTGTTGTGGGCGTGGCAGTTCCAGATACGCCGGGTGGGTTAAGCAAGGTGCTGGGGGTGATTTCCGGTGCCGGTATCGATGTGGAATATATGTATTCGGTCTTCGGACAAAAGGACGGACAGGCATGTATGATCTTCCGTGTGGCGGATACAGATGGCTTGACAGAAGTTCTGGAAAAGAGCGGAATCGATACGATTGCAGGGGAGAATCTGGGACTGCATTAAAAAGTGGTTGACAAACAGAAGGTTTTCCTATACATTTATAGGCAGTAAAGCTTTATAGTATAATATGACAGGCGTTGAAGAGAACAAGTAGTGAATCAGGAAACGGACAGAAAGCAGCCGGCAGATGAGAGGCGCGCGGGAACTTTTTCATGAATACATCTCGGAGCTTCATGGCAGAATGGAACCGATGCGGTGTGGGAAATGTAACTGCACAAGAGAAATCGGGCGTCTTAGTAGGTCGTGACGGAGGATGCACGTTATAGCAGGAAAGTATCATCATAGATAGTATAACACACGCTATCGAATGATCGTACTCGATGAGGCAGGCAATGTGAGTTGTCTGTGAAATTAGGTGGTAACACGAGTTTAACCCTCGTCCTGATAAACAGGACGGGGGTTTCTTGCGCGAATAAGCAGAGTCAGAAGACGACAGCGACAGGATGCCTGCATACGAGACTGTCGATGGCGACTTCTGACGAGCATACACGAATCTGCTTATTGGTACATCGCATTTATGTAATGAGAAAGGAAGGATAAAACATGGGAATTTATGAAGAATTACAGGCGAGAGGACTTCTTGCACAATTGACGGATGCCGATCAGATCCGGGACCTGATCAATAACGGAAAGGCCACATTTTATATCGGATTTGATCCCACCGCTGACAGTCTGCATGTGGGGCACTTTATGGCGCTGTGTCTGATGAAGCGGTTACAGGAAGCCGGCAATAAGCCAATAGCCCTGATTGGCGGCGGTACAGCGATGATCGGCGATCCTTCCGGAAGGACGGATATGCGTTCCATGATGACAAAGGAGACCATCGAGCATAACTGTGAGTGCTTTAAGAAACAGATGAGCCGGTTTATTGACTTTTCGGAAGGCAAGGCACTGATGGTCAACAATGCGGACTGGCTGTTGGATTTAAATTATGTGGAGTTTATCAGGGAAGTGGGAGCATGCTTCAGTGTAAATAATATGCTGCGGGCAGAGTGTTACAAGCAGAGGATGGAGAAAGGCCTGAGTTTCCTCGAGTTTAACTACATGATCATGCAGAGTTATGATTTCCTGGAACTGTATAAGAGATATGGCTGTAACATGCAGTTTGGCGGAGATGACCAGTGGAGCAATATGCTTGGCGGTACGGATCTGATCCGCCGTAAATTAAGTAAAGATGCCTATGCCATGACCATCACCCTGCTGATGAATTCCGAGGGCAAGAAGATGGGTAAGACACAGAAAGGCGCTGTATGGCTGGATCCCAATAAGACCACACCTTTTGAGTTCTATCAGTACTGGCGCAACGTGAATGATGCCGATGTACTGAAATGTATGCGGATGCTTACATTCCTTCCGTTAGAGCAGATTGATGAGATGGACAGCTGGGAGGGAAGCCAGTTGAATGAGGCCAAAGAGATTCTGGCTTATGAACTGACGAATCTGGTGCATGGTGAGGAGGAAGCGCAGAAAGCCAAAGAGGCGTCAAGAGCACTCTTTGCAGGCGGCGGAAGTCTGGAAAATATGCCGACTGCAACACTTTCAGAGGAAGATTTCAGGGACGGCAGTATTGATATCCTTGGCGTCCTGGTGGCGGCCGGGCTGGTAGCATCCCGCTCAGAAGCCCGCCGGGCCGTGGAGCAGGGCGGTGTATCCGTAAAGGGAGAAAAGGTGAGTGATGTGAAGACCACCTACACCAGGGAAGAGATTGCGGCACAGGAGTTTATCGTGAAAAAGGGTAAGAAGAGCTTTAAGAAAGTTTTGGTTTAAGTCAGGAGGCAGGTATCATGGAGAAGAGAGCAAAAGGAAGAACATTAATGTCCTATGCACCGGATATCAAGGTAGTGGACTGTACTTTGCGGGACGGTGGTCTGGTAAACGATTTTTTCTTTACCGACGATTTTGTGAAAGCATTATATCGTGCCAATATCAAAGCGGGCGTAGATTATATGGAGTTTGGATATAAAGCGTCCAAAGAGATGTTTGATGTGAATAAGTTTGGCAAGTGGAAGTTCTGTGATGATAAGGACATCCGTGCTGTTGTCGGAGACAATAAGACAGATATGAAAATTGCGGTGATGGCCGATGTGGGACGGTGTGATTTCAAGAAGGATATTCTCAATAAAAAGGACAGCCCGGTAGATCTGGTACGTGTTGCAACTTATATCAATACGATACCGGCGGCCATAGAGGTGATTGAAGACTGTACAAAGAAAGGGTATGAAACCTCTGTTAATATTATGGCTATTTCCAAATCCAATGAGACAGATCTGGATGCTGCCCTGGAACTGCTTGGACAGAGCAGTGTGGGTACCATATATCTGGTAGACAGCTATGGATCACTGTATCCGGAGCAGGCCAGACGTCTGGCAGATAAATATCTGGAAGTGGCGGCGAAATATAATAAAAAGGTGGGCATCCATGCGCATAACAACCAACAGCTTGCCTTTGCCAATACGGCGGAGGTAATCATCATGGGCGTCAGCTACCTGGATGCAACGGTAAGCGGTATGGGACGAGGCTGCGGCAACTGTCCCAGTGAATTGCTGCTTGGTTTTTTGAAGAATCCCAAATACAATATCAATCCGATTCTGAATTTTGTGGAGAAAGAGATTGTTCCCCTGCGGGAATCCGGTGTGACATGGGGATATGATGTGCCTTATCTTCTGACAGGGATATTGAATCAGCATCCAAAGTCAGCCATTCAGTTTATGAAGGAAGGCCGGAAGGATTACTATGAGTTCTATCTGGAACTTCTGGAGAATTTCTAAGCGGGTAAGGAGCCGTCGGTACAGATGAAAAATAAGAAAGACATGGATATGGAATTTATCGATTTGGATGATGATGCGGATGAAGACGATGACTTTGAGCCGTATGAGTATGAATCAGAATCTGATTGGAAAGACCTCGTTTCTCTCAAATTCCTGGTAATTATAATAACGATTGTTATTGTAATTATTACAATGGCGTTGGTATTTCTTTTAAAACGAGACCGTGGAGAGAAACGAGAAGAGTCTGTGCCGGCAATGGAGGAAGTATCCGTTTCAGGTGAAGAAGAATCCCAGATACAGGATCTGACCACCCAGGCGGGGCAGGAGATGCCGGATAAAGAGGATCAGACGACAGGGGAGACGGACGAAGCCGTTAAGCAGGAGGCGGAAGATCCTCAGAAAGAAAATATGAGTACGGAGCAGGGGACTGAAGTCGATGTAACAGAACTTCTCTCTTCCGGGGCCGTGGCAGAGACAGAGGATCTTACGCTGGGAATTGATGTAGCAAGGTATCAGGGTACCATAGACTGGGCACAGGTGGCGGCGTCAGGGATTGAGTTTGCCATGGTGCGTGTAGGATATCGTACAGACAGTACAAGGGAAATCTGCGCGGATACCAATGCCAGATACAACATGCAGGAGGCCCAGAAAAACGGGATTAAGGTGGGGGTATATTTTTTCTCTACCGCAGTGAGTGCACAGGAGGCCGTAGAAGAGGCTGACTGGGTGGCGGATTATATTTCCAAGTACCAGATCACCTATCCTGTGGTATATGACTGTGAAGGATTTGATAAGCCGGAAAGTGCCCAGTATGAACTCACAAAGACTGAACGCACGGACATAGCCATTGCGTTTCTGGAACAGATTTACAGCCGGGGGTATACGCCTATGTTCTACGCTTCCATGGGGGAACTTACCGGGGATGCCAAATGGGAGACATCCAGGATTGAGAAAACTTATAAGATATGGGTATCCCAGTATCCGGCAGTGCCCTATCCACGGACAGCCAGGTCTTCTTATGCGGGCAGTCACGCCATGTGGCAGTATACGAACCGGGGAACGGTTGCAGGGATTGATAAGCCGGTGGATGTCAATATTGCCTATTTTGGTTATGAAGGTACGGCGGATGCTGTCAGCGAGGAACCGCCGGAGGAAGTGCAGGCCGATGTGGAGGCACTGATGAACTTTACGGAAGTAAATGAGGAGGTAACCGCCAAAGATGCCACCAATCTGCGCAATATCCCCAGTCAGGGGAGCGACAGCACAGTGGTATATACCCTGCAAAACGGAGAAAAACTTGCCAGAACGGGTATCAGCGACAGCGGCTGGTCCAGGCTTGATTATAACGGTCAGACAGTGTATGCGGTATCCAGTTATCTGACCACAGATTTGTCCTACCAGGCACCACAGCCGGAAGCACAGGAGGGGGCCGGGAGCGGCGACGGGTTAAAGACCAGATTTGCGGACAGGAATGAACAGGTAACTGCCAAGATAGAGGTAAATCTCCGTACACTGCCCAGCGTGACCAATCCGGATGCTGTGGTAGCGGCAGTCCTGCATAACGGCGAATATGCGACCAGAACAGGGATTAATGAGGAGTATGGCTGGTCGAGAGTAGAGTATAACGGTCAGACCCTATACTGTATCAGCAGTTATCTGATGCAGTGATGACAGATATTTCTGAGAGCTGCGGCATAGGATACAATAGATTGTGAATAACGCAGAAAGAGTACAGCCTGTTTGATACAGGAAGGGAGGATTCGTATGAGAACGAATATCAGTAACGGCCAGTTTGATGAAGAACGGGCGTTATATAATTTGCAGAAGGCGGATGTGGTGGAGTGTATCTTTGCTGGGCCTGCTGATGGGGAATCTGTACTGAAGGAGTCCAGAGATGTGAACCTGTATAAGTGCAGTTTTTCCCTGCGGTATCCCCTGTGGCATGTGCATGGATTCGTGATGGAGGATTCCACCATGGATGAGCTGACAAGAGCAGCCATCTGGTATGCGCAGGATGGGGTAATCAGGAGATCCGTGCTGGGTGGTATCAAAGCCGTAAGAGAGTGTGAAAGGATAGCTCTTACGGAATGTAAGATAGAGTCACAGGAATTTGGATGGAAATCCTGTGATATCACACTGACAGACACGGATATTATCTCGGAATATCTGTTTTTTGACAGCCGGAATGTGAGACTGGAGAGAGTGAAGATGCAGGGGAAATATTCTTTTCAGTATATGAAGAATCTGGAGATTACAGACAGCGTACTGGATACCAAGGATGCCTTCTGGCACAGCGAGAACGTGACAGTCAGAAACAGTGTCGTCAAGGGAGAATATCTGGGATGGTTCTCTCAGGGGCTGACATTGATAGACTGTAAAATCAGTGGAACACAGCCGTTATGTTATTGCAAAGATCTGAAGCTGATCAACTGCACCATGGAGGATACGGATCTTTCCTTTGAGTATTCGGATGTGGAAGCGGATGTCCGGGGACATGTACTTTCCATTAAGAATCCCAGATCCGGCAGTATTGTGGTAGATAGTGTGGGTGAGATTATTCGGGAGGATCCTGTCATGGAATGTACAGGACAGGTGATTATCCGCGGGCAGGAAGAAGGATAGCAGCGATATGAAACAAGGTGATAAAGCAGGAATTGTGTGTTGCTCTGACGGTCTGTTGGCACAGCGTAAAAGAGGGGTTGATAAACTGGTACAGATACTGACGGGAATAGGAATCACACCTGTAATCAGTGAACATATTTATGCACACAACACGGTGTTTTCCGGAACCGGAAAGGAACGGGCGCAGGCATTGATGCGTTTGTATGAGCAGGAAGATGTAAAGGTGATTTTTGATATATCCGGCGGCGATATTGCCAATGAGATTCTGCCTTATCTGGATTTTGATATGATCAGAAATCACCCCAAGCAGTTCTGGGGATACAGCGATCTCACCACAATATTAAATGCGGTTTATACAAAGACAGGCAACGAGGGTGTTCTCTATCAGGTGAGGAATCTTATCCGGGATGAGAGTGGAGTTCAGCGTAAGAATTTTGTGGAAACGGTGTTTAATGGAAAGGATACTCTGTTTGATTTCCCTTATCGTTTTATTCAGGGGGAACATATGGAAGGCATTGTTGTGGGCGGCAATATCCGCTGTCTTCTGAAACTGGCGGGAACAGAGTTCTTTCCGGATCTGACGGACAGGATTCTGGTACTGGAGTCTCTTGGGGGAAGCGTACCGCAGCTGGTGACGTTCTTAAGTCAGCTTCGGTGTATGGGAGCCTTTGAAAAGGTAACAGGTATTGTCCTGGGGACCTTTACACAGATGGAGGAAAGAGGTGAACGTCCGGATATCATCACCTTGATACAGGAATATGCAGGGTGTCTTCCTGTCATAAAAACATCCAAGATCGGACACGGTGCAGATTCCTGTGGTGTTGTGATCGGCGCATACAGGGTATTTTCTTAAAGCAGATAGAGTTTCTTTAAATTATCCATTTTACAACTGGCGTTAACTAATAACGCATCCAATATGGTAATGGCGGCCATGGATTCCACCACCACCACTGCCCGTGGAACAATAACGGGATCATGGCGCCCCTTGATGGCGATTTCAATCTCCTCCCCGTTTTGATTGACCGTTTCCTGGGGAGAGAAGATAGAGGGAGTGGGTTTGATGTGGGCCCGCAGTATGATGCGGGAGCCGTCACTGATGCCGCCCAGGATACCGCCTGCATGGTTCGAGGATTTGATGATCCTGCCGTCTTCCATTCGGAAGGGATCATTGTTCGTGGAACCGTGATGCCGGGAGACTTCGATACCATCGCCAATCTCCACAGCCTTTACGGCACCGATGGACATGACGGCTTTGGCCAGGTTAGCGTCCAATTTCTCGAAGACAGGATCCCCCAGACCGGCGGGCACTCCGTCTATCACACATTCGATTACCCCACCGGCAGAATCATACGCTTTCATACAGTCTGCCAGATATTTTTCTGCCAGGGATGAGGCATCCCTGTCCGGCATGGCTGTGGGTGTTTCCAGAATGGCCGTCTGTTCAAACTTATCCATGGAAATGCTGACAGGTCCGATGGATTTGGTGTAGGCACACAGGTGGATGCCAAATTCGGCAAGTGCCTTGGCAGCAATGGCACCTGCCGCCACCCGTCCAATGGTTTCTCTGCCGGAGGAACGGCCGCCGCCCCGGTAGTCCCGGAAGCCGTATTTTCGGTCAAAGGTATAATCGGCATGCCCAGGGCGGTAATAACCGGCAATCTCACTGTAATCAGCAGAGTGCTGTGAAGTGTTTTGTACCAGCATGGAGATAGGAGTGCCTGTTGTTTTGCCCTCGAAGATGCCGGAGAGAATCTGTACATTATCGGCTTCCTTTCTGGGGGTGGCTATTTTCGTCTGCCCCGGTTTTCTTCTGTCTAAATAAGTCTGAATATCTTCTTCCTTAAGATGAAGGCCCGCAGGACAGCCATCCACAACGACGCCGAGTGCCGTACCGTGTGACTCTCCCCAGGTAGTGAGTTGATAGATAATTCCCATTGATGAACCTGCCATTGTGTATTCCCTTTCTTTGCTGTTGTGCAGTTTTCTGAAAACATTTTGCAGGATATCCTGCAAAATTAAATAACTGACGAAATATATAATGTGTATTTAATATTGAAGACGGAAAAATTGCATTTTTTGATAAGTCCAAAATGGATTTTTCCGAAAACCAATTCACTTTTGTAGCATATCATATTTAAAGGTAAAAAGAAATATCAAGGACATTTTCGGAATAAAATAATTAAGAAAGCAGTAAAAAGTTAAGAGATTTACATAAAAAGGGGTGTACAAATAAATTTTATGTGTTATGATATAAATTAGGTTTACATATTCTTTAATTATTTTATACATAGATTGAGGAGTCCCATGAAGAAAACATTTCGGGAAAAACTGATAGTAAAGTTTACAGGTATTGCCAGAGCACACAGATCCATGAAATATCCGTGTCTGACGGTAGTAGCTGTTGTTTTGTTTTTCTATCATATTCTGATGCATTTTGTAAATAATGGCAAACGGTATGCCAGTGTAGTCTTTGTGGCAATCTTTTTCATGAGCAGTTGTAGTTTCTCTTTTGCGGTATTTGCGGAGCGTACCGGCTTTATCAGCACACAGGAGACGTATAGTGCCATTGTGGAGGATTCGGATATCACACTGGCAGAACAGCCCGTAAATCCGCAGGAACAGATAATTCTGGAGGAAAATACGGCGGTATCGGAGTGTGAGACAGAAGAAGATTCGGAGGAGATGGTAGCCTATTCATTGGATGATCTCCTGGCTCATCGTGAGGGGGAGGCTTATCAGGCACCGAGTACAGATATAGAGGACACGGGAGAAGAGTATGTGTTCAGCTCCTCAGACTGGAGACTGGTGCTGATCAATAAACAGCATCCGATTCCGGAAGAATATGATTTTACATTGGGAACGTTTACCGCAGGTATGCGGTGTGATGAGCGCATTATTGAAGATCTGCTTCTGATGATGCAGGCTGCGAAAGCTGACGGCGTGAATCTGGAGGTGTGTTCGCCCTATCGGGGGGATAACAGACAGGAGTATCTATTTAATAGGAAGATAAAAAAATATATGGGGCAGGGAATGTCCTATATGGAGGCATATAAACTGGCTTCCCAGACTGTCACTGTACCGGGGGCAAGCGAGCATCAGGTGGGACTTGCACTGGATATCTGGAGTGATACCTATAAAACCCTGGATAAAGGTTTCGAGGATACGGAAGCAGGCAGGTGGCTGGCAGAGCACAGTTGTGAATATGGATTTATCCTGCGTTATCCCGAGGGCAAAGAGTATATTACCAGTATTGAGTATGAGCCCTGGCATTTCCGATATGTGGGCAGGGAGGCAGCCATGACCATGAAGCAGGAAAATATCTGCCTGGAAGAATTCTGGGATAAATATTTATAAGATACGAATACGAGGTAGCTATGTATAAGATTATAAAACAGGAAGGCAGTGCCAAACGCGCTGCGTTTACTACGGTACACGGAACCATCCAGACACCGGTTTTTATGAATGTAGGGACGGTGGCTGCTATCAAAGGAGCTGTATCCACGGAAGATCTTGAAGGGATTGGGACACAGGTGGAATTATCCAATACGTATCATCTGCATGTACGCCCCGGAGATCAGATTATAAGGAAGATGGGAGGACTGCATAAGTTTATGTCCTGGAACAAACCGATTCTCACGGATTCTGGTGGATTCCAGGTTTTTTCATTGGCAGGACTGCGCAAGATCAAGGAGGAGGGCGTATATTTTCATTCCCATATAGATGGACGTAAGATCTTTATGGGGCCGGAAGAGAGCATGCAGATTCAGTCCAATCTTGCGTCTACCATTGCCATGGCTTTTGATGAGTGTCCATCCAGTGTGGCAGAACGCAGGTATGTGGAGGACTCCGTGGCACGCACCACAAGATGGCTGATGCGCTGCAAGAAGGAGATGGAGCGTTTAAACGGGCTTGCTGATACGATCAATCATAACCAGCTTCTCTTTGGTATCAATCAGGGGGCTGTATTTGATGATATCCGCATTGAACATGCCAGGAGAATTTCGGAACTTGACTGTGACGGCTATGCAATTGGCGGCCTGGCAGTGGGGGAGAGCCATGAGCAGATGTATCATGTGATTGAGGAGACGGTACCTTATCTGCCGAAGGACAAGCCTACCTATCTGATGGGAGTGGGGACGCCGGCAAATATTCTGGAAGCGGTGGAGAGAGGGGTTGATTTTTTCGATTGTGTATATCCCACCAGGAATGGCAGACATGGACATTTGTATACGAATCAGGGAAAGATTAATCTTTTTAATGCGAAACATGAGCTGGATGAGAGGCCCATCGAGGAAGGATGTATGTGTCCGGCGTGCAGGCGGTATTCCAGAGCTTACATCAGGCATCTTCTCAAAGCAAAGGAAATGCTGGGGATGAGGCTGTGTGTGCTGCACAATCTGTATTTTTACAATACAATGATGGAAGAAATCAGAAATGCGCTGGAGGCGGGTGAGTTTGCATCCTATAAAAGGCATAAGCTCGAGGGCATGAAAGCATTGCAATCATAAAATTTCTGTGAAAAGGCTTGTTTTTAAGAATTAAATTGTGTATGATATGCTGTAGACTTTTGATGAAAAGATAACGGAGGAAATGGTATGGGATTATTATTATCAGCTGATGCGGCAGCTGCTACGGGCAGCGGCCTGGTCATGATCATTTATATTGTGGTCATTGTTGCGTTTATGTATTTTCTTATGGTTCGCCCTCAGAAGAAAGAGCAGAAGAGAATGGCGGCCATGCTGGCGGAGATGAGCGTGGGTGATGTAGTGCTTACGACCAGTGGTTTTTATGGCATTGTAATTGATATCACGGATGATACACTTATTGTGGAATTTGGGAATAACAAGAACTGCCGTATTCCGATGCAGAAATCTGCGGTCGCACAGATTGAAAAGCCGGAGACAGAGTAAAATATTAATTTTTCTTTAATGTCAGGCCATAGACTATTGACAAGATAAAATATTTCATGTAAAATCTCAACTTGTGTGAATACATGTGGGAATACACATGCAGAATAATATTACAAGTATGGAGGAGATAGTCTTATGAAAAGAAAAGCAGTAAAAGCAATCTTATGCGCAGCACTTATGGCACTTACTCTGTCTATGACAGCATGTGGCGGTTCGGATGATGCTAAGGATGCAGATGTTGCAACCGAAGAGGAAGCAGAAGAACCTGAAGCAGAAGAGCCTGAGGCTGAAGAACCTGAAGCAGAAGAGCCCGAGGCTGAGGAACCTGAAGCAGAAGAGCCTGAAGAGGAGGAAGCAGAAGAGTCCACAGGGGAAACACTGGAAGAGTATCTTGATGCTACTCCGGGTGCAAAAGAAGAAATTGAAGAGCAGATTGCTGGTGCAAGCCAGGATGGTATGTCTGTGACCGCAGAAGTAAAAGGAAATGATTTTATTTTCAACTTTACGATTGAGGATGCATCTCAGATTACCGATGATGTTCCGGCTCAGTTGGAGGCAGGTCTGGAAGCTACCGCATCTATTTTCGAGCAGATGGCTGGTCAGATGGATGATGTGATCGAACAGGAAGGTGCTGTTCAGATTGTTATCAAATACCTTGATCCTGACGGAAAGGTTCTGGCAGAGAGAGGATTCAAGAATCAGTAAAAACAGCTGTAACATAGCAAAGACCGTATCAGAGATGATGCGGTCTTTTTACTATGACTTGACAAGAAGTGGAATATCATTCAGAATATAAATGATAATGTTAAACAAACGGAAGATCAATTGGTCGGAAAGGAGCACTATGAAAAGGGGATTGGTAAAAGTTTTTACAGTAACAGCTGCTATGGTAAGTATGTTGTCCATGAGCATGACGGTTTGTGCCGCCGAAAGTTATACAGTGGCACAGGGGGATCATCTGATGAAGATTGCCCAGGACAAATACGGTGATGAATCAAAATGGAATGTTATCTTTGAGGCAAACAAAGAGACAATCAAGGAGCCTACAAAGATTTATCCGGGACAGGTAATTGTTATTCCGGATCTTGCGGCGGAGGTATTACAGGCACCGGCAGCACCGGCAGTACAGCCAGAAGCAGTACCGGCGGCACCAGCAGTACAGCCAGAAGCAGTACCAATGGCACCAGCAGCACAGCCGGAAGTAGCACCGGCAGTACAGCCTGAGACGGCACCAGCAGCACCGGCAGGCATGACACTGGAAGACTATGGCAAGGATCCAGAGTTTAAGACTCTGCTGGACTCCGAAATGCAGATGTTCACAGGCAGTGGCATGGGTGTTGACGTTTTATTCCAGGGTAATACCATGGCTGTGATTGTGACGATCACAGATTCTGCCTATCTGGTAGATGGAATCGGAGATGCGCTGAATGAGGCAATGGAGACAGTCAGACCGATGGTGGAAGAGATGGTTGTCATGATTGAGAATGAACTTGGTAATCCCGGAAACTGTGTGGTTATCTACAGCTATCAGACCGCAGATGGCAAAACCCTTGCGCAGAAGTCATTTACAGCAAAAAAATAAAAGCAAATACCTTAGAGCCGGATCAGAAATGATCCGGCTTTTTCATATTGAAATTTATACAGGAATAGTCTATGATATATAAGTGATATTTTGCGATTATATTACTTTATTATAGTGATGTAAAAGTGTGTATCCGACAGGTGCACAGGAATGGAGGAAACGATGGAACTTAAGATAACCTGTATTCCGGGAGACGGCATTGGCCCGGAGATTGTGGCGGAGGCTAAGAAAGTGCTGGATGCGGTGGCGGCCAAATACGGCCATGTGATGCGTTACACGGATATTCTGATGGGCGGTGCATCCATAGATGTTCATGGTGTACCTTTGACGGAGGAAGCAGTGGAGACAGCCAAAAGTGCAGACGCGGTTCTGATGGGATCCATCGGTGGGGATACCACCACTTCGCCCTGGTATAAACTGCCGCCTAATTTACGGCCGGAGGCAGGTCTTCTTGCAATCCGTAAAGCTTTGAATCTCTTTGCCAATCTGCGCCCGGCAGTCCTGTATGAAGAACTGGCAGGGGCCTGTCCTTTGAAGAAGGAGATTTCAGCGGCCGGATTTGATATGATGATCATGCGGGAACTGACAGGAGGACTCTATTTCGGAGAACGTAAGACTGTGGAGGAGAACGGGGTGCGCAAAGCCATTGATACCCTGACTTACGATGAGAATGAAATCCGCAGAATTGCCATAAAAGGTTTTGATATTGCCAGAAAACGCCGGAAGAAAGTGACCAGCGTGGATAAGGCTAATGTACTGGATTCTTCCAGACTCTGGCGCAAGGTGGTGGAAGAGGTGGCGAAGGACTATCCGGATGTGGCTTTAGAGCATATGCTGGTGGATAATTGCGCCATGCAGCTTGTGAAGGATCCGGCGCAGTTTGATGTGATTCTGACAGAGAATATGTTTGGTGATATTTTATCGGATGAGGCCAGTATGGTGACAGGTTCCATCGGTATGTTGGCATCGGCATCCTTAAATGATACCAAATTTGGTCTGTATGAGCCCAGCCATGGTTCCGCACCGGATATTGCCGGGAAGGACATTGCCAACCCGATTGCTACGATACTTTCTGCGTCCATGATGCTGCGTTACAGCTTTGATCTGGATCAGGAGGCAGATGCCATTGACAATGCGGTGAAGTCCGTGTTACAGGCAGGATTCCGCACGGCAGATATTATGTCGGAGGGATGTCAGCGTGTGGGATGCAGACAGATGGGAGATTTGCTGACGGAAAGAATATAAGGACGGATGTTATTCATATGCGGTGTAAAGGGGAATGATATCAGAAGGTTTAACTCTATGAAACAGCAATTAAACAGACCGGAAAGAGACAGGATTTTCTATGTATTTCTTGTGTTTTTTCTGGGCATGGCGGTTTACTATGGATATAGAATGTTTACCATAACGCCATGGTATGATGAACTTTATACTTACTATTATTTTATCAGCAAAGGGCCGGTCTATGCGGCTATCCACTGGCCCCTTCCCAACAATCATGTGGGATTTTCTGCCTTGTCTGCCTGTTTTATAATATTTGGCAGTGCCGCAGTGGCCTTAAGGGGTGTATCATGGTTATGCAGTCTGGGAAGTGTGATTCTTCTGTATCGCATTGGCCGGAAGTATTTTACAGGCTGTTTTGCGCTGATTCCGATGTTTGTTTTTACCGGTATGAGCATGGTCAACCAGCTGGCGGTGCAGGGCAGAGGATATGCTCTTGTGACATGCTGTTATCTGACTGCAATATGGGAGCTTATTCATATTGTGGTGGAGCATCGAAAGAAGTTAAGAGACTATATTGTCTTTGGAATGTCTTTGGTGTTGGCGTTGTGGGCAATTCCAAGCAGTCTGTATGTGGTAATGCCCTTGTGCATCCTTGGCGGCATTGTGCTTCTTTCCCAGAAGGAATACAGGATTCTGGTACAGCTGATTGCGGCTTCCTTAGTCAGCGCAGTGTGTACAGCGGGACTTTATGGGATATTATGGCTGGCGATTGGCTCCAATCTGCTTATCAAGATGCCGGAGAGCGGATATAGCGGGATGAGTCATGGAGCGGTTATCTTACATGCTCCTGTGGAAGCATTAATAACGGGTGTTTCTTATATGCTGGATACGCCATATATCCAGAGCATGACCAGAGCACAGTTCAGAGGGCAGGCATCTTACTGGCTGCAAACTCTGTTTGGCACTCAGCTTTCGCCTGTTATCGGGGTAAGAGGCGCCGGGATGTGCTGGCTTGTGGGGATTGCTTTCATGGCCGTGATACTGCGGTCAGCGGGGCGGATGAAACATCGGACAGAAGGAACAGGGCACGCGGAACAGACAGAGCAGGAGAGGTGCCGTGAATTTTTGGAATGGTATTTTATTCTTACACCTCTTTTGTTGACGGCGGCGTTGATCATACAGTGCAAACTGCCCTATCAGAGAGTGTTTTCTTTCCTGGGGGTATGGGTAGCTTTGCTTATCACCTGGCTGCTTTGGACAATCGAAGAGATTGTGCAGAAGAAAAGCGTTATCAGGCAAGGAAAAAAGGGTATCGGCGGCCGGATAGGCGGCGCGTGTGGTATTCTGGCAGGGGGCTTATGTGTGCTGACACTTCTGCTTGACATGAATCCTTACAGTATGCGGGACGAGCTGCTTCGGGATGCCTATGAACAGGTTTCCATGGATCGGATAGGAAAGGTGGCTGTGACAGACTGTGACCAGGAATATTACCTTTTATATGCGTATGATATCATAGGAGAACGGGTGACCAGACAGATCGAAGAGGCAGATATCGTACTGATAGATAAAGCGCTTCTTGGAATGGAATATGGTTATCGGGAGGGGCCGGAAGAGTGGAAGTTCTATCTGACCAAAGAGGAGATACCGACGGCATATCTGGAGGAAAAGATGGAGCCGGTTTATGAGAACTGGCAGTTTATCTTATATAAAAAGTAATTTGCTCCGCAAATAACTTTGCGAGTTCCGCTTCGCGGACTCGGATAAGCGGAAGAAGTTACTTATGAATTGAAAGCAAGTAGAAAAAGAAAGCGCAGGGCGCTTCGGAACGGAGGAGAGTATGAGAAGTGACAATGTGAAAGCAGGCGCACAGCAGGCGCCGCACAGGAGTTTGTTTAATGCACTCGGTTTTACGGAGGAGGAAATGAAGAAACCCATGGTGGGAATCGTCAGCTCCTACAATGAAATTGTGCCGGGGCATATGAATCTGGATAAAATAGTGGAAGCGGTAAAGCTGGGTGTGGCCCAGGCCGGCGGCGTACCGGTAGTATTCCCGGCAATCGCCGTCTGTGACGGTATTGCCATGGGGCATATCGGTATGAAGTATTCACTGGTGACCAGGGATCTGATTGCAGATTCCACCGAGTGTATGGCACTTGCACATCAGTTTGATGCACTGGTCATGGTACCTAATTGTGACAAGAACGTGCCGGGACTTCTGATGGCGGCGGCGCGTATCAATGTACCGACAGTCTTTGTGTCCGGCGGCCCTATGTTGGCAGGACATGTGAAGGGCTTAAAGAGAAGTCTTTCCTCCATGTTTGAGGCGGTGGGTTCTCATGCGGCCGGCACCATGACGGAGGAGGAGCTTCGGGAGTTTGAGGAGAAGGTGTGTCCTACCTGCGGATCCTGTTCCGGTATGTATACGGCCAATTCCATGAATTGCCTGACAGAGGCGCTGGGTATGGGGCTTCGCGGCAACGGCACGATCCCGGCAGTCTATTCCGAGCGTATCAAACTGGCGAAACATGCGGGTATGGCAGTGATGAAGCTGTTGGAAAAAGATATCAGACCCCGGGATATCATGACAAAGGATGCTATCTTAAATGCCCTTACAGTAGATATGGCACTTGGATGTTCTACGAATTCCATGCTGCATCTGCCGGCAATAGCCCATGAGATCGGGTTTGATTTTGATATTGCCTTTGCCAATGAGATCAGCGAGAAGACGCCCAATGTCTGTCATCTGGCACCGGCAGGCCCTACTTATATGGAAGATTTAAATGAAGCCGGCGGTGTCTATGCGGTGATGAAGGAACTTGCCGACATCGGACTGCTTCACACGGACTGCATGACGGTCACAGGCGATACCATCGGTGAAAATATCAAGGGGGCGGTGAACCGCAATACAGAGGTGATCCGTACTGTGGAGAACCCTTACAGCAAGACGGGCGGACTGGCTGTCTTAAAGGGGAATCTGGCACCTGACGGCAGTGTGGTAAAGCGCTCCGCAGTGGTGGAGGAGATGATGGTGCATGAAGGCCCGGCCAGGGTCTTTGACTGTGAGGAAGATGCCATTGTGGCCATCAAGGGAGGTAAGATTGTTGCAGGTGATGTGGTGGTGATCCGTTATGAGGGTCCCAAAGGCGGACCGGGTATGCGTGAGATGCTGAATCCTACTTCAGCCATCGCAGGTATGGGACTGGGTTCCAGCGTGGCACTCATTACGGACGGACGTTTCTCCGGTGCATCCCGTGGTGCTTCCATCGGGCATGTGTCGCCTGAGGCGGCAGTGGGAGGCCCCATTGCACTGGTGGAAGAAGGAGATATCATCAGCATTGATATTCCCAATATGAAGCTGGATATCAAGGTTTCCGAAGAAGAACTTGCAAAGAGAAAGAGCAGCTGGCAGCCCAGAGAGCCCAAGGTGACAACCGGATATCTTGCCAGATACCGGGAAATGGTCACCAGCGGTAACAGAGGTGCGATTCTGGAGATTCCAGGAAAAAACGTATAATGATAGAGAACAGGCAGGAGGATAAATAAATGGTATTGACAGGTGCGGAGATTGTCGTGGAATGTCTCAAGGAACAGGGCGTGGACACTGTGTTCGGATATCCCGGCGGCACAATCTTGAATGTATATGATGCGTTGTATCAACATAGTAATGAAATAAATCATATTCTCACCTCCCATGAGCAGGGAGCAGCCCATGCCGCGGACGGCTATGCGAGGGCAACCGGTAAGGTGGGCGTATGTCTGGCCACCAGCGGGCCGGGAGCTACGAATCTGGTGACGGGTATTGCCACGGCTTATATGGATTCCATACCCATAGTTGCCATTACCTGTAATGTGAATCTTCCCCTTCTTGGAAAGGATTCTTTCCAGGAAGTAGATATTGCGGGCATCACCATGCCCATTACGAAGCACAATTATATCGTAAAGGACGTCAGTATTCTGGCAGATACGCTTCGCAAGGCTTTTGCCATTGCAGGCAGTGGAAGACCGGGGCCGGTGCTGGTGGATATCACGAAAGATGTGACAGCCAACAAGTATGAGTATGAGAAGAAAGAACCGTTCGCGGTAGATAAGATACTGCGCTGTTCGGAAGCGGAACTGCAAGAGGCAGTCAGACTGATTGAACAGGCCGAAAGACCCTATATTTATGTGGGCGGCGGTGCTGTAATTGCAGGGGCATATCAGGAAGTGAGAGAGTTTGCCCGGATTGTGGATGCTCCTGTCTGTGATACCTTGATGGGCAAGGGTGTCTGTGACGGACACGATGAGAGATATACGGGCATGATTGGTATGCACGGTACCAAGACATCCAATTTCGGTGTCAGCGAGTGTGATCTGCTGATTGCCTTAGGAGCCAGGTTTTCTGACCGCGTAGTGGGTAATCCGAAGAAATTCGCGGAACATGCCAAGGTACTGCATATTGATATTGACGCTGCGGAGATTAATAAAAATATTAAAACAGATGTTTCTCTGGTAGGGGATTTGAAGGATGTGCTTTGTAAGCTGAACAGTCAGCTTGTAAAGCAGGATCATGCCGACTGGATGAAGCATATTGCAGAACTGAAGGAAAGATTCCCTTTAAGCTATGATGATTCCGTATTGTCCTGTCCTTATATTATGGAGGAGATTGACCGGATAACGAAGGGAGAGGCGGTTATCACCACTGATGTGGGTCAGCATCAGATGTGGGCGGCACAGTATTATAAGTATTCCATGCCCCGCACACTGCTTACCTCGGGTGGCCTGGGCACCATGGGCTATGGCCTGGGGGCCTGCATCGGCGCGAAGATGGGGCAGCCGGATAAGATATGCATCAACATTGCCGGCGACGGATGTTTTCGCATGAATATGAATGAACTTGCCACTGCCAGCCGCTATAACATTCCCATTATCCAGGTGGTCATCAATAATCATGTGCTTGGTATGGTCAGACAGTGGCAGACCTTGTTCTATGGGCAGAGATATTCCCAGACGGTATTAAATGACGGTGTGGATTTCTGTAAGGTGGCAGAAGGACTGGGGTGTGAAGCAATCCTTGTAACCACAAGAGAAGAGGTAGCACCTGCTATTGAAAAGGCGGTTGCCTTAAAGAAACCTGTGTTATTGAATTGTATCATACCGGAGGATGACAAGGTATTTCCTATGGTTCCGGCCGGCGCGCCCATCAGTGAAGCTTTTGATGCGAAAGATCTGGCGGCAAAATAATCCGGCCATAAAAGTACTTAAGAAAACAAAGTGATGGAAGCATTTGTATGAAAAAAAGGATATTGAAACATCTTGCTGTCATATTTGCAATTATTCTGATCAGTCTGATGGGGACTTACCTGGGCCTTGCCATTTATTATCATAACGCCTTTGCCTACGGAACCTGGATTAATGGTGTCTATTGCACAGGAAAAAGTATCCGGGAGGTGAATGATGAACTGGTGAAAGATTTCACCTATGAAGGTCTTGTGATATATGACAGGAATGGCAATGCCTTTAGAATCCCGGCAGAAGAAATTTCATATCAGTATGACTTTGGCAGGGCCCTGGAGATCTATCGGCAGCAACAAAATGCCTGGATGTGGATTGACAGTATGTTCCATGCGCATATCGCGGAACTGACGCCGGTGGTATCCTATAATCCGGAAAAGTTTGAGACATATTTTGCGGCACTTCCTTTCTGCCAGGAGAAAATACCTGAGGAAGAGTGCAGGCTGGAGATTGTCAAAACCGATCAGGGATATGAGCTGATCAATGAAAGGACAGAAGTTTTAAATCTGGAAGAAGCCAAAGCAGTCATTCTTGCCGCAGTGGAGGACTCGAAAGAGGAAGTCTATCTTGCACAGGAGGGATGCTATCATGATCTGGAGCTGACAGAGCAGATGCAGGATACTCTCGCATTATGGGAGAAGCTTGATGCCTTTCAGCAGTGTGGGATTGTCTATCAGATGGGGGATGAACAGATTCCTCTTGACAAAGGGGTAATCAGCGGATGGATCGCACTTGATGAGACCGGGGAATTTCTGTTGGATGAAGCCGGACAGTTCCAGTTAAAAGAGGGTGCGATTGAGGCGTTTGTAACGGACCTGGCCGCCGAGTATGATACGGTGGGAGTAAGCAGGCAGTTTCATGCCACCAGAGGGGAACTTGTGACGGTGGAAGGGGGGCTTTATGGCAACCGGATTGATCAGGAAGCAGAAATTGCGTATCTGACGGAGGCTTTTTACGCCAGACGGCAGGAAGTACATGAGCCGGCTTACCTACAGGAAGCCTGGGTGAAGGGCAAAGAAGATATCGGCTCCACTTATATCGAAGTGGATATGGGGGAGCAGAAAATGTATTATTATGTGAATGGTGTTTTAAAAATTGATACCCCCATTGTCACAGGCAATACATCCCGCCGGATGGGAACCCCTTCGGGAGTAAACTTTGTCTATCTCAAACAGAAGAACAGGGTTCTGCGGGGCAGGGACTATGCTTCCCCTGTGGATTTCTGGATGCCTGTGAAGGGGAATATCGGGATACATGATGCTTCCTGGCGCAGTAAGTTCGGCGGAGAGATTTTTAAGACCAACGGTTCCCATGGCTGTATCAACACGCCGAGAGATGCCATGGAACAGTTATATGATATGGCGGAAGTGGGAACCCCGGTAGTCATGTTTTATTGAAAAACAAGGGGAAATATTTTGAAAATGTCGGCAGGGGCTTTCTAAAAAAGTTTGGCGTGGTAATTGACTAAAGCGGATGAAAAAGGTACAATGGGGATTGGTTGCAATTGCGTTGCAGGAAGGTCTGTGGCTTCAATGGAACCGATGGTCTGTAAACATGTACAAGAATGAGAGGAGAAAAAAGTGGCTAGAGTGTATAATTTTTCAGCTGGTCCCGCAGTATTGCCTGAAGAGGTATTGCAGGAAGCTGCGGCGGAAATGTTGGATTACAAAGGATCGGGTATGTCGGTTATGGAGATGAGTCATCGCTCCAAGGTTTATGACACGATCATTAAGGAGGCGGAGGCTGATCTACGGACACTTTTGCAGATTCCGGATAACTATAAAGTCTTATTCTTACAGGGCGGCGCCAGTCTGTTGTTTGCGTCTGTTCCCATGAATCTTATGAAAAACCGTAAGGCAGGTTATATTCTGACAGGACAGTGGGCGAAGAAAGCTTTTGCTGAAGCCAAAATCTATGGAGAGGCAGTGGAACTTGCTTCTTCCGCAGACCAGACATTCTCCTACATACCGGACTGTTCCGATCTGCCCATTACCGAGGATATGGATTATGTCTATATCTGTGAAAATAACACCATCTATGGAACCAAATATCATAAACTGCCTGATACCAAGGGAAAGATCCTGGTTTCTGATGTGTCATCCTGTTTCCTGTCAGAGCCTGTGGATGTGACAAAGTACGGACTGCTTTATGCAGGTGTGCAGAAAAACGTCGGGCCGGCAGGTACGCAGGTAGTCATTATCAGAGAAGACCTTCTTTCGGATGAGGTGCTTCCGGGAACCCCTACCATGATGAAGTTCAAAGTGCATGCGGATAATGATTCCTTGTATAATACACCGCCCTGTTATGGCATTTATATCTGCGGCAAGGTATTTAAGTGGCTGTTACGAAACGGCGGCTTAGAGGCTATGAAGGCGCAGAATGAGAAGAAGGCGAAGATTCTGTATGATTTCCTGGACGAGAGCAGTCTGTTCAAGGGAACCGTCAGAAAAGAAGACCGCTCTTTGATGAATGTGCCTTTTGTCACAGGGAACGAGGAGTTGGATGCGAAATTTATCAAGGAAGCGACGGCGGCAGGCTTTGTGAATCTGAAAGGACACAGAACCGTAGGCGGTATGCGTGCCAGCATTTATAACGCCATGCCCGTGGAAGGTGTGGAGAAACTGGTAGAATTTATGAGAAAGTTTGAGGCAGAGTCTTAAGAAAAGAGGATATAAGAGATGTTTAAGTATCATTGTTTGAATCCCATTGCTAATGTTGGGCTTGAGAAATTCAGCGATCAGTATGTAAAGACAGAGAATCTTGCAGAAGCGGATGGTATTCTGGTCAGAAGTGCCGCCATGCATGACATAGAGTTGCCGGACAGTCTGGTTGCCATTGCACGTGCAGGAGCAGGTGTCAATAATATTCCGTTGGACAAATGTGCAGAGAAAGGTATCGTAGTCTTTAATACGCCGGGCGCCAATGCAAATGGTGTCAAGGAACTTGTCATAGCCGGTATGCTGCTGGCATCCCGTGATGTGGCGGGCGGTATTGCGTGGGTGAAGGAAAATGCAGACGACGAAAATATTGCGAAAGATGCGGAGAAGGCGAAGAAGAATTTTGCAGGTACAGAGATTCAGGGCAAGAAGCTTGGTATTATCGGCCTGGGAGCAATCGGTGTCAAGGTGGCCAATGTGGCGAAACACCTGGGGATGGAAGTGTACGGTTACGATCCCTATGTGTCAGTGGATGCAGCCTGGAATCTGAGCAGGGATGTAAAACATGTGCTGAATGTGGAGGAAATCTATGAAGAGTGTGACATCATCACCATTCATGTACCGCTGATGGATGCCACCAAGGGAATGATCGATCAGGAGGCCCTGGATAAGATGAAAGAGGGCGTGATCCTGTTAAACTTTGCAAGGGATCTTCTGGTGGATGAGAAGGCTGTGCTGGCAGGCATTAATTCCGGTAAAGTTAGAAAGTACGTGTCTGATTTCCCGAACCCTACCACGGCAGGACAGGAAGGCTGTATTGTGATTCCTCATCTGGGGGCTTCCACGGAAGAATCTGAGGATAACTGTGCGGTGATGGCGGTCAAACAGATGAAAGACTATCTGGAGAACGGTAATATTGTAAACAGTGTCAATTACCCCTCCTGTGATATGGGCATTTGTGCACAGGCAGGCCGTGTGGCTGTCTTCCATAAGAATATTGCAAATATGATCACTAAGTTTACGGCATGTTTTGGTGACAACAATATCAATATTACCGATATGACCAATAAGTCCAGAGGAGAAGTGGCGTACACCATGCTAGACATTGAGCAGCCGGCTTCTGCGGAGATTATCGAAAAGTTACAGTCCATTGACGGTGTGTTCAGGGTGCGGGTTGTAAAATAAAGAAAATACAATAATAGGGCGGCCTGTAAACAATCGTGAACAGGCCGCCATACATATTGGCGTTAAATATCTGCATGGTCAGATGTCTTTATCAGTTAAGTCTGTTGGCGATGGAAGAGAAATCGGCATCTTCGTCTTCTTCCAGTGTGGCTTGCAGGTTTTTCTCAGCCTCAACAGACGCTTCACTGGCAAGATCCATATAGAGGATGAAAATATCTTCCACGGACTTCCCGGTTTCATAGGCAATCTCCTGCATGATGGGTTTTAAGGCCTCTAATTGAAATGAAATCCTGGTTTTCTGTGGATCAATATCGGCCAGTTTTTCTTCGGCATAGGCGTTGATTCGATCTAATATTTTCTTGTTTTCTGTTGTCATAATCACACTTCCTTTCTCGTATATTTTAGCACTTCGCGCTTGTACTGCATAGGGGAATTTGATAAAATGAATATAAATGTGATGAAAATAGAAACGAAACAGGAGAAATCATGGCTAATATTATTCCATTTCGTGCAGTCAGACCAAGGAGCGATCTGGCGGCAAGAATTGCAGCCCTTCCTTATGACGTTTACAGCAGGGAAGAGGCGCGTAAGGCAGTTGAAGATGATGCGTATACTTTTTTGAGAATAGACAGGCCGGAGACACAGTTTCCCGAAGCGTATGACATGTATGCCCCCGAAGTCTATGAGAAAGCCAGAGACATGCTGGAGCAGATGATTCGGGACGGCCTTTTTACAGAAGAGAAGAAACGGGCATATTATGTATATGAACTGGTGATGGATGGGCGTTCCCAGGTGGGAATCGGGGCCTGTGCCTCGGTAGATGATTACGATAAGCAGGTCATTAAGAAACATGAGAATACCCGTGCCGATAAAGAGGCAGACCGTATCCGGCACGTGGATGTGTGCAGTGCGCAGACAGGGCCGATTTTCCTGGCGTACCGCAGGCGGGAGGCAATCGAACGGGAAGTGCAGGCGGCTATGGAACAGGAACCGGTCTATGATTTTACGTCCCGGGACCAGATCACGCACAGGCTTTGGGTGATTGACGATGAAGAATGTGTGGAGCGGATCCGGCAGGAGTTTTTGCAGGTGGATTCAATCTATATTGCGGACGGCCATCACAGATGTGCCTCAGCGGTGCGGGTCTCGAAGAAACGGCGGACGAAATATCCTTCCTATACGGGGGAAGAAGAATTTAATTATTTTCTGTCGGTGCTTTTTCCGGATGACCAGTTGATGATCATGGATTATAACCGGGTGGTGAAGTCCTTAAACGGTTATGGAGAAACAGAGTTTTTGTCGAAAGTAAGAGAAGTGTTCCAGGTGGAAGAGACGGGGACGGAGCCATATAAGCCCCGGAAAAAGGGTGAAATCGGCATGTACCTGAAAGACAGGTGGTATTGCCTTACGGTGGACAGTGCAGCGTATACAGGGGATCCGGTGGAGGATCTGGATGTGGCGGTCCTGCAAAGAAAACTGTTGGAACCGGTGCTTGGAATCGTGGATCCCAAAGTCGATGACAGGATAGATTTTGTGGGAGGCATCAGAGGGCTTAGGGAACTGGAAAGGCGTGTCCATACGGATGCCATGGCAGCTTTTGCTATGTACCCTACGGATATTCATGAATTGTTTGCAGTTGCCGATGCAGAAAAGCTTATGCCGCCGAAATCTACATGGTTTGAGCCCAAACTCAGGAGCGGTATTTTGATTCACAGAATCGAGTCATAACAGGAAACAGCGTGAAGCGCAAGGCGAAGGTAAGAATCAGCACAAAACGGAAAGGTATGGGATAGCGTATGAATAAAAAATTGTATAAACTGATGAACTGGCCGCAGATAGAAGGTATTATTTATTCCGAGGCGGATGATCCACATGCGGTTCTGGGAGCGCATGTAGTTGGAAATTCGGTGCTAGTACAGACCTTTCAGCCGGGTGCCAAGAGTGTGCGTCTTCAGCCCCTCGAAGGGGACAAGAGCTATAAGATGGAACAGGCGGACGAAGAGGGCTATTTTGCCCTGTTGTTACCGGGAAAGACAGTTCCGGCCTACGAGTATATTGTGGAGTCTGAAAACGGCAGCCTCAGAAAAGTGAAGGATGCTTATAATTATGCTCCCCAGATTACCAGACAGGATACGGAGAAATTCAATGCCGGGATTCACTATCTGATCTATGAGAAGCTGGGAGCGCATCCCATGAAGATTGAAGGCATGGAAGGGACATATTTTGCCGTCTGGGCGCCTAATGCCCTGCGGGTCAGCGTAGCAGGCGATTTTAATGGCTGGGACGGCAGAGTGCACCAGATGAGAAGACTCTGGGATTCCGGTATTTTTGAACTGTTTATTCCTGATGTGAAAGAGGGAGACTGCTATAAATTTGAAATCAAGGCAAAGGGTGGTCTTACCTTTATGAAAGCAGATCCCTATGGTTTCGGCGCACAGCTTCGTCCGGAAAGCGCCTCCATAGTCAGAAACCTTGACGGCTTTGCCTGGAAGGACAGTAAATGGATTAAGGAACGCCCTGTACGGCAGGCACAGGATAAGCCTATGAGTGTATATGAGGTTTATCTTGGATCCTTTGACAAGCCTAAGGATGGCAGGGAGTTTTACACATACAGGGAACTGGCTCCTAAGATTATTGACTATGTGAAGAAGATGGGATATACCCACATAGAACTGATGCCGGTGATGGAGCATCCGCTGGATGAATCCTGGGGATATCAGGTGATCGGTTACTATGCACCGACCTCTCGTTACGGAACAGCGGAAGATCTGATGTTCTTTGTGGACGAGATGCACAAGGCGGGGATCGGCGTAATCTTTGACTGGGTGCCGGCGCATTTTCCCAGAGATACTTATGGACTGTCCGGTTTTGACGGGACATGTCTTTATGAACATCAGGATTCCAGAAAAGGGTTTCATCCGCACTGGGGAACATTAATTTATAATTATGGACGGCCGGAAGTGACCAACTATCTGATTGCCAATGCACTTTACTGGGTGGAGCAGTATCATGCGGATGGTATCCGCATCGACGCGGTGGCATCCATGCTCTATCTGGATTATGGTAAAAACGACGGAGAATGGGTAGCCAATATCTATGGCGGCAATGAGAATCTGGAGGCAGTGGAATTTATAAAGCATCTGAATTCCATGATGAAAAAGAGAAATCCGGGCGTTTTGATGATTGCGGAGGAGTCTACCGCATGGCCAAAGGTGACGGGAACTTTTGACGAGGACGGACTGGGATTCGACTTAAAGTGGAATATGGGATTTATGAATGATTACCTGAGTTATATTTCTACCGATCCCTATTTCAGGTCCGGCTGCCACAACGACCTTACCTTTAGCATGATCTATGCCTACAGTGAGAAATTCATGTTGGTGCTGTCCCATGATGAGGTGGTGCACGGCAAGAAAACCCTGCTTGGTAAAATGCCGGGAGAACGCAGGAAGCAGTTTGCCAATCTGCGTCTGACTTTTGCCTATCATATGACCCATCCGGGTAAGAAACTGCTGTTTATGGGGCAGGATATAGGTGAGTATGACGAATTTAATGAAAAAAGGGCCATGGAATGGGAACTGTTGGAGAATGAGGAGCATGGGAAGCTGAATCAGATGGTAGCCGACTTGAATAAGCTTTATGTATCCCAGCCGGCGCTTTATCGCAAGGATACTTCCTGGGAAGGATTCGAGTGGATTAACTGTATTACCCCCAATGCCTGTATGTTGTCCTATCTACGAAAGACTGACAAAACAGAGGAAATGTTGGTGGTGGTGGCTAACTTTGCCGATGTGAAGCAGAATTTCCGTGTAGGGGTTCCCTGTGAAGGAAAATATAAAGAAATCTTTAATACGGATGACAGAAGCTATGGCGGCAGTGGATGCGTGAATAAGAAGGTCTGTGAGACCATGGAAATGGAATGGGACGGGAAGCCCTGTGCCATAGACATGGTGAGTGCACCTTTAAGTATCAGTATTTTCTCTTATACTCCTTATACCAAAGAGGAGAAGGCAGAAATAGAAAAAAAACGTGCCGAAGAACGACGCAGGGCGAAAGAAGCCGAGGAGAGACGGCTTGCCAAAGAAGAGGCGGAGCAGACAGCGAAAGCGGCGGCAGAGGCCAGGGAACTGGCAAAACAGGCGGCGGCGGAAGCAAAAGAACTGGCAAAGCGCGCCTCGGAAGAGGCAAAGCAGCGGGCCAGGGATGCGGACGAGATGATGAAGAAGGCGGAAGCGGCGGCATTGAAGCTGCAACAGCTGACCCAGAAACAGGAGAAACCCACGGCACAACGGAAGAAAACAATAACAAATAAAAAGACTCCGGGAAAGAAAAGGACAGAGTAAAAGGCAGTCATTAAGAGAATTATGAGGACAGGAACAGAATGGGAATCGATATAGAAGAACAGATTATGAAAGAACAACTTATGGGGGTGGAGGTCATTGCGGAAAATGAGCTCCAGGTAGGTGTGATCGAATCCTATTTACGGGAACTGCCGGATAAAGTACTGCGGTTTGGGGTAAGGGTGCTTCTTGCCCTGGTGGTATTTCTGGTGGGCACACAAGTGATAAAGCTGATTCGTAAAATCCTGCGGAAATCCTTAAGGCGGGGAAATGCGGACGAAGGTGTGGTTCGTTTTCTGGATTCCCTGCTCAAGGTGATTCTTTATATCCTGTTGGTTTTTCTGATTGCTTCCGGTTTCGGGCTGGATGCTACCAGCGTGGTGGCACTGGTCGGTTCGGCAGGTGTGGCCATAGGTCTTGCGGTGCAGGGAAGTCTGTCCAACTTTGCAGGGGGAGTGCTTCTTTTGTTACTGAAACCCTTTAAAGCAGACGATTATATCAAGGACAGCAACGGGAATGAAGGAACGGTGCAGGAGGTACAGCTTTTTTATACCAGACTGATCACCCCGGATCATCATGTGGTCATTGTACCCAATGGTACACTGGCCAATGCCAATATTGTTAATATGAGCACATTGGAAGACCGCAGGATGGATATTGTGGTTGGGATTGCCTATGATGAGGATATCCGGACGGCCAGAGAAGTAATTTTAAAAGTGCTGGAAAAAGATGCCGGGGTTCTACAGGACAAAGAGCAGCGTGTGTTTGTGGATGAATTGGCGGACAGCGGGGTGATTCTGCATGTGCGTTGTTTTAGCAGGAATGATACCTATTGGGATACCAAGTGGCGTCTGACGGAGAATGTGAAGTATGCGCTGGATGAGGCGGGTATTTCGATTCCATTTCCCCAGATGGATGTGCATATTCAGACAGCAGGGCAGGAGGAATAAAATTTCCGGATAAAGTTTTCTTGGAAAAATATCTTGCAAATTCCGATGTTCCATCATATAATAATCATTGTTGTGAGAAACATGCTGGAATAGCGCAGTTGGCAGCGCAACTGATTCGTAATCAGTAGGTCGAGGGTTCAAGTCCCTTTTCCAGCTTCTGGAAAGACAGTATCGATGCAGTGACATGGGTACTGTTTTTTAGTTTTCTAAATTTCTGTACTTATCTAATATACAGACTTAGTCAGTCAATATAATTATCCGTTTTTGGATAAAATATTATTACACAATACCTTGACAGGGAAAAACCACATGATACAATATATAGTATGCGTGACATAGCAAAGAGGCACATGATGTAGTGTTGCGAGAAAAATTATGGGTGGGTGAAAAATGAAGATTATTAAGAGAAGTGGCGTGGAGGTAACCTTTGACTTAAAGAAAATTATAGCAGCAATAGGGAAGGCAAATGACAGTGTCAAAGAGGAAGAACAACTGACGGAGGATGAAATCGACGAGATTGCCACAGTGGTAGCGGATCACTGTAAGGAGATGAATCGTGCTCCCAGTGTGGAAGAGATTCAGGATATGGTAGAGAATCAGCTGATGAAGTATCGGGCCTACACTATATCCAGAAACTATATCACATATCGTTACAAGAGAGCACTGGTCCGGAAGTCGAATTCTACAGACGAGCAGATTTTAAGCCTTCTGGAGTGTAATAACGAGGAAGTCAAACAGGAGAATTCTAACAAGAATCCTACAGTAAACAGCGTGCAGCGTGATTATATGGCGGGGGAAGTCAGCAAGGATATCACGAAGCGTTTCCTGCTGCCGCCGGATATCGTGGAGGCTCATGAACAGGGAATTATTCATTTTCATGATGCGGATTATTTTGCCCAGCATATGCACAACTGCTGTCTGGTCAATCTGGAGGATATGTTACAGAACGGTACGGTGATCAGTGAGACCATGATAGACAGGCCCAAGAGTTTCTCTACGGCCTGTAATGTGGCAACACAGAGCATTGCACAGATTGCCAGCTGTCAGTATGGCGGACAGAGTATTTCGCTTGCCCATCTGGCACCTTTTGTCAATGTAAGCCGTGAGAAGCTGCGCAGGAAAGTGCGGGCGGAAATTGAGGAAATGCAGGTTGACGCTACGGACGAGCAGATCAATGCCATTGCGGAGCGGCGTGTGAAGGATGAGATCAGACAGGGTGTGCAGATTATCCAGTATCAGGTGATCACACTGATGACCACCAATGGACAGGCGCCGTTTATTACCGTATTTATGTATATTGATGAGGTGCCGGAAGGACAGCTTCGGGATGATCTGGCGATGATCATAGAGGAGATGTTAAACCAGCGCATCCAGGGTGTCAAGAATGAAAAAGGCGTCTATATTACACCGGCTTTCCCCAAGCTGATCTATGTCCTGGAGGAAGACAATATCCATGAGGACAGTAAGTACTGGTATCTGACGAAACTGGCGGCAAAGTGTACGTCCAAGCGGATGGTGCCTGACTATATATCCGAGAAGATCATGAAACAGTTAAAGGATGGCAACTGTTATACCTGTATGGGGTGCAGATCTTTTCTTACGGTTTATCATGACGAGGATGACAATCCGAAATTTTACGGCAGATTCAATCAGGGTGTGGTGACCTTAAATCTGGTAGATGTGGCCTGTTCTTCCGGCAGAAATATGGAGAAATTCTGGAAGATTCTCGATGAGCGTTTGGAATTGTGCAGGCGGGCGCTGATGGCCCGGCATAACCGTCTGAAAGGCACTTTGTCCGATGTGGCGCCGATACTGTGGCAGAACGGTGCGCTCGCCAGGTTGAAGAAGGGAGAGAAGATAGACAAACTTCTCTATAATGGGTATTCCACCATTTCCCTCGGTTATGCAGGATTATGTGAGTGTACAAAGTATATGACCGGCAAGAGCCATACAGATCCGGAGGCAACACCTTTTGCCTTAAAGGTCATGCAGTACCTGAATAATGCCTGCAAGGAATGGCGGGAAGAGACCAATATTGATTTCAGTCTTTATGGCACACCGTTAGAGTCTACTACCTATAAATTCGCCAAATGTTTACAGAAACGTTTCGGCGTGATTGAGGGCGTGACAGACCGCAATTATATCACCAACAGTTATCATGTGCATGTGACGGAAGATATCAACGCCTTTGAAAAGCTGAAGTTTGAGGCACAGTTCCAGGAACTTTCTCCCGGCGGCGCGATCAGCTATGTGGAAGTGCCCAATATGGAAAATAATCTGGATGCGGTCCTGTCAGTCATGCAGTATATTTATGATAACATCATGTATGCGGAGCTGAATACGAAGAGTGATTACTGTCAGGCCTGTGATTATCATGGGGAGATTGAGATTGTTACGGATAAGGATGGTAAACTGGTATGGAAGTGTCCTAATTGCGGGAATACCGATCAGGATAAGATGAATGTGGCCAGACGAACCTGTGGTTATATTGGAACCCAGTTCTGGAACCAGGGACGTACCCAGGAGATTAAGGAGCGGGTATTGCATCTATGAATTATGCAGAGATTAAAAACTGTGATATTGCAGATGGACCAGGGGTGCGGGTGACACTTTTTGTCAGTGGATGTACACATCACTGCGAAGGCTGTTTTAATGAGGAAACGTGGGATTTTCAGTACGGACAGCCTTTTACGGAGGCGGTACGGCAGGAAATCCTGGCGGAACTTGCGCCGGATTATATTGCGGGTCTTACGCTCCTTGGCGGTGAACCTCTGGAATATAGCAACTGGACAGGGCTTCTGCCGTTTTTGCGGGAGGTAAAGAGAGAATATCCGGAGAAAACCATCTGGTGTTATACAGGATATCTTTTTGACAGGGATATTCTGGAAAAGTTCTGTGCCGCATGGGAGGAGATGAAAGAATTTCTGTCCTATCTTGATGTGATTGTGGATGGAGAGTTTATTCTTTCCAGGAGGAATATCAGTCTGCGGTTTCGCGGTTCGGAAAATCAGCGTATCATAGCGGTGCCGGAATCTCTTGCCAAAGGAGAAATCGTATACTGGGAGGAAGTATCATAATATTGAGATGAAGTATCCTATAAAAACGCCTGTCAGGAATGACAGGCGTTTTTAAGATTACGGCATCTTATGAATAGAGAGACATACCGTATCTGATTTTTCTGTAAATCTTATATACAAGAGTGCCGAAAAGAGAAACTGCAATGTAGATTGTTGACAGTCCACCTGCGGCCCCACCGATGATAATCAATATTAACAGTCCGATATTCATATTTATTTTAATCTCCTTTTATCACAATTCTTATCATGTTGTGGAATAACAGGAGATCAGATTTTTGGCCATCCTGATGATGAATATAGTTTGCTATAATGATGCCACAGAAACGATGGGAAGGTACCCCCTGCTCTTTCAGACGTCCGGAAGAGAAAAAGCTGCCCATAAGAAGACTGCCATAGAAAAGTGCTGCAATAATATTTCTGACAGTGCGGGGCAGAGGTCTTATATGACGTCCTCTGGCGGCAGATACCGTTTCCTGTACGCCCAGATTCCTGGCGGATAAATACTTTTGAGAAGGGAAGGTTCTGCCAACAGGACTGATAGCAGAAGAATGGTTTACATAACAATCATCAGAAGCACAGGCAACATCAGCTATCTCTGTTGTGTAAGCCGCAGAAGAGACTACGCCCCAGAGAAGCAGAATCAGTATGTAGCATAAAGATATTTTTGGGGTATAGTTTTTCAGTGACATTCTTATCCCCATGCCAGGTTATCAAAACGCCGGCAGCATATTGTTATGGATTTATTTGATTTGATTGAAAAATATTATAACAGAGATTGAAAGGGAAGGCAATTCCCATTCCTGAAGAAACGACAAAGCCTTAAAGCCCTGTCGTTTCCTGTTTCGCTAGTATTTCTTGCGGTAATAGTGTTCTGCCCTTTGAATCAGCTGATAGAAAGCCATGGCAATGAGACAGAGGATGATGATGGAAGTGATCACCATATTTAACTGGAACACCTGGGAACCGTAGATGATCAGGTATCCAAGCCCCCGTCTGGCAGCCAGGAATTCGCCGATAATAACACCCACCAGAGACAATCCGATGTTGACTTTCATATTGCTCAGGATCAGGGGAATGGAACAAGGCAGAATCACTTTGCGCAGGGCGTCTTTACGATTGCCGCCCAGGGTGTAGATCAGCTTGCACATCTCGGGATCGGTCTGGCAAAACCCGGTGTAAAGACTGATGATGGAGCCGAAGACAGCTACAGAAATACCGGCTACGATAATGGTGACGGTACCGGTTCCCAGCCATACGATGAGAAGGGGAGCCAGGGCGGATTTGGGGAGTGAGTTTAAGACCACCAGATAAGGTTCCAGAATCTCGGAAAGACTGCTAAAGTACCATAGAAGTGTAGCTGCTGACAGGCTTAGAAGTGTGACTAACAGAAAGCTGACAATGGTTTCTAACAGGGTGATGCCGGTATGGCTGTAAATGGAGTGGTCGGCAAACATCTGGTGCAGATATTGCAGGATGCCGGAGGGACTGCTGAAGAAAAAACTGTCGATCCAGGCAAGCCTTGCGGCCAGTTCCCAGATGCCAAGAAAGAGAAGGAACAGAAAGAATCTGCAAAAGGTAATTGTGTGGTGATGCCTGTGGTGGGCGCGCAGGAATTCTTCCTGGCGGGCGGAGACAGGCCGGTCCGCCTCAGAGAATGGGTTCGCCATCTGTCAATACCTCCCATAGTTGATTAAAATAGTCCTGATATTCTTTGGTGCTTCTGATCGCCAGCGGATCTTCACGGCTGACAGCATAGTGGATGGGCATCTCACATTTGACATAAGCCGGCCGTTTGGAGAGAACAATCACACGGTCCGCCAGTGTGATGGCTTCGGAGAGGTCATGTGTGATTAATATGGCCGTTTTGTTAGTCTTTCTGATAATGGATGCAATATCGGCGGAGACGGCAAGCCGGGTCTGGAAATCCAGAGCGCTGAAAGGTTCGTCTAAGAGGAGAAGATCAGGATGTACTGCCATGGTGCGGATCAATGCGGCTCTTTGACGCATACCGCCGGAAAGTTCCGAGGGTTTTTTGTCTTTGAAGGAATAGAGTCCATAATCCTCTAACAGCTTTAGGACATAATCGGTATTTTCCCGGGAAAGCATATGATTCAGTTCCAGACCAAGAATTACGTTCTGATAGATGGTACGCCACTCAAAGAGATGATCTTTTTGTAACATATATCCGATTTTCAGCACGGTGTCCTGGCAGTAATCATACAGGGAAAGGCCACGATATAATACGTTTCCCTCCTCGGCGTCAAGAAGCCTTGCGATGATGGAGAGCAGGGTGGATTTGCCGCAGCCGCTTGGGCCTACGACAGCCACAAACTCTCCCTCGGAAACTTGCAGATTTATGTGGGTGAGGGCAGGCGTCTCTCCTTTAAGGTTATGATAGGAATAAGAAATATCCTGCAAAGACAGTATTGGCTGCATAGAACAACAACTCCTTATGTTTATAAGATATTTTATGTTTTCAATTAAAATATGTGTTTTGATTGAAAAGAAAAGTATTTTGTGGTATCATCAAATTTAGATTTAATTATAGTGGAGGACTAGCGCATGGCACAATTGTGGGGCGGCCGTTTCACCAAAGAGACGGATCAGCTTGTATATAATTTTAATGCGTCCATCTCCTTTGATCAGAAGTTTTTCCGCCAGGACATTGAGGGCAGTATCGCACATGTGGTCATGCTGGCGAAACAGGGAATTCTGACAAAAGAGGAGAAAGATGAGATATTAAAAGGGCTTACCGGGATCCGGCAGGATGTAGAGGAAGGCAGGCTGGAGATCACGGAGGAGTACGAGGATATTCACAGTTTTGTGGAGGCCAATCTGATTGAGCGGATCGGGGATGCGGGCAAGAAGCTGCATACCGGCAGGAGCAGAAACGATCAGGTGGCTCTTGATATGCGGCTGTATGTGAGGCTTGAGGTTCTTCATATGGATGAGCTGGTGAAGACGCTTTTGCAGACACTTGTGTCCATTATGGAGGCGAATGTAGAGACCTATATGCCGGGATTCACGCATTTACAGAAGGCTCAGCCTGTGACGCTGGCGCATCATCTGGGCGCATACTTTGAAATGTTTAAAAGAGACCGTTCCAGACTGAAGGATATCTACCACCGTATGAATTACTGCCCGTTGGGGGCAGGAGCACTGGCAGGCACGACCTATCCTCTGGACAGGAATTATACAGCATCTCTTTTAGGATTTGAGGGGCCTACCTATAACAGTATGGATTCTGTATCAGACCGGGATTATGTGATTGAGTTCCTGGCAGCACTGTCTACGATCATGATGCATTTAAGCCGTTTCTGTGAGGAAATCATACTCTGGAATTCCAACGAATATCGTTTTGTGGAGATTGATGATGCTTATGCTACGGGAAGCAGTATTATGCCCCAGAAGAAGAATCCGGATATTGCAGAGTTAGTAAGGGGCAAGACCGGACGGGTTTATGGGGCGCTCTTTTCCATTCTGACTACTATGAAGGGAATTCCCCTGGCATATAATAAGGATATGCAGGAGGACAAGGAGCTGACTTTTGATGCCATTGATACGGCAAAGGGATGTCTGGCTCTGTTTGAAGGGATGATCCGCACCATGAAATTCAACGCAGAGGTGATGGAGAGGAGTGCATCCATGGGCTTTACCAACGCCACTGATGCGGCTGATTACCTGGTGGGAAGAGGTGTGCCTTTCCGGGATGCCCACAGCATTGTGGGGAGACTGGTGCTTTACTGTATTGATAAAGAATGTGGTATCGAAGATCTGTCTATGGAAGAACTGAAGCAGATCAGTCCTGTTTTCGAGGAAGATATCTATGATGCAGTCAATATAAAAACCTGTGTGGAAAAGCGCCTTACCGTAGGGGCGCCGGGGCCGGAAGCCATGCGCAGGGTAATTGGGATATACAAAGATTACCTGGCAAAAGACTGGCAGGATGAGGATGAAATCAATATTCCCAGATAATACGGGAAATGGATGAAATATGAGGAGGATGAAAAAATGAGTGAGAAATTGAAAGTGGGAATTTTAGGCGGTACCGGTATGGTGGGACAGCGGTTTATTGCCCTGTTGGAGAATCATCCATGGTTTGAGGTTACAACAATCGCGGCCAGCCCGCGGTCTGCCGGTAAGACCTACAAAGAGGCCGTGGGAGAGCGTTGGAAAATGGATACACCCATGCCGGAGGCCGTAAAGGATATTGTGGTCAAAAATGTGAACGAAGTAGAGCAGGTGGCGTCCGAAGTCGATTTTGTATTTTCGGCGGTGGATATGACCAAGGAAGAAATTAAGCAGATTGAGGAAGCTTATGCAAAGACGGAGACACCGGTAGTGTCCAATAACAGTGCGCACCGCTGGACACCGGATGTACCGATGGTGGTGCCGGAGATCAATCCGGAGCACTTTGATGTGATTGAGGACCAGAAGAAGAGACTCGGTACAAAGCGTGGTTTTATTGCAGTAAAGCCGAACTGCTCCATTCAGAGTTATGCGCCGGTATTGACAGCATGGAAAGAATTTGAGCCATATGAGGTGGTGGCAACTACCTATCAGGCAATTTCCGGTGCAGGCAAAACCTTTAAGGACTGGCCGGAGATGGTGGAGAATGTGATTCCCTATATCGGCGGTGAAGAAGAGAAGAGCGAGAAGGAGCCGCTGCGGATCTGGGGTAAGGTGGAGAACGGACAGATCGTGCCCGCCACAAGCCCTGTGATTACCTGTCAGTGTATCCGTGTGCCGGTGTTGAATGGTCATACGGCGGCCGTATTTGTAAAATTCAGGAAGAATCCTACAAAGGAGCAGCTGGTGGAGAAGCTGGTCAATTTTAAGGGATTGCCGCAGGAACTGGAACTTCCCAGTGCACCGAAACAGTTTATTCAGGTGATGGAGGAAGATAACCGTCCTCAGGTGAAACTGGATGTGGATTATGAGAATGGCATGGGCATCAGCGTGGGACGTATCCGTGAGGACAGTGTCTACGACTGGAAGTTTGTGGGATTATCCCACAATACCGTCCGCGGTGCTGCGGGAGGCGCTGTACTGTGTGCAGAGACGCTGAAAGCCAAAGGATATATCACCAAAAAGTAAGAAGGGTTATAAATACAAAAGACAGGGGAGACTGCTGCCGGTAAAAAGGGTATCGGCGGCAGATATAGGGGTAAGGTATAGGTATGAATAAATTAGAATATCAAGTGGATCTCTTAAACGCGATCAATCAGAAGCTGCGTAAAGATGAGAAAATGCTGCGGCTGATCTGCGAGACATCCAACAGTGCGTTCCTGTATTATAACTATGAGGAGGAAAAAGTTCAGACCATAGCGAACTGGGACCATTTCTTTGATTTTACGATTCAGGACATACGGGATCTGACAAAGCTGTATGACTGTGTGGAAGAGAAGTATATGATTCCTCTTCGGGAAGTACTTTTTATAGAAAAACAGGGCATGAAAAGCCAGTCCATTGAGATCCGGCTTAAGGATAATCGTATCTGTATAGAAGTGGAGGTCAATATTGTCTACGATGACAATGGACAGCCGACAGATAAGATTATACGGTTCAAGGATGTGACCAAGTTTAACGCCCAGAATGATGAATTGACTTACATGGCTTATTATGATATTCTGACGGGTCTCTATAACCGAAATTATTTTGTGAGACTTCTGGGAGAATTTGTACGCCGCGCAGGGGAAGAGAATGAGATGGTGGCGGTGATGTTCCTGGACGTAGATGATTTCCGTAAGATCAATGACGGTATGGGAATTATTGTGGGTGATGAACTGGTGCAGCTGTTTGGGCAGTACCTGATCGATCTGATGGGCGATAATGTGGTAATATCACATTTTAACAGTGATATTTACTGTATCGCTATCTATGGACCCTACGGGGCAAGAAGTGTGGAAACGATTTATCAGGCTATCAGGGAGCGGCTCAAGAAACCTTTTAAACTGACCAGTGGACAGGAGATTTTCATTACGGTGAGTGTGGGAGTCGCCGAGTATCCGGAGGCTGCTTCCAATACGCTGGAGCTGATTAACTGTGCTGAAATTGTCATGTTTAAGGCAAAGAGCAAGGGAAAGGATAAAATCCAGTATTTTGACGGTGCAATTCTGAAGGATTTTCTACAGAATGTCAGTATTGAGACCAAATTAAAAGAGGCTGTGTTTGCGCAGAATTTCATGATGCATTTCCAGCCCCAGTTCCGCACCACTGACAGAGACTTGCGGGGAGTGGAAGCATTGATCCGGTGGAAAGATGATACCGGTGACATGATAAGTCCGGCTGTCTTTATACCGATTGCGGAAAAGAACGGTACGATTGTGCCAATCGGCACCTGGGTAATTGAGGAGAGTCTGAAAGCTTACGCAGACTGGAGGAGAAAATATCATTATCCACTGATCATGTCCATCAATATATCGGCGATACAGTACAAGCAGCCGGATTTTATTGAGAAACTGTTGCAGATTCTGGAGAAATATGATATTTCACCCTATGAAATAGAATTGGAAATTACAGAGTCCATTCTGATAGATGACTTTACGGAGATTACAGAGCGTCTTGCTATTTTGCGGGATATTGGCATTAAAATATCCCTGGACGACTTTGGGACGGGTTTTTCTTCCCTGTCTTATCTGAAAGGATTGCCGATCGATACCTTAAAGATTGATAAATCCTTTATTGATACCGTAATCACTGATGAGAATACCAGAATCATCACAGAATCCATTATCTATATGGTCAAAAAGCTTGGGTTTGAGACCATAGCGGAGGGCGTGGAGACGGAGGAGCAGTTTAAATATCTCAATGAAATCTCCTGTGATATCATTCAGGGATATTATCTTGGCAAACCGATGCCGGCGGCGGATATTGAGAAACTTCTGGCAAATATGACCGCGAATGTGTGAGGCAATTTATGTTACTTGGCAGAATAACCGAACTGAATTATCTGAATAACTGTTACGACCGGGAAGGCAGTCAGATTCTTATCGTCTATGGACAGAAGCATATTGGTAAGACGGCGCTTGTGAAGGAGTTTATGAAAGACCGTCCCAATTATTACTATCTGGCCAGGGCCTGTTCAGAGAGAGAGCAGACTTATCAGTGGGGACGGCAGATGGCCCATGACGGTTATGTTGTGGATAAGTTTCCCACATTTCATGATATTTTTGCGAAAATATCCCACCGTGCAGGCGGCAAGAAAGTAATTGTTATCGATGAGTTTCAGAATATTGTCAGGGCCAGTGACAGTTTTATGAAAGAACTGGTGGCCTTTGTGCACAGTCAATGGAACAGGGACGATGTGATGGTGATTCTGTGCAGTTCTTCTATCGGATGGGTAGAAAACAGCATGATCACACGTATCGGTGAGGCGGCATATGAGTTGTCTGGACTGTTAAAAATAAAGGGCATGTCCTTTGCGGATATCGTGGAGCGGTTTCCTAATTTCCGTATCGAGGAGTGCGTGGAGGCATATGCCATCTTAGGCGGCATCCCCGGCCTGTGGAATCAGTTTGATGACAGGCTGACCATCCAGCAGAATATCTGCCGGAATATTTTGGACTGCAATAGTTTCCTTTTTGAGGAAGGGGAACGGATTCTCACGGAACAGCTGCGGGAACCGGGTGTTTATAATACAATTATGGCTTCCATTGCGGCAGGCAATCATAAGTTAAATGATCTCTATCTGCATACAGAGTTTTCCCGGGCCAAGATCAGTGTGTATTTAAAAAATCTGATCGAGCTTGAGCTGGTGGAGAAAGTATTCTCCTATGATACCGCAGGCAAAGAAAATGTGCAGAAGGGAATTTACAGGATCAGTCACCCTTTTGTGGAATTTTATTATACTTATATGTATCCGCATATGAGCGATTTACAGACGCTCTCTGTGGGAGAATTTTATAATCATTATATTATGCGGGATTTCAGACGCTATGTGTCGGGATACTTTAAGCAGATTTGCAGACAGCATCTGGCCATGTTAAATGAAAGGCACAGACTGCCGATCCTTCTGGATGATATCGGAGAGTGGATTGGAAAAGTGGGATCGTTGGATATCGTGTCTCAGGATGAAGAAGGACATACACTGATTGGATTGTGCAACTGGGAGAAACCCATGACCTATGAGGATTATGAAAATCTGCTCCTCTATGCCAGAAAGGCGAAGATCAACCCGGATTATGTCTATATGTATACAGCCTTTCGCTTCGATGAGAAGCTGAATCTGGAGGCCAAGATCAAGACCAACCTGAAACTGGTGCAGATTTCCGACCTGTAGAGCGGCAGGGAAGGCTGAACTGCTACATGGTATGTGAGGAAATTATGGGAAAGAGTTTATATATTGCTGAGAAACCCAGCGTGGCAAGAGAATTTGCCAAAGCTTTAAAGTATGACATGAAGAACAAAGACGGCTATATGGAATCCCAGGAAGCAGTGGTAACCTGGTGTGTAGGACATCTGGTGACCATGAGTTACCCGGAGGTCTATGATGAGAAGTACAGGCGCTGGTCGTTGGATACCATTCCATTTATACCGGAAGAATTTAAGTATGAAGTGATCGACAGTGTGAAGAAGCAGTTCGGGATTGTAAGCGGTCTTTTGAACAGAGATGATGTGGAAACCATCTATGTCTGTACCGACTCCGGGCGGGAGGGAGAATACATTTACCGTCTGGTGGAACAGCAGGCAGGCGTGGAAGGCAAGGTCAGAAAGCGCGTCTGGATTGATTCCCAGACAGAAGAGGAGATACTGCGGGGAATCCGGGAAGCCAAAGATCTTTCGGATTATGATAATCTCTCCGATGCAGCCTATCTGCGGGCCAAGGAAGATTATCTGATGGGTATTAATTTTTCCAGGGCTCTGACACTCAAGTACAGCTATCCGATCAAGAACTATTTACAGACAGATAAAGCGGTGGTTTCTGTGGGACGGGTGATGACCTGTGTGTTGGGCATGGTGGTCAACAGAGAACGGGAGATCAGGGAATTTGTGAAGATACCCTTTTACCGGATTCTCTTACAGACTGCCCTGGAGGGACATGAGTGCATCTTTGAATGGAAGGCGGCGGAGGGATCCAGATATTATCAGTCCCCGCAGATTTATAAAGATAACGGCTTCTTAAAAGAAGAGGAGGCAGATGCCTTTATTGCCTTTCTGAAAGAAGAGCCCCGGGAAGATCCTGTTATTGATAAGATTGAGAAGAAGAAGGAGACCAAGAATCCTCCTTTGCTCTATAATCTGGCGGAACTGCAAAATGACTGTTCCAGGCTTTTTAAGATCAGCCCTGATGAGACTTTGCGGATTGCCCAGGAACTTTACGAGAAGAAACTCACTACCTATCCGAGAACAGATGCGAGAGTTCTATCCACGGCAGTGGCCAGGGAAATCTCCAAAAATATCGGCGGGCTTAAGAATTATCATGTGGCGGCGGAGTATGCGGCGGAAGTGTTGGAGAAGGGCAGTTACCGTGGGATAGAGAAGACGCGGTATGTGAATGACAAACAGATCACGGACCATTATGCGATTATTCCCACCGGGCAGGGATTTGGCAGCTTAAACAGCCTGCATCCCACCTCGGCCAAGGTATATGAAATTATCGTCAGGCGGTTTCTGAGTATATTTTATCCGGCGGCTGTCTACCAGAAGATAACCCTGGGAGTGAAGATGAAGGGAGAGACCTTTACTTCCGGATTTAAAGTGCTGGCGGATCAGGGATATCTGAAAGTGGCACAGAATTCTTTTGCCAGAAAGAAGACAGAGGAGTATACTGAAGAGGAGAAAAAAGAAGAGCCAAAAGAGGAAGAGGCTTCCTGTGACGCATCTTTTATGGAGGCTCTCAGTGCCCTCAGAAAGGGGATGTCTCTTGCAGCAGGGGAACTTGGCAAGAAAGAAGGGGAGACTTCGCCGCCCAAGCGTTATAATTCAGGAAGCATGATTCTTGCCATGGAAAATGCCGGACAGTTTATTGAAGATGAGGAACTGCGGGCACAGATCAAGGGAAGCGGTATCGGTACTTCTGCAACCCGGGCGGAAATCCTGAAGAAACTGGTACATATTAAATATCTGGGTCTGAATAAAAAGACGCAGATCATTACGCCCACACTTCTGGGAGAAATGATCTATGAGGTGGTGGCGGGATCCATCAGGCCGCTGTTGGATCCAAGACTTACGGCAAGCTGGGAGAAGGGACTTACCCTGGTGGCTTCCGGTGAAATCACAGAGAAAGAATATATGGTCAAACTGGATGATTTTGTGACCAGGAGAACCAACGCCGTGAAGCAGATGAATAATCAGTCGGCGCTTATTCATAGATTTCATTATGCGTCGCAATTTTATAAAAAATAATTAAGAAGAGGGGAAAGGGAAATGGCTGGATTACAGGATACTATGATAAAGGAGCTTTATACGCTGGAGGAGACGATCGCCAGGGATATTTTTGAGGATGTTACCTATCCATGGGAAGTGCTTGCAAAGATCAAAGACTTTATCGTGGCACTGGGAGAGACGCTTCCGGAAGAAAAATTTGAGAGAAGAGAAGGAAATATCTGGATTGCCAGAAGTGCAAAGATATTCCCGACCGCTTATATTGGCGGGCCTGCGATCATTGATGAGGAGGCGGAGATAAGACAATGTGCCTTTATCAGAGGCTCAGCGGTTGTAGGAAAAGGCGCGGTAGTAGGGAACTCCACAGAACTTAAGAATGTGATTTTGTTTAATAAAGTGCAGGTGCCCCATTACAATTATGTGGGAGACAGTATCCTGGGCTTTAAAGCGCATATGGGAGCAGGTTCCATCACTTCCAATGTAAAGAGTGACAAAACGCTGGTGGTGGTTCACGCCGGAGAAGAAAACTATGAGACCGGACTTAAGAAGTTTGGCGCCATGTTGGGTGATAATGTGGAAGTTGGCTGTAATTCCGTGTTAAATCCCGGGACGGTGATTGGCAGAAATTCCAATATTTATCCGACCTCCATGGTGCGAGGAGTCATCCCCGCAGACAGCATTTATAAAAAGAGGACTGAGATAACGGCAAAATATTAAACCTGTCAGGACAGATACCCGTAAACAGACAGAAGAAAGTATTTTGAGGATAAGACGTATGGCGACAGATTTGAGTATTGAGAATTTTGGCTCCATGATTGATCACGTGATCGCAGGAATATGTTTCTTTGAATATGAGAATGGTAAATTTACCCCTGTCTACATCAATGAGGGATTTTTCCGTATGCTCGGCTATTCCAGAATAGAGGGTATGAAGTACCTTGAAATGATTGATATGGTCATTATTCCTGAGGATATGCCGGCTTTCCATCAGGCCATAGAGGATGTCTTAAAAGATGACGGCGTGGTGGATGTGGAGTTCCGTACCGTGACGGCATCCGGCGGGCTGCGTTGGCTTCATGTAAGAGGGAATCTTTATGCCAGAGAGGGAAAGAGATATACGATCGTCACAGTTATCCAGGATATAACAGAACGTAAGAACGTAGAAGAAGAACTGCAAAGACAGGCGGAGCGTTTACATATTCTTTCCGAGGCAGAAGGGGAGAAAATACTGGATTATAATGCCAAGACAGATGTTATGATCATTAAGTCATCCGGAGAGTATGGTGTAGGCGGCGAGGAAATTTATAATAAATATCTGGAGAAATTTAATGCTTCCACCATCTATGATGAGGATGTGGCATATTACAGAGCTGTCATTGACAGTCTTTTGAAATCTCCCAAGCATGATACCATTGAATTCCGAATCAGACGCTTTGATAAAGACTTTACCTGGTATCAGGCAAATCTCACTTCATTGCTGGGATCAGAAGGCTACGTTACCAGAATTGTGGGTCGTATGATCAATATCAATGATAAAAAGCTTAAGGAGATGGAGCTTTTACTGAGGGCCGAAAAAGACGCACTGACAGGGCTGTATAATCAGGGAGCGGCGGAACAGCTGATTCACAATGCCATTGAGGACAGTGGGGACAATACTTTAAATGCCCTGATGATTATTGATCTGGACAATTTCAAGGAAGCCAATGATCTGATCGGTCATGCTCAGGGTGATATCCTGTTAGGAGAGACTGCGGAAAAATTAAATGAGATTTTCAGGGGCGGCGATATTATCGGCAGGATTGGCGGCGATGAGTTCATCGTCTATGTGAAAAATTTAAATTCCATCTCAGAGGCGGATGTGCTTGCCAGCAGTATTGTCAGCAGTGTAAATTATACATTGGAGTTTGAGGAGCAGCCCATTCATGTAACCTGTAGTGTGGGTGTTGCAGTCTTCCCTTATCACGGTAAAGAGTATGAGGAGCTTTTTAAGAAGGCTGACAGGGCGGTTTATACGGCTAAAGCTAACGGTAAATGCGATTACCGTATTTATGATGCCGCAAGTACAGTGGTCTATCATGCCAATAGAAAGAACGGTTATGATCTGAACAAAGGCATGGATGTCGACAGCAATATTGAAGATCAGGTAATGCAGATCCTGTTTGAAGACAGAGTGCTTGAGTCCGCACTGAAATCGGCTATTGAGCTGATAACAGCCAGATATCATTTTCACAGAGGCTATATCTGCGGCAATGATTCCCTTCCTATTTCCAGAACAGTACAGTTTTCAGAGGTTGGTTATGAGACGGGCAGAGAGGCGGACGAACATTATGAACTGAAGAATGTGGTGAATGAGATCCTCTATGCTTCCTTCCCCAGTGCAACCATCATCCATGATTATGATCTGACACTGGATGAGATGCATGATTTCTTCCAGACGGAGGGAATCAAGAGTATGTTTTTCTATCCTCTGACATCCAAGGGAGAGCTTCAGGGTGCCATTGTACTGGAGAATCATGTGGATGTGCAGATGGAACTGAAAAAGAGTGAAATGGAAGAGCTCCGTTCCATGCTCCGAATCATGGAAGCGCATATTTTACAGATTGGTCTTATGGACCGATTGCAGGATTTTGTGACGCAGATTGCTATTTTTGATAACCTGGACAGCTTTGTCTACGTGGTGAATCCTGATACATATGAGCTTAGTTTTATTAATAAGAGAGTGCTGATGGATTCTCCCAACGTCAAGATTGGGGATATCTGTTATAAGGCGTTACAGAACAGGGAGTCGCCCTGTGAGAACTGTATTCTGTGTAATCTGGATAAGAAAGATTCCCATTGCAGATGCACGGAGGAATTGTTTAATTATTCTCTGCGCTGCTGGACAAGATGCAGTGCCAGCTGGCTGGAGTGTAAGGAAGAAAACGGTCTGGCGCTTTTGAACAGCATTGATATATCCGAGTATTTTATGGGATAAGGCTGTAGGCCGGTCATGGAAAAGGGCCGAAGGAATCTGGCAAATTAATAAGAAATATCTGGATTTTTTACTAACAATATGAGACAATAGAAACAGCGGTTATGACAGGTTTACATCAACCTGTTATCAAATAATTTATACATAATCGAAAGGAGTTATCACATGATCTATTCAAAAGAAGTTGAAGAAATGTGTACAGTGGCACAGGGCGTTCATCATGGCTGTGCTCCTATCCCAGAGGAAGCAAAATGGGTGCAGGCAAAAGAAGTGAAGGATATTTCCGGTCTGACACACGGCGTTGGCTGGTGTGCTCCTCAGCAGGGTGCTTGTAAGCTGACCCTGAACGTGAAGGAAGGTATCATTCAGGAGGCTTTGGTGGAGACTATCGGATGTTCCGGTATGACACACTCCGCAGCTATGGCGTCTGAGATTCTGCCGGGACTTACGGTTATGGAAGCACTCAACACAGACTTGGTATGTGATGCAATCAACACAGCTATGAGAGAGTTGTTCTTACAGATTGTATATGGCCGTACACAGTCTGCTTTTTCCGAGGATGGACTTCCGGTAGGTGCAGGTCTTGAGGATCTTGGTAAAGGTTTGAGAAGCCAGGTAGGTACTATGTATGGTACGCTTAAGAAGGGTCCCCGTTACCTTGAGATGGCAGAGGGCTATGTGACAGGTATCGCATTGGATGCCAATGATGAGATTATCGGTTACAAGTTTGTAAGCCTTGGTAAGATGACAGACTTCATCAAAAAGGGTGACGATCCTAACACAGCTTATGAGAAAGCATGTGGTCAGTATGGCCGTGTAGATGATGCTGTGAAGATTATTGATCCCAGATGCGAATAATACAAACAGGAGGATTAAGATAAGATGGCTTTATTTGAATCATATGAAAGAAGAATTGACAAGATCAATTCCGTATTGAACAGTTATGGCATTTCTTCCATTGAGGAAGCTGAGAAGATTACAAAAGATGCTGGCCTGGACGTATACGATCAGGTGAAAAAGATCCAGCCCATTTGTTTTGAAAACGCATGTTGGGCTTATACTGTAGGTGCTGCCATTGCAATCAAGAAGGGGTGCAAGAAGGCCGCTGACGCTGCGGCAGCAATCGGTGAGGGCTTACAGGCTTTCTGTATTCCCGGTTCCGTTGCAGATACCCGTAAGGTTGGTCTTGGCCATGGTAATTTAGGCAAGATGCTGTTGGAAGAAGAGACAGACTGCTTTGCATTTCTGGCTGGTCATGAGTCTTTCGCAGCAGCAGAGGGTGCAATCGGTATCGCTGAGAAAGCGAACAAGGTTCGTCAGAAACCCCTGCGTGTTATCTTAAACGGTCTTGGAAAAGACGCTGCTAAGATTATTTCCAGAATTAATGGTTTCACTTTTGTAGAGACTGAGTATGATCCTTATACAAACGAAGTGAAAGAAATTGACAGAATTGCATATTCTGAAGGTCTTCGCTCCAAAGTAAACTGCTACGGCGCAAACTCCGTACCGGAAGGCGTTGCTATCATGTGGAAGGAGAATGTGGATGTATCTATCACGGGTAACTCCACCAATCCTACCAGATTCCAGCATCCGGTAGCAGGTACATACAAGAAAGAGAGAACAGAGGCTGGCAAGAAGTACTTCTCCGTGGCTTCCGGCGGTGGTACAGGACGTACCCTTCATCCGGATAACATGGCTGCTGGTCCTGCATCCTATGGTTTTACAGATACTTTAGGACGTATGCACTCTGATGCACAGTTTGCAGGTTCTTCTTCCGTTCCTGCGCATGTGGAGATGATGGGTCTGATCGGTATGGGTAATAATCCGATGGTAGGCGCTACCGTGGCTGTGGCTGTTTTGATTGAGGAAGCGGCTAAGGCTGGCAAATTTTGATTGAGTTAAGCCGGAAACAAGAGAGATAGAAAATAAAGACAGACAAAGCGCCGCAGTTTTTGAATTGCGGCGTTTTTGTACACAATATCAACGAATTTAAAATGTCTTGTCGCATTGCTTGCCTACATAGATAGGAACAACAAGCGAAAATAAATAAGCCTACCTTGTACTTGGCGGTCTGGGTAGGCTTAAAAACTTATCCGGGAGGTCAACCACTTTGTGGGCGGCTGCTTATAGGTCAGGTCTGTTCGTTCACAAGCATTTGCTCAAACGCATCGGCACATATTTACTACATTTTCAATTTTGGTTTATTATTTTAATGGAGTATGATATGATAAATAAAATCAAAGGGGAAGGATATGTATAGTATTTTGGCAATTTACCAGTGCTTTATGGTACTTGGTTGTATAATTTTTGTTATTTTAATGATGAGACAGCGGGAGAGTAATCTTTCCAAGCTGATGCTCTGTATCGGTTTCCTGGGTGCATTTCAAAATGCAGGGTATCTTCTGGAATTGCTATCCCAGGATCTTGGTGAAGCCATGGTGGCTGTGCGGATGGAGTATTTAGGTGGTGCTTTTATCACCACCTTCCTGTTTGTATTTGTAGCCAGATATTGTGGATACAATGTACCAAGACTACTGGAAGCATTGATGTTCGGGGTAGACGGTTTTGTGCTGTTGTGTGTCTGGGGGTATGAGCACACAGGGCTGTACTATAGTAGTGTCTCTTTTACGACCGACAGTGCGATTCCGCACCTTGAACTGGGGAGGGGGCCGTTTTACTATATTTTCCTGGTGCAGCTGATCATACATCTGGTAGGGTGTTTCCTTTTTACCATGCAGGCAAACAGGAGATCGCAGAAGGGTAAAATGAAATTAAATGTCCTGACCCTGGGCATCTGCTGTATTTTCCCGATTATCGGCATGGTATTAAGTCTTGCCCGGGTGATAGACGGGTTTGATGTAGTACCGGGGTTTGAGGCGCTTGGGATAATGGGATTTGGTATTGTGGTCATTTTCTATCATGTGTTTGATCTGTCCATCTCGGCACATGAGGAGGTCATCAGATCCATAGATGAAGCAGTCCTGATTCTGGACGAAGATGGCAGTTTTATTGAGGCGAATGATAAGGCAGAGGAATTGTTTCATGTGCTGACGCAGTTTAAAAAGGGCGATAGAGTGAGTGCGGAAAGTTTAAAGGATGTCTTTGCCGACAACAATAATTTTGAGTACAGTAACAGGGATCACAGTTTTGAAGTGCATGTCAATAAGATATGGAATAAGCGTATTCTGGCCGGCTATGCGATTGTGTTCATGGATGTCACAGAGAATAAGAAGCAGCTTCAGCAGATGCAGACGTTGAAGGTGAACGCAGAGAAGGCAAACATGGCGAAGTCGGAATTTCTGGCCAGAATGTCCCATGAGATCCGGACTCCTATCAGTGCGGTGCTTGGCATGAATGAGATGGTGTTACGGGAGTCAAAGGATACAGAGATCAAAAAGTATTCCATGGATATCAAATCATCAGCGCAGGCTCTGTTAGGAATTATCAATGATATTCTGGATTTTTCCAAGATCGAGTCCGGTAAACTGGAGATCATACCGGCGGAGTATGAACTGAACAGTATGCTCAATGATCTGTTCAATATGTTTTCCCTGCGGACCCAGGAGAAAGGGTTAAAGTTTGATGTAATCGTGGATCCCAAGCTGCCGTCAAAGTTGTATGGGGATGATATCCGTATCAGACAGGTGCTTAGCAACTTTTTGTCCAATGCCGTTAAATATACGGAAAAGGGAACGGTTACTCTGGAACTGGCAGGGCGTACAGAGGAGGATAATGTAATTCTTCATTTTACAGTGAAGGATACCGGTATCGGCATAAAGCAGGAGAACATGTCTAAATTGTTTCTTGCATTTGAACGATTCGATGAGGAGAAGAATCGTAATATTGAAGGAACCGGGCTCGGTATGAATATTTCCGCACAGCTTCTTAAGCTGATGGGGGCGGATTTAAAGGTAGAGAGTGTTTATGGCAAAGGAAGCAGTTTCAGCTTTGACCTGCGTCAGAGGATCCTGGAGGAGGAACCCATCGGGAGCTTTCAGGAACGGGCCAGAAAGGCGGCAAGAGAGCACGTTTACCAGGCAAGTTTCACGGCGCCGGAAGGGGAGATTTTGTTGGTGGATGATAACCGTGTCAACAGAAAAGTGTTCTGTGGGTTGTTGAAACAGACTAAAGTAAAGATTAAAGATGTGGGAAGCGGCAAAGAATGTCTGGAGGAGGTTGCAAAGAAGCATTACGATATGATTTTTCTGGATCATATGATGCCGGAGATGGATGGGATGGAAACCATGAGCAGGATGAAGCAGCTTCAGGATAATCAGTGTATGGATACGCCGGTGGTCATGCTGACGGCCAATGCGATTATGGGAGCCAGGGAACATTATCTGGCGGAAGGCTTTGATGATTTTCTGGCAAAGCCCATTGTGCAGGATAAGCTGGAAAAGATTATGGTGCAGTGGATGCCGCCCGAAAAGATAAACAGCAGCACATAAATAACCTGGAGAAAGAAAAGGAGCAGGAAAGTATGAGAGAGAAGCTTAAGATTAAAGTGGAAGCGCCCATCTATACTGTTGTGTCAGATGTTGCTTTTGCACAGGTAGATGCCTGGTTCGGACATACGAGAAGAGATCTGAAGATGGATATTATCTATCCGGAAGATATGACCAGGAAATATCCCTGTATTGTGTGGATCTGCGGCGGTGCCTGGGCAGCTATGGACCGGTCGGCCCATCTGGCATATCTGGCAAAGCTTGCAAGGAGCGGCTTTGTGGTGGCGAGTGTGGAATACCGTACCACCAATGAGGGAACCTTCCCGATGCAGCTGATGGATGTGAAAGCAGGAATCCGTTATCTCAAAGCACACAGTGAACGATATCATATAGATGCAGAGCGTTTTGGTGTGATGGGAGAGTCAGCCGGCGGTTATCTGACGGCGATGGCAGCATTGGTGGATGACAAGGCGTATGATGTCGGTGCGTTTACCGAGTATTCCAGTAAAGTACAGGCGGCATGTCCGTGGTATCCGCCCACAGATGTAACTTCCTTCCCCTATCCGTCACCTGAGCTGGCGGCTGCGTCACCGGAGTCTTTGCTGCTTGGCAAGAATGTAGCTTCCCATCAGGAGGAAGCAATGAAGATCTGTCCGGTCACTTATGTGAAGAAGGATGCACCGCCGTTTTTGATCATACATGGCGATCAGGACCACACAGTACCTTTTGGGCAGGGAGAACTTCTGCATGACAGACTGGAGGAAGCAGGAGTTGATGTAAAGCTGCTTGTTTTAGAAGGAGCAGATCATGCGGATGTCCGGTTTTTCCAGGAGGAAATCTGGCAGAGGATTACGGCTTTCTTCCAGGATAAACTGATAAACAGTAAAGAATAAGAGAGGATATGGATGAGTTATTATTTAGTAGATTTTGAAAATGTGAAAAAGGATGGTTTGGATGGAATCCATAAGCTGGGCAAGGAGGATAGAGTATGTATCTTTTACAGTAAAAATGCAGATAGTATTACGTTTGACCAGCATCGGCGTATCATCGAATCCCAGGCGGCGATCGAGTTCTGTAAGGTAGAAGTGGGAAGCAAGAACGCACTGGATTTTCAACTGGCGACGCAGCTTGGATATCTGATTGCAAACAGGAGCGCAGACCAGTATTTTATTGTGAGCAAGGATAAAGGGTTTGAGATTCTGAGTGGTTACTGGAAAAATCGTGATGTGAATGTGACACTTATTGCGGATATCACCGGACGCAGTCATAACCAGGAGTTTGAGGAGACAAGAGCCAAACTCAGGGAACTGCTGAAGGAGGAAGAAGATGTGGATGTGGATGATATTCACAAGATCATGCAGCAATATAAAACCAAGCAGGGGATCAGTAATGCGCTTATGAAGAAGTATCCAAGCAAGGACAACAAAAAATCCAGTAAGATATACAAGACAATCAAGCCCCTTCTTGCAGACAAGAAAGGAAGTTAAAGAGTATTTGTGTTCATACAGGAGATACTGATAGCAGAGCAGGATTTTACAGGATGTATGACAGAATCGGAAAAGAGAGGAAAATATTATGAAGATCAGAAAGAAAACAGCGTTGGTGGCAGGGATGGTTTTATTATTGGCAGGGCTGGGATGCAGTGCCTGTGGAGGGAAGGAGTCTTCATCAGACAATCTGGAAGGAAATCTGAGTGAGATTATGGCTTCTTTGTATGATAATGCGGAATTAGATCAGGGATTCCGGGACAACCTTGACGGTTATGAGACTTATGAACTGACGGACGAGATGGAGGTTTCTATTCTGGGAACAGATGAGATTACTTATAAGGAAGGTGTGGTATCCATGCCGATGATGTCCTCTATTGCTTATCAATGTGTGTTGCTGCGGGTGGAAGAGGATGATGTGGAGACGGTGAAACAGGCTCTTAAATCCAATGCAAATCCGGATAAGTGGGTCTGTGTCAGTGCAGAGACGACGCTGATTGAAAGTCGCGGCGATGTGGTTTTCTTCATCATGTGTGATAAAGATACAGCTTATGCCATGAACAGTGCGTTCCAAAATCTTTAGGAAGTAAAGTCCCTGCTTGGTCTGATGGCCTGGCAGGGACTTTATTCTCTGAAGGAATTTACCTTTTTTAGTTGGATTTCACTTCTTTCCAGAGGTTGTTGTAGAGAAAATCTCCATCTTCTCCCAGATATACATAGGTCTCCAGATTGTGATATTGAGACAGATCCGGGAAAGCAATGTCGGAGTTTTTGATATCCTCATCTGTAATCAGTTCACGTGCGGCATCGTTAGGAGTTGAGTAGGTAATATACTCAAAATTTTTGAGGGCGATGTCATCACGGCACATGAAGTCTATAAATTTCTCGGCATTTTCTTTGTTTGGGGCATCTTTTAAGATGACCCAGGAATCAATCCAGACATTGGTGCCTTCCTCAGGAATGACATATTCTAAATCCGGATTTTCGCGCTGGGTATATATTGCTTCACCGGAATAGATGACTCCGATGGCAGCTTCACCGCCGATCATCTTATCCCGAACCTGATCGATAACATATGCCTGTACCAGCGGCTTCTGCTCAATCAGGGAATTCTTGGCTGTTTCCAGTTCTGCGGGATCTACGGTATTCATGGAGAAACCGTTCAGTTTTTCAGCTACCATGAAAGCGTCACGCACGGAATCCTGCATCAGGATATTATCGCTGTATTTCTCATCCCATAACTGTGCCCAGCTGGTGATGGGCTCTTCCACCATGGTCTTATTGTAAAGGATGCCCACAGTTCCCCAGCAGTAGGGAACAGAGTACTGATTGTCGGGATCAAAGGATTTGGACTGTTCAAAATACTGGGCGCCGATATTTTTTCTGGCATTTGGTATGTTGTCAAAGTTAAGCTGTGCCAGCATATCATTTTCGATCATCTTGCTGATCATATAATCGGAAGGGCATACCACATCATAGGAGGCGGCGCCGGACTCTACCTTGGGATACATGATCTCATTGGTCTCGAACTCATCATAGACTACTTTGATACCGGTCTCTTCCTCAAACATATCTATGGTATCAGGGTCAATATATTCCCCCCAGTTATAGACGATTACTTCACCGTTTGCGCTGCCTTTTGTGGAGCCGCAGCCGGTGAGTACCATAGGGAAGGAAAGTGCTAAAACAGCAAGCGTCATAGTTTTGTTTCTTTTTTTCATAATCATCCTCCATAGTTGGGTGTCTTGTTTTTGGTAGGTGCCATATTTACCAGCAATAATAAGATCAGTACCGTCACAAAGATAAGAGTGGACAGCGCGTACATTTCCGGTTTGATGCCCTTTTTGACTTCCGTGTAAATCTTCGTTGACAAGGTATCCACGCCCGCCCCTTTTGTAAAGTGGGTGATGATGAAATCATCCAGGGACATGGTAAAAGCCATCAGGAAGCCGGAGAGGATACCGGGCAGAAGGTCCGGAAAGACCACCTTAAAGAAGGCCGTTACGTGAGAGGCCCCTAAATCCAGAGCTGCCTCGTAGGTGCTGGGATTAAGCTGTTTCATACGGGGCATGACGCTTAAGATCACATAAGGGATATTGAAGGTAATATGTGATAATAATATCGTGCCCAGACCAAAACGCAGCCCCATACTGATGAAAAGAAGCATCAGGGAGATTCCCGTGACAATTTCCGCGTTCAGCATGGGAATATTGGTGATACCCATTAATATTGTACGGGATCTTTTCTTCATGCCGGTCATGGCTACGCAGGCAATGGTGCCGATGACGGTGGCCACGAAGGCAGAGATTACTGCGATAAGCAGGGTATTGGCCAGTGCTTCCAGGATTTCCTCATTTTGAAAAAGCCGGCTGTACCAGTTGAATGTGAATCCGCCCCATTTAGCCCGCGTCTTGCTTGCATTGAAGGATAATACCATCAGGGTGGCAATGGGCGCATACAAAAAGAGAAAGATCAGTGCAGTATAAATATGTTTTGCAATATTTTTCATAGCATGGAACCCTCCCCCTCTTTGTCAAAAATGGCGGATGCAATCATGTTGAGGATGATGAAAATCATCAACACGATGGAAAGGCCGCTTCCCAGGTGCCAGTTGGAGGCCTGGGTAAATTCCTGCTCGATAACATTGCCGATCAGAAGGATCTTACTGCCGCCAAGCAAAGTGCTGATCACAAAGGTCGTCAGTGCAGGAACAAACACCATGGTAATACCGCTGATAATACCCGGTATGGAAAGGGGCAGGATAATGCGGAAAAAGGTATGTACACTATTGGCGCCAAGGTCTCTTGAGGCATTTAATACGTTCTTGTCAATCTTGGACAGTACGTTATAGAGGGGCAGTACCATAAAGGGCAGGAAGTTATATACCATACCCAGGATGATTGCGTAGGGCGTATTAATGATATTGATATTCGGCAGGTGTAAGAAGTTCAGTACACTGTTGATGACGCCGCTTTTTTCCAGTAATGTCTGCCAGGCAAGGGTGCGCAGCAGAAAGTTCATCCACATGGGCAGGATGAAGATTAGGATGATAAAACTGTGCTGGTTTACTTTCATGTTGGAAAGTATCAGAGCTAACGGGTATGCCAGCAAAAAACAGATTACCGTGCTGATGATGGATAACAACAGGGAAAGCCATAAAGCTTTTGCGTGTTCTGCTGTGGCAATTGCCGTGATGTTTTGCAATGTAAAGGCACCTGTCCTGTCAGTCAGTCCATAGTAGAAGATCATGCCCAGAGGAATGATGATGAACATGACCGACCACAGTACATAAGGAGTAGAAAGCCATTTGTTTTTAGATGTCAATTGCCACCGCCTCCTCGTCTTCAGATTCAGGTTTGTTCATGATCTGGATATTAAAGGGATCCACACAGATACCAACTTCTTTTCCGACCGGGAAGAGCGTGGTGGAATGTACCAGCCATTCAAAGCCGGCGGCCATCACTTCCATCTCATAGTGGACGCCCTTAAAGATCAGATGGGTGACGACCCCCTGAAGCTTCCCCTGCTGTGGTTCGACCAGATTGACATCTTCCGGACGGATTACCACATCTACCGGTTTGTTGCAGCCAAAGCCTGTGTCTACACAGGCAAAGCGAGTTCCCAAGATATTGACCAGTTTATCTTCTATCATGGTAGCGGGAATGATGTTGCTGTCCCCGATAAAGTCCGCCACAAAGGCATTTTCCGGTTCATTGTAGATGGATTCCGGAGAGCCGATCTGCTGGATATAACCCTGGTTCATGACAACGATGGTGTCGGACATGGTGAGGGCTTCTTCCTGGTCATGAGTGACGTAGACGAAGGTGATGCCCAGCTCGTTTTTCATACGGATCAGCTCATACTGCATTTCCTGACGCAGTTTTAAGTCAAGGGCGCCCAGGGGTTCATCCAGAAGGAGCACTTTGGGTTCGTTGACAATGGCTCTTGCGATTGCAATACGCTGTTGCTGGCCGCCGCTTAAGGAGTTAGGCATACGGTTTTCATAACCTTCCAGATTGACGAGTTTCAGGGCATAGCGAATCTTGTCGTCTATGTAGGTTTTGGATTTTTTCTTTATTTTCAGACCAAAGGCAATGTTTTCCGCAATGGTCATATGGGTGAAGAGAGCATATTTCTGAAAGACGGTATTCAATTGCCGCTTGTTGGGCGGAATACGGGTGATATCTGTTCCGTCAAAAATCACTTTACCGGTATCTGGATTGGCAAAGCCGCCCAGAATACGAAGCGTTGTCGTCTTTCCACAGCCGCTGGGGCCGAGCAGGGTGACAAATTCATTTTCATGTATGTTCAGATTTAACTCATCTAAGACCATCTGGCTGTCAAAAGATTTGGAAATATCGACAAGCTGAATCAATTCTTTTTCCATGGGGCAGTCCCTCCTGTGTATAATGTGATAGCCGGGCTATCCTAGAAAGTGGGCGGCGTGCTGACCCATAAGAATATGGCGCCGGTTTTTCCGCCTGCTTTGATATAGTGCTCCGAATCCGGGGTAAAGTAAAAGGCATCCCCCTTTTTGGCTTTGATGCTGCGGTTTCCCACAATGATCGTGATAGAACCGGAGAGTACATAGCCAAATTCTTCCCCTTCATGGGGCCGGTCCGGATAAGTGGAACCTTCTGCATCGAGTGTGACGCGGATGGGTTCCATCATATTCTTCTGTGCATTGGGAATGATCCATTCGATCTTGTTATGTAGTTCCGCATCTACTTTCTCAAAGAAATCATCCCGTCCAAAAACAATCTGTTCATCGTCGGCATCATGAAAGAAGTCTTTCAGATTTGAACCAAGACACTGTAAAATATCTATCAGGGTGGCTATGGAGGGCGATGTCACATCATTTTCCAACTGGCTGATAAATCCCTTTGAAAGCTCACAGCGGTCGGCCAGTTCCTCCTGGGTCAGTCCTTTTTTGTTCCGAAGTTCCTTGATTTTATTTCCCAGATCCATCCGGGTAGAATTGCTGTCCATATTTCCCCTCGATTCAGTAAAAATAAACTAAAAGTTTACTAACGCTAAACATACACTGAATCCCATTATACAAGAAAGCAGGGCTATGTCAATGGGAAAATTATAAATAATGACAGTTTTCGCAGAAAAAAGAAAGGAATCCGAAGAAAAGGATTAACAAGCCCTCCGATTTATGGTAAAATTCTGCTAAAGAATGATAGTCAACTTGGAGGAAAGTGATGAACCAGGATAAATATGTGGCATATGTGTCCACTTATACGGTGGGCAAGGAAGATAAGTATGGTATCAGGATTTATGATGTGGATATGAAGAAGGGAAGAATGATGGAGAAGAACCAGGTGAAGATTACCAATTCTTCCTATATTACCATTTCCCATAATCAGAAATATCTTTATTCCATCACGGACTTTGGTGTGGAGGCATATAAGATCCTGCCGGGCGGTGACCTGGAGGTTATCAATGCATGTTCTATCAACGGCATGAGAGGATGTTATCTGTCTACGGATTATGAAGACAAGCTTCTTTTTGTGGGTGGATACCATGATGGCAAGATTACGGTGCTTCGTCTGCGGGAGGACGGCAGTGTTGGTGAGATTACCGATGAGATTTACCATAAGGGACTGGGCAGTATTGCGGAGCGTAATTTCCGCCCCCATGTGAACTGTGTGAAGATGACCCGGGATAATCATTATCTGTGTGCCGCAGATCTGGGACTGGATCATGTGAATGTGTACCGGGTAGATCATGTGAACGGGAAATTGAAACCCATTGATATGATCCGCAGTGAGCAGGAGTCTGCGCCCCGTCACCTGAAGTTTTCCAAGGATGGCAGAATCCTCTATATCGTGCATGAACTAAAGAATTATATCGACGTTTATACGTATGAGGAAATAAACGGTATGCCGGAGTTTGAGAAGATACAGACAATCTCCACTCTGAACGACTATCATGCGGGTGGTTCGGCAGCCAGTGCACTGAATATCTCAGATGATTTTAAATACCTGACCAGTTCCAATGCAGGGGATAACAGTGCTGTCATTTATAAGATTGATCAGAAGACAGGGATGCTTGAGAAGATCCTGTGCCTGCCCATCAGCGGCGATTATCCCAAGGATGCCATACTTTTTCCGGATAATAAGCATTTGGTATCCCTGAATCATGAGTCCAATACGATGACATTTTTTAACGTGGATTTAAAGAACGGACTGCTTGTCATGAACGGCAAAGAGATTCCGGTGAATCAGCCCAATTGTATTATTTTCCATAAACTTGCCCAGTAGACGGCATAGCGGTGAATCCTCCTGCATATACATTTACCAGTATAAGCAGGAGGATTTTTTATGGATTTATTACAGAATAGTACATATGACCTGTATAAAGATATACAGCTTAGAACGGGAGGAGAAATCTATCTGGGCGTGGTGGGGCCCGTGAGGACAGGAAAGTCTACTTTTATCAAACGTTTTATGAACCTCCTGGTACTTCCCTATATGGAAGATGAACATGAGAAAGAACGGGCACAGGATGAGATGCCGCAGAGTGCCGGCGGAAAGACGATTACGACTACGGAGCCTAAATTTATCCCCAAGGAGGCTGCCCATGTAAAACTGGGAACGGACATCAATGTAGATGTACGGCTGATTGACTGTGTGGGCTATATGGTAGAGGGCGCGGCAGGCCATATGGAGCAGGATGAGGAGCGTATGGTTAAGACACCCTGGTCCGTGGAAGAGATTCCGTTTACAAAGGCGGCGGAAATTGGCACCAGAAAGGTCATCAAAGATCATTCCACCATCGGAATTGTGGTGACCTGCGACGGTTCCTTTGGAGAACTGGCAAGAGAAAACTTCCTGGAAGCAGAGGAACGCACAATTAAGGAACTACAGACACTGGGCAAACCTTTTATTGTACTTCTCAATTCAGCCAAACCTTATGCGGAGGAGACAAGGGCACTTGCCGATGAGATCAACGAGAAATACCAGGTAACCGTTATGCCGGTGAACTGTGAACAGCTGAAAAAAGAGGATATCAATCATATAATGGAGAATATTCTCTATGAGTTCCCGCTCACCATGATAGAGTTCTATATGCCAAAGTGGGTGGAAATGCTCTCCTGTGACCATAAGATGAAGAAGGATATTATTCTCCAGATTAAACAATTGATGACGGAACTGAACAATATACGGGATATCACGGCGGATCATTTTGTGATGGAGAGCGAATATATCAGAAAATGCAAACTGGACGGCGTCAATATGTCGGACGGCAGTGTGCGTATCATTCTGGATGTGGACGATGCCTATTATTATGAGATGCTGAGTGAACTGGTGGGAGAGACCATCGGCAGTGAGTACCAGCTGCTTGCGACCCTGCGTGAGATGGCAAAGATGAAGAAGGAATATGTGAAAGTACTGCATGCGCTGGAGGCAGTGCGTTATAAGGGATATGGTGTGGTCATGCCAGACCGTGAGGAGATCGTACTGGAGAAACCGGAACTGATCAAGCAGGGAAATAAGTTCGGTGTCAAGATTAAGGCCGAGAGTCCCAGCATCCATATGATCAAGGCTAGCATTGAAACGGAGATATCACCGATTGTCGGCACAGAGGAACAGGCCAGGGATCTGATTCAGTATATTTCCGATACGGGCACCAGCGAAGAAGGTATCTGGGAGACCAATATTTTCGGCAAGACCGTGGAGCAGCTGGTCAATGACGGCATTACTGGTAAGATTTCCATGATCAATGAGGAGAGCCAGGCTAAATTACAGGAGACCATGCAGAAGATTGTCAATGACAGTAATGGCGGTATGGTGTGCATCATTATTTAGGATTGTGGTTTTACGGCTTCTGTGATATTTTTATTGCATAACAGCTTTCAGGTTAGGAAGAAAGAGAGATCACAAAAGATGCAGGAACGTACGAGAAGAATATGGATGACAGTAGTTGGTGTGCTGGTCTGCGGGTTCAGCGTCGGAATGTTTAACTTCTCGATGCTGGGCCTTGACCCGTTTCAGGTGTTTGCCCATGGAGTTTTTATGGCGCTGCCGGAAGGGAAACCGGGTTTTGGCACGATATATGCAATCGTCAATCTGTTGATGCTTATTGTTATTTTTTTGACGGATAAAAGCAAGATTGGGCTAGGTACTGTGATTAATATTTTCCTGCTGGGGTATGTGGCGGAGTATTCTTCCCTGCTTTTTGAAAATCTGATTCCAGAGCCTTCCCTGGCGGTGCGCTTTGTATTTCTGATTTTGGGAATTGTCATTATGTGTTTTGCATCCGCCCTCTATTTTACGGCGGATATGGGTGTATCTACCTATGATGCGATATCGCTGATTATCTCGGAAAAAAGAAATGGAAGTTTCAGTTTTGCAGGATTTCCTCGGATCTGTTCTGTACGATTGTAGGGTTTTCTTTCGGGGCAACGGTAGGGATCGGGACTGTGGTGACGGCATTTTTCATGGGGCCGCTGATTGCTTTTTTCAACAGGACGGTGGCTGAGCCGCTGCGGTATGGAAAGGGAAATATTGCAGAGAAAATACGAAAATGATATAATCCAAATATCAACAGAAAGGCGGTAAACATATGAATCCTGTATATGAAAAACTTTTAAAGTGCTATGACTGTTACAAAGCTAAAATTGATTTTGCACCCAAGGTTGCAGTGGTGCTCGGTTCCGGACTGGGAAACTTTGCTAAAGTGGTAGATGTGAAAGCGGAACTTCCGTACAGCGAGATTGAGGGGTTTCCGGTATCCACCGTACCGGGACATGCCGGGAAGTTTATCTTCGGCTATATTAATGAGATTCCGGTGGTGTTGATGCAGGGGCGGGTACATTATTATGAGGGGTATCCTATTACGGATGTGGTACTGCCCGCAAGGCTGATGAAGATGATGGGTGCCGAAGTGCTTTTCCTGACCAATGCATCCGGCGGCATCAATCCTTCTTTCCATGCAGGAAGTCTGATGCTGATCAAGGATCATGTATCTATTTTTGCACCGAATCCTCTGATTGGCCCTAACATTGATGAACTGGGAACCAGATTCCCGGATATGTCGCATGTCTATGACGAGGATTTACAGAAGATAATTATTGACACGGCCAAAGAGAATGATATTGAACTGTTTGAGGGTGTCTATGCACAGCTCACAGGCCCTTCCTTTGAGTCTCCTGCGGAAATTCAGCTGCTTCATAAGCTGGGAGTCAGCGCGGTGGGCATGAGTACGGTGGTGGAAGCTATTGCGGCAAATCATATGGGCATGAAGATCTGCGGTGTCTCCTGCGTCAGCAATCTGGCAGCGGGCATGAACAGTGCGCCTCTCACCCATGAGGAAGTACAGGAGGCGGCCAACGCAGTGGCACCGAAATTTGAGAAGCTGTTGGTGGATTCGATTACGAAATTCGGAAGCGTTCTTTAAAAACAAAAGCGCATTGCCTTGTAGAAAAGGTGTGCGCTTTTCCATTCATGGGAGGAAATTTATGATTGCAGAGGGAAAAATCCGGGAACTGATCGGACAGGCCATGGAAGCCAGACGACATTCCTATTCGCCCTATTCCCATTATCAGGTGGGAGCGGCATTACTGGCAGAGGATGGTCAGGTTATCTGTGGCTGTAATATTGAGAACGCAGCCTATACACCCACGAATTGTGCAGAACGGACGGCCTTTTTTAAGGCGGTCAGCGAGGGCATCCGGCATTTTACAGCCATTGCCGTAGTGGGAGCTCCTGCAGGAGAGGAAATCACACAGTTTGCTTTTCCCTGTGGGGTTTGCAGGCAGGTGATGATGGAATTTTGTAATCCGAAGACTTTCCAGATTATTGTGGCAAAGTCAGAAAAAGAGTATCAGTGTATGACACTGGAAGAGTGTCTGCCCAACGGATTTGGCCCGGATAATCTGAAATAAGACGGATGTCAGCAAACGGAGATGATATCATTAAAGGAGCAGGAGAGTAAGGATGAATATTAGATTTTATAATGCAAGGATATTGACCATGAAGGATACACAGATTCTGGAGGGAGAACTCTGGGTGCAGGATCAGAAGATACTTTATGTGGGTGATGGCAGCGATGTGGATACAGTTTATCAGGAGCTTGTTCTTGAGAGTATTGTCTGGGACAGAGAGATTGATTGCGAAGGTAATCTTCTGATGCCTGGTTTTAAGGACGCCCACACCCATTCCGGCATGACACTGTTGCGCTCTTATGCGGACGATCTGCCGCTTGCCGACTGGCTGAATCAACAGGTATTTCCTATCGAGGCCAAAATGGACGGGGAAATTATCTACCACCTGACGAAGCTGGCGGTTCTGGAATATTTGACCAGTGGGATTACGGCAATTTTTGATATGTATCTGACGCCGGAGACGATTGCACGGGCCTGTGTGGATATGGGGATGCGGTGTGTACAGGTCAGCGGACAGAATAATTTCAGCCAGTCTCTGGAACTGACGGAGAAAATGTATCAGAAACTGAACTATGATGATCCGCTTTTAAGTTATTTCATCGGTTTCCATGCGGAATATACCTGTTCACGGGAACTTCTGGAAGGGGTAGCGGCGCTTTCGCACAAGTATCAGGCACCTGTATTCACCCATCTTGCGGAAACCCGGGCGGAGGTGGAAGGCTGTAAGGAACGTTATGGCATGTCTCCGGTGAAACTGTTGGATTCTCTGGGTATGTTTGATTACGGCGGCGGTGGATATCATTGTGTTTATCTGGATGAAGAAGACATGGAAATTTTCCGGAAACGGAATCTCAGTGTGGTGACCAATCCCGGATCCAATACGAAACTGGCCAGCGGAATCGCACCGATTTCGGATTATTTGCAACGGGGAATCAATGTGGCGATTGGAACCGACGGCCCCGCCAGCAATAACTGTCTGGATATGTTCCGGGAAATGTTCCTGGTTACAGGCCTTGCAAAACTGAGGGAGAACGATGCGGCGGCGGTAGATGCTCTGGAAGTATTAAAGATGGCCACAGTCAACGGCTCTAAGGCCATGAACCTGCCGGATACGGATGTCCTTGACAGGGGCAAGGAGGCGGATATTATCATGATAGATCTGCATCAGCCGAATATGCAGCCGATCAACAATATTCCCAAAAATATTGTCTACAGCGGGAGCAAACAGAATGTGAAGATGACCATGATACAAGGGAAAATTCTGTATGAAAACGGGCAGTTTACCAAAGCATATGATGTGGAAGAAATCTATAGAAAGGCGAATGAGATTATCAATGGTCTCAGATAAGTATGGATTCTTTATTTTTTGCAGGCGTGGTCTTACTTTTGATTGTGCTCTTCATGGGACAGGAATATATCAACAGTACAAAGTTCAGGAAACAGATGCTTCAGAAGCTGTACCAGAGTTATGGGAAGGAAAGCGAGAGAACCTATGGGCCGGAGGAGATGGCGCATATCTGTATGTATTATAACAAACACCGGGTAGAAGATCAGCTTGACGACATTACATGGAATGATCTGCATCTGGATCAAATATATCAGCGGATGAACACATCGTGCAGTGCTGCCGGGGACGAATATCTGTATTACAGACTGCGGACGCCGGTTTATGACGCAGACGAAATGGAGGATATGGAGAAGCGGATATGCTTTTTCATGGAGCATGAACTGGAGCGGCAGAGGGTGCAGAGCGTCTTTTATCGTCTGGGACGGACAAGACGACATTCGATTTATGAGTATCTGGACAATCTGGAAACGCTGGGAGAGAGGAATAACAGGAAATATCTTTTTTACGACTTTTTGATTCTGGCCTGTATTGCGGGGATGTTTTCTTCTCTGCCGGTAGGACTGATTGCCCTGTTGATTGTGCTGTGTCATAATCTGATCGGATATTTTAAGGAATATAAAGAGATAGAACCTTATATTACAAGTTTCCGTTATATCCGCAGACTGCTTGGGTGTGCAGAACAGATGAGCAGGGAAGAAATACAGGTGATTGCTGTAGAGCAGGCAGGATTGCAGCGATGTTATCATAAGTTAAAAGGCTTTTTACGCAACTCCTATCTGGTTATTTCGGCGGAAAAAGGAAACGGTAATCCTTTGGAAGTGGTACTGGACTATCTGCGGATGCTGTTTTATCTGGATTTGATTCAGTTTAACAGGGCGCTTGCAGCTCTTCGGGGACATCTTGCTGAAGTGGATGAGATGATTACCATTCTGGGACAGATTGAGACAGATGTGGTGGTGGGTGCTTATCGGACAAGTCTTATGGGAGAGTATTGTGTGCCTGATTTACATTTTGACGACAGAAGAGACACTTTCCTGCAAGTGGAGGAGTTGTATCATCCGCTGCTGAAAGATCCTGTCAAAAATTCTGTGAAGGTTACCAGAGGTATGCTTTTAACAGGATCAAATGCCTCCGGAAAATCCACTTTCCTGCGGGCGGTGGCTACTGCCGGGGTACTGTCACAGACTATTCATACCTGCCCGGCCAGCCGCTATGAGGCACCGGTTTTCAGAATTTATTCTTCCATGGCATTAAAGGATGATCTGACAGGCGGTGACAGTTATTATATGGTGGAGATTAAATCCATCAAACGGATACTGGATCAGGTCATGAAAGATGATGCAAGACCGGTCCTGTGTTTGGTGGACGAGGTGCTTCGGGGTACGAATACGGTGGAACGGATTGCAGCGTCCACCCAGATCATGAAAATGCTTTCCAGGCGCCGTACCCTGTGCTTTGCAGCCACTCATGATGTGGAGTTGACGAAGCTGCTGGAAACAGAGTATGATAATTATCATTTTGAAGAGAAGATAGAGGAGGAAGATATCTTTTTTCCTTATCTGCTGGTTAAGGGGCCGGCCACTTCCCGAAATGCCATTGCGCTTCTTAAGATGTTAGGGTATGACAGGGGAATTATAGAAGAGGCAGAGGCCATGGCGGAAAGGTTTCTGGAGAGCGGAAGATGGAGATTGTCTTAAGCTGCCTTGACATGGAGGATATATATGCAAGTGACTATTTATACGGACGGTGCGGCCCGGGGAAATCCGGAAGGGCCGGGAGGCTATGGTGTTGTCCTGCAATATGTGGATACCAAAGGAAATCTGCATGAAAGGGAGTACGCCGCGGGTTATAAGAAAACAACCAATAACCGGATGGAGCTGATGGCGGCAATCATAGGGTTGGAGGCACTGACCAGACCTTGTGATGTGAACCTGATATCGGATTCCAAATATGTGACAGATGCCTTTAATAAACACTGGATAGAGAACTGGATCATAAAAGGCTGGAAGACAGCGGGAAAAAAACCTGTTAAAAATGTAGATCTCTGGGAGAGACTGCTCAAGGCAAAAGAACCCCATAAGGTGGTGTTTACCTGGGTGAAAGGACATGACGGCCACCCGGAAAATGAGCGCTGCGACAAGTTGGCAACCACAGCTGCGGATGGTGCGGACTTACTTGACGATGAGGGATTGACCGTGCTATAATAAGCCTAGTTTTGAGGCCGTATTGGTTATATAGAATGAAGAGAGAAGGTTGAGACAGATGACAAATTTGATTTTATTTGTAAACTCGTTTTTATCTTATTTTCTGTGTTTTGCATTGATTGTGGTACTGGTGGTAATTGCCTGTATTATTGGGGCAAAGTGGCGCATCAGCAAGGATGCAAAAGCGGCTGCACAGGAAGCTGCATCGGATGAAGCACAGCAGACAGCCATATAGTCATTGTACGGGGAGAGCGTCAGGCTTTCCCCTGTTTTATGGTATGAGCAGAAGAAGGTTCGCTGGGAAGGGCAGCGTATAAGGAGGCAGGATGGCAAAGTCGCCGAATCAGAAACTGAAGTTACTTTATTTGTTGAAAATCCTGACGGAGCAGTCGGATGAAAATCACTGCCTGAGTGCCCAGGCGTTGATTGATGCGTTGGCGTCATATGACATTAAGGCAGAGCGCAAAAGCATCTATGATGACATTGCGCAGTTGAATGATTTCGGGTACGATATTGTTCTGTTAAAATCCAAGAACGGCGGCGGATATTATCTTGCGGACAGGGAATTTGAACTGGCGGAATTAAAACTGCTTGTGGAGACGGTACAGGCATCCCGGTTTCTGACCTTAAAAAAATCCAGGGAACTGATTGGTAAAATAGAGAAGTTGGCTTCTAAAGCAGAGGCGGGACAATTACAGCGCCAGGTTTATGTGGCAAACCGTATTAAGACGGCCAATGAGAGTATTTATTATATTGTGGATGATATTCACAGGGCCATTCAGAATAATGAACAGATATCCTTTCCCTATCTGGAATGGAATCTTTCCAAGGAACTGGTGCCCAGGCGGGAGGGAAGACCATACAGGGTCAGTCCCTGGGCGCTTACCTGTAAAGACGAGAATTATTACCTGATAGCCCATGACGGGGAAGAGGACAAGATCAAGCACTTCCGGGTGGACAAGATGGGCAAGATAGAGATCCTTGACGGCATGAAACGGGAAGGGGCAGAGCTTTTTGAACGTTTTGACATTGCTGATTACGCCAATAAGACTTTTGGAATGTATGGGGGTCAGGAGGAGACGGTTACCCTGGAATTTGAGAATCGGTTTATCGGGGTGGTGATAGACCGATTCGGGAAAGATGTGCCGGTGAGACAGCGGGACGAGAATCATTTTACGGTGCGGGTCAAGGTGGCAGTCAGCGGTCAGTTCTTCGGCTGGCTTACAGGGCTCGGTGCAGGAGCCTGTATTGTGTCACCGGAAGAGGTCACACAGGCATACCAGAACCATCTGCGGGAGGTACTTGCACAGTATTAGATAACAGGAGCGTAAATGCTTTGGAACGGAGAAGATTATGGAAATACAATTTGCAGATCGTATGAAGGATTATGAGGAAGGGATATTTCAGGTTTTAAATGAGAAGAAAACACAGATGGAACAGCAGGGGCGTAAGATTTATAACCTGTCTGTAGGGACACCGGATTTTCCGCCGGAACAGCATGTGATGGATGCCGTGACACAGGCGGCCCAAAAGCCTGAAAAGTACAAATATGCACTGGCAGACATTCCGGAGCTGGTGGAGGCGGTGATAGCCCGTTACCAGACCAGATACGGCGTGGAGCTTGCAAAGGATGAGGTGATGTCCGTCTATGGTTCCCAGGAGGGAATTGCCCATATCTGTATGACACTCTGTAATCCGGGAGATTATGTTCTTGTGCCGGATCCCGGTTATCCGATTTTTGGAATCGGCCCTTCCCTGGCGGGCGCACAGATTAAGACCTATGCGCTGACCAAAGAGAACGGATATCTGCCTGTCCTTGAGGAAATGGATGAGGAAATGCTTTCCCGGGTAAAGTGTATGATTGTTTCCTATCCCTTAAACCCGGTGTGTAAGACGGCGCCGGATAGTTTTTATGAAAAGCTGGTTCCCTGGGCGGCCAAACATCAGATTATCGTGATTCATGATAACGCTTATTCGGATATTATCTATGATGGCAGAGTGGGAAAATCCATCCTGCGTATTCCGGGAGCCAAGGAGAATGTGGTGGAGTTTTATTCCCTATCAAAATCTTTCAACTATACGGGAGCCAGAATGAGTTTTCTTGTAGGCAACCGGGAGATTGTGGCAAACTTTAAAAGATTCCGGTCACAGATAGATTATGGAACATTTCTGCCGGTGCAATATGGTGCAGTGGCAGCCTTGACGGGATCCGACCGGATGGTGAAAGAACACTGTGCGGAGTATCAAAGAAGAAGAGATGCGCTCTGCGGCGGTTTACGCAAGATTGGCTGGCAGATAGAGGACAGCGAGGGGACGATGTTTGCCTGGGCGGAAATTCCCAGACAGTATGACGATGATGTGGCATTTGTCATGGAGCTGTTTGAAAGGACAGGTGTTCTGTGTACCCCGGGAAGCAGTTTTGGTTCTCTGGGCCATGGACATGTACGGTTTGCCCTGACGCTTCCGGTGGAAATCATAAAAGAGGCTGTGGCCGCAATCGCCCGTACCGGTATGATATAAAGGGGCAGGAGTTGTAGTGGTTACATACCGAGGCTGCGAAGCGGAACTCGTAAGCGAGCTTTGTTCGATTTGTTATTCTGCGAAGCAAATTACTTTTGGGATATGTCACAAAAAAGACATATCCCTTTTTGGTAGTTTTTCTGTGGCAGAGACATTGACATAACAACGGTATTATCTTATACTGGTTTTAAACCACAAAATATAGTATTATTATGTTAACCGATACCATATTTTGTATGAAGGAGAGAAGGCGAGTGGGAGAAGGACACCTGCCGCAAAGCACCACGGAGGGAATGTATGAGTAGTAAATTTGAATCGGATAGTCCTGCTGGAGAGAATTTCAGTTTGGAGTATCATCCGGAAAAAGTTGTGAAAGTAATCAAGAAAGATGGCAGCCTGGAAGCATTTAATGTGCAGAAGGTTATTGATGCGGTAGGAAAAAGTGCCTATCGTGCGCTGACTAAATTTACCGAGGAAGAAAAAAGGCATATTTGTCAGACTGTCATCGAAAAGGTGAATGAGTTGGATGAAGAGCAGATTCCGATTCAGATTATGCACAATATTGTAGAGAGCGCGTTGGAGGATGTAAAGCCCATTGTGGCCAAGAGCTACCGCGACTATCGGAATTACAAACAGGATTTTGTTCGCATGATGGACGATGTCTATAAGAAGAGCCAGTCCATTATGTATATTGGGGATAAGGAGAACGCTAATACGGACAGCGCCCTTGTATCCACCAAACGCAGCCTGATTTTTAACCAGTTTAACAAAGAACTGTATCAGAAATTTTTCATGACCACGGAAGAGATTCAGGCCTGCCGTGACGGATATATTTATGTCCATGATATGTCCGCCAGACGAGATACCATGAACTGCTGCCTTTTTAATGTGGCGGAAGTACTGAGCGGCGGATTTGAGATGGGTAATATCTGGTATAATGAACCGAAGACACTGGACGTTGCTTTTGATGTCATAGGTGACATTGTTTTGAGTGCGGCCAGCCAGCAGTATGGCGGTTTTACAGTGCCGGAAGTGGATAAGATATTAGAGCCCTATGCAGAGAAATCCTACAAGAGGAATGTTGAGAAATATACGAAACTCGGCGTCGATAAAGAAACTGCCGAGGCGCAGTCCCTGGCAGATGTGAAGAAGGAGTTTGAACAGGGCTTCCAGGGTTGGGAGTATAAGTTTAATACAGTGGCAAGCAGCCGTGGTGATTATCCTTTCATCACTGTGACAGCGGGTATCGGTACCGGACGTTTTGCTAAGATGGGTACCATCATGATGCTCAATGTGCGTCGTAAGGGACAGGGTAAGAAAGAGTGTAAAAAGCCGGTATTGTTCCCGAAGATTGTATTTCTTTATGATGAAAATCTGCATGGACCCGGCAAAGAGTTGGAAGATGTGTTTGAGGCAGGCGTCAAGTGTTCTGCCAAGACCATGTATCCTGATTGGTTAAGTCTTACAGGCAAAGGCTATATTGCCAGTATGTATAAACAGTATGGCAAGGTAATCTCCCCTATGGGATGTCGGGCGTTTCTCTCCCCCTGGTATGAGCGGGGCGGGATGCATCCGGCGGATGAAGATGACAGTCCTATCTTTGTGGGCAGATTTAATGTGGGAGCAGTGTCTCTGCATTTGCCCATGATTCTGGCAAAATCCAGACAGGAGGGCAAGGATTTCTATGATGTGCTGGACTATTATCTGAATCTGATCAGGCAGCTGCATATCAGAACTTATGCTTATTTAGGAGAGATGCGGGCATCCACAAATCCGCTTGCTTACTGTGAGGGCGGTTTCCTGGGCGGCCATTTACAGCTTCATGATAAGATCAAGCCAATTCTGAAGTCAGCCACCGCAAGTTTTGGCATCACAGCCTTCAACGAGTTGCAGGAGCTGTATAACGGCAAGTCTCTTGTAGAAGATGGTGCATTTGCTCTGGAAGTGCTGGAACATATTAATAATAAGATTACAGAATATAAAGAAGAAGACGGGCATCTTTATGCGATTTACGGTACACCGGCGGAGAATCTCTGCGGATTGCAAGTGAAACAGTTCAGGGCGAAGTATGGTATTGTAGAAGGAGTTTCCGACAGGGAATATGTTTCCAACAGTTTCCACTGTCATGTGACAGAGGACATCACGCCGATTGAAAAACAGGATCTGGAGTATCGTTTCTGGGAAATGGCCAACGGCGGAAAAATCCAGTATGTCAAGTATCCCATCGACTATAACATGGAAGCCATCAAGACGTTGATCAGACGGGCTATGGATATGGGATTCTATGAGGGCGTCAATTTGTCACTGGCTTACTGTGATGATTGCGGCCATCAGGAACTGGAAATGGATGTCTGCCCGGTATGCGGCAGTCGTAACCTTACGAAGATTGACCGCATGAACGGATACCTGGCATATTCCCGCGTCCATGGTGACACCAGACTCAGTGATGCCAAAATGGCAGAAATCGCAGAAAGGAAAAGCATGTAGAGGTTTTCACATGAGGATATATATTTTATGAGATACCATAATATTACGAAAGACGACATGCTAAACGGCGACGGCCTTCGCGTGGTGCTCTGGGTTGCGGGTTGCTCCCACTGTTGTAAAGAGTGTCAGAATCCTCTTACCTGGGATCCGGATGGCGGCCTGCCCTTTGATGAGGCAGCAAAACAGGAGATTTTTAATCAACTGGATAAACCCTATATCAACGGAATCACCTTTTCGGGAGGAGATCCTCTTCATTCGGCAAACCGTCTGGATGTCAGAAGCCTGATGGAAGAAATCAAGCAGAAATATCCCAATAAGACAATCTGGCTCTATACGGGTGACCGTTGGGAAGATATCCTGCATTATCCTGCGATGAAGTTCGTAGATGTGCTGGTGGATGGAGAATTCAGGATTGAATTAAAAGATGTGAAGCTTTTGTGGAAGGGAAGCAGTAATCAGAGAGTGATCGATGTACAGAAAAGCCTGGATCAGACAGATTCGATGATTCCGGTGCTTTACTGCAACGATTATCAATAAATGCGGGGAGACCAGATGGGAACAGAGACAATTAAAATCAAGTATTTTACGGACAAGATAGAAAAGCTGACTTACATAGACGGGAAGTCCGACTGGATTGACCTGCGTGCAGCGGAGGATGTGACCCTGGCAAAAGGAGAGTTCAAACTGATACCTCTTGGCGTGGCCATGGAACTTCCCGCAGGATATGAGGCGCATGTGGTGCCGCGCAGTTCTACTTTCAAGAACTTTGGCATCATCCAGACGAATCATCAAGGCGTGATAGATGCCTCTTACTGTGGTGATAACGATCAGTGGTTTATGCCGGTATATGCAGTACGGGATACGCAGATTCATGTCAATGACAGGATCTGTCAGTTCCGGATTATGGAGAACCAGCCAAAGATTGTTTTTGATGAGGTGGAACATCTGTCCCATGTAGACCGGGGCGGACATGGCAGTACCGGGAAGGCCTGAATCTGGTATTTATATGCATAAGAAAACTCCTTCCAAGACATACTATGGGAAACAATGGTAAAGTCTTGGAAGGAGTTTTTGCGGTGAAGAATAATAACAGCTGGCAACAAAACGAACAAGGACAGCAGGGCGACAGTCAGAAAATGACGACGTCCTTGCAGGAGAGTATGGAATATATGAAGGCACATATGGTGCCAGATTCCAGTTTTGATGTGGTCTATCGTGTGATAGAAGTGGGCGGCAGACAGGCCTGTATCTATTTCATAGACGGCTTTTGCAAAGACGAACTGATGATGAAGATTCTCCAGTATTTTATAGGACTGAAAGCGGAGGATATGCCAAAGAGCGCCTATGAGATGTCTAAAAAAGCCACGCCGTATGTGGAGGTGGACTTAAAGGACAAATGGGATGATATTTTATATAATATCTTATCTGGTGTGTTTGCCCTCTTTATTGAAGGCTATGACAGATGTATATTGATTGATTCCAGGACATATCCGGCAAGAGGTGTGGAAGAACCTGACAAGGACAAGACACTTCGGGGCTCTAAAGACGGATTTGTGGAGACAGTGGTATTTAACACTGCCTTGATCAGACGCCGGATCCGCAGTACACAACTGCGTATGGAGATGATGAACGCCGGCAAGAGTTCCCAGACGGATATTGTACTGTGTTATATGGATAACCGGGTAGATCACGCTTTTTTGGAAAAGGTGAAAAAAAGGATCAAGGAGATCCGGGTAGATGCGCTGACTATGAACCAGGAGAGTCTGGCTGAATGTCTGTATCAGCGCAAATGGTTTAATCCCTTTCCCAAATTTAAGTTTACGGAACGGCCTGATGTGGCGGCAGCCCAGGTTCTGGAGGGAGATATTGTGATTCTGGTGGACAATTCGCCTTCTGCCATGATTGTACCCACTTCCATCTTTGATATTGTGGAGGAGGCAGATGATTATTATTTCCCGCCCATTACGGGAACATATCTGCGGCTGTCCCGTTTTATTATTTCTATTCTCACTTATATCATGACACCTACCTTTTTACTGCTGATGCAGAATCCGGACTGGGTGCCGGAATCTTTTCAGTTTATCATGTTACAGGAGGAATCCAATATCCCTTTGATTGCACAGTTTTTGATTCTGGAACTGGCAATTGACGGACTTAAGCTTGCGGCAGTCAATACGCCCAATATGTTAAGTACACCGTTAAGTGTGATGGCGGCGCTGGTGTTGGGAGAGTTTTCTGTCAACAGCGGCTGGTTCAATAGTGAGGTCATGTTATACATGGCATTCGTGGCTATCGCCAATTATACACAACAGAATTATGAGCTGGGATATGCCTTGAAATTTATGCGTATCATCAATCTTATCCTGACGGCAATGTTTAATCTTTATGGTTATATTGCGGCTGTTTTGTTTTTTGTGGCAGCTATTGTCTGTAATAAGACACTGTCTGATAAGAGTTATATTTATCCGCTGATACCGTTTAATTTCAGACAGCTTGCCAAACGTCTTCTACGTCTGAGATTACCGGAGGCAAAACAGTGATTACTGCAAATTATTTAAGTAAATTTAAGTTAATATTAGCTAAATATATTTTGGGGATTTGTGCATGGTTTACGAAAATAAAAAATCAAGTGTTGATGTCTTGTTATTTTATGTTTTAACAAGTAGAATAGAGACAACCTTTTAAGAGAATTTATGTGGCATACAGGAATTTACAGCGAAAGCAGCCCATTTCAATACGATGTTTTTCCAGAGGAGCTTTCGCTGTAGCCTGATGACTGGGAATGTCGAACAAACTTAAAATTTAATATAAAGTGATTAAAAATTAGTAGGAGGAATACATAGTATGGGATATGATATCCATGCAGAAAAGGGTTGGGTACACAGGGGAAATCTCTATCGTTTCAAACAGCTTATGAGAAGAGCGGCTCAGGGAGACCGTATGACAATGGCTTTTTTAGGAGGCTCTATCACCCAGGGATCCGTGTCCACACAGTATACAAATTGTTATGCCTATCTGGTGTTTGACTGGTTTGTGAAGCGTTTTCCCAGGACGGCTTTTACCTATATCAATGCCGGTGTGGGCGGCACCACTTCCCAGTTTGGGGCGGCAAGATTGGAAGAAGATGTGTTGCTATACAAGCCGGACTTTGTGAGCATAGAATTTTCAGTCAATGATGATAATACGGATTTTTACCAGGAGACATATGAAGGGCTTGTGCGCAGGGTTTATGGCAATATCTGCGAACCGGCAGTACTGCTGATCCACAATATCTGCTATGATACAGGCGTGAGTGCAGAGGAGAAACATCGGGAAATCGGGGCACACTATGACCTGCCCAGCGTCAGTATGAGGACTACAATTTATCCGGAGGTGGTTTCCGGTGTTATAGATAACCGTCAGATTACGCCAGACGACCTGCATCCGAATACGGACGGTCATGCACTTTTGGCGGAAGTAATTACAGATTTTCTGGATAAGGTCTATATACAGATGCAGGAAGAGGAACAGCCAGCAGGGATGCCGAAGCCTCTTACAGCTAATGCCTATGAACACGCCAGACGCTGTCAGAATCATAACAGCATGCCCGTCTGCAAAGGATTTACAGCAGATAATGTCTTTAAGAAATATGTGAATGACATGTTTCGATGTGGGTATACAGCTTCTGAGAAGGGAGCCAGTATTGCTTTTGAGGTGGAGGGGACAGAGATTGCGGTGCAATATCGAAAGTCAGTGAAGCTTCCTGCACCGGTGGCTGTGGCTGTGGTGGACGGTGATGAGGAACACGCGGTTACCCTGGATGCCAACTTTGATGAGACCTGGGGAGATTGTCTTTATATCAGTACGCTGGCCCATCATATATCCGCGGGCAGGCATACAGTAGAGGTACGTGTGACTGAGACACACGAAAACGATGCGGTGCCTTTTTATCTGGTATCCGTAATTGTGTCTGCGTAATTAAGTTTACTTGAGAAAGGATGGGATGCAGATGTTTCGAGAGGATTTTGTATGGGGAGTTGCCAGCAGTGCCTATCAGGTGGAAGGCCGTGATCCGGAGGACGGCGCAGGCAAAATGATATGGGATACTTTTACCGAAGAGGGAGGAATTCAGGATGGCACGGATGCAGCAACAGCGTGTGATCATATACACCGCTATAAAGAGGATTATAAACTGATGCGCCTTCTGGGAGTGAAGGCATACCGCTTTTCGGTTAACTGGGCAAGACTCATGCCTGAGGGGACGGGAAGGGTCAATGAAAAGGCAGTGACGTTGTACCGGGATATGATTCTGGACATGAAAAGAAACGGTATAACACCATACCTGACCATGTACCACTGGGAGCTGCCGCAGGCCTTGCAGGACAGGGGCGGCTGGCTCAACGAAGACATAATCGGCTGGTTTGGAGAGTATGCGAAAGTAATCGCGGAGAATTTCTCAGATATCTGTGAATATTTTATCACACTCAATGAACCCCAGTGCTTTGTTGGACTTGGACATCTGCATGGTGTCAATGCACCGGGTAAAAAGTTAAGTTACAAGGAGACTTTCCAGATTACCCATAATGCGCTGCGGGCTCATGGACAGGCAGTTATTAATCTTCGCAAATATGCGTCCCATCCCATTCAGGTTGGCTATGCACCGACCTGCGGTATGGCTTATCCGGCAAGTGACCGTCCGGAAGATATCGAGGCGGCCAGACAGGTATTGTTTTCATTCTATAATCCGATGGATAACTGGACCTGGAATGTGGCGTGGTTTTCCGATCCGGTGTTTTTGGGAAAATATCCGGAAGAAGGTCTGGTAAAATTCAAAGAATATCTGCCGGTGATAACAAAAGAGGATATGGCATTAATTTCACAGCCGTTGGATTTTATGGGGCAGAATATTTATAATGGTTATATGATCCGTGCAGGCAGGAACGGGGAGCCGGAGTTTGTGGACAGACCGGCAGGATTTCCGAAAACAGCGGCAGGTTGGCCGGTGACGCCGCAGTGTTTTTACTGGGGTGTGAAATTTCTTTATGAGAGGTATAAACTGCCTCTCTATATCACGGAAAACGGTATGTCCTGTCATGATATCGTATCGAAGGACGGGAGAGTACACGATCCCAACCGGATTACATTTCTGGATCGGTATCTGTCTGCGCTGCAGCAGGCAAATGATGAGGGAGTCGATGTAAGAGGGTATTTCCTGTGGACTTTTTGTGATAACTTTGAATGGAATAAAGGATATACTGAACGGTTTGGCATTGTGTATGTAGATTTTAAGACCCAGAAACGAATTGCAAAAGATTCGGCTTACTGGTATCAAAAAGTAATGGAGACGAATGGCGCTATGTTATCAATCAATGAGAAAGAAAAACCAGTTTTGTATCTAAACCCTGTATTTAAACAGATGATCTGGGGCGGCAGCCGCCTGGGAAGTGACTGGCCTTATCAGATTCCGGGAGATAATACTGGGGAGTGCTGGGCAGTCAGTGCTCATCCTAATGGGGATTGTACCGTGAAAGAAGGCATCTATGAGGGATGCACCTTATCTGAACTGTGGGAAAACCATCCGGAACTTTTTGGAAAGACAGGGTACGACAGATTCCCGCTCCTGACAAAGATTATTGATGCGAAAACGGATCTCAGTATACAGGTTCACCCGGATGATGCCTATGCGAAGGTACATGAGAATGGTTCCTTTGGAAAGACAGAGTGCTGGTACATTCTGGATTGTGATGAGGATTCTTCTCTGGTCATCGGACATCATGCCAAGGACAGGCAGGAATTGAGTGATATGATTCAGCAGGGCAGATGGGAGGAGTTTATCCGGGAGATCCCGGTGAAGACGGGTGACTTTATCCAGATAGATCCCGGCACTGTACACGCCATCAAAGGTGGTATTATGCTCCTGGAGACCCAGCAGAACAGCGATATCACCTACCGTGTCTATGATTATGACAGATTGACCGACGGTAAGCCCAGACAGCTTCATGTGGACCAGAGCATTGATGTGATCACCGTGCCGGCCAAGTCTACGGCAGAAAGTGTGATGCATGCGCAGGATCTGCCCCAAAATCAGATGAATCTGTTGATTTCCTGTGATTATTATAAAGTCTGGAAACTGGATGTGACAGATCAGGTTACTTTTGAACAGGAATATCCTTTCCTGATTATGAGTGTGACAGAAGGAGAGGGCTTGATGAATGGACAGATGATTCAGAAAGGGGATCACTTTATTCTGCCCTGCGGTTATGGCATGGTGGAATTACAGGGAGAGATGCAGATGATAGTGTCTTCTGTCTGAGGGTGACAAAGTATCATTCTTTTGCAGTATTAAGAATCGTAAACTGGTGATCGTACAGGAGTTCATTGATTTCCAGAATGGATTTGTTCTTCTGTAGAGCGAATAAGATCAGGGCGTCCCGTTTATTTCTTGCATACAACTCCTGGTTACCGGATAGTTTCAGCATTTTCTGCGTTTCATAATCGGAAAGGCCAAGACCAAACGCCAGAGCAATCAGTTTGTCTCTGGAGGGTATCTTCTCGCCGGCGAATATTTTGTATACATAAGCCCGGCTGAGCAGAGAACCACGTATTACGTCGGCCTTTCTGATTTTCTTTTGCAGTAACAGTGTATTTAAATATTCTGACAGGGATGCTGTAAGCATATGATTACTGTTGGCGGACAGATAATCGTCAATATCTGTGGCGGATTTGATTTCATGTGTTAATTCTTCGGTAGTTTTCTGATTCATATTGCGATTTCTCCCCTGTTTTCTTTGATTATTATACATAATTATTCTTTTTGTGACAAGCCGGGACAGAAATTACCCAAAAGTCTCCTGGTAGTAGACATATATAAGATTTGTTTTCTGTAAAATGAATGATGGAAGTCAATACCGGACTTCTTTTTTTCATTTGATTTGTTATAATAAAGCATATGTGATAAGGATGGATATTACGGTGATGAAATATCAAGAGATTGCAGTGCTCAAACAGAGTGAAAAAGGCAAGGTGTCCCTGGTACGAAAGCAGGAAGAAGCGCATATTTATATTAAAAAAGTATTGTTTGGACAGTATCCGATTTATGAAATGCTGAGGGAATGTCAGCATCCCTGTCTGCCCAAAGTATATGAAGTAACCATAGAGGAAGGTACAACCACCGTCATAGAAGAGTATATAGACGGTAAGGCGCCTGATCGCACTACATTCTCAGAAAAGCAGTTTTTATCTGTAGTAAAAGACCTGTGCAGTGTATTGGAGTATTTGCACGGCAAAGGCATCATTCACCGGGATATCAAGCCTTCCAACCTTATATTAGCCGATGACGGACATATCCGTCTGATCGATTTTGATGCGGCCCGTTCTCCCAAAGACGGCCTGGAACAGGACACGAGACTGTTGGGCACCAGGGGTTATGCGGCGCCTGAACAATATGGATTTGCCCAGACCGATGAGCGCACGGATATTTATTCCCTCGGCGTTACCTTAGAGCAGTTTCTGGGGGAAAAATTTCAGAAATCATTGTATAAAAAGATTCTTCGCAAGTGCCGGGATTTAGATCCCCGGGAACGCTATCAGACAGTCAGGGAAGTGGAGGCGGCTTTTTTCCACAGGAAACAGAAAAGGGAGTTGGCCTGTGTGGCAATCGTTGCTTTATGTATCCTGTCTGGATTGGTGTTATATCAGTTCAATGCTCATGACAGCGGACAGGAAGACAATGCAGAACTGCCGGTATTGCCGGTACCGGCGAATCCGCACTGGGATGGAGAGACGGGGATTATGGTATGGGATAATGTACCGGAATCAGGGTATGAGGATGAGGTACAGTATGATTGGCGGTTGTACAGAAAAGATACACCTGTGGCACCCGAACCGGGAGAGGAAGGATGGTACGCGGCGGGAGACATGCGGGGAGATAATGTGGAAGATGATTTGTTTGATATGAATTTCGGAGAGTTTTTTGAAGAAAACGGATATTATTATGTAGCGGTAGCATCCACAGGAGATGGGATCCGCTATGCGGACAGTCCTTTTGTGGTATCAGATGCCTTTGCTTACACGGGAGAAGATGCGCCGGCTTTGCCTGCACCTACAGATCTGGCCTGGAGAATGGTGGAGCAGGTGGATGATACGGGGAGGTCGCAGAGAGTTTTTTATGCTACCTGGAGCAATCTTGATGCATATGAAGATACCGACAGCTTTGACGTATGGGTATATGATAAAGACGGCAATTATGTGATGAATAATATCTGGACTAAAGAAAGTGTTCTGTACTGGGGTATGAATGGTATCCGTATCCGGAAAGAATTTCTGTCGGAACAGGACGGCGGCTACCGCTTTACGGTGCGTGCGCTGACTTCCAGGCCCAATGAATTTAAGTGCAGTCCCATGCCGGATCCGGTTCCGGAAGAATATTATAGTCCATGGTATTGGAATTAATCCCAAAATTTAAAAGGAGATTACGGCGTGTTCTTGGCTTCTTTTATTCCCAGACATATCAACAACAAGACAGTTATCGGGGCATATCGGCTCTTGGCAGGGATTAAGGTGCCGCGTCCTGTCAGAGAGAAGAATTATGTGCATAATCTGGAATATTTAGCGAAAATGAATCCGGAAATCTGGAAAAATCCTCTGGTCTGTATCGAGAATCAGATGCAATGGGAGGATATCTGGTTTGGTGCGGGACGGCATCATAATATGAGCTATTCCGGATGTGAGATTATTGCGGCGTTTAATGCGCAGAAAAGATTAAAGGGTTTGGGAACGCCGGAGGAAATGGCGGACCTGATCCGTCATTTTGAGACGGATGGAGCGGCATTGTGGGGAGAATTTGGAACGTCTCTCTGGGCAGTGGTCAGATACTTAAAAAAAAGCGGTTTTGATGTCCTGTTGTCCTATGGCGACAGAGATACCCTGGAAGTAATCGAGCAGGAGAGTCTGGTGATGATTGCCACGGTGTATAATGACGGGCAGGATATTACCAGACAGATTCATACTGTGTGTATTACCAGGGAATCCGGTCATGGTTATGTGCTTCATAATGCATATTTTCGGAATAAAGAAGGACGATATACGGCGAGCCACGTTTATGACACGCTGCGGGAAGCGATTGCACATATCTCGAGATATGAGACAAAGCTAATCTGTCTGCTGGGCATCGGGAAAAGAAAGCAGGCGTGATAAGAAGCTGGTTATTTCTCAAACCCGTGTACCCAGTCCGCCTTCAGGAAGTAGATGAGAAATACAATGGAACTCAGACTCCAGGTCAGAGGATAGGCCCAGAAAATCATTTTGATCTGTGGGATAAAATGTAAAATAACGGTGATATAGCTGACCCTGACAATACACCAGAAACAGAGCATGGTAAACATGGGTACGGCAGCTTTGCCGGCGCCTCGTAAGATACCCGCAATACAGTGGGAGAAGGAGAGCAGGAAATAAAAAAGCGTCGTTATTCTGGCATGGGTGGTGCCGTAGGCGATGACTTCCGGGGTGCGGTTGAAGGCGGCAATCAGGGTGGGAATCATAAAGTAAATAAAGATACCCACAAGTTCCGCCATTGTGACAGAACACAGGATACCGAACCGGGCACCCTTTTTGGCTCGGTCATATTGTCTGGCACCCAGATTCTGGCTGATAAAGGTGGTGAGCGCCATGGCAAAACAGGTGATGGGAAGGAAGCCAAAGCCCTCTATCTTGGAATAGGCGCCACTCCCGGCAACCGCCATTTTGCCAAATTTGTTGATGTTAGACTGTACCACTACATTGGCCAGAGCAATGATGGAATTCTGGAACCCCGCCGGCAGACCGTTTGCAATAATCTGTTGTAACATCGGCAGGTCAAAGCGGATATCTTTCAAATAGACCCGGTATTCCTCCGGACTCTTATACATGAGGCGGAAGAGACATAAAAAGGCACTGAAAAACTGGGCAAGAATTGTGGCAACAGCGGCGGAGCCCACACCCATTCCCAATATGGCCACAAACAAAAGATCCAGAAGAACATTGATGACGGACGATACCACCAGATAAATTAACGGGTGGCGGCTGTCTCCGATGGATTGCAGAATTCCCACAAAGACGTTGTACATGACAAAGGATAAAGACCCCCAAAAATAGATTCTGAAATAGACAGTGGATTCCGGAAGTACATCTGCCGGTGTTCCCATCCATATGAGAATACGGGAAGTGAGGAGTGTCCCGAATATAGTCAGGAAAATGCCGGCGGCAAGACCGAAGGCCACTGTCGTATGTACTGCCTTTTTCACTTCTTTAAAATCTCTGGCACCGAAATATTTGGCAATCACCACACCAGCGCCCACGGAAATACCTTGAAAAAAGCCAACCATAAGAAAAATCAGATTGCCGGAGGAGGAAACTGCGGCAAGCGCATTGCTTCCAAGAAAATTCCCTACAATCAGGGAATCGGCAGTATTATATAGTTGCTGGAAAAGATTTCCCACAAAAAGCGGGAAAGCAAAAGCGACAAGTTGTTTCCAGATACAGCCTTCTGTCAGGGTGGTGGTTCTGATTGTGTTGTGATTAGTGGTCATGTTTGTTATCTCCGGTGGATAAATAATATTCTTAAATACATTATAACATGGGTTTATAAAAAGAACAGAGGCAGATACATGAAGCAGGAAAGAATTCCTGCGGCAGGGAATAGCTTTCAAAATGTTATTATGCTATATTAAATGTCGTGGTATGATAGCATAGAGAGTGTGGAAAATTATCCGCCCAATCTGTGAAGCTTCCATACAAACAGTAGATTGCCCAGAATCAACGCTGCCAGAACAGCCAACTGTCCAGAGGTCACGATGAGGGAGATTCTTTTCTGGTAATTGATCCTGTTATATGATAGCATAATATCAATCACACAAGTAACAGGAAAATGGTCTTTGCACGCATAATTTCCTCCTGTAAGTATCCCCCTGCCTTTATGGGTCAGAGGGGTTCACATTTGAATGAATAGTGGTCTGATCTGCTTACTCTGCTACAACAGAAATTCTTTGCTGAATATGGTTTCCGTTTAATGCTTCATCAACCATAGCAACCGCATAGTCGGCATAACTGATTACACTTTCACCTTTTAGAGTTCAGTGTCAGTTCTTCGCCGCCTAGAATGTATTTGCCGATTTTTGCTCCGTCTGCCTGAAAATCTCCGGCAGGGCTGATATATGTCCATTTTACATCTGTTCTTGTGCGGAGTTCATCAAGTGCCTTACCCATGTTGATAGCAAGCGGCTTGTACATTTCCGCGAAGTCTGCCCCGTCCATAACCTGTGCGGTATGTTCCGGGTTTACATACAGGCTGCCTGCGCCGCCTACAACAAGAAGTCTTGTTTCCTTACCGCTTACAAGGTCGCAAAGATGTTTCAGAGAAGTGCTGTGCTGCGGCAGGGTTTCCGGCGTCCATGCCCCGAAAGCGTCAATTACAGCATCAAAGCCCTCCAAATCGGCGGCGTTCAAATCAAAAAGGTCTTTCTTAATGACGTTTGTTGCAGCCGACTTGTTTTCACCACGCACAACAGCAGTAACATATAAACAAAAAAATGATTCTTTATGATTCCTCAATGCTACACAAGACATTTATATATGGGAATAAATTGCAAAAGGAAGCTGAATCTGATGTTTAGTGCAGATGGTCAGCTTCTTTTTTTTGCGGCAACAAGACGATTTATTCAATATAAACAAAAAGGAAGAAAAAAATTTGGCACTTATTCAGACTAGACATCTTTCATAAAAACATATATTCTAACGTTAGAATAAAAATTATAACGTTAGAATTTTTAAAATTATAATACATTTAAAAAGAAAGGAGAAAGTTATCAGACAATGAAGAAGGAAGAATATGCAGCATACATTGAACATTCTGTTTTAAAAATGGACACAACAAGGAATGATATCAAGAGAGTATGTGAAGAGGCAAAGGAATACGGATTTGCGGCAGTTGCCATTACACCTGCCAATGTGAAATATGCGGCACAGCTGCTTGAGGGAACCAATGTGAAAGTTGGGGCGGCAATCGGCTTTCCGCTTGGAAGCAGCACCACATTTATCAAAGTTGCTGAAACCAAGGATGCCATTGCGAACGGGGCTCAGGAAGTAGATATGGTAATCAATGTTGGTGCATTGAAAGACGGTTTATATGAATATGTGGAGAATGAAATAAAGGAGGTGGTGAAAGCAGCGCATCCTTCGGTGCCGGTCAAGGTGATTCTGGAGACTTTTCTTCTGACGGAGGAAGAAAAAGTGAAAGTATGCCAGATGGCGGTAAATGCACAAGCTGATTATGTAAAGACCTGTACTGGATTTAACGGAGGAAAGGCGACAAAAGAAGATATTTTGTTAATGAAAAAGGCTGTGGACGGAAAGTGTAGGATCAAGGCATCTACAGGGATTAAAAGCCGGGAAGAGTTTGAGGAGCTTTTAGAGGCAGGCGCTGTGCGGTTTGGTACAAGCAGTGGGATACTCATTGTCAATGGAGATTAGGAAAAAGACTATAGGATGTAGGAGTGAGTTAAGTGCTGGAATTTATCAATATAAGCAAATCATTTTTTAAGAATAAGGTTTTGGACGGCATCAGCTTCAAGGCAGAATCGGGAGAAATTCTCGCATTAGCCGGTCAGAATGGGGCCGGCAAAAGTACATTGATGAAGATTCTGACCGGTATCTATCAGGCTGATGGGGGACAGATTCTCATTGATGGAAAAGAGGTACATTTTACGAGTGTTTCGGATGCCGACGCGGCAGGAGTAGGAATTGTATACCAGGAATTGAGCGTGATTCCCCATTTGACAGTAGCTGAAAATGTGGTTTTAAGCCAGAATGTAAACCGGCGGTTTCACTATCTTAACAAGAAGAAAGAGATTGCTCAGACAGAAGAAGTATTTCGGCGGCTCGGGGTAGAAATTGATGTTACCAGGCCGCTGGGAGAATATACGGCTTCTACGCAGCAACTTGTTGAAATAGCAAAAAGTATCTACAAAAATCCTAAGTTAGTGATTTTTGATGAGCCGACCACTTCCCTTACGAATAAAGAAAGAGAAAAACTGTTTGAAGTGATGGATGCCATGAGGAAAGAAGGGATGACAATTCTGTTCATCACGCATTATCTGGAGGAAATGTACAGAATGGCAGATAAATGTGTGGTCTTAAGGGATGGCAGGGTGCAGTACTATGGCGCCATGAACCAACTGGATAAAGGGGAACTGGTCAATTTGATGATCGGGCAGCGGCTGGATGCTTTTTATCCAAAGATTGAGAGCTACGTGACAGAGAAAACAGCTGTCGAACTGAGCGGATTCGGAGGAGGAATTGTTGCACCATGTGATTTGAAGATAAACTATGGTGAAGTTGTGGGACTGGCTGGGTTAGTAGGCGCGGGCAGAACAGAACTGGTATGGATGATGATTGGCCATACCAAACATTCTTATGGAAGCATAAAGATTGATGGCAGAGATGTAACGATCAAAGATCCCGGAGACGCATTGGATCTTGGTATTGCCTACATCAATGAGGACAGAAAGAATGGTGGACTGCATACGGGAATGGGAATCGGTTTTAATATACTGCTCCCAAGTATTGTTAAAAACAGAGCAGATATCGTTTCGTCCACCGGTTATATCAATGACAAGGAGGCCAGAAGAGTATCGGATGAAATGATCGTGTCACTGGAGGTAAAATGTGTGGACGCTGATCAGAAAGTGATGACACTCTCAGGGGGAAATCAGCAGAAAGTATCCATTGCAAAATGGATTGCGGCGGATCCTCAGATCTATATTTTCGACGAACCCACAAAGGGAATAGACGTTTTGACAAAATCAAGAGTCTATGACATTATCCGTGGACTTGCAAAAGACGGAAAAGCGGTTCTTGTCATTTCCTCCTATACGCCGGAACTGATCGGTGTATGCGACAGAGTGGAAGTGATGTCTAAAGGGAAAATTGTGGCATCTTTCGGCCAGGGGGTAACTGAAAACGATATTTTACTGGTGCAATAAACAATATACAAGGAGGTCAATTATGAACACACCTGTTGTAAAAGAGAAAGGTTCCATGTTCAAAAAAGTGCTTGGAAACCAGATTTCGGTGGTATTTTTCATTCTGATTGCGTTAATCATCTTTTTTTCCGTAGGAGCCAAAGGATTTTTTTCTGCTTATAACTTAAAGAGTCTTCTTCAGCAGACAGCGGTAATAGGTATCATCACAGTGGCACAGACCTTTGTGATTATTACCTCTGGCATTGACCTCTCCCAGGGAGCAATCATCGGCCTTACAACATTGATTGCATCCGGCATGATGGTAGATTTGGGACTTCCCATAGGAGTCGCTGTGCTGGCTGCTCTTCTGGCAGCGGTACTGGTTGGGGTTGTAAATGGATTTTTTGTGGCACATGTTGGATTGCCGGCCTTTATAACAACATTGGGAACACAGTACATTATCCGCTCAATCGCGCTTCTTGCAAAGGGAGGAAACGATATTTACAATCTGCCGCCGGAGATTTCCAATTTCGGAAGGGGCACAATCGGAGGCGTATTTCCCAATCTGGCAATTATCATGATTGTTATTGTTGTCATTATGCATCTTATCTTAAAAAAATTCAGTTTTGGGCGGTATGTCTACGCCTGTGGAAGCAATGTTACGGCAGCCAGATTTTCCGGGGTAAAGACGAAGAAAGCAATTTTCCTCGTGTACGTTCTGGCAGGGTTTCTTTGTGGGATTGCCGGTATTGTCATGATGTGCAGAATCAATGCGGGAATTGCTGTATGTGGGGATGGTTATGAGATGAACTCCATCTGCGCAGTGGTAATTGGAGGAGGTTCCTTGTTTGGAGGCGAAGGCTCCATATCAGGGGCATTAATTGGTGCATTCATTATGTCAGTTCTGTCAACCGGTTTACAGATCATGGGATTTTCCACCTATTGGCAGCAACTGATTACGGGAATTGTGCTGATTCTGGCAGTGATGGTTGATACCATCCGCAGGAGACGGAGTCAGGGAATGGAATAAAAGCAAAATGCTTTTAGATAAAAAATAAAAAACAGGAGGGATACTATGAAAGCAAAGTTATTCAAAAAGGCAACAGCAATCGGACTGAGTGTGTTACTGGCGGCAGGAAGCCTGACCGGCTGTGGCAGCAACGGAGCATCAGCAGACAATACGGCTGCGAATGAAACGGTCGTAAAAGAAGCAGAAAGCGGAACGGAACCGGCAGTGGCGCCTGAGGCGGCTGGCGACGGGCTTGTATTTAAGGTTATTGCCATGAACGCCGCTTCACCTTATTGGCTTTCTGTGAAAAACGGTGCAGAAAAAGCAGCAGAGGAAATGGGAAGTGAGTATGGTGGTATCAAGATTGAGTATGTTGCGCCTCAGGAGGATACGGACACGCAGAAACAGCTTGAGATGGTAGAAAATGCAATTTCCCAGGGCGTGGATGGTATTTTGATTGCACCTTGCAGCCCCACAGTTCCCCATGATGCAATCGTAGAGGCGATTGATGCAGGCATTAAGGTAATTGTTATTGACCAGTATTTAGATCCCATGGATGCAAATGGTTTCTTCGGGACGAATGGCGTGAATATGTGTACGGAATTAGGAGAATATATTGCCGATAATCATTTGGATGGTTCCGGTTCTTATGCAGAGATGGTGTTTAATATGACCTCACTGGCATCTATTGACAGGTACAATGGATTTATTGCCGGGATCACAGGAATATATCCGGATATGAAGGATGTTGGCTATCAGATTACGGAGAGCGACATCAATAAGACTACCAGTCTGGTTGCCAATGTATACCAGGCAAATCCGGATCTGAAGTGTATTTTTGCCAATAATGACAGAACAGCGCTGGGTGTGCTCAACGGTATCAAAGAACTGGGAATAGAAGGTCAGATTACTGTCTGCGCCGTGGACTGCAACCTGGATCTGTTAAAGGCAATGCGGGAAGGTACGATTGCAGCCCTTTCTCTCCAGATGCCGTATAATCAGGGATATGAAGGCACCAAGAAGCTGATTTCCCTGGTGAATGGAGAAGAGATTGAGAAAGAGAGCGACAGCGGCAGTTTCCTGCTCACACCGGATAATATGGATACGGATGAAGCCGTTGCGGCAATCCAGCAGTATATTGACGGTTATAAGCCGGAGGACAGCCAATAATGGTTTAGGGAGTAAGCCGGCCATATACAAAAGGAGGAGAATGATGGCATTAACAATGGGAATGAATACCGGTTCTTCTGTAGATGGGATTGATGTAGTTCTTTGTGAGATAGAGATGGATACAGACAATCAGCCAAAAGCACCTAAATTCCTAGGGGGCGCTACCTATGAATGGCCTAAGGAGCTGGAAGCACTTGTGAGAAAGTGTTACAGTCTTGAAATCACACTGCCGGAACTGGCACGGCTGGATTATGCGGTTGGAGCACTGCTGGCAGACAGATGCAGGACTTTCATGCAGGAGAATGATATCGATTATCATGACATTCTGGCATTGGGAGTGGATGGGCAGGTTACCTACTTAGAGCAGCCAAAGCATGACATCATAGACAGCATGACGCAGGAGCAGAAGGAGGATTGGATCGGGCGATGGTATAACGGACCTTATCCCTGCGGTTTTTGGCTTGGGGAAACGTCAATTATTTCCAGTCTGACAAATATTAACACAATCACCCATTTCAGAGCAGCCGATCATGTGACAGGAGGCAATGGCGGTCCGCTGATGCAGTATTTTGATTATATTCTTTTTCGGCATCAGGAAGAACCTGTGATGACATTGAATATTGGAGGAATCGCCAATGCCCATTTGGCACAGAAGGACAGGAGTCAGATGTATGCATTTGATACCGGTCCGGGCAATACCATGCTGGATTACACGGCAAAGAAGTTTTTTGGCGTTTCTTACGATAAAAACGGGGAAATTTCGTCCAGGGGAAAAGTAAACGAAGAGGTTATGGCACAGCTTCTGTCACATCCCTTTTTTGACAGACCGATTCCCAGATCTCCCTGGCTGACAGACTTTTCCTTTGGGTATGCAGATAAATTATTTGCGCAGTTCCCGCAGGTTAAGCCGGAGGACTTTATGAAAACCTTCGCCCATTTTACAGGAGAAGCGATTGTAAGGAATATGAAAGATAATATTCCCAAAGAGCAGCTCGAGAAAGTAAAAGTGATGTATGCCAGCGGAGGCGGCGTCCGCAATCAGACGATTATGGGGCATTTACAGGAGATTATGCCTTATGATATCCGGCTGACCACATCGGATGAGATAGGAATTCCGGCAGCGTATAAGGAGTGTATCAAATTTGCTACGCTGGCATTTGCATCCATAAACGGTGTGGCGGATAATATCCCGGCAGCATCTCATTCCGGGATGTATAATATCCTGGGGCGTATCCATTATGCGCCATGGAGGGCAAAAGGAATTTTCTAAGAATAAATTGTGATTTGCATAGAGGTATACATTTATAGATTTAGTATTTTTATACCAGTGGCTTTGTGCTATAATAATATAATCTTGTTGAAAATTTGCAAAAGAATATATTATTTTGAGGTGAAACATGGCATTTGGAGCGAAAAAACCCACCACTTTGATGGATGTTGCCAATAAAGCGGGGGTATCGGTGAGTACAGTATCGAAAGTATTGAAGAATTCAGAACAATTTAAGCCTGATACGGTAAAAATTGTCAGGGAAGCAGCGCGGGAACTGAATTATAATCCGAATATTTTAGCGCGCGGAGTGGTTATGGGTGGACATACCCCGGTAATCAGCTTCTTTGTTCCAAATATCATGGACCCTTTTTTTGCAGAATTTGTTGATCATGTAGAGCGGTATCTCAGGGCAGAAGATTATCTGCTGACGTTATGTTTGTTTAATGAAGATCCCCAGATCATGTCAGGTTATCTTAAGTTTTTAATGCAGATCAGGGCTGCGGGGGTAATTTTCGGGCCTTGCAGGGTAGACGAATGTTTAGAGGATATCAGGACGGCTCAGGAATTTATGAGTATGGTGTCGATACAAAGTGATATTCCCGGAATCAGTCGTGTTGACATAACAGGTGAACAGGGAAGTTTTGAGATTGTTGAGTATCTGATCAGAAATGGACATAAAAAAATAGGGTTTGTCGGATACGGTTATCACATGTCTGTTATGCGGGCAAGGCTGATCGGATATAAGCGGGCATTGGAGCACAATGGGATTCCCATCAGGGAAGAGTATATTGCAGAAGGACAACATTCCTATGATTCCTGCTATCAACTGACTCAGAAAATGTTGCAGCTTCCTGACAGACCGACGGCGATTCAATGTCCTACAGAATATATTGCCAGGGCAGTGTATAAGGCAATCTATGATATGGGGCTTAAGATACCAGAGGATATTTCGGTGGTGGGTTTTGATAACATATCCATTGCCACCACCCTGTATCCGCCGCTGACAACAATGTCCCAGCCGTTGGATGATATGGCAAGGATTGCGGTAGATAAGATTATCAAGCTGATCAAGAATGAGCAAACCAGGGAAGAAAACCCGGAAACGATTATTCTGGAGCATGAGTTTATCATAAGAGATTCGGTCAAGTCATTGGTATAAAATACGGTCAAGGCCAAAACTATGCAAATCTGTATGGAGCGATACAAACAGACAGTATAGAAAGGAAAATACATATGGCATTGATTATTGGTTTAAACAGTGGAAGTTCTTGTGATGGAGTAGATTGTATTTTGGCGGAAATTTCTATGATGGAGGATGGACAGCCCTGTCCGCCTAAGTTCATAGACGGCATCTCGGTAGATTGGCCCAAGCGGTTACATAAGATGATATGGGATGCTTTTGATGATAAGCTGGGGCTGGCAGATCTGTCTAAGCTGAATTATGCGATCGGCGCATATTTTGGCATGGTAGTTAAGCAGCTGTTAGATAAGACCGGGCATACGGCAGATGATATAGAAGTGATCGGTGTAGACGGACAGCAGGTATATCTGCATCAGACCAACAGGGTAAAAGCAAATGAAGTAACGGAAGAGCAGTTTGAGAAATCTTATGTGGATTTATTCCTGGATGATATTTATGCTTATGGTTTTTGCTTTGGAGACGGAGCAGTGGTTGCCGATTATACGGATATAAACTGCGTAACCCAGTTTCGGCCGGCGGATCATGCACTGGGCGGGCAGGGAGCACCTTTGATGCAGTATGTGGATTATGTATTGTTCAGAAATACGAATCCTACGCTGACCTTAAACATCGGAGGCATATCCAATGTGCATAAGGTGTATAAAGACAGAAGACAGATGAGAGCATTTGACTGCGGTCCGGGCAATATCATGATGGATTATATTGCAAAACAGTATTTTCATGTTCCTTACGATAAGGGCGGAGAGATTGCGGCAAGAGGACAGGCAGATGAAGAAATGCTAAAGGAGCTTTTAAAAGCACCGTTCTTACACAGACCATATCCACGTTCCGCATGGAGAGATGATTTTGATACGGCATATTCAGAGAAGATGCGTCAGCAGTATGCTCATCTTTCCGATGAAGATGTGATGGCTACCTATAATGCTTTTTCTGCGGAATGTATCTGTAAATGTGTAAAGGATTTTACAGATCTGAGCGATACCAACGTTATGTACGCCAGCGGAGGCGGTGCTTACAACAAGGTATTGCTTGAGAATATCCAGAAGAGACTGCCTGCCCATATGAAAGTGGTTACTTCGGACGAGATCGGTATTCCGCCGCAGTATAAAGAGGCGGTTAAGTTCGCAACCCTTGCCTATGCGGCGATGCATCAGTCGGCAAACAATATTCCGGGAGCCTGCTGTGCCAGAAAATATGCGATTCTTGGTCATATAGCATATGCGCCTAAATATGCAAAAGGACTGGAAGATTAGGTACACAGGTGAAGGGAACGGTGTTTGGGCAAAATGAAAAAACTGATGATTGCGCCGTCCCTGATGGGGATGGATGTTTTGGAAATTAAGAAGCAGATTGCATTTCTGAATCAGAAAGCTTACATGTACCATGTGGATATTTTAGATTGGCATTATGCGAAAAACCTTTGCTTTTCACCGGATTTTATTTCGCAGATCAAAACGGTGGCTGAAATTCCGATTGAGGCGCACTTGATGGTGGAAGGGACAGATGAGGGGATTATCAATGCCGTGATAGAGGCAGGAGCAGATTACATCAGTCTTCAGGCAGATGAAGTGTCTAAAAATATATTCCGATATATAGACATGATCAAACAGAAAGGAAGAAAACTGGGAATCGTGCTGAATCCTTCCGTTCCGCTTTCATATATCGAGTCCTATTTGGATCAGGTGGATTTGCTTACCTTTATGGGGGTAACACCCGGGTTTGCAGGCCAAAAGCTAAGTGAATGTGTTCTGGACAAAATTGCAGGGGCAAGGGAGCTTAGAGACGCTAAAGGGTATTATTATCAGATAGAAATTGATGGCGGCTGCCATATGGATTCCATTGAGAGAATAGGCAAGAGTGGAATTGATGTGATGATCGTAGGCAAAACGCTTCTTTTTGGACAGGATGAAGATATCTGCCGGGCATGGGATAAGATGGAGCGGATTTTTGAAGATGTGGGGCTGGCATTAGAGAGATAGGTATAGAAAGAGTGCCAGGACCTATTTATAAGAATATTTCTGATTAGAATGATAAACAAGCCACAGCTATCTGGAGTGCAGGTTCCTGCGGCTTGTTTATCTGTGTCGTTTCGTACAGTCGCATCCCGGATGGACAGGCGGGCTTTTTTATGTTATAAAGTAACTAGCTAGCTGTCAGAAGATGGTTTAGAAAACGGCCACTGGATTGATTATCATGAAAATGGTAAGATTGCAGCAGAAGGAGATTACGTAAACGGTAAAGAATCCGGGAAATGGTCTTATTATGATGAAAATGGAAATTTAGAGGAAGAAGAGGTTTTTGAGTAGATTTCGGTGTTTGCCTGAAAATAAAGTGATAAAGGAAAAGCGGGTGATTCCATGCCATATAATTGCAGCAAGGAATCACCCTTTTTGTATCAGTTTGTAATTTCAGTGTTTATTTTACATTTCCCTCACAACAGTCAAATCCCGGGTTAAAGGCGTAGAAGTTCTTGGAGTTAAGACGATCCTGCACGATGCGGAGCGCTTCACCGAAACGGGAGGATTGAAGTAAATTTATCTGTTGATTTTCTGCATCTTTTTGATAATAGATTGCCAATACATGCGGTCTTTCAAGACCCGGATTACCGTAATGGTGGAATCCTCCACAACAAAGAAGATTAAATATGTACTGTAAGGCTTGAAATAAATGCTCAATCCCTCAATTACATATCCCGTAGCTTCATAGCCTTTGGGAAAGGAATCCAGCTCTTTGATAGCCTTCTTTATCTTCTTTGAAAAGTTTTCCGCATATTCACGATATTTGAAGGTGTCGAGAATATACTTTTTCGTTGACTTAATATCCCAAAGCGCGTCCTTGGATATTACGATTTTATATTTCTTTGGTTTGTCCGGCATTATATTTTATCAATTTCCTCCCAAGCTTCGTCAATCGTATAAACATCGCCTTTTTTCATGCTGTCTATTCCTTTGGAGAGCTCATCATATAATGCACCTATGGCTGTCTTTTCAGAATATTCTGTTTTCATAATATTATTGTTCTTAATAACCTGTGTTGCTGGTGCCATAGAATCACTTCCTTTCTTGATTTTATTATACGGTATTTAGCTTTTGCTTATCAACAGATTTTTATTAAATTTTCTTTGAATTTTCCTCAAAACTGTGTGTTTCAGACTTTCATAGATAATGGTTAAATGTTCCAAGTGATTTCAATGTTTCCGTCTGCAATGCGAATAACTTTGATGAGCGTATCGACTACCGCCTGTCTGTCATCGAAAGAGAGCGTTTCCCATGTTTTCACATGATTGGTTATCTGCTTCAATCTGCCCTCTGTGTCTGTGACATTTGCCGTAACGATTTCTTCCTGCAAGGCTTTTCGCTCTGCATCCAGTTCTGATACTTTTTCGTCTATGTACTTCATCAGAACGCCGCTTGCCCCGGACACTTTGGAGAGAAGTTCTTCGATTTCTTCCTCAATCTGTGTCAGACGGATTTTTTTCGTCATGTGCGATTGTTCTTCTCCTGTGTCAGATAGGCAGGAGAGTTTTTGAAATTCTGACAGTCTTTCCTTGATTGCACCAAGCATATATTCTTCCAAAACGTCCGCGTAAATCGTACAGCCCGCCCCGGTGCAGTTGCTCCCACGGCTTCCCGACTGGCTGCAAACAAAGTAACGTCCCCACTTTGTTTTTGCCTTACGGATTGTCAGCGCATAACTGCACTTTCCACATTTTACTTTGCCTACAAGCCATGAATTTTTCGGTTTGCAGGTCTTTGTAGACTGCCGGTTGTTCAGACACCGTATGCGGCAGGCTAACCATGTCTTAGAGGGGATAAACCCCTTATGCGGTGCAAGCACAATTTCCTTGTCAGAAAGGTCACACTGCTTTCTTGAAGTGGAAACCGTACCTTTGTAGAGATAGCAGGCATTATAACCTGTGAAATCACTTGCCGGATTATAGATGTTTGCGCCTTGACTTTGGAAAAACTGGTACACATCAATATTCGCTTCCACATATACGGGATTGCGGAGCATTTCACTGATACGGGCGGTATTCCAGTTTGCGCCGCGCAGATTTTTAATCTGGTGTTCGTTTAAGTACCGTACAATATCTCCAAGTGAATTGTCCGTGTCCGCATACATGGAGTAAATTAGCTTTAACTGTTCACTTTCTTCCGGGACTTCCTCATACATGGAAGTGTGGATATTGTCAATGACCGCGTTTGTCAGACGGTAGCCGTAGGGGATACGCCCGCCCATGTAAAAGCCGCGCTTGCACCTTGCATAATAAGCGTCTGTTACCCGCTTTTGTATGGTTTCCCGTTCCAGTTGGGCGAACACGATACAGATATTTAACATAGCCCTGCCGATCGGCGTGGATGTGTCAAATTTTTCCGTGGAAGAAACAAACTCCACATGATATTTCTGAAAAATCTCCATCATGTTTGCAAAATCCAAAATGGAACGGCTGATACGGTCGAGTTTGTAGACAATAACCCGTTTGATTTTTCCTGCACGAATATCATTCATCATTTTTTCAAAGCCGGGACGGTTGGTGTCCTTGCCCGAAAAACCTTTGTCTGTGTATTCCATACAGGCTTCCCCGTGGGTTTCGTATCTGCAATACTCAAGCTGGCTTTCTACAGAAATGCTGTCCTGTTTCTCGATTGACTGTCTTGCATATAACGCGTCATACATTCTATCTACCTCCTAAAACGTAAGACGCAATACCCAATGTCAAATTCCATAGGAATTTGACATTAAACAGATCATATCGTTTCATGAAATGTTTTGCAAGGGACTTACGCATATTTTTTGAAAATCTGATAGAGCCGCGCTCCGATTTCCTGTCGTGTTTCCTGTTTTGATTTTTTTTGAAAGACGGGGTAGATGTTGGTAACGGTCAACCTCATTTTATCTATGGAAAGATTTTCCATGTGTATTTGAGTATCGGGTGTAGGAGAGTTATTAGTTTTTGACATAAACTTTCTCCTTTGACGTTTTCCTTAAATTTTATGAGAAGCAGCAAGTACACTATACGGGAATAGCGTAAACTCCCCCTCTACTACTTACTACGCACGGGAGGTAAAAATTGGCAAAGTTTCCAAGAAATTTTATAAAAAGTTTAGAATAGCGGAATAGCAAGCATAGGGATTAAGTACTCAATCCCGAAAAATCCTATATCCTTTTAAGAAGTGACGTATAGAATTTTTATTTGTTGGGAAGTTTCCCAAACCCTTATAGAAAAACGAATACGGAAAACAAATACAGACAGTTAGAACGAGAGCAGAAAGCGTTTTACGGGCATTTCCGGGGCGTTTTGTAGTGCAACAAATGTAAACGTCAAAACCCCCGCCTTTTCCTAAAACCGTTTTTAGTCCATACTTGAAAAAAACAATAGATTTTTTCAAGGAGGCTAATGATTAT
>RAYR01000013.1 GCA_003612405.1 bacterium 0.1xD8-71
ATAACAGATAACTCCTTATTATCAATAATCAGGAATTATCCTTCATTCCCCGCCTAATTATCATTTTATATATTATATATAAACTACATACAATTTTCAACCATATTCATAATTTTATCTAAAATCAAAAAATTCTACCTTCTTCTTATATAAATATAGCTTCCCTTCACAAAATCACATATTACAATCACAGCCATCCCCATAAAAATCCATGAGAAGTCTTATATACCGGGCTCCTTGTCCGATATAATAAAAAATCTCACATGCAATCAGATAATGGTTAAAAATAACCGATTCTCTTTTAACTCATGTGAGATAAAGAAGTATAAAATTTTCCACAATTACAGCAAGTAATTATTTTCCCGGTTTGCAATCTGTAAACCGACCAATTTATAGGTTGCATATCCTCCCAACACCAACGGCTCCGATTTACATATTTCTTCCGCTTCTTCACGGCTCTCTGTTTTTAGAATATACATACCTGCCATTCCCGGATAACCTTTAAATACGCCGCAGATTTCCAGCTTCCCGTTATCGTCCAGCTTTCTTATGTTCTCAACGTGCTCCATAACCACCTGTTTCGTCATTTTATTATAGGTCTTACTTTTCTCAATCATCATCATATACATCCATTTTTCCATACGCCTTTCTCCTTTACATTCTATGTATTTCACTGAGGGTATTAAATTACATTAATCCGGCAATAGCAGTCTGTACAAGTCATTTTAGTGCCATATTGCATTTGGGATATAGATAGTTTATCATAAAATAGTGACAAAGACTGTCATCATTCGGAAAGGAATTTAAAATGTCAAAAGCAGAACGACTTATTGAAATGATGATAACAATAAATGCAAAAAGGGATTTTACCGCAGGCGAATTAGCAAGTGAGTTTTCCGTATCAAAAAGAACCATACTGCGTGATTTACAAGAATTAGAGCGGGCCGGTTTCCCTCTTTACTCCGAAGTTGGGGCGGCAGGTGGGTATCATATCTTGAAAGAACGTGTTTTGCCGCCTATTGCCTTTTCAGAAAGTGAAGCAAAAGCTATTTTCTTTGCCTGTCAAGCCCTGGAATATCACCGTGACTTGCCATTTGAACAGGAAACCCTGTCCGTCTTGAAAAAGTTTCTGAATTGTCTGCCATTAGATGTACAAAAAAGCATCATACAGATTCAAAACAAGGTCGTATTTTGGATTCCAGACAGACATCGTGATTCACCATTGCTTAAATTAATATTTCTCGTTGTCATAAACCGTCATGCTGCAACAATACGGTATTCGTCAACCTATTCTGAAAGCACACGCACAATTATACCCATCGGTTTATATGCCATGAATGGACTTTGGTATTGCCCCGCCTATTGTACAACAGCAAACCAAATCAGAGTATTCCGGGTTGACCGTATCAAAGAAATCATAGAAGAAAAGCCCTATCCAAAAGAAAAATATCCTATGCCTGCGTCCATTCAAGAATATCTTGAAAAAGCAGAAGTTAAGAATGATTACCATATGAAAATCCGACTGACGGATATAGGCGTTAAACGCTGTGAAAGTGAGTGTTTCCTTGCCAGCGGATTAAAATCTTTCCCAACGGGCGGAGGGATCATCGACATGGAAATAAACCATGCTGCTTTAGAATGGGTTGCCGATTATATACTGCCATTTGGAAAGAACGCCACTGTGCTAGAACCGGTTGCACTAATACAGCTGATGCAGCAAAAAATAGACGAATTATATCAGCATTATTGTAAATAATATTATTATTTTAGGGAACATTTTACAATAATCCACCCCCAAAATGTCCCCTAATCAATATATTTATTCTCCAGATATTCAATGAAATCCCTTATCTTTTGCGCTTTTCCATTCATTTTATCTGATAAAAAAATAAATACCCTTTTTATTTCTTCCACCCAATAAATCTTCCTGTCGGTTTCTGTCAAACCTTCATATACTGAAAAATCAAATGGAATTGTTACCGTAGGATAGCCCTCAATCCCAGAATTACTGATCAATATTTCTGTTGCCTTCTCATCACATGCAATATTTAGCTGTCTGCAAAAATCATTATCATAAAACCTGACTTTCTCGGCAAATTCATAATCTAAAAAATCGGCGTCCCGCCTTAATTGTCTGGTTCTTCTTTTGGTATCATCTTCATTGCCCAAATAGGCAGAATATATATTAATTGCCCTTAATCTCATTGATAAATGACTCCAGATTCAAAATTATTGTGTCCATTATCAATCCATGCGGCAAAGGCATTTTTTCAGCTTTCCCGAAGCGTTCCAGCATGACTTTTTCAGCCTCCTGAGCAAGTCTTATCATAGTTATCTCCTTATTGCGTTTTTCAATATTATAATTATATTTAATAACACCCGCAATATCACGTTACATGTAAATCAATAAAAGCCAAGGTGATTTCCTCTTCATTCACCTTCCGCACAAAGAAACGGGCTGTCAAATTCTTTCTGGGCTTCCTTATATTTTTCCTGTGCCAGAAGTTCGTTCCATTCAATAACCAGTTCCCGGATTTCTTCCTTGCTTGCTGTAATCGGTATCGTGCGCATTGTGATTATCCTCTTTTAAATTCAATACATAACAACCTCAACATAAGACTGATACTCTTCGTCCTGGTGGATTGTGACAGTGGCTTTCTGCTTACTTTCGCTGTTGTAACCATCCTTTGTATTGCTGTTAGGAAAGATGAAATTCTTCGCACTGGATGTAACCGTAAAACGTATTCTGTGTCCCGGAAGAAACATATTGGATATTTTGGTTGTCCTGATCGTTACTTCGTACACTTTTCCGGGCTCCATGTACTGCGGCGTCTCGAACCCGTTCCTGTATTTGACACCGATAACCCCATCGACAAGTTTGACAGACTTTCCGTTCTCATCCACATCCGTCATACGAAACACAAGATCCGTATCCGGACAGTCGCAGGATACGAATAAATGTGCGACAACATCCCCTGTCACCGTAACAGGTTCCTCAAACGGCTCCGAAGAAAACAAAAGGAAATCCTCTCTCTTTTCTTCCTGCGTATAATCCTCCGGTACTCCAATCTCATTTTCTGACATATCAATAATATGTACAGCCGGATTGTCCGGATCATAGATATAGCTGTCTCTTTCCCCTTTCAGATTAATACGCATCACTTTTCCGTTTTCCGGCGGCCAGGCATCTGCCGTTTTCCATTGATTCTCACCCAAAGTATAATATTCCACTTTCGGCGTCCTCTCGATGCCGTTATCTACACCTTTCAGGAAATGATCCAGCCACATCATACTCTGCATATCCACATCATAACGCAGGGCGTCCTCCCCCATATAGATTCCATGCAGATCATATTCGGCATTTCCGCCATGTTTCCATGGACCAAGGATTGTTTTCCAGGTTCCCGCCGGCCAGTCCTTTACCAGATCAAGCGCCTCTGTGGTTCCCATTCCATTATCATCGAACCATCCCGACAGAATAAGCGCCGGAACAGGTCCGCCCGCATAACGTTCTTTCCAGCTTGTGCGCCTCCACATTTCATCCATATCCTTATGCCCAAGCCATTCCGTCAGGAAAGGAATCTCTCTTCCCAGGGCTTTCTCCGGAATCTCCTCCAGCGGACGTATATCCAGCACCGTATCCCAGTCATCCCTTACCATCCTGTCCGGATCAAACTTCTGCTCGGACATGGCAAAGGCCCAGGCAAGCATGCCGGAGTTAAAACATCCTCCTCTCCTTGGCAGATCCACAAAGGCGCTTCCCGCACACACATTGCTCAGCATCGCCTTTAAATGCGGATTCCCGCTGGCTGCTGCCGCCCATTGCACATAACCAAGATAGGAACCTCCGGTCATAGCCACCTGCCCGTCACTCCACGCCTGCTCCGCAATCCAGTTTAACGTATCGTCCCCATCTTCCACTTCATAGTAGTTAGGCTGCCATTTTCCAGTACTCTCCTCGCGCCCTCTCGTATCCTGCACCACCAGGGCATAGCCCCTCTGCACGAAACGATAATAGATTTCCACGCCTTTTTTCTTTCCGTAAGGCGTTCTCACAAGCACGGTGGGAACCTTTTGCCCGGCCTTTTCGCCCTCCTTTTTGGGCAGATATACGTCTGTAGCCAGCTTTTCACCATCTCTTGTATCTACAAAAAATGTCCCGACAAAGCTTACGTTTGCCGGCTCTTCCGGATACATTTCCCTCCATTTGGAAAGCACAGTTTTCTCCTCACAGCCTTCCCGCACAAGCACAGCCGTATAGTCTCTTGCGCTCATCAAAAGTGCATAGATTTTACCGTCCTCATAGAATAAATCCTTTGCCGCCTTGCAGTTTCTCTGAATATAGGCTTCCATCCTGCGCTTCGCATACTCCTCGCCCGAGGCAGTCACTCCATGCTCCGCCCCTTTTTCTATCATTTCTTCATATTCCTTTAAATGACAGAAAAATTCCCGCAGGCTTCTTTTACAAAGATGCTCAAAATACTCGTCCGTCTCCTCGTCAAGCGGCTCCTTGGATAGCCAATCTCCCGACATGGCATCCCGCCTGGAAATGAAAACTCCCTGTCCTTCTTCATAAAATCTTCCATATAAAATACCGGATAAGTAAAAATTCCACTGCATTTTCTCTCCCCCTGCTATGTACCAATCATCGAGCGGACAATATAGGATAGTTAAAATGAAAGATCGAGTCCCAGTCCCGGCTTCTCCAGAAGTTTAAACATATCGCCGCTGCGTTCAAAACCGCCCGGGCCACATCATATCCCCGGTTCGCATCCACTCTTAAGCGGATGTCCTCCCCCACCGCTTTCCGAATCAGACTCAAAGCTCTTAAATCATCTTCCGAATTAATGCCTGCCTTTATTTTTAAAATACGATATCCAGCGGATTCATACCGATCAGCCCCTGCCGGAATATACCAAGTACCGCCGCACACCCTTCAAGTGTCTCTCCCGTAACCGGCGCAAACGGCGCTGCCTCTCCGTAGCCGCAATACCCTTCATCTGTCTCAATCTTAATCAGCAGATTCTCACAGTTGCTGATTTCTGCAAAAGCTATCTTAAAAGGCTCTGTCAGCTTGATTGAGAACTTTTCAATTTTCACACCGGTAATTTTCATTATATTTCTTTACTCCATTTTTCTGTTTATTATATCATTCGTGCGACAGCCCCTTTATTTATTCTCGTAGTATCGCAGATTTTTGGTTTTTCCTTTTTTAATCAGTACACCATCATCAGTCAACTCTCGCAAAAGCAGGATTGCAGTAGATTGGGACACACCAAGTGCCATTTCTACATCGCTACGAACAATGAAACCTTTACTATGACACAATTTCAATACAGTATTAATTCGTTCTTCTTTTTTTGTCACACTGGTAAACCCACGCGTTTTAGAAGTGTTTGGAGCTTTTTGTTCCTCTGCGTGGAAGTTGATATTCGGAAGCGTAATTTTAAAAACATTATCTGTTGTTTCAATCATAGGTTGTACAGCATAATCCTCATAACACTCATTAATTTTAAGAATTCCTGTACCATATGCTTCGATTAGCCGCAGACGATAAAAAATATTAGCTAAATACTGATAAGAGTAGCATCGCTAAAAGAATAATCCCGATGGACGATTGCATTCAGTAGTGCCTCACGGATTGCTTCCGTGGGATAATCTCTCATGTCTAACCGGTCCAGTCCTGAGAATTCTGCACGAGTACGATTGTAACGATCAATATAATTGAAAGCTTCCTCTATCTGATTTAAAAGGGAACCCGACAATTCCTGTCGATCCCTGAATACAGATTTCTTACTCCCCTCAAAAACAGCCAGTTTGATCACATGTGTACACTGTTCAGACAGCAAAAATGCCAGATTCATGTACATATCATCTTTGCCAATTAGGTGAAGTGAACGCATCTGAATTCTTCCAAACTCTATCTTTCGTTTATTAAAGAAATCGACAGCTTTGTTAAAAGAAAGATTCTGATTGAGAGAACGAGCCGCCTCATAACTGTCACCGCTGGTCTCCTTGATCATATTCAAGATGACGGCATCTGTTGCCGGAACTGTCGATGCTCCCTGAAAGACATAAACACCCTCCAGGCGAATTCCTTTTCCTTGCAGATAATACGGTCTTGCCGTACCGCGCTGGACAGCATCTCTGATTGCATTGGTTACACGCAACATAGTATCATCAACATTATCGACGCCACAAGCTGTTCCATCATCGTTCACTCCGATATAAAGTGTACCGCCATCACAGTTTGCAAATGCAACAATCGTATTTTGATATCCTCAACATATTCTCTCTTGAATTCAGTTGTTTTATTTTCTACGAACACAAAATATCCTCCACCCAATTCTAATCATATTTTAATCTAACAATTATTATAATTATTTTTTATTATTTACAAGTAGAATCTGATTTTTTGTGAGAAAGCAAGTCAATTTCCTTTATGATATTGCACATAACAAAATACTTATTCTCCTAGAAATCCGCTCCATATTACTTCGGCAGACTATTTTCCACACAAACTGCCCCATATCCCGCGTGTGGCAAGTTATTATCACAAACTTTTTACTTTTCCCTACACAAAATCCCCGGAAGCCGCTCCAAACATAGCTTATTTTAACTGCCTGTGCAATGAGACTGCTTTAAGAATTCCGTGCGCAATCAGGAGCATTTTCTTCTCTTGCCCGGATCAGTTCATTGATCTCCTCTGCCTGGATTTCCTGCCGCTTACGAAAATACCAGAAGATAAACCCATCAATAAATAAAAAGATTACCGTAAAAAAGACAAAGATGGAAACATCCATGCCCTTCCAGAAGAACATCCTGGAAATAAACAGTGACAGCAGATACAACACCACCGACTCTGCTATGCAGTAATGACTCCATTTCCGGAATTCTATTCTGCTGATCAGCGCATCTATGAGCTGGCATGCAACAATCCACACAAACAAAATCAGCAGGAAGGGGGAAACTTCATTCCCCAACAGCAGATTAAAACCCCAGTTTGCAAGCACGATCAGGGTAAAGCAGATACAGGTAGACGGAATCCAGTTCCATAAAAGATTTTTCATAAATTTTCTCCTTTCAGCCTATTTTTCAATACTTCAATATAATTACGGGTAACAATCTGGGTTTCCCCATTCACCAAAAAGGCTTCCAGACGATGATTATAAAGCGTTCGCACGCTTTTCAAATAATCGGTGTTGATAATGCAGTTTTTGCTGATCCTTATAAAAGAAGTATGGAGCAGTTTTTCTTCCAGTGCAGCCAGCGTATCCCGGCAGAAGTAAACCTCCTTTTCCAGATAAAGAAAGGTTTTCCCGTCCGCAGAATCCATAAAATAAATTTGTTCCAGCGGAATCTGGTACTCCTTCCCTTCCTGATACCCCGTTAAGGAAAAACCATGCTGCCGGATCAGCTCAATCAAATGACGGAGCCTTCCATCCACATGGGCGCAATTGATAATAATTTCTGTTTCGGAAACTGCAAGATCCTGATGGATAGTCAGCTTCATTTTTCTCCTCCTTCCTGCCTTGGCAAAACTATCGTATCACCCAGGCACCGGTAAAACAATACCCCGGCAGGCAAGGTGCCCTATGCCGGGGTGAAATACCTTTATTCGATGCCATACAGCATAAAATAAAGTGCTGATTACACAAAAAGGCTACCCTGTCCTAACTCCCAGAGACTATCTTAACACCCCTACAGCCTCGCCAGCGTCTCAAAGGTCCCATTAATATCAATCCGTCCGTAACCAGCTAATGGCAAGTTATTGTCATAAACTTTTTTCACTTTTTTAAGCGAAAATCGCTGAAACCCGCATAATTTCGTGGGGAGTATGGTTCGCTAATGCTAAGTTAGAACAAAATTGACGGTGAATTAGTGTCAAGTTGTTTTGGTTTTAAAGTGGTCGAATTCGACTACTTTACAATCAAGCTTTTATCTAAACAAAAAATTATTGTATAAAATAACAACATCTACCTACAAGTTTTTCTATCATTATGCAATACCATATTTTTTAAAAATACTGTTCAAATCCTCTCTGCTGATTTTTCCTGCCAGATAATAAGCCTTAACACTGGCTTCTACCGCTTCAAAAGCAGTATCAAACATAAACCAATCACCTGCATTATAATATTCCTGTAATTCCATAAAATCGCGTTGCAATCCATCTGGCAGATTGTCTCTTAAAAGGATTTGTTCATCTACGTACATTATTTACACCTCTCCCCTTACGATTTCTTATAATCTAATGTACACAATCACTCTTTATACATTCTAACAATACTTTTTCATATCGGTGTTCAATAATCGTTGTAAAAAAGTTCTTCTGGATTTCTGACAATATTGGTATCTCTTTTATCATTGTTTGTATTTTATCCATATTATTGCCTATCTGGGGTGTCAATCTATAAACAGCCTCTAAACATTCCGGATATTCCCTGCTTTCAATTATATGATATGGATTTACCCGTTTCCCATGTAATTCAAATATACACCTACGGGCTTTATATGCCTCTGCTTCCATTTTATCAGCATCATCCATTACAATTCTCATCTTTTCATCATCCCATTTGCTATTTAAACAATTACCATTATCATAAACCGGCGCAATATCCTTTGAACCGTCTTTTCTTAAAATAATTCCCCAGTTGCTATTATTACGATCTGTATTACCTATCAGCGCATCCATGATGAACATACTCCAAAAATGCTCTTTTACTCCCGGAACATCTTGCAAAAATGGATGTTCCTGTATCGTCATCATAATTTCATACAAGTCTACACCTACACCGTTTGTCTCATTACCATTTGAATCTGTCAACAGATATTTTAAAATATCCTTTATCTTTCATGTTTCAAATTTTGTCGCAATTTTTATTTCGTGTAATGTCAAGCTCTTTTCAATCCAATTATTGTCGGAGTAAAACTTGACACATTGAACTCTTTCGTTCTTTCTTTTATGTTGTAAATTTACTATCAGGTATCAATTGTATTCCATTACTTTTGTGAACAGATATGTTCTATCAGGATACCTTTGCATTTCCTCAAATACCAGCACCTCTTCTATGTCCACAAAATTTCTTCCCCTATCGTCTATTCTTAAAATAACTAACTATTATAATCTGAAATAACATTGATTACACTCTCTGGCAAAACTTGCCGTATCTCCTCCAAAAACTTCTTCCTAGCACCAAATTGCGGACTAAACCCTATTTTCACAACATCAAATGCCACATCCGAAACAGGAATTGCTATTTTAGGGAAAAAAGCAGTTTTCAGTATCTGTCCATCGTGGTTCTCATATCCATTAGTAAAAATATCTAATTGTTGAATTCCCACTTTAAGCCTTACTTCCTTTTCTGTTGTCCAATCCTTATCATATAATTCTTCTCCAAACCTTCGGCACATTCCATGTGTAGATTTGATAACCAAAATTCTCTATTTTTTAAGATACTCCTCAATGCAGAAGCAGTTGTGCAATGATATAACCATTCATGTGTTTTTGCCAATTCTTTACTATTACGAACAAATTGAAGGTTTTCTGCCATATTATCATTATAAATCACAGTCCCCTCAAGTGATTTTGCAGCTTTCCATATCTCTTTTATTTTGTTTCTATTATTCATCAAACACCCCTTAGTTTTTATCAATATTAAACGTTTTTTACTATAAATCAGTATCTCATTACTGCTATTTCCACCATAAGCAAAAGTTTCTATTACACAAACCAGAAAAAATATTTTCCGCCAACAGCTTCCCTTTTCATGTTTTAATATTATTTTATTCTATCACATATCTACGTCTGTGAGTATAATAATATCCTCTAATCATTTTCTATATAGCGGTAACCAAATCTATAAATTTTAAGTAACGCATAATAAGCACTTTATTCGACAATATATACGCCAAACCAAAGTACTTATTCCGCTAAAAATCCCCCTCATTTCTACCCCGGCAGACTATCCCTGCTTCAGTTCGGCAGACTTGAGGCTAAACACAGCCCCCCATACCCCACCCTGGGGTTCGGGTACTCTCTCTCCCCCCTGATTCCTTTTGCGCCTTTCCGCAGATAGGCCTTCACCTTCTCCCCATACAGATACGGATCATTCCCCATCACAATCCCCCACTGCATTAACACTGCCGCTGCGCCGGTCACAAACGGGGTGGCAAAGGATGTGCCTGTGACAGGACTGTAACCGCCGTCGCGGTTGGGCGCCAGAATCCCCACGCCGGGAGCTGCCAGATCAGGCTTCACATAGGTATCGGAGGTACGGCTGTTGACCTGCTCCTGATAGAGATACCCTCTGCCGGAAAAATCCGCGTAGGACTCATAGGCCGGATCATAGGCCCCGACCGTAATTACTTTAACCGCCGTGGAGGGAATGGTCAGCGTCACATCCGGTGTCGGTCTGACAAAACGGGTATTGGCACTTCGCACCGTACCGGAGGGCAGATAAAAGGTATAATTGCCGGTGATGGTTCTCAAGGGGCTCAGCTGAAAAGTCCATACCCCCTGATCCAGATATCTGTTCCCGTTTCCGGGAAGGAAATCGAAATAGATTTCCTGTCCTGTCATATAGGGGGCCGGCTCTCCATTATAGAGCAGAATCTGTGTCTGCTGTAACCGGTAAATCTGTTTACCGGACCGGTCAGTATCTACTTGAAAAGATTCCCCGGAGGGCGACACCAATGTCACCAGATAGCGGTCCACATACTCCTTCCAGAGCTGTACATTCAAGCCGGTTTCGTAGACTCCCACCACCAGTTCTATCCTGGTTGTGTTGCTATCGACAGTGCCGTTAACTCGATTGACTATATTAGTCGATTCATTGATATCTCTGCCTGTTACTTTGACGCTCCCACCCACATGTCCGCCGGAAGCGCCTTCGTTTCCACTTCCAACACAGATAACACTGCGGCCGATTTCTGAAATATTATCCAGAAACCGTTCTACCAGGGAAGTCCCGTTATGGGCGCCATAGGTATTACCGAAGCTTAAATTGACAGCCATTGGCATTTGCAGTTCCACAGACTTATTGACTGCATAGGTCAGCGCCCGCATCAGTTCTGTCGTCCTGGGAAAGGAATCCGCCCTGGGACTTCCCAGTCGCACAATTAACAAGTCGCTTTCTCTGGCCATTCCGGCGTATACCATCCCGCCCCTTCCGCCGTTTCCTGCTGCAATTCCGGCCACCGCCGTTCCATGGCCTGTCGTATCTATACTGGGTACAATCTGCTGCGCCGCCTGTCTGCTGTCTGTAGCAAGCGCAGCGTTAATCTGGTCCTCATCAAACTCCTGGCCTAACACCTGATCCCACAGGAATCGTATTCTGGTAGTACCGTCTGCATGGCGGAAATCTTCATTCCAATAGCTGATGCCGGAATCTATAACCGCCACCAGCACGCCCTTTCCGGTAAGGTTCTGTGACAACATACTGCCCGGTGCAAAGCAGGCCGCCGAGTTACCTGTTATATCAGCAAAAAACAACCTTTTAGGTTTCTCAACATATTCAATCTGTTCTGTCTGCGCAAGGCTCTCCATAGCGGACTCGGGCACTGTCAGAATGGCATATCCGGCAATCAGTTCCTCCACTACAATACCTCTTTCCTCCAATTCTTGCAGGTTTCCATGATATTTTACAATGACTTCCCAGGTATTTTCTTCTATATCATATCCCACATTTAATTCCAGAGACCGTTCCCGCTCCATGAAGGGTGTATCCAGTGCCAGGTTTAAGAGATTTTCATTTTTCTGTGAATCCATCTGTCTTCATTTCCGCGCTGCCTGACGAACTTCTCACAATTGAGAAGTTTTCTGGCATATCGCTACTATAGTTTTATTACTATCATCCTATGCATTGCTGTATTTATGGTCATTTTCAACCATAAATTTCCCATTTTTTCTTCATACTTTCTTTGACTCCATTCCTCTAATATGCTAAAATAATTTTAAATCAAGGACATTTTCCGTCATACTTATAGTCTTACATAATCTATTGCATAAACTTTGCACAAACGATATGAAATTTACACACAAATGAGGACTGTTTATGAACGCTACAGATAATACGCTTTTGGAAAAAGACTTTCCTGCCCCGTCAGTGCAGGAAAAAAATAAGATTGAAACCTATGACAATCTTTATGAAAAAAAGAATTTCGGCACCCTGGACTACCCTGTCAGCGCCTACTTCCTGGATCTGCACAAGTCATATATGAACTGGATCCGCTGGCATTGGCATGAAGAGATGGAAGTTTTGATCATCCAGGAGGGAGCCGCAGAAATTTTTACTGACGATACTTCTTATGTGATCCGTCCCGGCCAAGGCGTTATCATCAACCAGAACGTCATGCACTGTATTCACTCCCTGGATGAGAAAAACTGCACTTTCTATACGATTGTCTTTCACCCGGATTATCTGTTCGGGCACAAAAGAAGCTATCTACAGACACAATATCTGCTGCCGGTGCAGAATTATCAGCTCTTTAAGATGTTCCTGCTGGACGGAAAGGATCCCTGGCACAAACGTATGCTTTCGTCCTTAAACGATGCTATCTCCGTCAATATGACGCAGTCTTTCGGTTATGAACTTGCCGCCAAGGGGTATCTGTGCCATTTCTGGGCCGACTTGATCAGCCGTCTCCCACTACCCCAGAAACAGACTTCTCCCCATGTTTCTCTGGACGAGCAGCGGGTTAAGCAGGCCATGTTATATATCAGGACACACTATGCAGAACCCATCGCTCTGGAAGATATCGCTGACAGTATCCATGTCAGCAAAAGCGAGTGCTGCCGGTGTTTTGCAAGGACATTGCAGATGACACCTTTTGAATATCTGATGAAATACCGTATTTTTGAGGCCACCAAGAAACTGATGATGCCTTCCACGGATCCTCTTTCCATTGCTGATTTGGCATCCTCTGTGGGATTTAACAATACCAGTTACTTTAATAAACTTTTTAAAAAGTTCTTAGGCTGTACGCCCACCTACTACAGAACCCACAAAGTCTTATCCAAAGACGGGGATTTCGTGGACTGTTTTGACAACCTGCATCATCTGCTGTAAAAAACCAAAAGCGCTTTGACCAGATACTCCAGATCCTTTGCCCCCGCGGTCTCATAAGCAGAGTGCATGGCCAGCTGCGGCAGGCCGATATCTACTGTATTCATGGACACCTGAGCCATCAGAATATTGCCAAGGGTACTTCCGCCTGCAATATCGGAACGATTGGCATAAGTCTGATACGGCACCCCTGCCTCCCGGCAGATATCCTTCATCACTGCCGCGGAATAAGCGTCCGTTGCATAACGCTGAGAACCATGGTATTTGATCACGATTCCCTCATTGAGATAAGACTTATTGACCGCATCAGTCTTTTCCGGATGATTGGGATGTACGGCATGGGCATTATCGGCGGAAATCAGGAAACTTTCCGCCAGCATACATTGATATTCTTCTTCCGTAAGCTGTAAGCCGCTGCGGATCCGCGAAAGCACATCCCGCAGGAAGGAAGAGTCCGCTCCCTGTTTGGTGCCGCTTCCCACTTCCTCATTATCAAAAACAGCCAGCATGGTAATATAACTTTCCGGTTCCGCCGTCACCAACGCTTTTAATGCTGCGTAGGCACATTCCAGATCATCCAGTCTGGGGCCGCCGATATACTCTTCTTCCAAGCCAAGTCTGCTACACTTATCCCTGTTATATAAGAAAATATCCTGTCCCAGAATCTCATCCGGCGTCACACCGGCTTTTTCTGCAAGCAGGGAAAGATACCCGGCCTTGTCCGCCTTACCATCCTTACCTCCCACGCTCCCTGCAAGCGGCGGCATATCCGTCTGTGGATTGTACTCTATTCCCTTATTCATGTCCCGGTTCATGTGTATGGCCACATTTGGTATGACTGCTACATTTCGATCAATATTGACTAATTTAGTCACTATTCCATCCGGCCCTTTCACTGCCACGCGGCCTGCAACCGACAAGGGACGGTCAAGCCAGGTAGAAAGTATCATCCCGCCATATTTCTCCACATTCCATTTCAGATAATGCTCCTCCACGGTAAGTTCCGGCAGTTCTTTCAGCTTAAAACAGGGGGAATCACTGTGAGCCGCAACAATATGGAAACCTTTGTGCTCTTTTGCCGGTATGGTAAAAGCAATGACTGCCGAATCGTTCCGGTTAACATAATATTTTCCGCCCTCTGCAATCTTCCAAGGACATTTTTCCAAAAGTCTTTGATATCCTGCCTGTTCCAATTCCCTGTTGATATTCTCCACCGCATGAAAGCAGGTAGGACTGTTATCTATAAAGTCGAACAGCCCTTCAATATAAGAGCCTGTATTTTCCTGTAGATTTTTCTTATTCTTACTATCTCTTTTCATCTGCTGCTTCTCCTTCTCCTTTACAAGATCCTATCACCAGCTTTTCCTGTTTCGTGACAAAAAAACATACACCGCTGTAGGCTCCCGCCTCATAAAGCTTTCCGATAATCTCCCGCATCCTCTGATTGAGCCGGTGATACACCACCGGATATTCCCACTGGATTCCTTGCAGATACTCCCGCTGACGGTTATGCAGGCAGGCAAACATCTTTTCGCTCTCCGTTTTTTTCTCCTTCTGCATAGAATAACCATCCTGGTCAATATTTAAAAAACCAAAAGAACAGGAAACATAACTGAAAGCCTCACCGTTCTCCTGGCACTTTCGGAACAACAATTCTGTCAGTTTTCCATCCCGTCTGTTATCGTATATGGTTTCTCTCCAGATAATTTGCTGATTTCCCGCCTGTCTGCTGTTCTGCGACATTTTTGTCAAATCCGGCGTACTCGTCATTTTATTTTGACTATTTAAGTCACTACTTATTCTGCGCAGGGTTCTTCTTCCATAAGCATCCTGCTCCTGTATAAACTCTTCCCGTGCGGCAAACAAATCTGCGGAAGGCTCCTTTCGCAAAAGCATCTTGCTGTCATACAGATATTCCATCATCATCCGCCGGACTTTGGCCCGGGATGCAGGATAATCCAATCGCTCCACAATCTGGTCCAGGGTATAGCCGAGATCCGTCAGATGTCTGATGGCACCGCCGCAGGCGGCATCCATTGCAAAATTCGATAATGCAGTTTGAAAATAACCTGGCCTGTCCATACGCCTGTATACCCTCTTTCCCTCTTATAAAAGATAACTTTCCAGATCATCCGGCACACAGAGGTTCCCATGATAATACTGTCTTCCCTCAGCACTGTACAGCTCTTTCCTCTGTTCTATATGCGTATCTTCCGTGTGATACAGAATCAAGTTCGGGATATGCAGTGCCTCTGCCTGTTCGCAGGCCTCCTTCACCGTCGTATGATGTTTTTCATAGGGTTTAAAAGCATCCGCCTCCCCATACATACAGAAGGCTTCCAGCATCAGCCACTCGCTTCCTTCAATATATTGACTATTTTGGTCATTATATGGTTCATCCCCACAGCAGGTAAGACGCTTTCCTTTTGTATATTCTATGGTGAATCCATACTGCTTATCCTTGGTGGACAGAATATCAAAAAAGGTCACCGCATGCCCCAGGATCTGTCTGCTTTCTTTATCTTCCACCACTTGAAAACATATCCTGCTGCCAATATGTTTCTTAATCTTATCCTGCAACAAGGTATCCGCCATATGCATAAGAATCCGGATAACCTCGTCATGTCCATAAATATCAACCCGCCCTGCATACTCTCCCTTATGGATTCCCTGCCCGATCTTGCGGATGACCCACAGGATTCCCATAATATGATCAATATGCTTGTGGGTAATAATTATGTGATGGACAGACTTCCAGTCAATGCCTGCCCTTTCCATCTGCACAAGCACACCGTTTCCGCCCCCGCCGTCCACCAGAAGGCTCTCTTCCTTTTCTTCCAACACAAAGCATGTATTATAGCACGCGGTGACCATTGCCATCCCCGTGCCAAGCATGGTAAGTCTCATAATTATCCTCACTGTCAAATATTTTTCTTACAGATATCCTGAAGGCAGCATCTGTCGCAGTAGGGCGCTGTCCTGGCCGTACATACTTCCCTGCCATGGTACACCAGTCTGTGGCAGAAATCACTGCCCTCCTCAGGCGGCACAATCTTCCACAGCGCCATCTCCACCTTCTTCGGCTCCTTGATGCCATCCACCAGGCCGATACGGTTACAGAGCCTGATACAATGGGTATCCGTAACGATAGCCGGTTTGCCAAATACGTCTCCCATAATCAGGTTGGCGCTCTTTCTGCCTACCCCCGGCAGACGAAGCAGGGCCTCAAAATCTTCCGGCACCTTACCATCATACTGTTCCAACAATTGTTTCATGCATCCACTGATATCCCTGGCCTTACTCTTGCCAAGCCCGCAGGGATGCACGATTGCCTCAATTTCCTCCACCGGTGCAGACGCCAAGGCTTCCACATCCGGAAATTTCTCATACAGTTTCTCCACCACCACATTGACTCTGGCATCCGTACACTGCGCCGCCAGCCTCACGCTGACAAGCAGTTTCCACGCCTCATTATAATCCAGTGTACAGCCCGCATCGGGATATTCTTCTTTCAGTCTCTCTATCACGGCCAGCGCCAGTTCCTTTTTTCTCACAGTAACACCTTCCTTACTTCCATCTATAGTCGGCACGTACAAACGGTTCCCGAATCTCTTCTTCCACCAGAGAGCCATATCTGTCAGGCCGTCTGTAGGCATTGCCGTGCACCTCCCTGCTGCGGTATTCTCTGATATCGTCCATGGGAAAATCCGCCAGGTAAATGCCTTCTTCTTCCCCCGCATCTATAAGCAGAGTATCCCTGGATTCCGGCAGCTCCGGTTTGTAGGCAATGCCGTCAAAAGCCGTAGAATGACCATTACAGTCAGGATGACCCGCCGGATAATTCACTGTGGCAATCCCCAGCATATTCTCGTAGGCCCTTGCCCTGAGCTGGGAAATACGGTTAATCTCCATAGGACAGGCATTGGGCACAAGAATCAGTTCCGCCCCCTTCAGCATAAGGATCCGCGCACTCTCCGGGAATTCCCTGTCATAACAGATCATGGCACCTGTCCTCACCGTTCCCTGCGCCGTGTCCAAATCTGCCACATAGAAATCTTCTCCCGGTGTCAGCCTACATTCTTCCCCGAAATCACAGGTATGCACTTTTGCATAGTTCAGTATCTTATGACCATATCGGTTAATTAAAATCACCGTGTTTCTCGGAAGCGGCTCCCAGGCTTCCAGAATCGTAACGGCCACCGCCATATCCAGTTCCCTGGCCAGTTTCTGATAAGCCTGCACGAAATCACCCTCCGCCGGCACTGCCATTTTCTTAAGTTCTTCCACATTCTCCGGAATCTGGTATCCCACGCTCCACATTTCCGGGAAAAGTGCGATATCCGCCCCCATTTCCCTGGCTTTCCTACAGGCCGCCAGTCCTTTTTGCAGATTTTCCTCTATTGTCCCTGCCGGTTTCAACTGTAGCAGGGCTGCTTTCAAACTTTCCATAGACTCTCCATTCTCTATGTATAGAAGACAGGGCGCAGAACAGCCCCCATCAGGTACTCATTATACGATAAACAACACTACCATAGTCACAAGAAACACAGCCATCACCGCCATCACAATATAGGCTGCCATTCTCTTTCCCGGCTTTTTCCGATCCTCGGCCTCCTGCTCCAGATGGTACACTTCCAGATTCGTGGTGCGTGCCACATTCCACATAGGATCGTTGCCCCTGTTTCCATATAGCCCCATCTTACCCTCCGTTCTTCTGCTGTCTGCACAGATAACACCCTTCTTCATGGGAATAAATGACCCCTACTGCCTGTAAATAGGCGTAAATAATCGTTGTCCCCACAAATTTCATGCCCCGTCTGATCAGATCCTTGGAGATTGCATCCGAGAGCGGTGAACTTACCTGGTCATTCTCATACACAATGTTTCCTTTGGTATAGCCCCACAGATACGCATCAAAGCTGCCATACTCCGCCGCAATCTCTTTGAAAATACGGGCATTGTTTACCGCCGCCTTAATCTTAAGCCGGTTGCGGATAATCCCCGCATCCTGCCGCAAAGCTTCCATCTTATCCTCATCATAACCGCACACGGTCTCCAAGTCAAATCCATCAAAAGCTCTGTCAAAGGCCTCCTTCTTGTTCAGCACACATTCCCAGGACAATCCTGCCTGAAAAGATTCCAGAATCAGCATTTCAAAGAGAATCCTATCGTCATGTACCGGCACGCCCCACTCTTTGTCATGATATTGTATGTATCGCAGGTTTTTGGGATTGGCCCATCGGCAGCGTCTCTTATGATCCGGATACTGTATCTTGTCAGTCATTTTATCTCCTCCTGTCCATCCGCCCCGCCAGATCTTCATCCGCAAGCCATCTTGCCACACCGTCCTCATCATTGGAGCCAATCACTCCTGTGGCAATCGCCTTTAGCTGCGGCACCGCATTATCCACCGCATAACATGCATCAGAGATTTCAAACATGGGAATATCATTGACCGCATCCCCAAAGGACACCACCTTATCGCAGCGCCATATTTCTTTCAGCTTCCTGATTGCTTCCGCCTTGGACGCCTTCTTCGGCATGATCTCCAGAAAGAATTCCGGACGGTACAATTCCTGCTGTAAGGTACAGCGATACCGGACATCCTCCACAAACAGTTCATACAAAGGCGCAAGCTCCTCCTTATCCCCAATACAGGTAAAATAAAAGATATCCCCCTGATACAGCCCGCTCTCATCCATAAGGGGCCGGAATCTTTTATCGCCCCTGCGCGTATCCAGATACCTCTGCATCCCCTCATTAATCCTGTCCGCCCGGTAAGAAACCCGCTCCACGCCGTCCACATAGGCATAGACTAATGGTGCCATATTCTGCTTCTGCAAAATCTTCTGCACATACTCCGCCTCTTTCCCGGAAAAAGAAAGCGAGGAGAGCACCTCCCCCGTGGCAGGATTGATAATCAGCACTCCATTATAGGCAATGACCGGAATAGTCGTCGATAACCCCTTTGCCACTACAGAGGCTGACACAAGAGAACGGGCTGTAGCATAAGTAAACTGCATGCCTTTTGCCACCAGCCCGTTAATTGTCTGAATACTATATTGACTTATACGGTCATTGCTATTCAGGAGGGTTCCATCCAGGTCTGTAACGTAAAGTGTACTCATTTTATGTTTCCCCCTTTATCCCGTCCTGATCTCTTTTGCCGGCTTTAAAGCTTCAGCTTCGCAAGCAGATCCCCCAGGCTCGTGGAAACAGATTCTCCGGACACATACTCCTCCACTTCCTCCGCGGTTTCCGTATCCACCATCTCTTCCTCCAGGGCCTTCATACTCAGACTCACTTTATTGTCATTGGTATTTAAAATCTTTACTTTCACTTTCTGCCCCTCTTTTAAGACCTCATGGGGTGTGGCAATCCGCTTCTGGCAGATCTGTGAAATATGCACCAGCCCACTGATGCCGTTTCCAAGGCTGATAAAAGCACCATAAGGCATCAGGCGTTCTACCACGCCTTCCACCACCGTTCCCGGCACCATCATGGAAATCCGGTGATTTCGTGCTTCCGCTTCCTTCTCCCTGGCAACAGCCTTGCCGGAAAGCACCAGTTTCGTCTTATCACGATCCACGGTAATCACTTTGGCCTCTATCTCCCTGCCTACCCAGGCGTCTGTATCTTCCACATAGTCACTGGCAATCTGGGATGCCGGGATGAAGGCACGGATACCCTCCAGATATGCCGTCACACCGCTTGGCACGCTCTCCTTGATGCGCACCTTCACTGTCTGTTCCTCTTCCATCAGTTCCTGTAACTTATCCCAGGCCAGTACATCGTTCGCTTCTTTTTTGGAAAGTTCAATATTGCCCTCCCCGTCATCCATGCGAACCACTGTCGCTTCTATCTCATCACCCACGGCAATCTTTCCTGCCGCAAGATAATCCGGATCATTGCTGAGATTCTCCGCCTTGATAATACCCTGGGTATAATATTTTAAGTCCAGAATGACTTCTTCCTCATTCACATCAATCACTGTGCCTTTGATAATATCTCCCTCACTGATTTTACGAAAAGATGCCTCTAATTCCTTTTCATAATCTTTCATGGATTCCATTTTTCTATTCCTCCTGCCATTTCTGATGGTCTGTCCTCTTGATTGTAACTTCACAGACTCTTTTATACAATACTTTTTCTAAAAGTTTTCCCGTACATAATATCATACTGCCTGCCGACTGCTGACTCCATCATGACAGACTATCCCGGAAATCAGGAACTGACCGTATACACCCTGACTACAACGCCGCCTTTCACCACGACCACTACATTGACCGGGCTCTCCACCCATGCCTCATCCCTGCCAAATTCAGCCGACGCTTCTTCAAACCAGGCTTTCTCATCATCAATCCACTTCCTGATCTCTTCATATGTGGTATCGCAGATATAATCCGTATCACCCACCTGCGGTTCACAATGCTCTCCCATTCCCACACCGCGCTGCTCCCATATACAGTCCGGGGCAATCGGACAGGAAATCGCAAATATCGGGTCATCATTACTCCCCCAGTTATAATATCCGCCGCCTGTCTGCCTGTTACGGCTGTTCCTGAGCAGTTCCTATTGACACAACAGGGCATATCATTTCTGACATGCCCTGGATTTCCTATCCTCATAAATTTATTTGCCGCTATCTTTTTTCCGTTTTGCAAAGAAATCATCAATGGTCTTTTTGATATTTTCTTCTGGCATGGTCTTTAACAAATAGCCTTCAGGCCTTAAAGACATGACTTTCTTAACACTCTCCGCATCGCCTCTCCCCGTCAGGAAAATAACAGGAATATCCGCAATATCCTTATCGGAACGAATCATTTCCAGGGTCTGTCTGCCATCGCAGATAGGCATCTCATAATCCAGCAGAATCAAATCCGGCCGATTTACCGTTATACTCTTGATTGCCGATACACTGGAACTGCTCTCAATCATATCATAATCATTTCCCAGAAGACGTATGATATTACTCCGCATAAACTCAGAATCATCCACTACAAGAATCTGTTTCTTCCTCATCTCACCGCTGAGATACTTCTTAATCTGACTCATGGCGTTATGGGAATTCAGCGAAGGTACAATCTTGCCCTTGACAGAATCCGTGTTGGTCACACAAAAAGCAAAATACCCTGCGCCCACATCAAAAAGCAGACTACATGCCGGGTGTGCCCGTTCAAAGGAATTTACAAGCTGATCATAGGTCAGCAAAGATTCACTGTCCAGTTCGCACAACCCCAGAGACGGGAAACATTCCCCTATTTTATCCAGAAACTGCCTGGCTATGTATCTGGTGATATTCACCACCATGTCATCTACTTTCAGGTACTGTGTACTCAGCATATCACTGACAACTTTCAGAAGCAGCTTTTCCTCAAAGCACAGCACAATCTCCCATTTCTCTTTCTTTTCTCCCCGGTAGATAAAACGGCAGCACAAAACCTTACCAAAATCCTCTCCCTCATACTGCCTGCTGACCACCTTTGCCTTCAATTGAAGCATATCCTGAACAAGCTGTACAATGGTCTGTTCCAGGGCATCTATCTCCTCTTCATGAGGCAGATCCACCCATTTATTCATTTTCTTCCCTACAATCGCCTGGTCTTCCGTCTGCGTATGGGCGACTACCCAACCGATACACACACCCAGAAAATGGCGCACAGACTCCTCGGAATAACCGGACTCTTCCAATTCTTCCTCCAGGGCCGGGAGCGTATTATTCTGAAAATTATCATGCAGACGTTTATGTATATCGTAATCACTGTAATTAATGGAACGCATATACTCTTCTTCATGTGCGAAGTGCTCAATGGCATGATTCTTGAGATATTTAATGCCTTCCCGGCAAACCCATTCGCTTTTCTCTTCATTCTCACTGAGCGTAAGCAGCTTGTTTATGGTCGAAAAGAGCTGCTTATGTTCCTTATCAATAAAATCAACGTTGAGTTCATATCTTTTATTCCATACGATCTTATTCACGCCGCTTCTCCTTTGCCATATTATAATTGCCAGATAAATACCATTATACACCAAATCGGGCCGTTGTGTAAACATTTATACACGTTTTCAATAGCCCGTTTTTCGCAATGGATTCCCGCCAGATATTCATCTGCCAGATCCGATGCTAAGCACAAATACATCTTTATTATATGCTCAGCACATATACCTCTATAAAGAGAATGCTCAGTACATATACATCTATATACCACGCAAGCTACCGTCTCGGTACATGTGCCTCCTTATTTTCGTCAAACATAATTATTTTCACATATTCTTTACCGCTTCCTCGAACTCCCGTTCCGTCTCCACAAAATGATATGGCTCATACTCGCCGTACGCAGACGGGCGGCTGATTGTCACAAGCTGTATCGTTTCATAGCCAACAGTCTCCATCAGCTTTTCTTTAAAATCTGCCAAATGCTGACCATGCACTGTCTGTAACGCAAGGCATCCTGCATCATTAAACTTTTTCGCAATCAGATAGCACATTTTTCAACACCTCCCTAAATTCATCTTCATTTCTGATTCTGGCATCTTCATATGCCTGTCGCAACAAACTTCCTACATGGTTATCATATTTTCTTTTATATACATACTTATGAAGCCAGTTATTCAGTTGCCTGTCATAAAAAGTATTATACTGGATTTCTATCGGGTAGTGAAAACTGCTCATCTGAAAATACACATGGACTCCCCGATAGCCGTCATCTTCTGCCTTACCGCCAGTCATATCCGCCACCCGTATCTTGTCCAACGCCGCTATGTCCATTACTTCCTGATAGCTGTCACAAAGAGTCCGAAATCCCAACATATCATTAAATACTTTTGCTGCCTGATGGTCTGGATAGTATCTGTCATATTTCATCATTGCCGACTGGATACTTTTTATACGGTAATCTATGATCACCCCATGAAGCATCTCGCAAGCATCATACCATTTATTTACTGACATTAATTCTTCAAACAATGCTTCCTTGTTAAAATAGTGAAGATTTTTCTTCAGCCTTATTCCCAATCCTGATTGATAGGATAAGTCTCCCAGCAGCTCTAAGGACAATCCATCTTTTTTCAAAATACCTTCCAAGCAATCACCTCAGACATATATTACCATACTATACCAACATCTGTCTCTAAAATCCGCATGACAATTTTGCGTTAATCTATCTTCCGCCAAATTTTAAATATACTCCATATCCAAAATAGGTTTTCTAACATCACATCTATTCCACATTTCCAAATTCAACAAATACCATATATGGCTGTATAATGGAAATTTCATTTCAAAAGAAGTATTAAAACTGCTACTACAAATACTTCTGGCATTATATTTTTCCAAACTACTGACGTCCCCAATACATTCCTTTAATTCTTCCACTGGATACTCATTAATTTCTATATCAAATTCAAATGCATCTCTGACTAATTTATAACAAGCAAATGATGTATCCGATGGTTCAATTCATAAGCATGCTTTTCAGAATATACCAGAGGGTATGGTAGTTCATAATCTTCTTTCCCTGTTTTATAAAGGCATTCTTCGAACTTTTGTACTGCCAGTTTTTTATTTGCCACGTTACAAGTTAGCAGCATACCAAGTGGATCAATCTCTACTCTGATATTCTTATGAATCGCATATTGTTTTATCAGATTTTCATTTTGAACTATGGCAAATAGAACAAGTGCGTTCCATAATCTTCGAACCTCTTGTACGCTTTCCTGCCTTTTATAATATGTCAAAACAAACTCTTTATCCTCAACTTCAACATAAGCTTCTGCTATTAAATCTAAAAATTGAAATGCGATTTCTTCCAATACTATATCTGGCAAATATCTCGCCGGGATTCTTGCATGTTTAAAAAAATCTTTGATAAGCAAGCTTATCTGCTCATTTAATACCTCCCTGACACTAATTTTATCCTTTTTATAATGCGATACTGTAAAACATTTCTCTTTATTTGTACTAAACTCCTTGACAAAAGTATCATTGTTTCCTTTTCTAATATGATATATTCCTATTGAAGAAAACTCTTCACCTTCTTGAAACGCTATACCAAATTTCCATGTATCAGGATACATATAATCTGTCACAATCTTTAAATCGCTTTTTAACAAACGATCCAAATAACTCCACTCTTCCTGAAGCATTTCGTATATCGCCTTATTATCAGCTAAATTTGTGGTAATTAAGTTCTCATTAAGATTCTTACTTATTCTTACTTTTTCTTCATGAATCTCTACAAGGCGCAAATGAAATTCTGTCAGATTACTAATTAAATCAGAATCACTAAAATAAATAGTTTTCTTTTCTTCATCATTCAAATCCAGACTCATAACAAAATCAACCGACACATAGCGCCAAAAAACTTTTTCCTTCTTTTCGTCAACCAAAAATAATAATACTGGATCAAATGTAATATTTCCTTTTACAATGTTAAATACTTTTGTATCCACAGAATACTTATACTGACTTCTATGATGATTTTTATTTGTATTTTCATATCCATGATTCATTGTTTTGACTTGCACATGAAATATCTGTCTGGGGATCGCCCTCTTATCAGAATTCCATTCTAACAGTTGAATAGTTCCATCTAAATTAGGAATCTTATCATCACTTTGCATAATCCCCTTTATTCTATGCTCACTTTGTAAAAATCTGGTTAAATATGCAACACCATTACTATCATAAAAGCTATTTCTATCATACCCTCCTAAGTTTGACATTTTCCTCTCCATACTTTAAATAGACTTTTAGGCTTCTAAATCTCTACCACACTACAGAACCAAAAACTTCCCCTATGAGATTAATTTTCAACCGACTTACATGCATATTATAACATTTTGCCCAAAACGCCACAACAACTAACTATTTTTCTGATAACTGTTTGCATCTGCACCATCATAACGCTATACTCATATCAAAATGCAGTCAACCTTGAATCAACATCTACGGGGTCGCTGCGAAATAAGCTATGGGGGTAAATTGGTGCTGCGAAATCATCTAAAACCTACAAAAAGAAAAAACCGACTCATTTTTACCTCTAACGAGTCGGTTTTCAGTCAAAATTATAAAGTTCGTAAGCCCCTATAAATACGCCAAATCCGCATAAAATCGGGCTTTTACATCTCCTGATTTAAGATGCACAACTTGCGCGCCTGATCGGCGGCTATGCAGGCGTCTATAATCTCCTGGATATCTCCGTTCATGATTTTTTCCAGTTTATACAGGGTTAAATTAATCCGGTGATCTGTCACACGCCCCTGGGGGAAATTATAAGTTCTGATTTTCTCGGAACGGTCTCCGGTACCAATCTGGCTTCTGCGCAGTTCCGCCTCCGCATCATGCCGCTGCTGCTGCTCAATGTCATAGAGTTTGGCTCTCAGAAGTGCAAAAGCCTTGGCCTTATTCTGGATCTGGGACTTCTCGGTCTGGCTGTAAACCACGATTCCTGTGGGATAATGGGTCAGACGTACCGCGGAATCCGTGGTGTTGACACACTGTCCGCCATTTCCCGAAGCCCTCATCACATCAACCCTGATATCCTTATCTTCAATCACAATATCAATATCTTCATCCACTTCCGGCATCACTGCCACACTAATGGTGGAAGTATGAATCCTGCCGCCGGACTCCGTCTCCGGCACACGCTGTACGCGGTGCACGCCGCTCTCATACTTTAAGACGGAATAGGCGCCCTGACCAGTCACCATAAAGGTCACGCTCTTCATGCCGCCGATGCCGATTTCCTCCACCTCCATGGTCTCCACCTTCCAGCGCCTGCCTTCCGCAAAGTGCACATACATACGATAAATCTCGGCCGCAAAAAGAGCCGCCTCATCGCCGCCGGCACCAGCCCGGATTTCCACAATCACGTTCTTGTCATCATTCGGATCCTTGGGCAGAAGCAGAATCTTCAAGGTATGCTCTAACTCCTCCACACGCTTCTTCGCCTCAGCCAATTCTTCTTTGAGCATCTCCCGCATATCCGCATCGGACTCTTCATCCAGCATAGCCAGACTGTCCTCGATATCCTGGTTACACATTTTATACTCCTTATATGCATTGACTATAGGAGTCAAATCGCTCTGTTCTTTCATCAATGCCCGAAAACGGTCCTGATTGTCAGCCACTGTAGGCTCACTCAACTCATTCATAATCTCCTCAAATTTTCTGAGCAGATCTTCTAATTTATCAAACATAACTACCTCCGGCTGTCACACAGCTATTCTATCATTCATCCTTATGCACAAAACAGTCTGTCAATGCCGCTAACCGAACCAGTTCCCATACACCACCCGATCAAGCCCGGCAAAGTCCTTTACAACTTCTATCTCCCGGAATCCTTCGTTTTCCATAATCTTACACACATCCTTTGCCTGATCGTAACCGATCTCATAAAACAACATACCGCCGCGGGTCAGATACTCACCGGCCCGGCGCGTAATTTCCCTGTAAAAGTATAATCCATCCTCTCTGCCGTCAAGCGCCATCCATGGTTCATGTTCCCGCACCTCCGGCATCAGCGTATCAATAACATCTGTTCTTATATAAGGCGGATTGGAAACAATCATCTCATACTGTTCCCCGTTGTGCAATCCCGCAAACAGGTCGCTCTCTATAAAACAGGCCTCCATTTCCGGCCTTTGTTCCCGCAGTCTGCGGTAATTTGCTTCGGCCGTCTTAAGGGCCTCCGGTGACAAATCCACACCCGTACCCGTACAATCATTAGAATACTGTAACAGACTGAGAAGAATACACCCGGAACCGGTACACATATCCAGTATCCGAATCCCGTCATGCAGATGCCTAAGCGCCTCTTCCACCAATACCTCGGTATCCTGTCTCGGCACCAGGACTTTATTATTGACCACAAAAGTCAACCCCATAAATTCCTGTTCTCCGGTCAGATGCTGTAAAGGAATATGTCCCGCTCTCTTTACTATCAAATCGCAATAACACCCGTATTCTTTCTCTGTAACTTCCCTGTCACCATGGGCAAGCAAGGTATTCCGGTCCGTCCCGCAGACATACTCCAAAAGAAGCCTCGCATCCAGCGCCGCCTCATCAATCCCCGCCTGTATGAGCTTCGCTTCACCTTCCCGATACACTTCTTGATATATCCGATACACTATTCAATCTCCCAAACTCAAATCCCCATTTACAAGAAAAATATAATACTACGCTCTCTACTCTTCCGCCCTCTCCTCCGTCCAGGAATCATCCACCTCATACCCGAACGTGTCATACAGATAAGCCTTCCAGTCGAAGACAGCCTCCACGGCTGCAATGGCCACCTCCACCATACTCTCATCCGGTTCCCTGGTGGTCAGCCTCTGAAGCCACATACCCGGTGCAGAGATGATCCGCACAAGGATATTATTGCTCTTACCCGCCAGCCTTATGATCTCATAGGAAATTCCCGCAATTACCGGAATCAGTGCCACACGGATCAGCACGCGGTATACCGGATTTTCCACCCGGATAAAGAAAAATAAAATAACACTGACAAACATGACAAACAGCAAAAAGCTAGTGCCGCAGCGTCTGTGCTGTTTGGAGCTTCTCATCACTTCCCTTACCGTCAATGGGCATCCCTTCTCGATACAGTTGATACATTTATGCTCCGCACCGTGATACATATAGACCCGCCGGATATCCTTCATCAGGGAGATGGCAAGCACATATCCCACAAAGATCAGGATGCGCAGAGCCCCTTCTATAATCGCCATAAAAGAAGCGCTTCTGATATATTCCTCAAACAGGGACGTTACATAGTAAGGCAGTACCATAAAGATGCCGATTGCCAGCATCAGTGAAAATAACATGACAATCGCACTGAACACTTTCTCTGCCTTATCCTTGAATATCTTATTAAACGCCTTGTCCGCAATGGTTTCTTTGGCATCTTCATCTTCATAGAAAGATGCCGAGAAGTTCAGGCTCCGCATCCCCAGCACCAGAGAATCGATAAACTGGAACACTCCCCTTACAAAGGGCACATTCATCAGCTTACTGCCATGAATGATGCCATAGTAATGCTCCACTTCCACTTCTATCTCTCCGTCCGGCTTCCTGACCGCCACGGCATACTGCTCCTTATTCTTCATCATAATACCCTCTAAGACAGCCTGACCGCCGATCCCGGAGTATTTCATATTTTTTTTCTTTCTTCCCATGTTTTATTCCTTTTCATGCCAACCGCCGTGACTTTGCATCGCGGAATCTCAAATCTGTGCGGAGAACGCCACTTTTCAGGTATTCTCACGCTATAACTTAGAAAAGGTTGAGATAAACTCAACCTTTTTTGTAAATCCCGCTTATTTGCTTTCCACACCGTATTTCCGATTGAACTTATCAATACGTCCACGAGCCTGCGCCGCTTTCTGCTGACCAGTGTAAAACGAATGACACTTGGAACAGACTTCAACGTGAATCTCAGGTTTGGTGGAACCTGTTACAAATGTGTTACCGCAGTTACACGTTACTGTTGCCTGATAATATTCAGGATGGATTCCCTCTCTCATCTCTTTCACCTCTTCTAAACTCAAAAGTAAATAGATACCTGTCATAGACCGACAGCTTTTACATTGTAGCATAGGATTTTCGGGTATGCAAGCCCTTTTTTGATAATATTAGCTAATTCGCTGTCTATTTAGATAAACTTCATCTTTTTGACCATGTTGACAAACTCAAAATTGTTTCTGGTCTTGGAGAACATATCCAGTATCCGCTCCACAGCCTCATCTGCTTTCATACCGTTTAATGCCTTGCGGATGATATTGATTGCTTCCAGTTCATCCGGCGTCAGGAGCAGATCCTCTCTTCTGGTACTGGACTTGGGAATATCAATGGCCGGAAAAACTCTCTTTTCGGAAAGCTTACGGTCAAGCACCATTTCCATGTTGCCGGTGCCTTTAAACTCCTCATATACCACATCGTCCATCTTACTGCCTGTCTCCACCAGCGCCGTTGCCAGAATTGTCAGGCTGCCGCCCTCTCTCATATTGCGGGCCGCACCGAAGAAACGTTTCGGCATATGCAGGGCTGCCGGGTCAAGACCGCCGGAAAGTGTCCGTCCACTGGGGGGAACTACCAGGTTATAGGCTCTTGTCAGACGGGTAATGCTGTCTAACAGAATGACCACATCCTTCTTATGCTCTACCAGACGCTTTGCACGCTCAATCACCATCTCGGATACCCGCTTATGATGTTCCGGCAATTCATCAAAAGTAGAGTAGATCACCTCCACATTAGGCCCCTCAATCGCCTCCTTGATATCCGTCACTTCCTCAGGACGCTCGTCAATCAGAAGAATGATCAGGTGCGAATCCGGTGCCGTCCTGGTAATGGACTTGGCCACCTCTTTTAATAAAGTAGTCTTACCTGCCTTAGGCGGAGATACAATCATACCTCTCTGTCCTTTACCCACCGGACTGATCAGATCCATAATCCGCATGGCCAAAGATGCGCCCGGTGTTTCCAGCTTCAGTCTCTCATTGGGAAAGATAGGCGTCATATCCTCAAAATTCACACGCCGCATAGCCACATCCGGGGAATACCCGTTAATGGATTTCACGTACAGCAAAGCACTGAACTTCTCATTCTGTGTCTTAATCCTGGTATTGCCCTCTAAAATATCACCTGTTTTTAAACCAAAGCGGCGAATCTGGCTGGGCGCCACATAGACGTCGTTCTCCCCCGGCAGATAGTTCTCACAGCGGATGAATCCGAATCCGTCGCTCATCACCTCTAAAATACCACTGGCTGTCACTCCGCTGTCAAGCTCCGTAGGGTATTTGTCTTCCTCCCCTGCCATGGCAGCCTCGATCTTCTTGACCGGCGTGTTGGGCGGCACAATGGATTTCACGGCCACTTCCTTGCCCGCCGCCTTATCTTTCTCATCCTCCGCAAGCATCGCTTCCACAATCTGGGCTTTTTTCATGGTAGAGGTTCCTTTAATCCCTCTTGCCTTTGCGATCTCCTTCAGATCTGCCAATGCCAACGACTCATACTTTTCTCTCATAAATTCCTCCCGTATTCTTTATCATTCACTCTCTGTCTTTTTACGCTTCTCTATATCAATCTTTCGTCCTGGGATTTTTGTACCTGATATGCCTTAGAAAAAGATTTTTATGTACTTATATTTTACGTACGAAGTTATTATACACCATATCGTTAAAAATAGAAAGTCATTTTTCATAAAAAGTTGCAAGCCCCTTCCAAATACTATAATATAAAACAGAAAGAATAAGATTCTAACCTGGCAACAGGATTACGACACATGAAAGTTAAGAAAGAAATGAGGTATTCCCATGACAACCAATGAAAAAGCACTGGAACTGCACAAACAATGGCAGGGCAAGCTTGAGACCTTCTCCAAGACACCCGTCAAAAGCCGCGAGGACCTGTCCCTTGCCTACACACCCGGCGTGGCAGAACCCTGTAAGGTTATCGCTGCCGATCGGGAAGCGGCCTATACCTATACCTGGAAATCCAACACCGTAGCTGTGGTATCGGACGGCAGCGCCGTTCTTGGACTGGGCAATATCGGCCCCTATGCCGCTATGCCTGTCATGGAAGGCAAGGCTGTACTGTTCAAGGAATTCGGCGGTGTCAACGCAGTGCCCATCTGCCTGGATACTCAGGATACCGAAGAGATCATCAAGGCTGTCACCTATCTGGCACCCGGGTTTGGCGGCATCAATCTGGAAGATATCAGCGCTCCCCGCTGTTTTGAGATTGAAGAACGGCTTAAGGAAATACTGGATATCCCTGTCTTTCATGATGATCAGCATGGCACCGCCATTGTTGTGCTGGCCGGTATCATCAATGCCTTAAAGGTGGTAAACAAAAAGAAAGAAGACTGCAAGGTGGTCGTAAACGGTGCCGGCAGTGCCGGTGTGGCTATTACGAAACTCCTGCTGACTTACGGTTTCCACAATGTCATTCTCTGTGATAAAGTGGGAATTGTCGGCAAAGATACGAAAGGTCTTAACTGGATGCAGCAGAAAATGACGGAGGTCACAAACCCGAACAATGAAACCGGTACTCTGGCAGATGCCCTGAAAGGTGCCGATATCTTTGTGGGCGTCTCCGCTCCGAATATCGTAACACCCGATATGGTATCTTCCATGAACAAAGACTCCATTCTCTTTGCCATGGCCAATCCCGTACCGGAGATTATGCCGGATCTGGCCAAAGCCGCCGGTGCCCGTGTGGTTGGGACAGGCCGTTCGGACTTCCCCAACCAGGTCAACAATGTGGTGGCTTTCCCCGGTATCTTCAAGGGCGCCCTGGAAGGACGGGCCGTGCAGATTACAGAGGAAATGAAACTTGCTGCCGCCCTTGCCATTGCAGGTCTTGTACCTGAAAATCAGTTAAATGAAGACAATATCATGCCGGAAGCCTTTGACCCCCAGGTGGCAGAGGTTGTAGCCGCCGCAGTCAAAGCACACATTAGATAATCAATCGAGCAGATCTCGGATAAGCGCGAATTATGAATGATATAAACTGGCACGGCAAGCCCTACTACTCCCTGGATGCCTACTGTAAGAATACCTACGGAGAAAAACTGTATAAAATTGCTTTAAACGCCGGACTTACCTGTCCCAACCGGGACGGCACACTGGGAAATAACGGCTGTATTTTCTGTAGCGCCGGCGGAAGCGGCGACTTCGCGGTGGACAGGCAGCGGTACCCTTCCATCGGTGCACAGTTAAACGCCGGCAGGGCACTTTTTCATTCCAAGGAAACCGGCCGGCGGTACATCGCTTACTTTCAGGCCTACACCAACACTTATGGAGACCCGGATTATCTTCGCACAATTTATGAAGAAGCCTTACAGGAGCCATCGGCAGCCGGCATCTCTATTGCCACCAGACCCGATTGTATACCGCAAAATGTTTTGACTTTATTAGTCAATATAAAGGGCAAATTTCCCGACAAGTTTGTCTGGATAGAACTGGGACTACAGACCATCCATGAAGAAACTGCCCGTTTCATCAGGCGTGGTTATTCTCTGGAAGTATATGACAAATGTGTCGTCAAATTACAGGAAGCCGGTATTCCCGTTATCACGCATGTGATTCTTGGACTTCCCGGTGAAACACCCAAACAGGTGTTACAGACAATTGCCCACCTGAACGCCATTGGTACCTGGGGAATTAAATTACAATTGTTACACATTTTAAAGGGTACCGATTTAGCTCCCCTGTATGAACGAGGAGACTATCTTCCCCTCTCAGAAGAAGATTATCTGTCACTGCTCATCCGCTGCCTGGAACACCTGTCTCCCGAAATCGTAGTCCACAGACTCACCGGTGACGGGCCCCGGGATCTCCTGCTGGCTCCCCTGTGGAGTCTGGACAAGCGGCATGTACTTAACACCCTGCACCATACCATGAAACTGCAAGATACCAGACAGGGTTCACACTATGAAAGGCACACACTATGACACATGACCCACTGACACTCTATAAACTGATTGTTCTCTATATGCTGGACCGCGTCACCTTCCCTCTGACAAAGGCACAGGTGGGCGACTTTATCCTGGAACGGGAATACACCAATTTTCTTACCCTGCAACAAATCATTGCCGAACTGATCGACACGGAGCTGATTGTGGCGAAGTCCCACCGCAACCGTACCTATCTGGAAATCACCGATGAAGGGCGCTCCACCTTATCCTTTTTCGGCAACCGTATCAGTGACTCCATCAAGGAAGATGTCTCTGCCTTTTTCACCAACAATGAAATGGAGATGCGCAATGAGGTTTCGATTCTGGCTGACTATTACAAGTCCACTTCCGGCGAATATGAAGCCCGCCTTATGGCAAAGGAAAAGGACGTAACCGTGGTGGAAATCACCCTGTCCGTCCCTGATGAAGATACCGCTTCTGCCATCTGCGCCAACTGGCAGAAGAACAATCAGGATATCTATCAATATCTGGTTTCCAAATTATTCTGAGCCTCAGCGCTGTCTGATCACCTCGTTCCAGCTGGATATGCCGATGACAGGCAGCAGATAATCCGTATATTGTGCACACTCCGGCGTGTCTATGTATTTATAGACCGTATAGAGCGACTTCGGTGACCCGTCCGGTCCATTGATTCCCAGGGCAAGCCCCTGCTGCACCTCCACAGACGCATCCGTCTGCCTGGACAGCAGCACACTGTCAATATACTGATTGGCCTCGATAATCTTATAGGCATAGGCAAAAGATGCCGACTGTAATTCCTGTCCTGCCGTGGACGTATAACCCATCTCACTTAAAATCAGATGCCGCACTTCGCCATCCTCCGTGAGCATTTCCGGTTTTTGCAGATAATTGGTGAGCACATGGATATTTTTGATGGTGAGCACCGGCGTGTTCTCCGACTCCGTCACATAGGAAGCCGCCTTGCTGCTAAGACTCCACGCCTTGGCACTGGTCAGCGGGTAATTGTAGGGATGCTGTGCAAGCCCCCAGTCAATATTGCCGCAGGCTTTGATATTTTTGTTAAATTCATCCAGAATTTCTTTGGAGCCATACCCATTACTGGAATACAGACTCTTTCCCCACTGCTGGTCCAGGGAAATATACACTCTGGCATTACCGTTCACACTGACAATGGCATTATAGAAAACACGGAACGGTTTGGCAAATTCCTCCACATAGCTTTCCGTATCCATATACTCGATATAATTCCACTCGCTTCTGGCATTGATCTCATTGCTGATGACCCAGTTCATGACCGTACCGTGTCCGGTGCCGGAATAACGGTTTGCCAGGAAAGAGCCGATTGCCGCCATATATTCCGTACCGGCCTCGTCCGTTCCATTAAAAGCATAGTAAAGAGAACGCTTGTTACCGGAACGGGCCTTCGGGTGAATCAGCTGCGTATGTCCGGGCGCCATATCATTTAAGATAATGGCAGTCGTGGTGATTCCTTTGCTGGAAAGTGTGGAGAACACAAAATCGTACTCTGAGATAGCCTGTCCGTTAAAAGCATAGGTTTTGCCATTATAGGTATAGTAAATCGTAGGGTAGACCGCCATCGTCGTCTCACCCAGAATCTTACTCATGGGAATATTATAAGCAGCATGTTTGACACCCAGATCATCCAGCTCTGTTCCCCGCAGTTTGTTGGGATCTACCAAAAGCCCTTTCTTAGACCTGGTATTGCCAAAAGAAGGCCTGTACTTGGCTATGGCCTCCGGATTCGTGATATAGCGCGGCCTGCTGACCGCCATGAACTTGCCGTCTTTCTTGATTGCCACCACAAACTTGGAAAACAGCCTGGAACCGGCCGAATTATAATTCAAATTGACCGAAAAGGTCAAATCAACATCTTTCGGCTCCTCAATGATATATTCCTCTCCGGGCAGCTCCGTTTCATAAGTCTTTTCTTCAAACAGATAATAGTAACCGTCATCGCTGATTGCCAGCCCCTCGGCCGACATCTTCACATCCACTTTTCCCGTCTCCGTATTGATCAGACAGCTTTCTATGGTAGCAAAATCAAGGGCATTTTCCTCTGTAATCTCCACCGGCCTTGGCCTGTTCTTCACCCCGTCCAGCATATAGCGTGCAGCGTCCACCAACGCCTTGGATGTGCTCTTGCCCGCATTTTTCCGCAGGCTTTCCTTCTGATGCTGCACCTTGCTGTACGCGGCCAGTTCTACCGCCTCCGTATGTACCATGGCTTCCACCACTGCACTCTGCATCGCAAGTTCCTCAAAATTACGCCGCACACCAAAGGTAACACCTGTTCCTACAAGCGCCAGAGCCACAACACAGGCCGCACAGATGCCCGCTTTCCTTCTCAGCTTCCGGGAATCTCTTTTTCTACTGTTTTTACTGTTTTTTCCGGTTTTTTCCTTCTTTGCCTCTTTCGACTCACCGACATTCTTTTCGGGAATCGATGTCTCATTGACATTCTTTTCGGAAATCGGTGACTTATCGGCAGCCTTTTCGGAAATCGATGTCTCATCGGCACCACTTTCAGGCTCCGATACGTCCATTGTCACCGCTTCTGCTTCCGCCTCTTCCAAAACGTTCACAATCTCAAGCTGTTCAAATTCCGCTTCCAACAACTCCTCGTCCTGGTCTTCCCCAAGCTCTATGATGGTAATATCCGCTCTCTTAACCTTCTTACTCTTAAGCAGTTCGGATTTCCCGCTTTTCTCCCGTTCCTTTTCCTTACGGCGCCGTTCCTTCATTCTGGCCTTTTTCGCCTTGGCTTTCTTCTTATTCTCAGCCACTTTTGCCTTGTCAATGGTTCTTTTTTTCTTCTTTTTCTTCGGCTCAGCCGCCCTGTCTGTGTTCTGCATGTACCGTTTCCCTTTATCTGTTTCCTGTTATCCCCTCATCCTGAGTTCTGCTGCCCTTACAAAAAAACCGCCTCCTGAAATTCTCAATCAGGAAGTGGTCATGTAATTTCACATTGTCATTATACTGTATCCGCCGCCATAAATTCAATAGTTTTCCTCATTTTTCCTAAAACTTCTACCCTTAATCAAACAATATTTCATCCACCGTCACAAATTCATACCCCTGCTCCTGCAAAATGTCAACAATCTGAAGAGCTGCCGTCACACTGGACTTATACTCGTCATGCATGAGGATAATGGAATTTTCCCTGGACTTCTTGGTAACTCTGCCCACGATACTGGTCACATCATCACTGCACCAGTCCATAGGATCCACTGTCCAAAGCACCGGAAACATCATCAGTTCCGTTTCAAAACTCTTATCCCAGCTTCCATACGGCGGCCGCACATACTGCGTCTCCTCTCCCGTGAGCTCGGTAAGCACTTCACTGGTCTTAATCAGCTCTTCCTTGAAAGCCTCCCTGTTACTCTGCCCAAGCTGAATATGGCTATAGGTATGATTTCCAACCAGATGCCCTTCCTCCTGCATCCTTTTAATCAGGTCGGGATACTCCTGTGCCTGTTTCCCCAGCACAAAAAAAGAAGCTTTTGCTCCCCTTTCTTTCAACCCGTCCAAAAGCTGTTCCGTATAATAAGGATGCGGGCCGTCATCAAAAGTAAGCGCTATCTTAGGACTGTCTTCTAACTCTTCCTCTTTATATATAACATCTGTTATATAACTACTGGCTTCTTCCAGCTCTTCCTTATGTATCATCATGCCGAACATCCCTGTCACGACCACGCCGGTCAAAAGTATTGTACCCGCAGTAATTCTGCCCTTTACATCCATTGTCGGCAAAACCTCCGGCCATCTTTTCCCTACTAATATATGCACCTGCCCTTTGACAAATTCTGGTTCCTGCCTTTCACATCCATCCCCTGTGCCACATATCTTCCTTATACATAAATACGAAACGCTTTGGTATATCCTTCTTCTGCCTGACAATCCAATTCCAGCCTTCCGCCATGCATTTTGACAATCTGGGAAGCAATTCCAAGCCCTAAACCTGTTCCTCCATTTGTAGTCCGCGCCTTGTCCCCTCTTGCAAAAGGCTCAAAAATATGTTCTGCAAACTCCGGATCAATCTGCTCCCCGTCATCCGCCACTGTGATGACCTCCTCTTGCAGGCGCACCAGCACCCTTCCTCCCTCTCGGCCATACCGCAGCGCATTGGTCAAAAGATTACTGATGACACGCCCCATCTGGAGCCTGTCCATCTCATACATAACAGGCTGTTCAGGAATATCCAGCAGCAGTTCCATCTCTTTATCCTCAAACTCCTCATAGAGAACCGCCACATTCTCCCGCAAAAGCTCCGCCAGATCAGCCGGCTGCCTGTTCAGCACATATCCCTCACTTCCCAGCTTTACATATTCAAATAAAAGAGTTACCAGTTCATCCATCCGCAGAGACTTTGTATAAATTGTATCCAGATATGTCTGCTGCTTCTCCTCCTGCACCATACCTTCCGCCAATGCCTTGCTGTAACCGCAGATTGTGGTAATGGGCGTTTTAATATCATGGGCAATGTCCGACAGGAGCAGATTCCGCTTGCGCTCATAGGTAAGCTGGTGTTCTTTTTCTTCCTCCAGAAGTTCATTGACTTTAACAGTCACTATTTTATAATACCATAATGCTCCTGCCACATAAGGCAGCAAGCTGAATCCGAGCAGGAACAAAAAGACCATTATCAGCAGGATTCTCAATAAAATCCCCCAGCGTCCGCTGTATAAAGGCGAGTTGATATGAATCTGCAAAGCATCCCCCATCCCCCGCGTAAGCCCATACTGTATCCACTCCGCCGCGCCATGAGGAAGAAGTTCTGCCACAAAATACAATAACATCTGTATTATAAATACAAATATATTGCCGCTGCCCGTAATCTGCACCTGCTGATAGTCCAGGACCATCCCCAGTAAGGGAAACAGCACACGACGATAAAGAAGACTTATCATTTCCCCGCTGACATAGATTGCCAGCATAATAATCAGAAATCTCTGTATGAGATACCATTTTAAAGCCTTTTTGTTCATGTGTCTCCCCTCACCCTGTTCCGCGCCTTTCATTTCATCTGTTATCTTTCTCCAGGCGATAGCCCAGACCACGAAGGGTCGTAATATATTCCCTGCCGTCATGATCCAGTTTGGCCCTTAATTTAGAAATACATACCATCACATTATTATCCGAAAGCATATAGGTCTCTCCCCACCCCTGCTCAAATAACTGCTGTTTGGTAAATACCTTCCCTGGGTTCTCCATAAAAAGCTTCATAATCTTAAACTCTACCGAGGTCAGCTCAATTGGCTCCTCACCCCGATACAACAGACAAGATTCCAGATCGAGCTTTAACTCCCCGGCACACAGCTCCCTGCCGTCAGACACCTGACTGTTTCCTGCCCCCAGCGCATAGAAACGGCGGATGTTGGAATTGACTCTTGCCACTGCTTCCAAAGGTACAAAGGGCTTGACAATATAATCATCCGCTCCCAGGTCAAGTCCCAGAATCTTGTCTGAGTCACTGCTCCTGGCCGATAATATAATCACAGGTATGTTACTGGTTTCCCGCAAGTTTCGTAACACCCGGTATCCATCAACTCCCGGCATCATAATATCCAGCACTGCAAGATCCGGCTTGTCACGCTTCATGACCTCCAGCGCTTCCATGCCATCCGCCGCCTCAATCACTTCATAACCATCCTTCTCCAGATACAGACGAAGCACATCCCGAATCTCCGCCTCGTCATCCGCTATCAGAATTTTATAAGCCATATTCTACCTCATTTCCGCTCCACTGAGTCTGCGATACAATGCCGCACAGGTCAACTGCTGATAAGGCTGCACATAAAATATCTCTGCAATACCACATGTTATCGTACCAAGAAAATGCCAGAGAATAAAGGATAAATCCAATACGAAAGCGTTCCATTTATGCCCGTTCATCATATCTGTACTCATCTGCAATGCCCTACTGTACTCCATGTCCGGATGCTCCGCCATGATATAAGATACCATCCGATATTGATATTTCTTATAGATGCCCGGTATGACAAACAACAATCCCCACAAAATAATCTGTAAGTCCCGATGGAACAAGGTTGTCACGATATTCTTATAGCAATGGTCAAACCCATAACTGATCTCTTTCACCTGCGCCGTATCATCCACACTCTTTAACATGAAGCGGTCCACACCCACGCTGAAAGGATTAAGCAGAAAAATATCCACTGCAAAAATCACCGCAAAGATCACCAGAAAAATCACCAGGAAAACAGATACCCCTATCACTGCCGCTATGACCGCACCCACCATGGAGACACTGTGATTCTCCATGACTATTATCTGGCCTTCTTTCTCATTTATCTCTATGAAACTATGCTCTTTGCCGGACACTTCCTGTTCCCAGTCACCGTCATCCTCGTTATACTCTATCTCATCAAACTCCTCAGCCTCCTGTGACCCGGATCCGCTGTGTCCACTTCCGATGCCCGTAAATCCCACACCGCCGCCCATTAATATCATCAGGGCCGATACCAGGACAATCTTCCAGTAATTTCTCTGCAAAGCAGCCTTGGCTCTCTCTTTCAGTTCTCTTCTTGTCCACATCATCTGACATTCCTCCAAACATATTCTTTAAACCCTTGTTTTCAGAAACCTGATTTTCCTTGTTGACGTTAGGATAGCATACCTGGTTTAAAGAAAAAGCATGAAAAGCTTAACGTAAACTTAAAAACATACAACAGGAAGTCTTCTCAGTTCCTGCACAAATCCATATATCCCATATATAGTCTTTCAAACTTCTCCTGTTTAGCCAGATTGATACTCTTTATGGAAGAAAGACTTCCCTCCAGCATGTGCTTATCTGTCACTTCCTGGCACAAATCTCTCCCTATACGAAAAGCTCCCTCTAATGAGGTATTTCCCACTGCCTGCACACTGCCCCGCATCTGTCCCGGCAAAAGCCCAATGGCAAAGGCCGCCTCCACATCCAGATAATACCCGAAACCGCCCGCCAGATACACTCTCTGTATGCCGGGACGTCCCATCTGTTCCCACAGGATTTCCACCCCGGCCCGGACAGCCGCCTTAGCCATCTGTAATGCCCTGATATCCTGATTGACAAGAATAAAATCGCCTTTTTGTGTATGTATGCTGACCCCCTGTGTAAAATAAGGCTCTGCAAGAAGTCCTGTCTCATCCAGGACGCCTCTGCTTCGCAGGGAAGCCGTGACTGCTATCATGTCCGTTCCCACCACCGCTTTCTCCATTCCGCCCTCAAAGGCAGGGCCTGCCGCCGTAGCAGTCACTAACGTGTCTGTCCCATCGGTAATTGCCATCTCTCCGTTAGTTCCCAGATCTATCAGAAGCCGGACGCCTCCCCTGCGTTCTGTAAGCCCCTTCCCTGAAACCTGCTCTTCTCCTGTCCCAGACATCATACTCAGCGCATACATGCCTGCCACAATATCACCGCCTACAAAAGTACTAATACCAGGTGTTATATAAATGGGTATGGCAGAGGGTCCTTCACATTTCTGCAAACCAATCTCCACCGGTATAAAGGGACTTCTGCCCAGAGAGGATACATCCTGTCCCATGAAAAGATGCTCCATCGTAGTATTTCCCGCAATGCAGATACACTTTATGGATGCCTTGCCCACAGAATCTGCAAACTGCGCCACACCGCGTTCCAACACTTCCCAGACACACCGTCTGAGAATCTCGCCATGTCCATCACAGGCTGCCTGAATCCTTGACAGAACATCGGAACCATATTTTCTCTGGGGATTCATTGCACAATAAGTATCCACTATCTCTCCTGTATCCATGCGGCGAAGCTGCATGGCGATGGTGGTGGTTCCCAGATCAACGGCTATGATATAAAAAATCATATCTCCATTTCCCACATCAGATTGCGTAACATCTGCTTCTCTGAATACTGATGATTTATTTGGTTGACTTATTGAGTCATTATTTTCCGATAAATCTATCGTTTCCGTCACAATAGCAATTTCTGGCTCTCTCGGAAATACCAATCTGATGACACAATCGTCTTTGATTCTGGCAAAACAGGACAGTCTGAACCCCTGCCGCAGTTCCTCTGCATTTAAGCGCCCTCTTTCGAGCGGTGTTGGCATCGGTGCCCCCTGTATAAACTGCACCATACACCTGCCGCAATCTCCTCTACCGCCACATAAACTACTCTCGATCAGGTTATTTTTCAGCAAAGTTGACATTAACGTCATGGATGAATCATGTGTCACTGTCACAGATTTTTCTGATTTCTCATCTGTATGGATATTCTGTTTTTCGTCATCCATAACAATCGTAATTTTTATTTTTTCAGACAAATTGATTTTTCCCCTTATCGTAATGATAATCAATTTTCGACAGTTTTTCCTCTATCTCAGATTGGTCTGCATCCAGGTCATCACACAGAGTTTCAAGATCTGCATAAAAATCACGCAATTTCAAGTTGATAAAACTAAGCAGCATCACCGGATCTTTCGGTAACATATGATCATCTCCTCCCTTTCATACCCTTATGTAAAATCCATCTTTACAGAATACTGATTCCCATCACTCGTCACATATGCCATACTGCCGCACACAAGAGGCATCATCGGCGGCAGATGTCCAATATCCAGATCCATGAGAACCGGCACGTGATACTGGTAAAGCATTTCACAAAACGCCTGGTAATGATCGATGCCAAACTCCTCTGCTCCCATGCCGTTTAAGGGTCTTCCGATCAAAAAGCCCCTACAGTTCTGAAACCATCCGGCATGTTCCATCTGCCACATGGCACGGCGGATACTCATAAGATTGAGATCACAGGCTTCCAGGAACCACAAAATCCCATCGTCTTTATATTGTTCCACAAACGCCGATACCTTATCATATTTAGTACCTAACAAATTGACCAGACAGTCCACACAGCCGCCTAACAGCCTGCCGGACATCTGTATCTTTGTTGCAGCTTCCTTCTGGGGATTGAAAGAGCCTTCTCCGGCCCCCCGCAGGCTCTCTACATTTGTCCTGCCATCAGGCAGCCAATATTTTATGACGGAAGGTTCCGTCAGGTGATAGGGGGCAAAGGGATTCTCTTCACTCTTCAAGGATTCCCGCTCCCACATCCCATAGCCGTCCATGACCAGCTTTTCTCCCCGCAAAAGCGCCATCGCATCTTCCAGGGCCTGATGCCTTGGTTCCATACCAAAGGCGGCCGCACCAGGACCATAAACAGAAGCTGTGTCACATAACGTTGCCAGAAGAAAAGTCATATTGGTGTTATCTGAATATCCCATATACCACTTGGGGGTGACTCCGGCAATTCTGTCAAAATCCACATAGTCCAAAATCTCGCACATCAATTCCCCGCCGCCACAGGAAATCATACAGTCACTGTCCGGATCACAGTAATATTCTGTCAGCTCCTGTCCGCACAACCTGGGTGTATTACTGATACCAACCCCCTGCTCCACATAACAGTTGGGCCCCAGCTTTAACTGGTATCCCTCCGCCTGCCATTTCTTCTGGGCATTTAAAAAGCCGTCCTTATAAGGTTGTGTGGCACACCCAAAGGATGGCGCCACAAAGGCAATGGTTCCATTTTGCTGCAAAAATCGAGGATATTTCATGTTTTCTCCTTTCTTCGGCATATTTATATGTTATCCACACATTTAATCTTATTTTAACTCAAGAAATACACCTGTAGTTTATCCACATTTTATTGCTTTTTCCCCTATAAATCACGTTTTCAAGCGCTAAATGATGATTTAACACTTTATTTATCCTGATTTTCCTAATATTACTCTATCCTATACAGGTTTCCTCATCTCTTTATAAAATACCACAAACAAAACCATATGACTAGTCGGCAGACGTACCGCAGACAACATCCCTCCCCTGCTTAAAGCCGCATATCTCCATTGGCCGGATTATCCAAAAGCTTTCCTTCCTCCCCAAACCGAGAACCATGACAGGGACAGTCCCAGGAATGTTCCACCGGATTCCATTTCAGCGCACACCCCAGATGCGGACACCGCGGTCTGGTAGGAGTCAGCAGGTTGATAACCGACTCCGCCCCATTGCACAAAAGCTGCTTTGTAAAGATACTCCTTCCCGGGTCAAACACCGCCGCATAAGGATTCTCAATCCCCTGCACCAGATCTGCCAACAGCATTGCCGATACCATAGCAGATGTTATTCCCCATTTCTGAAAACCGGTTGCCACGTAACAACCCGGCATGGCAGGCGAATACCTTCCTATATAAGATCTCTCATCCAGAGGCATACAATCCTGTGCGGCCCACCAGTACTCTTCCACGGCATCCGGATAATACTGTCTGACAAACTGACGAAGTTCCTGCCAGTTACCTCCCTTTTTACCCGTCCTGTGACTTCCTCCGCCCACCAGAAGAAGGTCATTATAACTGCGAAAAGACAGGCCCTTCCTGTCTTCATCCAAGTACATACCATCCATCCGCTGTGCCTGTTGCAGGGCAATTACATAAGAACGGTGTTGATACAGTTTCAAAAAATAACATCCGTGTTTATTATCTATCGGATAATGTGTGGCAAAAATCACCTGTTGATAAGTGATGGTCCCCTGCTTTGTAACTGCCCTGCCGGGCATAAGCTGCGTCACAAAAGTATGCTCTCTGATATTTAACTCTGCCGCCATTTTGCCCAGGAATTTCAAGGGATGAAACTGTGCCTGCTCCCGCATTACCACCGCTCCGGCCGTGGCAAAGGGAAGCTCCGGCGTCTCCACAATCTCACCAGTAAGCCCAAGCAGACCGTAACTTTCCGCCTCCTGTTCCAGTTTCCTCCTGTCATTCAGGGAATAGACATAAGCGCTTTTTTCTGCAAAATCACAGGTAAAATGCTGCGCCAGTTCTGCATATTTCATAACCGCTCTCTGGTTGGCTTCCAGATACAGCCTGGTTTTTTCCAGACCCGCATGACGAATCATCTTCGCATAAATCAGTCCGTGCTGGGCCGTGATTTTAGCTGTGGTATTACCCGTTACCCCGTTACAAATCTCCTGTCCTTCCACTAACAGATAATCAATCCCTCTTTCTTTCATAAAATATGCACACAAAATGCCCGTAATACCGCCGCCGATAATCAGTACATCTGTCGTCACATCTCCTTCCAGTTCCTCAAAATGCGGCAGATTTGCCGTCTTAGTCCAAACAGAATCCATTATTTTCTCCATTCAAAAACACATGCTATTTTTATGTGTGACATAATGAAATAGCATGTGTTTTATGGATAAAATTATGCATTGCAAATTATCTGTCTTTACGTACTGCCTCCAGATGATCTCCGCTGAGCCTGATCTCAATCACATCTTTGGACTTTACCTGATCCGCCAGAATCAGCTTCGCTGACAGCGTTTCCACATATTTCTGGATATATCGTTTCAGCGGTCTGGCCCCATATACAGGATCATAGGCGTTCTCCACAATAAAACGCTCTGCATCCTCTGTCATTGCAATCTGTAATTCCCTGTCGGCCAGCCGTCTGTTCAAATCCTCAATGATCAGTCGGATAATACCGCTGATGTTGTCTCTGGTCAGTGGTTTAAAGAGAATGGTCTCATCCAGCCTGTTTAAAAACTCCGGCCGGAAATGATTCCGCAGATCCTCCATTACAAGCTTCTCCGCTTCCTGCGTGATTGCCCCCTGAGAGTCAATGCCATCCAACAGATAATTGGCTCCAATATTGGAGGTCATGATCAGAATGGTATTCTTAAAGTCCACCGTCCTGCCCTGGGAATCCGTGATACGCCCGTCATCTAAGACCTGTAACAGCACATTGAATACGTCCGGATGTGCTTTTTCAATCTCATCAAACAAAACTACCGAGTAGGGTTTTCTTCTAACTGCTTCGGTCAATTGTCCCCCCTCCTCATATCCCACATATCCGGGAGGCGCCCCAATCAGCCTGGAAACCGAGTATTTCTCCATATATTCACTCATGTCGATACGCACCATATTGTTCTCGTCATCGAACAGAGAAGCCGCCAGGGCCTTGGCAAGCTCTGTTTTACCCACACCTGTGGGCCCCAGAAAAAGGAAGGATCCAATCGGTTTGGTAGGGTCCTTGATGCCCGCCTTGGATCGGATGATTGCCTCCGTCACTTTGGTCACACCTTCGTCCTGCCCGATTACCCGCTTATGCAGCTCCTCATCCAGATGCAATGTCTTATTGCGCTCACTTTCCGTCAGTTTCGAGACCGGTATGCCCGTCCAGCGGGAAATAATCTTTGCAATCTCCTCATCGGATACACTCTCATGTACCAGAGACAAATCCTTCCTGCTGACCTGTTCCTCCTCAATCTCCAACTGCTGTTTTAAAGCAGGAAGCTTACCATAGCTTAATTCCGCCGCCTTCTCATAATCGCCGTCACGCTGGGCAATCTGAATCTGGTTATTGACTTCGTCGATTTCCTCCCTGATCTTAGAGAGTTTTTCCACGGAAGCCTTCTCATTTTCCCACTGTGCCATGCGGTTTTTCAGTTCCTCTTTCCACTCGGCCAGCTCCCGTTGTAAATTGGTAAGGCGTTCCCTGCTCAGGTTATCATCCTCTTTTTTCAGGGCAGTCTCCTCAATCTCCAGCTGCATCACCTTACGCTTCAGTTCATCCAGTTCTGTAGGCATGGAATCCAGTTCCGTCTTAATCAGCGCGCAGGCCTCATCCACCAGGTCAATGGCCTTATCCGGCAGGAACCTGTCGGAAATATAGCGATTCGATAATACTGCCGCACTGACCAGCGCATTGTCCATGATTTTAACACCATGGAAGACCTCATAACGCTCCTTTAAGCCACGCAGGATGGATATGGTATCCTCCACCGTGGGTTCTTCCACCATCACCGGCTGGAAACGCCGTTCCAGGGCGGCATCTTTCTCAATATACTGCCGGTATTCATCCAATGTGGTAGCGCCGATACAGTGCAGTTCGCCCCTGGCAAGCATAGGCTTTAACATATTGCCCGCATCCATGGCGCCGTCTGTCTTACCCGCCCCCACAATCGTGTGCAGTTCATCAATAAAAAGAATAATCTGCCCGTCACTGTTCTTCACATCATCCAGCACCGCTTTCAGACGTTCCTCAAACTCACCGCGATACTTCGCGCCCGCCACCAGGGCACCCATATCCAAGGCAAAAATCTTCTTGTCCTTAAGCCCCTCAGGCACATCCCCTCTGACAATACGCTGTGCCAGGCCCTCCGCCACGGCAGTCTTACCCACACCCGGCTCTCCGATCAGCACCGGATTATTCTTGGTCTTTCTTGACAGGATACGAATCACGTTCCGAATCTCATTGTCCCTGCCGATCACCGGATCAAGCTTCTGACTCCTGGCTTTTTCCACCAGATCCTGCCCGTATTTCTCCAGCGTATCATAAGTTGCCTCCGGATTATCCGAGGTCACCCGCTGATTGCCCCGCACCGTAGACAGTGCCTGCAAGAAGCGTTCCCTGGTGATACCGAACTCCCGGAAGATTTCTTTAATCTCCTTATTCGGATGCTTCAACATGGCCAGGAAAAGATGCTCCACCGACACATACTCATCACCGAGTACTTTCGCCTCATCCTCTGCGCTGATCAGTGCCTTATTTAAGTCCTGCCCAATATAAATCTGGCCGCCCTGTACCTTTGTCCGCTTATTAAGCCCCTGCTCTACGCGGTTTAAAAAATATTCCTTCTGTATTTCCATCTTTTCGATCAGTTTTAAAATCAGACTGTCATCGATGGTCAGCAGGCTGTAAAGTAAATGTTCCTGCTCAATCTCCTGATTGCCGTATTCGTATGCCAGTTTCTCACACTGTTCCACGGCCTGTATGGATTTCTGGGTAAATTTCGTTAAATTCATAACCTGCACCCCTTTCTGTTCTAGTTCTGCTATCACAATACAACGAATTATTAGCACTGTCAAGAGGTGAGTGCTAATTAATTTATTAAAATTTTGCAAGGATCATTCTTTTCAAACAGAACACTCCTTGCCGCCCACATCAATTATACCTAATAACTTTATAATCTTTTCTGTAATATCTCCCTATCGCTGTCATTCACTCCAAGCACATTCATTGCCTGTTCTGCCCCTAGCTTCATATTTCCCATAAGATTTCTTATGGACTCCAACAGACTATTCAGTCTTGCATTTTCTGCTCTTCTATCCCCATACTTCTCAACCGCTTCGCACCTCCTCTTCCGACCTCCTTCTTCCTTAAAATGCTTTACCCCTTTAGCCAGTTCCGGATAATACATATCCCTCGATTCTTTACAGCCAAAGTCATGCATCAATCTGCCAACCGTATCATCTCCCTTATAGTTTCCATTCACATACACAATATGAGAGCCATCGTCAAACAACTCATTCGTTTCCTCAAAATACCGGTTGATCATATAAATCGGAATCCCCCGCTTAAAGATATCCGTCCGGGTGATAAACACCATATATGAATCCTGAAGCTCCGAAAACTCCTGCCCTGCTTTCAACATCCGGGAATCCATCATGCTGCTATGGAATCTGGCCCGTCTGATATGTGCCCTTCCGGTTTCTGCTGTACCTCCACATTATACTGCTTTCCCGTACTGTCCTTTGCCAGAATATCCAAGCGGATATCCCGTCCGCCAACTACAGGACTTTGCAATTCTCTCTGCCCTACGATCCTGCTATCCTGCCATTCATCCGGTACACCATTTACTACACCATTTTCCCACAAAATGATGACTTTTGATGAACCCTGATAAATAGCAGAATATGCCGCCCCGTAAAACAGGCACTTCACTGGCAGGACTTCCAATCAGCAGCACGGCAGAGGTGATGTACATACACATTCTCATAGCAAAAATATAACATGTATTACAAAAAGCGGCAAATAGATGTATAATAAATCCAAAGACAAATCGACATTATGGCAAAAATGTATATTGCCTGAAAGCATAACGGCAGGAGCAGGCAAGTGCGTGATTGAAGCGGTATGGTAATCACCCGGTGGAAAAAGAGTGAAAGAATTTGAAAATCTTTCACAATTTGTTTGTGCCTTGGAAAGGAATGGCGAAAAATATGAAAGAGCTTTCATGTATGAAAATGAAGGATTCTGCAAGGCGAGCTTCCAATAGTGATCAAAGCAGCATGCTTGACAGGATATCAGCGTTTTTAGTGCAGCATGCGAATCCCTCGATTGTTTATCATGTTAAAAACGATATTCTGAAAAATATCACAGAAGACGAAAAAAGAGATTTGCAAGATAGGATTTTGCAAGAGAAAATAATCCAAAGCATCATTACATGCCAAAAAGAAAACGGTTGGTTGGGCAATGGTTTTCATGGGTCTAACAAAAATGCAGGACCATATGAAAATCAAGAGGTTGGTGTAAAATATCTTGGCGAAAAACTGGTGTATAAAGATACTCCTGTTCTGAAGAATGCAATAGATGCATTCAAAATTATATCCCCGAAATTGTTCGGCGAGGGCGATATTGACTGCAACAGATACGCAGCCGCCGGCTCGGACATCATTAAAGCTGCTTGTGTTGCAAGAGCTGGTTATGAAGACACCTTTGATATTACAAAAGAAATTACCACGGCGCTGGCATCTTTTAGAAGAGTTACTGAAATAAAATCGGTGACAGATATCGTGAAAATAAGAAGGAGACGTCCCGAGCGAATCAACCCCGAGGGTATCGCATACGTTTTTAACGACTATGAAAAATGGCCCTGTTGGTATCATCTGGATATTTTGGCTCATACAAACAGTTGGCGGAACAGTGAGAATATAGCAATGCTGGCGGATTCTTTTAATAAGTTACTGAAAGACACAGGCTTGAATTATTCACCTGCCTATTGTGTAGATATCGGGCATTTGGCCGGCTGTTGTGGTGCCTATAAGGAGGGCATGAAACTGGGTATAGAAACCGGCGGAGAGCATTATGTATTTCTGGATTTGACAGAGTATATGTGCCGATGTGGTTTATACAGTCTTGTTCCACCGCTAAAAAAAGAGGTTGATATTATTTATGATTCTATAGATGAGCAGGGAATATGCCGTGCAAACTACGTCGAAAAGGCGCTTAAAGGAATGGGATGCTATGGTGGCGGACAGCTGGAGACAGACTGGAGAAGCAGGACCCGGAAACTTTGCGATGTAACATACAGAGGACTGTTGATACTGTATCATTCGGGATTGCTGACACACTAAGAGTGCGCCCTGATTGTAAAATTTCTCAGAGCCCGTTCACTGGCTGAATCGTCAACCAGTACTTCTCCATCCGTGAGAAATACTTTGAGCTGCCAATGATAATAGCTCCCTGTCTGTCATTCACAGTCAGTTAAATTTTACCCTGGACGTAACTTAATAATTTTCAGTTTATTGGGGGATTTCATCCTGATGGTGAAATCCCCCTTGACAAACTCTCCCCCTGATTTACAAAGCTGTTGCTGTCACCCTGTCATATTTCCTTTTCCTCAACCGGGACGGTTGCCCGAAAACGGATGTGAATCCGAAATTCTAAGGACATAATCCAGACAGCAATACCCTTATCCTTTTACACCGCCAAGTGTCACGCCGGCAATAATGTATTTTGAAAGGAACAGATAGATAAGAATGATCGGCACGATTGCGACCAGAATCATCATATATATCTTACCCATGTCGCGGTTCATGTAATCCGCACCTCGAAGGAGGGCAATCAGTATCGGCACTGTCATCTTATCTTTTGACTGTATCACCAGAGCCGGAACAAAGTAATTATTCCACGAACCGACAAACGTAAAAATTGCCTGTACGGCCATCGCCGGTTTCATAATCGGAAGGACAATCTGGTTAAATGTCCGAAACTCCTGCGAACCGTCGATCCTCGCCGCCTCTACCAGGGAAAGCGGAAGCGATGACTCCAGATAACTGTACATAAAGTAAAATACAGCCGGTGAAGCAATCGATGGAATTATCAACGGAAGAAGAGAATCATACATCCCCATCTTTGTGATCAGGCGCAGGAACCCCATCGCCGTAACCTGTGTAGGCATGACAAGGATCGCCATGATAAAGGTAAACGCAATCTTCTTCATCTTAAACTCGTAGGCATACAATCCATAGGCCGTCAATGCGGAAAAGTAAATGCAGATTGCCGCCGAGCAGCCGGACACGATAAGGCTGTTTACAATACCTCGTATCATCGGAAATTCACCGTTATTCGCAACGTTGTTAAAATTCTCTAAAAAGCTGCTTCCCGGAAGCGCATAAAACCCTCTTTGCAGCTCCGCATGGGAATGCGTCGCATTGATAATCAGTATGTAAAAGAAAAACAGGCACAAAAAAGACAGAATAATCAACAGCACATGTGCAAATACAGTACGAAGCGAGTTATATCCTTTTGATTTCATTATCTTATCTCCTTCCCCTCTTATTCTTTCTGGCTGCCGCTTTGGATCCGTCCGGATCATCATCGTTCGTAATCCGATAAACGATAAAACACAGAATACCGCTTACAATAAACAGATAAACCGATAACGCGCCTGCCATGCCGTAATTCTTGCTTCTCAAATGGCTGTTGAGAAACATAATCAGTGTCATGGATGTGCGGTCAGGATTTCCCTGCCCGTTCGTCAAAATCTGAGGCACATCAAACATCTGGAGACCGCCGATAATAGATGTAATCAATGTATAAGCAAGAATCGGACGAATCAGCGGAAGGGTAATGCGGAAAAATCTCTGCACACTGTTGCAGCCGTCTATTTCCGACGCCTCAAAAATATCAGGACTGATACCCATGATTGCGGCCATCAGCATAATTGTCGTATTACCAAACCACATCAGGAAATTCATAATTCCGATTAAAGACCTTACTCCCAAAGCCGTGCGCATAAAATCAATGGCCTCGCCTATTATTCCAAGCGACATCAATATGGAATTGACCGGACCCTTGGTTGAAAACAAAGTAAAGAACAGCATGGCAAATGCGGACGCCATGATCAGATTAGGCAGATAAATGACTACCTTAAAAAACTGCTGGCAGCGAATCTTCATCCGCACATCTACAAACCATGAAGCAAGCAATAATGCAATCGCAATCTGCGGTATAAAACCGATCAGCCACAAAATCAGGGTATTCCCCGCATACTTCAACATATCGGACTGCATTAAGCTTGCATAGTTTTTCAACCCGATAAAATTAGGGCCGATTTCCTTGATCCCCGATCGAAAATATTCATAAAAGCTGTATCGGATGGTATCTACCAGCGGTATAAACGAAAAAATGAAAAAGCATGCAAAAAAGGGAAGAATGAAAATATATCCCCATTTTGCGTAATTGACTAATTTACGTTTTTTCTGCACGAACAGCACCCCTTTCCTAAATTGAGAATGCGGTGTCTGGTTACACCGCATTCTCAATTGTTTCAAAAATTACGGCCACTGAATTTCTGTAATCTCAGGATAACGCTCTTTGATCGCTGTCTCGAAATTTGTTTTCGCCGTGTCGTAATCAATCTGTCCCTGTAAATAATCGCCAAACGCATTCTGGATCAGTTCAACACACCCCTGATCATAAGACGATAACGGAGCCATCTTTATGCTCTCCAGACTATCCGCAAAATAAGAGTACGGATTCTGTCCGCCAAGGAAAGCAGATGCAAACTCATCTCCAGCCGCTGCATCCTGCATAACGGACTGCGCATTCGTGAACTCAGTATATTCCTTTGCAACCCTTGTCAGATTCTCCTTATCGCCTGTCAGCGCCATGATGATATCCTTTACATGTCCCGGGTTATCCGTGCCGGTTGCCGCAAGAAGATAGGTTCCGCCCCAGTTATAGGACAGAGGCGCGTTCGTAACTGCCCAGGAACCTTCCTCACCATCCCAGTTAGGAACCATCTGGGTGTCGATTCCCCATGCCGGGAAAAGATAAGCAAATACCTTTGCGCTGGAGCTCATTGCGGTAAACCACTCCGCGTTCCACTGTCCCTTTACTGTGGGATCAAAATAACCCGCGTCCATCCATTCTTTAGAGTCATTAACCCAGTCGATGATCTTCTGGTCAACCTTGATCGTTGTGGATCCGCTCTCTACCCAGGGACTTGCAATGTTGTTGCCGTATGTACGGAATGTGTCGGCATAGCATGAGAATGCATAGTACCCGTTTGCCTTGAGCTCCTCTGCTGCCGCCTTCATGGAATCCCAGTCCTGCGTCTTCTTACCGATCTCAATCGGATCGTCCGTGCCAAAAACTTCTTTTGCGATGTCGCGGCGGTATACCAAAACACCGGGGCATGCCTGCCATGTGGAAGCTCTCTGCACACCATTCTGGTCAGAGGCAACTGTCTTGGTAAACGCAAACTGATCTGCTAAATCTGTATCCGGATTGATACCCAGATCGGAGAGCGGCATCGCCGCATCTACATCGGCATCCGTATATTTCACAATGTAATCGATCTCAGCGGCAAACAGGTCAACCTTGTCGTCAGCAGCTGCGCCTGCCTGATTCATCAGCGCTTCATCCAGTTTATCCTGATACACACCATCCTGATTCGGATTGATGATCCAGTGAATTTCCGTACCGTCATTTAAGGTAGATACCGTACCGTCGTCGGATGTGTTCTCTATTGCCGGATAAACTGCCGTAATGCGTGTACGAAGCTCGTCGTTGAAGCTGTAAATGTTGATAACTTTGCCTTCTTCTGTCTGCGCATCGTCACTGGCTGCGTCACCGGCCGCTGCCTCCGTTCCCGCATCAGCACTGCCTCCATTATCAGCCGGAGCCGTTCCGGAAGCGCCTGATCCGCATCCCGCCAAAGTGCCTGTCAGCATGGCGGACGCAAGTACTACACTGAGTAATTTCTTTTTCATAAAAATCATACCTCCTTTTAAAATGATTGTTTTATCCCGGAAATATAACTTTCCGTCTCTCTTACAGCAATACCATATCTTTTTTTGCTGTAGTCATATATAAAAATAGTTGTAAAAATATCATATTCATGTCACAATCTGCATTTACGACATAAGCAATTCAATTTCCGCCTGTTTTTCCAGCAGCTCCTCCGGAATATAGTTCCCTTTCATTTCTCTTCCGTTGACCGTGAGCCTCTTACACCCTGACTCGGCATGTCCCGGATTCCTGACCACGATATGCAGATGGTTTCCCCTGAAATCTTTCTCAATCTCAAAATATTCCCATTCCTTCGGAACAGCGGGTGCAATCTTAAGTCCCTTGAAATCAGGGCGCATCCCCAATATTCCCTCCACGCATCCCACCATAACCGTGGAAGCGGTTCCTGTCAGCCAGTGCACATGAGATCGTCCAAAATGCGGACTGTCCTTTCCTTCCGTAAACTGTCCATAACAATATGGTTCCAATCTGCGGATCTGCGCCCGGTCATTTTGAGCTGCCGGCGCGTTTTCCATAAAGTATGTGAAAGCCCGCTCTCCATGTCCCCTCAGCGCCTCTGCAAGGATGATCCACCCCTGTGACTGCGAAAAAATACCTGCATTCTCCTTGGTTCCCGCATTGTAAATCACGGCAAGCGCACCATCAAAAGCATGTTTATGGTAAGGCGGATCCATCAATAACGCGCCATATTCCGTATTCAGCCGTTCGAACACCGTATTCAGAGCCGCATCCGCCTGTTCTTCCGAAGCGAACCCGCTGATAACCGCCCAGCTCTGAGGATTCAGCCACATATTTGCTTCGGGATCCGAACGCCTTCCGATGACCTCTCCCTTTTCTGTAAATCCGCGGATAAATCTGTCCTCGTTCCAGCACAAATCCTGTATAACCGCGCCCAGCTTTTTCCGCTCTTCGTCCAAATACCCGATGTAGTCTCCATCCTCTTTATAGATCGCAAACTGCTTCATAATTGACATGGCAAGATAGAACTGCAGCGCCACAAAAACAGACTCCCCGTCTTTGCCGAGCCTTAAGCAGTCATTCCAATCCGCGTACAATCCTGCCGGCATACCATGAGGTCCCAAATGGCTTGCAGAAAAATCAACCGCCCGCTTCAGATGTTCATATACTGTCCCCTCATCCCTGTTGGCAAAGGGGATCACCTCATCGACAAACGAAAGATCTCCCGTCTCGGAAACGTATTTATAGACAGTAGGGAACAGCCATAATGCATCGTCCGCACGATATGCCGGATGCCCGGTCGCCTGCACATAAGACGGATCGTCCGGCGTGTCCTCCCCGCCTGCCCTGTGGGTAAATTTGACAAGAGGCAGACCGCCGCCGTTATCCACCTGTGCGGAAAGCATAAAGCGGATTTTTTCCACCGCCATCTCCGGCGCCAGATGGATCACACCCTGAATATCCTGCACTGTATCTCGGTATCCGTACCCGTTGCGAAGACCGCAATAAGTAAAGGAAGCCGCCCGCGACCAGATAAAAGTCATAAAACAGTTGTAAGCATTCCATGTATTGATCATGGTATTAAACTCCGGGCTTGGCGTTTTGACCTGAAAGTGGGAAAGTTTTTCATGCCAATAAGCAATCAGCTCCTCCCATTCCTTCCGACAGGTTTCCTCCGGCCTTTGATAACGCTCCAAAATCTTTCCGGCCTCAGCGTCTTTCTTCATGCCAAGAATAAATGCTATATGTTTCGTCTCTCCCGGCGCCAGAGCAATCCGGGCGGCAAGAGCTCCGCAGCCGTTTTCATTGTAATTGAGTTCTCCTCCGAGATCCCCGGACGCCACACCGACAGGATTATTGTATCCATGATACCTTCCCAAAAAAGCTTCTCTGTCTCCGCAGTACGAAGAAACCTCTGCCCCTGCCAAACCAAAAAAGCGCTCAATTACAATCTTATCGTCTACGTTCTCTCCTTCCTCAAGAGTGTCCAGATTTCCGTGAATCCGCTGGCAGATCCGGTTGCCGTTAAAAAGAGTTCTGGTGATGAACTGAGAATATTGCAGGTTTACCTGATCATGCTCATAATGATTGACATTTGTAAATTCCGCATATCCTGTAATCGTCAGATTTCTCGTAATCCCGGATCGATTCGTCACCTGCAAATTCCAGACTTCATAAGCCCTGTCAAGCGGCACATAATATAGCGCCTCGGAATGAATCCCTCCGTAATCCGCCGTCATTTTTGTGTATGCCGTCCCGTGGCGGCACTCGCTTTTATAATCTGTAAGCGCCTTTCCCACCGGCTGCCAGGAAGTGGACCAATAATCTTTACTTTCATTGTCACGGATATAAATGTAACGCCCCGGCTGATCAAAATGATTGAAAATATAGCGCAGAATCCTTCCGGTTGCACCGGATTTGGCAAAACTGTACCCGCCGGCATTATTGGAAATGACAGCGCCGTACTCCGGGGAACCGAGATAGTTTGCCCAAGGTGCCGGCGTATCCGGCCGCTCAATCACATATTCCCGTTGCGTATCATCAAAATAGCCAAACTTCATACATAACCTCCTGTCACTTTTTTCACAAGTATAGGCAATTATGGGATTCCGATATACAATGCTATATACAAAAATATCAGATTCATGCTATAATAACCGCAGCCGCAACAGTCTGGGCTAAAGAATTGCTTTGCGCTTCTGAGAACATGCCCTGACAATGCAGCATCCATAAACACTGCTGCAAAACATCACAAAGGCAAAATAGGGAAAACGTATATGAATTTACGAAACGAATGGTTTCAATCAGAACTGCAAAAGAGTGAGGAATCTGTCTCCCACCGTCCGCTGGAAGAGGAGTATTCTTTTTATCAGGCCGTCACTTCCGGCGATATAGACCGTGTGCAAAAAAATTGTAGAGAGAATATTTTTACCAACCCTGATGGTATGGGTATCCTCTCTACAAACTCTCTGACCAATATAAAATATCATTTTGTTGTCACAGTTGCCATGATTACGCGGCGCTGTATAGAAGCCGGTATGGAATTAGAACAGGCCTTCCGCCTCAGCGACTTCTATATTTTGAAAATGGATTCCTACTCATCCATCGAGGCTGTCTCAAAACTCCACAGCCAGATGGTTCTCGACTATACCAGAAAAATGCTCCTGGTGAAAAAAAGCAATGCCCTGTCAAAACCGATTGTCCTCTGCATGGACTATATATACAGCCATATCAATCGCAGAATCACGGTGGAAGATCTCGCAGAACATGCATCGCTCTCTCCCAGCTATCTCTCCCGGCTTTTTAAGAAAGAGCTCTCTATTTCCATCAGCGATTACATTTGCGAAACGAAAATTGAAAAGGCCCAGCATTTGTTAAAGTATTCCGATTACAGTATGGTTGACATTGCAAATTATCTGGCATTTTCTTCCCAGAGCCATTTTATCCAGACCTTTAAAAAGCTGATCGGCGTGACTCCTAAAAAATATCGGGACCACTATTATCGTACTTCCTGGTAGCCGCTTTCATCAGGAACAAGCTCAACTTCTATCCGATGCAGACATTCCTCCATAGATTTCACATAAGTCCGCTCGATCAACGCATGTATGCCGTCAACAATGTGTACCTCTTTTCCGTCACATGCCGCCCTGCCTATTTTATAAGCGCCGTACTCCAGTCCTTCCCTATTTTTATAAGAAACTTCAAACTCTCTCCCCGCAAAGTATAGTCTGATGGAAGCCGTTCCGTTTTCATCAAACTGACTTTTCAAAAGCTTCGGTCTGATCACCAGATCGCCCGTTTCCCCGCGTACTCCAAATACTTCTGTAATCATGGTCATCATATACCAGCTTGCAGCGCCTGTAAGATAGTGATACATTCCCCGCCCCTCACTGTTGAAATATTCGGGAATGCCGGGATAAATTTTGCTCGTGTCAAAACGAAGCGCCGTATCAGCCAATGTTTGAAGCGCCTTATGCCCTTCCCTTACATATCCCCTCTTATAGAGAGCGTTCGCATACATCACTGTCATATGGGAAAATACGGCTCCGTTTTCCTTCTCTCCATAGGCAAACCCAAACATCCTTCCCATATCAAACTTAAGCTCTTTAAAATCCGTATTCAAACGATAGCCGCCGATTGCCGCATCATACAGATAACGGTCGGCGCTTTTACAAATTTGACTTATCTGGTCATTCGCTGCCGTTCCACTCATAATGGCAAATACCTGACCAGTCAGCATCATCCGAACGCCGTTTTCTAAAATGCCCTCAACCACATTCTTATGATCATCATAATAACCGTTAAACCAGCCTTCCCCGGATTCTCCCCGAATCCATTCCTTCTTGCGGATATGCTCCATCAGCCAGTCGGCCTTATGGGTCAGATTATCGATCAGGCTGTCGGTTGACACCTTTATTTTTCTGCCGCTGATGTCATGTCTGCACAGATCCGTATATTCCTTCAAGACTGCCTGTTTCGTTTCTATACTCTCATAAAGTTCCCTGTCGTCTTTCAGCAAAACATCCGCTTCTTCCAAAAGTTCAATTTCGGTACAGGACAGTCTCTCTCTCATAATCCTCAGGCAGTCAACAAGCTGTTTTAAATTTCCAGCATAGGCGCAGGTAAACGCAACGCTCTCGCCGTTTTCCGCTGCCATATCCAGCGCATCGTTCCAGTCTGCGCCGCGCAGACGCATTACATTATGTTCTCCCACCTCGTAGAAAGCGCACAGATGCTCTACCAGAAGATGCTCCAGAATAGTCCCTGTATATGTGCCGCCGCCTGACATTTTCTGCTGCATACCGTATGCCTCGTTCCAGTCATTATCGATTTCGGTTCCCCGTCCCGCCTGTGCATCCTTAAAGTACGGCGCGTTTTCCAGCAGAATTTCCAAATCGCCCGTCTGATCAAGATATAGCTTCGTTGTCATAAAAGGCCAGACAGCATGATCCATCCAGACACGACTGATGCCGTTCCTGTCAGCAATAAATTCTCCCTGTTTACTTCCTATGATCGTGGCATTGGTTCCGTCAATCCGTACCCCGCCATAATTGTCGACCATCATCCGGCGCACATCTCCGGGATCCATCAACAGAAGGGACAGACAGTCCTGCCACAGATCCCGCCATCCTCTTCCCCCTCTCCCGTAATCGTGATGAGGCAGAAAAGAGCATCCATAAATGCGCCTTAAAAAGGGCTGAAAACTCACCCAGCGCATGAAAAGGTCAAAGCGCTCGTCGCCGGTATGGTATCTGACATTTACCTTTTTTTGCCAGTATTCTTTTACCCGCTCAAGCTCCTTCCTTGCCTTGACGGAGGAATTATAGCTTAAAACAAGCCGATCCGCTTCCTCCTCCTGCCCGGCAATTCCCATAACAATCACATATTCCGCAGCTTCATCCGGTTTCAGCGTTATCTGTCCAAAGCGGATGCCTCCCACCGCCTCTTTTCCTGCGGTCTCCATTCCCGCCGGTAGGCCTTCTCTGTCCCGGTATACCGCCTCCGGATGCGTATAGGTTCCTCCCTCCCCGATAAAGGAGTCCACCGTCGGATAGAAGGCGGCCGGTTTCGCACCGCTCCCTTCCGCACCCGCAGCAAAATAAGTCAGATGGTTCCTCCGATGTCCTTTCTCGTCAAAAGACATGGTCGGCTTTACCGTGACACCGTACTGTTTCGTATGTATCCTGTGCAGCATTGAGGTAACATTTCTGTGATCTCTGATGTTATCGGCGCTTCTTCCGTAAATCGGAACAGCCGCAACAGGGGTGATTTTCTGTTCCGCCTCCGCCGTATTGCGAAGCGTCACACACATAACTTCCACATTATCATTAAGCGCGGCAAAGGAGGTGATCTCCGCCTCCAGCTTATATTTCTTTGAACTTCTCTTCACCGTCTGCCACATGAAGCCAGCCGTCAATATACTTTCATCCTGCTCTTCGGTAAATTTCTTATCTTCCGCCTCCGCCGACGCCCCTGTGGCAGACCAGCATCCGACACCCTCCACGATGCACCAAAAGTTCCTTGTAGACCTGTTGTTGTGCAGATTCTCCGAGCTTACCGGTTCTAACAGAAAAGATTCCTGATTGATTTTGCTGTCTCCTCCAAAATTCGGCGTGACACAGCTTTTCAGTCCCTTTTCTCCCGCAATCGGAAAGTACAGATAGCTGTAATTCTCCGGCTGCTCCATCTGAAAAACACCATTATTGTTTTGAAAACGAATTGTTTCCATACCTGACGTCCTCCTATCATAGCTATTCTATTTCTAAACTTTAAACCCGCCTATCCTTGAATCAGACAATAGCTTAAATTAGATACTATTTATTTCTTCGGGAATGTTATATCAGAAAAATATAGAAAATGTTAAAACTATGACATAATACTTCAAAAGGACTTTAAATATCATAGAAAAGGGCAGCCAAAAATGACTGCCCCGCATTGAAGATCCGTTTATTTTGTCTATCAGCATCTGACCGCCGATGCCGCCCTATCCCTTCCGCAGCACAAACGCCTCATAAGCCCCCAGCCGGATTTCCTTCCCGTCATAGCTGTGATTCGTGTTGGAGATCAGGCATGGCGTCCCCAAAGATTCTGCTTTCTCAGCGCAATCAGCTTCTTATAAAAATGGAACACGAAATCCGGGTCAGCCGCGTCTTGGAAATCATGCTGATCACGTCCATGCGTAAGCCGTCAATGCCCTTATCGCACCACCACCGCGCCAGATATAGTAATCCCGGTAAGGATTGTCCTTGGATTTCCGGCTCTCCACGAACCAGCGGTGCTCGTCGGAGGTATGGTTTACCACCAGATCCATAACAATGCGGATGCCCCGCTCATGGGCCTCTGAGTGAGGGCAATTCCCTGTCATAGGGCGAAGTGCCTACCGCAATCATTGTCTCGCTCAAGGTTTCTGCCTCCGAGACATGAATGGGACTGCCATTTTGAAAGCTGCCTTTCCCTTTCCCGGCGTGATAAACCTCCTCCCCCAGAAACTGGATGGCGGGGAAACGACTTCCCAGCTCTCTTGCCAGAAAGTTCTGAATGTCGGTGTCCACCCGGGTCACATAGTCTGCGCGGCCTTTGGTCTTGATATGACCGGCTCTTTCCCTGTTTCCCACGAAAGCCTTCGTCTCCTTTACCAGCATTGCCTTTTCCAATTCCTAAGATGCTCCCGTCCCGCATATTTGCCGGAATGACTACCTGTTCTCCCTTTTTTGCAGAGATAGAACCTTTGCGGAGTATGCCGGAGTCATCCAGATAGTTGTGCGGCACACAAAACTGCTCCACCACTTTCCACTTCCTCCCCTAAATGCCTGTTCCCGGTATGCACCACAAGATACAGGCTGCCGTCATTACCTTGATCCAGTTCGATGAAATGGTTGCCGCCGCCATGTAGTGAGCGTCTTTACGGATGGATGTCCGGCATCATGCAGATCGTACTGCCCTCGGCGTAAATGCCTTTTACTGTTTTCATAATCTTTCTTTTCCTTTTCTCTGTAAAAATGGGCGCAAAAAAAGCACCCCAAGGTGCTGTGTCACACTTCCACTATCTATACAGTGCGGAATAATAGAAATTTCCAAGATCATTATTAGATCTTTCTATAGGCACAATAAAATAAGACTATCTGTAAAACGCACGGAGTGACATACCTTTGATTTTCAGTTTCATTATTCTGTTCTGAATCGTTATATTTTTCTGCATGGTAAGCCCTCCTTTTCTTTCTGAATCGAATGGTTTGTTCATTCAACGGTTACATGCTAACACAAGTAACTGAAATAAACTTCTCATAGCTTCTTCAAAAGCATGGCCTTATCTGCCTCTGATACCTTCATAGCCACCATAGCCTGCTCTGCAGACCACTTCATGGAATCCATCAAATTCTTTATAGACTCCAAAAGACTATTCTGTCTTGCATTTTCCGCATATTCTTCCGCATAGTCCTTCGCATACTTCTCAACCGCTTCGCACATCTTTTCCCGACCTCCTTCTTCTTTAAATGCCGCACCCCTTTAGCCAGTTCCGGATAATACATATCCCTCGCTTCCTTACAGCCAAAGTCATGCATCAATCTTCCAATCGTATCGTCTCCCTTATAGTTTCCATTCACATACACAATATGAGAACCATCGTCAAATAACTCATTCGTTTCCTCAAAATGACGATTGATCGTATAAATTGGTATCCCATGCTTAAAGATATCCGTCCGAGTGATAAACACCATATACGAATCCTGAAGTTCCGAAAACTCCTGCCCCGCTTTCAACATCCGGGAATCCATCATACTGCTATTAAATCTGGCGCGGCGTATGTGCGCCCCTCCGGCTTTTGCTGTACCTCAACATTATAATGCTTTCCCGTACTGTCCTTTGCCGGAATATCCAAGCGGATATCCCGTCCGCCAACCACAGGACTTTGCAATTCTCTCTGACCTACAACGCTTATAACCTGAATATCATCCTTTTTTAGTATAATCTTTAACAGAAGCTCCGTTGCTTCTATATTGCCGTCAAACACCATAGACATCAGATCGTCATCGAATAAACTCATGCCGTCAACAATCTGCTCTACAGTCCTGTTATCCTGCCATATTTCTTCTCCAGCCACCTGATCACCGCCTTATTGACGGTCTCTTCTTTTGCCATCTCATCATTCAGTTACTATTATTATGTCCTATCGTGCAAGGACTCACAATCTGATTTTTCTGAAACCTGTAACAGTTCAGCCCTCGGCTTCCTGTTACTGAAATCCCAACATGAAAAGCATGAATCAGAACCTAAAATCACTTACACCCAAAGCAACTTCACGCCATTCATCCGGTACACCATTTACTACACCATTTTCCCACAAAATGACGACTTTTGATGAACCAAGACAAATAGTAGAATATGCCGTAAGCCCCGTAAACTAGGCACTTACGGCACACTATGAAACAAGTCGGAAACCACCCTCCACTGTCAAGAGGTGAGTGCTAACAAATTTATTAAAAATTTGCAAACCCAGTGTTTATGAAAAGAATTCGATATAGATAATATTTCAATTCAGGAAACATTTATATTTTATTTTGAAATCGGTATCTCTAGTGTCTCAACTTTTTCATTTTCATACGATGTCATAACAATTAGCGCAGCTATCTCATCAACATCAACAACTCGAGCAAAACCTGCTATTTGATACGCATTTGACTTGCTGCTATCTGTATATCCCAATCTGCCGGGATTCGTTAAGTATGGAATTCTTGTTCCGTCTTTTAACACGACTCCCTTGACTTCGGGAATACCAAGATCATCTTCATTTTCCACCGGAGCCGCGCTGACCGAATAATTCACATTCACGGAAATCGGTGAGATATTAATATCCTCCATCGTGAAACCCGTTCCTTCCACTTTCTTCCCTACCTTAATATTTTGGGATGAACTTACATCAGAAAGGTTTATTTCAAAATTCCAGTCCCCATCCACTGCAGAAATAAACGATGCTTTTAGGAATATTCCCAAATTTTTGAATTCAACGTGCATTGTCTTGCCAAGAAATGAATCATTCACGTCCACAACACTTGCCTGAATAATGTATTCCATATTTCCGTCATCATCAGTATAATGACTGATAATACTTCCATCTTCATAGCTTTCTATAGCTGTTCCATCTTCATATACCGGTGTACCGTTTTCATCAGGGATAATTCCATCATACATGGTTCCGCTCATATTAACCCATGCGCTTTCATCTTCCGGATTATCTCCCAGATACACATTTACCATATCAAATCCCGGCTCCATCCTATCCGCTGCGCTATAACCGGAAATACGAAATGCCATATATACAAATCTTTCATCCACTATAACTGTATCCGGCTCTATAGTAACACCGTTATTTATCACGGCAAGTGACGAACTATCCGGCTCTTCACTGTACACTTTTGCTATATTCTTTTCTGTAAGCACTTGCTGCTGCTCATCGGATGCCTGAATATTACCGTTCATGCCTCTCCCCCAATAATGATGAATTGCTGCAACGGCACTTATACTGCTAATTGCTAATATGCAAACACCTGCAATAACGGCAGCCTGCGTTTTAAACATTTTACCTCTGGTATGTGTTTTTTTCATACAAACAATATCCTCCTGCTTAATGATTTCAAAGGCCTGATTTGTTTTTTTCAATACAATTTCCGATAATTCTATTTCTTCAGAAAGTATAGTTTTTTTATTTGCCATTTCTATCCTCCTAACAATCTCGATAATACTTTTCCAGTTGTTTTCTTCCTCTTGAAATCCTCGTCTTGATGGTATTTAATGGTAATGACAACATTTCCGCAATTTCTCTCATCTTGAATCCCTGACTATAGTACAATTCCATAGGCAATCGATATCGTTCGTCTATAGAAGCATATGCCTCCTTCAATTCAAGATTATACTCATCACATTTTGACGGTTCCTCATAAGATTCTATATTCTTGTACACTGCATTGTCTCTTATGATATCATAGCAATGGTTTATAAGTATTCTTGTCATCCATGTCTTAAAGAACTCTGGTTTCTTAAGTGTATATAACTTTTCCCAACAAGTGAGAATTGTATCCTGAAGAGCATCCGCAGCATCTTCTTCATTCATTAGAATTGCAATGGCAGTTCTATACATATCCTTCAAATATAACTGCATCAGTTCGGTAAATGCATCTTTATCATGCCTCTGTGCCTTCTTTACACAAAACTTTGTTTCAGTGCTTTTCATTAACTTTCTCCTACGCGCGTATGATTGTAAAACAAATACAAGCGTCCTTCATTTGTTTTACGGTCATTAGACGTCAGATATTGTCTTTTGGTTTCAAAATATTAGAAAATATTTACCAGACGAAACAAGGAGTATTCCTTCAATTCAGAATACTCCTTGTCTTCCACATCAGCTATATCTAATAACTTTATAATTTTTTCTGTAATATCCCCCTGTCGCTATCATTCACTCCAAGCATATCCATCGCCTGCTCTGTGGACCACTTCATCCTCATGATAGCTCCAATTACTTACATATGTGCCAAAGACAGATTCCCATCTTCCCCTCACATAAGAGAAACGCCGATCGGGCATTGGTTTGATCGTCATCATAATCTCCCGGCCCATATCCGGATGAAAACCGCAGACATAACGATACATCTATTCCGCTATGCTTCCATAGGCATAATGGTTCAGACTGTTCATCCCGGTTTCGCTTATCATACCGTTGCCCTCCAGGGAATTCCACCGTTCCCATACTGTCGTTGCACCGAGATTGACTTCGTAGAGCCATCCTGGATACTCTTCATTCAAAAGTAAGTCATACGCCAGGGAATTTCGCCCGTTTTCCGATAATGCGGGGCACAACACCGGGGTTCCTATAAATCCTGTATTCAAATGCCCGTTATTTTCCCTGATCAGGCGTTCCAAGTCCTCCCTGAGATTTGCTTGTGCGCCGTCATCCGGGTATAGTTCCAGATACAACAAAAACGCACATGCCGTCTGGGTCAGTTCCAGATTTAATCTGCCTTCCCCCGTAAAATAAAAGTCGGTAAACGCCTTTTTAATCCGTCCGGCGAGTTCCTGATACTGTCCTGCCAATCGGATTTTGAATATCCCCATTATCCAAAGCCAGCCAGTCTCCCAGCTGATGGTCGTTCTGCCACAGATAAGGCACTTTATTTTCTCCCGACCGCATACGTATATACCCTGTCCAGGATTTCATCATGGGATATTGTTCTCTCAGCAAAGCTGCATCCCCATAATATCTATATAATGTCCAGGGAATCATGGCCGCCGCATCAGCCCATACACAGGCGCCGCCTTCCAGATAGAACGGATTCGTATTCTCTCTGACAGGAACCTTTGGTCTTGGCACAAAGAAGGGCACCATTCCCTTCATCAACTCCTGTTCCAGGTTCATACTTCTTGTGTAATGTCTGAAAAATGCACTGCTATCCATATGAAAACAAGCCGTCCCCGCAAAAATGTTCGCATCCCCGGTCCATCCCATACGTTCGTCTCTCTGCGGGCAATCCGTCGGAATATATATGATTTTCACGAGATTGAAGAAGCCTGGGAAAATGCAGACATTCCGGAAGTCCTCTTTCCAGCGAATACTATTTCGATATCTATAAGCTCCGTTTCTTTCCCAATCACCGAAGCGGTTACCACTTTCTGGAAGAATTAATGTCCGGTGCAAAACCGGGATTTGGTTACCATCCGCTGGCATTAATGCTGACCTCAGACCAGGGCGACAATCTTGTCATCACAACAAACTTTGACAGTCTGGTGGAGCTTCTTGCCGATAAAAATCTCCAGATGAAGAACGGTATCTATTGGTGTTACATGGAAGAATACGGACTGCCCAATGATAAAATCCAGACGCTGGTTCAGGAGAAAAAAGGATTTTTTGTCAGCACAGCAGGCTTTGACGCCACCATGCTGGCTATCGGAAACGCACTGCTTCCTGACAGAATCGGCGTTCATGAGACCGGACAATATTTGAACGCCCGGACAAACAGCCAGATTGAGAACTACGAAAAAGCTTATAAAAAACTGACGGCATACGAAGACAACAAAATACCGGAAGAGGATTTGCCCATCTTAGTCAGAAAAAATATGAGGAAGCCTTCGTCGACTTAAACCGGGCAAGCCGTCTGCTGCCAGACGATGCGCAGGCTCACTTTTGCCGGGGACTGGCCTATCTGGATCTGCATAAATACGAAGAAGCGCTTATGGATTTCAATAAGACCCTTGAACTGAATTCTGTTCATGTGCAAGCTTATAACAATCGCGGAATCGTTTATCATAATTTAAAAAACTATGACCAGGCACTCCAATCCTACACAAAGGCAATTCAGTTAAACCCGAAGTACGCTGAAGCCTACCTGGACCGCGCAAGGTTGTATCTTGCGCTGGGGGATTCTGAGAAGGCGGCCCAGGACGAAGAATCCGCCGCAAAATTACCATAATGACAACATCCCCAATCTATGCTATCATTTTAGCAACGATCAAACGAATCATAAGATTGGAGTGAACACTGGCATGAAGAAATTTTGGGGAGAATTTAAAACATTTGCATTAAAGGGAAATATGATCGACCTTGCTGTCGGTATGATAATCGGAAGTGCTTTTACCGGAATTGTGGGCTCTCTGGTAAATGACATCTTTATGCCGTTACTCAGTATCTTTACCGGTAAGATTAATTTTGATAATCTGGTAATCGTCCTCGGAAGCGGTGAAAATGCCGCCACCATCAACTATGGTACTTTCCTGACACAGGTTGTCAACTTCCTCGTTGTCAGCTTTGTCATTTTCCTGCTGATCCGTCAGATCAATAAGCTCCAGCATAGGCACGAAGAAGAGGAAGTGAAAGAAGAAACAGAAAAAGAGTGTCCCTTCTGTAAGAGCAAAATATCCATTCACGCCACCCGCTGTCCTCATTGTACCTCTGTCCTGGAGGAAGCGGATGTTACCGGCGCGTGATGGTGGTTTTATTCGGCAGTGGAATGTTCATTTAAATAATATTCCATTGCCGCCTGTAGAATCGGAACGGCTTTAACCATACATTTATACTTGGCAGGCCACCATTTGAAGAGCCTCATGGATGTACTAAAATAATATACCATCTGACCTGCATCAGGATATTTGTTGTCGGGGCCTGTACGTATTTCCACAAAACAACTTTTTCTATGCCCAAATTCTGTACCGATTCTTGTACTCATTATTTCATTCTAAACATCTGCAACCAGCATACCGCCTGCACCAGCACCGACCATCTTGATATAACCCCATTCATGAAAATAGGGAGATAAGTAACTCAGGTTATTATTTAGGAAGAGAATCAATTCATCCGTATCAATATGTACTTTCGTTCTGATTTCCCCAACACCGGCACGCCCGCCGAGAATCATATCAACCAGAAGTGCTATCGGATAGGCAATCAGAAGGAACATGAAAGCCATCAAAAATATAATTACCCCAAATGGAGCACCTCTCAATAAAATAAGCAGCAGTATTGCCGGCACCCCGAAACATACCCATACATATTTCTGCGATACTTTACTGTTTAGCAGTTCCTCTGCCGATTGGTATTTGGTTGTCATCCGGACATGGTTATTGATATATTGCCCGAAATCATCCTTTGCCTTCTTTTCCCGATATGCTATATCTTCTCCGTTATCCACTTTTGCACCGCATTTTGGGCAGAATTTTGCATTTTCCGATATTTGGCTTCCACAATTACAACAAAACATCTTATTACCCCACACATTATTATTTTTATGAGTTCATGTTATTTTACCCGTTATTTTCAACCTGTTTTCCACAGAACCGGCAGAATTTTACGCCGTTGCCAATAGGTTTCCCGCATCCCGGACAAATGTTCATGTTCGCATCCGTAGTCTTTCGTGTAAACATATCCTGTGCCTTCTTTGTAAAATCTGCGGTGCTCCCGGTCCCGGCATCCTTGTTCTTACCTGATTTACTCAGTATGATCTGCACTATCTTCCATACGACAAATATTACAATAGCAGCTATAATCACAATAAGAATTAATTTTCCCACAAAACCCAGGAAGGCACCTATCACGCTAAAGATCTTTTTTATAATCAGTATGACAATGGCCATTTCAATCATAGTGCCAAGCCCTATCCAGCAAAGTTCTGTCACACAGCCGGTCGGCATATCAAAATAAAAAGTAGTAACATATTTATGGTATATACAGAAATTAATAATTGTTAAAATGATAACAGCAAAACCCAGTATTATATTCACAGTGTACCTCGCTTCCTCTTTTGCATTGTTTCCTTTGATTTCTTATCAGGGCTGATAATGTTCTGTCATCCAATATTCCTCCAGATAATCTCCATCCACATACATATCCAATGTCACAGCGTCATCAGAATCCACTTCTATCAATATGACCTCTTCCCCGGTATCCGTCACGACCTCGTAAACGCCTGCCGCTGTCGGAATCAGGTAGCCCAGAAAATATTCTTCATCTTCTGTATATAACCCTACCGTTCCAATTTCTATCTCCCCTTCTTCCTGGGATGTATAAATACCAATACCTAAAGACGACTGCCCCGTAAGTCCGCTGTAAGACCCAGAGAGCCGCAAATAGTTTTCTATGGGTTCCGGTATATATACCGAAGAAGGATCGCCTTCCTCTTCATAACCGAAAATCTCTTCCTCCTCATCGGAAGGCTTACCAATCCAGACACTCCATCTTCCATCGTATTTGCTGAAATCAAAGGAAATGAGGTATTGCGGATATCTGTATATGGTACTCATATATCCGCCGGAAAACCAATTATCCTCTGTTTCATAATCCGGCCCAAACAGTTCCAGAATCGTACCCTCGATCATGTCATCACTATCGGCATGGAAATACTGTCCGTCTACACTGAGTTTCTCAAGTTCATAGCTTGAAATCCCGCTTACGGTTCCATCTTCCCGCAGGTAAATATCTGTCTCCCCGTAAGTAATGCTGCCGCCACCCTCATATTCATTGAAAACGGCACCATCACCCAGCTGCTGCATCAGCTCCTCTTTGCTGAAAGCAAACCATTCTGCTGCCGGAATATCATAGAAACAAATACCCGTGTCGGCAGTGTTATCATCCATGTCTGAGGTATCTGTATCCTCATCGGTTAAATTCACTTTATCATCGTCTTCTCCCTGTAATACAGGGTCCTCTGCAAGGCTGGATAAATCCTCCTCTCCCTCATCATACATGCTAAACAGGGCATATAGAAAATCAACAGTATCCTGACCCTTTATCGTTTCACGCTCTCCATCATCAGTTACGGCGGCAGAATACGGCTTTATCTTGGCATGTCCGGAGTCTTCCGGGTCAATCTGCACCTTAATCGTTACCTTCAGCTCACTGTCCTCTATTCCATTGACCTTGCCTTCTACATCAACATAATGAACCTCGTCGTCTTCCTCACGCACCTTCCATTCGGCAGAGATAATATATTGATTCAAGACTTCCTCATAGGTATAAGGCAATTTCTCAAAAGGCATATGCTCTTTTACTGTTCCGACATAATCTATCTCTCCCTCCCAATTTAAGGCTATGATAACAGCAATGATAACAAACAATATGATTGCTCCCAGAATCACCAGTCCCTTTTGGGACTTTTTCCCTTTGCTCTGGTTTGCCTCACCAGGAACCGATGGCATCGGTGCCGTATTATCACCATCGGCCTTGGCCCCGCAATTCCGGCAAAATCTGGCCCCATCCGGTATCTGCGCTCCGCATTGTTTACAAAACATACTTCTTCCCCCTTTTTATCCTATCTGATTCAGTATACCGGAATCCCTGTCATGGTTGGTGTACTGGCAGTAGACATTTTGTAACTAATCTTCATTTCTCTTTCTTCATATTTCCATTTTCATCCATCAGCCACTTTCTCACCAACCCATTCAATATACCGGATTTCAGGCATTGTTTCTTATGTCCCGAAGTCCTGAATTTTCTGCATAACAAAACAGGTACTTTAACACAATCAAGTACCTGTTTCGATCTTCTTGTTTGTTTTTGACCATTTTATCAACATAGTTTAAATGCTATTTGACATTTTATGCCGTAAAAATATCTTCACGCCACCTTCTAAACACCAGTACCTACTCGTCATCCTCCAATAAAGGCATATTAATCAATTCCTGCAATTTCTTCTGCAGTACGTTCTTATCCGGCAATTGGAGTTGATACTCTGCAACCATCATTGGAGACAATGTTCTGCTCATAGCATACTCAACCACTTCATCATCTTTAGATGCACATAATATCATTCCGCCACTCGGATTCTCATTTTCCTTTTTCTTCTGACGATCAAGAGCTTCCAGATAGAAATCCATTTTCGATATATACTCTGGCTTAAATTTACCAACTTTCAGTTCAAACGCCACAAGACACTGCAATCCCCGCCAACCTCCAGAATAAAATGTTTCATATTCCTGATCAGGCCTTTTCTTAAATCAGGCTCCTTGAAGTTAGATGGCAAATCCAGAAATTCTATCACATAAGAATCCAGAAACGGATTATCTTTCAATCCCTTAATCTGATCAGGCAACAGTTTTTCCTTAGACAACATATATCGTTCATAATATCCACTGTCTATCTGACGGGACAATTCCCGTGCCGAATAATTCTCTTTTATACAGAGAGTTATATAAAAATGACGTTCTTCAGGTGTTTTTCCCTTTGAAATGATAGCCAGATGATGAATTTGTGACAACAGTGTTGCCACAAATTCATCATCTGCGTAAGTTTCATAAAATTTCTTCATACGATATAGGCCACGCCTGTTAAATCCCTTAATCCCAGGAAATGCATTTTGAATTTCTTCAGCCACCGTATCTATATATCCCGGAATTTCCCGGTCTGTTTCCGGTTTCACACCATCAGTGTGGACATACCTTATATGTAATCACATTAATTTCTTCACCCTGTATCATATACCCGCATTTACTGCATCTCTGTGCCCGGTACTCTTTCACCACGCAGCCGCCGTCTGACTTTTTGCCATGTTCTGTCAAAGTTCCCGAAACAAATGTATGGCTGCATCCCCTGTATGTTACCGCGGGCTCCTCCTCTGCTATCGGATAAACATTGCCCTCCTCATCCGTAAACTGCCTGTCATACTGAATCTCTATCTTTTCCAACAATTCAAAATCCTGCACAACTGCATCACCTGTTTCGTCAAGAACATCGGGAGCAAACACGATTGTATCATTACCCAGAGTTTCATCTATAGCCTCCTGTGAAGCTTCCGGCATCTCTTTATGAACCACATCCCTGTAGGCGAACACTGTTATGGAGTTGGCGAACGCAAGTACCGTCACCAATATTCCTGCTGTCAATCGGTTCCATCTCTTTCTCGTCATCAAATTGTCCATCCTTTCCTTTATCTCGTTTTGTCTGTTTCCAAAACTGGCCTTCCACCGCAATACTGCCTTTTCTGCCTTTCCCTGCGACAGGACCTCCCTGACCAACAGAGTCCGGTACTCTCTCACCCCCTCTTTTGTCTTTCCCTGCACCGAAGTTTCATCGCAGGACAATTCGCAGACCCGCTCGAAATCATACTGTAGAACCTGTATGATCGGATTCCACCAGTGCAGAATCGCCGCGAACTGCACGAGTATCTTCCAGAGCACATCCCTGCGTTTGATATGTACCATCTCATGGCTGACAAGCAATTTCGCGTCCGGATTGTCCACTTTTCTGTCACAGATGATAACCGGTCTGAAAACGCCAAAGGTCATCGTATGCGCCTCGGCATACCCGCTGCACAAAATCACACGCTGTTTTACGCCATACTGTTCTTTGATCCCAGCGAGAAATGACTGCTCCTGGTCCGTCATGCCGTTGCCCGCATATCCCACAATCAAGCGGCTTGTCCGCACATAATCTATCAACATTCTCCCCATCAGGATGCAGACTGCCAGAATCCACACCACCGCCAATACTGTCTGTATAACGGCATAAACATTGACGTATGTTTTATCGTCTGCATGGACAGCGTAATTCGTCCATGTAAGCGGTATCTGCACCACCGACATCTGTTTTCCAGGCAAAAGCAGGCTTAACGCCTCCCTGTACCAGCCTTTCAAAAAGGGCAGTGGAATCAAATAATATATAACTGCCACTTTAGCCAGCAGATAATACAGCCTCGCGCTGATTTTTCCCTTGAACAGATATCTCAACAGCAGATAAATCCCCGTCATTGTGCTTCCCGAAAGCGACATCACCAGTAAGTATTCCATCTTTCCTCCTTCAGCTGTCCTCCAGAATCCTGATCACTTCTTTTGCTTCACTCTCATTGATGGTATTCTTCTTGACAAAAGCCGCCATAAATTTGCTCAACCGGCCCTCATACATATGGTCTATCGCTGCCTTCATCTGCCTGTAGTTATACTCTTCTCTGGTATACACGGCTTTCACCATTCTGTTCTTCCGTTCCACCAGGCCCTTTTCCTCGAGCCTGCTTAAAAAGGTATTGAGTGTCTGTCGTTTCCACTCCTTGCCATCCGCCTCAAACAGTGCAAGAAGCTGAGCCTGTTTAATACTGTCCTCCTGATCCCACAGCTTCTCCATCACTTCCTGCTCCGCTTTGGAGATGTCCATAAAATTTCCCATGTTTTACCCAGTCCTCCCCTTTACAGACAATTGTTGACTATAGTTTGTAGTCTATTTTACTATACCGTTTTTCCAACGGGATGTCAACTTCTCCCGACAAAAATCGAAATATTGAAAAAAGAGGATTACGATGATAGAATAGGACGCAATGAATCAGATGACAGAACAGGAGCTTTTTATGCAGATATTTATATCCCATTCCTCCAAAAACGCCGAAGAGGCCGCAAGAATCTGTAGGATTCTGGAACAAAACGGAACTCCCTGCTTTATCGCACCGAGAGATATCCGCTCCGGGCATCCTTATGCCGAAGAACTGATCGACGGGATTGACCATTCGGCGGCTATCATCTTACTGATGTCCGAGGAGGCCAACCATTCTCCCCATGTCCTTCGGGAAGTGGAACGGGCCGTGAGCAAGTCCATTCCCATTCTGGTCTATAAATTAGAAGAAATTGTGCTGTCCAAATCCATGGAATATTACCTGATGACACACCAGTGGATCAGCGCCCAGAGCGATGAGAACTGTGTGGATGTACTCCGGTTTGTGGAAGATTTAAAACACGGTACTGCGGGCAGCATCCCCCGGTCAACAGACGCTCCCGGCCCAAACACAGGGCAGACAAATCCCGTCTCGCCGCAGAATGTCACAAAAGATTTCTCCGCGACAGATACAATCCGTAAGAAACGTCTCTCCCTGGCCGTCACCCTGCTGGCTGTATTATGTGTGATTCTGGGCGGCGCTTTTGTCCTCATAAGCCATTTTCAGAATCAGTCCGTATCTCCTATAGCTATAGGAGATACCGTCACCTTCGGTACCTATCTGGGAGAACCCATAGAGTGGCGCGTGCTGAGACTGTCCGAAGATAACCGTCAGGCTGTCCTGATATCCGCAAATATACTTACCATGAAAGCCTACGATGCTGCCGAGGGCGGCAAATACAACTGGTACGATGGCACCGATTACTGGTCGAGAGAATCTGCGGCGGATACAGACTTCTCCCTCCAGATCCTGGTGCGGGGCAATAACATCTGGAGTTCCTCCAACATCCGCACATGGCTCAACAGTGCCGATGAAGTGGTGAAGTATGCCGATCAGGCTCCTCTCTCCACCGCCATGGCGGAACGGAAGAACGGCTATCAGAACGAAGCCGGCTTTCTGCATGGTTTTACAGAGGAAGAGCTGGCGGCGATTGTTGCGGTAGATAACACGACGCAGAGCAATCCTTTATATGACGCCGACACCGTTACCACCACTGACCGAATCTATCTGCTATCCCTGGAGGAGCTATCGTGGTTCGACGATGCCGGCATAAGCAAATTCGCCCTGCCCACGCAGGCTGCGGTGGAACAGGACGAAAGCGGTTGGTATCTGTTGGATTACAATGATTTTCATATCGAAGAATGTTCCTGGTGGCTGCGTGAGCCCGTAGAGGGAACCTCCAGCAAATGTTATCTTGTGGGAAACGGCTACACGGACCAACTGTTACGCCAGGAAAATGCCGGTCTGGAGGGATTCGGCATCCGCCCGGCGCTGACCGTGGATCTGCGCAAAGCAGATTTCCGCTAGTGTCCATGCCGTCCGGTAAACTCCATCACAAGCCCGGTCAGGCAGGTATCCTCATAGGTCGTCCCCGGATAGACATCCTCGATCACGAACCGGAAGGTGATATCCCCTCTTTCCGCCACCATGATATCTTCCCAGGGCAGGGTAAAATACTGCGGTTTGATTGTATCTTCCAGTTCCAGGTACGCATAGGGCTTATCTTCCACATACATGAGCAGCGTTTTGACGCGCCCGTTTTCCTCCCAGGTCTTCCGGTTTTTCGCATAACCATTCACAATACAGATCTGTGTATAACGGATATAGCCGTCCAGAGGATTGATCTTATTTTCATTTTCCAGGTACCACTCTTCATATTTGATATAATCCCAGCGATTGCGGACATGCCAGTCGTTACAGTCATGATAGGTGATACTCTCGCCGATGCCGTTTCCTTCCACGCCCTCAGCCCAGGCACTTTCTCTCCCGCACAGCGCATGGAGATTCTCAGCAGCATACCTGCCGTCAGCAGAAGCCAGCTCCGAGGAGGCCGTAATATCCAGATATCCCTCTCCTACACACGTTTCCCCACAGGGTGCATGCCAGGCACTATAACCATAATCCGGCGCATCGTCCGCCTCTTCACAGGAAAGCAGGTTATCTCCCTCACCGTTTTCCCCATAGAAATAATTCCCGATTTCCGGCTTTAGAACCAGCGGTTCCTGAGGATATCTGACCACCGGCTCCAGGCTATCGATAACAGGCACCCACAGGGCTTTCAGTCCATTGGCCTGCGCATATTCCTCTGTCGGATTACGCCCGGGTCCCGGCCGTTTTTTATAACCGAGATAAAATTCTTCCCTGCATCCCGCGAAAGCCTCCTCCCCGATCATACAGTACGGACCCGGCAGATAGACCGCCCACAGCAGCTCGTTATCTGCGAAAGCTCTTTTGCCGATAACCAGATCCTGTTCTCCCGGAAACTCTACCCAGCTTATTCTGCAGTTTGCAAAGGCTTCCTCTCCGATCTGTTCTATTTGCGCCGGAAACACCATCTCCTGTGTAAGCATTTTCGTATTCAAAAAGGCGCGGTCACCCACAATCTTAAGATGTTTGGGCATATTCGCCGGCTTCACCGTGAGATCCCGAAAAGCATCCGCCGCAATTTCCTCCACCCAGACATCCTTTATTTTATCCGGCAGGGGAAACAGGACTGTGCTTGTCTTGCCGGCGGTTTTCCCCAGATATCTGGGAAAACGCTCCCGATATTCTTCCCTGATCCCCGTGAGTACCGCATACTCTCTTCCCGCTTCCGAGCGGATCTCATAAGTGAGCAGTTCCTCTACGCTGTCCGGCCCCGACTTAGCCTGACAGTCCATCACTGCCGCTATGATACATCCACACATCAAAACGATAAACTGTCCTAACCTGTTCCTCATACCATAACCCCCTTTTAACCCGCGTTCTTTCCATCTGCCATCTTCCGGTAAAGCGTAAAATACATGGTCACAAAGCAGGCCAGTCCGCCGATGGCATTAGAAATTGGCTCTGCCAGGAACACCCCGTCCACACCAAACCCCATTTTCGGCAAAAGCACCGTCAACGGCGCCACGATCACCGCCTTGCGAAGCAGGGAGAAAAAGATGGCATGGCGGGAGTCGCCCAGCGACGTAAATGCCGACTGTCCTGTAAACTGAAAAGCCATAAAGAAAAAGCCGAAAAAGTACAGCCGCATGGCATCCGCCCCTGCCTCTATCATCAGCGTATCCTCCGTGAATATGGACAACAGCAGGTGCGGACTCACGATTACCAGAAGCCATGCCAGCAATGTGTATACAATTCCCAGTGCGGCAGTAAAACGAATCCCCTGACGCACCCTGTCATATTCTTTTGCCCCATAATTATACCCCAGTACGGGTTGGGCGCCATTGGTGATCCCACTGACCGGCAGCGCCAGAATCTCTCTGGTAGAATTGATCACCGTCATCACACCCACATAAAGATCCCCGCCATATATTTTCAGGGTCGCATTGCACACCACCTGCACCAGACAGTTGGTTCCCTGCATGATAAAGCCCGACATGCCCAGGGCCATGATTTCCCTGGCCAGTCTGCCATCAATCGGCAGATTATTCTTCCTCATGGGCAGCAATGCTTTGGGGCCTGTCAGAAACCGCAGCACCCAGATGCAGGAAACGGCCTGACTGAGCACCGTAGCCAGCGCCGCACCGCCAACTCCCATATGAAACACGAAAATAAACACCGGATCCAGTACCAGATTCAGCGCAGCCCCCAACAGGGTAGTCATCATCCCCACCCGCGGGAACCCCTGAGCATTGATAAATCCGTTCAGCCCTGTGGCCAGCATGGTAAACGGCGTCCCCCACAGGTAAATCTTCAGGTACGCATCAGCATATACATAAGAAGCATCACTGGCACCGAACAGATAAAGTACCGGCCTGCGAAACAGATAGCAGAACAAAAACATCACCACAGATGTGCCAAGCAGGAGAGAAAAGGTATTGCCCAGTATCTTCCCCGCCCGCTCTTTTTGCCCGGCGCCTCTGGCAATGGAAAAAAGCGGAGCGCCGCCCGTCCCGAACAGAAAAGTCAGGGCTGCAATCAGGGTAGTCAGCGGAAACACCAGGCCGATCCCGGTCAGCGCCATACTGTCCGCACCGGGCAGGTGTCCGATATAAATCCGGTCTACCACATTATATAAAAGCTGTACCAGCTGTGCTAAAATCAGCGGAATGGACTGTGCCACAATATTCTGCCAGACCTTTCCTCCGGAAAAATCAGTTGACTGCATATCTGTATTCCTCTTTATGAATAAATAACCAGCACCGGCGGTCCGCCGTTATGGTCCAATTCCAGACAATAAGCCGGTTCCATATCACTTTCTTCATATATATAATAATATTCCAGTGAACCGTGCGTGATATAGCCATACCGGTAAACAAGCCGGCCCTCATCCGTATACTCGTAAGTCTCCCTGTATCCCGACACATTATCTGCCCTGTCCGGGGATCAAAATACAGTTCCATGAGCAGATTGTGGAATCCATCATAATACTCATAACACCGGCTCCTCCACAAACTTCCGGTTCTCCATATCCCATGCATAAAGCAGTCCCTCTGCTCCTGTTTCCTGCGCGCCTGCCGGATACACAATCAGATCCTTATCATAGCCATAATAATAGATGCCCCAGAAAACAGGAACACCAGTGCACAGGCCCATCAGAAAAAACGATAATTTTAAAAAGAACGATAAATTTATTTTCATACTTTTATTTTATATGTTTTTGCGATAAGAAGCAACCCTTCAAGTCTCTGCTCCCATCTTGTATAACCGCACCCCGATATCCTGTATATTTTCTTAAAAAACATGAAAATTGTAAAATTCTGGAAATTATATGATACAATAGTTTTATTCTGACACACGTAAAACCTGTAGGCACACATCTTTGGGGAGGCATACAATATGATGATCAAAGGATATGAACAAAGGAACGTCTATGATGCCTTACAGGAACGCTTTCACTATCTGTTTCGTGAGTTCCCCAATATCTATGTCTCCTTCAGCGGCGGCAAGGACAGCGGCGTGCTGTTAAATCTGCTGTTGGATTTTAAACGAAAATATTATCCTGCCCGCAGAATCGGCGTGTTCCACCAGGACTTTGAGGCACAGTACAGTGTGACCACGGAATATGTCACCAGAACCTTCCGGGCATTGGAGGGAGAATGTGATCTCTACTGGGTCTGTCTGCCGATGGCCACCAGAACGGCCCTGAGCAGTTATGAGATGTACTGGTATCCCTGGGATGATAAGAAGGAAGAGATATGGGTCCGCAAAAGGCCGGATTACCCTTATGTAATCACCATAGACAAACCTTTTAACCACTACCGCTACCGGATGCCCCAGGAAGACCTGGCCAAACAGTTCGGGCGGTTCTATAAAGAAGAGCACGATCACCAGAAAACCGTCTGTCTGCTGGGCATCCGTGCAGATGAGTCCTTACAGCGCTACAGCGGGATCGTGAATAAGAAGTACGGATATAATGGAGAATGTTGGATTTCCAAACAGTTTAAGGACGTATGGTGTGCCTCGCCGCTCTATGACTGGACAAACCAGGATGTATGGGTGGCAAACTATCGGTTTGCCTATGACTATAATGCCCTGTATGACTTGTACTATAAGGCAGGGCTTACCATCAACCAGATGCGCGTGGCCTCCCCCTTTAACGACTATTCCAAGGACTCCTTAAATCTCTACCGAGTGATTGACCCGGAAATCTGGACAAGACTTGTGGGGCGTGTGCGCGGCGCCAATTTCGGCTGTATCTATGGCAGGACCAAGGCCATGGGATACCGCAGCATCTCTCTGCCCGAAGGGCATACCTGGGAATCCTATACCAAATTCCTGCTGGACACACTGCCTGCAAGGCTGCGCAATAATTATGTCAGGAAGTTCCGGACTTCCATCGAATTCTGGCATAAGACCGGCGGGGGACTGGAAGAGAACGTGATCCAGGATCTGCTCGACCATGGATACAACATCCGCCGCAATGGCGTATCCAATTATACTTTAATGAAAAATGCACGAATCGTCTTTGTGGGAGACATTCCGGATGATACGGACGACATCAGATCCACCAGGGACATTCCCAGCTGGAAGCGCATGTGCTACTGCATTTTAAAAAACGACCATACCTGCCGCTTTATGGGATTTGGTCAGACAAAGAAGGAACAGCAGCGAATTGATAAGATCAAACGAAAATATGGAGAGATGATCAATGCCAGATAATACATTTAAGAGCCCGGTATATAATATAATCCCCGTTCCCTTTGAGAAGATTGTGCCAAACACCTACAATCCTAACAATGTGGCGCCCCCGGAAATGAAACTGCTCTATGACAGTATCCGTGAGGACGGCTACACCATGCCCATCGTGTGTTACTATTCCCAGAAACAGGATATCTACGCGATCGTTGATGGTTTCCACCGCTGGCGTGTGATGAAGGAATATCCCGATATTTACGAGCGGGAACATGGCATGCTGCCTGTGGCAGTAATCGATAAGCCTCTGGCAAACCGGATGGCAAGCACAGTCAGGCACAATCGCGCACGCGGCTCCCACGATGTGGATCTGATGAGTAATATCGTCAAAGAACTGCATGAACTGGGGCGCAGTGATGCCTGGATTGCCAAACATCTCGGCATGGACAAAGATGAGATTCTGCGTCTCAAACAGATCAGCGGTCTTGCGGCATTATTTAAGGACGTCAATTTTGGTCAGGCATGGAAACCGATTGACGATGCTGCGGCTGGGGATGAAACTGTAATTTCTTAATCAGAACGCTCACATCGATGGGCTTGGTGAGGAAATCATTCATGCCGCTTTGAATCGCCTGGTTCCGATCCTCCTGAAAGGTATTGGCCGTACAGGCATAGATCATGACCGTCTTCGCATCCGCCCTGTCCATCCTGCGGATTTCCCTGGCCGCCTCACAGCCGTCCATGACCGGCATCTTCATATCCATCAGGATAATATCAAATTCTCCAACCTCAGATGCCCCAAAGACCTCCAGCACTTCCCGGCCGTTTCTCACATGAACGGTCTCAAAGCCTTCCAGGGAAAGAATCTCCAGCAACACTTCGGCGTTCAGTTCCACATCTTCCGCCACCAGTACCTTAACCGGTCTTTCCCGTTTCACATGTCGTTCGTTTCCATCATTATCATGAGCTGCATCTGTCCCGCCCGCAAGCAGATAAGACGGAACCTCTGTTACAATGGCGGAGGGAATGATCACGGTAAAGGTACTGCCCACATTCAGCTCGCTCTCCACCAGTATCTTACCGCCCATGGCGTCTGTAAGCAGTTTGCTGATCGCCATGCCAAGACCCGTTCCTTTGATCTCACAGGTATTCTTATTTCTTTCTTGACTAAATGAGTCAAATATTTTCCCCAGATATTCTTTGGACATACCAATCCCGGTGTCTTCACAACGATATACCGTCTCCACATGGGCATCATCTATCCTGCGCTGGCAGGCAGAAAGCCTGATCTGCCCTCCGCTCGGTGTAAACTTGGCCGCATTGCCTACAATATTCATCAGGATCTGTTTGACGCGGACCACATCTCCCTGGACATAAGGGTGTGATATATCCTTTTCCAGATGAAATTCCACCTTCCTGCTCCTGATATTATCCACCTGCATGGCATAGATTTCTTCAATCACCGCTTCCACACTGTAGGGCTCGTTCATCATATCCACTTTGCCCTCCTGGAGCTTGGACATATCCAGAATATCATTCACCAGGGACAGCAGATAATTGGCTGTACTCTGGGATTTGCGAAGCCACTCTTTAATCTGGGGCCTTTGTTCCTCATTGTCGATATGTACCATGATCAGATGATTCATACCCAGCAGTCCGTTCAGAGGCGTCCGGATCTCATGGCTCATGTTGGAGAGAAATACTTTCTGTGCCCTGGCTTTCTCCACAATCCTGATTGTTCTTTTCTGGTATACCATGATGACCAACAGCATACATACCACCGTCATCATACTGACCACCAGCATGGTAATACTCATGGTCGCAAAAGCTCTGGACTGCTCCACAAAGACTTCCTCATTCAAAGACATGATGAAATACAGATCCATTCCCTCAAAGGGAATAAAATAAAACAGCTCCCGGTAATCTTCCTCTTCATGGAAATGGTAGAATCCAAACGTCTCCCGTCTTTCCAGCTTCCGGGCCAGTTCCTCGTTGGTCAGTTCCGAATCCGTTGATTCTGACAGGTGTACATACAGATTTTCCTGTTCATTCATATAGATTTCTTTGTTAATATTGACAATATAATTGCCGTTCCGGTCAATGATCGCACTGTGTCCGCGGATTTTTCCATCTTTGAGGAAACTGTCAATCACCATATTATCCTCAATTGCCGAAATATTACTGGTTCCGATCAAGGCGGCCATCTTCACGCCATCCACTTCCAGATCATGAAGCCTTACCCCGTAGATAATACTGTCCCTGCTCAGCCAATCCCGCGTCTGTGCAATATCGGATCTTCTGACAATCTTTTCTTTCCCTTCTGCAAAATAAGACAGGAAGTCAGGAACGCTGCCTCTGTCATCCTCCGTTGCAGAATAGGCAGCATGGTTATCCGCATAGACAGTACCGTCCTCTGCTACCAGACATATATGCGTGAAATTACCGGAAGCACATTCCAGAGCCATCCGTTCTTCCAGGTCCGCAATTGTTTTACACTGATCACTGATAAATCTTTCTTTAATCTCATACAGATCCTGCCAATAAATCTCTATGTAGGTCTGGATTGCAGTCTTGTCATGCTCCGCCATCTCACTGATAGACTGTATGGTATTCTCCGAAATGGTCTGATTCATCCGTCCCACATAAAACCATATCACAAAACAGACAATCACCAATGCAGCAACAATGATCACAGAATAGAATATACTCTGCTTCTTTTTCAATTCCATCCCCCTCTTTCAAATGTATAATCCCGCAGATATACTTCCATGGAACGATTCATCTCTTTTGCAAAATCCGACTCATACTTTCTCTTCCAGAACGCTTCCATCCAGTCCTCATAAGTTTTCACGCCGGTTCTTCCCCGGAACATCTCCCGTATCTGTTCACCGGTCTTATCCTGGTAACCGTTTTCGCAGACCAGATCCGATACCCTGAACCGCTCCGGCTTCTTCCGCTCCTCCTGCTGCTTCGTGGGATACCCGAAAACCAGCATACAGGCCGGATATACATACTGGGGCAGCTGTAAGAGCTTCTTCATTTCCTCCGCATTTTCCATCACATCCCCAATATAGCAGGAACCGATGCCCAGACTATGGGCGGCCGTCACTGCATTTTGCGCCGCAATCAATGCATCCTCAACTGCCAGAAGCAAATCTCCGGGACCCGGCAGCCTTGGCTGCAATCCCGCTTCCTTATAAAAAGAAAGCCATTTTCTGCAATCCGCACAAAACACAAGTACCATCTCTGCCTTACCGATAAAAGTCTGGTTATCGCAGAGTACGGCAAGTCTGTCCTTTATATGCCGATCTGTGATATCGAGAATCGTATATAATAACTGACACCCGGCAGACGGCGCCTGTAACGCCGCTTCTATAATACTGTTCTTATCCTCCCGTGATATCTTATCTTCTGTAAACACACGGACTGATTTTCTCCTGTGCAGCGCCTTTATGATTTCGTTCATCTTCCCACCCCGTACTCATAAATCAGATTGCAGAAAACACTACCTATTTTTTCTATATTATAATCCCAAAAATATCCTTCCTGCAACCCAATTAAAAATACTCCCTTTCCCGTATCCCAAAATAGATTTCCTGCAAAAATTCTCCCATATTGACACAAGTTGGCAGGATTGATAGAATACTTATATCAGATGATTTTTAGATGTATGGAGGAAAATTGCCATGTACAATTGCCGTCTTCATATTTACTTCACAGGACATCCATGCCGCACGTTCAACGTGATTAAAAAGATGCCGGCCCTTGAACATTTTACCCATATTTTCTCTGAAAGCGACGATCCGGAAGCCTCCCTGACAGCAAAGGCAGATGTGATTGTGGCTGATTTGTCGAGCATTGATACTGCCGATGCTTTGCAGATCCTTTTACAGAATCGTGGTGAAAAGACACAGATTATCATACTGGCAGACAAGAAACAATTACAGATGCTTTGTGCGGATTCTGCACTTTCTGACATCACGGACATCTGGATTACGCCAATGTCTGATGAAGAGATACGTTTTCGTTTTTTGAGATGGCAGCAGACCTGTAAGATGAGTAAGGACTTCTGGCAGACCAGCCATTATCTTGAGGCTACCATCAATAACATTCCCAACCTGATCTGGTATAAAGACAAAGACGGAGTCCATGAAAAGGTAAACGACAGTTTCTGCCGGACAGTCAATAAGTCGAAACAGCAGGTGGAAGGACAAAGACATGCCTATATCTGGGATGTGGAGCAGGATGACCCTGCCTGTATAGAATCAGAACATCAGGTCATGAGCAAAAGGCATACTTTTGTTTCCGAGGAAATCATCAAGACCGGAGAAGGCATGCGGACCCTCATGACATACAAATCTCCTCTGTATAACCTTGACGAAAGTGTCATGGGAACGGTAGGTGTGGCCATAGATGTAACCCAGGAACGGGCCTATGAACAGGAACTTATCAAAAAGAATCAGACTTTAGAGACCATCTTTACCACCATAGAATGTGGTGTGATGAGTCATACCCTGGACGGTTCCCATGTTGTGAGCATCAATTCAGCCGCCCTTAAGATTCTGGGCTATGAATCGAAAGCGGAACTGGAAGCGGACGGATTTGACCTGATCGCTTCCTCTGTGATGCTGGAAGACCAGGCCGGCCTTTTAGAAAGTATTAAAACACTGAAAAAAGCCGGAGATAACATTAGTGTAGAATATCGTGTGCAGCATAAGGACGGCGAGATTCTTCATGTTATGGGCAATATTAAGCTCTTTGAAGAAAACGGAGAACTCTTCTACCAGCGCTTCCTTCTGGATTGTACCGCAAAGAAACTCCAGGAAAAGCAAAACGAAAGACGCCAGATGGAACTGGTACAGGCTCTCAGTATCGACTTTACGCTGGTTTGTTTTGTGGATCCCGAGACAGGCCAGGCAACTCCGATTCGCGCCGACGGCCAGGAAATCAACTTGTGTTTTACCGGTGAAATATCCCTGCAAGAGAGCATGGAACAATACATACAGAAATGGGTGCATGAGGACGACCGCGATCTGCTTCGTCATGCGGTCTCCCTGGATACGCTCAAGCAGGAACTGGCTGAGGGCAAAATATACTATGTCAATTATCGTAAGTGTCAGGGCAATGAAACGATTTATTTCCAGATGAAGGCTGTCAACGCAGGAAACAGTACCGACAGAACCGGTTTTGTGCTGGGCTTCCGCAACGTGGATGCAGAACTCCGCAAGGAAATTGAACAGAATACCCTGTTGGAGGCCGCCCTCTCACAGGCCAATCGTGCAAGCAAGGCAAAGAGCGTATTCTTATCGAATATGTCCCACGATATCCGTACACCGATGAACGCGATTGTCGGGTTTACCAACCTGGCCATCACCCATATCGATCATACGGAACAGGTTGCCGAATATCTCCAGAAGATCAAGACCTCCGGCAACCACCTGCTTAGCCTGATCAATGACATATTGGATATGAGTCACATAGAGAGCGGTAAGATCCATCTGGATGAGAAGCCATGCAGCCTTCCGGATATCCTGCATGGTCTGCGCAACATCCTACAGGCGGATATCCATGCCAAACAGCTGGAGTTACAGTTTGACACTGTGGATGTCTGGGACGAGGATATCTTCTGTGACCAGCTGCGGCTCAATCAGGTTCTTTTGAATCTGCTCAGCAATGCCGTCAAATATACCAGTGCCGGCGGCAGCGTCAGCATGCGTATCACGGAAAAACCCGGTGCGCCTGAAGGCTATGCCAATTATGAATTCTGTATCAAAGATAACGGCATCGGTATGAGTGAGGAATTTGTAGAACATATTTTTGAACCCTTTGAACGGGAACGAAACAGCACCATCAGTAAGATACAGGGTACCGGTCTGGGCATGGCGATCACCAAAAACATCGTGGATATGATGAACGGTACCATCTCTGTACAGAGTGAACAGGGTGTGGGAACAGAATTTACGGTATCCTTTACCTTCCGTCTCAATTCCAATATCAAGGAACCCCTGGTAATACCGGAATTAAGACACTGTAAAGCTCTGGTAGTGGACGATGATTTCAATACCTGTGACAGTGTTTCCTATATGCTGGGGCAACTGGGGATGCGTGCCGAATGGACTCTGTCCGGCAAGGAAGCCGTGCTCCGCACGCACCAGGCTGTAATGCGCAATACCGATTATTCGGTCTATATTATCGACTGGCTCCTTCCCGATATGAACGGTGTGGAAGTAACCCGGCGGATCCGTAAGGAAATCAATTCCAGTGCACCCATCATCATCCTGACCGCATACGACTGGGCCGATATCGAGACAGAGGCAAAAGAGGCCGGTGTGACGGCATTTTGCAGCAAACCTCTGTTCCTGTCAGAGTTAAGTTCCTGCCTCCAGTCCGTGATGCGTCCGGAAACAAAAGGCCAGGCAGACTCTACGGAAAACTATGCAGTACATCATACCGGAAGGATCCTGCTGGCGGAAGATGTGGAAATGAATCAGGAAATCGCTGTGGCTATTCTGGAAAACGCCGGCTTTACTGTAGATGTGGCAGATAACGGCCAGATTGCCGCAGATATGGTAAAACAGTCCGAGCCCGGATACTACCAGGCCGTTCTGATGGATGTACAGATGCCGGTGATGAACGGATATGAGGCTACCCAGGAAATCCGTAACCTGAAAGACAGCAGACTTGCCTCCATACCGATCATAGCCATGACCGCCAACGCCTTTACAGAGGACAGGGAGGCAGCTCTCAAGAGCGGCATGAACGGGCACATCGCCAAACCGATTGATGTACAGTTACTGTTTGAAACCCTGGATAGTGTACTCTGATCCTTCGGATCTGGTTTGTTTTTCTGATATGCTTATGATTACTGTCAAGAAATCCCCGGGACTGAGATTATGTCCCGGGGATTTACCGTTTATAATACCGCCTTTATTCTGTCAAGCGCCTCCACAAGTATCTTTCTCGGGCAGGCGGCGTTCACTCTCTGGAAACCGCTTCCGCCCTCGCCGAACATGGCGCCGTCATCCAGCCAGAGTTTCGCTTCCTGAATGATCTTATGTTCCAATGCCTTTTCATCAAGACCCGTACCTCTGAAATCCAACCATACCAGATAAGTACCCTCATGCTCCACCATACGTACACCCGGCAGATTCTCTTCCACATACTGTCTGGTATATGCGATATTAGCCTTCACATAGCCATGCATCGCCTGATACCATTCCTCTCCCTTGGTGTAGGCAGCTTCACAGGCCGTAAGCCCCATGATTCCAAGCTGGCTGACACCGGCAGCATCCATCTGCCTGCGGAATTTCCTGCGAAGTTCCGCATCCGGGATAAAGATGTTGGACATCACAAGACCCGCCAGATTAAAGGTCTTGCTAGGCGCTGTACAGATGATGCTGATGGGTTCATACTCTTTCTTAAGACCTGCAAACACCTGATGTTTCCCCTGAAAAACAAAGTCCGCGTGGATCTCGTCACTCACCACGATTACATGATGTCTGACGCAAAGATCCCCTAACCCACACAATTCTTCCCTGCTCCACACACGGCCCACGGGATTATGGGGACTGCACAGGAAAAGCAGTCCGATCTTCTCCTCCACAATCTTTCTCTCCAGGTCTTCCAGATTCATATGATAACGATCGTCACTGCCCAGATAGAGAGAATTGTTGACAACACGCCGTCCGTTATCCCTGATTACTTCCGCAAAAGGGTAATATACAGGCTGTTGTATCAAAACCCCGTCCCCCGGTTCGGTATATGCCTTAACTGCCATCGCCAGCGCAAAGACTACGCCCGGCGTCTTCACCAGCCAGTCTTCCTCTACTTTCCAGTCGTGATGGCGCTCCATCCAGCCCTTTACCGCGTTGAAATAACGCTCTCCTGAATCCGTATAACCAAAGATTCCGTGACGCAGTCTGTCTGTCAGTTCATCCACCACATAAGAGGAAGTCTCAAAATCCATATCCGCCACCCACAAAGGCAGCACATCTTCCGGCATATTCCACTGGGCTGCAAAATCATATTTGATACATCCGGTTCCCCGTCTCTCTACCGCTTTGTCAAAATTCAAGTTTCTTTCAGCCATCTTATCTTTCCCTCAGCATATCCGCTTGTATCGCACCGTTTATATCCAGTTACCCTTATGCCTCATTTCCCGGAAATTTCGGGATACCCGCAAGTCCCTTGGCCAGATCCTCATCCGTGGGAATATAATCTGTCATCTCTCCGTTATTGTAACGCTCGTAAGCCACCATATCGAAATAACCGGTTCCTGTCAGACCAAAGAGAATTGTTTTCTCCTCTCCTGTCTCTTTGCATTTGAGTGCTTCGTCCATGGCCACACGGATGGCATGGGAACTCTCAGGCGCAGGCAGAATACCTTCCACTCTTGCAAACTCCTCTGCCGCCGCAAATACCGAAGTCTGTTCCACACTGGTGGCTTCCATGTATCCATCATGATACAATTGCGAAAGCACGGAACTCATACCATGGTAACGCAGACCGCCCGCATGGTTCGCTGCCGGTATGAAACCACTGCCCAATGTATACATCTTTGCCAGCGGACATACCTTGCCGGTATCACAGAAATCATAGACAAATTTACCCCTCGTAAGGCTTGGGCAGGATGCCGGCTCCACTGCAATAAAACGATAATCGGCTTCTCCGCGCAGCTTTTCACCCATAAAAGGTGAAATCAGGCCGCCAAGATTGGAACCGCCGCCGGCACAGCCGATGATGACATCCGGTTTGACTCCATACTTATCCATGGCGGCTTTTGCTTCCAGACCGATCACAGACTGATGCAAGAGCACCTGATTGAGCACGGATCCCAATACATAACGATAACCTTCCTGGGAAACTGCCGCTTCCACTGCCTCTGAAATCGCGCAGCCAAGGCTTCCCGTAGTACCCGGGAACTCTTCCAGTATTTTACGTCCCACCTGTGTGGTATCGGAAGGCGACGGTGTCACGTATGCGCCATAAGTACGCATCACTTCCCGGCGGAAGGGTTTCTGTTCGTAAGAGCACTTCACCATATATACCTGACAGTCAAGATTAAGATATGCACAGGCCATGGAAAGCGCTGTTCCCCACTGGCCTGCCCCGGTCTCGGTGGTCACACCTTTTAATCCCTGTTTCTTCGCATAATAAGCCTGCGCGATAGCGGAATTCAGTTTATGACTGCCGCTGGTGTTATTCCCCTCAAACTTATAGTAGATTTTGGCAGGTGTCTGTAATTTTTCTTCCAGACAATACGCCCGTACCAGAGGCGAAGGTCTGTACATCTTATAGAAATTCCTAATTTCTTCCGGGATTTCAATATATGCCGTGCTGTCATCCAATTCCTGTCTGCTGAGTTCTTCACAGAAGATTCCTTTTAACTCGTCAAAGGTAACAGGCTGTAAAGTACCCGGATTTAACAGGGGCGCCGGCTTGTTCTTCATGTCTGCCCGCACATTATACCAGCTCTTCGGCATCTCATTCTCTTCCAGATAAATCTTGTAGGGGATTTTTTGTGTTTCACTCATAATGGCCTCCATTCTGCGCCAGCGGCGCCCTCCACGCTCACTCTGTCCGCGTGGGTTCTGTTGTTGATATGATATCGCAATTGGGATTGGAATATGCTCCAGATAATTTTACACATAAAAAAACCTGTCCCAATCCATGCTGGGACAGGAATGATTCTCCTGCGGTGCCACCCGGCTTGATACTATACGTATCCGCTCATTGCATACTGACATATGCCCGATTTGCTAACGAAGTATCCTCTCCGTCTCGTCTACTGTCTTCGACTCGCCCTCCGAAGCCCATTCCTTTAAGCCGTTCATACTGCCTTCCACCTGCGGCAGCTCTCTGTAATGAACTGATTCCTTAGGAAACACTTAAAGTACTCACTCTTCTTCAACGGTTTCTGTTTCTCTTTATAGCATAATATGCAGGAATTGTCAATATGTTTTAGCCGGATTCTTTACCATTTCTGCTTTCTTCCCCGTTATCATTTGCGGCGTCGTCTTTGGAGGAAACCTTATCCTCATCCTTCTTCTGCACGCCTTCCATGCCTTCTCCGGCATCAGCCGCCTTTTCCAGCTCCTCTCCGGCCTTTTGCAGACTGCTCATCTGGGCAGACTGTGCCGCCTGCGCCTTGTTCGTCACATCGGCAAGCTGTTCCTGTTTGCTGGAAGTGTCTCCATTGCGGGCAGCATCCATCTTAATCTCTACTTCCAATACTCCAGCCTTACCTTCCATACGCTGTGCCACACTGCCCTGCGTATCCGCTGCCTTCCTGGCCCCGTCCGCCGAGATCAATGCTTCCATGCCGGCCGCAGAAATTCCCAGCTCCACTCCTGGTCTGGAGTCTTTGCGGGCCATATCCTGATTCTCAGGAAGCCCCAGAGGATTTTCCTCCGCCTGTCTTTTCTCTTCCCGCTCCTTAACCTTCTGCTCCATCTCATGCTGACGAAGCTGCATATTCAGCTCATTGATTTCTTTCTGAAGTTCCTGCCGTTTCTCCTGCTTCTTCTCCGGCGGCATGTCACGCCTGCCGTTTAGCTCCTGAAGTTCCTTCTGGGCCCGATTAATCTTGTCCTGAATTCCCTTTGCCACCGGGTCATCCTGTCTGCCGCCTATCTTACCCGGCTGCTGAACCCCCTGACTGCCATTCACTGCTCCTACTGTCATGCCCGTATCCTCCTTGTTCTGTATTCTCATCAAACAGATATTAATCTCGTCATACTCTATATCGTAAGACGCAGATCCACCAATAAGCTTTTTGTTGTGGAGCGGACATTTTCTGTTGTAAAGCGGTATCAAGTACCGCTTTCGGCCAGCGGCCAGCAGACCTGCATCATCACACTTAATCGAAATACCTGTCCTTGTACCTGGACTTCCATATCCCCATGATATTTCTGCGCCACCTGGCGGATATTCCGCAGGCCAAACCCATGAAAGACCTTGTCTTCCTTGGTACTTACAGGCAGATCCGATTCCCTGTTCCTGACAATCGGATGGTCAAATGAGTTCTCTACTTCAATAATATACACATTCTCACGCAGGGCGGAAGTGATCCTGACGTATCCCGCCGGCGCGCTCTCCCCTCCCTTTGCCGCCTCAACTGCATTGGCCAGCGCGTTGTTCAGGATAATGCTCAGATCAAAGGCATCCACTTCCCGGTCTGCCGGGTAGTGAAAAGAACAATCAAAGGCGATTTCCTTTGACACAGCCTCACGGCGCCACTCCATCAGAATCGCATCCGTAACCGGATTGCCGCTCTGCATCCCTTCCGCCACGGCCGTATACTGCTCCTGAAGGGATCTGGCGTACTGTTCCTGTTCCTGACCGCTCAGTTTCTGCATCACCATCACATGGTTCCCCATATCATGCTTCAAACTGCGGATTTCCCGGTAAAGTTCCTCCACTTCCCGGATATGCCGTTTCATATCCTCCATCTGCCCGGCAAGCAGTTCTTTCTGTGTTTCTTCCAGCTGTTTCTCTTTAATACTCTGAAACAACATAATGACAACTACGATCGGTATATATAAACTCAGGCAGTACACAAGAACCATCCCATGATAGAAGGCAGGGGAATCCAGTTCGTTGTGCTGTAAGCCTGCCGGTGATTCCCAGATATATTTCACATAGGCATATCCCATCGCACTCGTAAAGGACGGCAGGGACATCAGCAGGAATTCCCGGCCCTGCATCTTCTGGCCTTTATTGCGGTATACTCTCACAATCAGCCCTACCGCAATCATATATATTACAACCTGTAACAGAATCTCTATAAGACTCTCAGCTACAGACAAATAGTACCCCTTCTCCACATCTATATATCCCTGCCCCCAGAGCAAGGCAGCCTTCCAGAGCAGTGCCCCAATCGTAATTGTCGTCCGCGCCACCAGCCAGCGGACGGAATAAAATGTCCACGCCAGGAAAATTTTCTGTAAGAAATTCTCCCGTTCCATCAGACACATGACCAAAAGCCCTGCCATCACACCGATCATATAAGCCCAGAAACTCGGCAGATAATACGGTTCATACCATAATACGAGCATGACAATCAGATAAACGGCCCCGGTCAGCAGCGCCGTTTTCCTGTATTTCACAAAATTCCGTATCAGATAAAAATAGGCACCCGCCGACAGCAGCGCCATCAGAAACTGATATATCTCATTCGTCACCAAATAGCAAAAATCCCAATCCATCAGCTATATCCACCTGTGTAAAATCAATCGTTAAATCCTCATAAATACCCGGCGGCACAATCCATAGATATCCGTTTCTAATCCCTTCCCCTGTCTTTTTTCAACAGCTCGTAAAACTCCGCCGCCGGCATAGGTTTCGCATAATAAAATCCCTGCACCATATCACAGCCGATCTCCTTGAGAAGATCTACCTGTTCCCTGGTTTCCACACCCTCCGCCAAAAGTCCCAGATCCAGCTTCGCCGCCATGGCGACCACCTGCTCGAGAATCAGCTTCCCTTTCCGGGATACCAACATATTTTCCATGAACTTCTTGTCAATCTTGATTACGTCAAAGGGCGTCTCCAGCAAAATGCTTAAAGATGAATATCCACTGCCGAAGTCATCCATCAGCAGCGTAAATCCTTCATTTTTCAACCGATTCGACATCTCACTGACCTGCTGGTTATTGACCGTCTCCGTAATTTCCAGTTCCAGATGACTCTTCTGAACAGCTGTCTTTCCGATCAGTTCATCCAGGACATCGATAAACTCGTCCTCTACGAGATGATGTCTTGACACATTGACGGAAATGGGACATCCCTCAATCCCCTCCTGTTCGCATTGTCTGATAAAATAACACGCCTCTTCCCAGATATAGTAATCCACATTGCGTATAAAACCGTTCTCCTCCAGAACCGGAATAAATTCATTCGGATAAATCATTCCCTTCACCGGATGAATCCATCGTACCAGCGCCTCCGCCCCCACAATCGTATGCTGCGCAATACTGTACTTGGGCTGTAAATACATCTGAAACTGCCGGTTTGTAATCGCGGGTTTCATATTTTCCTCGATAAACCGTCTTGTATAGAGCATTTCCTTGAACTGCTCCTGATAAAAGGCAGTATCCGTCATGATGTTCTCCTTGGCCGCCTTGCGTGCCATGGCCGCACGATCTTCCATCTGCCGCAGTTCCATCTGCCTGTCATCTACCATATATATTCCGAAAGTATACTGCAACTTAATGTGCTTGAAATCTCCCAGCATCTCCCGGATACGGTTCACAAAGGCAGTCAGTTCCGTTTCCTCCTCATACTGTGTCACCACCATGAACACATCACTTCTGAGGTTCACAAAATACTGCTGTTCACCGCAAAGTCGTTTTAACCCTTCCGTCACAAAATCCAGAATCTCATCACCGATCATCTCCCCATAAATATCATTGATGACCTTGAACCGGCGGATATCAAACTGTAAAAAGGCTATCCCACCATCAAAGTGGCTCAGCAGATTCAGAACATTTCTCCGAAACCTGGTGAGCTTATTGACCTTCCTGAGGGCGCTCTTCATGACCTCACTCTCCGGCAGCATCACCATGTCCATATCCTGCATACTGTCCTTGTACTCTTCTAACATTCTCTCCAGAATCTCTATGCTGGCCGCCAGCGCATGGGGACAAATCTTAAACTTAAGTCCTTCCTGCCGCATCCTGGCCATTCCTTCCGGTTTGGATACATCCATATGCAGGATATCCTTACACAGATAGCTGCCGCCCATGGCCTCTTTAAAAAGGGTTATAAACTCTTCCGTTTTCTTGTTGCCAAATACCTCCAGTTCCCGATCCTGCGGATCATCAAATCCAAATGCCACGCCCAATACCATCAGGGACGCCGTCACACAACCACAGACATCTCCCTGGCGCATACCTACCCCAAAACAAGTGCTTAGCTTAAGAGCTGTTTTGATGTCCAGCCCCAAATCGGCAGCGAAAGCTCCGAACAACGCCTGTGAACAGTGATAATCCTGCTTTAAAAGCTCGTTTGCTCTTTCTTCGTGTGTCATACAAGCACCCTCTCTACCCCTTTGATGATTTTCCCTCATCCCCTTATTGCAGCAATATAGTACTATTATACTATGGAGCCCGAGAAGAGCGCAAGTTCTGTTACTTATAATCCGTTGTTATCAGAAACTACAAAAATTGGGAAGGTTATCCCTCCCCAATCTTACATGATATCTAATTCGCAATCGCGTTCCCTGTGTACAGCTGATAATACTTGCCCCTCTCCTCCAGAAGCTGGTCATGGGTTCCTCTCTCAATGATCCGCCCCTGCTCCAGCACCATGATACAGTCCGAATTCCTGACCGTGGAAAGTCTGTGGGCAATCACAAATGTGGTCCTGCCCGCCATCAGCTTATCCATCCCATCCTGCACGATCCGCTCTGTCCGGGTGTCGATGGAACTTGTGGCCTCATCCAGAATCAGCACCGGCGGATCCGCAATGGCGGCTCTGGCGATGGCCAGAAGCTGTCTCTGCCCCTGGCTTAAGTTGGCGCCGTCCCCGGAGAGCACCGTCTGGTATCCTTCCGGCAGCCTTTTGATAAAGCCATGGGCATTGGCCAATTTGGCAGCTGCCACCACTTCCTCATCGGAGGCATCCAGTTTGCCATAGCGGATGTTTTCCATGACAGTACCGGTAAAAAGGTGGGTATCCTGCAATACGATTCCCAGGGAACGGCGTAGATCCGCCTTCCTGATCTTATTCACATTGATACCGTCATAGCGTATTTTGCCGTCCTGTATATCATAGAACCGATTGATCAGATTCGTAATGGTGGTCTTACCGGCCCCGGTGGAACCCACAAAGGCAATCTTCTGTCCGGGCTGTGCATAAAGTTCCACATCGTGGAGCACAATCTTGTCATCATTGTAGCCAAAGTCTACGCCGTCAAACACCACATCACCCTGTAACTCCACATAATCCACGCGGTGGTCCGCCTGATGTTCGTGGCGCCATGCCCAACGTCCGGTACGCTCCGGTGTCTCCAGAAGCTTCCCGTTCTCCTCTCTTACATTTACTAAAGTGACATACCCGTCATCCACTTCCGGTGCCTCATCCATCATCTTAAAGATACGCTCCGCCCCGGCCATGGCCATGACAATGGAATTAAACTGTTGACTCACTTGGTTAATGGGCCCGTTAAAGCTCTTATTAAAGGTCAGGAAACTGGCCAGTTTCCCCAATGTCAGCCCTGTCATGCCGGACAGTGCCAGCGCACCTCCTACGATTGCACAGACCACATAACTGACGTTGCCAAGCTGCATATTGACCGGTCCCACCACGTTGACCAGATAGTTTGCCCTGTCGGCACTCTCATAGAGTGCATCGTTCAGTTTCCGGAATTCTTCTATGCTCTCTTCCTCATGGCAGAACACCTTGACTACCTTCTGGCCATTCATCATTTCCTCAATATAGCCGTTGACCTTACCTAAGTTCTTCTGCTGTTCCAGGAAATATCTGCTGCTCAAACCAGCTACTTTCTTGGTCACCACCAGCATGACCGCAATCATTAGAAGGGTGACAATGGTCAGCGGTATACTTAAAATCACCATACTGACAAATACGCTGACGATCGTGATAAAGCTGTTAAAGACCTGAGGCATACTCTGGCTGATCATCTGCCGCAGCGTATCCGTATCATTTGTATAGGTTGACATAATATCTCCATGGGCATGGGTGTCAAAATACTTGATGGGCAGTGTCTCCATATGGGAAAACAAATCATTTCTCACATTTCTCAGGGTTCCCTGGGTCACATTGACCATAATCCGGTTCCAGGCATAGGCCGCCGCCACCCCTATCAGATAGAATCCGGCCACTCTGGCAATGGCTCCTGCCAACGGCCCGAAATCCGGCGTATCCGCCGCAAGCATGGGCGCAATATAATCATCGATCAGACGCTGAATGAACAGGGTTCCCTGTACATTGGCAAGTACGCTGACCAGAATCAGCACCGCCGTCGCCACCAGGTGGGGCGCATAGTTTTTGGCCACATATCCCATCAGCCGTTTAAATACTTTACCTGGATTCTCTATTCTTTTGCCTTTCGGCATCCCTCTTCTCATTCCTGGCCCCGGCATTACGCTTCACCTGCCTTTTCATCAAAATCTCCGCCGCCGCTTGTCTGGGACTCATATACTTCCCTGTAAATTTCATTATTTGCAAGTAGTTCCTCATGGGTACCAAATCCGTTGACTCTTCCGTCCTCCATGACAATAATGCGGTCTGCGGTCTGTACACTGGATATCCGCTGTGCAATGATCAGTTTGGTCGTATCGGGAATCTCCTGTGCAAATGCCTTTCTGATCCTGGCATCTGTGGCCGTATCCACCGCACTGGTGGAATCGTCCAGAATCAGAACCTTCGGTTTCTTCAAAAGTGCCCTGGCGATACAGAGCCGCTGTTTCTGTCCGCCGGATACATTGGTGCCGCCCTGTTCTATGTAGGTATGATAGCCTTCCGGCATTTTCTCGATAAACTCATCCGCACAGGCCAGCTTACAGACGCGCCTGCACTCTTCCTCATCGGCATCCACATTTCCCCAGCGCAGATTTTCCAGAATGGTTCCCGAGAAGAGTACGTTTTTCTGCAAGACCACTGCCACCTGGTTGCGCAGGGTTTCCAGATCATAGGCTCTCACATCATGGCCTCCTACCTGGACAGAACCTTGTGTCACATCATACAGCCTGCTGACCAGATTGACCAGACTGGTCTTCGCGCTGCCGGTGCCGCCGATAATACCGATCGTCTCCCCTGGATGAATCTGTAAATTGATATCATGCAGTACCGCTTCATCACTGTCCTTATGATAAGAAAAACGCACATGCTCGAAGGTAATCCCGCCGTCAGGCACTTCATATAAAGGATCCTCCGGGTTCGTCAGATCGCTCTTTTCTTCCAGCACTTCACAGATACGTCTGGCACTGGCAATGCTCATACTCATCATCACAAAGACCATGGAGAGCATCATCAGGCTCATCAGAATATTCATACAATAAGTCAGAAGACTCATCAGTTCGCCAGTGGTCAACGTACTTTGTACGATCTGCTTCGCACCCAGCCAGCTGATCAACAGGATACAGCTATAGACCGTAAACTGCATCACAGGCATGTTGAGCACCACATGTTTCTCTGCTTTTAAGAAGATATCATAGATTCCCTGGCTGGCCTTCTTAAGTTTCTCTGTCTCATAATCCTCTCTGACATAAGCCTTGACTACACGGATAGCCCCCACATTCTCCTGTACGGAAGCGTTCAGTTCGTCATATTTCGGAAAGGCTTCCTGAAAATATCTCATGGCGCCCCTGATGATCAGCGCCAGTACAATCCCAAGCAAAACAACCGCCACCAGGTAGACACTGGCAAGTCTGGCATTGATCATAAATGCCATGGCCATGGCACAGATCATGCTGACCGGTGCCCGGAAACACATGCGCAGGGTCATCTGATAGGCCATCTGCATATTGGTCACATCCGTGGTCAGCCTGGTCACCAGTCCTGCCGTACTGAATTTATCCAGACTGGCAAAGGAAAAGGTCTGGATATTGTCAAACATGGCCTGCCGCAGATTCCTGGCAAATCCTGTGGACGCCCGGGCGCCATATTTACCGCCCATGACACCACTGTACAGCCCGCACAGGGCTGCACCGATCATAAAGGCTCCCACCATGTAAATATGATACATATTCCCTGCTTCCACACCGTCGTCTATGATAGATGCCATCAAAAATGGAATCAGCGTCTCAAAAACCACTTCCAGTATCATAAAAACAGGCGTTATAATCGAAGCCTTTTTATATTCACCGATATGTGCCGCTAACGTCTTAATCATTTCTGCCTCCGTTTCAAAGTCTTCGTTTTCTTACGCTATTTACCATTTTTGTACAAATAAAAATTATTGTCAACACATTCCCGGCATTTCACAAAAAGTTCATGAGAACTTCATTTGATTTTAAGGAAACTCCAATATACAGAAAAAACTCCCGTGCATCACACACAGGAGCTTTTCCGATCAGATATCGCAGAAATTAATCTTTAGCAATTAATTTTCCACCACGTTTGGATACTACATCGAAGATAACTGCTGCCAGAAGTACCAGGCCCTTGACTACCTTCTGCATGTTCTGGTCTACGCCCATCAGGGACATACCCATATTGATAACACCCATCAGCACCGCACCGACGATAACGCCAGGCACCGTACCGATTCCGCCGTATGCGGATGCACCGCCGATGAAACAGGAACCGATGGCATCCATCTCATAGTTCTGACCGTATGTAGGCTGTGCGGAAGTCATACGGGCAATGGTTACCATACCGGCCAGTGCGGAAAGAAGACCCATATTCAAATATGCCAGGAAATACACTCTGTTGGTATTGATACCGGAAAGCTTGGTAGCCTTCTCGTTACCGCCTACTGCATAGAAATAACGTCCCACTGTGGTATTGGAAGTAATATAGCTGTACACGATAACCACAAGCAATACCCAGATCAGCACACTGGGAATACCCTTATGCTGTGCCAGTCTTAAGGAGAAGGCAAAGATGACTGCACTGATCAGTACTGTCTTCACGATCATGGTTGCAAATTTCTCTGTCTCATAACCTTTCTTAATCTTATTCATCCTGCTGCGAAGCTGTGCCACCACATAAATGATAACTGCCACGATGCCTGCCACCAGACAGGTCACATTGAGGGACGCACCGCCAAAAAAGTCCGGTATGTAACAGTCTGCACCGCCGCCGAAGAGTTTTACGAAAGTGGTACATTCTTTCACAGAAATTGTCATACCTTCCAGTACCGTGTTACTCAAACCTCTGAACATCAACATACCCGCCAGGGTTACGATAAAGGGAGGGATTCTCACATAAGCAATCCAAAATGCCTGCCATGCACCGATCACTACACCAAGCAAGAGCATCAGGATGATCGATACCACCAGATTAACACCCATGTTCACCATCAGCACCGCACCGACTGCACCTACAAAGCAGACCACGCTGCCCACAGAAAGGTCGATGTTACCACCGGTAAGGATACACAACAGCATACCGGTTGCCAGGATGAACACATAAGCGTTCTGAGAAATCAAACTACTTACGTTCATAGGTAACAGAATTGCACCGCTGGTCCTCCACGCGAAAAATGCCGTGATCAGGATCAGCATGAGGATCATTGTATATTTTTTGATATAATCAATGGCTTTTGTCTTATTCATACTTTTCCTTACGCTCCTTTGCTACTGGATTTTAAAATGTGTGACATGATGATCTCCTGGGTTGCCTCGCTCCTGTCGAGTTCTCCCACTATCTTACCCTCGTTCATGACATAGATCCTGTCACACATACCGAGAATCTCCGGCAGTTCCGAGGAAATCATGATGACAGTCTTGCCCTCTGCCACCAGCTGGTTGATGATACAGTAAATCTCATACTTGGCGCCCACATCAATACCTCTCGTGGGTTCGTCTAAGATCAGCACATCAGGGTCTGCAAACATCCATTTTGCAAGCAGTACCTTCTGCTGGTTACCGCCGCTTAAGTTTCCAACATTCTGTTCCACCGTAGGGCATTTGGTCTTCAGCTTCTCTTTGTATTCCACAGCCACACCATACTCTTTATCCTTATCGATGATGGAGTGTGTACTCACACCTTCCAGATTGGCCAGTGTGGTGTTGATCTTGATGGGATTGCTTAAGATCAGGCCATTGCCTTTACGATCCTCCGTCACATAGGCAATCTTATGTTTGATCGCATCATGGACAGAGTTTAAATGGAGCTCTTCTCCCTTCATATAGAGATGTCCGCTGATGTTGTCGCCATAGCTTTTACCGAATACGCTCATGGCAAGCTCCGTGCGTCCCGCACCCATCAGGCCGGAAATCCCCACAACCTCGCCCTTGCGGGCGTTTATGGTCACATTGTCTACCACTTTCCGCTCAGAATACAGCGGATGGTATACGCTCCAATCCTTGACTTCCAGCATCACCTCTCCGATATGCGGCTCTCTCTTGGGAAATCTGTCGGAAAGTTCCCGGCCTACCATGCCCTGGATAATCCGTGTCTCGGAAATGTCATCTGTATTTTTATCCAAAGTCTCGATGGTAGAACCGTCACGGATAACTGTGATCTTGTCTGCCACATAAGAGACTTCGTTCAGTTTATGGGATATGATAATGGATGTCATACCCTGCTCTTTGAATTTCAGCAGCAGATCCAGAAGTGCTTTGGAATCTGTCTCATTCAAGGAAGCGGTAGGCTCGTCTAAGATCAACAGCTTTGCGTTTTTCGCCAGCGCTTTGGCAATTTCCACAAGCTGCTGCTTGCCTACACCTATATCTTTAATCAAGGTCTGCGGAGATTCCTGTAAGCCAACCGTCTTTAACAGTTCTCCCGCACGGCCGTATGTTTCGTTCCAGTCCAGTTTGTACTTACGTCCTCTCTCGTTACCGAGGAACATATTTTCACCAATCGTCATATAAGGGATCAGGGCTAACTCCTGATGGATAATGACGATTCCCCTGGCCTCACTGTCCTTAATCTGATTAAAGTGACATGTCTCCCCATTATAGATGATGTCGCCTTCATAAGTACCATAAGGATAAATACCGCTCAGCACATTCATCAGCGTGGATTTACCGGCGCCGTTCTCCCCCACGAGAGCGTGTATCTCGCCTTCTTCCACCTTCAGATTGACATTGTCAAGTGCTTTTACGCCAGGGAATGTTTTGGTTATATTTTTCATTTCCAGTAAAATCTTAGCCAAAGTCTATTCCTCCCAACCATAGTTTCTGCAATATCTGATTTGTTTCTCTTTTCAAAATCAGCAGGCGGGATTTCCCGCCTGCTAAATTATGTTTTTTGTTCTGGGATCGAAGTTAATTTGCGAAGCAAATTTACTTCAATTATTGTAAATCAGCCTCTGTATAGTAACCAGAATCGATCAACAGCTCTTTGTAGTTATTGATATCAGCGAATACAGGCTCGCAAAGGTAAGAAGGAATGATACCTGTGCCGTTGTCGTAACTCTTAGTATCGTTAACCGGAGCATCTCCGCCCTTCATGATAGCGTCAACCATCTCTACAACCTTGGATGCCAGTGTACGTGTATCTTTGAAGATAGACATGGACTGTTTGCCGGCGATCATGTTCTTAACGCTTGCGATATCGCAGTCCTGACCAGTGATGATCGGCCATTCGCCTGTGTAGTTAGCTTCAAGAGAGTTTGCTACACCAAGAGCTGTGGAGTCATTGGAGCAAAGGCATGCATGAAGCTGTGTGCCGTCTGCATAGTTTGCGGAAACGATAGAATCCATTCTCGCCTGCGCGGTCTCTGTTGACCAGTTAGCTGTAGCAACTGCCTCAAACTCGGTCTGGCCGGATTTAACTACCAGCTTACCGGAATCAATGTAAGGCTGAAGAACATCCATAGCGCCGCCGAAGAAGAATCTTGCATTGTTATCACCAGGATCACCTGTGGTCAGCTCGATATTGAACGGGCCGTCCGCATTGTCAAGATCCAGATGGTCTCTGATGTACTCACCCTGCTTGGTACCTACCATATAGTTATCGAAGGTAGCATAGTAGGAAACTGCGTCAGAGTTCATGATCAGACGGTCATAAGCGATAACCGGAATGTTCTTCTCTTTTGCCTGCTCAAGCACTGTACCAAGGGAATCACCCTCGATAGATGCGATAACTAAAACCTGGCAGCCAGAGTTGATCATATTCTCAATCTGGGATACCTGTGTCTGGATGTCGTTAGAAGCATACTGAAGATCTACTTCATAGCCTGCTGCCTCTAACTCTTTCTGCATGTTGGCACCATCCTGGTTCCATCTCTGTAAATCCTTGGTAGGCATAGCCACACCAACTTTACCGCCGCCTGCTGCCGGTGCTTCCGCTGCCGGTGCCTCTGCGTCTGCCGCCGGTGCCTCTGCGTCTGCCGCCGGTGCCTCTGCCGCAGGTGCTGTTGTCTGAGAAGAGCCGTTATTGCCACAGCCAACTAAAGTTGCTGCAACCATGGCTGTTGCCAGAATCATGCTGACTAACTTCTTTTTCATGTTTTCTTTTCCTCCCTTATTTAATTTGGAATTAGTTTTCTACAGACGGATTGCCCGCCCGTGGTTTTAATATATCACAAAAGAAATAGGAATAATTTATGACCTTCTGTACATTTTCACCATGTTGTACATAATAAAAACAGGTGCATTAGCACAAATTTGTGCCAATACACCTCATCACCACAAAAAAGTCCTATTGCGGCATCTGATCCGGTACATTCAGATAGACATCTTCTTTCAGATGAAAACCGCTGCCGATAATGACCTCGTCAATATTATCCCGGGTAACGCTGATGGGAATCAGACCAATGTAAGGAACCGTATACGCCCCGCTTTCCATGACCGTCACATCTTCACCAAGAGACTCTCCTCTGCCCAGGGCCACGGAGGCTTCCGCCGCCCTGGTCGCCAGCCGTTCCACAGGCTTATAGACTGTCATCAGCTGAGTACCCTCCACAATCCTCTGGCAGGCAGCCAGATCAGCATCCTGGCCCACCACCAGGATATCTCCCGCCTGCTGACTCTCCGCCAACGCCCGCACCACCTGGGTCGCCAGATCATCATTCCCGCACATAATGGCGTCCGTCTGTTGAATCGCTACGCCGTTTGCATAGACATATGCCGCCGCGATCTCCGCACGCCAGCCTTCTGCATGTTGAATCCCCAGAATCGTCACCCTGTTTTGTTCCATAACCCTCTTAAAAGCGCCTTCCACCAGTGGTACATTATTGTCTGTATAAGGACCGCCCAACATAATCACATAGTCGCCGCCGCCAAGTCCTTCATTGATCAGAGCATGTCCCATCAGAGCGCCCACCATCTCATTGTTAAAGGAGATATAGAGATCTATATCCGCATCATCGATCAGACGGTCATAAGCCACCACCTTGATTCCCGCATCCTTGGCCTTGGCCACCGACTCTCTGAGTTCCTGCGGGTCAATGGCAATGATAACAATCACATCCATGTCCTTCTGGATAAAGTAGTCTATCTGCTTCTTCTGCTCCTCCACATCACCGTTGGCGTTCTGTACATTGACTTCCGCGCCCAGTTCCTTGGCTACCGACACGAACACATCCCGGTCCCTCTGCCATCTTTCAATGACAAAAGAATCAAAAGTCAGACCAATCTGTATTTTCTTTTCTTCCTCTGTCTCGCTCACCTTACTGCTCTCCGCGGTGCCGCAGGCACTCACCCCAAGAAGCAGACTCAGTGTCAGCAGGAAGCTGATCCATCGTTTCATCATTTCCTCCATGTTTAGAACTTCTTATGCCGCTAAAACTGTTTGTACTCCGTAGGCGTCACGCCCACATTTTTCTTAAAGGATCTGCTGAAATAATTGGGATCCGCATAGCCTACCATGGCGCAGATTTCTTTCATGGAACACTCTGTGGTCGTCAGCAGTTCTTTGGCTTTATCCATCCGGATACGGGTGAGGTATTCCACAAACCCCTCCCCTGTGTCTTCCTTAAATATTTTGCTGAAATAATAGGGGCTGATATTGGCCGCCTTGGATACTTCATCCAGAGAAATATCCTTGCTGTAATTATTCTGTATATATTCTTTGGCCGTCTCGATAACGCTCATGGATTTTTCTGTGGCCTTGGTACTCACATTATGACTGGCCATGGCAATCTTCTCGATAAACCAGGTCCTTAAAGAAGGAATGTCCTCCATCGCCATGACTGTGGGCAGATAATCCGCCCTGGCGCGGAATTCATAAGTCATCCCCCCGGAAGTATAGGCAAGATGTTCCGCATAAAGCACAAACTCCAACACCTTAAGCCGTATGTTCATCAGATACTCTCCGTGGGCCTGAGCGATCAGATCAAAGTAGGTTTCCGCCGTAGCCGCCGCGTGGTTGGTCTCCCCGTTAGACACCTCCGCGAAGAGTCGTTTCTCCAGATCAATGGGGTAACTCTCCTCGTAGACACAGCCGATGGGCAGATCATCTACATGGGCCACGCTTCCTGTGGTCATGACCAGCGCGTTAAGCGCTTCCTTATAGGAATCTCTGGCCTCCTCTATATTATGGATAGAGCTGATGCCCACCCGGAAACTGATATCTGTCCTTCTGCGCATCTCCCGTACCAGTTCCCTGGATTTCTCAATCAGGGCAATCCGCTCGTTGTAGGTCATCTTCCGTTCTTCGCAGGGCACCATCACCGCCAGTTTATTGGCCATGGCCGTACCGAGGATTGCCGCAGGATAATATTCTTTGATACACTCCCGTACCACCTTATCATATTCCTGCATCTTTACGCTGCTGCCGACGGCATTGGTCATATGGTTGCCCTCCTGGGCCTCGCCGCAGACCACCGCCAGCATATAGGCCTGGTCCTGGGTGATTCCCAGCAGATTCTTATAATTCTCGATATCTTCCGTAAAATGCTCCTGAAAAAGCATGTTATAGACCAGTCCGCTCTCTATGATGGGCATCACGGTCTCCAGCTTCTCCCGGATCATCAGGTCATTGCTTCTTTTGGTACGCTCTTTATTAATCTGTTCCATGGCCCGCTTAAGAGCCGCCACGATCCTGGTCTTCTCCATGGGTTTCGTGATATATTCCAAAACACCCAGTTTAATGGCTTCCTTGGCATAATCAAATTTATCATAAGCGGACATGACAATGAAGATTACACTGTGATTATTCTCCCGAATTTCCCGCATGGCCTCAATCCCATTGATGCCCGGCATCTGGATATCCATAATGGCAATGTCCGGCCGGTAGGTCTCCGCCAGCTCAATGACGCTCCTGCCGGTCTTCGCGTATTCAATCGTACAGGAATCGCCAAACTCTTTTTCTATAATAAATTTCAGGGAATCTATCACAATCCCTTCATCATCCGCCAGCATAATCTTATACCGGTTCACTGTATCTCACGCTCCTTCCACAGATAAAGGCATACTTCCGTCCCTTTATCCTTCCCTTCACTCTTGATGACCATCACATCCTCACGGCCCGTAAAAAGTTTCATCCGGGAGATTACATTGTCCATACCGATCCCGTTAGATCCGGCCGCCATACTCTCTTCCCTGTAAGCACCGCTCATTACTTTATGAATGGTCTCTTCACTCATGCCAATCCCATTGTCCTTGATACTGATACAGACCTTGTCTCCTTTGCCATAAAGGGACAGCCAAATCATTCCTGCATCCCCCATCTCGCGGATTCCATGATTGACACAGTTTTCCACGATGGGCTGTAAGATCATACCCGGCATCTCCACCAGAAGAAGCGACTGATCCACCTGCTTTTCATAGTGAATGTCGCCGGCAAAACGTACATTGAGAATATAGATGTAGGAGTCTACCATCTCTATCTCCTCCGCAATCGTCACCATCTCTTCACTCTTCTTCATATTATAACGATAAAACTGGGCCACTTTCTGTACATAATCATAGGTCCTGTCCGCCCCTTCCATCATCGCCAGCTGGGCTCCGGCATTTAAGGTGTTAAACAGGAAATGGGGATTGATCTGGGCCTGTAAATATTTAAGTCTGGCATCCTTCAGATGGCCTTCCATCAAAAGCTCCCGCTCCTTCAGGGCACGCTCTGCCTCCATGCTCTCTCTGATCCGTTCAATATACCTGCCAATGCTCACCACCATGGAGTTAAATGCGCCGGTCACCACGCCGACCTCATCCTCCGTCTCCACCGGCAGAAGTTCTATGTCAAAATTACCCTTCGCCACCTCGTTGGCTGAACCTGCCAGTTTCTTTAACGGACTGATAATGGTGCCCACAAACCGGATAATGATACATACATTGCTGGCCATCACCAGGAGCATGGCAACTAAAGACACTGATTCAAAGAGTCTGAAACGCTTGAGCAGGTCGCTGTAACGCTCGGAATTTGTACGGAATTTCTCCAGATTCAGGTTTGTGATATAGGCACCTGTATACTCATACATCTGCGTTGCTTTCTCATAATGAACTCTGTATTTCTCCACATTACGTCCGCGTTTGGCCTCAATGGTCTGTCCCACTTCTTCCAGATAGTACTCTGACATATTCTTGATATTGCGTTCCATACGGTCAAAAGGCACGCCCGTGATCTTCTCGTTTAACTCGGAAACCATCATCCTGTAATCCTGCTCACTGCGGTAATAGTCCTCCAGGGAATCCGTGGTCTTCGCGTTCAGATAGTCCGTCATGTTATCCTGTACGATACCAAGCGCATCCGAAAGTTCATTCAGGTGCAGGTTATCCTGATAAACCATATCCAGACGGCCCGACATATTGTTAATACCGATCAGCAGGACAATATTCACGATCATCACCAGCAGATTGGTGATGATATAGATACTGCTGATTTTAAATTGCAGGGAGACACTGCGTTTCTTACTCATTACTCTCATCGGCAGAGTCTCCTTTCTCCAGATATTCCTGTACATTATCTTTCTGGATCAGTCTGATATCAGCCGTAAAATACTGACTGGTATAACCAAGCTCATGATACTCCTGCAACGCATCGATACAGAATCTCCCCATCTGCTCCGTATCAATGGCCACTGTAGCATATATGACATTCCTGTCAATCGCATTGATGATCGTGTCAGAATCATAATAGCCCAGAATATTGACCTGTCCCACCTTATTGTAATCCACCACCGCCTGATAGACACAGATGGTATTCAATTCATTGAGGCAGATAATAATATCCGGAATATCTTGTTCCATGAAAATATCCCGGATGGACTCCTCTACTGAGAAAGCGTTGGTATCATCCACAGAAAGCAGGCCGAGTTCAATAGCCAGATTCTCTCCCCGCTCCTGTTCAATGGTCTCCTGGATCCCGGACCAGAGAATATTCTGGTCCAGGCCCTGGGCATAGGCGTTGACCAGTACAGTCACTCGCACAGGACGCTCTGTACTTCCTATTGTCACCTCTTCATATTCATATAGTATCCCGCCATCCGTGTCTTCTTCCTCTTCGACTGACATATGAAGCACAATCTGATTCGCCAGCTTTTCCCTGATAATCTGTAACGCCAGCCTTCCATACTCATGGCCCAGATTATAACTGCCTACCCCCACGAAACTGCAACGGGCACTATGCGTATTATCTTCATAAAGGGTAACCACCGGAATGGACTCTTCCGCAGCCTTGTTGACCAATTCAGTCATATCATCATTTTCATTGGCAGTCACAATGATACCATCCACCCCTGCCGCAATCGCAATCTGCATCTGCTCTTCCACACTGTAGCCCTGAAAAAGATCGTCCCCCAACCAGTCCACATAGACATTCTCCTTCATGGCCTGCTCGCAGGCCCCCTGATAGATGGAGCGCCAGATAGAGGACTTATTGTCCTCCGTGATCATCATGTAATATTTATCATAGATAGTCTGTTCTGTCTCTTCATGATAACTGCCGTGATAAAACCACAGCACATAAACCGCCATCACGACAGTCGAGATCACACAGACAATCGTCAGCAGCATGATCCATGTATTCGGACTGCTATTCCATTTTCTGTTACCCGATGCCTGCTTTCTGCTCACTATCCCATTCCTCTATAACTTATATTATATGTGAAATACTTTCTGCACCTGTTTCATGGTTCCCAGCACCAGCAGCGTATGATCTTTGGATACCCGGGTATCCGGTGTGATGGCCAGATTCATCCGCTCGTCCTTCTTAAGAGCCATGATATTGAGTCCGTAGCGTTTACGGATATCCAGCTCACCGACAGTCTTACCCGCCCACTCCTCAGGAACAGATACTTCCACAATCGCGTGTTCCTCGTCCAGTTCAATATAATCGAAAATATGGTCGGCACTGTAGCGTATGGCCGTCCAGTTGGCAAGCTGTTTCTCCGGATAGACAACATCATCAGCCCCGTTTCTTAAGAGAAACTTGGCCTGCACCCCGCTTGCGGCACGGGAAACCACCATCTTCGCTCCCAGTTCTTTCAGCAAGGATGTGGTCTCCAGGGATCCCTGAAAATCATCCCCGATCGCCACGATACACAGATCAAAGTTACGGATTCCCATGGATCTTAAGAAATCCGCATTGGTACTGTCTCCAATCTGGGCATTGGTCACAAACGGCAGTATACCTTCCACCCGTTCTTCTTTCTTATCCACTGCCATCACCTGATGATCCAGCTCATTTAATTTCTCTGCAATATGACGGCCAAACCGTCCCAGTCCGACCAGTAAGATTGATTTCATAAGCATCCTCCGTAATTCTTGTTATCATTCATTGATTTTATATAGTAAACCTTACCCTACCGTAATCTTCTCCTGCGGAAATTCCGAGACATAAGGGTGCTTTGATGCAAGCGCCGCATAGACTATGGTCATGCCGCCCACCCGGCCCCAGAACATCAGAAGAATCAGCACCAGCTTGGAAGATACGCCAAGTGCCGGTGTGATCCCCAGCGTCACACCCACCGTACCAATCGCCGAAGCCGCCTCAAACAGGGCCGGCATAATCGGCATCCCTTCATTATAACTGATGAAAATCCCGCCTGCCAGAAACAGCACCGTGTACAGAATCAGGACCGTGGCCGCATAATGAGCCGTGTCATTAGGAATTCTCCTGCCAAAAATATGGGCATTGGGCCTTCTGCGAAAGACCGCTATGGCCGTGGCAACCAGCACCGCAAAGGTGGTATTCTTCATACCGCCCGCCGTAGAACCGGGAGAACCGCCTATCAGCATCAGGAGAACAAAGATCATCTGGCCTGCTTCCGTGAGCCTGGATAAATCCACCGTATTAAATCCCGCCGTGCGGGCCGTTACCGACTGAAACGCCGAGGCATATATCTTCTGCCCTGTAGTCATCCAGGACCAGTCCGCCCTGCCAAATTCACAGAAATAAAAATACAGTGCCGGTATCAGAAGAAGCAGTGCCGTCACAGACAAAATCACCTTGCTCTGCATACGGTATCTGCGCAGATGAAAACGGTTGCACCGGATATCATCCCAGGTCAGGAAACCGATACCGCCCACCACAATCAATGTCATGATTACAATATTGATAAGCGGGTGTCCCAAATAGGAAGTCAGGGAAGAATACTGCTCTTTCACGCCCATCAGATCAAAACCCGCATTGCAGAAAGCCGAAATCGAGTGGAAAACAGCGTATCCGATTCCCCTCACCACGCCAAACTCCGCAATCATAGGCGGCATCAGTGCCAGAGCCCCGAGACCTTCAATAAGTACCACCATCTTCAGAATAAAGCCGGTAAGCCGGACAATCCCGCCCATTTGGGGCGCCGCAATCGCTTCCTGCATGGTACTGCGCTGCATAAGGCCAATCTTACGGCCGGAAAACCGGGCCACCGACACGGCAATGGTAATCACTCCCAGACCGCCGATCTGAATCAGGATCAGAATTACGATCTTACCAAACAAAGACCAGTAAGTGGCTGTATCCTGTGTGACAAGCCCTGTCACACAGGTGGCTGAAGTCGCCACAAACAGCGCATCCAGAAAGGAGGCGCCCCCTCTCTTTGCCGTGGCCCAGGGCAGCATCAGGAGCAGGGTTCCGCAAAGAATCACCCCCAGAAACCCCAGGAGAATAATCCGGGAAGAGGAAAGCCTTTTTTTAATGTGCTTTTTACTCATAATCTACGCCTTCAAAGCCGTTATTACAACGGTCTCTCACTTGTTATAGTATTGCTTCGATACGCTACTCATGATACCACGAAATCTTTGTCTTGAAAAGGTCGTTCACATCTTATATAATTTTAGTAAGAATACGGGGAAAGTAAACGGATAAGGAGAATATGACATGAGATTAGTAACACGATCTGATTTTGACGGTTTAGCCTGCGGCGCTCTCTTAAAGGAAGTAGGTCTGGTTGACAGCTGGAAATTTGCGCATCCCAAGGATTTACAGGACGGTCTGGTGGAAATCACGGAAAATGATGTCCTGGCAAATGTGCCTTTTGTAGAAGGATGCGGCCTGTGGTTCGACCATCATTCCAGCGAACATGAGCGCAACGAGCTGAAGGGCAAATACAAGGGCGAGAGCCGTATCACCCCTTCCTGTGCACGTATCATCTATGAATATTATGGAGGGGAAGAGCGTTTCTCTCATTTTGACGACATGATGGAAGCTGTGGACAAGGTGGACTCCGGCAATCTCACCATTGACGAAATCCAGAATCCCACCGGCTGGATCCTGGTAGGTTTTCTGATGGATCCCCGTACGGGTCTTGGCAGATGGCGTAACTTTACCATTTCCAATTATCAGCTGATGGAGAAGCTGATGGAATGTTGCCGCACCATGAGCACGGAAGAGATCCTTGCCCTGCCGGATGTGCAGGAGCGTATTGCTGTCTATCGGGAACAGGACGAGAAATTCCGCGAGATGGTAAAAGCCCATACGCGGGTGGAAAAGGATGTGATCATCTCCGACTTAAGGGGTGTGGATCCTATCTACTCCGGCAACCGTTTCCTGATTTACAGCATGTATCCGGAGCAGAATATCTCTGTCTGGATTGTCAACGGCCGGGGCGGCATGGGATGTTCCGCAGCAGTGGGCTACAGTATCTTAAACCGCACTTCCCATGTAAATGTGGGCAGCCTGATGTTAAAATACGGCGGTGGCGGACATATGGCCGTCGGCACCTGCCAGTTCTCCAATGAGACCATGGATGAACAACTGCCGAAGCTGCTTGATGAACTTGTCAATTATGATGCGTATTACACCCAAAAATAATTTACTTCGCGGACTCGGATAAGCAGAAAGCTTTACTATTCTTATATCCGAGTCCGCGAAGCGGATCTCGCAAAGTTAATTTGCGAAGCAGATTTACTTTATTTCAGACCGGAATTTCTTCTCCCAACCGGAAAGAATAGATAATCCGTTCTTTGACTCTCTTGCCCGTATGGTCTTTGGCATACCCGGAAAGCTGCTCTAACACTTCGCTGTAATAGGCAAGCTGTACCTGATAGCGCTTCACCAGTTCCTGCGGGCTGTCCACCGCATCTGTCTTATAGTCCAACACCACATATCCGTCCTCCTCCTCAAAAAACACATCGATGATTCCCTGGATCAGCACCGTTTCCTCCGGCGGAAAAGAATACTTAAGACGACTGGCCGGCAGTCCCATCACAAAAGGCTGTTCCTTATAAAGCCGTCCTGCCCGGGCAGCCCGGGCCATACGCAAAGCCGCCTGTGTCTGTAGAAATCCTGCCAGCCGCGAAACAGAAAGTACCTGATAATATTCCTCCGACAGTATCTGCTCCTGACGCATCCTTGTCAGTTCTTCCCGCAGGAGGCTCTCCGCCGCCTTTTTATCGGAGTTGACCTCATCAGTCAACTTACTGAAATCAAAGAGCTCCATCACTTTATGGAACGCACTGCCCCGCATGGAGCCGGTGACATGCTCGTCAGTCTCTATAAATCTGGGCAGATAAGGAACCACCGGTTCCTCCTCATACAGCTTGAATGAGAAGTCGGTATCTTCCTGCATCCCGGCTTTCTTTAATTCTGACACTGTAGTCTTGGTGTAGAGATCTTTCAGATTATCATGAGGATATTGGTAGGCAAATTGGTAGGACATCTGTGTCATAAGTTCCTCATCCACATCTTTGTGGGCATCTGACAGTAAAATCCTTCTCCTGGCTTCTTCTCTTTGCCAGGTCTCTTCTATCTTTTCTTCCACTACCGCTTCCCAGCCTGTCAGACTGACTTTGATACACATATCCTTGTCATAACAGGAGCCTTGTCTATAGGGCTCCAGGCCACAGGCCATATAAAATTCATCCAGACATTTATTTCTGGCAAGGGCTGCCAGTATCAGAGAAATAAAACTGTCCCGGGCAAGCAGCGTCCCATAGGACAGCGTCAATTCTTCCCGTTTCTGTAAGGGCAGAAGTCCTGTAGCTTCCTTTTCCGGATCTTTGACTGTAGCAGTCAGTATTAGTTTTTCCTTTGCCCGGGTCATCGCCACATAGAGAACTCTCATCTCCTCTGCCAGATTATCCCTTTTGAGTCTGGCGGAAATAACATTTCTGCGCAGACTCCGTCCGCGCACGCGCAGATTCGGATTCACATAGTCCACACCAATCCCGGCATCCACATCCACCACCAGATGTCCGTTTATGTCCCTGGTCTGAAACTTCTTGGAAAGCCCCGCCACAATGCAGATTGGAAATTCCAGTCCTTTACTCTTGTGAATACTCATAATGCGCACCACATCTGCATTTTCATCCTGCAAACCGGCTTCCCCGTAATCCACTTCATACTTTTCCAGTTGTTCCATATAGCGCAGGAAATGATAGAGTCCGAAGTAACTGGTCTTCTCGTACTCCGCCGCCTTCACCAGCAGCATCTCCACATTGGCCCGGCGCTTACTGCCCTCAGGCTGGGCCGCCACATAATTCAGATACCCTGTCTCCCGCAGGATGGTCTGTAACAGCTCATGGACACTGAGATAGGCAGAAAGGCCGCGATACTGTGCCATCCGGGCAAGAAAAGCCGCCGCCTTCCCGCACAGAGTCTTATCCAGCGATATCTCTGCGGCTGACAAAGCACCCCCGGCTTCCGCAGAACTTTTCTGCCCGCACAGTACCAGCGCATCATACAGATACTTCTTCTTAGGATATGCCGCCCTCACCAGCGCAATCTCCTCCTCCGTAAACCCTCCCAGATAAGAATGAAGCACCCCATAAAGAGGAATATCCTGCAAAGGATTATCCAGAATCCGCAGAAAGTGTAACAGGCCCTGCACCTCCGGCGCTGCAAAATAACCTGTACGGGAGCTCATATGCACAGGAATCTGCTCTTCTTCCAGCACCCGTTTAAAGACCTCGTCCCAACCGGATAACGTGCGCAGTAAAATCACAATATCCCGAAACTCCACACGCCGCAGTTCCCCGGTTTCCTTATCTGTCACCTGGAATTCCCTGCACAGCTGCCTGATTTTTGCTGCCACACCGTAAGCTTCCTGTTCTCTCTGGGAAATCTCTTCCGGCCTGTCCTTGGTCCGGAAAAGCAGCAGCTCCGTCTCCGCTTTCAGCTCTGGATATGCGGCTCCCTCATGCAGGGCCGCCAGATCATCATAGACAATACCGCCTACCTCTTTGCCCATAATCTGTTCAAACACGCGGTTGGTACTGGTAAGCACCTCTGCCCTGCTTCTGAAATTCTGGTGCAGGTCAATTTTCATCGCCCCATCTGCCTTCTCCTTGCCCGCGTATGCCTCATACTTTTCCAGGAATAGCTCCGGTCTGGCCAGGCGGAATTTATAGATGCTCTGTTTCACATCCCCTACCATAAAACGGTTGTACCGGCCTTCCTCTTCGCCGGAAATACAGGACAACAGATACTCCTGTACCAGATTGCTGTCCTGATACTCATCTATCAGAATCTCCTGAAAATGGCTCCGATAGGAAAGCGCCGTTTCCGTGGGCACATAAGTATCCCCCTCCCTGCGAAGCAGGATCTCCAGGGCAAAATGTTCTATATCATCAAAGTCCAGCAGATTTTTCTCCCGCTTCTTCTCTGCAAAGGCTTCCTGGAATCGCAGCGTCAGATTCACCAACGCTTCCACCGCCGCCCCACAGACTGCCATCTGTGTTTCCATCTGTACCTTTGTCTGGAAGAAAAAGTCACTGCGTATCTGCTGTAGTTCTTCCTTTACCTCATTTCTAAGGCCCTTGGCCAGTTCTCTCTTGCCTACAGAAATGCTATCGTCCTTTTTGGAGGGAAGCCGATCAAATCGTACATTCTCGAAGGCACTGCACATAGCGTCATAATCCCAATCTGCCGCTTCCCGACTATCCCTGTTTTCCTCTTCGCCGGCCATTCCACCGGTATCCGCCGTCGGGACCTGCCCGCAGCGCTGCCTCAAATTTTCCACCATATCCCGTTCCCGCTCCAGGAGTGGGCCATAATGGTAAGGACCATCCGGCTCCTGCGCAAGCCTTACAGCCGCCTGTAATTTATCCACACAATCTGTGAGCAGACACTGCACGTGCCTCATCATATCCTGCATCCACGCCGGGGCTGCCTGTTCCGGCAGATTATAATCCTTCTTCCGCTCCAGAAGCCATTCCTCCGGAAAAGGCATACTCATGGCAAAATCGTACAGCTTCCATACCACTTCCTCCACCGCTTCGTCCCTGCTGCCCACACTGAAATACTCCATACAGTTTAAGAAAGCAGGATCCGCTTCTGCGTATGCCTCTTCCAATACCTGCGCTAGCACATCTTTCCTGAGAAGACGTACCTCCCCCTCTTCCCCAATCCGGAATCCGGGATCCAGGCCAATGGTGTGGAACTGATTGCGCAGTACAAAAAGACAGAAACTGTCTATGGTAGTAATCTGGGCATTATACAGAAGCGTCGCCTGACGCTGTAAGTGTTCGTTCTCCGGATTAAGAGAAAGCCGCTCCTGCAAGGCCGCACTGATCCTCTCCCGCATTTCCGCTGCCGCCGCATTGGTAAACGTCACCACCAGCAGTCTGTCGATATCCACCGGATGTTTCCCATCACTGACCATCTTCACAATCCGTTCCACCAGCACTGCCGTCTTGCCTGACCCTGCCGCCGCCGAAACCAGAAGATTGCATCCGTGCGTGTCAATCACCTGTCTTTGTCTGTCTGTAAAAGAAATCGCCATATTCTTACCTGTTCTTTCTATCTTCTGCCTCTTCTTCCGCGCAGGCTTCCCTGATCTGTTCCATAGCCTCGTCCTGACGTATCTTCGGAAGCCTGCGCATCTGGTAACCTGCTATCCGCGCATCATACCCGCAGACATTCTTATAGGCACAATATGTACAACTCTGTTTTCCGTTCTGCTCACAGGGATTGACCGATATGGTCCCTTGCAGAATTTCATTTCCCAGCTGTCTGATTTTTCGGTTTACATAATCTGATATTACCTGCATGTCCTCCTCCTTTATGACACTGGAGTAAGCGGAGAAGGAACCGTCCTTTTTCCGCTCTAATGGCAGAATATCCGACTTGTCCTGAAATTCTGTATCCAGCAATCTGACAGCTTCGTCACTGTCATTGACTATTCCAGTCATCTTAAGTTCCTGCAACAATCTGGTGTTAATCTGTTCCGGAGTCAGGTCAGCGCCGTCTTCCACTACTGGGTCCGCAATATGATAGTAGAGCATGGCCGCGGGCACAATCTTTTTGTCCGGATGCTTCTTCTGCTCCATCTCCACTGCCGCGTTCATATAGACCACCAGCTGTAATTGCAGACCATAGTAAAGTGCCGCCAGGTCAAATCTCCTGTCGCCGGATTTATAATCAATCACTTTCACATAGACCTTATCCTCCACCTCACAGGTATCCACCCGGTCTATCCGCCCCCGCAGACGCATTTTGTCCTGCTCATTCAAGGCAATGTTGAGCGCATCCAGATTTTCCAACACAGAAAAGGACATCTCAAACCGCTCCGGCATAAAGGCTCCCCTGCGAAGCTGGGTCTGCAAAGTCATCACCGTCCGGTTTAAGATTCTTGTGATCCGTTTGAGAAGATACCGGTTGCGGGCATTGCTGTAAAGAATTGTCTCTCCATAATCCGCCGTGTATGCCTCAATGGCTTCCTCCACCATCTGCTGCGCCGCCTCTTTCGGGAAATCAAACCAGGTATACCCCTTCTTTACAAGCCTTTCCGCAAAGATTTCCAGGACACCGTGAAATACGTTGCCCATATCCACCGCTTCAAAACTGTAATCTCCCCGCTCACGAAGAGCCAGGCCATATTGCATAAAATGTGCATAGGCACAGGCTGCATACTTTTCCAGACGGCTGACGCTGTTATGCAGAACGGCACCGTAAAGCGCCCTTGTCACCATGGCAGACAGCGGCGTATCCTGATACTGGTAGAAGGCTGTCTCCAGAAGACTGTCCACTTCATCCTTATAATCGGGATCTGCATGATAGGTATGATAAAAAGTATATAATTGTTTCTGCGCTCTCTCCGCAAGCCGGCCCGCCGCATACTCCCGCAGCATATCCGCCATCAGACGGATGCCGTCCGGCACGTTTACAAGCTGCGCGGCAGCTGGATAAATCTCCGGCTTCTCCACACAAAGCCTTGGAAAAAGCTTGCGCATAAGGTCCACCAGATAGGCCGGCCTTAAGCTTTTCCCGTCCGCCCCCACTCTGGCATAAGAAAGGTACAGATCCCTGGAAGGTTTGGTCATATTCAGATACAGATAAAGCCGCTGAATATACATCTGCTGTCTGGGCGTAGGGGCCAGCTCAAAGGATGCTTCCCGGATAAACTCCCGGTCAATATCCGATATGATGCCGCCGCTGCCCGTCCCTTTGGGAATGTTGCCGTCATTAATCCCCAGAAAGAAAAGTACTTTCACCTGTTTTAACCTGGTACGCTCAATATCGCCCACCAGAATCCGATCTACATTCTGGGGAATCGTCCCCACGCTGATCTCTCCCAGGCCCACATCCAGAATATCCGCAAATTCTTTTAACGTCATCTCCTCGTCTGACAACAGCCCTTCCATCTGATCCAAAAGGTCTATTACCAGAGGATAAATCTGCCCATACTCTTTCGCTCTGGCCAGATCCCCTGACTGTTTGAAATCCCGCTCTAAGTCCGCCAGCTTCTGCTGCGCCTGGTTGGCTGTCAGGAACGCGTAAAGCGCCCGCACATGCTCGCCGGTCTTGTGATGAGGTACAAGCAAAGGCTCCATCTGCTCCATCAGACGGGACCGCATGGCGTTATAGGCCTCCAACTGCAAAAGCGCCGCTTCCTCCCCTTCCGGATTCTCTTCTTTATAGATGAACATAGTCTCCCAGCGCTTCCGCCCCCTGATGCCGAAACGCCGCACATAGTTTTCCAGTCTGTCCACCTCTTCCCGCCCAAACCCGGTCAGTCCGGTGCGCAGATAATGAAAAACCGCCTCAAAACTAAAGTCCTGTAACACAATCTGTAACGCACTCCTGAGATATGCCGCAAAAGGATTGCCCAGAATACCTCTGGTCTGATCCAGATAGATAGGAATTCCAAACTTCATGAATTCCTCTGCCGCGTCCCGTCCGTAAACCTCCATGTTACCGGTCACCACCGCAATATCCCGATAACACAGGATCTCACCCTGCCTGTCTGCCTCCTGCATGAGTCTGCGGATGGCAATACAGGTCTGATGCAGTTCTTCCCGGGGTGTGGAAGCTTCCAGAAGATGAATATGCTCTGCTTCCTTTTCATAAGGCGCCGCCGGATAGCGGAACAGGTTGTGCTCCAGATGCGCAAGTTCCGGATTGCCTGTAAACCGGGGAAGCTGTCCGCCAAATCTTTCTTTACACCAGACTGCTTTCTCTTCCGTTACCTCCACTTCTTCCATCAGTCTGCGCAGATCCGCCACCGTCTTCTGCGTCAGATAAAACAGCTTCTGTTCGCCCTCCAGACGGTATGGATTCTCCCGTTCATCTATCGTAAGTGATATAATAACTCTCTTGGTCAATCTCAGCAGTTCCTGAATAACCCGGTTCTGAATCGGTGTAAAGCCGGTAAAACCGTCGAAAGCAATCACGCTCTGCCGGATAATATCCGATTTCGGCAAAGCCTCCCGCAATCTGTCTAGCGTCTCCTCCGTGGTAATAAACCGGGTGCGGATATACTCCTGGAACGCCTGATACAAAATACCAAGATCCTGCAATTTATAATAAAGAGCCCCCCGGCTTTTGGCACAGTCCGTCAGCTCTTCCAACTCCCGGATGCCGATACCGTACTGCATAAACTCCGAGATGGCTGACTTCACCTCATGAATATAGCCGATCTTGTGCAGATGACTGCCCATCACCGTAAGCCGGTCCTTCTCCTTCTGGGAAACCTTGCGAAGCACCAGACTCTTACCGGTATCATCCAGTACCGGCATCTGTACAGCTCCCACCTCCTCCAGAATCCGGTGTGTCAATCTGCCGAAACTCAGCACATCGATATTCATAATGGCATGGTTGGGATGTTCCACCACCAGATCCATCTGCGTCTGCATGGTAAACTGATCCGGCACGATCAGAAGATAATTAATCTCCGGATGTTCCAGGGAGGCATCTATGATATCCCTATGCAGTTGTTTGCTCTTGCCGGCGCCGGATGCGCCAAAGTAGAATTGTAGTGCCACGAGGAATTGTCCTTTCTGTTTGTTCTGTTAAAAGTATATCATATAAAACGGCTTATTTACATTCATTAACATAGTCTATTCTATAATATATATCCAAAAAAGGCGCCTCCCACCCGGGAAGCACCTCTTACTTTCCTAACCGTCCTAAACTCTTGTTCTGAGTTCTCACAATCAGTCAAACGGAATCACACCGCCATCATATGTATTGTTGATATACTCCTTAACCGCATCCGACTTCAAAGCATCTACCAACGCCTTGATTCCTTCCTTGCTCTCATTGCCCTCTTTGACTGCAATCACATTCACATAGGTCTTCGCCGCCTCGGAATCAGACTGCTCAAAAGCAACCGCATCCTTGGATACCGAAAAACCTGCCTCCATCGCATAGTTGCCGTTTAAGACCACAAAGGCCGACTCATCCTTAACCCTGGGCACCTGAGCCGCCTCAAGCTCCTGAATCTCCACATTGTAGGGATTCTCCACGATATCACGCACAGTAGCCTCCAGGCCCACGCCGTCTTTCAGTTTCAGGATACCATTGTCCTGTAACAGAAGAAGGGCTCTTGCCTCATTGGTGGTATCGTTGGGAACCGAGATTACATCTCCCTCTGTCAGCGTACTCAGATCACTCTTCGTACCAGGATAAATCCCGAAGGGCTCATAATGGATACCGCCCGCATTGACAAGATGGGTTCCATGCTCTTCATTGAAAGATTCCAGATAGGGAATGTGCTGGAAGTAGTTGGCGTCATACTCGCCGCTCTCCACCACCTGATTGGGCTGTACATAATCGCTGAATACTGTCACTTCCAGAGTATAACCCTGCTCTTCCAGAATGGGTTTTACCTGCTCTAAAATCTCCGCATGCGGTGTGGCAGAAGCCGCCACCGTAATGGTGCTGTCATCTTTGGCAGACCCGCAGCCCGTAAGCGCTGCAAGCGTCAAGGCCGCAGCGGCCACACTGACAATCAATTTCTTTTTCATAATCCTCTCCTCCTTGTTAACACACTCGTCTTTTCTATATATATAAAGATTCCCTTCCGGGAATTTCTATGTATATCACTTTACTAATTTGTCATAATCATAAGGCAGCGTAACATATTCCTCCGAAAACCTCTGCATATACCGCCTGATTCCGCCAGTCATATCCCTGTCTATCTCTTACGCCTGTCTACTTTCACGGAAAGCCGCATCCCAAGCGTCTGGAATATCTGCACCAGAAGTACCAACAGTACTACCGATACGACCATGATAAGGGTTTCATAACGATAATATCCGTAACGCATGGCAATATCACCCAGACCGCCGCCGCCGACCACGCCGGCCATGGCGGAATATCCCAGTATCGTGCCGATAGCGATAGTCACACCCACCAGAATCGAAGTCCTGGCCTCCACCAGAAGCACCTTCCAGATAATCGTAAACATACCGGCGCCCATACTCTGCGCCGCCTCAATCACACCATGATCCACCTCGTTTAAAGAGGATTCAATCATACGCCCGATAAAAGGCGCCGCCGCAATGGTAAGCGGCACGATGGTAGCTACAGATCCTGTGGTCTTACCAACAATCGCCCTGGTGAGCGGCATCACCAGAATCAGAAGAATCAAAAACGGAATACTTCTGGCAATATTCACGATCACATCAAGCACTTTATACACCACCGCATTGGGTTTGATTCCCGTCTTATCCGTCACGGCAAGGGTAATGCCTATGGGAAGCCCGAACAGATACCCGAACAAAGTTGACGAAAGTGTCATAAGTAAGGTATCCCTGACGCCTTCCAGCATCATCATCGTCAGATCACTCGTCCACATAGCCGTTCACCTCCTCCACCGCAAGCCCTCTTTCCATCAGATATGCTTTCATATCTTCCTGCATATCCTTATCATCGGGAAGACTTAAGATCATCTCTCCCCGGGCAATTCCTTCCACATTCTTGGTGTCGGCTTTCAGGATATTGATGGGCTGTCCGAATTTTAAAACCATATTGGCGATGACCGGCTCAAAGGAAGAGTTCACGGAAAAGACAATACGGATACAGCACTTTCCTTTCATCAGTTCCTTCTGATGTCCCTCCAGGGTGCGTCTTTCTGTTCCGCTGCCCTTAAGAATCAGTTCCTTTGCCTCCGCAGTCCTGGGATGGGAAAAGATATCAAACACCCGGCCCTGTTCCACCAGATGTCCTTCCCCGATAATCGCCACATGGGAACAGATTTCCCTCACCACCGACATCTCATGGGTAATAATCACAATGGTAATACCATACTGCTGGTTAATTTCTTTTAACAACTGCAAAATCGACTGCGTGGTCCGCGGATCCAGGGCACTCGTAGCCTCGTCACACAACAGAATCTTAGGATTCGCAGCAAGGGCTCTGGCTATCGCCACTCTCTGTTTCTGACCGCCGGAGAGCTGCGCAGGATAAGCCTTTGCCTTCTCCGTCAGACCCACTATCTCCAGAAGTTCCACTGCCCGCTTTCTGGCATCTTTCTTCTTCATACCGCCAATCAATAATGGAAAACAGATATTATCAACGACATTCTTCTGCATCAGCAGATTAAAATGCTGAAAGATCATGGCAATTTCCCGGCGTTTTTCCCGAAGTCCCGCCTCAGACAACATGCCAAGATCACTGCCCTCAATCTCCACCGTACCGGATGTGGGTCTCTCCAGAAAATTCAGACAACGCACCAGGGTGCTCTTGCCCGCTCCCGACATACCGATAATTCCGTAAATATCACCAGCCTGAATGGACAGACTGATATCGTGCAGTGCTTCCACCTTGGCTTCACTGGTCACAAACGTCTTACATAAATTGCGCACTTCTATCATTGCCGCCATGTTTGACTTATCCTTTCGTATCCGCTTCGCAGCCACTTGTTTTTCCTTTGCGGCCTTTCAGATTCGCAAGCCCGCGCTGACGCGCTCTCCTGTCCGATTGCATCGGACGCTTGCTCATTATCGCCGCAGAAAAACAAATGTCTGCTTCGCAGCCGCTTGTTTTTCCTTTGCGGCTTCTATATCAATTTAGTATGAATACCCCGAATTGTCAAGGTTTGCACTGGATATTGTGCAAAGGAACGGGGATTTTACCCTCACTTCTTTGATTCAATGCCAGTACTGCCTGATATATTCCTGCGCTGCTCCCGGCGATATCTGCATCTTCTCCACCAACCGTTCCTGTGTCTCCTCTCTGGTGCTATGATACTCTATGCTCGTCTCAATCAGGGCTCTTATCCCTTGTTCTATCCCTTGTTCTATCCCTTGTTCTATCCCTTGTTCTATCCCCTGATTCAATCCCTCCATACGTCCCCGTTGTATCAGCTGCGCTATGGCATTACACATATTTACTTTTCCTCCCTCCATGCTGGATTCCTTTGTTTTTAAAAGTTCCACAGTTTTAATATGCTCTGCTATCACATCGTAGGTTTCCTCATCCAATTCCTGATAAGCCGGGTCATTGGTCATCAATTGATACAGTTTATCCGGATCATCTGCACAACGGATACAGTCAAAAACCTGCTTTAAATCCGTCTGAAACACATCCGTCTTATCAAATTTCCGTACCTCACAAACATAGATTCTGTAATCATTGACCTTATCCCGCAAGTCCCTGGGAATATCTGTAAAATCCAGGATACTGTGCAGATTTGCGGCCCCGTCCCAATCCTCTCCATAGTACAGCACCAATGTGACACATGGATGCAATCTACTATCCTTGGTAAAGCCCGACAAAAACTCCGCTGAAGTAATATCCTTACGCCGCCTGACCTGTCTGCCGACCACAGCCGCCTGTCTCTCGTACTCCGACGCATCGTAGGACATACACCGAAGCGGCATCAGATAATGCACTTCCTCCTGATTCTCAATGCCGATCACCATAAAGTTAACACCAAATGCCGCTTTCCGGATCACATCCCGATATTGCGGTCTTCGCCTTGGAACCCATCGTCCTCGTCTGGTTGATGCTTGTAGGTGTCCTGTTTGTGAATCCATCTCCGTCAGATCTGATGGCCGCAGAATCTTCTTGCCGCCACACACAACACCATTAATGAGATCCGCAAATCTCTCTGGTGCATGAAGATATTCCTTCTCCTGCAAGTCTTTTTCCATATTCTGTTCCTCCTATGCAGGAGGTTTTCAGAAATCTCCTGCTCTTCATAAATTTGTGGATAAAAGCATAGATTTCTGAAAATCTAAAAGAAAATCAAGAAGGCTTTCGCCTGAATCGTAGAATATATGCTTTGAAAAAATGATAACATCTTATAGATAATTTAGCAAGAAAAAATTAGGATAGTTCCCTGCCAACCATCACCTTATTCGTAAAAACACCTTTATCCTGCATCACCTGTAATCCGTCATGCAGCCTGTCAAAAGAAAATCTCTGGGTGATTTGTGCCGACGGCCGGATTATACCTGTTCGTATCGCCCTGACAGCCATGTGCCAGTCATCTTCCCTTTCTTTCGTAAAGGAAGAATTCCATGTACCATATATGGCAACCTGCTGCCGCAGAATCTTCCAGTAAATCTGCTTATCAAATGTAATATCCCCCGCAGGATTGCCAACAAATACCACCTGACCGCCTGCCCTGACCAGACTGACGGCATTGTTGATGCTCTCACTTACACCCACACACTCAAAGACCACATCCACACCTGCACCGTCCGTCTGTTCCCTGATATAAGCAACCGGATTCTTCTCATGACAGCTACAGAAGGTACATGTGGTCAATCCCGCCGCTAACTCCTGCTGTTCTTTTCTGGTTCCGACAGCATATATATTCTCAATCCCCATAGCGGCAAGCCATTGAAGCACCAACATGCCAATCGTTCCACAGCCATATACTGCCGCAGACCGGACCTCCATCATATCCGCCTGCCTGACAGCATGCAGGGCAACACATGTGGGTTCTAGCATCGCCGCATCCTCAAAGCTCACTTCCGAAGGCAGTTCGATCAGATTCCAGACCGGAACCGCCACATATTCGGCAAATCCACCGTCCGTTCTGGAACCCAGATAATTATAAGACTTACACATTTCATAGGCCATATCTTGGCACGGCTCACACTCCATACAGGGAATCAACGGAAATACTCCTACATTCTTGCCTATAAAACGTTTATTTGCCTCTGTGGCAGCCTGCCGCACGATACCGGCAAATTCATGTCCAGGTATGGTCGGGAAATGATAAGTTCCGGTCTTAAAAATACGCGGGATATCCGACCCGCATATTCCCGCATTGACCACCTCCACCAGCACTTCATCGTCTCCCAGCTGCGGTGTGGGCACATCTTTATAAGCCAACTGTCCTATTTCTTCCAAAACATAGGCTTTCATTCTAATCCCTCCAGCAATGTCTTAAATCGTTCCAGATCTGCCTGCGTGGTAATCTTAAAATTCCTCTCCTCGCCCGGAATCATGGCAATATCCATCCCCGCCATGATGGCCGGTTCTGTGGAACCATTGATTCTCTCTATCTTATCCGGTAACAGGCATCGGTTTGCTTCATAGTATTTCCCTAATACAAATGCTTCCGGCGCCTGCCCCGCATATACCTTTTCCCGCTCCAGAAGGGATGTAATCTGGCAGCCATCCCCTAAATATACCGTATCCTTCATCGGAAGAACGGGCAGGCAGCCGTCATGCTCTTTGCAGGCATCAATGCAGGCGGTAAGTAAAGAAGCGGATACTAACGGCCTGGCCGCATCGTGAACAATCACGATATCCTCCTCTCTTGCATATTGTACAATGTCCTGAAGGCCATGATAAATGGAACCCTGTCTGTTGGTCCCAGGATTGGAAAATCCTTTGAATTTATCTGAAACCTTCTCCGGCATCTGCTTATGTATGCTCTCCCGCCATTCCACATGGGCAACAATCTGTATCGCATCGATCTGTGGATGCGTCCCAAACACCTCAAGACAATGCGTAATCACAGTTTTCCCTTGAACAGCAATATACTGTTTCGGAATGTCAGCCCCCAGTCTGACGCCGCTTCCTCCCGCCAATATTAACGCTATGTTCATACAGGCATGCTCCTTCTAAAATTTCAGCTCCCTGATATCCTCCAAGGTTTCCCCATATGGCTTCTGTTTGCCAAAAAGAAGTGTCGTCCCCAGCACAAAACCATCCACACCTTTAGGGGCGTACTCTATGATCTTATCCGCACCGCAGGCGCCGTCCCAGTAAATCTGGAAATTCATATCTTCCTTTAAGGCCAGCAGTTTTGTAATCTTTTTCCCCACATATGGCATATACATCTGCCCTGCATTTCCTGGATTCACAGTCATCACCAGAACCTTCTTCACGATTCTGAGCATTTCCATGACTGTCTCCACGCTGGTTCCCGGATTGATTGCAATACCCGGTGTTATACCGGCATTGATAATTTTCTGCAATGTGGTAGAAGGATGATATTCTGCTTCCGGATGAATATAGATTGTATCTCCCTCACGCAGATGATTGATAAATAACTCTACCGTGTGGTTGGGATGCTCTACCATCAGATGTACATCCAGAGGCTTCTTCGTTGCAGACGCAATATAGGCCATATCATTTAATGACATGGCAAAATTGGGAACATAACGCCCGTCCATAATATCAATGTGGAAGGAATCTATGCCACCCGCTTCTAAATCTCTTACTTCTTTTTCCAGATTAGCATAATTTGCACACATCATAGATGCCATCAGTTCAAATTTCATATATTCTCCTTAATCCTTACAGGCTGAATTCTCTATTAATATGCAATAATATTAATATAATAGATTTTTCTAATTTAGACAATGCTTTCATTAAATATTACTGTATCCTTCACACCATACCTCTTTTCTATCCTGAAAAGAATATCGATTTTTAACAGTCACTCTCGCAGATAATATCCGCAATTCTTTTGGATGCAGTTCCATCGCCGTATACATTTACGGTCCGACTCATCTTTGCGTAGGCTTCATCATCCGTTAAGAGTTCATTCAATGCCACCAAAATCCTGTCTTTTGAATTGCCCACCAAACGTAATATTCCCGCTTCCACGCCTTCCGGACGTTCCGTCATCTCCCGCATAACCAACACCGGCTTTCCTAACGCAGATGCCTCCTCCTGAATCCCGCCGCTATCCGTCAGAATCAGATAGCTTCTCTTCATGAAATTATGGAAATCCACCACATCTAACGGTTCAATCAGATGAATCCTGTCGCATCCCTGAAAATGCGCACCCGCAATCTGTCTGACAACAGGATTTAAATGCACAGGATAAATCACCCTGACGTCCGGCCAGGTATCCACACATTCCCTGACAGCCTCAAACATTTCATGCATAGGCTCCCCTATATTTTCACGGCGGTGCGCCGTAAGCAATATCAGCTTTGCGTCCGCCGCCCACTCCAGTTCCTCGTGCCGATAATCTTCCTTTACTGTTATTTTTACTGAATCTATGACAGTATTTCCCGTAACATAAATCTGTCTTTCATCTTTTCCTTCTGCCACAAGATTTTTCTTAGCCCACTGCGTCGGCGCAAAATGATACTTTGCAATCAGGCTGACCGCCTGACGGTTAAATTCTTCCGGATAAGGTGACGTAATATCATAGGTTCTCAGTCCCGCCTCCACATGAGCAACTGGTATCTGTTGATAAAAGGCTGCCAGGGAAGCCGCAAACGATGTAGAAGTATCACCGTGTACCATCACCAGATTCGGTTCTTCTTTCTTAAGTATCGGCTGTAATTTCTGTAAAACATTGATTGTAATATCAAACAGGCTCTGATTCTGCGTCATCACAGCCAAATCATAATCGGGCACCACCCGGAAAACATCCATGACCTGATTTAACATCTCTCTATGCTGCCCGGTTACACAGACCATCACTTCCACTTCTTTACGAGTTTTTAATTCCAATATCAACGGGCACATCTTAACAGCCTCCGGGCGGGTGCCAAATACTAACAATATTTTTTTCATAACTTCTTCAATACCCATCCATTGAACAATCCATCTGCATAATTCTCATAGGGAATATTATGTATCGTTGTTAATGTACAGCCATTTTCCTCCGCCATTTTTTCAAAAAACCCATCAGAAAACCATTGTTCCCATTCATCAATTTCCAGCATGCCTATGGCAGTTTCCGGCTTGTCAATGATTACTGCTTCTCCATTTTTTCTGAGAACCCGAAGCAGTTCCCTGACAGCGTTTTCTGCCAGTATGCTATGCTCCAAAGCTTCCACCACATAAACCATATCAAAAGATTCATTCTCATATGGAATATTGGTCAGTGTACCCGCCTTCTTCTCAACGTTTTCGGGAACACTTTCCATAACACGTTCTGAAATATCAACTGCGCTAAATTGTATTCCTTCCGTATCTTTTATCAGGTTCTTAAGATACCTGCCTTTGCCACAGCCGATATCACACACGGTCTGTGGTCTGGTATCTTTGATTTCCTGAAGAATAAAACGATATCTGCCATCCTCTTTTGCAATCTCATCCATAAAGGTCTCTGCCTGCTCTTCAAACTCGGCCCGGCACTTATAGTACACAGCATCCAGGAAGTACTTCACTGCCCAGCTTATTTCACTATTCGGAAAATAATCGGGCCATTCTCTGTAATCCGTTGCCTTCGGGGCATCCGACACCGGATAACTTCCATACCATCCTCCGGACTCATTTTGCAACTTCACCGCATAATAAAGCGCCTTATCCCCATGTACAAGGTCTCCCAGTTTATACCACACGACAGCCAGCTGAAACATGCCCGTAGAACATACCCAGTTCACATTCTTATACGCAGGAATCCTCCCATCTTCTCTCTGGACTTTAGCCATTTTATCCATTGCTTCCTGTGCCAGTGCGCTCTCTCCAATATCCACCAGAGCCTCCATGACATACGCATAAAAATGTGATAAAAAGCCAAAATCAAGAATCTGCTCTTTATAATTTGCTATATAGTACTGACTGATTTCCTTCGCCGCAGTCTTATATGCCTCGTTACAGAATATATTTCCGGCCTCCATGATTGGAGAAATACAATACATATGAATCAGTTCGGAACAGATGCCCTCCGGTCCCCAATCTGCATACTCCGGTTTCGGCAAACGCCCTTGTGCATCCATCTGTGAAATGATCCAGTCGCAGCCGCGTCTGATATGCCCATCCACCTGGGGCAATATTTTCCGTACTGCAATTAAACCTTTTAAAATCTGCGCTGTATCAAAAACATAGGGATGCTGATCATAGGTGTCATACCATGCCCCATCTTCCTTTTGTATACTGCAAAGCCACTTTGCATAATCCAGCGCCTTCTCCCGGAATCCCCATTGTAATAAAGTGGGAATAAAATAACCTGTCACCTCCGGATACGACTGGCGGACATCCGTATTATTAATGATGCCGCCTCCCTGAACTGAGTTGTCTTCGATCCATTTCCCGGCAAGCTTCACGCGACTGATCCAGTCAATATTGCCGCTGTCCGCATTGGGCTTCTTATAATGATTGACCAGTTCCATGTAAGAAGTGAATTCCCTGATTCCATGCTGTTCAAGCTGACCGGCTATCGCAGCCGTTTTTCTTACATCAACAGCAATAACAATCTGATATTCCTGATATCGCTCTAAAAGTTCTGTAAAAGAAATCACTTTTTTCCCATTTATGACTGTTCCGGTCAGTTCTTCATTATTATCGGCATAGAAAGCTACCTTGTCCTCTCCAAAATATTCCAACGCTTTCCTGCCAAATTCTCCTGCTCCAAAGAGTATTATCTTCTTCTCATCGTTCATTCTTAATATCCGCCTTTCACAAAATCAATTGCTTTCACGATTTTATCTTCATTAATTCCGCACCTGACCATCTGGTCAATCACCTCATCCGCATCTCCTGCAATACATACGATAATGACTGATACCTTGTCCGTATCTGCATATTCTTCCAACGGAATACTCCGAATCCCATTCTTTGTAATTTTTCTTACATCGATAATGGCATTTACCTGAATCCCATTCCCGATTAACAAATCATAAATCTGTTCCCCGATTATTCCCATCCCATAAATAGCAACATCTTTAATATTCCTATCCTTAAGCTGCCCTCTAAAACCAGCGGGCGAAGCATTAATTTTGTTAATTTCCTGCGCAATTTCTGTTTTTAAATTCTTCCGTCCGTTTTCCATACTTATCTGACTCATCATATTTCTGATTAGGAAACTGTACACTTTCGTAAACAAAATTTCTCTATATTTATTATCCGGGATTTTCACCGGTTTTCTTTTTGTAAATACAACCTTGTTAAAAGGGCATTCCCCTTTTCCACAATACAATTCTATGTCCGCGTACTCTTGAAATATTTCAGGCACATCAATCCGTATTCCCTCACGCCATACAATAAAGCTGTTTTCCGGATTTTTCAGAGATAAATTCCATTGATGAAATCCCTGATACCCCTCATTCTCCGCTTCATTTTCAGCATGTCTGAGAATTACTTTCCCGCCTATTTTACAAATATACAATAACTGATAAATTCCCATGATCACATCAAAACTATGATCAAGTGAATTACTCATATGAACCATATCAAAACTATTCTCCGGATACTGACTGTCCAGCGCCTCCACAAATCCTGTTTGCAGTAAAACATCATTATCAAGATTATTTTTTTCTTTCAGGAGCTTATATACCTCTGCCAACGGATCTATCGCAACCATATTAAGCTTTACTTTTCCAGATACAAAACCACAATTGGAAAAAGGGCCTGAACCAACATCTGCAAACTGATATATCATCCCTTTCTTTTCGTCCGGTATATCCTCTTCCAATACAAATCCGGCATCTTTTTGTGTAATTCTGCCATATTCATTTGTATAGATTCCGCCCCGCTCCTCGATATATTCCTTCCAGAACAAAATTTCAGCATAAATTCCACTCAACCATTTATCAATATATTCCCCGTAACAGTTATCCATCCCTGTCTCCTATATACTCCTGTCATTCCGTAATTCTGTTAATCAATTCAATAAAACAAATATAATCTGTGATTCCACATTCATCCAACTGCTTTGCAAGTACAGTTACTTTTCCACTGTCCACAGCGATGACAATCTGATACTCCTGATAAATATCCTGCAACTCTTCAAATGAGATAATCTGTTTGCCATAAAGCCTGGTACCGACAATATCCGAATTATTATCAACAAAACAATAAATTTTATCTTCTCCGAAATATGTAAGGGCATTTTGTCCAAAGATACCGGCTCCAAAAAGAATTATTTTTTTCTCTGTATCGTATTTTCTTTTCCGTTCTATCCACTGTATATTTTCCGGCAGCTTGTCATGCCAGAATATACGCTTTAACTCTACATATCTGCTTTCATCCTGGAATATCATATCAATGAATAAACATTCTTTCTCTTCCGGTGCAATTTTAGACAGGAGAAACGGCAGTTCCCGTAACCGCAACCGGTAAAGCTGCCTGTTGATCAAATCGGCTTTGGTCTGCGTCAGACTGCCTTTATGCCTGCGATAATAATAATCAAGGCTGTCAAGATGATAAATCTCATACTGCGCGTTAATCCGCAGCCAATAATCATAATCTTCCACCAGGAACATTTCCTCGTCATATCCGCCCGTTTTCTCAGCGGCTTCCCGCCGATACAAAAAACAGCCGCCAACTACATCTTTGTAATATAGTTTCTCTGCTCCTTCCGAAAAAGCCCCTTCTATCTGCCCGTCAGAGTCGATAAAATACATACTGCTGTAAACCATGGCATAGCGTGGATTTTTCTCCAGAAAAAGCACCATATGTTCTAATGCCTTTTCTCCAAACCGATTATCATCTGATGTCCATGTAAAATATCTCCCGGAAGCATAACGAAACCCTATATTCAGACTTCGCGGAAGCTTCTGGTTTGTTTCGTTGTTGATAATCCTGATTCTTGCATCATCATACTCCTTCATAATTTCAAGCGATCGGTCAGAAGAACAGTCATTGACCAGGATCAGTTCCCAGTCTGCAAACGTCTGTGAAACAATACTGTCTATGGATTCCCTTAAATATTTCTCCCCATTATAAACAGGCATTACAATACTCACCATCGGCATATCAATTTTCCTCCAGCCACTTTGGCAGATCTTCCTGAAGCAATAACTGCTTGTCTATCCATATAATTTTATTGCCGTCAATCTGTTTTTCTATCAGACTGTCATAAATTTCCCGTGCAATCTCCTCATTCAGAATCGTAATCAGAATATAATCGCACTCTATTTGGTTTAAGTTATCTGGCCTGATAACCGGCAACTGCCTTTTATCCCGCTGCCCTGCATTTTTATCCACCCACGATACCAGCTTGCAAAATCCAGTCTTTACAATATATTTGTACATCGTAATCCCAAATTGCCCTGCCCCGTACAATATCACATTGGATGCTTTCTTCACTCCCCGGAACGGAAACAAATATCCATAATCCTCTGACATTGTTTTTTCATATTGACGAAGTAAAATCACAAACCAAAGATATAGCTTCACCTGTTTTGCAAACAGCTCATAATCCCAATGCGCTTTGATTATCGCCGTTACAGCAGCATACAAATACCGGATATCGCTCTGGCTTACGCTGATCGTATCCAACCCGTTGATATAATTATTCTGCCTGTAATGATATGGACAGATGTCCAGAACAAGTAAATTCCCTGCCTGTGACAGAACATGAAGTGTTCCTACCGCATCCTCTCCGTAGACAACACGCTCCTCAGAATTCAGGTACTGAGACTTCAATAACACTTCCCTTCTTACGACCTTCGTAACCCAATTAGGCAAAATCCCCCATTCAAAAAAACTGCCGTTGCAAAAAATGCCGGAATACATTGTATGTAACTGTTCTTCCTTATAATAGCCGCTTGCTATATTATTTCTTTTTGAGACAATATAATCTGTATAAACTTCCTGCAATCCGAATACAACACAGTCTACTTCTTCATAATCCCCAATGGCCGTGATAACTTTTTCATACATATCCTTCTCAATAAAATCATCCGAATCAATAAAAGATATGTATTCTCCATTCGCTGCCCTCAGTCCGGCCTTTCTGGCTGCAACCATCCCTTTATTGATCTGATGGATAACAGTAATCCGACTGTCCTTGGCTGCATAATAATCACAAATATTCCCACTTTCATCGGTAGAACCATCGTCTACCAGGATAATTTCAAGATCTGTATAGGTCTGATGAATGATACTGTCAAGACATTCCCCTAAATATCCGGCCGTATTATATATAGCAACAATAACACTTATGGCAGCTTTGTTTTTCACGACATTCTCTCCAATACCCTGCGATAATTTTCCCTTGTAATCTTTCGGTTGTATACGGCTTCCTCGTCAAGCCATCCACCATTGAAATGATGGATGGAGAAGGTATTCTCCGTTATACTTATTTCGCCGCTCATATAGTTATACGGACAGAAAAAATCAGATGAATAAACCGTCAGCCCCTCTATGATCTGAATGGTATTGTTAACCTTCATCCCTTTTTCAATTAATGGTTTGGTCTCATAATATCCACAGGTTGTAAGGTTTAATGAGCCATCCTCATTCACAAACGGGTCATTCACTCTGTACTCCAGAATCTGACGTATGGTTTCATGTCCTTTGACAGCCCCGGAACAACCGCCAAAATTTACATCTCCCCATCTCTCGACTCCACAGAAAGCCTCCTGATACAGCATATCATCAAGACTTCTGATCAGTTCCACATCGGTGTCCATATAAATTCCCCCATGCTCATATAAAATCTGAAGCCTTGCAATATCCGGTATAAATCCCCACTTTTTGTTTTGATATGCCTGTCTGGTATATGTATGCTGATTTATATCATAATTACTTTCATCCCATCTGATAATCTCATAATCCGGACAGTATTTCTTCCAACTGTCGATGCAGCTTTCCAGTTTTGCCGGCATGGGATTACCCGAAAACCAGCAATAATGAATTTTCTTTGGAATGATGGCTTCCTTCGATATCTTTACCGGAGCGCCCCCATCCACACCCTCACAGGTAGACTGCATCACTGGTAAAATATAAACTTCTCTATCCTTTAACGCATCATACTCCTCTAAGAATTTCAAACTGGAATGAAAATAACTGTTTGTAAGCAGAATCACATAATCATTCTGATCCGCAGTCATGTGTTCCACCGGATTCACTACCGCACTCTTCGAGGCAACATCGATCCTCATCCCATGCTTTCGGCTGTCCATGTCTACGTAATACAGAAGATAATCCTCCAGTTTGTACTCACTTAAAAAAGATGGCGCCACAATCTGCCCTATCATTCCGGCGCCATACACAATAATCTTTCTTTTCTGTTTTATTATTCTATCCGCAAACTGCTGATACGAAGCATTTTTCAGAATCATTTTATATTACCTTTAGTCAACTTGATATCCATTCCTTACCCATTGGACAGCTCTTTCATAATCATTAATTGTGTCTATTTCTCTTGTTCTTATATTCATGAATTCCACCGGCAGATAAGGTTCGATTAATTGAAATACATGTCCCATTCCTTTTTGTATTTTGTCACTTTTCATCTGCGTGATTCCATTCCACTCATAATTGCCGCGGCATCTTGAAAAAGCGCTTACCAATTCTTTCCCTTTTTCCTCATAAGTTTGAAGCATCCATGGATCATCTGTCTCCACAGGACCGCCGCCGACAAATTCATGTTGGCAGTCTAAAATTATTTTCATATCATCCGGATGAACAAGCAAATCACCGTCAAGAGATAAGATATATTCATTTGCATAACGGGCCGCCAAAACTACACTTGCTCCAGTTCCTGTATTCCGAAAATCATGATTAAAAACAAATACAACATCATTCCTGTATTTTCTAATCGTTTCTATCACTTTTTCGGCCTGATATCCAACGACTACCCGGATATCAGTTTCCTTATCGAGCATTTCAAGATGTCTCACAATAAGCGGCTTTCCTTCAACCTCAACCAACGCCTTTGTCGTGCTAAGTCCCAGCCTGTTACCCATTCCCGCACAAGATATAATGATCGTCCGTGAAAATCCCATCGCCCGTCACCTCCGTTTACAGTAATCTTTCCAATAAATCCACTAATTTTTCCTCACAATATATAGCATGACTTGCACACTCTAATACAGCAGGTGCAATCTCACGAACTCCTCCATAACCAATCCCTATCTCTGCGGCTTCTATCATTTCTGCATCATTATTTCCATCTCCGACTGCCACAAAAGGTAAAATCATTTGGCTGACCACTGCATTTTTATCAACTACACTGAACACATCCTGTATGTAATTGTCTTTTACCAGTGCTTTAGACGAAAACACATGGTGTTCCATTCCGATTTTTTTCATAAGACCATCAATCCAAATATCCAAATTACCTGTGACAATATGACATCTTGCACGGTTTCTTCTGATGAAACTTACTAATGCTTCATTTAATTCAATACTGTTTACAATACTGTCAATCTGGTTCACCGGAATATCTTTCAACAGTTCCACCCTTTGAAGAAAACTCTGCTTAAACGGTATTTCCCCATACATGGTACTTTCCGTCAAAGCGCACATCTTTTCATATACACCTGTATTCTTCGCAATTGTTGGCAAAATCTCCTGTTTTGTAATAGTTGAGTCCAAATCAAAAAGAAATATATATCTGCTCATCCCAAATGCCCTCTCCGTTCAACATAGATTACCTTTCCAATATGTAATAATATTGTGCTGTCTCTTTTCGATTATTCAACTGATCTTCTTCAAATAAAAATCCCTCATGGGTTATTGCAAACCCAGCCGACAAGAAACTATCTTGAAATAGTTTTTTTAATTCATGATCCGTCCTATATATGGCATTATAATTTTCTTCTAATTCCTCAGAATAAAAATCTTTTAATGTTAATCTGTTTTGCAAACCAATCGGCTCACGGATACACACAATACAATGTTCTTCACAATGCTTAATAATACTATGCAGTGCCTGCATCAAATCTTCATCATTTATATATACCAAAATACCTATTAACAAGATCCTGTTAAAATATTCCTTCTGGTTCTCCTCCAATACCCTGTCAATATCTGTAATTGAGCCCGCCAAAAAAATCATATTCTCCCGTTTATTTCTTTCATTCGCAATGGAAATCAACTCTTCCGAAAAATCAACACCACAATACTCTGTTATTTCCTCCTGAACAGCGTCTGCCCATCTTCCTATTCCACACGCTAAATCCAATATTCTTGAATTTTGATCAATCTTAAGCATTGGGTATAATTTTTCAATTTCTTTTGTATTTCTCTGTTTCACAAGCTCGGCATTATTATCCTGATACATCGTTACCGCATAGGGATTATTTTCATTATACTTATTCGCTCTTTTTCCAAAAAAACGTTTTGTCTCACAATAATCCAAATTCTCCGTTTTATCCTTAAGTCTCATGTTTACTATCCTCCCTTATCATACAAACCAGCTCTTCCAGTTCCTTTATATTCTTATTACCATATATCTGTTTAACCAATTCTTTTCTACTTTCCAGAAAATCATCTTTCATCATCACATGATCAACCACATTATGTAATTCAGATGGTGTTTTAACACTTACAGCCAATCTATCCATAATAGGCTTAAAGCTGTTCTTTTCTTTTATTGGTGAATAAAGTAATATCAACTTTATCCCCTCATTTGCAAAAGGCACTTCTGTTGCCGCCCCCGAAATAGCATCGCACAATGCAATGTTCCCTAAGTTCGCAGCTTTTTCAAATTCATAATTCCCGGCTAATACAACATCCGATATTTCATCCAATACACTTAAACGTTCCTGCTCTGTTTCTAATCGATATGTGCAATGATGTGCTTTGGTTATGATGAAATATTTTTGTCTAAGCCTGCTGATTTCGTCTGCATACCATAATATTGACGAACTATCATCCCATGTCGGAAAATACACCAAAACCGGTTTTCGTTCTGGATTAAGTACATCAAAATTTATATCTGTATTCTCTATATGCAGCCTGTCATACACATTCATATACTTGGGATAACCAATTTGTATAATCCCCGTAGTTCCTTTGTCAGATAAAAGCTGCTCATAACTTACTTTTCCATGAACAAGTTTATAATCAAATCCTGCTATGGTCTTTTTCGATTCGCAAAATGAATATGTTGTAAGACCATATCCATATGCCATATGAACCTTTTTCTTTTTATATTTTCTTAAAACATCAGCCTCCTGTGTCGTAAATGCAAAATCCGCTTCCGGATTACACTCAAAACCATATCTGACATGATTTTCATTCAAAATTTTATTTGCAGTATCAAAATCAAACCATCTTCCAGAGGTGTTTCTTTCAGCCGGTTCGGCAATGAATTTGGAATAGATTCTATTTTTTTCAAAAGCCCAATATAAAGGCAGAAAATGATATATCTCAAATGCATCCACTAAATAAAATTCAACAGTCGGCCAAAAATCCACAAAATATTTTTCCATATATTCCCCATGCGGATTATTGCCAAATTCTCTCGGAAACTCCATATAATCCGGATATTCATACTGTAAAAAACGATGTGGATTATTGGGCACAAAGAAAAAAGTATTCTCAAATCTGTGTTCCTTAAGCGGAAACAAATCCACTGCATCTATCCAGCCTCTCCCCTTTTTATATCTCAAAAACCCTTCAACACTATCTATGCCCGGATGAATTTTGCCTGTCGGCTGCTCACTGATATTATTATTGTGTTTTATTTCATTTCTTATAAAGGACATAATATCAGGTACATTCCCAATTTCCTTTTTTCTGTTTTCCAACCAGGCCAGATACTTATTATGTTCTTCTATGGAATACTCCTCTTTGTAAAAATCAAATGGCCAGAAGTCAACCGCCTTACGGTCAAGTGCAGAAGTTCCCCTCGTAATCTGTATCTGGTCAACCCAAATATCTAAAATATACTGATTCGGATGCTCACATACCACTCTGTCCAATCTTGCCATATGCTTATCTGTGGTATAATCCAGCCAGCTGCCATCATAGATTTCAACAAAACATTTTTCCCTGCAAAAAAGAAGCAATTTCTCATAATCTTCTCTTATCAGCCCAAAATCCAAATCGTCATCCCATGGCACATATCCGTTATGTCTGACTGCTCCAATCAAATTGCCGCCAATCAAAAATGGCTTGATATTTAATTCTTGTATAAATTCAAAGAATTCTAAAGCAAATCTCATGATATCCATTTGCTTTTTCCTCAGATATCCTGTCGCAGGTTTTAATGCCGTAATATCCGCATGTTGTTTCAGATAATCCAACTGATACTGTAGTTTCTGTGCCTTATCACGATAATAATCCCGTTGAAGATAACTTCGCTTCTCCGGAGAGGCATATTTACTTATAAATTCCCCGGCAGTTAATTCCTTTAACACATCCTTCTTAATCATTTCATAGATTAAAAAATCATAGATTTCCCTTGCCTCAAGCATATCGGCTATTTCATGCGCAATATTAATACTGGTACTGATTAATAAAATATAATCCCCATGTATTTCCTCTAATCGGCTTCTGGAAATGACTTCTTTTCCATATACGGTTTTCCCGACCAGATCGTCCCTGCTGTCACAAAAACAGGCAATATTCTCTTCTCCGAAAAAATCCAGAGCCTCCCTACCAATATTTCCACAACCGTATAATATTATCCTGACAGCCATAATTACTCCTTCAAAGTATATTTATTATTCAGCAACCAGCTCATTAATACATTTGTTGATTATCTTTCCGGCGTTCCCGTCAGAATTTACAAACAGACTGCAATACTTTTCCTTTTGCTTCTCCGATACTGCTGTTTCTGGCTGAAATTCGTTCAGAACATGCCGCAGGTTATAAATATGATTTTCCCTTATCACAAAGTCATCCGCCAGAATACTGCTGTACTTTTCCCCTCTCAAACCGGAACATGACAGCTTCTCCATATCCTCCTGTTGATAGGCGGGCGTAAAAGTGTCTGTCGGCCTGCCGCCTTTTCCAATGACCATCAACATGGAATTTCCGTCTGAATAAGAAATCCCCGCAATAACCTCTTCATCGTTCATCTTTTTCAGAACAGACCTTGTCCCGGAGAAAAACCTGTCCTTTGATGTGAATACGGATTCCATCCCGCCTGTCGCCGGATTCACCCTGACGAGCATATTCCCCTGATAAGGAAGCAGCCATAAAAACCCATTGGCATAACAGATGCTTTCCCAATAACGCGGCAATACGCAACCGTCCGGCAATGCATCATATTCTGTTAATGTCCCAGCATCCTTATTCCACTTGATTACACCTTTATACCTCTGCGAAATCAACCAGAAGTCTTTGCCGTCAAACGCTATGCCGCTGTAAGTCTTCGTGCTGTTACCAATCTGAAACAGCTTCATCCGATGCTCTTCAAAGCTATACTCTGCAACCAGATTTCTATTGTTAATGCAAAGATATATTTTGTTATCAACAATACAGTCGCTATTGTAAAAAACAGGTTCATCCTGTTCAAAGCGATATTGCCCCTGCAACACAAGGTCATTTAACTGCTCTTTTCTAAAGCTGTTATTATCAGTGTCATACACGATGACACAGTCCCCTCTCCACGGGAACATATAGAGACAATTCTTCCACATGGAAGCGGCAAAAAACTTATATCCCCGCAGTTGTAAGGACTCCGGTAATGCAATCCTTGTAAAACTGCCACTCGCAAGTTCATACTTGGCAATCGCTACTGCTTTACATGGTATCATCCAGATTGCATCCGCCGTTTTGATCATCCGGGAATACAGCCAGTCATCAAAATCATTTTCATCCGGCACTTTTCCTACAAAAACAGTCCTGCGCTGCGCAGCATCCCATTCATATAATCCATTATACTCCTGCGCAGTAAACCAAAGTCTTTTATTCTCCCAGGCACAATCTGTAATGCGAATATCCTTTCTTTCTTCCAGCAGTCTGACTAACATACTTTGCAGGACAATCGGCTTCCCGGTAATCCCATATAAATGCACAACAGAACTGTCATCTCCATAATATAAATCCGTCCAGGCAATCGCTCTGTGCAAGTCGGCCGTTGTATCATAAATGCCCCATTCATTTTGTTCAAATTCCTGTATAATCTGCTGATACTCTTCCCAAAGCCCGGAACGCATGGATAAAATTGCGCTGGCACTTAACGGATGCGGTCTCCACCAGAGTACAAAATCCTGATTCCCTTTAAAAAAGCTTATTGTATCTTTTATTTTTTCCAGCTCCTGTCTTTTCCCTGCCAGAATACCGGAAATACTTGTATTATAAAAAACCGCTTTTCTGCCCCCGATAATCTCCTTCCATTTCTGTGGAATCACAAAATCTTCTCTGGAAGAATTTATCACCTTATCTATTTTGGGAGACCCCAGTATGAGCCATTTGTTTTGTAGTATCTGAGTAACCTGCGTTTCCGAAATCCCTTCCTCCACAGCACTCCGTACAAATTCCCTTGTAAAAACATCTGCCTCCTTTTGCGACTGCAAAACAACCTTATCCGCATGAATCGTTGCCGCATTAACCGCAAACACAGGATGTATGATATCTCCCATTATGAAGTACGGTATATATATTAAACATTCTGTGTATTTTTGCAGCTCTGTAGAATAGAACCGTGGATGAACGCTCGTAACCTTATTTCCGCCGTCATATGGATTATGAATGTAAATAATATCCGGTCTGCGTTCCTCCAGGAGGTAATCCTCATAATGGGTGATCTGCACATATTCCGGAAAATCATATCCTTCATAATGCATCTCCATAGATTCTCCGTCTGCACCTCTGCCATAATAAGGAATCGGCACACAATATACATCACATCTCATGTCTTCTTTCGCTGCCAGATAAACGCTCTCCAGACTATCCCACATAGACGCCTTATATGGCATGAAAACAATCTCTTTACGGCACGCAATATCATAGCGAACACTGTTCTCTATCCGAAGCAAGTGCTTTTTCAGCATTTTGTATGCTTTATTGTCCGAAAAATCATCTATATTTTCAAACACACAATAAATCGCCTCGCAGTATTCTTCCACATAAGAAACAGTAACACACGATTCTCCTTCAGCCGCCTCAATCGTTGTGCCAAGTTCTATGGCATAATCCTGGCATTTGGCAAGCAATTCCTGCGCAGCTACATGGTCATGTTTACGCATATTCTCCCTGATGTTTGTGTGTACCTGATGTAAATTCTTTATAAAATTGTGTATTTCACGCTTCCCTGCCAGTCTCATAATGCTTTGCTTCCCTGCCATTTTATTCTATTAATAATTTATTTTCACTATATTCAAAATCATATGCATCGCTATATAAAGCCAGGTCACATATCAAATTAATCTTAATTGCTTTTTTATGTTTTTTCAATATATTTTATGTTTTTTCGATTTTTTATATAAACAACTGCTTTTCTGTCTATGTTCGAGACATTCCTCCGACCATAGTTGGCACCAAAATCCTATTTTAATAAAAAATGGAAGATCATCGTTCTAATTCAACAATCCCCATTTAAATAATACCAAGCAGTTTTCTTGTGGTTTTTGGTAATAATGCAACCAGTTTTTCCCTATTATTTTCCTCCATATACCTACGAACCGACGATGCACTGATATACTTTCCATCTGCTTCCTTTCGCGGTATCTCAATCAATTCCATCCCATACTGCGGAAGTACCTTCTTCATTGCAAGATTATACTGATTCGTAATCTCATCATATGGTTCTTCTCCCACAAACCTATATTTAATCCCAAGCTGCGGTGCTATCTTTTCAGCAAAAGTTCTAATGTCCTGTTCCGTATGCTCTACAATATCGTCCGACGTCTGTTTAATGAAATATTCCGGAAAACTCATCTGCGATACAATAAACATACCGCTTGGCACCACCATGACATTTTCTAAATCGGAAACACCTTTTTGAATCATAGTAATACGTTCCCAGAAAGGAAACAGCGATTTGTCTTCTTCCACAACAAATATAATAAGATAATCAATCCGTTTCAATGCCTCTTCTATCAGATATCGGTGTCCGTAAGTGAAAGGATTACAATTCATTACGATAGATCCGATTTTTTGATATCTTGAGAAATCAAAACTCCGGAAATACCGGTCAAGATACATGAACTTTATAAAATTCTCATCCTTTTGTACCAGCTCCCCTCCATTTTCAACTTTTTCTTCCAAAATGGGTACCAACGCATCATATATCGCATCAGCGTACAATTGATTCACTTTATGGTTACAATGGCCTGTCCAATCTGCCAGCCATCTTGCCTTTACATTATGTTTCTCTAAAACACAATTTAAATCAAGATAGTCCACTCCTTTTATCCCTTTGGGAAGACTCCCAACCACTACCACATCCCCCATCTTAAATTGCGTAACCGCAATGCGTGTCAGATACTTATTATTAATATTTGTATCCAGGCACCCATAATTCACAACTCTCGCTGAAATCCCCGTATCACAGAATAGTCTCTGTAAAAAGCTTTCTATCGTATTTTTATCTTCCACATAATGTCCATACATGTAGCACGGGCCAAAAAAGTAGATATTTTTTATATCTCCTGTCTGTGCCGGCTGACAATCTGTCTTCCGTTCTCCATTCACAACATTATAATATGGACTTTGGCAGTCTTTCAGACTTAAGACTCCTATATTATTGATACACGCAAAGGGCATATTACAAATCTGCTCCGCATATTCCTCACTATATAGATCGTCAAAAAACTCTCGATACATGGATTTTGATAATTTACTGCTTGGTTTTTCTCCGACTGCTGCATACTTACTATAAATCTCTTCCTCTATATGCCTTGCATATTCACTTTCCTCAAATAACAGCCCCAAAACTCTGATACCTTTCTCACAGAGATTTTCTAAATATTGCGCACATCTCTCATCATTACAGTCAAGGTCATATTTTAAAATATTTCTGTACGTTTGTAATTTGTGAAATCCCTCATAGTCTTCTGCAAATATAAAGCCGAGTAATGTCAGACAAGCCCTAAGCTCATTCTCATCAACAAACACTACCCTGTCATTCTTATCCGGATTCAGATATTCTGACACTTCTGAATGATTTATACACGAATAGCCCACTCCATGTAACGACAGATATTCTTTAAACTGTTCAAAAATCCTCTGTCTTTGTGCCGCAATCTCATTAGGGCGTACCAGTAATATATGTCTTCTGTCTTTTAAGGCAGAAGAAAGGCGGTCTTTCCCTATATTTAATTCATATGTTACCTCTAAAAGTTCATCCCATCTTATATATTCCCCGGTCAAAACCTTCTCTTGGGTAACAATCGGAAGGGCATTAATTCCCTGCTTTTCCTTAAAAATGCGTTTGGCTTTTCCACACTCACCTTCGTAAAGACTGATAAACTCCCTGTTTACCTGAACAGCATCCAGATTTTCCCTGCGCGCCCTCAAAATATCTCCTGTACTAATAATCCCGGCAAGTCTCCCCTTTGTTTCACAATATATCATATTTGATGGCCGTCTCTCTAATACATTCTTAAGTTTCGCAACTGCAACTTTCTCTTCATCCTCCTCCAGATTTATGATTGTCAATTGTTGCCTTTCTGTATACAGCATACCTCTCTGCCTCCTTATCTTTCCCTGTTCTCTCTTATCCCTGCCACAAGTCTACGTCAGCATAATCCGCCCCGTATGTACAATATTCAAACTTTCCTGATGATACATGAAATAAAGCGTAAGCAGATTTTCCCCCAGATATCCTATATATCTGTCTGCCCGTTCACAGCCTTTGGGTCTGCTTAATTCCTCTGTCCGCTCAAGAATGGGAAACAGCCACTGGCAATATTCTCTCAGTACTTCTTTCCTTGCTATCAGCATATTATAATGATACATATACTGTTGTCCGAATATTCTGTCATATGTTTCCGCATAGGAAGGCTGCAATTCCCGCAAAGCCTGACGCATTGCCATCCAGTCATCTTCTCTTACATATCTGTCATGGTGTTCTCTGATGTCCGGCTCATGTATCATAGGATACGGAAGTATCACATCAACCTTATTTTGTTTCATTCTTGCTACATCCTCATCTGAGATATCAAGAAATCTCCGATAATGAAACAAGCCGCAATACTCTGCACCATCATCTTCGCACAATCTGTTTTTCCATATCCAGTAGAGCGCTGTAAGTTCACAGTAATTGACATTTTTGCCAGAAATATTCTCCCCTGTGTCATCTGTCAGATCTGCCACCCGCTCCTGTGTCAGAGCTGCCCCCACTTGTATCATCTTTACCCAGTCAGGCAGCGTATAACTATTTCTCAGCGGCCTGTCTCTATGGAATTTTGCCGCATATACATCAATAATACTCTCCCTTATCCCCCGGAACTTCCCTGTTTTGTTATAATACCGGCTCATAAGTTCCGCTTCTTTCCTGGAAGTAAGGCAGATAACCTTCTCAAACCCCTGCCTCTTCAGCGTATCTGCCACACGTTCCTGTGCTTCCTCGGGGATGGCTACAAGAACAGGTATGGTCTTATCCTTATAATGAGAAATTTCCTGTACAGGCAGCCCGCATACCACATCTGAATTGCCTCTCATACTACTGACCATAAATCCTATAACACGATATCCGCAATACAATTCCTTTATTGCAAGGTATGCCCCCAGAGCAATACTTTTGGCCCCGAATATGATAATTTCCTGCATCCGAACACATCCTTTCCCCTATTGCTTTTGGACCACTTCATATATTTTTATTAGGTTATGAAGCAGGCGGTCAACATCCTTCAATCGAATAGAATTGGGGCCGTCAGAAAGCGCTTCTTCCGGATTCGGATGCACTTCCATAAACAGGCCGTCTGCACCTGCCGCCACGGCCGCCTTGGCAAGATATTCCACATACCCTCTGTTACCTCCGGTAGATGTGCCATTCCCTCCGGGTTTTTGCACACTGTGAGTTGCGTCAAAGATAACCGGCACCTTATTTTTTTGCATCTCAATAATAGATGTCATATCTACCACAAGGGTATTGTATCCAAAACTGGTTCCCCTCTCACTCAGCATAATCTTACTGTTTCCGGACATACGTATTTTCTCAACCACATGCTGCATGTCCCAGGGCGCCATGAACTGTCCCTTCTTAATATTAATCATCCTGCCTGTCCTTGCTGCCGCAGTGAGCAAGTCCGTCTGCCTGCACAAAAAAGCCGGTATCTGAATGATATCAGCCACTTCTGCCGCTCTCTGTGCCTGCCATGGCTCATGAATATCCGTACATATCTTCAACCCATACTTCTGCTTTACCTTCTTTAAAATCCCCAGCCCTTTCTCCATGCCCGGACCTCTGTAGGACGACAGGGAAGTGCGGTTTGCTTTGTCAAAGGAAGCTTTAAAATAATAATCTACATCATATTTTGATATGATATCCTTCATCTGTCCTGCAATCTCCATAATCATGTCTTCGGACTCAATCACACAAGGGCCTGCTATTATGATAAATTTCATATTCTTTCTCCTCCGTCTCTATTGCATCCGCCTTCATATAAAAATTTATATCTAACATTTTTCTTCCTCTCGCCATTCCTATAGTTTTGGCACAATAAGCTACAATTAAACTGGTCTGAATCCTCTGAACTCTGCATTATGCTTTTGATACAACTCAAAAAGACACAGTCGGTTTTTCTCTTTTACTTTATCCAGATAAGCATCTAATAAGACACCGTTTGCCCAATCCAACGCTTTATAAAACTCCTCATCCGTCATTTGAGTAAAGTTACAGGTAAGCAAGTCAGAATTGGTATGCTTATTCTCATAAAAATCGCCAATATTCTTTAGCAGCCCTCTTTCAATCGCAATCTGATATAATTCCGTGCCCGGATATGGTGTCACAGGACGTATCGTTCTTATCTGGGCACCGTCATCATATTTCAGGAGGAAATCAACATCCTTTTTTAAGGTCTCCATATCCTCATCAAGATTACCGAATATAATATTTAATCCCGGTGAAATACCTGCTTTCAGTGTGTTTTCAATGCCCGCAATAATCATATCTGTTTTCAGATTCTTATGCATACGCTCCAACGCCCCGTCATCCATGGATTCGATTCCATAATTGATAAACACACATCCCGCTTCCTTTAACAGACGCAGCATATCTATATCTTTACATGCATAATTCAATCTTCCTTCACACCAGAATTTTATATTTAATTTATTATCAATAATCGCCTGTGCGATTTCCTTTGTTCTTGCCACAGATGACATTAAAAGCTCATCATCGAACGCTATGTAATTCACGTGAAAGCGGTCTATCAGTTCTTTCATCTCATCAATAATACTCTGTGTGGAACGCGGTCGGAAGCCACTGTCCATCCGATAGCAGAAATTACAGTGAAAAGGACACCCTCGTCCACTCAACATCTGCATACACCTGTCGCTCCTGCTGGCATTGGGATACTGATACAGTACATGATGTTCCATGGTAAACAAGTCCCATGCCGGATATGGAATGGAATCTACATCCTTAATCAGAGGCCTTCTGGGATTTTCAACATAACAATTATTCTCGTCAATATAGGCCATGCCCTTTACCGTTGAAAAGTCGCCTCCCTGCTCCCAAACCTGAAGCATTTCCTTACAGGTCTCTTCACCTTCCCCCATAACCACAGCATCAACACCCGCAAAATTGCGCAGAAAATATTCTGGATCGGGTGACGGCATATGTCCGCCCATCCAGAAAAACGGCTTTTCTCTTACTTCACTGACTGCCTGCGCTATTTTCTTAACTTTTCGATACTGGTAATAGCCACCGCAGCTGCCTATACCAACAGCATCAAAATGATTATTATTTAAATAATCCTTCAATTCTTCCTCGGTATAGTGAAAAATATTCTGCTCATAAATCTCCACCTCATATCCAACAGACAATAACGCTGCTGCAATATATCCCAGTCCTAATGGAAAATAACTCACATGGCTATCATTATCATAAGCAATTAAAAGCACTCGCATTTATGCAACCTCCTGTTAAATGGTCTTGCTACCCTTTATCCCCTCAGTTTTTTAAGTACAGCTATTTCCCCCTCATGCAACACCTTTTCTCCATTTCCCACAATATCCTTTACCTCTCTTATCCTTCCCTTTAAAAGAGACATCGCATGAACTGTCAGACTCGGTTTCTGATCCGTCCCCCACATTTCATGTGACAGTGTAACATGTCTTTCTATCACTTTGGCTCCAAGCATGGAAGCTGCCACTGTGGGTTCCAAGCCCATTTCATGTCCGCTGTAACCAACCAGACAATCATACCTGTCCCTTAACGTTTTAATCATACTTAAATTGATATCTTCATATGGCGTCGGATACTCAGAGTTGGCATGTAACAGAATATAATTGCCATCGGAATATTTTTCCAAAACATCTACCGCTGCATCAATTTCCTCCAATGTACTCATACCGGTTGCCATAATGATTATTTTGCCTGACTGACATGCTTTCCTCAAAAGCTCCAGATTGGTTATCGTTGCGGAAGCTATTTTGATATAAGGGACATTATATTGTAACAAGAACTCCAAACTCGGCATGTCCCATGGCGAAGCCGACCAACTTATCGGCTTTTCACTGCAATATCTGTCTATGTAATCATATTCCTCTTTACCAAACTCGATACGCTTTTTATAATCAAGGTATGTCATCTCTCCCCATGGTGTCTGACGTATCACTGATTTTTGATGCTCCAATACCGCTATATCTGGTTCTCTCTTTTGAAATTTAACAGAATTCCATCCGGTCGCAAATGCCGCATCAATTAACTTTTTGGCAATCTGTAAATCCCCATTATGATTGATACCAATCTCAGCTATCAGATAAGGCTCTGAGGTCTCATTAATAACATAATCATCAATAACTATTTCTTTTCTGCCCATCTTTATCCCGTATATCCTTTCTATCCATACATCACACCTTGACGGACTAATATTCAAATCTTATGCATCTTCTTCTGAAAATAAAGAATGTTTTCCAACACGCATGGACTTGTTCGTCGTATACACAAGCGCATCCTCACGGCTATACAGTTGATCACAGTCTCCGCAGATCATATTACTGTTTCTTAAGCTGTCTTCTTCCTGCATGTCTCTTAGTTTTCTCAAAACTGGTCCATCTATAATTTCCTGCAACGTAGATTCCTGAATATTCCCAAGTGATAACTCTGTATTAAAATCATAACAACAAGGTGAAACCTCTCCATTCACTTTAATATAAAGTCCGTTTAAGGTATCCAGGCGGAGGCAGCGGCAAGGGGCTTTCTGCCTGAAAGATAAATCCGAATCATCCGAATGTGGCCAACGGTTTAATTTCCAGATATTAATCTGTTCCACTTTCTCTTCATAATAGCTTTTCCACTCTTCCATCTCATCGTGTGTATCCGGCATATCCAGATAGGACATAACTACAGCCGGGCGTTTTTCTAATTTGAGAAAATTATCTATATTTATTTTATTTTCCTCGTATTTCAAAGAACCTCCATGTACATGTTCGTATGTTTCCTTATGAATTCCATACATGGAAAAATTAATTTCATCAAGGTAAGTACATATGATTTCCAAAATATGACCACTTAACCTATGTCCTGTTGTCGTTAATGCCAATTTAATATGCGGATAATTCTCCTTGACATACACCAACTTTCTCTCCAGCTCAGGATCCATAAGCGGCTCTCCAAATCCTGTCAGTGTCATCATTTCTACACCACACTGTGCAGATTCCACCACACATTTTTCAAACAATTCCTGTTTCATATGGGTTAGTAAACCCGTATATTTATCTCTGACACACATGATACAGTTGCCTGCACACAGCGTCGTATTCTCAATCGAAATAATTTTCATAATACAATGCCGTTCCTTTCATCTGATTTGGACATAAAGCATAATAAATATATAATCTGCCTCTTGAATCTTATTCCCCTTTAGCAGAATCAGCCGTTAGATATTCCGCCAGCTCACGTACAACTCCATATCCGCCTCTTGTCTCCAATACAACATCCGCTTCCTTCTTTACAATTTCATATGCATCCGACGGCACTACAGATATACCGACAATCTGCATTGCTTCCAAATCATTAATATCATTTCCGACATACAGAATATTTTCCAGATTCATTCCCCTGCTTTCAACATATCGTCTTAACACTTCTTTCTTATTTCCAACGCCTTGTATTACATTTATTTTTAACTTTTCTGCTCTTTTACCAACCACAGCATTTTGTTCTGTTGATAAAATCATACATTCAAATCCCGCTTCTTTGAGCATATTGATTCCCATACCATCAGCCCTGCTGACAAATACACTTTCTATTCCACATTCATCTACCAATACACGGTTGTCTGTCATAACACCGTCAAAATCAAACACAAGCATATCTATTTGGTGTACATCTACATTTAATATATCTTCCCTTGTTTTCATAAATTTTCCTTTATATAACAAATAAACAACTAAGGCATCTGCTGCTTCTCCTGACTCAAAGGAGCCAAACTGACATTACCATAATTTCTACTGGGAATTACGTTCTATATTTTGCATCATGATCATCTTTCCCGTTTTCCTATATAACTGCACCACACTGCTGGCATCTCCATAATACGCATCTGAAAGTGCCACAGCCCTGTCCATATCAGCGCTTTCATCGTAAATTCCCCAGCCTTCTTCTCTATAACGCTCTACAATCTCCTTATACATATTCCAAAGCTGAGGCCTCATAGACTCAATCGTAGCCTGTATCAACGGATGTGGACGCCACAGCAGTGTCATTTCATCCTGATTCTTCTTAAATATCTCAAGCACTGACAATATCTTCTGAAGCATCTTTTCATCATGAACAAGTAATCCTGATACACTCGTATTGTAAAAAACAATCTTCTTCCAACTTCCATCAGGCTTCTCTATGACTTTCAGCCACTCGTCAGGTACTTTCAGGCTCTCTTTTCTTGTATCCAGTACCTTATCTACTTTGGGAGAGCCTAAACCCAGAATTTTTTCTTCCCAGATTTTCCGCGTATCCTCCCCCATTGTTTCACTCATAACATTAATATAAATCTGTCGCATCTTTTCTGATTGCACAATCACCTTATCCGCATTAACCACTGCCGGCACTGCACAGAAACGTCCCATACCTTTTACTGCCTCTTCATTATCCGGTTCAATCTCCCCTAATATATAATAAGATATATATACTAATTTATTTGTCAATCTCTTTAAATTAGGTGAATAAAAAAAGGGATGTACACTGGTCACAAGATTCCGCTCATCATAAGGGTTATGAATATATATCATATCCGGTTTCCGATTCTCGAAATCATACGCATCGTATTTCGTAATCGGAACATAATCGGGATATAAACCTCCTTCATAGTGTACTTCCCTGAAACTTCCGTCTGGATTCTTATCATAGTAAGGGATCGGGATCACATAAGCATCACATTCCGGATCAGCATCCGCTGCCTTCCACACACTTTCCAGACTGTCCCACATGCTTGCTTTATAAGGAATAAAAACTACCTCTCTTCTTATCACAACATCATTTTTTAAACTGTTTTCTACTTTAATCAGTTTCTGCCTCAACAATTTTTGGATTTTGGCGGCACTGATTTCACTCTTCTCTGCCAATTCTTTGTGAACCCGATAGATTGTTTCACAATAATCTTCCAATACTGCAACTGTCGGATGGTTTTCGCCCTCGGTCTCTTCAATTAAAGTTCCCATGGCAATCCCGCCGTTTTGACAGTCTTCCAAAAGCGCTGCAGCAAGCTGTATATTTTTCTGTTCTATATAATTTCTAACCTGATTATGTGCTTCCTCTATCTGCTTGACCAGTTCCTCTGCCTGTTGCTTTTGCGCAATTCTCATTATCCTCTCCTATCTATAAAACTTCGCACTCTTATCAGGCCAAAGTCCATAATCTAAAAAATCCATTAATGCCATAAGTGCAATAACAGATTTTACGCCAATACCAACTTATCTCTGCATCCATGCAACTTTTCCACAATCCTTGTCTATATTTTATCATATTATATATCGACTGAAAAGTTGAAAATATTAGCTAATAATTACGTCCCTGCCACTAACTCTCTGTTGTAAAGCAGCACTCAGACATGCTTAACTTTATATTTTGCGAACTTAATGTTTCATTAATTTTTATCCGTATTTTTCCATTTTCTATTTTTATTGTTTATTTTTATTCCTTTTATCATGAATTATTGTAGAGTTAAGAATGTGAGATAACACAATGACATGTGCAACTCAAAGACTATTTTACTTTCGGAGAAAACTATGGAATTTGGTGAATTTCTAGCTAAACTGCGCAGGGAAAAGGGATATTATCAAAAAGAAGTAGCCGCATACCTGAATGTGACTGTAGCGACTATCTCCAACTATGAGAAAGGTGTACATTCTCCCGATCTTGATACCCTTGTTAAACTGGCAGACTTCTATGATGTATCTACGGACTATCTCTTACAGAGAACCAGGTATAAAGCAAGTATTCGTACGCTCAACAAACGATTATCTGCTGACTACACCATAAGCGATATTATTAATACCACTTTGGAGTTAGACCGGCGTAATATCAAGGCCCTCTTAGACTATTATGAACTTCTGACGCTGCGTAACTCTGTCAGCCATATCAAATAAACATTAGAACATGCCATATAAGTACCAAAATAAATTTATCCAACTGGCATCTATATGTAATTTGTCGTATGTAGCATAACACAACCCCCCGTAAAACACAAGCATGGCTTCTTTTGCACTCTGTCCAACCATCGGAAACTATGGTAAACTGTATACAGCACATATGCTGGTAACCCCTGCGGCCTGCCAGATGACACTGTAGCCAGAATACAACCATGGAGATTCCCTGTTATGACAATCCTTTATATCGAATGGAATAGTTTCGGCAACGAAGACATGAAAGAAGCCTTTCAGACAGAAGGACACACTCTGATCTGCTTTCCTTTCTCCAACAAAGAAGGCCGGCATGATGAGACTGTAGAGTCTTCCATTATGGGAGTGTTGCGCAAGAAAGCTCCTGATATTGTTTTTTCTTTCAATTACTTTCCCCTGATCTCCAATGTCTGTAAAAAGGCGGATATCCCCTATATTTCCTGGGTCTATGACAGTCCTTATGTGATGCTTTATTCCTATACTGTCATCAATCCCTGCAATACCATCTATGTATTTGACAAAGAATTATGTCTGGAGTTTGCACGCTCCGGTATTCATACCGTACAATATCTGCCCATGGCAGCTAATACTGAACGACTGGACAGGCTGTGTCCTGTGCCGGCACAGATTCCCATCCTGTATGATATCTCCTTCGTTGGCTCCCTCTATACTGAAAAGCACAACTTTTTCGAGCGTATGACCACTTTGGGCGGCTATACCAAAGGCTACCTGGATGCCCTGATGTCCATGCAGATGCATATTCAGGGTTATAATTTCATTCAGGATTCATTGTCTCCCATTATGGAAGACTTATATCAAGCACTTCCTATGGACCCAAATACAGACGGTGTAGAGACACGAGAATATCTCTATGCCCAGTATGTGATCAACCGCAAGATTACCGGCCTTGAGCGCGCAGAACTCCTTCGGGCTATTACCAGACACTACGCTATGGATCTTTTTACCCATGACAGGAGTTACTCCATGCCAAACCTGACCAATCACGGCCCTGTGGATAATGTCATACAGATGCCCCTGGTCTTTAAACAGAGCAGAATCAATCTGAATATTTCCCTTCGCAGCATTAAGAGCGGCATCCCCCAACGGGCATTCGATATTATGGGCAGCGGAGGATTTCTTCTGAGTAATTATCAGGCGGATTTTCTGGACGATTTTATCCCTGGAAAAGATTTTGATTATTATGAAAGTAAAGAAGACCTGCTTGCCAAGATTGATTATTACCTGAGCCACGAAGATGAACGCCAGGCCATTGCCGGCAACGGCCATGATAAGATAGCCGCCGCCCACACCTATCGGCACAGAGTCCGGGAAATGTTGGACCGGTTTCAGTAACCGTCCTTACCGGATTATTGCCGGAGATTTTGAGCAATTCATAAAATCTTTTGCCTTTTAGTCACTGTCTGATTCAAAGACCATAGATTTTCTGATATAATTAAGATAAAACAGATAGGTGATACCCACGAAAGCAAAGGAGTCCTTATGCAGCCCATTTCCGTATGCATTATTGCAAAGAACGAAGAATCCAGAATCGAACAGTGTCTCTCATCCCTCAAGCCTTACGGCTTTGAGATTGTGGTAGTGGATACCGGTTCCACAGACCGGACAAAGGAAATTGCCGCCAGGTACGCAGACAAGGTACTTGACTTTGCATGGTGTGATGATTTCAGCGCCGCCAGAAACTATTCCCTGCGGGAAGCTTCCAACAACTGGATCTTTATGATAGACTGCGATGAGTCTGTAAAATATCTGGATTTAGAAGAGCTTACCTACTTTCGCAAGCACCTTGCAGACAGCGTCGGCTCTGTCTCCCGTGAAAACCTGGTGACAGAAAACGGCACCCTCACACTCAACAACACAGACTACACGGAACGGTTCTTTGACAGACGGCTGTACCGTTACACGGGTATTATCCATGAGCAACTGACTCCCATACGGGGACATGAATTTCCTAACTACCTGCTCAAGACCACCCTCCTGCACACGGGCTACGACATGACGGATGCAGAACGTGACGCCAAATACCAGCGCAATTACAATCTTTTATTAAAACAATTGGAACAGGATCCTGAGAATCCTTATCTCTACTACCAGCTGGGCAAAAGCTGTGAGATTTTAAAAGATTACAGCCGTGCCTGCGAATATTATGACAAAGGACTTACCTTCGACCTGGACCCGGAGCTTGCCTATGTGCAGGCAATGGTAGTCTCCTACGGCAATGCTTTACTGTGTACAGGCAATGCCGGGACTGCGCTGGGTTTTGAAGGTATCTATGAGGAATTTGGCAATGTAACGGATTTTGTCTATCTGATGGGCAATATTTACAGAGAAAATGGCATGTATGAGCAGGCTCTGATGCAATACCAGAAGGCTGTCGGTATGCCGCCCGGCAAACAGAACGGTACCAACAGTTTTCTGCCCGTCTACCAGTCAGGCACTATTTTAGAGACCCTGGGGGATATGGACTCCGCCATCGCCTGCTACAGGCAGTGCACCGGCTTTACACCCGCAGAAGAGAAACTAACGGCACTGATCAATGCAGCAAATAAGGCCGCAAATGAACGCACCGCAACATCGGATACCGAAACGAACTAACATAAAGGAGCACCCATGATTCCCATATCGGCCTGTATTATTACCAAAAATGAATCCGCAAATCTGGATAAATGCCTGGCTGCCCTGGCCGCCTACCCCTTTGAGATTGTGGTAGTGGACACCGGTTCCACAGACGATTCCAAAGAGGTTGCCCGCAAATATACCGATAAAATATATGATTTTACATGGGTAGACGATTTCAGCGCCGCCAGAAACTATGCCGCCGGACGGGCGTCCCATAATATGATATTTCCCGTTGATACGGATGAATTTATTACCCGTCTGGATTGGGATGAATTGCAGGCACTGCTGGAAACAAACCCCAAATCCGTGGGCAGTATCAAACGGCTGGACTACTTCGAGACAGACGGTGAAACCCATTGTCAGATCTGTATCATTGACAGGATTTACAACCGGAAATACTATCATTACGACAAGCCGATTCACGAAGTCATTGTTCCTCTGGCCCGTATCCCTTATACTTCCTATACCACGACCATTGAGGCCGATCATGTAGGATATCTTGGCCCAGGCAATAAACTGAAGGAAAAGGCCATGCGGGATATGGAACTGCTTCTGAAAGAGCTGGAAGAGAATCCCGAGGAACCTTATTACTACTTCCAGATTGCCCAGAGCTACATGTTGATGCGCGACCCGGAGAACTCCCTTATTTACTTTCAGAAAGCAATGGAGCACCACCCGAATCCCAGAGCCGATTATACGCATATTCTGGTATACAACTATGGCCACCTGCTTTTGGAAAAGGGTCTGCTTACAGAGGCATCCATCCTGCTTACCTACTACGAGTATTACAGTGATAACAGGGACTACCTGTGCCTGATCGGACTTTATTATCTACACCAGAATCAGCCTTTAAAGGCGCTTCCCGAATTTGTAAAAGCATTGACTGCTCCCATGTATGACATGACTGACCCTCGAGAACCGTCTTATTATATCGGTTATATTTATGAACTGTTTGGCAAGAAGGATATTGCCAGGACGCATTATGTAAACTGCGGTAAAGATTATGCCCCTGCTGTGGAAGCGCTTGCACGGCTAGGTTGATTGGGAACAGCGCTGCAAAGCCCTTCCCTGCAACGGGTTGGCACAAACATATATTTTAAAAAGGAGACTGCTTATGATTCCCCTGTCAGTATGTATTATCGGTAAAAATGAAGAAAAAAATATTGAGAGATGCCTGGCCCCTCTTGTACCCTATGGCTTCGAGATCATCTATGTAGATACCGGATCCACAGACCGCACCAAAGAGCTGGCCGCCAAATATACGGATAACATTTATGACTTTGAATGGGTCAATGACTTCAGTGCCGCCAGGAACTTTTCTCTTCAGAAAGCATCCCATAACTACGTGTTGGTCATCGACTGTGATGAATTTCTGACTGACATCGATCTTGACGGCATCGAACATGCAGTCAATGAACATCCCCGCGGAATTGGTATGGTACTGCGAATCAACCAGTGTGAATCCAATGGTAAGATGACGACCTCTCCCGACCGCGTGGAACGCCTGTTCCACAAACGCTATTATCACTATAATTATACAATACACGAACAGGTATGCGATATTAATACCAACAGTACTTACTGTGAGCGCTATGATATTCCACTTACTCTGGATCATGTGGGTTATGTAGGGGGAGAGGAAGATAAAAGGCGTAAGGCGGAGCGCAACAATGAACTGCTTTTTAAAGAAATTGAGAAACACCCGGACGATCCCTATTTCTATTTCCAGGTCGGACAGTCCTACAACTTGATTAATGACTATGAAAATTCCTACATTTATTATAAAAAAGCCTTTGAGCTTCCTCTGAACACGGAAGAACTCTGGGTACAGTTCATGGCAGTCACCTTTATCAACTCCATGACACATACCGGACGATCCGATGAGGCCCTGGAACTTTTTGAACCTGTTTACAGCTGTTTTGCCAACACGGCTGATTTCTATTGTAGTATGGGTAATATTTACTTAAATCTGACAAACCCACAGCCTCTCAAGGCAATGATGGAATATGTGAAAGCCTCACAATGTCCAGAGGCCCGGGAGGAAGGTTCCAATACCTTTATTCCCTATTACAATATGGGCATCATCAATGAAATGCTCGGCAATGTGCCTGCTGCCATAAACTTTTATCAAAAATCTGCGGCCTATCATTATCCGCTTGCAGAAGAACGGCTTTCCGTACTGAATCGGCAGTGTTAGCGCCGTATCAGACCGGTTACCCTAAGGCAGACAGTTATCAATACAAGGAGATTCCCATGATACCTATTTCCGTATGCATTATTACCAAAAACGAGGCGGAGCGTTTAGAACAATGTCTTCAGACGTTACAGCCCTATCCTTTTGAAATCGTAGTTGTGGACACCGGTTCAACAGACACCTCCAAGGAAACAGCCAGAAAATACACTGATAAAGTCTATGAATTTAGCTGGATTGACGATTTCAGCGCTGCCAGAAATTATGCAGCCAAATGTGCTTCTCATGACATGATATTTTCCATTGATACCGATGAGCTTATCAGATCCCTTGACTGGGATGCCTTGCAATCCATAATTGCAGATAATCCCAAGGGCATAGGATGCATCAGACATCTGGATTATTTTGAGACAGATTCAGAAACCAAATGCTATGATAAGATGCTTGAACGAATCTATAACCGAAAGTATTATCATTATGAACGACCCATTCACGAAGCAATCGTTCCCATGACCGCCATTTCCTGCAAATCCTACGAAACCTCCGTCACCGTAGATCATATCGGTTACCTGGGCAATAAGGATACACTACGGCACAAGGCGGAAAGAAATCTTGCTCTGCTTAAAAAAGAACTGCAAAGAACACCCGATGATCCCTATACTTACTTTCAGGTTGGCCAGAGCTACATGCTACTGCGGGACCATGAGCATGCCTGTGATTACTTTCGGGAAGCAATAGCGCGCAATCCTTCCCCCTCAGACAGTTACACCCGTATGCTGGTCAATAATTACGGGAATGTCCTGATTGATCTGGACAGGCCTGAGGAAGCCATAGGCCTGCTCTCCTATTATGAATATTATGACAATAACATAGATTACCTGTGTATGATCGGCCTGAGCTATATGCTTGTAGGACAGCCTTTAAGAGCCCTGCCGGAATTCGTTAAAGCACTAACCGCTCCCACAAGTGATTCAAGCGATCCGCGGATTCCTTCTTATTATATCGGTTATCTCTATGAGTATTTCGGCAAGAAAGATATCGCCAGAACACATTATCTGAACTGCGGAGACTACGCACCGGCCGTAGAGGCTCTGACACGACTCGAATCTCAGATATAACCGAAAAGTTTATACAATATGACAGAAAAAAGCCCACCCTTTCGGGTGGGCTTTGATAGTTCACTTTGCAATTTCTCTCTACTATAGCAATTAGCCAAGTAAGGACAGTGCCAACTGGTTGGACTGATTTGCCTGTGAAAGCATGGAAGTACCAGCCTGCTGTAAGATATTGTTGTTGGAGTACTGAACCATCTCTGTAGCAATATCTGTATCGCGGATAGCTGCCTCTGCGGAAGAGGTGTTCTCAACGATGTTATCCAGGTTGTTGATTGTGTGCTCTAATCTGTTCTGGATTGCACCGAGGTCACTTCTCTGCTGAGATACTAATACCAGCGCGCCCTTGATAAATGCGTTCAGGGAGTTGAAATCCTGTGCTGTAGCAACAGATTCAGCCTTACCACCATCCAACTTCATGAAGGAGTTGATCAGCTTACTAGCAACATCACTCGTCATAGTTGCAGATGAATAGGAAGTACCTTTCAATGTAGAGAATGTTGTAGTTGTCTTATTACCAGCTGTACCAATCATGACACTCTGACCAGATGACAGTTTTGTGCTGCTATATGTTGTAGCTACATAGCTTGCTGCCTCATTCTTAACCAGATTATTGTAGGTAATCTTGGTATACATCTTGGTATCGATGCCTTTTGCAAGACCTGCCATACTCATATTCTGGATGGAGATGTCGATATGCTGACCAGCTTCTGCACCAACCTGAAGGCCTTTAATGAAGGAACCGTCTAAGAGGTTCATCTCATTGAAAGTGGTTGTGCTCTGTACACGGTCAACTTCGCTCATCAACTGTCTGATCTCGGCCTGGATAGATGCACGATCGGATGTTGTAAGTGTACCATTCTCACCCTTAACAGCCAGCTCGTTCATTCTCTGTAACATATCCTCAACTTCGTTCAATGCACCTTCAGCTGTCTGTACAACGCTGATACCATCCTGTGCATTAGCGGAAGCCTGTGTAAGACCTCTGATCTGTCTTCTCATCTTCTCGGAAATGGAGAGCCCTGCTGCATCATCTGCTGCGCGGTTGATCTTATAACCGGAAGATAATTTCTCAGTAGATTTAGCCTGAGAAGAAGTTGTCAGTCCTAACATTCTGTTAGAGTTCATTGCTGTAATGTTGTGTTTTACTACCATAATATATTCCTCCTTGAATTTATTGCGGCATCCTTGCCGCCACTTTGTTTTTGTAAAGATATCTCCGTCCCGTCCGCTGACTTTGATATCTCTACAGTTGTTCAAGTAAATTTCTTACTTTACTTGTATTATATATCGGTGTTTCTCCGATTTACTTTAGGGCAGTTTTGAATTTTTTTTAAATTTTTTTGCTGCCCGTAAGTACTACTTTTTGTTGTCATAAAACTGAGGTGCAACAACGTGCAGATTGTTCATGCTGTTATAATAATTCTTGCTCACCTTCATTTTAGACGCTGCCTTGCCAATCTGGTTCCGGCTTCTCTGGAACTGCCTTTCAGCCTTCATTTTATTACGCATCCTGACTGCATTGATACGAACCACCTTGTCAGTAATCTGGCTGATCAGTTCCTGCATATGTGCAATCTCACTGCGATAGGCTGACTTGTTCGCCATCAGCTCTTCCCTGGTACGTTCGTACACAATCTCAAAGCCATCATCCAACTTTTCAAGTGCCTCAGCCAGAGAACCAATCCGGTCTGTGGATGCATCCAGGGCATCCATATCCAGTTCCTCCTGTTTCAGGATTTCCTCCTGTACTTCATTCTCCCGGATAATATCATCCAGAAGGCGGTTTTTCTTCTCAAGACTTTCTACCAGTATCTGTACACTGCTCTGATCCATGCCGCACAACCTTTCTATGACTGTCTGCTTCGTCTCATAACTTCTTTCCAGGTATCCCTGACGCTCCTTAGGTGCGTATTGACTTCCTCCAGGATTGCCGGATCTTTCTTCATATTCGCCTCAAAGAGTCTCTGCAACAGATAGACGTAAATCCTGTCAAAATCTTTCGCTACGGCATATTTATGATCCAAGGTATTCCTGAATTCCTCAATAATACGCTGTGTCTTCTTGATATTCAGATGTGCCTTCTCAATCTCTCCATGTTCTATGGATACGATTGCTATATTACAGAACTTGATGGCGCCCTCATACAGCATCAGCGTAATTTCCGCCGGGGAAGCTGTCATAATCTTATTATTTGTATACTCCGCAAAGGGATTGTGTGCCGGCATAGCCATTCTCCTCCTTGATCCAACCTGCCATTATCATGCTGCAAACAACGGATGCCGGGCTTTGCCGGACATCCTTGTATTTACACATTACCCGCCAAAATCAGCCGCCAAACATGCTGGATACCGCATTGTTCTTGGACTCCATCTTTGCCAGGGCCGTCTCCATCGCCGAGAACTTCGCATACCACTTATCCATCAGCGCGTTCAGCTTCTCTTCCTGCTTCTTGATCTTATCCGTGTAATTGTCATACTCTTTCTGCATCTGCTTGTCGTTATAAACGGTAAGCGCACTGCTGAGTGTGGTCGCAGACATTTTCTTATTCAGCTCATCATGCATGTTGTTGGTGAGGCCGACAAAGAAATTCATGACCGTTTCCGGATCTGATGCAATCATACTGCGCAGCATATCGTCCTTGCCCCGTACGGTAGGATCATCCTGGTCGCCGTCAATATGATAGGCATTTCTCTCATTGTCCTTAGATGCAAAGTATCCCAGTGTGGCAATCCCGAAATCCGACAGATACATATTCTTGCCGCCCACATTGACACCCTTAAGCATTATACTCTTCATTGCCGAAGCCACGGTGCTTAATGTAGAGTCTCTGCGAAGCAGGGAGTCCTTAATCTTCTTCTCCCACTCCTCGATCTCATCGTCAGACATGGCTTCCTTCTCTTCTGCGGTAAGAGGCTCGTAATCCTTGGCGGACTCCGCATTATACATGCCGTCCATCTCATTAATCAGCTTGTTGTACTCCGTAAAGAGTCCCTTGATCATGTCATAAATGCCATCGGTATCCGTAGTGGTGGATAAGGTAACCTCCTTATCGGTCTCCTCCAACGCCGTAATGGTCATACCGTTGACAGAAATGGTATTGTTATAGGAAGTGTACTTCACACCGTTCAGTGTCATTTCCGCATCGCTTCCCTGAATCTTGTGGGCCATTTTCTTATCCGACAGGCCTTGGGTAAACTCGCCGTCCAGGAACTTAATCGCCGCAATGACCTTCTTATTTACTTCTGCCGTCACATCGTCTATTAAATCCTGGGTTTCTTTTATCTCCACTTTACTGGAATCATTAGGATCTACCGTCTCAGTGAAGTACTTCTTATTCTCATCAATCGTATCCTGATTTTTCTTTATGGTAGCCTCATTGGTGGCAATGGCATTGACATAGCTGTAACATTCGCTTGCTTTCTCGATCTCCTTCTCTACGCTCTCAACATCCGCTTTGGCTGCCGCGATAGCCGCCTCGTCACGGTCAGCCCCCTGTTTGGCATCCAACTCTGCATATTTTTTGCGTTTCTCTTCAAGATCCTGCACCAGACCGCCCTGACGAACCGTCTCCTTAACCTCGTTGCCGTCTTTGTCAAGCACCGGTTGGCCATGTTCATCCTTCTTGACAACCTCGGTGGGCGTGCCATGGATCCTGTTATAGAGATCTTTTTTTAACTCGGCATAATCGCCGTTATACGGGGACTTAGACACATCCCCATACTCTGCAAAGCCGTCCAGCTTGGCAAGTTCTGTCTTATTATAGTCATTGGCCTTTGTCAATGCTTCATTGTCTTTTGCGAGGGCATCATTTGTCTCTTTATAAGCCGCTGCCCGCGCCGCAACCATATCCGCAATCAGCTTATTCCTTGCCTCATCGTTGGTCGCATAATCCTTCCACTTCGCATACTCCTTGTATTCCGCGGTGTTCATATAAGCCTTATACTCATCGGAATCCTTGTCTGCCGGCGGTGCACTGAGAAGTCCCAGCGTCGCAAGCGCCTCAAAGCCTTTTGAGTCATTGGCGGAGAGGGTAAAGTTTGCGTTCTTACCGGTATCCTTGGAGCTGATATAAATACGCTGGTTATCCTGGTCGAAGTTGGCATTTAACCCCACGCCCTTTAACTTATCAACAAAATCGTTGATTGTCATATTTGCATCGACTGCAATCTCCACCGACTGTCCAAGCGCACCGTTGACACTGATTTTGCCATCCCCTTTAAATCCCAGATTGCCTAATGTAGCCTTGCCCGTAAAACATGTACCGTTATCGGTTTCCAGACTGCCGCCTGTCAGATACGCACGTTTTGCCATCTTATCCACGGTCAGGGTGTGCACGCCATCCACGGTACTCTCACCGCTCACTACTTTAACCGCATTAGGATTGGACACGGTGGTCTTTTTCTTCATATAAGAACTTTGCAGGCGCATATCATCCAGTTTCTGATAGAAACTGTAAATCTTGGTATTTAACGCTTTCCACGCATCCTGTTTCCAGCTCAGTTTCTTCTGCGCCTTTACCAGTTTCGTCTTCTTATAGCTCTGAGCCGATGCCAGCTCATTGATGATACTCTCGGTATCAAGTCCGGAGTACATACCTGTTATTCTGATAGCCATTTTATTTACCTCCTAGCTGTCTAACGCTTTTCGTCCACAAGAATCCCTGCCATCTCCCAGATTCTGGCAATCATGTCTAATGTTTTCTCCGGAGGAAATTCTTTGATAACCTCCTTGGTATCCTTATCCATGATTTTAATCATTATCCTGTTGGTTCCTTCATGAACACCAAAAACAGCTTCTTCATTGCTGTTATTGATCTTTCGGTTCATCTCAGCGATGGCCTTCTTAAGATGTTCAGGCATAGCCTGTTTCTGCTGTGTGCCCTTTGTCTGCTGTGCATTTCCTGCTGCCTGTTGCTGCTGGCTTCCTGTACCCTCACTGCCGCTGTTGGTATCATCCTCAGCCTGTGGCTTCGTCACAGGTGCCGTTGTTTCATCCACATTGACTGTCTGTCCATCTACAGGAACTTCCGTGTTCACTGGTGTCACTGTCTGCGGTTTTACTGCTGTCTGTACCTGATAGGTCATAGCACTGTTTAATGGTTCAATCGCCATTGTAAATCACCTCCATGTGATATAGTAAAGTATTAATAGAATCGTCTTTTGACAACGTCCCCTCCACTGACACAGGAACAGACGCAATCTCTTATAACTTATATCGGAAAAAAGTAATAATAATTTAGCTGTAATGCCAAAGAATTTTCTCCATTCCTTCTTAAATTTGAAAAAAAAAGATATCTGGGGTATAATCAATCATATCACAAAAACAAGGAGTTTTACATTTTCTCTATGAAAAAATACAATATCTGCGTCATTCCGGCCTACCCGCTGGAAAATGTACAGTTGTTAAAAGACCGGGTGCTGGTTCCCTATGCATGTTACAGGCATTTCGGGGAAAGTCTGACCATTGTGACCCAGGCAGTCGAGGAATATCCTTATCTTACTTATCTGGAGGGCGCACAGCTTCACAGCCTGCCCTGTTCGGAGTCGCTGTCCCATATGGAAGCCGCCATTGCCTATGTGTCGGATCATTACAAAGAGATAGACCTTCTCTGTTTATTTGGCGCGCGGTTGGAATATACACAGCTGGCGTTACAATACAAGGCACTGCGGCCTGAGGGTATCCTCTATCTGAAGCTGGACATCAATTCCGGCTGGGCCAACGCCCTGCCCCTGGATCATGAACCCTATGCCGCTTTCCTGGATTCCTGCGATATCATAAGCTGTGAGGCAAGGCGCCTGCAACAGCTGCTCTGTCAGAAATGGCGAAAAATCATAGAATATATTCCTAATGGTATCTATTATCCTTTTTATCCTACTATAGAAAATACGACCTATGGAGACAAGGAAAACCTCATTCTCACAGTAGGACGAATCGGCAGTGTCCAGAAAAATTCGCACGTGCTTTTGTATGCTTATGCTCTGGCTTATCTGCACTTTACTACTCCCTGGGATCTGGTCATGATCGGCTCTGTCACCCCGGAATTTCAGGAAATTTACGATGTATTCTGTCGGGAGTTCCCGGCGATTGCTCCCCATGTCCATCTGACAGGAAGCATCACCGATAAGACACAGCTTCATACCTACTATAGAAGAGCCAAAATCTTTGCCCTTACTTCTCAGATGGAGGGCGGCAGCCCCAATGTGTACGCCGAAGCCGCCGGTTTTGGATGTACCATTCTCACTACGGATATTGACTGTGCACAGGACATGACCGACCAGGAAAGACTGGGCAGGATCGTAAAAGATCCCGATGATATCCATGCCTACGCCCAGGCTCTGTCTGCCCTCTGTGCCGACCAGGTTTATCTGGAGCACAACTTTACGGCCGTCAGGGACTATATCCGCCATTATTTTGACTATGACCATATCGCAAGACGGCTGGGACTTCTGATAGAATACACAGCCACAGAAAAGGAAACTTTATGAATATCATTATAAACGATACCAATATTACACTGCAAACCGATGATGGCACATCATCCCATATCTTACTGACCAAGCCGGACATTGCAGATTATGGCAATGTCACCACCAGACCCCTGGTGAAATCCTACCATCTGGTCAGAGAAACCATCTGGGAACGGTTCTGCGAATGTGTACAGGAGATAAACGAGCACTGCCGTCATGATATCCACTGTGGTTGCTATCTCATGACTTTCGGGCCACTCTATACCGCCCTGCTGTCCAACAGTCAGGCTAAGAATATTCTGTATTACGGAAAGAAAGAGGCATCCTCTTTCCTTTCTTCCTTGCAGGATTTCATGACCTTCTTGCAGGCGGACAGCAGCCTGGTATCACTGCCCCTGCATCCTCTGGTATTCTCCGGACTGGCCAACGGCTCCTGGCATGCAATCGTCATGGATCTGGATGCCGGCTGCAACATAAGAACTGTCTGTGATGCCATAACAAAAGTCAGAAAAGGGGGAATCCTCCTGTTGTATACCGCCTTGGATGCTCCTGCGGATGATATGGCCGGCCTTCTGCATCATGCCGTGAAGACAGCCTTTTCCTCCTGCACCCTCTATACCTTTACCATGGAGCCATCCCTCTGCGAGCTGCTATACCCCTACAGCGCCGAAGCCCTTGTTCTGACTTATACGGAAGAGCTTCTTACCCATGCTGCAAAGGTGAACTCTCTTACACAAAACATACTACAGGGAGAATATCTGCCAGAAGACTGCCGATATGCCATGGAGCTGCTTACCACTGCGGAAAAAGACCTCCTGGCCCTATATGACTATCTGGAAGATCCCTGTCTTCCAGTCTATGCCAACACGCTGAAAGAAGCCCTTATGGATTGCTGTATAGGACTCTCTGACGGAACAGAAACACAGGTTTACTTAGACAAGCTGCGGCTTGCGGCGCAGATTTTCTTTACGGCTATAGAGTCAGAATTCTAAAGAATCCAGATAAGGTGACCCCCATGGAAATATTATTCTATCGTTACAACAGCATATGCGAACCCGACATCCTGAAAGTATTTACGGACTTTGGCATTACGGTACAGGTAGAGGACATGGAAATATATGACAAGAGTGTCACACCAAGACAATGCGCCGAGAGAGTAGCGGAACACATCCTGTCACACACTTTTGCTTTCGTATTCAGCATCAATTTCTTCCCGGCCGTCTCCTACACCTGTGAACGCCTGAAAGTACCTTATGTCTGCTGGAGCGTGGACTCTCCGGTACCGGAACTTTTCTCCAACGCGCTGAAGAACTCCTGTAACCGCATTTTTCTCTTTGACCGGGCCCAGTATGAATTCTTCTTTCCTGTCAATCCTTCCTGCATCTACTACCTGCCCCTGGCCACAAATGTAAAGCGCTGGGAAGAGGCAGTACTTGCCATGACAGACGCCGACTACGAAACCTACGGGGCCGACGTATCCTTTGTGGGTTCCCTCTATACGGAAAAATGCCGGTATGATACTTTGTGCCGCACACTTTCTCCTTACACACAGGGATTTGTGGACGGACTGATGGAAGCCCAACTTAAGATTTATGGCTGTAACCTGATTCCCGACAACTTGACTGACCGGGTAATTCAGGAAATTGCAAAGGCAGATCCTGATTTTTATAAGGGAGAAGACACCTACGCAGACACAGACCGTTATCTCGTCGCCCACCAGTATATCGGTATGAAACTGGCGGCAGTAGAACGGGAGCGGACTCTCAATCGTCTTGCGGAGCATTTTGACGTAACACTCTATACAAGAAGCGACAGTTCCGCTCTTCCCAAGGTCCACTGCAAAGGCGGTGTAAGCACCCTGACCGAAATGCCCAGGGTCTTTCAGGCAAGCAAAATCAACCTGAATATGACCATCCGCCCCATTGAGACCGGCCTTTCCCTAAGAGTGTGGGATATCCTGGGCTGCGGGGGCTTCCTGCTCACCAACTATCAGGCCGAAATCCCGGATTATTTTGAGATTGGAAAAGAGCTGGAGACTTACGAGTCCATGGAAGAACTGGAAGAAAAGATACAATACTACCTGACGCACGAAGAAGAACGCATGGAAATTGCGATAAATGGGTATGAAAAGGCAGCCAGGCACCACACTTATGAGATGCGGCTGGCGCAGATGCTGAAGGTGCTGACAGAGAATCTGCCTGAATAGCTTATTGTATTTACCGGATTCATAGTTGCTTGACACAAATAGAGATAGCTGTCTTCGTCGCCGCGCTTTCGCTCCGTTCACAACGCAACAGACGCTAAGTTCGGAAAACCCTCACTAAGCGCTGGCCGTTTTAATCCGAAGGATTTAAACATATTCAAGGGGCTCCTTAAGACAGCTATCTCTATTTGTGTGTCAACGCATCCGTTGTCTTCAAATACAAGAAAAGGCAGACATGACACCACCGTCATATCTGCCCTGTATTCTATTCTCCTGCCTAGCCAAGCAGATTCTTCAAAGCTTCCATACCGTCCACATCCACGGCCTCCTTATTGGCATCCTGAATCTGGATATAGACTTCTTTACGGTATACGGGCACTTCCCTCGGTGCGGTAATGCCTAGCTTTACCTGTTCACCCTTAATCTCGAGAACCGTGATCTCCACATTGTTGTTGATCACAAGCGCCTCATTCTTTTTTCTGGATAAAGCTAACATTTACTCACCTGCTTTCTCTTTATTCTTATTGAGAATATCATAAATCGGGAACTTAACCGGATACTCGTCTCCCTCCACAATTACCTGTGTTGCCTTCCTCTGTGCCGCATTGATCACCATGGGGCCTTTTAAATTGACTGTCATGTTTTTGATGTCCTTCGGCACTGTCACCGTAACCATCACCAGAAGCTCCTCCGGCACAATCTCGCCTATGCTGTTAAGCAGTTCATCATCCACTTCCGGGTTATAATCCGGACACACAATGAGGGGATCCATAACAGGCATCGCAAAAGCCGGTTCCTGAAGAGACTGTAACCAGTGAATCGTATCTGTGCCCTTCTCTTCATCATGAATCATCGCAAAATCCGTCAGTTCCGGAAATCCTATGATACCGTTCGGAAAATGTATGATCTTCTCATCGTCGATGGTAATTTCTCCAAATACCTTCGTTGTAATCTGCATACCCTTGTAACCGCCTTCCTCAAATTAGATGTAATTCATCAGATTTGTCTGCATGATCTTACTGGTAGCCATCAGTGCCGCACTGTAGGTCATCTCGGAACTAGTCAGTTCCACCGCCACCTCAGTGACATCAATCCCTTCATTATCAGTCTGAAGCTCCTTAAAAGTAGCCTTCTGATTAGTGAGACGAGTAGCAATCAGTTCCAGTCTGCTTCCTCTTGTGGCATTGTTGGTCATTGCCACTCTGGTCTCATCCTGATACTGCTGGTACTTTGTAATCTGGTTCTCAAACTTATTATGAATACTCTCTCTGATATAGCTTCCGGCCTTCTTCACCGCATCCAGTTTCTTCTGATAATCCTCATACTGGGGTGTGCCTTCCGCAAATTCCTTCATCTTATCTTCTATTTCTTTTTCCTTCTGCTCAATGGCCTCAAGCTCTTTCAGGCAGTGGTCGAAATCATCCATATCTCTTCTGACATCATGGGTAAACACTTCATCCGCACGTGTGTTGACCTGAATCTGCTGATTGAATCCCACATCATAATAGATATCCTGATCCTTGCCTTCCATCTTTTCCCTGACGTTATAAGCTGTCTTTCTCACATCCGTCATGGTGCCGTCGCCAATATCCTTGGTTTCTATACACTTAAAGTGGTGCACCGGATTAGCATCCCCATCCGCCCAGCTGCTCTTGTCATAGGTGAAAGTAAAGCTGTCACCTTCCTTAAAATTATTCTGGTAAAACTCCTGGCCGAAAATCAGCTCTCCGCTGGTAGGACAGTAAACAATACCTTTAAAGTTCGGATCAGCCACCTTTTTGTAAGCAGCTTCCGGATCCATCTCTTCCTCAATGGTAATCTGGGTCAGAGGATCACCTGCCGGCAATGGATTCCCATCCGCATCGAGCCAGCTCAATCCCTGGTCATCCAACCGTATGGTATTGCCGTTCTTATCCTGCATCTGGATCGCACCCGGCATTTTGCTGTTATTGTTGCCTCCATTGATGGAGTCCAGTCCGTTATAGGACAGGCGGAACCGGTATAAATCAACATTGGTCACTCCCTGCTCGTAAGACGCCGCACCGGCACCAGGGGCAGGCCCATCCACCACATCATAGTTGGTATAGTTAATCGTACTGATCTGTTTATAATCTATATCTTCTTCAATCTCAAAGGATACCGGATGTTTTCCCATCTCCAGAATATCCGCCTGGGTAAATGTGACAGGCGTGTCAGTCCTGTATCCGGAGAAAATAAAGCGTCCTGCATAATCCACATTGCCGCTGGAATAAAACTCCTTCGTAAGAGACTCCATCTGCTCCATAATAATCTTTAAGTCTTTGGATGTCTGATATTTATTGGCACCCGTCTCCGACTGCTCACAAAGGCCGTTGAGCACTGAGTTTATGGTCAGAAGCGCATCCTCCGTCAGTTTCAGCCACTGTTTTGCATCTTCCGCATTTTTGTCATTATACTGTGTCACAGCAGACACGTTGTTACGCAGACGAAGTGCGCGGATTGCCACCACCGGATCGTCGGAGGGTCTGACAATCTTACTCTGACTGGTCATCTGATTCGTCAACTGATCTTGCAGAATCTTATTCTGGTTGATATTATAGATCGAATTATTCCGCATAATCTTATTCGTCATTCTCATAAGGCATCTCCCTCTCTTCTCTAATCTCAACTTCTTCTCACACGACTAGACTCCCGTCTGTAAAATCAATCTGTCGTACACCTCTGTCAGCACATTGATCATCTTGGAAGCCAGCGTATAAGAATTCTCATACTTGACAAGGTTTAATGCCTCTTCATCTTCATCCACACCGGAGATAGAGGTTCTCTGGTTATCTATGTTCGTCTCCAGGCTGAGATATGTGGAATAAAAAGTATTGGCATTGCTTGCATTTAAAGTAGCATCCGACAAAATACATTCCAGGAAACCGCCTGCACTCCTGCCGCGGAAGCTGAACTGATTCTTATCGCTGATCATAGAAATCACTGCATGTACCTGTCTGCACTGCTCTACACCATCGACATCCTGCACATCGTCAGTCTTATCCAGATCCACATCGCTCCTGGTACCCAGAAGATCCGGATTCTTGACCACATCATTGAAAATGGCATAATTGCCTGCCGTCATATAATAATATCCCTTACCGTTGTTTCGGGAATCATTCAATTCTGCCTCTGAATACTGATCCTCGGAGGTCGCTTTATCCGCTGTAAACAGGATGCCTGCATCCTGCGGGGGATCCTCCTGTGTGATACCCGCTGTGAAAATGTCATTGACTTTCTTGGAAAAATCACGGATCCATTCATTCATCTGTTTAAGATAATAAGGAACACCCTGATAATTTATTTCGCCGCCAATGGAAACTTCCTGCTGGTTCTTCACCGGAGTAAGAGCCTCATCACTGGCATTGTTGTCTACGATAAAGGTATATCGGCCGGTTTCTGTATCATAAGACCAGTCCTTATAGTAATAGAGCTGATCGCCGATATTGATGATACCGCCTGTATCGGACAGGTTACATTTCGCCATGCCGTTCAAATAGGAAGCTTTGGTCTCAATCACAACCTTCGTGGTATTGCCCTGATAAGAAATCTGTGTGGCCTTACCATGGAAATATTCTCCGTTATTACCGTCACGCATCTCAATCAGCCCGCGCAGCGAACCGCCCATGGATGCATTGTATAAACCAAATTCCAGACCATTATCCCAGTAAATGTCATAGAGTCCGTCCACATCGGTCTGATTGACTTTCTCATTATCCTTGCGGGCTACGCATACCAGCTGTCTGTAATTGTCCATATCTACCAGAGTCTGCCGTCCAGCAATCTTTACCATAAACCTGTTGGCCCTGGTGGCATTGCCCTGTTCATCATAAATCGGAGTCTCGCTGGTCTCCACATCCACGATAGAAGACAGTTCGTCAATCAGCATATCTCTCTTATCCCGCAGTTCATTGGCAATCGTACCTGTCATCTCAATCGTATTAATCTGCTTATTCACTGTCGCCAGATCCTGCGCAATGGAATTGATCTGATCTGCACGGATCTTAATCTCATCATTTACATCGGACTGTAAATTCTGTAAATCGCCGTACATATTATTGAAATAATCCGAAAGGCTCTTGGCCGCCGCAATAAACTGTGCCTTGGTATTGGTATTGCTGGCATCCTTCGTGATATCCTGTAAGGCTGCCTCTATCCGTGCAAACACCGATACAAATCCGGTCTTATTATCATCTTCCAGATAATCCTCTATCATCTTGCAGTAGTATGCCTTTGCATCATACTCGCCAAGCTTGGTCTCGTTTGACCAGAATTTATTGTCATAGAATTTATCCCGGACACGCTCGATCGCAATGGTCTCAACACCCGCACCTGCACAGCCATAGGTGGCAAATACACGAAGTGCATTGGCAGCTTCCTGTGTCACCTGCTGACGGCTGTAACCGGCCGTATTCACATTGCTGATATTATTGCCTGTGGTATTTAAGGCCGCGTTAGCTGCCCGAAGACCCGATGATGCAATTGTCAAGCCAAAAAAAGTTGATGCCATGTTCTCACCTCTCTATCCTAGTGTCCCAACGTCGACAGAATATGCTCTAACATTTCATCGACCACATTGATATATCTGCTGGATGCATTATATGCATTCTGATACATAATCATATTCGTCAGTTCTTCATCGGAAGATACTCCGACAATCTGCTCCCTGGCTCCTGCCAGTGCATCGGCAGCCACCGTCTGATTCGCCTGTACAGCCCGGAACACGGATCCTGTATTACCAATCTGTGCCACCAGGTTCTTATAATAATCCTGGAAATTCACCGGCATCTGCACCTTGGGATTCAGCTTATAGATTGCCTCCTCAAAAGCATTTTTTAACAGCTCCGTAGTGATATTATCTTCCGAATGATCCGAAAGCCTGAACGTCAGCAGGGAAGGATTCTGTCTGAGCTCACTGTTGATAATGATATTGCTTACCGTCCAGTCTTCCCCCTCCACAATTTTCTGAAAGAGCTGATAGGGCTCCCCATTCTCGTCTCTTAAATAGTAAGATTCCGGGGGCTGTCCCTCTCTGTTGGCAGCGTCTGCCAGAATATCATTAATCTTTGTCACCACCGCATGAATCAGCTGGTCAAACTCCGCTTCCACATTCATCACAACAGACTGCTCAACATTGCTGGTATACCAGCCTTCTTCATATACGCCGTCTTTGTTAATATCATTGAGTTCCCGATAGGTGGCATAATGATCGCCTCTGGCATACAGTGTACTCTTCAAAGAACCGATATCTGTATTATATTCCGAGGAAATCCTGGCCGTCAGGTCAAATACCTTGGCACCCGCGATTGCCTCCTCGGTAACAATCGGATTACCCTCTTTATCATAATCACAATTCGCCAGCATCGTCCAGTAAGGCGTATAGAAACCGGTCGCCAGATCTTCATAAAGACCCATTTCATATGCGATACCGCCCTGTACCAGGTCAACTCCCTCGAATCTCACCCGCACATAACCGTTCATATCCTCTGAATATTTGATCGAACCAAGTTTACCCAGTTCATCCAGAAGGTAGTTGCGGCGGTCTCTTAAATCGTTGGCGTTCTCCACCCCTGCCTCAATGCTCACGATCTTCCGATTGAGCGCCTCAATCTCCTTGGCATAGGCATTGATTTTATTCACATCCGTGACAACCGTCTTGTTCAGATTCTGCTGAAACTCACGCAGGCTGTCATACACTGCCTGCGCCCTGGTAATAAACTCATACGCCTTGGTCACAAACAGGTTCTGGTTAACTGAATTAGTGGGGTCCTTGCTGAGCTCTTCCACAGCAACCCAGAATCCGTTCTCCCCATTGAGTGCCAATGCAAATTCATGACCCTCGTTGGATTCGCCCAGAATATACTCCACCTCTTCCAGCGCGCCTGCCGAGACATCGTAAAAAGACAACCGTCCCGACTCCCGGCGATAGTTTTTATCCAATATTAAATCTCTTTCCTGTCTGGTAAGGGTATAATTGACACCGAGACCTGTCTGTTTCCAGTTCGTCTTGTTGCTCTTGGCAATCGTAATATATGTCCTTGTGCCCTGAGCAACCTGCTGCCTGGTATATCCGATGGTGTCCAGATTAGACATGTTATGCGCTGTTGTATTGAGCGCATTGTTTGATGTTTGTAAGCCTGAAACGCCTATATAAAAACTTCCCATTAATGACATAATCTACCGTCCTCAACAATTCTACTGCTTTGCGTCAAAAGCCTTATTACTCATCCCGATCATATCACCGGTATTATAAGCGCCCCTGTTATAGTTTGCCGTCTCCGGTGCCTTGTTCATGGACTGAAGAATATTCATGTTAAACTGGACTAATTCCAAAGCATTTTCGATCAGTTCCCTGTTCTGCTCGTTAACCCGCTTTACCGCGCGGACATTATCCCGCAGACTGTCGAATACTGCCGCCAGTTTAGCCTGTTCTTCCGGCCTTGCCTCCAGCATCTTAATTAAGTCTACAATTTTCAGCTTCGTAACATCCTTGTTAAGTACGTTCGCAATATCATCAACAGCTTCACTTCTCTGATTATCCAGATGATTGATCCTGCTTACTATGATTTGCTCCTCATCCGTGATCTTGTTTAATGCCTGTAAGTCCTCAGACACAATGGCTGGTGTTTTCCTGATGGATAAATCTAACAGATTCTTGTACTCCAGATTTTCTTTCTCTAAAACCTCGATCAAGGTCTCCATTAAACTTGCCACAATTATTCCTCACCTTTCATTGTGTCTACAGACTTTCCATTTCTTCATACTGCTTCATCAGTTTCTCTGCAAAACTTTCTGCGCTCACCTGATATGTTCCGTTCGCAATACTTGCTTTGAGAGGAGCTGTCAGTTCACTCCTGATATCACTGGCTGCTGCCACTGCATTTTTGGCAGTCTGGATATCTTTACCGATACTGGAGATCTGAATCTGGTCTGAAGCCGTATTTTTAGCTGTTTTCTGTGTTTTTGTCAGATTCTTTGCACCATATATCTGCTGAACCTGTGAATAAGCCTCAATACGCATATCGGACTCCTCCTTCTTTTTGTTCTAAACCTTACATTATTTGTATCGGATAATTCTCCAAAGACTTTAGAGGTGAAATGATATTTTCTGTCCACAAAAGAAGAAAAGTTAAAAAACAGGGAAACGCTGTAAATAGCAACGTTTCCCCTCTTTCAGAATAGTGCCGGCGACCGGAATCGAACCGGTACGGGAGGTTAGTCCCGCAGGATTTTAAGTCCTGTGCGTCTGCCAGTTCCGCCACGCCGGCATATTGTGACAATCTGTTTATGAGTTTGTTTTGAAACGACCCGGATGGGACTCGAACCCACGACCTCCGCCGTGACAGGGCGGCGCTCTAACCAACTGAGCCACCGGGCCTTTTGTTTCAGCTATTACATTATATATCCAGAAGATATCTTGTGTCAATGACGTAAATCTCTTCGGAATTAACTCCGCGAGAATCCTGGCGGATTCTCTGATGGACCTTCGGGGACTCGAACCCAGGACCGACCGGTTATGAGCCGGTTGCTCTAACCAACTGAGCTAAAGGTCCGCAAACTCATAAAACTAATGACTCCAACGGGAATCGAACCCGTGTTACCGCCGTGAAAGGGCGATGTCTTAACCGCTTGACCATGGAGCCTCAACGCTTGATATAATACCATACTCCGCCAGGTTTGGCAAGGGAAATGAATGAAAATATATAAAACTAAATCATTTGGACACAGTTATTTCGTTATATACTTATGAGGGGACATCCCCAGGAGGAATTATCTTGACAGGCGAAGAGAAATTGCTACAAAGAATAGAACAGGGCGACACAGGCGCCACAGACGAATTGATAGAAATATACTATCCTGAGATTCTGCGCTATTGTATCTGGCATACGCCTGACCGTTCCCTGGCGGAAGATGCGGCACAGGAAACCTTTCTCAAGGTAATCCGCTACTTTGACCGCTATACCCACAAAGGCAGATGGAAATCCTTTCTCTATCAGGTGGCCGCAAATACCTGCACCGATATCCTGAGAAAGCATCGGCATCTCGATGTATCCTTAGAAGAATCTTCTGTGGATATTGCCTATGTGGAACCGGATTTTGAAAATGTGCAGGCAGATATGGCACTGCGGCAGCTGATCAGAAATCTGCCGGAGGATTCCCAGGAAATCGTTCTCTTACGGTTTGGACAGGAACTGACACTGCGGGAAATCGCGGGAGTACTCCATCTGCCGCTGCGCACTGTCCAGTCCAGACTGCGGGCTGCATTAAAAAGACTGAAAAAAGAAATCGAGAAAGGAGCAAATGGCCATGACGAAAAATAAAATATTAGAAAACAGAGTAAGACAGGCATTGCAGCAATCCCCCTCCGTCACGAATGAGACGCACCTGCATAATACTCTTATACTTGTCAGACAGGAAGCCTGCCGCAGGCAGATGCGGAAACGTATATCCTTTCCACAATTCCTGGCAAAGCAGATAAAGTTTATGGGTTATAAAATCTGGATTGTACAGGGAATTTTCCTGTTCTTTATCAACAGACTGCTCTCTTATTCCTACGGGTATACATTGCGTCCACAGAGCATGGTCAAACTACTGTTTTGTTTGTCGGTTCTGGTTTTTGTAACCATCCTGCCTTTTCTCTATCACTCTGTATGCTATCAGATGCAGGAAATCGAAGCGGCGTCCCGCTTTTCCTGCGCAAAGCTTCTGCTGGCGAAACTGGTCATTGTCGGCATCGGGGATCTTTGCCTTTTAGGCGGTATTTTCTTTACCATGATGCTACAGGCATCTTTACCTGCTGAGCGCACGATTCTATATCTGTGTCTGCCGTTCCTTCTGGCCGGCAGCGGCTGTCTGTTCCTGCTTGGCCATTGCAGTCCCCGGCACTTTATCATGGGAAGCCTTTTATTCTGTATGCTTTTGGCATTGGGATTTTGTGTGATTCCGGGACACTATGTATTCTGGTTTCAGCAATCCTTTTCCCCGATATGGATCCTGGTGTGTATACTGCTTGTATTTTTCTGCGAAAGACAGCTTCGCCATATCATCCGGGATGCCTCTTACACGGAAATACAGTTAGCCTGACTTATCAATCATCATGGAGGAAATGACAATGGAATTATCTATGGAACATGTTTCAAAACAATTCAAGGACCTAACCGCAGTGGATGATATTTCCCTGCATATCACCCCCGGCGTATGGGGACTGTTAGGAGCCAACGGGGCCGGCAAGACCACTCTCATGCGGATGATCGCCGGTATTATGACGCCCTCTTCGGGACACATCCTCTACGACGGAGTTCCCATTACCGAATTAAAGGAAAGCTACCGCGATGTCTTTGGCTATCTTCCCCAGGAATTCGGATTTTATCCGGAATTTACCGTAAAAGATTATCTGGAGTATGTCTCCGTGCTGAAAGGTCTTACAGAAAAAGACGGCAGGCGCAAAATCAATGAACTCCTGGAGCAGCTGACCCTGTCCCATGTAAAAAACAAGAAAATCATCAAACTATCCGGCGGCACGAAACGCCGGGTGGGCATTGCACAGGCCCTGTTAAATGACCCGGAAGTCCTGATCCTGGACGAACCCACCAGCGGCCTTGATCCGGGGGAAAGAGTCCGTTTCCGCAATCTGCTCTCTGAGTTTGCGCACGACCGCATTGTACTGATTTCGACCCATATTGTTTCCGATGTGGAATATATCGCCACACAAAATGCGGTGATGAAGGACGGAAAACTTCTCGCAAAAGGTACCACCGAAGAACTGGTAAAACTGGTTGCCGGGAAAGTATGGACCGCCAGGATTTCCATGAGCAGTTTGCCGGAATACGAGCACAGACTCCAGATTGTCAATCTCCGCAACGAAGAGAACGGACAGATTTCCATCCGCTATCTCGCTGACAGACCCCATACCGGCGATTCACAGCCTGTACCGCCTCATCTGGAGGATTTATATTTATGGATGTTTCCACAGAAAAATATTGACCGGAGGTAATTGCTATGCGTTTAATGAAACTGGAAATAAAAAGAATCATAAAGACCCGTCTTACCCTTGTCCTGCTGACACTGGCCCTGCTGTTTTCTTTACTGCTGGCATGGCTGCCCATTACCTTTTCTTACAACAGCTACACGGACACAGACGGCACCAAGGTGGAACTGAAAGGACTGGCCGCTATTGCCTATGAGAAAAAACTACAGGCAGACATTACCGGCACAGTGACTCCGGAAAAGGTACGGCAGGCAGTGGAAGACTATCAGGCCTGTCTGAGAAAATACGGGGTGGAACTTTCCTATGACCTGCCCGACGGCGTCTATGAAGAAGAGATCCTGCCCTATGCCCCGCTTTTGCACGGCATCCGGGAAGCTTTTGCCAATCCGGATACCGGCGTTGCCCCGACGATTCTGGAAATTGACCCGAAAAAAGTGGATGCCTATTATGATGTGTGTGAAGAACGCATTGTATCCCTGATGAAACAGGAACAGAAAAACCATCCGGCTGCACAAAAGAAGGCCATCGATTTATACAGTACAGTGGAAAAACCCTATCAGTTCTTCCCGGGATACAGCACCAATGCCATGGATTACCAGATTATCCTTTCCTTTCTGGTCATGCTCTTCTGCACCGTCATCACAGCGCCCGTATTCACATCCGATTACCAGACCGGCGCAGACGACATCTTCCGCTGTACCAAATACGGCAGGACAAAATTTGCCCTGATAAAGATTCTGTCCGCCTTTATTATCTGCGGAACGGCTTACCTGCTCTGCGCCGGGATATATGTCCTGGTATCCAACAGTCTCTGGGGATGGGAATGTACCAGGACCTCCATGCAGATGCTGTATTCCATTATCAACCTGCCAAATATGACGATTGGGCAGCTGCAATGTTTTAATGTCATCTGCGGACTATTAAGCATACTGGCAGTGATCAGTTTTACCGTTTTCCTTTCTTCCAGAATCAAAACCATAGCGTCCTGCCTGTCAATCGCACTTTTGTTTGGCCTTTTACCAATCGTCATCTATATGATGTTCCCGTCCGAAATCGGCATCTGGCTTTATAGTATTCTTCCGGCAGGCGGAACCGGACTCCAGACCAGTTTCTTATATGCTGCCACCGAATTTGATTTCTGGAATATCGGGAATATCGCCATCTGGCTTCCTCATGTCATGGCTGGTGCATACACGATTGAAATTCCGCTGTTTGGTTTTCTGGCGGTTTCTTCTTATAACAAATATAAGAGAAAATGAAAAACCATATGACATAACTATCTCCATTCAGACGACAGGAAGAGGGTGTCGCAGCATCATCAATTCAGATGATTGGGCGGCACCCTCCTTCTTCATCCCCAATAACTGTCTTCCGCATAATAACTCTCATACGCTTCCGGATATACCGTCTCTTCTCCCTCTACCGACACCGCGTAAGAATTTCTCACTTCCGCCACTTTTCCGTCTTCCATGATTTCTTCCCGCCAACGCCATACCTCGGCACCTTCCGGCACCTCTAACTCCGGTGGTATATCATCTTCATCCAAAAGTTCTTCCGTCAGAATACCTTGTACCACAAACTTTCCGTCCACATACCGGTAAATTGCCCAGCTATGGGAAGCGGCCCAGTTGCGCCAGGAACTGCGCACCAGTTGATGCTCCGGATCTATGGAAGGGTTGCTGATCATGCTATAAGTCGGTGAAAACACATACCTGCCTGAAGCCTGATCCCAGAGATAACCAAACTCACACAGAAGCCCCTGACTGCCAAAATGCCCGGCTTCCAATACAATATCTTTCACCCCGTCAAAATTGATATCCTCAAACCTCATCCGGTCGCTTCTGGCATCGCCAAAGCAAAATTCTCCGTCCTCTTCTCCCGGACTCAGTTCATAGACCGATGCACCGGCAGTGACCCGGATCCAGGGATCAAAACTGTACATATAAATCTCATCTGTTTCACGGGAAATCCACTTCTTTGTAAAACATTCTGCCACCAGATCTCCCTCTTCCCTGCGCTGATAAATGCCCAGGAACCCTTCATCCCCGGATCCCCCGGGCCAGGAAACCGCCTTATTAAACTCAGGACATACGGTATAGGTTGTGCTCCCGTAGGCTTCCTCTTCCAACGCCGTTGTCTGCCTGCAAAAGTCCAGATAAAGAGAGAGCCCCTTTCTGTGCAGCAAAGGTGATAGATCCCGCTCCGCAACAATACAGCCATTAAGCTCCTCCAACTGCCCAAGTTCCTTCACAAAACACAAATCCGTATCCTGATCGATACAGCCCTCTATCCGTACAAGCGCAGAACCTTTTAAAGCTGCTTCCTCCCTCACCTGGATGGATACCTCATTTAAAACCAGCTCCTTTAACGTACCTATCTGTGCCGCCTCATCCAGCCAGAATCCCTGATAGTCCTCTGCCTCCCAATCCGGTCTTACTGTAAGCATTTCCACCCGGGAGTCCTGTAAAACACCAAGAAGCGTGTGGTACTTCTCCTCCCGATAATCGTACAATGCCACGGATTTTATCTGCCTCGGAAAGACCTCTCCTTCCGACAATGTTCCCGTCACATCCGTCACATCCGTATCCACAGAAAAATACACTTCCTGCGCACCTGTCAGATAAGTAAGCGCACGCACCGGGAATGTTCCTGAATCACTCTCCACCTGCACACTTTCATGGAGAATCTTAAGTGCCAGTAAGTCTTCCTCCTGCCATTCCTGCAAATCCCTGGAAAAATAAACAATGACACTATGAACATTGTCCCAATTATACCATTCCCGCAGCCGGGCAAACTCCTCCCCATCATGAATGGTGACAGAATTAGCCCACAGTTTTCCCTTTACCGCCTCTATCTCTTCTTTTCTGATCTTTTCATGGGCATCCCTGCCGTAGTAGCGGTAGATGGAATCCCGGAGGGTGTCGTTGTCCATGGGGTTGGTGTGCCGGGTCGCTTCTTCTCTGGTTTCAGATTCTTCTTCCACTCCGGATTCCGTTTCCATGCCGGATTTTTCTCTGGCCCCAGTGTCCTCCCTGCCGCTTTCCGCTGCCTGCCCACAACCTCCGAAAAGACAAACTGCAAACACCATCAGAATCCATATCATTTTCCGCCGGCTTCTTATAAATCCCAGCTTCATTACCTGTTCTGCCTGCTGTATTGAAAAACTTCCATCATCAAGCATTTTCTGCAACCTTACCTTTCCGCATCAGATGTTACCAAAAAGTATAACATATCTCCTTCCATGCATCTATGATAAAACCCGGCTTTCTCTTTTATTCTTTATGTCTGGAATTTTTAATCCATACGAAAATCACGATAGCAGTTGCAATCAAAAACTCAGCAAATATCGTATGCTTGCCCAATAATCCCCATACCAGTTCCGATTCCAAAGTAAATACCATCTCGTGTTCCACAAAAACCACCGCAAGAAACAGCAGGTAGACGGCAAGTGAATACATGATGTTTTTGAATATCCGAGTACGCTTCTCCTCTCTGAACAACATCTTCTTTTGCTGCTGTTCCAATATCTGTGTCTTCACCGATAATTCATCTATCTCAGACGGTTTTAATAAATAATCGATGCTGACATCAAACAGCTTACTCAATTCCACAATCTTATCTACTTCCGGTATGACCTGACCGCTTTCCCATTTGGAAATGGACTGCCTGGAAACGTTGAGCTGTTCCGCCAGCTGTTCCTGTGTCAGCTCCCTTCCCTTGCGTAGTGCTGTAAGTTTTTCTGCAAATTTCATATTCATCTGCGTTCCTCCTTTTGATTTTGTACATGAATCATAGCAAAATACCTGTTAGCACTCCAGCAAGTAAAGGATACATTTCTATGACAATGAAAAACATTTTCATATTTTTCTGTACAGTCTGATTGTCATGCAGAAAAAGCTGTAGACGAGAAAATAAAAAGAAGCCAAACAATCAATGCTGTTAAGAATTGACCTCTTCGACTCCAGACTCTATGGTTACCAATATTTCATTTTTACAGTACGCCGGAAAATTTTTAATTCTGGTATCCGGCCTTACTTTGATGAAATGCTCAAATCCGCATCTGGGACACCTGCACCATCTTACGACCATATCCACTGCCCATTGTATATAATCGTGTCATTAAATTTGATTATGCACCACATCAATATTATTTTTATTAATACTTATTGCTAAACCGAATAATCAACCGGCAGGCGTAGCCTTCTCCTGCATCTCTCGGGTTTTCCCTGTCAGTACCAACGGCGTGTGGTAGCTACGAAATTTACCACCTCAATTAATTATTCGGGTAAAGCCATACTAATATACATATTATAAATCTCTTATTCTTTTTTGTAAAGAGGCACGTTATTCCTAAGCCGTTGTGCAAATCACTTTTCATTTTCCCCTACTGCCGTAATAATAGAATTCTTATATTCAGGGTTATCTACGGAAGTAACCAGGCGAAGTGCAATATTGATATATTTCCCATCATCAATAATTTTTTTACAGACTAACGCTGTATTTTTCTTATCTGGAAATATATAATCTGGGTCTTTAAGGATCTCACTGAAATATTTACCGTATTTTTTATAAAAATCTCGTTCGCATCGTTGTGTTATATGTTCAATTCTTTCATCCGTAATGATCACTTCATCTGTTACGATATCTTCCGTAACACATTTGTATATATTCTTATCTATCTTTCCTATCGTATGCACTTCTATGCCCTTCTCTTTTGTTTCTCTTAGTATATCATATCTTTCTACATTTGTAAATTTTTCCTGTGATTCGGCATCCACAGACAACACTTTCTCCCCCTCATTTACAAGCTTTACCACAAAACCTGAAGCAGTTATGGTCTTGCATGAGGTCTTAGATGAATATTACGAACTCTTTTTGTTTTGGGAATAAAACAATCCACAACAAAAAACCTTGCAAACACCTATGTTTACAAGGTTTTTAGCTCCCCGAGTAGGGCTCGAACCTACAACCCCGCGGTTAACAGCCGCGTGCTCTACCATTGAGCTATCGAGGAT